>NZ_JAKRNS010000002.1 GCF_022346615.1 Staphylococcus sp. ACRSN | reverse complement strand
AAACTCTCCATAAAAAATTATGATGTTTGATTAGCTCATAAAATACTAATTTGTGTTATCATTAACACGTTTTTGAACCAACGAATTATCGTTGTGTTCGGAATTAACGTTGACATATTGCAATTCAGTTTTCAATGTTCATTTAAATAGTTGCTTTATTACTTTAACACAACCGTTAATGTCTTGTCAACAAAAGATTAATATTTTGTAACAATCAATTAACATTACTTTAATAATACTAAACTATTATTTAAAAGTTAACAAGTATATTTTTTACACTTTTTTTGAAAAGATATTAAATAATGTTTTTGTCGTTTTTTGCGACTTTTATATAATATCAATGATTTCAATGAAAGTCAATAACTAATTTATTATCTTTTTACTTGTACGCTATTGCGATTGTGGCACCTGTTCTCCAGGTCACAAGATATAATTCTAACACCATTTTCAATAAATGCAAGAAAAAAATGAAGAGAAATTAAATTAATTTCTCTTCATCACCAGAACACTTCTATTTCACTGTTTTTTTAATGATTTGTTTTGCTATAGATTGATATATTTCACCTAAACGATCATCAACTTGATATATTGAAGGCGCAAAATCTTTTGGATTCCACGATGGTTGTTCTAATGGAAGTTGTCCTAACAAATCAGTTTGCAATTCGTCTGCTAGTTTTTCTCCACCACCTGATCCAAATACATATTCTTTATTTCCCGTTTCTTTGCTTTCAAAATATGACATATTTTCAATAACACCTAATATAGAATGTTCAGTATGTTTTGCCATTGCACCTGCTCTTGCTGCTACAAAAGCTGCGGTTGGATGTGGTGTTGTTACAATTATCTCTTTACTTGATGGCAACATTGAATGAACATCTAATGCAACATCACCTGTACCAGGAGGTAAATCTAATAAAAGATAATCGAGCTCACCCCATTGTACTTCCATAAAGAAATTCGTTAACATTTTACCTAACATAGGGCCACGCCAAATAACAGGTGCATTTTCTTCTACAAAGAATGCCATTGAAATGACTTTGACACCATGACGTTCTACCGGAATAATTTCTTTTCCTTGAACACCTGGTTTTTCATCGATGCCCATCATATCCGGTACACTAAATCCATAAATATCTGCGTCAACCAATCCAACCTTCTTACCTTCCCTCGCTAGTGAAACTGCTAAATTAACTGCAACAGTTGACTTACCAACGCCACCTTTACCTGAGGCTATTGCAATAAATTCTACAGGATTATCTTTAGAAAGTAAGCCTTCGATAGTTTGTGGCTGATCATCACTAACACCTCTATAAGCTTCAACCTTTTCAGAAGGCAATTCTTCAAAACGGATACCAACAGTATTAGCACCATTTTCTTTAAGTGCTTCAACAATTGCCATTTGTAACTCTAATTGTGGTTGTCCACCTAACTGCGCAATTGCAATTTTTACACTAACATGTTCGATTTCTTCCTTAATCTTAATATCAACTATACCTTCAGATTCTTTTAATGGTACTCCAATAATAGGATCCTTAATCTCTCCAACTATTGATTTAACTTGCTCGATCGTTAACACAATGCGTCCCCCTTAAAGTTACATACTTTAATAATTAATATATTAATTCTAACAAACTAAACATACATTTGCTTTTAAATCGTTGTCTTAAGTATAAATATAAATTTAATAATAAAAAAGGAGTTAGCTCAATTTATTTTTATTAAACAAAAAATAAATCGAACTACTCCTAATTAGTTCATATCATAACGTGTTTATACTTCTCTGGTATTCCCCTTACTTTCCTCTTTATTTTCTTTAATGAAGAAAGCAATAATTAATCCGATAAATACCAATACACTAACAACTGCGAAAGATAGGTCAACGCCAGTAGCAATTGCTTGTCTTTGAATCATTTCTTGTGATTCATTTGCACTCGGCTTTGGTGCAAAGTTTTTTGAACCAATAGACATAATAGTTACCATTAAAGCAGTGCCTAATGAGCCAGCAGTCACACGACCAAAATTACTAATTGCTGTTCCGTGTGAGATATTTTTATTACTTAATGAATTAATGCCAGCAGTATTTAACGGCATCATTAACAGTGAAACAGAAAACATTCTTAACGCGTATACTACAATTAAGTATGCATAAGAAGTATCTGCTTTTAAAAAGCATAACATTATCGTAAACAGCGTTAGTAGTGAAAAACCTGTTAAAACCAATGGTCTTGCGCCATATTTATCATAAAATTTACCAGTAAAAATAGACATAATTCCATTTATTATTGCGCCTGGCATAATGACAAGACCAGACAACATTGCTGATAAACCTAAAGCATTTTGAACATATAATGGAATTAATAATGCAGGGCCTACCATAGATAACATTACAATCATTGATGATATTGTCGTCAAAGTAAATACTTTATTTTTAAATACAACCAAATTTAGTAGCGGGTTACTAATATTTAACTGTCTTCTAATAAATGCAGCAATTATAACTAAACTAATTACGAGAGATATTAGAACAATAGGATTATGAAATCCTAGGTTACCTGCACTACTAAATGCATAGAGCATCATACCAAAACCTAATGTTGAATATACAACAGAACGTTTATCTAGCTTAGTATCTTTTGTTTCATTATAACTTTTTAGAAATATTGCTCCAAAAATAAAACCTAGTAATGCAACTACTACCACGATTACGAAAGGCATTCTCCAACTCATACTATCAACGATTATACCTGAAAGCGTTGGACCAATGGCAGGAGCAAATTGAATTACTAGTCCTGCTAAACCCATTGCAAAACCACGCTCATCTTTTGGGAATAACATAAACAATGTAAATTGCATTAATGGCATAATCACTCCTGCACCAATCGCTTGGATTACACGGGCTAACATTAATACAGGAAATGATGGCGCTAAAGCAGCTACTATGGATCCAATTAAAAAGATACCCATTGCCATTAAGAAAAGTGGACGTGTTTTAATTTTGTCCATTAAAAATGCTGTTAGTGGAATCATAACACCATTAACCAGCATAAATCCTGTAACTAACCATTGCGACGTGTTCTCTGTAATATGAAGGCCTTTCATAATATGAGGCAATGCAGTATTCAATAAAGTTTGATTTAGTATTGCAACAAAAGCACTTACTATCATAACCGCAACAATCATATTTCTTTGTGACTTTGGTAAAGTAGTAGTTGTCATATCGTCACTCCTTCAATTTCAATAGTAAGGCAAATAGCATTTTAATTACTCGATAACTTATCATCATCGTTTCCTTACTTTTTTTGATTTAAATCCTCACTATCGGGATAAAATATTTCTTTACATATAAATAGTATTCCCATTATAAAAACAATCACCCAAAAATCAATATTAATATAGGTATAATGTATATGCACAATAAAGTAGAATAATAATGTAGTTACAGTAAATGTAATTAAATGATAGGTTATCCCCTGAAAATATGGATTGTCTGGTAATTTCTTTCTAAAATAATCCATTAAATTTTCAATAATAAATAGTGTGAAATAACCTAATACAATGTAACTACCATAATAGAACAAATTGTCATAAAAACTTTTATTGTAACCAAAATAAGCCAAATGAAAATATATTAATATTCTACTAAGGCCATATAAACCGAAGCCTAAAAATGCTAGAAATATGGCACCAGAAATAATAAATACAGAAAGTACAATAAGCGTTGTGATTAGGTATTTTATATATTTCATTGCTTACTGTCCTCCCTTTTAAATTGATTTAGCCTCTTAATACACATTTTAAAGTATTTAATAATATCAATATACTATCATTATAACAACTAGTACCCAAATTAAAAAAACAAGAGTTAAAAATCTCTATCCATTTTCAACTCTTGAATTAATACATGTGTACTATAAACGTTTTTACAATTAATATCTGGGATTATTTTCAGTCTTTGGTTTATAAATAAATGACCATAAAATAATTAAACCTATAAGTATCATACAAGCTACTAATAGTACATTATGAATATTTAATCCTAAAAAAACAATTGACATTGAATATACATATCCCATTATCGTTGATCCGAGGGAATTACCTAAACTTTTCGTTAATGTGTATAGTGACATCATCCGCTTCATATGTTCTGGCGAAGTTTCCTCTTGTGTAATTACGCTATTTTTTGTATAAACAGTACCAAAACTTACTCCAGCAAATAACAAACTAAATGCAATAAAAATTGGATAATCAGTTCCGATAAATATTAAAATGCTACTAATCATAAGTGATGTAAATGCTGCTAAGTATAATGTCTTTCTCGCAAAATGTGCTTCTATTTTACCTAAAGAGAAGTTTAATAATAACCAAGCAAGTGAAATCGGAAATATTACAAAACCACTTTGTAGTGGTGACAGTCCTAATTCTTCTTGTAAATAAACAGGCATATAAAGGTTATACCCCATTAACATAATCGCAAATAAAAAATCTGTAGCAAACACAAGTACAATCATTTTATTAAATTCTTTGACAGGTACAAATGGGTTATTGATTCTTTTTTCATTTTTATATAATACGATCGCAATCAAACATGCCACAATAAATGAAACGATATTTATAAATAAGTTTGTTGTATTCATAACAGTCAAAAGTAAAAATAATATAAAGATATAGAATAAAGTCAAACCTTTAACATCTAATTTATTATTAGTATCTTTCTCTGTTTGTTCATCATCAAAATGAAAAGTTATTAATACCAATATCATTGCTAGTATGGCAATTGGAATATTAACAAAAAACAACCAATGCCAAGTAGCGAACTCGAGAATACCTCCACCTAATACTGGTCCGATTATACTTGATATTCCCCAAACGCTACCTACAATTCCCATAATTTTATAACGCAACGGAATTTCAAATGCTAATTTAGGTACAATTTGGCAAAGTGCCATCATTATACCCGCGCCTAACCCTTGAATGAATCTCGAAACGATTAAAATAGTAAATGTTTCGCTTAATCCAGAAAACAAGCTTCCTATTAAAAAACACAATAGCCCAAATATTGTTATATAAATCATCTTCGTTCGTTCTAATAATTCACCAACAATTGGATTAGCGATTACAATTGCAATAAAGTATACTGCAAAAATTAACGAAATTGATGAAGTCACATTTAAATCATCTTTTATTGTAGGTAATGCCAATGAAACAATAGAAGTTTCTATTGCTGACATAAACATTATTAATAACAATGCAATTACAATACCAATTGATTTTATATTCATTACATCCCTCCGTTCATGTTGTTTTTCTTATATGTCTTTTATCAATAAACCATTAATTAAATATAAGTTCAATAGCTTCAAATTAAATTACATCATCTGACCGATAAATTTCGTGAATGATAATGTCAAATCAATCAGACGACTTTTATAGATTATAGTTTTTTTGATTTAAATAACTGTATTTGCAGTCTAAAATAAAAGCCTTTAAATGAAATTTAAATTCATTTAAAGGCTTTTCTCATCAATATCTTATTTAAATTCATTTTCTCATTTGAAAATGAATGATTATAAAATTTTATTAAATCAAAAATATAATTGCTATGAAATGGAAAGCCGAAGCAAATATAATAAATATGTGCCAAATCATATGAAAATATGGTCTCTCTTTTTGAGCATAAAACCAAGCACCTATCGTATAAGCTAATCCACCCAGTACTATAAATACCATAAATATAATAGATGATTTCATTATGATTAATGGAGAAAATAGAATCCCCATCCAACCCATTACTAAATACATTGTCAAACTTAATTTGTCGTTTACATATTTAGCTAGTGATTTATATAAAATCCCCCAAATCGTAATTGCCCACAATACTGCCATAGCTATCCAACCTAACCACCCACCAACTATAATTAAAAAAACAGGTGTATAAGTGCCTGCAATAGCAATAAAAATCATACTGTGATCAATAATACGTAATACATACTTGTGTGGAGAATCATTTTGCATTGCGTGATAAATCGTTGAAGATAAAAACATTAGAAATATACTTATAATATATACAGAAATACTCAAAGTACCTAATGTACCATTATTAATATAGCCTTGAACAGCTGCATACGGCAATGCAAATAAGACTAGCATTGCACCTACACCGTGAGAAATAGAATTTCCTAATTCTTCCCCAAAAGTTAAAGGTATGATTTCTTTAAAAGATTTTGTCATCTTTTTATTTACTTTAATTGTATCTGTCATATGAAGACCACCTTTTATTAAATCAAGTTCATGTTTTTTAAATCAGCTGTAGCTGTCTCAACACTGTCCTTACCTTCTTTATTCTTTAAGGGAGAGAACTCTTGATTTCGTTCCACTTGTAATGTGATAAAACTATTTGCATACTTAAATATATCAAAATAAAACAGTTCAAACTTTAATGTAGGTTGTTCAATAACACCAAAGTCTTCATCTAATTGTTTTAAATTTTTAATTGCCAGATGATATGGTAAATCATAGTCTACAACATCATTGATGAATAACAGTTTGAAGGCATGGATGCCAATATTAGCATTATTAAATTGATTAGCCGCTTGTTCATCTAACTCTGAATATTCATACACAGTATCTTTTTGATTCACATGTACTAGACGCCCAACGCTTTCTCCTTCTTTTGGTTGAATTGATTTTGTAGTAATTTCTTTGCCATTTTTATAAGTATAACCTGCAAATACTGGATCAAGTACTTTAACTAATACATTATCTATATTATTTAAGAAAATATATTCAACACCATTTTCTAACATTTCAGCTAAATAACCTGCTTTTTTAAGTGATTTGAATACGCCACCGTTACCATTCGGTGTTTCTAAAATATTGCCATCAGCATCTAAGACAAGTTTACCTTCTTCAGATAGCGCAATAATATTGTCTTGTTCAAAGAAATGAATGTGCTCTGCGTTATAACCAAAATAACTTTGATCCTCAAAATATAGTTGCGTTTCTCTATTATTAATCTTACTTGTCATAATATACCAGTCTACATAAACACCGGTCGCTTCGTATAATGCAATTAACTGTCGGGCTTGTAATTCAAATAAGCTGACACCTTCAATTTCAAATGAACCCTTAGGTCCTTTGTATCCTAAACGTGTCCCTTGACCACCAGCCATCAATAAAACAGCAAATTTACCATTTTTAATAGCTTCTAATCCAATGCTTTCATATTCATTTAATATATCATCAGAAAATGAAGGTTTAACTTCATATTTTACCTCTTCTACTTCAGTAACATCTTCTATAACTTTCTTATTAACATATAACGCTTCATACATATCTTGAATACTGGCTAAATTTAATGATTCAACTTTGTTTGCTAATTGTTCTTTTTCATTTGAACTCATCATTTTTTCAAACTCAATTAAATGTTCTTGATTATACTTTTCTAACCCTTTCTTGTCTAGCATATTTTCGCTCCTTATGGACTAAAGATTATATAAAAAAATATATTGTTTATACAGTAATTTTCTAAATACGGTATTTTCACTTTATATGATAACTAAAGTATATACAACAATTATCATAACAATTGGCTAATTAAATCATTAAAAAATGATTTGAAAAATAAGTAAAATGCACCGATTGATAAAGCACTAGCAAGAGATAAATCTACCATACCACCAGTCTTAAATACAATTGGGAACTTCACACTTATTGGTACTGGATAAAATAATTTAACTCCTCTAGGCGTTAACATATCTAGTATAACATGTGAAGTCATCCCACATACAATTGCAATCAAATAATGACTCGGTGTTTGGATAAAATATAATAAACATACCACTAACGAGATAAATAATATTGAATGGGTAAAGGTTCGATGACCAAATAACATTCTAATAATTAGACTTATTAATTTAAATCTTCTACCGACCTTACTTTGCGCATGACAAATATCAGGTAATAAGCTTGAAATAATGGCAAGCGTTATAACAGTAATAGATGTAAATAAATCAGTATTGTAATATTCTGTAGTTAAAGCGCCTACGAGTAAACCGCATGAGGCATGGGTTTTACCTGTCATATTTATCACTCCTTATTCCTCTTTATTTTATCACAATAGCTGACAAAACGCGAACATACTTTCGGTTATCATTAGTATAACCTATTGTAAATAAGTATCACCTAATCACTTGAAAACGATTTCAAATTATTGTATGATATAGCTACAAATTATTTAAAGGATGTGTTCATTTATGGCAATGACAGTAAAAAAAGATAATAATGAGGTACGTATTCAATGGAGAGTAGCAGATATTAAAATACCAACAAGCGAAATTACAAATATTTCACAAGATCAAAATATTCATGAAGTACCTAAATTAGACAGAGATAAAGTGTCTCGTATTGGATCAACATTCGGTAAAACTAACCGAGTAGTTATTGATACTAAAGACCATGAATACATTATTTATACGCAAAATGATCAAAAAGTTTATAATGAAGTAACAAAATAACAATTTTAAACTGCCTTTAAAATAATAATATCGTAACTATAAATTAAATATTAGTTTTACTAAGAAGACGCAATCTCAATTATTTGAAATTGCGTCTTTTTTAGTTGAATATTATTTTCAAACCTATTCTTTAAACTATTTAATGTACACAAAAAGTCGCTACGCAATAATGTTGGGTAGCGACTTTTATTAAATAATGATTTATATAGCTAAACTTGGTGGTAATTTTGAAAAACATCTGGTTAATACCATTAAATATCCAAAACCAATACAAGTCCAAGCTGTCCCTAATATCAATGCATGCGAATCCAAACTTACAAAAAGACTGATATCAAGAACAAAACCAATTGCAGGAATTATTAAGTAAAAAAGTAACTGCATTCCTTTTCTTTGCTTTAATTTAACAAAATAATATGCAATCACAGATATATTTACAAGGGCAAATGATATAAATGCGCCAAAGTTTATAAATGAAGTAGAAGTACTAATAGTCATAAATATTCCTATGATACCTATAATACCGATGAAGACCAAATTGAAAATAGGTGTATGATGTTTTTTTTCAACAAAACCAAAAATTTTCTTATTGAGTACGCCATCTCTCCCCATTGCATATAAGATTCGTGCCCCACTTGTTTGTGCAGAGAGACCAGATGCAAATTGAGCTAGAATTAATCCACTTAAAAATATTGCAGATAACAGATTTCCGCCTACAATTTTAGCAATTTCAAATGCTGCAGATTCAGTATTATGAATAACTCCAAAATTTGGTACAGTAATCGATAATATATAAGCTACAGATATAAAAATTAATCCGCCTATAATTGTAATCAGCATAATTGCTTTAGGTATAGTTTTACTCGGATTTTTAGTTTCTTCAGCAAGTGTCGTTACTGCATCGAAACCTAAAAAAGAGTAACAAGCGATGGAAGCACCAGCAAGTACTGGTGTTATATGATTTCCATCAAATGACAAAATACGGTGACTTACCAAACTGCCTTCTCCCATACCATGTTTCACATTCCAAATACATAAACCAATAAAGATAATAATAACTAGCAACTGAAATAGCATAATTAGTAAATTCATCGAAGTAGTTGTGTTAATGCCTATAATATTTATTAAAGTCGTTACTACTATAAAAATAATAATCCAAGACCAATTAGGCATGAATGGAAATGCTGTTGTTAAATACTCTGCACCAATTAACCAAATAACCAATGGTAGAAATAAGTAGTCTAACATAATAGTCCAACCTACCATAAATCCCAGTGAAGGGTGGATACTTTTCGAAACAAACGTATATGCAGAACCGGCTGACGGAAATGCTTTGGCCATTTTTCCATAACTAAATGCAGTAAATAGCATTGCAATCGTTGCAAATAAATATGCATAAGGTACAAATCCATTTGTAGTAGCATAAAGTGTGCCATAAGTACCGAATACAATCATTGGCGCCATATATGCTAATCCAAACATAACAACTTGATATAAAGATAGTGATTGCTTTAATTTACCTTGTTCCATTTAAATCACGCTCCCCTTTAGCATGACTTAGTTGTTGATAAATATTTTGATGTAACTGATTAATATAATCTAATTGTGGATCTCTATCTACATCTAATTCAAACTTAACGCGATCGACTGTGGCATTATCTTCTAGTTGTAATAAGCAATTAGCATTATGATCATACACTGCACTGTGTCCAAAAAATACGAATTCTCCATTACTACCATATTGATTTGCAATGGCAATCGGTATTTCATTTTCTAATGCCCTACTCGCAATATACACATCTTGATGTTTTGCGTATGGTTCCATATTTGCAGTAGAAATGAGAATAAATTCAGCACCTTTTAACTTCAATATACGTGCGACCTCGGGAAATTCTAAATCATAGCAAATCATTAAGCCAACATTTCCAAATCTTGATTCAACAATAGGATACGAATGACCTCTATGAAATAGATTTTGCTCATCAGAAAATAGATGTGTCTTTCTATATTTACCTAATATTTCACCTTTATGATCAATATAAAGAGAACTAATAAAATACAGTGTGCCCTCCACTTCAGGAAAAGATACAACAGTGTCAATATTATAATCAGCACAAGTAGTTTTTATTTTTTGAAGTATTCGTGAAGTATCTGTAAAAGCTACTCGATCTAATAATTCCGCTTCTTGTATGTAACCTGATATTGAAAGTTCTGGAAATAGTACTAAATCTGAATATAATTCACTTTCTTTAATTAAAATGTCGCAAATAGAATCAATATTGTGCTTTAAGTCTCCTAAATTCGGCTCAAATTGAGCTAATGAAATTATCATCGACATATCCCCTTTGTATTAAATTAATGAACCTCATGTTTTTACATAAATTTGGTTATTCCACCATTTCATAATAAAAACATATATTATTTAATTATCTGAATTTTACTACAATTCTGGTAAGTTAAGAAAGAACCAGTTCCCTTATTTTTAAGGTACCAGTTGAACTCATTATATTTTTACGATTAATGTTATAATGAGAAGACAATTATTGAAAGAAGGTGCATGTCATGTATGTAGTAACCAATCGAATCGATTTAAAAAAAGGATATGCTGAAACAATGGCTCCCCATTTTACTAAAGGTGGAAAAATCCAAGAACTAAATGGCTTCATTAAGATTGAAGTATGGCAAATTGAAGATGATGCAGATTACGATCAAATGTATGTGAATACTTGGTGGGAAACGGAAGAAGATTTCAAAGCTTGGTTAACTAGCGATGCATTTAAAGAAGCTCACAGTGGTAAATCTAAAAATTCTGAAGATTCACCAGTATTAAACAATAAAATAGTGAAAGCTAACGTATTATCAAAATTAAACTAAATACAATACTTAATACTTATTATTTAATAAAATAGGACTGATTTAAGACAAACCCATTATTATACTATCCGTGGTTTGTCTTTTTATTTTTCTTTAATTTTTAAATGAATCAAAAATATGCATAAAAAAACTGTCGACACACGCTAACATTGGTCGACAGTTTAAATAATGAAAAAGCAATATATTGTAATTAATTAAAATAAAGATGTGCCATCAATGCAATAATCGGCAACGAAATAATTGTTCTAATTAAAAAGATTATAAATAATTTAAAAATACTAACAGGTATCTTTGAACCTAGTATAACCCCACCTACTTCTGATAAGTAAATTAGCTGCGTTATACTTAAAGCACCTATCACAAATAAAGTGATATTATTGCCAACTCCTTCTATTAATATAGAAGGTAAAAACATATCGGCAAAACCAATCAAAACAGTTTCCGATGCTTTAGCCGCCTCAGGAATCTGTAGCAACTCTAAATAAGGGACAAATGGTTTTCCTATAATTGCAAATAATGAAGTATAGTTCGCAATAATTGTTGCAATCGTTCCTATGGCCATTACAACCGGTAAAATTACAAACCACATATCAATTACTGTTTTCAATCCAGCTTTAAAGAACGCTAAAAATCCAGGTGCTTTTATACCTACCTCAGTAGCCATATCAAAGCCATGGCCTAATGCAGTCTTATTTTCTGGTAATCGCTCAGTTCTTGTTTCTTCCGAGACTTCCTTTGCATATTCATCTTTAATTGTATTTAATGGCCAAATTCTAGGTAAAATAAATGCACAAACTAAACATGATATGATTACTGCTAAATAGAAATAGAAGAAATGTTTTTCCATGTGCACAGTTGAAGCAACTACAATTGCAAATGTAAGTGAAACAACACTAAAAGTTGTAGAGATCACTGTAGCTTCACGTCTCGAATAAAATCCTTCCTCATATTGTCTACTTGTAATCAAAACGCCAACTGTACCATCACCGATAAATGACGCTAAATTATCCACGGTTGAACGTCCTGGTAATGTAAATAATGGACGCATAATCGGTCTGAATACTGGACCAAGTAATTCTAACAATCCATATTCCATTAATAATGGTAAAAATAATGCTGCAAATAAAAATACCGTCACTAATGTTGGTAATAAGCTATCAAATACTAAACCACCAGTATCACTTGAATATATTACTTTACTTCCCACTTTTAAGTATGTCATCCACACAAATATAACTGCGACAACTCTTAACAAGAGCCAAACCCATCTTACATTAAATGCGTTATTCATTAGGCCATCAGGTTTTAATTTATTTTTTAGTATAGTAGAACAAATAACAGTTAAAATTCCAGATAATGTTATTATAATGACAATAATCGTTGGCATAGCCCCACCAATTAAATCTTTTAATACGCCTGCTAAAAATGCTACTGGCAACGTTTTTTGTTTTTCACCATCAACTGTTGCTGTAACAGGAACTAAGAAAAGGATAATTCCGATTAAAGACATAATTATAAATTTCATTCTTCCCCGAATGATTTGAGATTTATTATATTGATTCATTAAGTAACCTCCTTTTACATAATTTATAATTCGTACAAAAACAACAGCAATAATTATAACCTATAATGTATAATTATGTAAATGTAATTTCTATGACATTTTTTTATATTATATACAAAATAAAAAGTTGATACATCAATTTACTAACATAGTAAATCAACGACCAACTTTTATTGTTTTATTTGAATTTTGTTATCGCTAAATATTGTAATTAGATTTTTCTCAATAAGAATAAAAAGTATGGTACACCTACAATTGCGACAACAACACCTACAGGAATATCAATCGGCGGATGAATACCTCTAGCTAGTCCATCACTAATAACTAAGATAAGCGCCCCAATCAAACCTGACATTGTTGTAATATGAATATGTTTATGACCTACCATTCTTCGTGCTATATGAGGTGCAATTAATCCTAAGAAACTTAATCCACCTACTACAGAAATTGATGCACCGGCCAATGTTACAGCTAAGAATAATAAGATCATTTTTATCATTTTAACTTTGGTACCGAGTGCAATAGCAATGTCATCACCCAAACTTAAAATATCGAGTTGATGACAGAAATAAAAAATAATTGGTAATGATAAAATAAACCAAGGTAATATAACATAAACATTAGACATATTATGACCATATAAACTACCTGTTAACCATACGAGTGCTGTATTAGCATCTTGTGGATTACGAATTAATAAAAACTGTACGATTGCCGTACATATCGCTCCTATAGCCAAACCAATTAATGCTAATTTTGAACCTTGTACATTAAATTTAGAAATTAATGTTGTAAGTATTAAACTTATAAATAACGCTCCAAGAAATGAACCAAAAGGCAAAACAAATAATGGCGCAGATGGAAATAACATTATAATTGTAACCGCTGATAAACTTGCACCTTTAGTAATACCTATAACATCTGGTGAAGCCAATGGATTTCTAACAACACCTTGTATTAAAGCACCTGATATGGCTATACTACAACCCACAATTAATGCCAGTAACATTCTTGGTGTTCGATATTCATTTAAAATAAAATTATCATGTAACCATAAACTTTTTATAACATTGATAGGATTTATAAATACTGCACCAACTGATAATGAAACAATAGAAGCAACAATTAACAATATAATAACGATTGTATATTTAAAAGATAAACGTTGAATCATATTCGGTCCACCCCTTTAATCGTTATAGCTAAGAAATATAATGCCCCTATGAAAGATGTCACAATACCAACTGGAGACTCAAATGGATATGTAATGAGTCTAGAAAGAACATCTGATAACAATAATAAGTCAGCACCAATTATCATAGTTAATGGCACCATTAATTTATAATCTGTACGGATATAATGTTTAACAATATGTGGAACGATTAATCCAACAAAACCTATAGGTCCTGCAATTGAGACTGATGTACCCGCTAAAATAATAACCAATAACCCTGTAACAATTCTAATCAGTTTAACATTTTGTCCCAAAGCAGTAGCAAGATCTTCTCCCAACTCCATGATTGTCAATTGTCTAGATATAATAATCGTACCTACAAATGCCATTATTAACCATGGCAAAATCCCAATAATTTGTGCCCATTTTATACTTGATAATGAACCAACTAACCAGAACATAACAGTTGTTGTTGAATCTTCATTTAGTAATATAATGCCTTGCGTCAAACTAGAGAAAAATAGATGTATTGCCATACCTGCTAATGCTAATTTTACAGGGGTCATTCCTCTAGAAGACCCTGATAACATATAAACAGTCAAACCTCCGATAAAAGCACCAACAAAAGCTAGAATTGTTGAATATGCAGTTAACGCTGGGATTACCATCGTTATTGTAACAATAACAAAAGATGCACCTGCATTAACGCCAAAAATTTGAGGAGATGCTAATGGATTTCTAGTCATTGCTTGCATGAGTAGTCCAGCTAAACCAAGTGCAGCTCCAATTAATAAACCCGCTAACATTCTTGGCATTCTCACATTATGTATTAAAAATGTTTGCTTTGTATCAATATGATCAATAAAATAGTTTTTAAAATCTCCCAATTCTATGTGCGACGAGCCAACACTGAGATTAAAATAAATAATGACAAAAAGCGCACATACACTCACTAAAAAAGTGAATGTTGTGCGTTTTTGCATTTTATTATCTTTTGTGTTGGTCTGACTAACATCTGTTAATTTAGTCATTTACCATTCACCTTACTTTTGTTGTTTATCTTCTTTTTGCTCTTTAGAAATTTCTACTAATTCTTTAGCAATTTGTTCCGAAGAAATAATACCACGTGCTCTTGCCCATGTATTTCTATCTACAACTGATACTCTGTTATTTTTAACTGCATCTAAATCTTGCCAAACAGGGTCTTTTTCTTGCTTTTTCAAGTTAGGATCATTTTCACCTTTGTCAGCCATAATAAACATACGACCAGGATTTATATCTGAAAGTACTTCAGAATTTAATTGTAAGTATGGTCCTTTAAGATATTTAGAAAGATGATCTGTTTTTGTTTTGTTTAATGCATTATTAAAACCTAATTCTTTTAATAATTGACCAACGTAAGTATTATCAGGATGTGCTAATAAACCAGATTTAGCAATAACTGCAGGTAGTACTGGTTCTTTTTTATCCATCGTAATTTCTTTACTGTATTTGTCCATTAATTCATTATGTTCTTTTAATCTTTCTTTACCTTTATCTTCTTTACCTACCGCTTTAGCTATTGTTTTAAACGCTTCAAGATTATCTTTGTAATCACTGTCAAAACTTGGAAGCATAATCGTTGGCGCTATTTTTTCAAGATCTTTCTTGATACCTTTATGTCTATTGCTATCAGCGATAATTAAATCCGGTTTCTGGTTACTGATTTCTTCTAAGTTTGGTTGCTTACGTGCACCAACTGAAGTATAGTCACCAATTTTGTTTCTGATTGGTTTTAAAATTCTATTTTTATCTCCATCATCAGCAACACCGACAGGTTTAATATCTAAAGCTGCTAGTGCATCAACAAATGAAAATTCTAATGCCACAACACGTTTTGGATTTTTTCCAACTTTTGTTGTTCCACCGTCATTTTTAATTGAAACGGTTTCTTTGTCAGATTTGTCGCTTTTAGATTTTCCAGAATCATTATTGCTAACACTACCACAAGCTGCTAACAAAGCAACAGTTAATGTTAATAATAAGATTCCCATAATCTTATAGCTATGTTTCATTGTCTTCACTCCTTAAATATGTATCATTACATATTTATTTTATTGATAATAATTATCACTGTCAATAAGAAATTGAATGAATATTAAGATATTTAATACTCATTTAATTTTTGAGCACAAATCTGATGATTGACACTTTGAACGACTTCATCATAAACATAAGTCTTATGGAGATTTGGCATATACATACTATGTGATAATGCCTTATAACCAAGACTAAATTGAATTTTATCGCCTACTTGATAATGATCATGGTTTTCTAAATCTAACATGACATGATCACTCGTTGAACCTAGTACTTTAATCTGATGATGCAATGGTTTGATTTCAGAAATATGCGTATCTAAACTTCCTATGTCTACAATTGCTTGTAAATAATGTTTTCCAGTAGCAATATTTACACGTGGTTTAATTTCTACTATTTCCGTTTCTAATATAATTGCATCTTGATACAACGATGCAATAGGTTGGTTTGTAGTTGTTTCTACACCTCTAAACAGTGTTTCACCAACTCTTAATTCATTTATTTTCCCCAAATCTGCATAAAGCATTTGGGGAATTAAACTAGAATTCCCACCAGAAATAATTCTGAAACGGACTTGTGTTTCCATTTCAACTGAACCTACAAATTGGTTAATCATTTCAACATCTAAATCAGTTGGCACAATCGATTGAAAGCACATGAAATTAAATGAAAGCCCAACAATACTTACATGGTGCATTTTTATTATTTCATTTATATAATCCACAACATCATAGGTAAGCACACCCTCTCTTGCATCTTTCCAATCAACCATCAATAAAATTTTATGCTTTACTTGTTGCTTTTTAGCGATATCATTGATTCGTCGTATCGTTTCTAATTCTGTCTGAATACTTATTTCTGTAAAACGAACAATGTCTTCTAATTCTTGTTGATTTCCAGTACGAATCATCATATAAGTTAAATCTTCATCTATTGCTTTAGTGATATTATCAATTCTTGCGTCTGCAAAATGCGTAATACCTATATCCTTTAATGTTTCAACTATACGTTTATCGCCACCGACACATTTTACAACGGGTGTGAATCGAATATTGTGACTTGTAAACATTGATTGCAATACACTTGCATTATATTGAATTTTAGATAGATTGATTTTTACTTGTGCCATTTTTTACACCTCTTTAAATATCGGGTTACGTAAATCTATAGTGACATATTGTTTAACCTTGCTCTCCATTCTCATTCGAAGTAATGCCTTTACAGTTATTTTCTCTCCAAATAATACTTCTTTCAAAGCTTGTGCATGTGGTTTGTTTGGATCAATTGCTTCATATAAAATGTCACCGACAATTTTATACATTCTTGATTCTTCAACTTGTTCGTAATTTGAAAAATGATGTATCAATTCAGCAATTTGATTTTGAATAACTGCATGTTGGAATTTTCCTATAACCGCTTCAATGTTGTCTGACAGTAAACTAGTATTCGTTACATCGATACCCGGTTTAATACTTTGTAATGTTGCTAAATCTATTCGTGAACCACCTAAATCTCTAACAATAAATTTCATTTGATAATTTGGTCCTAAATTTACAATTGTATTTTGCATATGTGCTTCTAATGCAATACCGTAATCTTGTATATAAGCAATTAATGGTTCGATGAGTGTACGAGCATAGCTTTCTATAAATTTTTCAATGGATGATACATTTAAACCTTCTCCTAACCAATCTAAATAACTATCAACGATTACACTATTATCTACTGGATTTTTATTGACTAAACTTGCAGTGACAAGTGTAGTACCATTATCTGCTAGTACCGGTTGATAACGTACAATACAACCTAGTTGACGCGCAATGTCTTGTTCTGTTTTGGCATGAATACCGTATGGTTCCATAGAAACCTGTAACTGTGGATATATATCTAACATATCTTGAAGTTCATAACTTAACTTTGGACCATCTACAGTTGTTACTGGAGATACAGTTCTAATTGCGCTAGTTGCTTGAACATTGATTGGCAATTTAATATGAAATGGTTTGTGTATAAGTTCCATTGTTCTAAATGATAATGTTGCTTTTGATTCTATTTCAAATGGCGTTGGAAGTAATTGTCTATTTTTAATCCAATCAGAAAATTGCTTCACTATTACATTTTCATATTGCCATGGATGAACTAATACTACGTTGTAATCTTTCAATTCTAATTGATAAGGTTCTAAAAAAGCTTTGAGCTTGTATCGATACTCTGGAATGATAAAATCTAAAATAAATTGTTCATCATCTTCCATTGATGTTGCCACACTGTCATTTTTATGAATAAGCATTACCTTTAAAGGAATTATTTTTTCAAATTCAGGTGCATATAATTTCACTTCATCATCCGTTAAAGGTAACTTTGTTTTAGACAATGGATGCGTTGGATGACCTTCAACAACTAAGCTTTCAGAATAACTCAAGTCATTCATTTGACCTGAATCTATCATATGTTGAATCCATGAAAAGAAATTAATTGTTTCAGGCATTCTTGAAAATTTTAATGTAGCATCAATCAAAGATTGTCTATTGCAAAAATGTTCATATGTCATTACGAAACCATCACGACATGAAATCAACTCTTCAGTTAGTCTTGAACTGACAGGAATATCAAATTTTCCAGCTAGTACTTCCAACAATTGTTCCACTGAATTAATTTCAAAAGCTTCCTCGCCTTTGATATAACTTAATGGTCCTTTAAAATCATAGCGTGCCAAAGAACACTTTCTAATTTTTCGAACCTTTAACAATTGCCCTTTATACTGTAACTCTAGTAAATCCTGATATTCATTTAAACGCATGCCTTCGGGAAAAATTTGTTCTTTAATAATCGCATTGATAATACGATATTGCACATTTTTATCTGCACATTTCCATGTTTGATGCTTCATACGACTTTGCCTCCGTCTTTCCTTTGTCTGTTAACAATACCGAATAATAATGAAATGACTAATGTACAGATTCCCATAGTAATAAAAGTTTCTATAACCCCTATTAATTCAGCTGAAAAACTCATTAACATTGCTCCTAATGGAATCATACCTCTATCCATCATTATTACACTCAATATTTTACCTCGGTGTTGAGGTTCAACCCTATGTTGGAAATATATTCTATTAGTAGTCCGTGCCCACTGGCTAAACAGACCAATAAAAAATATAGCTATAAACAATAATATTGTATTACTTGTAATTGTTCCAATTAATGAAACGCCAAATAATGCTGAACTTAGGTAATACATTTTTACCATTGAAATTTTTTCTAATATATTCGGTAAAATCATAGTTGCGATAATACCACCTATTGCACAACATGTCATAGCACTACCAAAAATTGCTACTTGATTAGGAAATGTTTTATCAGTTAATACTGGTAGCAATGTTGTATATGAAAAACCAGTAGCCATAATCAATAATGACGTAATAAAAATGCGTGCACCGACATTGTTTTCTTTGAAATAATCACGTACAAATTTAAAGCTCACTTGTGTATCGGCTTTATCCATTTTATGTGTTTCAAAAGTTAATGGTAAACATAATAATAATGAGATAAAATAACACAGTGCCTGTAACCCAAAACTTATTTCTGAGTTATATGTAGCAACCACAAATCCAGCAATTGCCGGACCAATTGATCGACAAATATTTATGATAAATGAGTGATATGACACAGCTTGCGTAGTTGTTAATCTATTTGTTAAATCAGGTAATACCGCCTGTCTAACTGGTGTTTCAATTGCACTCATAATTCCTCTACCTAAAGCATAAATTAAGAATACAATAATTGGTAACTCTTTACTTTGAAACGTTAAAATACAAAGTATGGTAGTTAATATAAAGGATGCTGAAATGGAAATACGTAATAGCTTTCCTCTATTACATCGATCAGCCAATGCTCCGGCCCATACACTTATTAATAATATAGGTACTAAACGAAAAAAATTAATTAAACCTAGGTAAATTGCATTATGATAAATGCTAAATACATACCAGTTTAATGTAATTTGTCCAATCCAATTTCCTAAAAACAATAAGAAAGAGCTTGGAAAAAAATACTTTGCCATGAAATTTCACCCGACTTTTTAATTGATAATAATTATCATTATCGTTATTATAGATTATACAAATATCTTATGCTTTTGTAAAATAATTTTTTAGAGGTGCTTTTATGTATTTAAAAAGAAATAGACACAACTTAATTGAGAATCTTACTATTGATGAACAAAATGCTTTTGATTACTTAAGCACAATACATAATGACTGGGCTACTCACTTTAAGTCAGTGCTATTAGACAGTAGAGACAAAATCTCACAACGTTTAATCACTTCTTTACACAGAGAAAATCTAGTGAAAAGTCGTGATTTCAGTCAAATTATTGCTACACATTCAATACATAATGATTTGAGTATTGAAACTTCAGAAATATTAAGCATTGATTTTCCTGCATCATCATGCTCATTATTAGCGCCAATAACTGGACATCATGCCTTTGACCGCATTGATGTAGCAGGGCCTTTTTATTTTAAAAAAAATGATATGTTTGAAAGAGTCTTACATCCTAGCGCTATATTAGAATGTATATTAAAAGAAGCACCTGAATTAAATAATGCAGCAAGTGCTCAATTTTTAGAGGATATTAACAACAGTGCAGCAAATATGGCTATTGCATTAAGTTTTCAGCATTACACATTATCTGAAACATACACACCTTTATGGGATTTGATTGAAACACACAATGATAGCTACTTACGTTCTGAACAAGCCGTTGTTGAAGGTCACCCGCTTCATCCAGGTGCAAAGCTAAGAAAAGGTATGACACCTGAAACCGCAATAAACTATTCATCTGAATTTGCACAACCCATTGGTATGAAATTTATATTAATTGACAAAAATATTGCTAATATTAGCGCATTAACTGAAACATTTAACGAAACAGTATTCAAATTGTTTGATGGTTTATATGACAAAGCAATTGAATCTGTTGGCTCTCAAGCGTTAAATAATTATTATGTAATGGTTGTTCATCCTTGGCAATTCAATGAAATAATCATTAATGACTATGCTCATGAACTTAAGACTAAAGAAATAATCCCACTTAATTATCAATTAAACTACTTTGCTGGATTATCTTTTAGAACCCTTATGCCAAAATTTCCTGTAACGTCACCACATATCAAATTATCAACAAATGTACACATTACTGGAGAGATTAGAACATTATCCGAACAGACTACTACTAATGGTCCAAAAGTGACAAAAATACTAAATGATATAAAACGGAATGATTCATTATTCGAAAATATCAATGCCAACACTATTGATGAGTTGGCTGGTATCCACTTCCATAAGCAAAGTGATTCAGAGGAAGCCAAAACATTGAGAAGTGAACAATTGGGCACTTTATTTAGAAAAAATATCTATGAAATTATTGATGATCAATCAATACCTATCATCCCTTCCAGTTTGGTCGCACATTATCCAAACAATAAAGAAACACCTATTATTTCGCTGATAAATAAACTATCAACTTCATATAAGATTGATAATTTTAACAGTGCCAGTTTGGAATGGTTTAAACAATATAGTCAGGCGCTTATCGATATAGCAATACCGCTATTAGTTAAATATGGCATTGCATTAGAAGCACATTTGCAAAATTCAATCGTTTCATTTAATAAAGACGGTTCACTCAATACATTGTATGTAAGGGATTTTGAAGGGTTGCGAATTGACGAAGCATTCTTAAATCAAGCAGGTTACAGCACAAGTGATTTCCACGAAAAATCACTAATATTAACAGATAAATCACAGACAGTATTTAATAAAGTTTTCTATTCAAGCATTCAAAACCACCTTGGAGAG
This sequence comes from Staphylococcus sp. ACRSN, assembly GCF_022346615.1. Taxonomy (GTDB): domain Bacteria; phylum Bacillota; class Bacilli; order Staphylococcales; family Staphylococcaceae; genus Staphylococcus. The sequence goes on along the minus strand of NZ_JAKRNS010000002.1, from coordinate 337,267 downwards.
TTAATAGTTAACGTTGCAAAACATAGTGACTCAAGTGATTTAGAACAAACTATATGGCATATGATAAGTGATATTATCGATGAAAAATTATCAGATATTGAAAATACAATGTCTGATCGTAACAGAATAGCTGAATTTAGAAAAATAATCTTCTCAGAGAAAATTGATTATAAATGCGTAACAACAATGCGACTTGAAGATGAAGCTGATTATTATACTTATATACAAGTAAATAACCCGCTTTACAAAAAATAAAATGATATAGAATTACTAGCTAATTGGTAAATAGTTACATTCAGTTAATAAAAATTATCAACAAAAAAGATTCGATTGAAATGTAAATTTCAATCGAATCTTTTTAAGTAAATAGCTTAATATAATTAATTTCAGTTAATAACATTCAGCTAATAGTAATTTAGTTTATTGTAACCCTTTTTGTTCTTTGTTTGAACTCTCACTTTTTTCATTTTTTTGAGCCCATTCTTTCTTAGTCATTACATCTTCAACTCGCATGTTAACTTCTACAACATCTAAACCAGTGATATATTTAACTTGTTCTTTAACTAAGTCCGTTACTTTACGGAAAATTTTAGGAGCTGACTCACCATATTCTAACACTACTTTTAAATCGACAGCTGCTTGTTTTTCGCCTACTTCAACACTCACACCTTGAGTAACGTTATTGTTACTACCGAATGAACTTGAAATATTGTCAACGAAGCCGCCTTTCATTTCTAAGATACCGTGCACTTCACGTGCTGCAATACCTGCAATTTTTTCTACTACTTCATCTGAAAACGATAATTTATTTGAAAATTGAGGTTCTTGGTTTTGTTGTTGTTGCTCTTTTTGTTGTTCTCTTTCTTTTTCGTTAACTCCTGTTTGGTTGTCATATGCTTGTTTTGCTTTATTGTTATCTACTGCCATAATAAATTCTCCTTTATTATTTAAGTTTTTTGTATTTCAATTCACTAACACATTATAAAAATTTTTAACTCCATCGATTTAAGAAATTTAAAAAATCTTGCTTACGGTCTTTGGTATACCCTATACCTACGCCAATCAAACATAATATTATAATAAGTATTGTACTCCAGAAACCTAAAGTTAAAAATAAAATAGCAATTATTAAAAATGCTAAAAATCCAATGATTCTCCATTTAAAAGTTTTGAAGAAATCAATAACTTGTTGCGTTGAATCTTGACTATTTTGGTTATTATTTTGAGCCATAATTACCCTCCCTTACAACACGCGTTTGCCTGAGGTTTTTTGATCTCTAACATTAACCTCTAATTTTGATACTGGTAATTCTGTAAAATGTTCAACATTTTCTTTAATGTCATTTCGAATTTGTTCGGTAAGTGTTTTAACTTGCACGTCACCTGGAACAAAGAAATCTGCTTTCAATGTAATATGCGATTTTTTCTTTTTATTATATAATTTAGCAATTACATTAGGTTGGCGAACTTCATCATACTTCACAATCGTATCGTATGCTGATTTTTCAACTGCTTTTCGTGTCACAAAAATGTGACCATCTTCGAAATCTTTATAAAGTCCAGGTTTTCTATACGTAGGTTTAAACAAACTAAATACTAAGATTAGACCTATTAATAATAGTAGTGCTGCTAAGCCAATTAATGTCGGTACGAACCAATTAAATTGCATGAAGTAATCTTGATATTTCGTAATGCGAGAATCTTTAATAAACATGAATAATAAAAATCCTACTATAACTACGATTAACAGACCTAAAATAAAATTCTTTATGCGTTTCACCTCGTATGACACCTCCTATGCTTGTGTATTTATGTACTTGTCATACAAAAAAGATACCCTTAATTTTTAATTAGAAACATTTTATTATATTAATTTTTAATTGCCTATGATAAAACTTGTTCACACTAAATATTTTAATAACATCATTAGCTATTCTCTTTTTTCAATTTCATTTTTTGTCTGCCAAATCGTTTGTTTTACTACTATGAAATGAGTGATTTCCTCTTGGTTTTTCCTCAGAGATCGCTTTAAACAGTGAAAATATCATAACAATTATTACTATTGAAAACGGCAATGCAGCAATAATTAATAAATTTTGTATTGACTGTGTACCACCTGTATAGATCATTATCATTGCAAATAATGCTAAAATGACACCCCAACTTACTTTGATGAAACCTGTAGGATTTATACTGCCTTTTGCACTTAACATGCCCAAAACATACGTTGCCGAATCTGCAGACGTAACAAAGAAAATCATAATTACTACTAAGGTCACTATACTTAATATAAAGCCTAAAGGATAATGTTGTAATGTACTAAAGGTTGCAGTTTCAGTAGCTTCTTTTGCAATATTAGCTATATTATGTTGCTGTAAGTAAATCGCTGAAGTGCCAAATACTGCAAAAAATAAAAAACATACAACAGCTGGTACAAATAACACACCCAGTATGAATTCCTTTATTGTTCTACCTCGTGAAACTCTCGCAATAAATATACCTACAAATGGTGCCCATGAGATCCACCATGCCCAATAAAATATTGTCCATTGTTGTAACCATTGATATTTTTCTCCTCCATTTTGAGGAATACGTAAACTCATTTTAAAGAAATTAGCAATATAATCACCTAATGAATTTGTAAAAGTATTTAAAATACTTAAAGTAGGTCCAACACAAAATAAAGTAATTAAAACAATAAATGCAAGTAGCATATTTATATTACTTAAACTTTTAATTCCCTTATCAATACCTGACCAGGCAGACCATGTAAAAAGTATGGTAGCAATAATAATGATAATCACCTGTGTTCCAAAACTAGAAGGTATATTAAATAAAAAATTAAGACCTTCATTTATTTGTAATGCTCCAAAACCAAGCGTTGCTGCCACACCTGTAACAGTTGCTATAATTGCTAACACATCTATTGCTCCACCTAATGGTCCTCGCATTGCTTTGCTACCTAAAATTGGTGTTAACGTTGCACTTACTAACCCTGGATAGCCTTTATGAAAATTAAAATAAGCAAATACTAATCCAACAATGCCATATACTGCCCATGCGTGAATTCCCCAATGGAAAAATGAAAATTGCATTGCTTCATTTATAGCAGTTTGTGTACCTGCTTTATGTAAAGGCGTTAACGTAAACGCATGGCTGATTGGTTCGGCAGTAGTCCAAAAAACTAATCCAATTCCCATACCAGCACTGAATAACATTGCAAACCACGATTTCAATGAAAATTCTGGTTCTTCATTTTCATCGCCTAGCGTGATCGTTGCAAATCTTGAAAAAAGTAAATAAATACATACAATTAAAATGAATAATACAAGTAATAGATAATACCAACCAAAGTGTACAGCAATAAAATTTGTAATTGTCTGTGTTACTTTTTCTAATTGCTTTGGTAAGATTGCACCATAAACGACAAATAGTGTACAAATCGTCAGTGCGCACCAAAATACAATAGTGAATTTCTTACCATTCATTGAATGATTCCCCTCCTTTTAATCTATAATTTTATTACCCTATCTGATATTTGTTATGCGCAACTTACTGTCACTATATTTTCATTCAAAAAAATACCATCTACTTGACTATAAACTTTAGTCAAGTAGATGGTATTTGTATTATCAATTATGTTTTATCTGAAACTTCAATCACCAACTTGCCAATCATTGAATGACTTTCAAGTAATTTATGCGCCTCATATAAGTTTTCCACGGTTAATCCATGTAACACTTTATTGCTCGTTGGTTTATACTTTCCAGATTCAATTTTTTCAGTGATGTCTAATAATAACTCTTGATGTCGTTGCATATCTTCAGTTTCATGTAAAGGGCGTGTATACATATATTCGTGTGTAAAGGTAACACTTTTATTTTTTAGTAAATTCAGATCTTGATTTTCTTTAAATGCTACTATTGTAGCAACTTTCCCTCGTGGTTTTACTAATTCAATCATTTTCTCAAAATAATAATCTGTATCAAAGGTACAAAATATATAATCTACTTCTGATATTTCATATTTCTCAAATTCTGAACTTAAATCATTTTTATGATTAAGGACAATTTCTGCCCCCATCTCTTTGGACCATTGATATGTTTCTTCACGAGATGCTGTAGTTATGACATGTAAGCCATGCTGTTTAGCAATTTGCGTTGCAATACTTCCAACACCACCTGCACCATTGATAATTAAGATTGACTTACCTTTATTATCATCCGGGTTATGTGAAATATTGAATACATCAAATAGTGTTTCTGAAGCCGTTAAACCAGTGAGTGGAATACTTGCCGCTTCAATCGCAGTTAAATTTTTGGGTTTTCTTGCTACCAGACGACTATCTACAAGTTGGTGTGTCTGATTTGAACCTTGATAAGTTGGTGAACCAGAGTAATAGACCTCGTCACCAACTTGGAAATTTTTAACTTTGTCACCTATTGCTTCTACGACACCTACAGCATCAAAGCCTAACACACGTGGTGCATGAGTCACCGATGATTGTCTAATTTTAGTGTCCACCGGATTTATACTAATTGCATCTATTTTCACCAATAACTCGTATTGCTTTGGTTCCATTGATGTTACTTCAAATTCGTAAAATTGATTACCATCAGATAAATTAAAAGCATTATCCGCTCCAATTGCTCTCATTACATGCACTCCTTCAATATTGTTTAGTTAATCTTTAATCTTAACTACTTGTTTACCGAAATTATCACCTGTAAATAAATTGCGAAATGCTTGTGGTAAATTTTCAAAGCCTTCTTCAACAGTCGTCTTAGTTTTAATTTTATCTTCAGCAATCCATTGGGCCAAATCTTGACTTGCTTGTTTATAATCATCTGAGTAATTTGCTACCACAAACCCTTTCATAAGTGCTTGAGCTTTAATTAACGTCGGTTGAATTCGAGGTCCATATTCAATTTCAGTATCATTATAACCAGAAATTGCACCACAAACTGGAATTCTAGCAAATTGATTTAAATGTTTAAATACTTCATCTGCTATTTCACCACCAACATTTTCAAAATAAACATCGATACCATTTGGCACTGCTTCACTTAATGCAGAAGCAAAATTTTCATCTTTATAATCTAGTCCAACATCAAAACCTAGCGTTTCAGTTAAATAAGTTGTTTTTTCCGATCCACCTGCTATGCCGATGACATGAGCACCTTTTAATTTAGCAATCTGACCTACTACTGAACCAACAGCACCTGATGCCGCAGATACGACTACAGTTTCACCTTCTTTAGGTTCACCAATTTTAAGTAAACCATGATAAGCTGTCTGCCCTGGCATACCTAAGACACTTAAATAAAGATAAAGTGGTACATCGGTATTTGATACTTTAATTACCTTATCACCTGGAATATTTGCAACTTTTTGCCAAGGTAATCCACCTGTGACGATGTCTCCTTTTGTAAATTTACTATGATTGGACTCCGTTACTCGTGCTACCACATGGCCGTTTAGAGCTTCATCTAATTGGAATGGTTGAACATAAGATTCACTATCACTCATTCTACCTCGCATATAAGGATCTACTGAAATATAAAGTGATTCAACTTGAATCTCACTTTCACTTGGCTGATCTATTTCAACAGTTTCATATCGAAAAACCTCATCTGTAGGTAAACCTACGGGTCTTTTAGCTAATACAATTCTTTCTGTTTTCATTTTATAGCCTCCATTCATTTATTTTATATTGATTATCTAACTCAAGCAATCAAATCGCTTATAATCTATTTTATGTTCATGTTATGATTTACTGGATTAGTTAGTGGCTGTAAAACAGATATAAAGGGGGATAACTCGTGAAACTGAGCATCTTGGACTATGTACCCATCTTTCAAGATTGCAATGCTACAGAAGCATTTAACCATGCAATTGAACTCGTACAATTAGCAGAACAATTAAACTTTGAAAGATATTGGGTTGCAGAACATCATCAAGTATATTCAGTGGCCTCAAGTGCACCTGAAATAGTCATGATGTCACTCTTAGAACAAACTCGTTCAATACAAATTGGCAGCGGTGGCGTAATGTTAGGACATTATAGTCCTTATAAAATCGCAGAGCAATTTAAAATCATGGAAGCACGTCATCCAGAAAGAGTAAATATTGGTACTGGTCATTCACCTAGTTTTAAAAATGTAAATCAGGCTTTAAACGAGCATAAATTACAACGCGCCGATTATGAAACACAAATTGAAGATTTAATTCAATATTTTAATGGTGACACAGAACATCATCGGTTTAAAAATATCGCTGTAACGCCTATAGTTGAAACTAAACCTCCAATGTTCATTTTAGGAATGAGTAAAAATAGTGCCTCACTTGCAGCGGAAAAAGGATTACCTTTTGTCATTGCTTTAATGGGACAATCCACTGATCAAATCAAAAATGTAATTGCACATTATCGGCAACAGTTTGAAGCATTACATCCTAATAATCAAGGTTATGTGATTGTTTCCACCTTTGTAGTGACCGCCGATAATCAAGAAACTATTAATGATTTAGAGTTAGCATTACATTTTTGGTTATTACGTATTAATTATATTGACCAACCGCAATTCTATGCTTCACCACAATTTGTAAAAGAAAGACACTTATCAGATAGAGAAATAAATAAAATGAAGCAAAATAAAAAGCGTGTTATTTCAGGTTCACCTAATGATGTATACCAACAACTGCAACAAATTGAATCACTATATGGCGCTGATGAAATCATGATTCAACCTCATGTTTATGGTGAAATAAATCGAAAACAATTACTTCAACTTATTGCAAAAGAAAATAAAAAATCAACGTAACCTATGTGTTAGTTACGTTGATTTTAACTTCTATGCTATTTATTCCAAATAAATGCATTAATTTCATCCGCGACAACTTTATAATCATGTAAAGCACTATGCTCCCCATTTTCCCCTTCTACTTTAAATGTTCTATAAGAATTTACATAACCATTTAAAAGAGATTTAAGAGATAATGAAGATTGATTTGTCACCTTTCCATCTGAATGTGTTCCGTCTTGTAGATCTCCATAAACATTTAACACATCCACTGACTTTTTAGGATAGTTATATTTCATCTGTTGTAAATCTTTATATTCTTTTTTCATTTTATCAGGCTTGCTATTTTCATCTAATTTCACTTGATTAGGTTCATCATTTCTACCTAAAATACCATTATATGGAGCACCTGTATTTACTTGTTTATTTAGTTTTGGTAATGATTTATCGTCACCATAATTTAACATATAGTAGCCTAATGTTAAATTCCCCATGGAATGCGCAACCATATTGAATTTACTATAATTTATCTGATTATTTGTTTCAGTAATTACATTCTTAAACCATTCGGCATTTTTATTATAATCCCAATTTTTATTGTCTTCTAATATAATTTGAACAATAGGATGTGGATCATTTTTATCAAACTTTCCATCAAATGTAACTTCTCCATTTGAAGATACATGTGCCTTTATAACCTTATCTGTCACACCTTTATCAATTGCAGAATTTACTAAGTATCGTTCTGACTTTTCAGAGCCTGAATAGCCATGCAAATAGAAAGTGGGCTCTGGTTTTTTTTGAGCTTCTTGTACTTCAGCTTTAGCTTGGTTATGTGTTGTTAACAAATATAATAGTGACATTATAATAAGTATGACAATAAAGCCACATATAAATAATCTTCTAAACATACTATTTTTTTGCAATATCAACTTTAAAACACCTCTTATAAAAATATTAGTATATAATTATGCTATACACTATTTATTTCATACCCGAGAATGTTGTGATTACCCTTTTCATATAGAATATTTAAACTAACTACATATCATATTAAAAAAGTTTACAAAAAAAGCCCCCAACAAAGTTGAGAGCTTCTGGAAACATCGTTGTTCGTATGAACCAACAATTAACGTTTTGAGAATTGTGGAGAACGACGTGCTTTTTTAAGACCTGGTTTTTTACGTTCTTTCATACGTGGGTCACGAGTAAGTAATCCAGCGCGTTTTAAAGAACCTCTGTATTCAGGATCTGCTTCTAATAATGCACGAGCAATACCATGACGGATTGCTTGAGCTTGTCCAGTGAATCCACCGCCAGAAACGTTAACTAATACATCATAGTTACCTTTAGTTTCTGTAACATCAAAAGCTTGGTTTATATCTAAAATTAATGATTCGAATGGTAAGTAGCTACGTACATCACGGCCATTAACTGTAATGTTACCTTCACCTGGTACTAAACGTACACGTGCTACTGAGTTTTTACGACGGCCTGTGCCTTTATATTCAACTTGTGCCAATGTAATTTCCTCCTTTTAATTAACCACGTAACTCGTAGTTTTCTGGTTGTTGTGCAGCGTGTGGATGTTCAGCGCCACCATATACAAATAATTTTTTACCTTGTTTTTCGCCTAAACGAGTACTTGGTAACATACCTTTAATTGAGTTTTCAATTAAACGTTCTGGGTTTGATGCTTTTAACTCACCAGCAGTGATTGATTTAATACCGCCTGGGTGGTTTGAGTGACGGTAATAAACTTTATCTTGTTCTTTATTACCTGTAAAATGAATTTTTGAAGCGTTAACGATGATTACATAATCACCAGTATCAACGTGTGGTGTATAAGTTACTTTATTTTTACCGCGTAAAATAGATGCTACTTCTGATGATAAACGACCAAGTGTTTGACCTTCAGCATCAATAACATACCATTTGCGCTCAATGTTTGATTCATTTGCCATAAATGTTTGACGCATTATATTGTCCTCCTAGAGTAAATAAACAAGATTTTTTGTTTAATAGTAGTATACTTTTAAATCATAAATTTCATTTATTTTATTAATTTTGTTCTACGTGCTTCTATATCTTGTGACACAATAAGATTCCGGGGCTTATCGTGGGTGATATAAAACAATACCGTTAGTAATCGTATAATTTTTAAGTCATTTTGTCAATGTAAATTAGGAATTTTCTAAAGAAAAATTTTATAGCATTTTCATGCTAAACCTCATATGTCTCAATGAGTTCATCCAATGTGAGATAGATGCGCTCTAAGTACAACCCTTCCGGGGGTGCGGTGAAAGGAATTTTATTTCTATCCTTAGCTTCTAAAAGGTGTGGAATTTCTTCAGGTTCCCTTTTGCCTTTCCCAACTTCAATTAAAAATGCTACTAACACTCTCACCATATTATAAAGAAAACCTGAACCAGTTACAACGTAATCAAAACCATCTGTAGTTTTAATTATTTTGCTACCGAATAAAGTACGAACTCTACTTTCAGTTTCTGTTTTTTGTGAACAAAAACCAGTAAAATCATGTGTACCTATAAAATATTGTGCTGCTTTGTTCATTTTTTCAATATCCAAATCTGCAGGTATATGTGTTTTTAATCCACTTTGAAACGGATCTTTAGTTTCAGATTGATAAATCTTATAGCGATAAGATTTTCCTACACAGTCATATCGACAATGAAAATGATCATTCACTATACGTACATCATTAACTAAAACATCATCTGGCAAGGCACGGTTCATTGCATATTTCCATTGATGTGTTGGGATTTGAAGCTCTGTATCAAAATGAAAATACTGTTCGAGTGCATGAACGCCACGATCAGTTCTACTTGTTGCATGAATTCTTATATGGCGTTTATGAATTCGTTTTAGAATTTTTTCAAATAATTGCTGTACCGTTCTACCATTTTGTTGAATTTGAAATCCTAAAAATTGGCTTCCTTGATATGAAATATTTACCAAAACACGCATGCTTTTACACTCCTAAAATTTTCAATGCAAATAGTATTATAGCAATTGGAATTAACAGTAATAACACTACTGTATCTTTCCATTGCCAGTGTAATCTTCTATAACTAGTACGTTGCTTTGTTGTGTCATAACCTCTCACTTCCATAGCAATCGCTAAGTCTTCAGCTCTTTGAAAAGCTGAAACAAACAATGGTATTAATAAAGGTAGAAACGCCTTAATACGATTTACAATTCCTCCAGAACTAATCTCAGATCCTCTCGATTTTTGCGATAAGATAATCTTGTCTAATTCATTCATTAAAGTTGGTATAAATCGTAAAGCAATAGACATCATCATACTGAGCTGATGAACTGGTACTTTAATCCATTTTAATGGTGTTAATAACTTTTCAAAAGCATCTGTTAAATCGATAGGACTCGTAGTTAACGTCATCACTGTAGATATCATAATGATAAACATTAATCTTAAAACGATGTAAATACCTTCTAAGACCCCATGCGTATCAATTGAAATAAAACCAATTTCTATAAGGCGCGTACCACCTTTAGTCAAAAAGAGATGCATAGCAAAAGTAAAAATTAAAAATATCCAAATTGGCGTTAAACCTTTAACTAAAAACCATAGCTTAATTCTAGAAAGACGTACAAATATCAAAATTAATAGTAATAACCATAGATATGTAGAAAAGCTATGTGCCATAAATATCAAAATAATAAATACCATTACAAAAATTAATTTAGCTCTTGGGTCTAAACGATGTACCAACGTATCAAGTGGAAGATAACGGCCTATAATAAATTTATCTTTCATTTTGAGCCCACTCCTTATACATCTCTACAAATTCGTCTTCAGTTAAAGATACTTTATTAAATTTGATTTGATGTTTTGCTTCAATATCACGTTGTAATTTCACGATATTTGGCACATCCAAATTTAATGACTCAACATAATTTGAATTACTAAACAGTTTTCTCGGTGAGCATGATTCAACGATTTGTCCGTCTCTCATAATCTTTACTTCATCAGAATAACGTGCAACATCATTCATTTCATGCGTTACTAAAATTATTGTTTTGTTGTGTCTCATTTGCAAATTTTTAATCATTTGCATAATTTGTTTTTGACTCTTTGGGTCTAAACCTGCAGTAGGCTCATCAAGAATCACAATATCTGGATTCATTGCCAAAATAGATGTTATCGCAATCTTTCGCATCTGCCCGCCCGACATCTGAAATGGGGACTGTTGTAGCACATCTCGACTAAAGCCAAATTCTAACAACAATCGAAATGCTCTTTCTTTCACTTCTGAAAGTGGCATATTGAAATTGTTAGGACCAAATAAAATCTCTCTTTCAACTGTATCTTCAAATAGTTGTGCTTCAGGAAATTGAAATACAACACCTACACGCTTACGTAAAGGCATCAAATACTTATCTTTTGTCTTTGGCGTAATCTTTATATCATTAATAGACATTGTCCCTTGAGAGGGCTTTAAAAGGCCATTAAAATGTTGTATTAAAGTTGACTTTCCAGAACCTGTTTGACCAATAATTGCATAATATTTACCTTGCTCAAATTCGGTCACAATGTCTCTAAGCGCACGATGTTCAAATGGAGTTCCTTTTTGGTAGACATAACTCACTTTATTAAAATTAACTGTCATAGTTCACTTAACAACCCTTCATAAGTGATATACTCAGATTCTTCTCTTAACATTTGGTTCATTCTCATTGAAAATGGCAAATCGAGTCCTATTTTAGTTAGTTCTTCTCCATGGCTAAATACTTCTTTTGGTTTACCAATTTTAAAGATACTACCCTCATTTAATACAATCATTTGATCCGAATCTGCGGCTTCTGATAAATCATGAGTTACTGATATAATCGTTACATCTTTTTCAATGTTTAAATGTCTTATTAAATTGAGCAATTCAGTTCTACCCGCTGGATCAAGCATTGAAGTTGCTTCATCCAATACAATTACTTTGGTATTCAGTGCTAAAACACCAGCAATGGCGACACGTTGCTTTTGACCTCCAGATAAAGATTGTGGCTCATAATCTAATCGATCTAACATATCCACATCCTTTAATACTTTGGGAACAATCTCACGCATCACATCATGTTCTATTGCATGATTTTCTAAACCAAATGCAACATCGTATTCTACAGTTGCACCTACAAATTGATTTTCCGGATTTTGAAAAACAATGCCAATATGCTCTCTTAAATTATTCAAATGCTCAGGCTCCATACGTTGGTGGTCAAAATATATATCACCCTCTAATGGTTTTTGAATACCTATCATCAATTTAGCAATCGTAGATTTTCCAGAACCATTGTGACCGACAATCGATGTCCATTTACCTTTAGGTATATCAAAGGATACATCATTTAATGCGAGCGGTTCATCACTATTATATTTAAAAGATACATGATTAAATTTAATAATATTATCCTGTGATTCCATATCGATTGCCTCCTTAACATTTAAATTTTATATACTCCATCTATTTTACATGAAAATGATACATATTGCATATAACAATATTGGAATCTCCAATCCCTAAGTACTTCTTATGCATGCAAATTGTGCATGCATTCCTTTTTCACTCTAAAGAGTTAAGGTTCTATGGTTCGCTATTGCTTCGCAATTGCATAAGTCCCCCTAAACTCTAAAGAGTTAAGGGGGACTAAACAAAAAAAGCGCGCACCCCATCATTTATTTTTTGAGTTCACGCTTTAAAATTTATTAAGTTTGATGGGGTACTCTGAGCTAGACAATATTTGTATGTGGCAAACATTATCGTTGCACTCATTTGCTTTATATATAGTAGTACGTATATTTAAATTAAACTAATTCGATAATTACTGATTCAGCACCGTCTCCGCGACGAGGACCTACTTTAAGAATACGAGTGTAACCGCCTTGACGTTCGTTATAACGTTCAGCAATTTCACCAAATAATTTTTGAAGTGCAGTTTGCGTAGTTTCATCTTCATTTAGGATTTCAACGTTACGTAAAGTTTTAGCTGCTTGACGGCGTGAAGCTAAATCTCCGCGTTTACCTAAAGTGATTAATTTTTCAACAACACTACGTAATTCTTTCGCACGAGCTTCTGTAGTTTCAACACGCTCACTAACGATAAGTGAAGTAGCTAAGTCGCGTAACATAGCTTTACGTTGATCAGAAGTACGACCTAATTTTCTGTAACCCATGAGTTAACCTCCTTTATATTAATCTTCTTTTCTTAAGCCTAAACCTAAGTCTTCAAGTTTATATTTAACTTCTTCTAATGATTTACGTCCTAAGTTACGAACTTTCATCATATCTGCTTCAGATTTATCAGCTAATTCTTGAACAGAGTTTATGCCAGCACGTTTTAAACAATTATAAGAACGAACAGATAAGTCTAATTCTTCAATTGACATTTCAAGCACTTTTTCTTTTTGATCTTCTTCTTTTTCAATCATGATTTCAGCATTTTGTGCTTCATCAGTCAATCCAACAAAGATATTTAAGTGTTCTGTTAAGATTTTTGCTGCTAAAGATACAGACTCTTGTGGTGTGATTGAACCATTAGTCCAAACATCCAAAGTTAATTTATCAAAATCACTACTTTGACCTACACGTGTATTCTCAACTGTATAGTTTACACGTTCAACAGGTGAATAAAGTGAATCCACTGGAATTACACCAATTGGTAAATCACTAGTGTTATTTTGTTCTGCTAATGCGTAACCTCTACCCTTGTTAGCAACAAGACGGATTTTTAAATGTCCACCTTTAGATACAGTTGCAATTTTAAGTTCAGGATTTAGAATTTCAACATCACTGTCATGAGTAATGTCGCTTGCAGTAACTTCGCCTTCATCTTTTACATCAATTTCTAAAGTTTTATCTTCTTCTGAATAGATTTTTAACGCTAAGTTTTTGATGTTCATAATGATTGTTGAAACATCTTCAACCACATTGTCTATTGCTGAGAACTCGTGTAATACTCCTTCGATTTCAATGTACTTGACGGCTGCACCTGGTAATGAAGATAGTAGGATACGACGTAAGGAGTTTCCTAGTGTAGTACCGTAGCCACGTTCTAGTGGTTCAACAACGAACTTACCGAATTTAGCATCATCACTAATTTCAATTGTTTCAATTCTAGGTTTTTCGATTTCAATCATTTACAAATATCCTCCTTGATTACGTCGACTTGATTTGTACTGTATTTCTCAGTGACCTGCGACAATAACAATAAAATTAAACGCGACGACGTTTTGGTGGACGACAACCATTATGTGGTACTGGAGTAACGTCACGGATCGCAGTTACTTCTAAACCAGCTGATTGTAATGCACGGATAGCTGATTCACGACCAGGACCAGGACCTTTAACAGTAACTTCTACAGATTTCAAACCATGCTCCATAGCTGATTTTGAAGCTGTTTCTGAAGCCATTTGAGCCGCAAATGGTGTTGATTTTTTTGATCCTTTGAATCCAAGTGCACCTGCTGATGACCATGATAAAGCATTACCAAATTCATCAGTAATAGTTACGATTGTATTATTGAATGTTGAACGAATGTGTGCCACACCGTTTTCAATATTCTTTTTCACTTTACGTTTACGAGATACTTGTTTACGTGCCATTTAAATTTTGCCTCCTTTACCTATTATTTTTTCTTGTTAGCTACAGTTTTAACTGGGCCTTTACGAGTACGAGCATTGTTTTTAGTTTTTTGTCCGCGTACTGGTAAACCACGACGGTGACGGATACCACGGTATGATGAGATTTCCATTAAACGTTTGATGTTTAAGTTTTGCTCACGACGTAAGTCACCTTCTACTTTATAGCTGTCTACTACTTCACGGATACGACCTAATTCGTCGTCAGTTAAATCTTTAGTACGAGTATCTGCTGATACATTAGCTTGCTCAACAATTTTGTTAGCTGTAGTTGTACCGATACCGTATACATATGTTAATGAGATAACAATACGTTTTTCACGTGGAATATCTACTCCTGCAATACGTGCCATAATTATTTACACCTCTCTTTATTAGCCTTGTCTTTGTTTGTGCTTAGGATTGCTACAGATTACCATTACTTTACCTTTACGTTTAATGACTTTACATTTTTCGCAAATAGGTTTTACTGATGGTCTTACTTTCATTTTAATACCTCCCTATATTATGGAGTGACGATTATTTATAACGATAAGTAATTCTTCCGCGTGTTAAATCATACGGAGACATTTCTACTGTTACTTTGTCGCCAGGTAGAATACGAATATAATTCATTCTGATTTTACCACTTACGTGTGCAAGAATCTCATGACCATTTTCTAATTCTACTTTAAACATTGCATTTGGTAAAGTATCTAATACAGTACCTTCTAATTCAATTACATCTTGTTTAGCCATTTATTAACTTCCCCCTTTTTGCGGTAGTTGGTTATCGTCAATAATCAACTCTAACCATACGAGTCTATTAGTGTTGTTAATAAGTTTAACAAAATCAAAATGAATTACTTAATCGCATTGTCACTCTTATTTAATTATACTTTTGGCATTTCATAGACCGTACAAAGTTGAATTTGATTATAGTTGCTCTAAAATATTAATAACGTCTTCAGTAACTACATTAATATCTCTAGAGCCATCAATGTTCTTCAATACGTCTTTATTATCATAGAATTCTAAGATAGGTTTAGATTGCTTAACATTGACGTTTAAACGATTAGCAACTGTTTCTGGGTTGTCATCTTCACGTTGATATAATTTACCACCGTCTAGATCACAAATGCCCTCAACTTTTGGAGGATTAAATACAAGATGATAAGTCGTTCCGCATTTTTCACAGATTCTACGACCAGTAAGGCGGTTCATTAGTTCTTCTTCAGGTACCTCTATATTGATAACAGCATCAATTTTTCTATCTAATTCTTGCATGATTTCACTTAATGCTTCAGCTTGTTCAATAGTACGAGGAAAGCCATCTAACAAGAACCCTTTTTTCGCATCGTCTTCAGAAATTCTTTCTTTAACGATACCCACAGTAACTTCATCAGGGACTAATTCTCCACGATCCATGTATGATTTAGCTTCTTTACCTAAATCAGTTTCATCTTTAATCGCTTTTCTGAACATGTCGCCAGTAGATATGTGTGGAATTGGGAATTTCTTTACAATTTCACTCGCTTGAGTTCCTTTACCTGCTCCAGGTAAACCCATTAAAATGATATTCATAAGTGCCCTCCTACAATTTATCTACCACCAAAGCCTTTATAATCTTTCTGACTTACTTGTGCTTCAAGACTCTTCATTGTTTCAATTGCAACACCAATTACAATTAGTAAACTTGTACCACCAACTTGAATGGTTTGCGGTAAGCTCATTACTTTTGTAGCAATGATTGGAAGAATTGCAATAACAGCTAAGAATATAGAACCAACAAACGTCAAACGATATAGAACTTTAGTAATATATTTTTTAGTTTGCTCGCCAGGTCTAATGCCTGGGACATAACTTCCTTGTTTCTTCAGGTTGTCTGCCATCTTTTCAGGATTAACTTGAATAAATGCATAGAAATAAGTAAATGCTATGATTAATATCACATATACAACCATACCATAATTATTTGACGGGTTAGCGACGTCTGCCACTTTTTGAGCCCAACTAGCATCAGGGAAGAACAATGTTAATGTTCTTGGTAACAAGAAAAACGCCATTGAAAAGATAACTGGTATTACCCCTGCAGAGTTAACTTTTAAAGGTAAATAAGTTGCTTGTGAACCTAAACGCTGTGTTGATTGTTTTTTAGCATATTGTATCGGAATTTTACGAACAGCTTGTAAGACGTAAATCGCTCCAACTGTTAATAATATCATTCCAACGATTAATCCAATTACTTTCAACCAAGCCATTGTAACATCATCTTGTCCAACAAATGCTTGTTGATAGAACTGAATTAATGCTGAAGGTATTGACGATAATATACCTGCAAAGATAATTATTGAAATACCATTACCAACACCGAATTGAGTTATTTGTTCACCTAACCAAATTAAGAATGCTGTTCCAGCTGTTAAAACAATAGCAATTAATAAATAACTCATTATCGATTGATCCATGATCAATTGACCTTTAAGATAATTATTAAATTGGAAAGCCATTCCTATTGATTGGATAAAAGCAAGTACAATCGCAAAATAACGTGTGACGTTATTTAGTTTCTTTCTACCTGCATCACCTTGTTTCGCCCACTCTGAAAACTTCGGAACAATATCCATTTGTAATAACTGCATAACGATTGACGCAGTAATGTAAGGCATTATACCCATAGCAAAGATAGAAAAGTTCTTCAAGGCTCCGCCACCAAATGTGTTTAACAAATCAGTGACACCTTGAGAACCTTGTTGACTGTCAAAGGCAGCTGGGTTAACCCCAGGTGCTGGAATATAAGTACCTATTTTAAAAATCACTAACATTGCGAGTGTAAAAAAGATCTTGTTACGAACTTCTTTAGTTTTAAAGAAGCTCACAAGCGTTTCTAACATTAGATCACCTCGTGTGCTCCACCTTTAGCTTCGATAGCTTCTGCTGCAGTTGCAGAGAATTTGTGAGCTTTCACTGTTAACTTTTTGTCTAGTGAACCTTTACCAAGTATTTTAATACCTGATTTTTCACTCTTAACTACACCAGATTCTACTAATAAAGCAGGAGTTACTTCAGTACCATCCTCAAATTTATTAAGTTGGTCTAAGTTAACAATAGCATATTCTTTACGGTTAATGTTAGTAAAACCTCGTTTTGGTAAACGACGGAATAATGGTAATTGACCACCTTCGAAACCTGGTCTTACACTTCCACCTGAACGAGCTTTTTGACCTTTTTGTCCACGACCACTTGTTTTACCATTACCTGTAGCTGCACCACGACCTACGCGGTTACGAACTTTACGAGAACCTTCTGCTGGTTTTAACTCATGTAATTTCATTTCGGCACCTCCTTAATTATTTTTCTTCTACTGTCACTAAGTGACTTACTTTGTTGATTTGCCCACGAATAGCAGGGTTATCTTCAACAACTACTGAAGAGTTTGTTTTTTTCAAACCTAAAGCTTCAACAGTTTTACGTTGTGTTTCTGGACGACCTATAACACTACGAGTGAGGGTAATTTGTAATTTAGCCATAACTTATTTTCCCTCCTTAATTGTATAATTCTTCTACTGATTTGCCACGTAATTTCGCAACTTCTTCAGCATTTTTAAGGTTTTTTAATCCATTGATTGTAGCACGAACCATGTTGATTGGCGTATTTGAACCTAGAGATTTACTTAAGATATCAGTGATACCAGCTAATTCTAATACGGCACGAACAGGGCCACCTGCAATAACACCAGTACCAGGTGCAGCTGGTTTCATAAATACGCTTCCTGAACTGAATCGTCCAGTGATAGTGTGAGGTGTAGTACCTTCAACACGTGGAACTACAACTAAATCTTTTTTAGCTGCTTCTACAGCTTTTTTGATTGCTTCAGGTACCTCTTGTGCTTTACCAGTACCGAATCCGACGCGACCATTTTTATCTCCAACTACTACTAAAGCAGTGAAACGGAAACGACGACCACCTTTTACAACTTTTGCAACACGATTAATCGTTACTACGCGTTCTTCAAATTCTTTCGCTTCTTCTTCTCTACGAGCCATGTAAATGTCCCTCCTTTAAATTAAAATTCTAAACCATTTTCACGAGCTGCATCTGCTAAGGCTTTAACACGGCCATGGTATAAATATCCTCCACGGTCAAATACGATTGTTTTAACGCCTTTTTCGATAGCTCTTTTTGCTACAGTTTCGCCGACTTTAGCTGACAATTCAACTTTTGATCCATTTTCACTAGCTAAGTCTTTATCTTGTGTAGAAGCTTGAGCTAATGTTTGGCCGTTTACATCATCGATTACTTGAGCATAGATATGCTTGTTTGAACGATAAATGTTTAAACGAGGTTTTTCAGCTGTGCCAGATAATTTAGTACGGACACGTGCATGTCTTTTTAAACGCACTTTGTTTTTATCAATTTTGCTGATCATTTTATTACTCCTTTCTTTTGAAAGTTATTTATTATTTACCAGTTTTACCTTCTTTACGGCGAACGTATTCACCTTGGTAACGAATTCCTTTACCTTTATAAGGCTCTGGAGGTCTTACTGAACGGATGTTTGAAGCGATTGCTCCAACTTGTTCTTTAGAAATACCAGCTACTGTAACTGTTGTGTTTTTCTCAACAGAGAAAGTAATACCTTCATCAGCTTTCATCTCAACAGGGTGAGAGTAACCAACGTTAAGTATTAAGTCATTACCTTGCATTTGAGCACGGTAACCAACACCAACTAGTTCAAGTGTTTTTTGGTATCCTTCAGATACGCCTTGTATCATATTACTGATTAAAGCACGAGTTGTACCATGCACTGTTCTATCATCTTTAGAATCAGTAGGTCTTACAACTTCTAATGTACTTTCGTCTTGTTTATATGTCATTCTTTCGTTAAATGTTCTTGATAATTCGCCTTTAGCACCTTTAACAGTAATTGAATTTCCTTCAATAGTTACTGTTACGTCGCTAGGGATGTCAATAATTTTTTTACCAACACGACTCATGTTATCGCACCTCCTTATTTATTATTACCAAACGTAAGCTAAGATTTCTCCGCCAACATTACGTTTTCTTGCTTCTTTGTCAGTGATAACACCTTCTGAAGTTGATACTAACGCAATACCTAAACCGTTAAGTACTTTTGGTACTTCGTTTGCTTTAGCATAAACACGTAAACCTGGTTTAGAAATACGTTTCAATCCAGTGATAACGCGTTCGTTGCTTTGACCATATTTAAGGAATAAACGAATTACACCTTGTTTATCGTCTTCAACGTATTCTACGTTTTTAATGAAACCTTCACTCTTTAAAATTTCAGCAATTTCTTTTTTAATGTTTGATGCAGGTAATTCTAATTTATCGTGACGCACCATGTTTGCGTTTCTTACACGAGTTAGCATATCTGCAATTGGATCGTTGATTGTCATTGATTGTTGCCTCCTTTCAGACTTTTATATATTACCAGCTAGCTTTACGAACGCCAGGGATTTGGCCTTTATAAGCTAATTCACGGAAACAAATACGGCATAATTTGAATTTACGGTAAACTGAATGTGGACGTCCACAACGTTCACAACGTGTATATTCACGTACTTGGAACTTTTGTTTTTTTTGTTGCTTAGCAACCATTGAAGTTTTAGCCACTTAATTAGCCTCCTTTAGAGATTATTTTTGAAATGGCATACCGAATTGTGATAACAATTCACGAGCTTCCTCGTCAGTGTTAGCAGTCGTTACGATAACGATATCCATTCCTCTAACTTTATTTACTCGGTCATAGTCGATTTCAGGGAAAATCAATTGTTCTTTAACACCTAGTGTATAGTTACCTCTACCGTCGAATGCTTTTTTAGATATTCCACGGAAATCACGTACACGTGGTAATGAAACAGAGATTAGTTTATCTAAGAAATCATACATTCTTTCTCCGCGAAGTGTTACTTTCGCACCGATTGGCATACCTTCACGTAAACGGAATGTTGCAACTGATTTTTTAGCTTTTGTAACAAGTGCTTTTTGACCAGTGATTGCTTCTAATTCTTCTACAGCATCATCTAATACTTTAGAGTTTTGAACAGCATCACCAACACCCATATTTACAACGATTTTTTCTATTTTTGGAACTTCCATTACTGAGCTATAGTCAAATTGTTTAACTAAGTTTTGAGTAACTTCAGAGCTATATTTTTCTTTTAAACGGTTCACAGTGGATCCTCCTTTCGATTAATTATTAATTATTAGATTTGATTTCTTCGCCAGATTTTTTAGCGATACGAACTTTTTTACCATCTACGAATTTGTAACCTACGCGAGTTGGTTCATTCGTTTTAGGGTCTAATAATTGTACGTTAGAAACATGGATTGCTGCCTCTGTTTCTAAGATTCCACCTTCAGGATTAAATTGAGTTGGTTTTTGGTGTTTTTTAATAACATTAACACCTTCCACAACGACACGGTCTTTTTTAGGTTCAGTTGAAACAACTTTACCTTCTTTACCTTTGTCTTTACCTGCGATAACTTTTACGTTGTCACCTTTTTTGATATGCATGCGTGGCACCTCCTTAAATTTATATATTTATAAATGATTTATTAAAGTACTTCTGGAGCTAATGATACAATCTTCATGAAGTTGCCTTCACGTAATTCACGAGCAACCGGTCCAAAAATACGAGTACCACGTGGGCCTTTGTCGTCACGAATGATGACACATGCATTTTCATCAAATTTGATATATGAACCGTCGTTACGACGTACGCCTGATTTAGTACGTACAACAACAGCTTTAACTACTTCACCTTTTTTGACAACGCCACCTGGTGTAGCATTTTTAACAGTAACTACGATTACGTCACCAATATTCGCTGTTTTACGACCAGATCCACCTAATACTTTGATTGTAAGAACTTCACGTGCACCAGAGTTGTCTGCTACTTTCAAACGTGTTTCTTGTTGGATCATGAGTTAAACCTCCTTTATCTTCACTATTTCTTAAATAATAACTGATTCTTCAACAATTTCTACCAAACGGAAACGTTTAGTTGCTGATAAAGGACGTGTTTCTGCAATCTTAACGATGTCCCCTAATTTAGCTGAGTTGTTTTCATCATGAGTTTTGTATTTTTTAGAGTATTTTACTCGTTTACCATATAATTTGTGCGTTTTGTATGTTTCAACAAGTACAGTTACAGTTTTGTCCATTTTATCGGAAACGACTCTACCTACATAAACTTTACGATCATTTCTTTCGCTCACTTTTGTAACCTCCTCTTTCAATTAATTATTGATTCGCTTTACCTTGTTCAATTTCTCTTTCACGAGCAACAGTTTTTAGACGTGCAATCGTTTTTCTTACTGTGCGAATACGTGCAGTCTCTTCTAATTGACCTGTAGCTAACTGAAAGCGTAGGTTAAAAAGCTCTTCTTTTGAAGATTTGATTTGTTCTTCGATTTCTGAAGTGGTTAAGTCTCTAATTTCCTTAGCTTTCATTTGTTTCACCACCCAATTCTTCACGTTTTACAAACTTAGTTTTAACTGGAAGTTTGTGACTTGCTAAACGTAATGCTTCACGCGCAACTTCTTCGTTAACGCCTGCGATTTCAAATAAAATTCTACCTGGTTTTGCTACTGCAATCCAGCCTTCAACTGCACCTTTACCAGCACCCATACGTACTTCTAAAGGTTTTTTAGTGTAAGGCGTATGTGGGAAGATTTTGATCCAAACTTTCCCGCCACGTTTCATGTAACGTGTCATTGCAATACGAGCTGATTCGATTTGACGAGATGTGATCCAAGAAGTTGTAGTTGCTTGTAAACCATACTCACCAAATGTTACATAGTTACCGCCTTTTGAACGACCAGTTGTTTTAGGACGATGTTGACGACGATATTTTACACGTTTTGGTAGTAACATTATTATTTTCCTCCTTCACTAGTGTTCTTAGTAGGAAGAACTTCTCCACGATAAATCCATACTTTGACACCTAATTTACCGTAAGTAGTGTCAGCTTCTGCATGTGCATAACCAATGTCAGCACGTAATGTATGAAGTGGAACAGTTCCTTCTGAATATTGTTCAGCACGAGCGATGTCAGCTCCGCCTAAACGGCCTGATACTTGAGTCTTAATACCTTTAGCTCCAAGTTTCATTGCTCTTGTAATAGCTTGTTTTTGTACACGACGGAATGATGCACGGTTTTCTAATTGACGTGCAATGTTTTCTGCAACTAATTTAGCATCTAAATCAACTTTTTTGATTTCGATTACGTTGATGTGTACTTTTTTGTTTGTTAATGAGTTTAATTTGTTACGTAATTTCTCAATTTCTGAACCGCCTTTACCGATTACCATACCTGGTTTACCAGTATGAATAGCGATGTTGATACGATTCGCAGCACGTTCGATATCTACGTGAGAAACTGATGCTTCTTTTAATGCGTTATCAATAAACTTACGGATTTTTAAATCTTCGTGTAATAATGATGCGAAGTCTTTTTCTGCATACCATTTAGCTTCCCAATCACGGATTACACCAACACGAAGTCCGATTGGATTAATTTTTTGACCCACAGTGTTCCCTCCTTAAAAATTGATTAAGCTTCTTTAGCTTCTTCTTTACCGTCACTTACGACGATTGTAATGTGGCTTGTACGTTTGTTAATCGCACTTGCACGACCTTGTGCACGTGGACGGAAACGTTTTAATGTTGGTCCTTCATTAGCGTAAGCTTCTTTAACTATTAACTCATCAGTGTTCATGTCATAGTTATGTTCAGCATTAGCTAGAGCGGACATTAATAATTTTTCTACTACAGGTGATGAAGCTTTGTTTTTTAATTTTAAAATCGCAATCGCTTCACCAGCGCTCTTGCCTCTAATTAGATCTAATACTAATCTAACTTTACGAGGTGCGATTCTTATTGTTTTAGCAACCGCTTTTGCTTCCATTCGGATTTCCTCCTCTACTTGTTAGAAATTATCTTCTAGTTTTTTTGTCGTCAGCTACGTGACCTTTAAATGTACGTGTAGGTGCAAATTCTCCTAATTTATGTCCAACCATATCTTCAGTTACGAATACAGGTACGTGTTTACGTCCATCGTATACTGCGAATGTATGACCTATGAAATCTGGGAAAATCGTTGAACGACGTGACCAAGTTTTGATCACTTGTTTTTTCTCGCTTTCGCTTTGAGCTTCTACTTTTTTCATAAGATGATCATCAACGAAAGGTCCTTTTTTAATACTACGAGCCATAGTGGCGCCTCCCTTCTTATTGTGTGCGTGCAGCGATTACGCCGCACACCCAAATAAGTTATTTTTATTTTTTCTTACGTCCACGAACGATAAGCTTGTCAGATGATTTTTTACCACGACGAGTTTTCTTACCAAGCGTAGGTTTACCCCATGGTGACATTGGAGATGGTCTACCGATAGGAGCACGACCTTCACCACCACCGTGTGGGTGATCGTTAGGGTTCATTACAGAACCACGAACTGTTGGGCGGATGCCTTTCCATCTAGAACGACCTGCTTTACCAACGTTAACTAATTCGTGTTGGATATTACCAACTTGACCAATAGTAGCACGGCAAGTTGAAAGAATCATACGTACTTCACCAGAACGTAATCTGATTAAAACGTATTTACCTTCTTTACCAAGTACTTGTGCACTAGCACCAGCTGAACGAGCGATTTGTCCACCTTTACCAGGTTTCAATTCGATATTGTGAACAACTGTACCTACTGGAATGAATTGTAATGGCAATGCATTACCTACTTTAATGTCAGCATTTTCTCCACTTTCAAGAACTTGACCTACTTGTAAGTTCTTTGGAGCAATGATATAGCGTTTTTCTCCATCAGCGTAAACAAGTAAAGCGATGTTTGCTGAACGGTTTGGATCATATTGGATTGAATCAACTTTAGCGTTGATACCATCTTTATTACGTTTGAAGTCAATAACACGGTATTGACGTTTATGTCCTCCACCATGATGGCGAACTGTCAATTTACCTTGGTTATTTCGTCCCGCTTTTTTCGGTAGCGGTTGTAATAATGACTTTTCAGGAGTCGTTTTAGTGATTTCAGCGAAATCTAAAGAAGTCATATTACGACGACCATTAGTAATTGGCTTATATTTTTTTAGAGCCATTGTCGTTTACCTCCTTATTGGTAATTTTTTTTAGTTGAATAGATCGATTGATCCTTCTTTTAATTTAACAATTGCTACGCGTCGTTTGTTTGTATAGCCTTGGTAACGGCCCATACGTTTTTTCTTTGGTTTATAGTTAATGATATTTACTTTATCAACTTTTACATCAAA
This sequence comes from Staphylococcus sp. ACRSN, assembly GCF_022346615.1. Taxonomy (GTDB): domain Bacteria; phylum Bacillota; class Bacilli; order Staphylococcales; family Staphylococcaceae; genus Staphylococcus. The sequence goes on along the minus strand of NZ_JAKRNS010000002.1, from coordinate 312,501 downwards.
GATTTCTTCAACTGCGATTTTAACTTGTGTTTTGTTTGCACGAGTATCTACATCAAATGTGTATTTATCTTCTGCCATAGCTACTGAAGATTTCTCAGTGATTACGGGGCGCTTAAGAACGTCTCTTGCTTCCATTATCCGAGCACCTCCTCAACTTTTTTAGCAGCTGTTTCTGTAATTAATACACTGTCAGCGCTTGTGATATCTAGAACGTTTAAACCTTGAGCAGTAGTAACTTGTAAACCAGGGATGTTACGTGCTGATAATTCAACATTTACATCTTCAGATTCAGTAACTACTAAAACTTTTTTAGGTTGTTCTAAATTAGAAAGAATTGATTTGAATTCTTTTGTTTTTGGAGCTTCTAAGTTAAATGAATCAACAACAGTTAAGTTGCTTTCTTGAACTTTGAAAGATAATGCTGAGCGTAATGCTAAACGGCGCATTTTCTTAGGCATTTTGTAAGCATAACTTCTTGGTGTTGGTCCGAATACGATACCACCACCACGCCATTGTGGAGCACGGATTGTACCTTGACGCGCACGTCCTGTACCTTTTTGTCTCCATGGTTTGCGTCCACCACCACGTACTGCTGAACGATTCTTAACAGCATGTGTACCTTGGCGTAATGAAGCACGTTGTAAGTTAATTGCTTCAAAAAGAACATCATTATTTGGTTCGATTGCAAATACTGAATCATTTAATTCAACTGAACCTGCTTTAGATCCGTCTACTTTTAATACATCATAATTAGCCATTATGCATTTTCCTCCTTTCGCTTTTATTATTTATTACCTTTAATTGATGAAGTGATTTCTAAAAGACCTTTTTTAGCTCCAGGTACGTTACCTTTTACTAAAATAACATTGTTTTCAGCGTCAACTTGAACTACTTCTAAGTTTTGAACTGTTACAGTATTACCACCCATACGTCCAGGCATTTTTTGTCCTTTAAAGACTCTTGAAGCATCTGACGCCATACCTACTGAACCAGGTGCTCTGTGGAAATGAGAACCGTGAGACATTGGTCCACGTGCTTGATTATGACGTTTAATGGCACCTTGGAAACCTTTACCTTTTGAAACGCCTGTTACATCAATTACGTCGCCAGCTTCAAATGTATCAACTGAGACTTCTTGACCTACTTCGTATTCATCAACGTTAACGTTTTTGAATTCACGAATGAAGCGCTTAGGTGCTGTGCCTGCTTTTTTAGCATGTCCTTCAGCTGGTTTGTTAGCATATTTACTTGTTCTGCTATCTTTTTTGTAAGCTTTTTTATCTTCATAGCCTACTTGAATTGCGTTGTAACCGTCAACTTCTTCAGTTTTCTTTTGTAATACAACGTTTTGGCTTGCTTCTACTACTGTTACAGGGATTAAATCACCGTTTTCTCCGAAAACTTGTGTCATCCCGATTTTTCTTCCTAAGATTCCTTTGGTCATCGAAAGTCCACCTCCTAAATTTTCTATTATAATTTGATTTCGATGTCTACACCAGATGGTAAGTTTAAGCCCATAAGTGCATCAACTGTTTTTGGTGTTGGGTTAACAATATCAATTAAACGTTTATGTGTACGTTGTTCGAATTGTTCACGTGAATCTTTATACTTATGCACGGCACGAATGATCGTGTAAACTGATTTCTCAGTTGGTAACGGAATTGGTCCAGAAACATCTGCACCAGAACGTTTTGCAGTTTCAACAATTTTCTCTGCTGATTGATCGATTACTCTGTGATCATAAGCTTTTAATCTGATTCTGATTTTTTGTTTTGCCATAATTTTCCCTCCTTATTCGTCTACATTTAAGTGATAGACTTCTCCACGAAAACTATCTCACACAGCGCCATGGCAAAGCGGCCGGGTGTGTCAGTAACCTTTCGCTTCATCGCGTGTTCTTAAAGTCCAACATTAGATATGTTACATGAAAAATCGTGATTTATCAAGCTTTTTCATAAAAGTTTTTCAACTTTTTGTCTAACACATACTTTGTTATTGTACTTTAATTGTATTGACAGTTCAACCTATTTCGTAAATTTTTTCATTTTTTTAATTCTATCCAATGTGATACTTAACCTTTTTATTATATATATGGTTTATTATGTTTTATAATATCATTGTTAGGTGGTGACTATTTTATAATGAAACATGGGATTAGAACGATTTTACTTGTTATAAGTTTACTATTAATTATTGCAGAATTTGTTTATGGTATTCCATTTCTTGGGGGAAGTATAATTTTAAGCTTTGGTTGGCAACCGTTACTTATTAATATCGTATTATATTTAATTATAATGATAATATTAATAGTAGATAAACAAAACAGCATTCGACCTATGTCCATAATTCCACTGTTAGGTATTATTGGAACGGTTATTGCTTTTATTCCTGTATTAGGTATGATTATTCACTGGATTTTATTCTTTTTATTATTATTTTTTATATTTATATTGTTATCAACACCCATTTATGTACCCAATAAAAATGCAAAAGTTGTATACACCCAATATAAAGATGAAGATAAATAATTTTCTAAAAGTACATTACTGCTATATTAGAAGCTATCTCTTCACATTATAAATAATTAGTTCAAATAGGATCAAAATTCTATATAATGAAGAAACTAGAAAACACCCTAAGACATCTGTGATGTCTTAGGGAGTTTTTCTTTGTACAGAAATTAGATTGCTTTTACAATTTAAACCCATACTATTTAATAATTAACCATGAACGAATATAAAGTATAAAATGAATAATACCATTAATCCATACATAATAGGATGTACTTCTTTGTGTCTTTTAGAAATTAACATTGTAATTGGATAGAAGATGAAGCCACATGCAATACCTGTTGCAATAGAATAAGATAAAGGCATCATAATAATTGTAACAAATGCTGGTACTGCTACTTCAAATTTTTTCCAATCTATTTCAGCAAAATTCGCTGCCATTAATACACCTACGACCACTAACGCTGGTGTCGTAACTGCACTTGTAACTATTTCCATTAGCGGGCTAAAGAATATAGCCAACAAGAAACAAAATCCTGTTACAATGCTGGCAAATCCCGTTCTCGCGCCTACCGCTACTCCTGAAGTCGATTCAATATATGATGTAGTGGTTGTTGTACCAAATATTGCACCGACAATGGTAGCTAAAGAATCAGAAAATAATGCACGACCTGCACGTGGCAATTTATTATCCTTCATAATACCAGCTTGAGATGCAACCGCGACTAATGTACCAGCCGTGTCAAAGAAATCTATAAATAAGAAAGTCAAAATAACAATTAAAAATTGGACAGTTAATAATTGACTTGGATCTTTAAACGCTTCAAATGCTGCACCAAATGTTGGTTCGATACTTGGTACATGACCAATAATACCACTTGGCGCATGAATTAAACCAGTAATCATTCCCAAAACAGAAGTAATAACCATTCCTATAAATATAGCGCCTGGTACTCGAACTGCATATAATATCACCGTTACAATAATACCAATAATAGTTAATAATACTGGTCCATCTGTGATATGTCCTAATGTCACTAATGTTGATTTATCTTTAACTATTATTCCCGAACTTTGTAAACCTACAAATGTTATAAATAATCCAATACCAGCAGAAACTGCCATTTTCATCTGGTAAGGAATAGCATTAATTATCGTTTCCCGCAAACCTGTCATTGTAAGTATTGCAAAGACAATGCCGGAAAATAGAACACCTGTCAAACCAATTTGCCATGGAATACCCATCGTTAATACTACTGTAAATGCGAAAAATGCATTTAATCCCATTCCTGGAGCTAGTGCAATTGGATACCTAGCTATTAGTCCCATAAATAGCGAACCAACAAACGCTGCAAGTGCTGTAGCTACAAAAATTGCGCCTTGGTCCATCTTCATATCATCAGAAACACCATTCACACCAGCTAAACTTAGTACTTGAGGGTTAACAGCTAAAATGTATGCCATTGACAAGAAAGTTGTAAGCCCACCAAGTATCTCTTTCTTATAGTTTGTGCCATGCTTATCAAACTTGAAATACTTTTTCACGGTTAGTTCTCCTTTTTTTGAAAATACCTTAATATTTTAATACCATTTGTAGTATTTTACAATAGCAAACACGAACTTTGTTAATTAAGTTTTGCGTTATATTCAATAAAACTAGAACTTTAGTCCTTTTAAAGCATCTTGGAACGGGTTATTCTCGATTGTTTCTTTTTGATTCATATATTTCTTCATGTCTTTCTTATTTACTTTATCTGATTTTTTATGCTTGTGACGTTTATCCATTTGAGCTTGTGTTTCCGTATGACCACATGAGCAACGATAAACAGCTTCTTTTCCTCTGCCAAATAATGTCATCTTTTTAAGACAATTTGGGCATCTGGCGTTTGTTTTTCTCTGTACATTTTTCTTTGTTTTGCAACTTGGGTCCTGACAAACAAGCATTTGTCCATTTTTTGTTTTAACTTTGATCATAAATTTACCGCAAGTTGGGCATTCTGTTGCTGTTAAATTATCATGTTTATATTTTTTTTCATTGTCTTTGATTTCGTTGACTACATCATTCGTAAATTGTTTCATCTCAGATATAAATTTATGTGAATCATATTTACCTTGTTCTATAAGTGATAGTTTTTCTTCCCATTCAGCTGTCAGTAATGGAGAAGTTAATTGTTGTGGTGCTAATTCAAGTATCTGCTTTCCTTTTGAAGTTACTTTGATTTTACTATCTCTCACTTCGATTGCATTCATATTAAATAACTTTTCAATGATATCAGCTCTTGTAGCAACAGTGCCAATTCCACCAGTTTCTTTTAATGTATTTTGATGTTTTTTATCATTTAAATTAAAGAATTTCTGCGGACTTTCCATCGCTTTTAATAATGTTCCTTCATTAAAATACGCTGGTGGTGTTGTTTCATGTTCTTCTATAGAAACTTGATCAACTTTGATGCTACCACCTTGTTTTAAACCATCTATAAGTTCTACAGATTTTGTGTTGTCATTTGCTATTGCTTTATAGCCCAATTTAGTAGTCACTTTATCTTTAAATAGAAATACTGCGTCTTTAACTCTTACTTCCATCGATAAAGCTTCATATTCATGTGCTGGCATTAAGTTTTCAAGGAACCTTTCTGCAATTAACATATACAATTTACTTTCACGCGGACTCAATGCATCCAAATCTGGACGTACTTCAGTCGGTATAATCGCGTGATGGTCCGATACTTTATTGTTATTGATGAATCGTTGTTTTGGTGAAAATGTCTGAGTCATTTGCTGTTTCGCAACATCTTTTAACGATGTTCCCATAATTGCTCTCAATCTATCTTTTAGCGTGTCTACCATATCATCTGTTAAATAATTAGAATCAGTTCTTGGATAGGTAACAACTTTATGTCTCTCATAAAGAGCTTGTAATGTATTTAATGTTTCTTTTGGACCTATATGAAAACGTCTATAAGCCTCTTGTTGTAAATCTGTTAAACTGAATAATTGATGTGGGTAAGATTTTTTGTGAGCACGCTTAATTGATTCAATTGTGCCTGTTTGACCTACCACGTTTTTCTTTATATCTTCGAATACATTTTTATCTTTGTGAGATTGTGGTTTAACAGAATGGAGTGTTAATCCATTTGCTCTGATAGACATTGTATAATAAGTTTCTGGTTTAAATTGATTTATTTCATTTTGTCTCATTTGTACAAGTTGTATTGTTGGGGTTTGAACACGACCTAATGATAGCTGTGCATCATATTTTGTTGTTAACGCTCTTGTTGCATTGATACCTACAATCCAATCAGCTTCACTTCGTGCAAGTGCAGCTTGATATAAATGATTATATTTACGTCCGTCTTGTAATTTATTAAAACCCGCTTTGATTGCTTTTGTTGTAACCGAACTAATCCATAAACGTTTAATCGGCTTTTTATTATGTGCTTTATCTAATATTAATCGCGCAACAAGCTCCCCTTCTCTACCTGCATCTGTTGCGATAATAATGTCACTTACTTTATTATTATTTATTAAAGACTGAATTATTGAAAATTGTTTTCTTGTTTTAGATATAACAACAGTTTTCATTTTATTTGGTATAATAGGTAAAACATCTAATTTCCATTCTTTATATTTTGCATCATATTGTTCTGGTGTTGCATTAGTAACTAAATGACCAAGTGCCCAAGTCACAATATATTTATTATTTTCAAAATAGCCATTACGTTTTTCGTTTATATTTAAGCTATTTGCTATGTCTCTTCCAACTGAAGGTTTTTCAGCGATTATCAGTGATTTCATAATAACGTCCTTTCAAAAATCGATATCTTTTCTAATTGTAACACGTATATATTACATCATAACTTCCATTTATCCTAAAAAGTTCTTATAATTAAGGAAATAGTTCATCTGACGGAGGTAGCTATATGAAAACTATCAAAATAAATGATTATGACCAAATTAAAAGTTTTATAAATGATGCCGATTATCACTCGTCTTCTTATTTATATAAACTCCCTCAAGCAAGAGATGCAATTAAATCTAAAATTGAAGATGCAATTATAGATCCAGGAGTATTCGCTTATATTGATGCGTCTAATCAAATCACGATGCTTATAATGGCTTTTAAGTATGAGGAAAATAAATACAAAGTACTTGGGCCGTTTATAAAGAAAAATACATCGCCAGATATTCAAATATATAAAGATTTATTCAATGCTCTCGCAGAAAGCAAACCAAATACGGCGAATTTTAATTTTTCATTTGAAGAAAATGAACAAAATTATAGTAAATTCATGAAACAAATACAAGCGTCTTATAGTTTTACAGACTATCATCTGATTACAACTCAAGATATCGGTGAGATTGAACACGCGCAAAACATTACAGAATATAAACCGGCTTATTATCGTGCATTTGCTAAATTGCATCAACGAACATTTAAGCACGATGTCATGACAGCTGATGAAATTATTGAGTCTTTAAATAAAAATAATCGCCTCTTTATTTTCATGTCAGAGGGTTTATTGAAAGGTTATTTATATTTACAAGTATTCGAAGAAAATCGTAATGCTGAAATAAAATACTTTTCATCGCACAGTGACTACAGATTAATGGGAATCGCCTTTGATTTATTATCACATGCATTACATTATGCATTTACGCATTATGACGTAAGTAAAATATATTTCAAGATACGTAGTAAAAATAATACATTAGTAGAACGATTTAACGAACTTGGATTTAATATTAATTACGAATATAGAAAATTCAAATACGTAGCTAGCCATTTAGATTAATATTTTCACTAAGAATGAGATCACTTTTAAATCTCATTCTTTTTTTGTGTGTTTTTACTCTTCAGAAAAGAAACTTATATAAATTAAAATGTAATTTTACTTTTATTTTTGAACACATGTTTTTACTATCTTAAAGATTTGATTTAGAATGTATTCTTGGAGACAATTTTAATGGTTGTTTTTATTGGGGAAGGAAGTAAAAAATAAATATAGAAAGAGTGAGTGTAGTATGGATTTATTAATTGCCTTATTACCTGCACTATTTTGGGGTAGTGTAGTATTAATTAATGTATTTGTCGGTGGAGGTCCTTATAACCAAATTAGAGGTACCACATTCGGTGCATTAATTATTGGTGTTATCTTATTACTAACTGGTAATGCAAAATTTGACGACATTACCGTTATTATTGTCGGTTTGATCTCTGGTGCTTTTTGGGCTTTAGGTCAAGGTTACCAATTGAAATCGGTAAGTTTAATTGGTGTTTCGAAAACAATGCCGATTTCAACAGGTTTACAATTGGTTGGTACAACGTTATTTAGTGCAATATTCTTAGGAGAATGGAGCACAAGTACGCAAGTCATTTTAGGTCTTGTCGCTATGGTTTTACTTGTAGTAGGTATCACATTAACATCTATTAAAGGTAAAAACGAAGCTTCAGAAAATAACAGCAACTTTGGTAAAGCAATGCCAATCCTATTAATTTCAACGGTTGGTTATGTCGTATATGTTGTTATTGCACAAATTTTTGGCGTAGATGGTACGAGTGCATTATTCTTCCAATCAATCGGTATGGCGATTGGTGGACTAATCTTATCAATGAAACACGAAACATCAATTAAAAGTACTGTATGGAACTTAATCCCTGGTGTCGTTTGGGGTATCGGTAATCTATTTATGTTCTATTCACAACCAAAAGTTGGTGTAGCAACAAGTTTCTCATTCTCACAATTACTTGTTATTGTCTCAACACTCGGAGGTATCTTCTTATTAGGCGAGCGTAAAGACAAACGTCAAATGATTGGTATTTGGGCAGGTATCGTATTAATTATCGTTGCTGCCTTTGTACTAGGTAATTTAAAAGGTTAAGTTTAATCACTAGACTTACAAATTAAAACAGGCGTATGATGTCTCATTGGGACGAATTCAATTATCTTTAGATAAGAGAATGACAATATACTAGGAGGAGTCAAAATTATGTTCACAGATTTAAAAGATAAAGTCGTTGTAATCACTGGTGCAGGTAGCGGAATTGGTAAATCATTCGCTGAAGCATTCGGAAAAGCAGAAGCAAAAGTAGTAATGAACTATCGTTCAGAACACCATGTTGAAGATGTAGATCAATCTATCAAATTAATTGAAGAAGCTGGTGGTCAAGCTATAAAAGTACAAGCTGACGTTTCAGTAGAAGCCGATGTTAATCTTTTAGTACAAACAGCTGTAGAAACTTTTGGTACATTAGATATCATGATTAACAATGCAGGATTTGAAAAACCAATTCCAACACACGAAATGCCTTTAGAAGAATGGCAAAAAGTTATTGATATCAACTTAACTGGTGCTTTCATTGGTTCAAAAGCAGCTGTTAATCAATTCTTCAAAGAAGATAAAAAAGGTGTAATTTTAAATACTTCAAGTGTTCATGACACTATTCCATGGCCAAACTATGCTAACTATGCAGCTAGTAAAGGCGGATTAAAATTAATGATGGAAACAATGTCAATGGAATACGCGCAATACGGTATTAGAATTAATAACATTTCACCAGGGGCAATTGTTACTGAACATACAAGAGAAAAATTCTCAGACCCAACTACACGTGCAGAAACATTAGAAATGATTCCTGCAAAAGAAATTGGCGAAGCTGATCAAGTAGCAAATGTAGCATTATTCTTAGCATCAGATTTAGCTAGTTACATTCACGGAACAACAATTTATGTTGATGGTGGTATGACTAATTATCCAGCATTCATGGGTGGTAAAGGTTAATCGCTATTAACTTTAAATACAACTATGACGTTTACTTTTTCTATATTTGATTAAATCAAAAATTTAAAAAGTGAGCAGACTAAAAAGGCGAGTGAGATTTTAATTATCTCACTCGCCTTTTATTATCATCGTGTGATTTATTTTACCTTTTACAAAATTGAATTTAAAATAAAACAAAGATTTAGTGATGTATGTCTAAACACATCACTAGATCTCATATACGCTTAACTATAATGTTTTCTAATCGTTAATTTCATATCCTACTATATTTCTAAACAAATATAGCTTGATAAATATAGAGTATAATAATACTAATCACTATTGTTAAATTAGTAACCATACCAACTAACGGTAGCGTCTTATATTTAAACTGTATGGAGTATGGTATAATCGCGACACCAACTGGTAACAACCATGCTACTTGTAATGTTGTTTTCACCATATTATCGCTAACAGGTAAGAAATAGTGAACTAATAAACCAGCTACAATACCTAAACCATAATGTATAGCGATATATTTAAGTGCTATAGGTAAGAAGCGCTTATCTATACTAAAATTCAGCATTAATCCCAGTAAAATCATAGATAGTGGCATATTTGCACCTGAAAGCACTGTAAAAAAATCGATGACAGGTTTTGGAAAATGAATATTAGCCATATTAAGTATAAACATAATGATATAGGTCATTAATGGTACAGAACGCAATAAATTTTTTCCTAAATATTTGAAGTCAAAACTGTCACCGCCACTGCTAAAGTAACTACCGACAAAGTAAGTTACGCCAAACATAATAATAGCCCCACCTATATCAGCCATACCAAAATAAATCATTCCAGAATTTGGCCATATTGCCTCGACAAGAGGATACGCAAATAAACCAATATTCAAGGAAGCCATCATCATACCTGTAGCGCCTCTTACGTGGTTATCATATTTAACAAAAAACCAGATAACTATGATTTTAGCAATGACCCCATATGCTATCATCATAATTGGTAAAATTGATAACGACACATCCAAATCTGCTTTATTTAAATTTACGATAACCAAAGAAGGAAGCGTGACATTTAGAACGAGTGTAGAGAAAACTTGACTATCATTTGCCTTAAAATAATTAATTCTTTTAAGCGAATAGCCTAAAGCAATCAGTAAAATGATAATGATAAATTGTTGCGTCACAATAATCCTTCTTTCATTTTATTTTTTCAAATTAATTAACAATCTATTTTCATACTTTAACATATAATTTGGTGATTTTAGAAGCTTTCAGTTTCATGTTATACTAACTATGAATTTAAAATTTTATTTATTTAAACATAAAGGAGCACATATATATGGACTTAAACCAAAAATTAATTGAGCTCAAGCATGATTATGTAAGATTACAAGGTGACCTAGAAAAGAGAGAGTCTGTAAATCAGCAAACAGATCCCCTATTGAAGCAATTGGAAGAAATAGAACAAGAAATTGCTACTATACGTTCAGAAATTAGTCAAAAAGAACATAAATAATATCCTAGTAAATCTATTTTTTACATGCTAAGATTAAGAGCGAATTATAGAAAGGATGTTCTTTAATGCAACTCTATCTAATATTTTTACCCGTACTATATTTAATAGTTAGTTACATAAGTATTTTTAAAATGGATACGATAATTACACGTATATTGCGTATAATTATGGCTCTCTTATTATTATTTGTAGTTGCTATCACAACATTATCTTTCCCAGCTGTAAACTGGTGGGTATTTATTATACTCTTACTAATTGTTGGTAATGTTGAAATCACAGCGTTTAAACATATCAAACAAGATAAAAAAGCAGTACAAATATTAAATATGATTAGCGTAGGTCTATTGATTATTTATATTATCTTAACTCTTGTACTTTATTAGTACTTACATGATTTATAAAATGAGACTGGATATAAATTGCCATTCTCAAAAATAAGAGAGCAAATCCGTAATAGATTTGCTCTCTTTTTATATTTAAAATTTTACGATTTTGACCGTACATGTTTCCCCTGGAGTATGGCTCGATCCTGTAGTCCCTCACTCTTACTATTCTCCCCCTAATGTAATACGTACAGAATCGGTACAATAACTTTATTAATATAGAGAAAGTAAGTGCGTTTCGTATTATTTTAATGTAAAAACACATACATTTGCGAAATAATTTGACGATACTTTCTAAGGAAGTAATGTCAGTCGAAGACTAAGGCTAAAAAGTATCCTAAGCAAACAATCAAACAATAAATAAAAGACCAGTAAATGAGTGATATAATCCCTTCAAAGTAGACATTTAAAAGCTCATTTACTGGTTGTTTTTCTAGGATTTATATTTCCCCAGACTTATTTTTTATAATTATATTTTATTTTGATGTTTTATTTTGATGTTTTATTTTTACGTTTAAACAACTTACTTTTCAATGTGAATAATACTTCATAAATTACTGGAACCACGATTAATGTCAATATTGTTGATGATATAAGCCCGCCAATTACCGTTGCAGCCATAGCTTTTGAAATTAAAATGGAACTATTTTCCCCAAATAACATAGGTAAAAGTGCTGCTATTGTTGCTAGAGCAGTCATCAATATCGGTCTTATACGTGTCACCCCTGCTTCTTGTAAAGCAGATTGCATATCTAATCCTTGTTTCTCTTTATTAATAACTCTATCAATGAGTACGATTGCATTGGTCACTACAATACCGATTAACATTAACATACCTATCATACTCGGTACAGATATTGTTTCTCCCGAAATAACAAGTGCGATCACAACACCAATAATCGTGTAAGGTAATGAAAATAGTATTGCAAATGGAGCTAAACCACCTTTAAATGTTAATACAAGTACTAAATAAACAATAATAATCGCCGCTAACATGGCAACAGAAAGTTGTACAATTGCATTAGAAATATCTTCATTTGCACCACCAACGCTTGCCTTCACATTATGTGGTTTGTCTAGTTTATCTACTTTAGTAAGTACATTTTTCGATACAGAACCAACATCATTTTGTGTGACTTTAGCAGAAACTTTTGTGGTATAGTCCCCTGCTTTGGTTTCTATTTTATTCGGTGTGGATGATTTTTCTAATTTTGCAATGTCACTTAAGCGAATTGATTTTCCTGTAGGTGCTTGTAATTTTGTATTTTCTAATTTTTCTTTTGTCCAATGTGTTTCTTTTTCTTTTTTCACTTTCACATCGATTGATTTACCGTCTTCTTTAACCTTAGTAACGGACTGTTCTGGTGTGTTTTGACTTAATGTCATCGCAACTTGTGATGCTGATAAGCCATTATCACTCGCTTTATTTTGATTAACTTTTACATTGTATTGTTCATATGTTTCAGTTAAATCTGATTTCACATTCGCTAGACCTTTTGTATGTTCCATTTCGTGTTCAATGGATTTAACAGTTCCTTTAATCGCTTCTAGTGATGGGCCTGTTACTGTGATTTCTAATTTATTATTTGATCCACCCGTGCCCATGTCTTGATTAGACCATTCGCCTGGATGGTGATAATGCTTAATATGTTTCAATACTTTATCCGGTTCTTTATCGAAATTCGGAGTATTCGAATCATATTCAACCATTAAAGCTAAACTATTTGAACTTCCTGTTGGATCTGTCGGGGTTTCTCCACCTACAGAATATTGTACAGTTCTGACTTTATCTTTTTTATTTAAATAGTCTTGTACTTTTTCTGCATGCCTTAAAACACTTTGCTTTGTCTCTCCTGGTTTCGGTGTATATGTTAATGCCATGTATTTATCTTCACCTGTAGAAATAAAACTTGTGCCTAATTTAGCAGCACCAAGTCCAATACTTAAGACAAGTAACAATGTACTTAGTATCAACACAATCCATTTATGATTAAGTGACCAATGTAATATTTTTTTATATTGTTTACTTATAAAGCCTAATTTTTCTGCTTTCTGTTGCTTTATTCCATTTTTAAATAAACTAGCACTTAACGCTGGTACAATTGTTATAGAAACTAATAAAGATGCAAGCAAACTAAATGCAATTGCTAATGCAAATGGTCTAAACATTTGTCCTACTGAGCCTGATACAAATGCCAGTGGTAAAAAGACGATTATTGTAACAATCGTAGATGACATAATTGGTTTAAACACTTCTTTAGTAGCGTCAATAATTAAATTATCACCCCTAAGTGTTTCTCCTCTATCTGATAGTCTTCGATAGATGTTTTCCACTACTACAATCGAATCGTCAATCACACGTCCTATTGCGACCGTTAATGCACCTAATGTTAATATATTTAATGAAACATCACAAAGCTTTAGCGCAATCATAGCTATTAATATCGACATTGGGATAGACACAATAGAAATTGCCGTTGTTCTAATATTTTTTAAAAACAGTAAAATAATAATAATCGCAAAAATTGTACCCAATATTGCTTTTTCTATCATTGTATTTATAGCGTCTTCAATTGGTTTAGCCGTATCCATAACTTTGGTATCTTTTAAATCTGGATTTTCTTTAACAAATTGATCTATTTCTCTTTTTGTATCTTTGGCAACTTGTACAGTGTTCGCATCCTGTGCTTTGATGATTTGTACATTGATTGCATCATTACCATTCGTTTTTGAAATAGATTTTCTTTCGTCTCCAATTGTTACATTAGCAACATCAGCCAACTTAACAGATGACATTTGACTCGTTTGTTTCATTCCAGAAGTGCTAGACATTCCACTTCCTTCATTTTCTGATTGTTGTGATGTTGTCCCTTGTTGACCACTGTTTCCAGCTGACGATGTCCCTGATGCGGATAAGGGAATTTCCAAATTACGTAGGCCCTCTACAGAACTAAATTGACCATCAATCACTACTGATTTTTCTTTATTATTAAACTGGAATAATCCCAATGGTGTTTCACTTGTAGCATTTTTTATGTATTGCTGTGCGCTATCTACAGTTAAACCATTTTTTTCTAATGCCTTTTGTTTAAATTGTATAGAAACTTCACGTGAAGTTTGTCCATTGAGTTGTGCGTTTTGCACACCATCGATTGTCTGTAACTTTGGCAATAATTGTTTTTCTAATTTTTGAGTTGTCTTTTTTAAATCGTCATTATTTGATGTAAATGAATATGCAACGATTGGAAAAGCGTTCATAGTACTACGCTTCAATTCTGGTTCTTCAATATTTTCACTAAATTTAATTTTATCTAATTCTTTTTTCAGCTTATTTTCTGCGTTGTCTAAATTTGTGCCTTCTCTATACTCTACAGACACTATTGATGCATTTTGAATTGACTGAGCACTTACATTTTTAACATCGGCCATTGATCGAATTTGCTCATCAATTTTATCACTTATCTCAGTTTTTGTAGTGTTCGGTGTAGCACCAGGCATCGTTGTTTGAACAGTTATCATTGGTGTTTCAACGTCTGGCAGTAATTCTAATTTCATTTTAAAACTTGAGTATATTCCACCTAATATAACTAATAATACCATTAAAAAAATTGCAAATTTATTCCCTAACGAGAATTGTAGCATTCTCTTTATCATTCCCATATCTCCTCTCAATTTCCCTAACAACATCAATTTACCACAATTTCAAATTGTACAATATAGCTTTATTGAATTATTTTATAATTATGATTATTAGTGTCAAATTCATTTGCTTTTATTAAATGATTAAGAAAAATTAAAAATCCCTAACGTTACAGTTAAACTCAAATTTAGCATGTAATTTCACCATGCTAATAATAAACTTGAATTTAACACGTCAGGGATAATGACTAGATATTTTCTTTACTATTTTCTTTTTAGTTTTCTAGATATATTAATTTTAGCTTTTGTTAACTTCGGTTTTACATTTTCAATCACTTGATACAATGGCTTGTTTAGCACATAATCAAATTCACCAACTTTTTCACTTAAGTATGTTCCCCATACCTTTTTAAAAGTCCATAAACCATAATGTGATGAATCTTTATCCGGATTATTGTCTGTTCCACCAAAATCATATGTTGTTGCACCGTGTTCTCTAGCATATTGCATCATAGAAAATTGCATATGGTGATTTGGTAAAAAATCTCTGTAATCATTTGAAGATGCACCATATAAGTAATATGATTTCTTACCAGCAAACATAAGTAATGCACCTGATAAGTATATACCATCTGGATGCTTCGCTTCTAAAGCTTCCATTTCTTCAATTAATTCATTCGTTTTTGTCATTTTATTTTCAACATCGTTGATTTTATTTAATGTTTTCTTATCTTGTTTCTTTTCTGCTAATTTTAACTTCTCAGCTTCTAAATCTGCTAAATCTTTACGTAAATCTTTTAATACTGGTTTGGGTTCCAATTTCACAAGAAATAATTCAGCATCACCATCAGGATGTAAAGCATCATAGATATTTTCAAAGTAACTGATATCACGTGTTAAAAACCCATCGCGTTCACCAGTAATTTTCATTAAATTACTGAATGTTTTTAATCCTTCACGATTTGATCGTTCTACTGTAGTCCCACGTTTAAGTGCTAATCTTACTTTAGAACGATTTCTTCTTTCAAAACTTTGAATCAATTCTTCATCAGTTTTATCAATCGGTGTAATCATCGTCATTCGTGGTTGTATATAATCTTTTGATAAACCTTCTTTGAATCCTTTATGTTTAAAACCTAACGCTTTTAAATTTGTTAATGCATCTGTTCCATGTTCAACTTCAACATCTGGATCAATTTTTATGGCATAAGCCTTTTCTTCTTTTGCAATTTGCATCGTGTATTCTAGAAGTGATTCTAAAGCAAGTTTATTGCTGTAATCTGTTACAAAACCTCTAGAAATATAACATAAAGTATAAGGTAGTTTAGGCACTTTCTTAAATAAAAGTTGTGCTACTCCAACGATTTGTCCAGCTTCCCCAACTGCGACTCGTTTTGAATACCAACCCGTTAGTCGTTTTGTTTCTGCCCATTTTGTCAATTGTAATAAATCACCTTGGGGATGCGATTTTACAAATGCATCATGTTCTTGATTTGTGATATTCATCTTTTCCATAAAACTGATGTCTCCTTTATCATTACAGTACATTAAGTATTATACATTGCTTCAAACATTCTTTCACATATTTACCATTCATTTGCTATACTATATTAAAAATTAAAAAAGAGGTATAAACTATGCGTATTATTATTTTAAGTTTATTGCTAATCATTAATATTATTTTTATTTTTCACGATGTAACTCAGTCACTAACCGTTTCTTTCTTAAGTTTAAGAATTATATTAGCATTTTTAACGTTCGTTCTTTCTATTTTTCTTTTGTTGCTAAGAGTTAATAAATACATTACCTTACTAACATTCATTACATTAATCATATCACTTATTCATATTTGCTTTATAGCACATAGCGTATACATGTATATTTATTAATTCGCTTCAAATTGATAATTAGCACCTCTAATAATTAACGTATACGAAGAAGTTGTCTTTTTATCTGTTAATTGTATCGTTTTATATCCCGAATGATCAGCATCACATATTCTATAAATAATGGCATCTTGGTCCAATTTCAAATCGGTATACGTACTCGTCTCATTTACAATCGTCATATCAAACCATTTTTGCCATTTTTCAACAGTATGTGTGCGCTCAGTACTATTAATAATCATCCATTTAACTAAAAATTCCTTTTGCTTAAAGGGTTCAATCTTTTTATTCCTAACTTCATCTGGATCATCCCATTGAATAAAGAATGGTGGTTTCACTCTATAATCAGGATCTGCAATATATAATAGCCTCCATGATGTTTTATTCCCTTTTTTATTCTCTCGTTGCATATTTACTGGTCCAATCACTTCGACGTGCTTCTTTTCTAGCGTTTCTTTCACTTTATCAATATCAGATGTACTAAATGCGATTGTTTTCAAACCTTGTTTATAGTCATCTTGCACAATTTTTGAGGGGAATGCAACACGCCCTTCTTCAGTTTTTATTACTTTTTGTAAAACTTCCGGCTTATAAACATCTAACAACTCAATATATGTATTATCGAGATACGCTAATCGATTAAATGTACCTAAACGATCGTGTTGGCCACCTGGATTTAATTTTAAAATATGTCCAGGAAATTTAAAGTCATCAAGTTGCTGTATATAATGAATAATATGGTCTAGTTTCAATTCCCTCATAAACAATCCCCTTACATTTTAATATCTTATTAATTTTAACAAATTCTCTCTTTCATTACTCGTCAGAACAATATAAATCAATGCTTTAATTTCACGTAATCTTTATTTCTAATCAATTACCCTTCTTCTAGATTGAATAATCGAGTGTTGCTTTATTTTAAAAATAGGTATACAATATTATTTGTTATAAAAAGTTAGCTAAGCTAACTATTAGGAGAGGATCTTATGGATACAAAATTACTATTTAATCAATTAACTGGGGTATATAGACCTTATATAAAATTATTTCAACCTGTATTTGATGAATTTGAACTCTTTCCTGCACAATGGCTTGTACTAAAAGATATAGCTCAAAACACACCAACAACATTGGTCCAAATTTCTAAACGACGAGCAATTGAAAAGCCAACAACACGAAAAATCCTTAAAGCACTCTCTGAAAAATCTTTGCTCACTATCGAACAAGGACAGGATAAACGAGAAAAGATACTGTCTTTATCAAATGAGGGTGAATTACTATTTTCACAAATGAATACTCGTATTGAAGGTATTCAAGATGAAATTGTCAAAGACGCTGGTATCTCACTAGAACAACTTTCCGAAACATATCATACAATTCGTCTCATTCACGAACAAATCAATAAAATGGAGGAATCTTAAAATGTCTCATAGTTCAAATTTAAAAACACCAATTTGGACAAAAAGCTTTAATATCAACTTTATTACTAACTTTTTAGTCTACTTATGTATGTATTTACTTATCGTTATTGTGGCTAGTTATACTAAAGAACAATATCACGCTTCAGATAGTGTTGCTGGTCTTGTATCAGGGTTATTTATCATTGGATCGCTTATAGGACGTTTTGCCACAGGAAAATATGTCAATAAAATAGGACCTAAACGTATTTTACTTATAGGGCTTGCGTTTTTACTTATTACTCAGCTTTGTTATTTTATAGAAGGCTCACTTTCATTCTTAATGTTCACAAGATTAATTAACGGTATCGCTACCGGTATTACAACTACTGCGACAGGTACTATTGCCGCTTATGTCACACCTTCTGAAAGAAAAAGTGAAGGTATCAGCCTATTCTCTTTAAGTTTAGTTATTGGTGCTGCTATTGGTCCATTCTTCGGTTTACTTTTAATAAACAGCTTTCCTATTAAATTATTATTTTTAATCTGTTTAATCTGTGGGATTGTAAGTTTTGTAATTTCATTTTTTGTTAATTTAAAATTTGAAATCACACCAGAAGATAGCGCAAACACTACATCTAGTACAAATCGTAAAAAATTCAACATTAGTAATTATATTGCAAAAGAAGCAGTACCAGTTGCTATTATTATGTTGATTTCTGGTTTAACTTATTCATCTATATTGACGTTCCTACAATTTTTCGCAAAAGAAATCAATTTAGTTTCACTGGCTAGTTATTTCTTTATATTTTATGCAATTGCCTCTCTAATTACGAGACCTATTGCGGGTCGTTTAATGGACCAAAAAGGTGAAAATGTCATTGCTTATCCAGCATTTATATTTTTATTCTTTACATTCTTAGTACTTAGTTTAACTCATAGTGGATGGATGTTAATTTTAGCTGGACTGTTATTAGGTGCTGGATACGGTAATATTTCATCTTGTATGCAAGCCATTGCTATTAAAGTATCACCACCAACCAAATACGGCATTGCTACATCGACTTACTTTATTGGTTTGGATTTAGGTCTTGGTTTTGGTCCTTATGTACTTGGTTTTGCTACATCGTCCGTAACTTATGCTCAACTTTATGGCATTATGGCTGTGATTGTAGCCATTACATTATTCATTTACTACTTGGTACATGGAAGAAAAGTTAAAGCGATGCAATCCTTTTAGTTTTATGTAAAAAAAAACAGATTATGACATTATCATTGTCATAATCTGTTTTTTATTTTAATCCACAATATATCCCGCATATAAAGTGAATGACTTTAATTTAAAGTGATACATTTCAATTATCCCTATTATGGAATATTGATATGTTCAATTTCTTTAATGATCTCATGTAATGCCTCATGTTGCGGCTCATTATAATAATAGAATACTTGACGCTCATCTGTCTCAGAACGTACTTTTGATAATAATTCTTTCTTATAAATCTTTCTAATAATCACATCAATTTTACTTGTGTCCCATAACATTTCAAAATGTAATGTATCTCGTAACTCCTTACCACTGATTTTTGTAGCCTCATAAACTTTATATAACACTACAAATTCCTCAATAGACAAGCCATGCACCGACTTTAGCCAGTGTTTTAATTGACTTAACGCCCTTTCAGAAGTTATAAAATAGGATACTTTACTTTCCATAATAAGTGCCTCCTCATTGTCTACTCTAGTTGTATTATTGGCTGATTTTAATGAATAAGCTTTTTAAATATTATATAACACTTTCTTCAATAAATCTATTATTTTAATTCAAACAAATAATTAAATTCTACTATTGGATTCTATTTATATACCCTGTTATTCATATCACAATATTTTTGTATTACTTAAAATCTTTAAATTTTATGATAAACTATTACAAATTATGTATACATATATTCTTAGGATTCTTTAATTTTAATGTCTATCAATATAATAGGTGAATAGAACAATACTAATCACTCATTTACATATTATTTACTTTTTAAAATCACTATTTAATAAGTAATCCATAAAAATAAAATGGAACATCTCGCGTTTCATGAGATGTTCCTTATTTAAGTTATAATCTTATTTTACCAATTCAATATTTATCGTGATTATATCGGAGATTGATTATTAGTCAACCTCCGATATAATTCATATTTATTTTATTCCGCTTACGATTAGCAACTGTTTGTTCAGTGCGTTCATCTGAATAACGGTTATCTCGTAATTTCCATAATGATTTAAATTGCTCTAACAATACCTGATTTGAAGCACCTGAGCGCATAAGTGATTTCACATCAAAGCCATCTACTTCACTGAACAAGCAACCATAAAATTTACCATCAGAGGAAAGTCTTGCCCTTGTACATGAACTACAAAATGATTGCGATACACTTGTAATTAAACCAAATTGGACACCATTATCCTTGTGTTTATAATATTTCGCTACTTCCCCATAGTATTTGGGTTCTACAGGTTCTATATCGAATTCATGGTTAATCATCGCTAACATTTCATCTTTGGTCACTACCTTACTAAAGTCCCAACCATTGTCATTACCAACATCCATAAACTCTATAAATCTAATTTCAATGTTTCGTTGTTTAAAATAATCAATCATCGGTAGAATTTGATCATCATTAACTCCTTTTTGAATAACCACATTCACCTTAATTTTGAATCCTATTGAAATTGCATAATCAATTTGTTCCAAAATAGTTGATGCTTTAATATTTCTATTATTTATACTTTGGAATACTTTATCGTCAATCGCATCTAAACTGATATTTAGTCGTCTTAACCCTGCATTGTATAAGTTTAATCCGTGTTTTTTTAATAATAAACCATTGGTAGTCAAACCAATATCTTCTATGCCATCAATTTCCATAAGTTTAGCTATTAATTTATACAAATCACGTCTTAACAGTGGCTCACCACCTGTGATTCTAATTTTTTTCACACCTAATTTTGTATAAAGTGATGCAATTCGTACCATTTCATCGAAAGTTAATAGTTCATCCTTAGGTAAAAACACAAAATCATCACCAAATATTTCTTTTGGCATGCAGTAATCACATCTAAAATTACAACGGTCAGTAACTGACAACCTTAAATCTCGAATGGGACGACCGAGTTTATCAGTGATTTGTTCAACCATATTTATAGGCCTCCTTACCTATTCAGTATACGAAATTTTAAAGAGTCCAAATCTTGTTGATAGTTTATATTTTTATACCAATAATCTGTAGAATTAATCTTTTTAACATCCAACCAGTCAGAAACAACTCGTTTATATACATGCTTTAAACTATAATCATCAGAAGCTAATGCCGCTTCAATATGTTCAAATGTGCGTGGATGATAAAAAGCCATCGTAGGAATTGGATAATTTTCTTCCTTAAATCCAGCAATATCCAGTTGATCCTCTATTAGATGTTCAACCATAAATTGATATAGTTTGCTAATTGCTTTTTGAGTAATCATTGGCGTATCAACTGAGATTACGAAAAATAATTCCTCATCTCGATATGTTTTCATCACAGCATGAATACCTGCCAAAGGGCCTTTATTTTTATGCTTTGTTTCATCAACTACGATGTGTGGATAATCAAACTGACTCCTAAGCGTTTCATTCGTACTGATAATTATTTGATTAAACATATTAGTCGCTTCCAATACATCGATAATTCTTTGATAAAATGATTGTGAATCTATCTTTGCAAAAGCTTTAGGTTCACCGAATCTTTCTGATTGTCCTCCGGCAAGTATTATTGCTTTCATCTCTCTCTTAACCTCCGCTAACTGGTGGAATTAATGCGACTGTATCATTTGAACGTACAATGTCGTCATCTTTTACAAATTCTTCATTTACTGCGATTTGAAACTTTATATTAGCTATTGATGGATAACGTTCTATTATATGTTGTACAAACGATTCAACAGTTATATCATAACTTAAATCAATTTCTTCAGAGTCTTTATTTAAAAGCTCCTTTATTTCTGCAAAATAGAGCACTCTCATCAGTTTAACCCCTTTCAATTACATCTTGATAATTCCCACGTTGATCGCCTTGCCATTTTGAACCATCTTCCCAAATCTCTTTCTTCCAAATCGGAACAATAGCTTTAATTCGTTCAATAGCATACTCATTAGCTTCATATGCATCTTTCCTATGTGGTGAAGATACGCTAATTAACACTGCAATGTCTGAAATGTTTAAAGGGCCAATTCTATGCACAATCGCCGTATTAGTTCCAGGCCATTGTTGTTCAATTTCGTCACCGATTTGTTTTAATTTTTTCTCTGCCATCGGTATGTACGCTTCATATTCAAGATATTCAGTTTTAATACCTTTCGTCCATTCACGAACATGGCCCGTAAATACAACGACAGCACCTTGATTTTCATTTAATACAAAGTCACGATATTGTTCTGTCTTAATAGGTTGAGTTACAATTTCGAATTGCTTCATTCTATTTCATTCCTTCTTGTATAAAAGCTAATAACCACTGATTGTATCGATCTAAAGCATTTTGTTCATGTAAATTGATACGGTATTTAATATTTGATAAATGATTCAATTGCTTTAATTCTTCTTTATCTTTATAGACTAATACTTTAGAAAAATCTGCATCTTTATATCCCTCTACCAATATAATGTTAGTGTCTATTGTAACAGATTTTTGAATAATTTCAGTTAAAGTTTGCTTAGGACTTCGACTTACCGATTGTTGATAATTTAAACCTTGAACAATACTTTGGTCTGCACCTGCTTTAAAGTGTTTCATATGGTCTACATCGGCGTTTTGTAGTTCTATATCCTGTACTTGATCATTACATACATCACCATGATGTTTAATTGTTGCAACTTTATAATTGTTTAACTTTAACTGTTTAATTGTATGAGCCATCAATGTTGTCTTACCTGATTTTTTATATCCAACTATTTGTAATATCATAATGTTAAATCATGCTCTCTACTATTCGTTTCCGTCAATAAGACATCAACAGTAAAACCTTTTTGGTAACCTCTTGTTCCTCCTGGTAACATAATCATTGCGTTACTATGCGCAATTGCAACAACAGCACCAGATTTATTAAATCCTGAAGGCGTAACTGTCATTTGATTTCCATCGAATGTCGTAATCGCGCGTATAAATCGTGTGAATGGATTTGCTTTTGTGAAATCCTCCATCAATGTTGCTTGTACAACTTGAGGATAAACAGCTTGTGCCCCCGTCATCTTCAAAACGGCTGTCCTTACAAATAATTCAAAGCCTGTATAACAAGCGGATGGGTTCCCTGAGAGGCCGAATAAGTATTTTCCTTCGGCTACTGCAACAGTTGTTACACTACCGGGTCTCATTGCAACTTTGTTAAATAGAACATTCGCATTTAAATATTCATAAATCTGAGGTAAATAATCGAAATCACCCACAGATACACCGCCCGTAGTGATAATAATATCGTGCTCCTTCAAGGCAGTTGAAACGGTTTTGATACTTGTGTCTAAATCATCCTGTTGAATTTTATACGTTTCTATTGTTAAGCCAAGACTTTGTGACAATGCACTTATCATTGGACCATTTGAATTTCTAATCTTACCTGGCTCTAGTTCATCCGCTACATCTAACAATTCACTACCTGTAGCAATAATTGCCACACTCGGTTTATTATAAACAGACACCTCTGTATAACCATACGTTGCTAGTACTGCGATTGCGCCGGCATTGATACGTTGACCTTGTTGTAAGACAATATCACCAGTCTTCGTTTCCTCTCCCTTTAAAGAAATATTTTCTAATGGAGAAAAATGCTTACGAATCGTAAATCCAGACGCATGCTCCTTAGTTTGTTCTAACATAACAACGGCGTCTGCACCCTTTGGAATAGCTGCACCAGTCATTATACGTACAGCTTCATACTCTCCTACCGTTACGTTAGATACTGATCCGGCCCCAATATGATCTATCACTTTAAAATCAACTCTATAATCACCTGATGCCTCAATTGTGTCTTTACTTCTAATTGCAAAACCATCGTAAGGAGATTTGTCGAACCTCGGTATATCGTATGTAGCAACAATATCTTTTGCAAGTATATAATCCAAGCTTTCAGTTAAATCTACTGTTTTGATATCCATTATAATATCCTCATTAACAATGCGCTCTATCGCCTCACGAACAGGGATAGGCGTTCTTTTTTCTACTGGCATACAATCTACTCCTTATACTTTATAATTTCATGGTATACTAAAAATGTTTAGGAGGGATAACAGTGTCTCAATTTACACATATAAACGAACAAGGTAATGCTAGAATGGTAGACGTATCAGACAAAACAATTACAAAACGTACTGCTACCGCACACTCTAGTATCACAGTAAACGAAGCAATCTATACACAAATTGTAGAACACACGAACGATAAAGGGAATGTCTTAAACACTGCACAAATCGCAGGTGTCATGGCAGCAAAACAAACTTCAACTATCATTCCGATGTGTCATCCTCTACCTTTGACTGGCATCGATATTCAATTTGATTGGCAAAAAAACCAAGCAGATTATACATTAAATATTCAAGCTACCGTTTCTACTACTGGTAAAACTGGCGTAGAAATGGAAGCACTCACTGCTGCCTCTGTAGCGGCTTTAACGATTTATGATATGACTAAAGCGCTAGACAAAGCTATGGTTATTGGTGAAACTTACTTGTTAACCAAGACAGGTGGTAAGTCCGGTGACTTTCAACGTAATCAATAACTTAATATAAATATTTATACCCCGACAATATTAATCGGGGTATTTTATTTCGTCACTTCTTTAATTAAATGAGTGAGTTCAGGTTTGATTAGTTCCTCGATGGCCAATTTCACAGCTCCAGTAGAACCCGGCAAGCAAAAAATCAACTTGTCCTTATGTGTTCCGGCAATCGCCCTTGATAACATCGCTCTCGTACCGACATCTTTGGTATAACTTAGATACCTAAATAATTCTCCAAAACCTTCAATTTCCTTCGTGATATAAGGTGCAACAGCTTCAATTGTTACATCTCTTTGTGCAATTCCTGTCCCACCCGTAATCACGATAACGTCTAAATCATTGTCCAACCAGTCCTCTATTTGTGTCGCTATAGCATTTTTGTCATCTTTGACAATTTTGTAACTATTTGTAGGAATCGTTACATCTATTTCACTTAGCAATATTTGAACTAATTTTCCACCTTTATCTGTATCATAATTTCTCGTATCCGATACTGTTAATACACCGCATTTAATTACCCTATTTAACTTTACATTTGTATGCATAAGCCTATTCCTCCTATGTTAGCCGAACAGCTGATTAATGAGGGTTTTCGCATCGTTTGGATTTGTCATTCCATGAATGAGCATACGACCACCCTTAAAGCTCACTATTTGATGCCCGTTATATTTAAACCGTATCATATATGGATTGCTTTGATAGCTAATATGATTTTTTATTAAAAATGACTCTAATATTTCCTGGGTAATATCACTATTTTGATATTGTATAGTATCTCTACCACACAACGTTGCAAAATTGCGGTTGTTAGCATGTAAATATGGATATGTTGGTCTTTCACCACAAGTTGGACAGGTAGCGCGCCTCATTTTCGAAAAGCCAAATGAATGATGCGAACCTTCCCATAAATCACCATAAGTTAATTTGGTTGGTAATTCGGAAGTTAACATAATCTTTAAAGCATCTTTCATCTGCAAACTCGTCGTCATAGTGACCGCTGGTTGTATAACGCCTACTGTATCACAGGTCATATTTATAGTCGGTATGTTCGGAACAAGGCAATTAAAGCATGGTGTTTCTCCGGGTATAAAAGCAGCTTCAACATATGTACTTTGTACCACGCCCCCATAAATCCACGGCACTTTATTTGCATATGCAAAGTCATTGATTAGCTGTCGTGTCTCAAAGTTATCTGTAGCATCTAAAATCAAATCTATATTTTTTGCATTCGTTTCTAAAAAATACGCATCAACATGATCGATGTGTTGATGAATCACAATATCCGACCGAATTGCTTTAAGGTGTTCACTTGCGGCCACTACTTTAGGCATATATGACATAGCATCCTGTTCAGTGAACAATGTCTGTCGTTGCAAATTACTAGGCTCGATATAGTCCCTATCTACAATTGTTATTTCACCAACACCAGTACGTACTAAACTTTCCGCTAAATGTGTTCCTAATGCGCCCATCCCTATGATCAATACATGTTTGTTCAATATCTGAGCTTGGCCTTGTTGGCCAATATGCTTATATAAAATTTGCCTAGAATATCGCTCTAAATCCACTATTATAAACTCCTCTATACATCAATTGTATCTATTATAAATCTTGCACTTCAATGTAACAATGTTTAGCAATAATATGTTAGAAAAATCAGTGAATTCCCTAATAAAAGTGATACAGAATTTCCTTATACATCTATGATTCAGCAAAATAATAGATGTCGCTATATTTACATCGTCTATTACCATTTATTTTATATAACAAAAGTAAAAATGTATTAAATTGTTCGCTTTAAAGAATATCTTTTGAATAACTGTTCATGGTACAATATATTAGATTTGATATGGAGGTGGATAAATGGCACGTTCAAAGGGCTATGAAGAACAACTAGAAAAAGCAAAAGATATTGTTATTAATTCTATTGGTGAAACAATGGATTTATATGGTGTAAACAGAAGTGTTGGCAATTTATATGGAACAATGGTTTTTGAACAAAAAAGTATGACATTGGATGAAATGCGTTACGAATTGCAAATGAGTAAACCAAGCATGAGTGCTGGAGTCAAACGTTTGCAAGAATTTGACGGCGTGAAACAAGAATTTATTAGAGGAAGTAGAAAACAACATTTTACTGCCGAAAAAGATTTCTTTACCTTTTTTGGAAATTTCTTTTCTCAAAAATGGAAACGAGAAATCAAGCTAAATTTAGAAGCAATACATAAAGCCGAAGCCATTCTTAATCCAATCATTCATTCAGAAACAGTTGCGGTAGAAGTAAAAGAAGAAGCACTTGAAGTTTTAGAACAAATTGAACATTCAAAGGTTTACTATGACTGGCTTTCAACGCTTAGCCAAGCACTAGCATCAGGTAAAATATTCGATTATTTTCCAATTCCTGAGAGCGATCAAGAATAAACACTCACTACCTTACAAATATAATTTCAGCACAATTAATATATGCTAACAACTGTATCACTATCTTTTTAGTTACATTGATTTCAAGAGATAGTAAATACAAAAAAGCCCTTGAAATGAAACTTTGAATTCATTTCAAGGGCTTTTTATTCACATGTTTAAGAAGTTAGATATCAGTACATGCCGGATCATGATTTAACTTAATCATTTCATCAGCCAATGTTTCTGCTTCATAATTTGAATGTGTAACAAAGATAATTGGTATTTGCCATAGTTTAAAAATTTGTTTGACTAAAGCAATGCTTTCTTCTTTTGTATTATCATCTAAACTTGAAAAAGGTTCGTCTAATAAAATCAAATCTGGTTTCGTACTTAAGGCGCGTGCAAGTGCCACTCTTTGTGCTTCTCCGCCCGACAATCTACGAGGAAATTGATCTTTTAGATGTTCAATATTTAATTGCGCAAATAATTCTGATATATGCGTTGAATACTGAGACATAAATGTTATATTTTGTGCTACTGTCATGTTTGGAAATAACTGATAATCTTGGAACAAATATGCAATGTTTCTTTGTTGAATTTTCACTTGTATACCATGTTTAACATCCGTTAAAACCCGACCATTAATTTTAATATAACCATCTTCTGGTCGTGTTAGTCCGGCTATGATATTTAAAATTGTTGTTTTACCAATACCAGATGGACCCTTTAGTGCATATATTCGCGGCTTGTCATCACACCTATGAACTTTCAATGTATTGCCTCTTATCGTCTGTGTTATACGAATATCTAACAATTAGGTTTCCTCCCTATAACGCTCTCTATGCATAAGATTTATCGTCCCAATTACAGTAATGGCGAAGGCTACTAATACAATGACCCATAACCATGCTTGATTTTCCTTCCCTTGTTCTACTAAAAAGTATATTTCAAGAGGCAATGTATTGGTCTTATTAGGAATATATCCAGCAACCATGAGCGTTGCACCAAATTCACCAATCGCACGTGCAAAGCTCATCATAATACCTGATAATAATGCACGTTTAGACAATGGTAAAATCAATCTAAAAAAAATTTTCAATTCACTTGCGCCCATTGTCCTAGCTGTATTTATCATCTTAGTATCTATATTACGGAATCCTTGCACCGTATGCTGATACATCAATGGTAAACTGACAATCGTAGATGCTATGATTGCCCCTGTTAATGTAAAAACGACAGGTATATGTAGTACTTGTGAAAAAAAATGACCAATTGGATACTTTGGCGAAAAAATAATGAGTAACATAAATCCCATAACTGTTGGAGGTAAAACGATTGGTAACACTATCAAACTTTCGATTAATCGAGCCATCACACCATGTCTTTGATATAGCCACCTAGCAATTATAATACCTAGTATCGTAACAATCAGTGTACTAAATATAGCTACTTTTAAGGATATCCAAAATGGAGTAATGTCTAGCATCTCGTTGACCTCCCATACTATACTTCAAATTTATATTTCTTCAAAATCGATTTTGCTTTCTCTGTTTTTAAGAAATCTACCCATTCTTTTGCCATTTTGTTATTTGATGTGGTAGCCGCTTTATAGATAATTGGATTTTTTAGCGGTGCATCTTCAATCTCTTTCACTTTATCATTACCATTTTTTTGGTTTTGATATAAATCTGTTTTATAAACATAACCTAGCTGTGCATTTCCTTTATCAACATAATTTAATACTTGTCTCACGTCTTTTGCATAAACAATATGATCCTGAATTTTTTTATATAAACCTTGATCTTTTAAATATTGTTCAGCATATTTTCCAGCAGGTACAGACTTCACTTCACCAAGTGCCAGTTTATCGTCTTGCTTCAAATCACTAACTTGCTGATATTGTTGCTTGTCATCTCCTATTAGAATTAACTTGTTTTTAGCATAATTATATGTATGGTGCGCTTTGTTTTTTTCAGTTAAAGCATCGACATCTTTTGTATTAGCAGACATAAGCACATCAGCTGGAGCACCTTTTTCTATTTGTTGTCTTAATGCGCCAGATCCACCATAGTTAAAACTTACATTTACATTTTTATGTTGCTTCTCAAAAGCTTCCTCTAAATCTTTCGTAACATCCGTTAAACTGGCAGCAGCAGATATTTGTAATGCTTGTTTTTTAGTTGCTTTCCCCTTTGAATCACTACTTTTTTGTTCCGTTGAATTTGAACAGCCAGCCACTATAACACTTAGTATGATGACCATTAACAAAAATGGTTTACAATATTTATTCATCTTGAATTACACCTTCCTTTGTAAATTATTATATTCCTGTTTATAAAAAAACAAAAGGGTAACTAAATTGTTAATATATATATAAATTGTAACTAAATTTATTTTTTAATAAAACATAAAATACCAGCTCATACGAAAATGATACACAAAAAGCTTGTCAAAACACGTTTCGACAAGCTTTTTGTGTATCATAATTAATTTTTTTCTAAAGTTAGAATAAACCGTTTAAATGCATTTTGCCCTTCTTCTGATTGCTTAAATACACCAGCATCTTCTAATACTCGTTTAAATTTATAGCCTACTTCGTTATCTACTATTTCATCAACATTTGTCTTATTCACTGTATATTTTTCTAGCATTTCATCTGCCCAATGTTGATGTACTCCTAACTCAACGGCTTGTTTACCTAACAGATAATTTTTAACATCTTGAATCTCTTGTTTCAATCTACCTGGAAGTATAGCCGTTCCCATAACTTCAATCAGTCCAATGTTCTCTTTCTTAATATGTTGGACATCTTGATGTGGATGAAAGATACCATCTGGATATTCATCAGAAGTTTGATTATCTCTTAATACAACGTCAAGTTCATAAAGATTATTACGATATCTAGCAATTGGTGTTATCGTATGATGTCTTTCTCCGTCATCACTAAATGCTTTAATTTGAACAGACTCATCGGAATAATGATTCCATCTATCCATAACGAACGTAGCCGCTTCAACAATATCATCTTTGTTTGAACCTTTTAATCTTATAACACTCATTGGCCATTTTAAAATACTGGCATTCACACTTGGGAATTGCTGAATCTTAAAATCATCAATTTCTATTGCGTTATCCATCGGAAATATATGCTTTCCAGTTTGATAATGGTTATGTGACAATATTGAACCA
Organism: Staphylococcus sp. ACRSN; assembly: GCF_022346615.1. Classification (GTDB taxonomy): domain Bacteria; phylum Bacillota; class Bacilli; order Staphylococcales; family Staphylococcaceae; genus Staphylococcus. Next base: position 281,997 of record NZ_JAKRNS010000002.1, on the reverse strand, counting down.
CCAACTAATGGAATATCTGCGTTAGAGCCTATAAAATAATGAGGAAATTGATCGATAAATGCTAATAAATTTATAAAAGTTTGTTTATTAATCTTCATCGGTTCATGCTTTTCAGATAATACGATACTATGCTCTTGAAAATAAGCATATGGTGAATACTGAAAGCCAAACGGCTCATTATCTAATGTTATTCTAATTATGCGATGATTCGTCCGTGCTGCTTGTAACACAGAACCTTTATAACCTTCGTTCTCTATACATAGTGCACACTGTGGATATTCTGAACTTTTCGCTTCTTTCGCTAAAGCAATTTGTTTAGCATCTTTTTCCGGTTTCGAAAGATTAATCGTCACTTCTATATTGCCGTATTCCGTTGTTACTTCATAATTAATGTTATTCGCTATAGCATCTTCTTTAACATAATGATTAAGTTTTGATATTTCATAAAAATAATCTGTAGCTTTATCGGCTGATTGGTTATATGCATCAAAAAATTGTCTATTAATAGCTGAAGGTCTTGGTGTTATTAAATCTAATATTTGCGCTTCAATAATTTCTTTATTATATAAGGTATCTTCAATCACATTATGTTTTATTCCTTGTTGAATCCAATATTGCGTTATGTCATTAGGAGTCGGATTATTTTTAAAGTCTATAGGAATTTCGGTAGTATGTTCAAGCCCATCAGCATTTAAAATTGCCAACAAACGATTTTGTAGATAAATCGTATCTTCAATTTCGAAATCACCATACTTCATTGCAAATGATACAAAGCGTTCAACAAGTTGTTGTTCTAATAACATCATTTATCCCTCCGTATCTTCTTGATAACCATTAGGGTTTGCGTTATGCCAAGTCCATGCTGAACTAATAATTTCATTAATGTCATCATGTTGAGGCTTCCAACCAAGTAATGTCTGAGCTTTATCACTTGAAGCAATTAACTTACTAGGATCACCTGCTCTTCTTTGACCTACTACTGCTTTAATTGGTTGTTTTGTTACCTCTCTAGCCGCTTTTAAAATTTCAAATACTGAATATCCTTGACTGCTACCTAAATTAAATGCACCTGATTCCCCACCATTTTGTAAATATTTGAATGCTAATATATGTGCGTCAATTAAGTCCACTACATGTAGATAATCTCTTATACATGAACCATCAGGTGTATCATAATCATCACCAAAAATAGTCAGATGCTCTCTTTGACCAAGTGCCGTTTCAAGAACAATTGGAATAAGGTGTGTCTCAGGACGATGGTCTTCACCAATTGATCCATCTGCTTTAGCTCCTGCAACATTGAAATAACGAAGTGCTGCATAATTGACACCATATGCTTCATGACTCCAGCGCATCATTTTTTCCATCATCAATTTACTTTCACCGTATGGACTTGTAGGTGTTTTTGAATCATTTTCAGTTATCGGTACATTATCAGGTTCTCCGTATACTGCTGCAGTAGATGAAAACACAATATTTTCTACTTGATAATCATACATTACTTCTAACAGCACTTGTAAACCTTGTACATTATTATTGAAATAAGCTAACGGCTTTTGTACGGATTCTCCCACTAAAGAATATGCACAGAAATGAAATACACCTTCTATTTTATGTTGTGAAAAGACATTATCTAAAAATGGTTTATCTCTAATATCTCCTTCATAAAATTGAGCATCATCGTGAACAGCTGCTCTATGCCCAGTTCCTAAGTTATCTACTACAATGACTTCATATCCTTGTGAAATTAGCTGATCAACAGCATGACTACCAATATAACCAGCACCACCCAATACTAATACAGACATAATAAAAATCCTCCTATTTATATAGTTAGTTCCTTAACACCTTCGCTAATTCCTACATGATAAAACGATGGTAAATATCCAATCTCATCTTGGTATTGCTTTGATACTTCTGCTTCAAGTTGCTTAATACTATCTTTATGTACAAGCGCAATCGCACAGCCAGCAAATCCTGCACCAGTCATTCTCGCTCCTAATACGCCTTCGACTTGTTGCGCAGTTTCAGCTAAAGTATCTAATTCTTTACCAGTTACTTCATAGTCATTTTTAAGTGATGCATGAGATGCATTAAGTAATTGACCAAAGGAAACGAAATCACTCTGTTCTAATGTTTTAAAAGCTTTTTTAGTTCGCTCATTTTCTGTAACTGCATGTCTAGCTCGTTTCAATTCAACATCATTTTCAATTAAATGTTGATATACTTTAAATTGGTCTGTCGACAATTCACCCAATGCCTCAATATCCAATTCTTTTTGTAATGCCTTAAGCGCCGATTCACATTCAGCACGGCGTTCATTATACTTACTTTCTGTTAAATTTCTACGCTTATTCGTATTCATAATTGATATAACATAATCCCCAAATTTTGCTGGTACAAAATCGTAATTTAATGTTGCTGTATCTAGCATAATCGCATGTTCTGCTTTACCCATACCTATAATAAATTGATCCATAATCCCTGAATTTACACCCATAAATTCATTTTCTACTTGTTGACCTATCTTTATTAATTCTAACCTTGCTAAATCTAAATTAAATAATTCTTTAAGCAACCAACCTGTTAATAATTCAATCGAAGCAGATGAAGATAAACTTGCTCCATTTGGTATGTTACCTTCGACTAGGATATTAAAACCATTAGTGATGTTAGAATATTTTTCCTTTAAATACTTAATAATTCCTTTTGGATAATTCGCCCAATCATGCGCTTGGTTAAACTGTAATTCATTAAGCGTAAAGCGTATGATTCCATTTTCTTCGAAATTATTTGAATATAACTGGACAATATCATCTGAACGCTTTGACACTAAACCATAAGTACCTAACTCAATTGCAGCAGGAAATACATAACCACCATTGTAATCTGTATGTTCACCGATCAAATTAATTCGACCAGGTGCAAAAGCAGCTTTATCTGCCGACGTATCAAATAGCTGTTCAAATTGTTTATGCATTGCTTGTAACATCATTCATCCGCTCCTTGTTTTATTACACACATTCGTCTGTAACCATTATTTAATCTTCACCTTTAGTAAACATAATAAAAGTTTACTTGTTTACTAAATGTTTTGTCAATTAACTTCATTCACTCGTTTTAAATGTTGTACGCTCAATTAATTGAGCCTCTACTACAACATGAATTGCAATTTTACGTGTCTTATTAATACGTTCTTCAGCCATACGTACAGCAGTTCTCCCAAATTCATCAACCGGTATATGTACACTACTAACTGAAGGGACAGTGTATTGTATAATTTCTAAATCATTAAAACTTACTAATTTTACTTCATCTGGAATCCGAATATTTTCACTTTGTAATTGTTGTAACATCCCTATTGCAACCATATCGTTACCAGCAACCAACACATCAGGCAATTTATCATTTTCTATAAAGTGTTGAATTGCTGATTTACCATCTTCTTGCTCCCATCCACTCATAATCGCTATATTCTCAACTTGATGCGTTTCGCACCATAGTTTGTATGCTTCAAACCTGGGATCCGTATTATATAATTTTGCAGCGCCTGTAAGATTTCTTACCGTATGATTACCACCTATGTATGCAACTTGTTTCAATTTTAATTTTTCAATTTCATTTAATAGCTTTGTCATAGCATAGTGTAAATCAGAATATACTGCATCTATAGATTTCGGCGTATTAGGATTATTTATGACTACAATATTATTATTGTGTGCTTTTAATTCAACGATTGCTTCCTCTGAAAAGTTTCCTACAACAATAATGGCCCCTGCTTTTTCAACTTTGTCGAAATCTACATCACCACTATTTCCATCAATTCGAATTGTACGTTTTAATGATAGGTTTAACCTTGTTGTTTCCGCTTCTATAGCCAATCTAATTTCTCTATAATATGGATCTGACATTTCTTTAGCTCTAGATGCATATGTAATAATTTGAATTGTTTTATTTTTACGCGATACCTTTTGATATTGCATACGTGTTGCAACTTCATGTATTCTTTCTCTTGTTGCAGAGGCAACAGAAAGTGTTGGATCATTATTTAATACTCTGGATACTGTTCCTGGACTAACATTTGCTTCTCTTGCAATATCTCTAATACTTGCCATTTGATCACCTCTATTGTTTACCATGAGTTTACTTGTTTACAATTTGGATATCAACTTATTTAATGATTGTTTATTTACTTATTAATTTTTCTTTAATCTGTTTAATTTTTTTACCATGAAAAATAAGTTACACTAAGTAAGTGAAATAGAAATGAGGTGTGCTTATGCATGAGGATATACTTACCAATCAACCTATTGTTCGCTACGAGCAAGGAACACTAAAAGAGACGACTGATCAGTATGTAACAGAATTCCCTTTGACAATTATGGTAAATGGCGAAGAATTTGCTACTGTCATATGTAGTCCAAATCATTTAGAAGAACTTGTACTAGGATTTTTAGCATCAGAAGGTGCTGTTTTTAAGCGAACAGATCTAAAATCAATTCAAATCGATGATAGTAAAGGCTTCGCTCATGTCCAATTAAATAAAGAACTTGGTGAACGTTTCGAATATTCAACCAAAAGAATGATTGCCTCATGTTGTGGAAAAAGTCGCGCGTTTTATTTTCAAAATGATATGGCTGTGGCCAAGACCTCACTCTCAGATATTACATTAACACCTAAACAAGTATTAAATATGATGACAAGACTTCAAAGTGCAAGTAAAGTCTTTATGCAAACTGGCGGATTACACAATGCCGCAATTAGCGATGGAGCGGAATTTTTTGAGCATCGCCAGGATATTGGCAGACATAACGCATTGGATAAACTTTATGGATATTGCATGCAGAGGCATATACCTGTACGCAATAAGGTTTTGATATTTAGTGGTAGAATTTCTTCAGAAATATTAATTAAGGCTGCTAAAATTGGTGTAGGCATCATACTTTCTAAATCAGCTCCTACAACATTAGCTATTACATTAGCTCAGGATTTAAACATAACAGCAATTGGCTTCATTAGAGATGGTAATTTTAATGTATATAGCCATCCTGAACGCATAAAAGCTGTAGATTCAAGTGAAATATAATTTCTACTCGTTTCTACAGCTTTCTTCATGCTCAAAGTTGACATTTTCTTTTAATATTTGATATTTAAAACTTATAAACTGATAGCCTTGCTTTATGTACATATCTTTAGCTGTATCTTCACCATCTGCAACCAAGATTATCGTTTTTCCGTCTGCATAACGTGCCACAAAACTTTGCATCACTTTTCCAATTCCTTGCTGCTGATATTCTGGCAATACACCAAAACCATCAATTTCGACTACACTTTCTGAAACAATTAAATCCAATATACCTATAGGCTTTTCTAATTTGTAAGCAATAATTCTCTCTTTATTATCCGATATGTAACTGTTTCTTAAAGTTTGTATAATTTCATTTGCATATGCTTCACCATAAGGTAAAGCAAACGTTCTATAAATTTGTATATAATCCTCTAACGACTGAGACGTTACAAACTGAATATCAATAGCCTCGTTATAAAATTGAGGAAAATCACTAGCTTCAATAGCATACAACTCCATTATACCTAGCTCAAAATGATAACTTTCTAATAAATCTAGCCAATTTTTAGAAAGCAAAATATTTTCTGGAAAAACAAATGCTAGATGTTGTGAACTTTGGGATCTATGCAATTGACTTTGTTCTACTATGTCGTGCTTAAATTGTGTAATTGTAGGTAAATATTTATATTCCCATTTATTAGTATCATAGACTAGCGGTTCATTCGGAGTTAAATAAATTGTTTTGTAAATATCATTTATAAATATTGTACCTTGCTGAAATACATTATCCATTGAGATTTCCAACTCCGTCACCCACCTATCGATTAAACATTTATTTTTAATAATTGTTGGAAGCGACTATGATTTAACAATATATTTCCAATCAAACTTGCAATAATTGCTTTTATTATATCACCAGGCATAAATGCAAATGATAAAAGTATAGATTTAGTAATAGGTATATTCGTAATCATCCCCATTATAATAGTTCCAACTATATCTAATAATACTACCCCAAATAAAATAGTTATAACTAATAATAAAATGAAATTAATCTTTTTAAAATATATGTCTCTTACTAGACCAATGAGAAATGCAATAATTGGATACATAACTAAGAAACCAGCAGAAGGACCAGCGAAAACACCTATACCTCCTCTACCACCAGATAATAATGGAAGACCTGCAGCAACTAATAATAATAAGACAACAACACTTAACGTTCCATACTTTCGACCTAAAATAATAGCTGCTAAAAATATACCGATGTTCTGCAAGACAATAGGTACAGGCATAATCGGTAATGGTACAGCCGGGACAAAACCTAATACAGCTATAATTGCAGTCATTAATGCAGTATATACTAAATATTTTGTAGACATTTTGCTTCCTCCTTGATTTCGAAAAAATACAACAATGTAAACATGTTTGATTAAATAGTTTACATTAATGAATGATATAGTTACTTTTAAAAAATTGCAATATCTTTTTAAAATTCATAATTTAAAATAAAAAACCTAGCAGATATAATTTCATCTACTAGGTCAAAAATAATAATAGGTATAATTGTCATGTGAATACGTATATTCAGTCTATGATACTAATTGAAATTCCCTATATGTGTTACTGATAATACATTTCCTACTATTATATTATTTTAATAATTTTTCTTTTAAATCTTTTCTCATGTATTCTAATGTGTACGGATCATTATACCAATATGTTTCAGCTTGAACTTTAATTACATTATCGTTCTTAACTGCTGGAATATTTTTCCATAAATCTGTTTTTGCATATGATGGCGTAGCTTTACCTTCACTTGTTGAAACTATATAATCACCAGCGTAATCAGCAAGTTTTTCTTGCTTAACTTCAGCCCAACCTTCTTTTTTAACAAGTTCATCTAATTTTTCAGGCATTTTCAGACCGAAAGCTTGATATAATACTTCACCGCCGCGTCCCCAGTTTGGACCATAACTGTATAACTTTTTGTCATATTCATCAAAGATTGAAACTGTTGAATCAGATCCAATTTTTTCTTTGATTTCTTTACCATCTTTTTTAGTTTTAGCTTTCCATTTTTCTTCCCAAGTTTTAACTTTATCTTCTTTACCTAATAGTTTACCTAATTCTTGTTGTTGATCTAAATATTTATGTTTACCGTAGTCAAATACAACTGTAGGTGCAATTTTTTTGTACTTTTTGATATTTTTATCAGTAGAATACACAACAATTAAATCTGGTTTTGATTTTGCAATCTTTTCGACATCATTGTCTCCAACTTTTGTAACACCTTTGAATTTATCTTTTAATAATTTACTACTATCTACTTGCTTGTTAACAGCAACAATATTCCCACCAAGGTATTTAATCCCCCCAGCATATGTTGGTGCAACTACAGCAATACGTTTCGGTGATTTAGGTACATCGATTTTTTTACCACTGTCTAATTTAAAAGACTTGGTTTCTTCTTTCTTTGAATCGCTATCCGATTTATTACCGCAAGCTGCCAAAATCAAGACTAAGGCAATTAGCGGGAACAATAATTTCTTCATGTATTTCCCTCCATTGAAAACGATTATCAGTTACAAAGTAATTATATAGCTTCTAAAGTAATTTTACAATAGCAATATTTACAAGTATTGGGTTAATTAATAACTTTAAAAAGTAACTATAAAATATCTATTGTAGTTTAAAAATAATGTTAATAAATATATTTTAAATTGCAAAGACAATTCCGAAATGCTCACAAATTATATTACACTTCCAAATTTATGAAGCATCAAAATAATATAGTGTTATCGAAAACTAAATATAAAAAACTGTCGATAACTTCAAAAATATTACCGACAGTTTTACTAATTATTTTGTAAATACAACTTTTTCCGTTTTAATATTTCAGGCAAATATATCTATAATTTAAAATACTACCAGTTATTTAAACAAATCTAATACTGATTTTGCGATATTAGTATAAGCCATATCTTCCATTGGTGGGTTATGCAAGCCAGCGCGCATATCTCGATAATAGCGCTGTAATGGTCGTTCCATTTCAAGGCTTTTGGCACCTACTATTCTCATAGCTATATCAATAACTTCAAGTCCTTGATTCATCACTAAAACTTTTGATGCAGCAGTTTCATTCCAAACTGTAGGTTCGTCATCTAATGTATAGAGACGTGCTGTACTCCATAAAAAATGTCTAGCAGACAATAATAAGGATTCCATTTTCCCAATATTTTGTTGTACAGTTGGTAATTCTCCAATACTTCCATCTATACTATTTGGACTATGCGTTTTAGCAAAATCAACTGCATAATCTCTAGCAGCTTGTGCAATACCAAGATAAACACTAGGTATATGTAAAATCCATCCATTAGGTTGTTTACCGCCAGTACTTCTTGTTTCCACAAAATTTTCTTTAGGTATTTGCACATCATTTAATACTAAATCATGACTTTCAGTCGAACGCATACCTACCATATTCCAATTATCTGCAATTTCTACGCCGTCCATATCTTTAGTTACTAAATAATATCCTACTTGTTCAAGTGTTTCACTATAAGCGCTTACTACAAAATGTGTCAGCCCCTTACTCATTGAAGTAAACGTTTTTACACCATTTAATACATAACCATCTTTTGTTTCAACAGCATTTGAAGATGGTCTACCACCACGTGTAGGACTCCCTGTTTCTGCCTCACTTATCGCTCTATTTACTAGCGCACCATTTTTAATAGCTTCAGCAAAGTCTTCTAACATAGATGTTTCCCATAATTCATGTTCATACAGTTGCCCTACGACACTCAAATGCCATCCAATTGACAACGCAGTGGCACCATCTATTGCACCTAGATGACTTTGTAATATCACCATATCTTCAATTGTGGCACCTTCACCACCATAACGTTTAGGCAAGGTTAGCTTCGAATAACCTTCTTTAACTAACCAATCAATGTTTTCATAAGGAAAGCGGGAATTAATATCATTATATGCCGCTCTTGACTGAAATTCATTTTTTATACTTTCAAATTTATGAATCCACTTTTTTTGTATATCTGAATGTATTAATGCGGAATCATTCACCTTTATCACCTCATAATTGATCTCATACTCTGGATAAACTTAGTTTAACACTCGACATTATGTAAATAAAGCCATTAAAAATTTTAATCCTTACTTTACCGATAAGATATATTGTGATAGTTTTTAATTATTACATATATGGAGGACAACAAAATGATTTCGGTAAATAATCTCAAACTTCAATATAAAGATCATAAAGTATTAAATGATGTTAGCTTTTCCCAAAATAAAGGAACGGTTACAGCTATTATTGGTCCCAGTGGTTCAGGTAAAACAACATTACTTCGTACACTTAATGCACTTGCTATACCTAAATCTGGAACAATTAAAATAAATAATACTATGTTTGATGCTGGTCAATTTACCAAAAAAGATATAAAAAATTTACGTAATAAATCCGCGATGGTATTTCAAAACTATAATTTATTTAAAAACAAAACAATATTAGAAAATATTACTGAAGGTTTAATATATGGTCAAAAATTCAATGTAAAAAAAGCAAATGAAATTGCAGAATCCTACCTTTCTCAAGTTAATTTATTAGAACATAAAGATAAATATCCTATACAACTTTCAGGCGGGCAGAGCCAACGTATCGGAATCATTCGTGCGCTTGCGTTAAATCCAGAAGTATTATTACTTGATGAACCAACCTCAGCCTTAGATCCAGAATCAATTAGAAGCATTTTGTCACTGATTAAATCTATTGCTGATCAAGGTATGACTATGGTATTAGTCACTCATGAAATTAGCTTTGCAAAAGCCATTGCTGATCAAATATTATTTATTGATGAGGGAAAAATCATACATCGTGGTTCACCTACAGAAGTATTAGAACAAGCAAATTCGGATAGAATACATAAGTTTTTAAATAAAGTTAGAACTGAAGGTGATAATATATGACATTTAGAAAATGTTTCTATCTAACTACAATATTCATCTTTATTTTAACTTTAATTGGCTGCGAAAAAACCCATACATCGAAAGTTAATTCGGCTAAAAAAGAAGTAAAGGTAGCACTATCAGCAGAAGTAAATCCACCATATTTATATACAAGCGAGAACAATCATTTTATAGGTTTAGATATGGATTATATGAAATTGTTAGAAAAAAAATTACCTCAATATGATTTTAAATATGAAGTCGGTGAAGAGGAATCTAATTTAGTTGGTATTGGTTCAGGTAAATTTGATATGGGTATTAATTGGTTCTTTAAAACACCTGAACGTGAAAAACAATTTCTCTACCAAGATGTACCATACAGTTATGCATTACCATTATTAGTTGTTAACAAAAATGAACAAAAAATTCATACCTTGGATGATTTACCAGGTAAACATTTAACACCAATGGCACCAAGTGGCGGTTTATTCTCAATTCTCACACAGTATAATAAAGTACATAAAAAACAAATTGATATCGACACTATACAAGAGCCTTCTAACGGAGATAACTTAAAAATGGTAAGCCAACAGAGAAGAGATGCAATGTTTTTAAATTGGAATACTTATAAGGCTATACAAGAACAAATTCATGCTGATGTAAAAATAGGAGGTATCGTAAAAAAAGAGCCCCTCCATATTGTATATAATAAAAAGCAACAAAAATTGCATGATGATATTGATAAAGCAACAGAAGAATTAAAACGTGAAGGTAAATTACAAACACTATCAAAAAAATATTTTGACTTAAATGTCTTTGACAATTTAAACGAAATTAATAAAGACAAAGATAAATTGGAGGTGAATAAATGATTGCTTCAGTTAATTGGATTAACTTATTTTCACAAGTTATACAGAGATTACCCATAACTTTAAGTATTATACTTTTATCGCTATTATTTTCCATTATTATCGGATTTATACTTTCCTTAATAAGAATTAAAAAGATTTCTATACTATCACCATTAGTAAGAGTATATTTATCATTTATTCGAAGTACACCTTTACTGGTTCAGCTCTTTTTAGTTTATTTTGCATTACCACAATTATTGTTATTGATTCATATCGATATCAATCATTTTAGCAGAATGTTTTTTGTAATACTGGCATTTTCATTACATACAGGTGCCTATCTATCAGAAATCATTCGCGCAGGGTACCAATCCGTTGATTATGATCAAATTGAAGCGGGTTTAACAGTCGGATTATCTTATCCAAGAATATTGAAATCAATCATTATTCCACAAGCATTACGTAACAGTATACCTAACTTAACGACACAAATTTTAGAATTAGTTAAAGATACATCGTTAGCTTTTACCATAGGTATTATAGATATGATGGGTCAAGTAAAGCTGATTATTGGTAATAATTATGGTCTGGGCATGTTAGAAGTTTACATTGTTATTTCCATTATTTACTGGATGATTGCCTTAATTATCCAAGGCTTTTTCACTGTAATCCATAATAAAACACAAAAACCATATCAAATATAAGGAGTTTAAAGATGTCATTTATTCTATATACGATACTTGAAGTATTAAAAGGCGTCCCAAACACATTAATTATAACCCTTGTTGCAATCATATTTGGATTGTTAATCGGTACTTTTTTTGCCATTATACGTTTAAAAAAGATTCCCGTGTTATCACAACTCATCATTGTTTATAATTCATTTTTCAGAAGCACACCACTAATTGTGCAATTATTTATTGTCTACTATGGTTTACCGTCATTTATTTTACTTTTGAATGATCAATTTCATTTTTCTATTAATCCAGATATGTTCTCGCCTTTAATCATTTCACTTATTGTTTTTTCTTTACATGCCGTTGCATATTTAAGTGAGTCAATTAAAGGTGGATTACAATCTGTCTCGTATAGTCAAATTGAATCAGCAGAAACAGTTGGTTTATCTAAAATTAATATTTATAGACGAATTGTTTTACCGCAAGCATTTGGTTATGCGTTGCCTAATATTGAAAATCAATTCATAATGTTACTAAAAGGTACATCTTTAGCATTTGCAGTTCAAGTAACTGAAATAATGGCAGTAAGTCATGTAATAGCAAACGAAGGTTATCGCTTTATACCTGTATACTCTGTTGCTGCAGCTTTTTATTGGTTACTCGCAATCTGCTTTGAAATCATATTTGCTAAATTGGAAAATAAAACTACAAGACATTTGCAAATTTCATCAAAATAAAAACAAACTGTTGCTGAAATAATTTTCAGATCAACAGTTTGTTTTTTATAAAGTAAGTATTTCGGGGTTTATTTCAAATTAAAAACAAGATTGTATCATCTATTTAGCTATTTGAATCAAGTTTTATTAATTGAACGACCAACATATTAGAAATACTATCTTAGTATTTCCAATGATTAAAGTTGTGTTTGAAGTATTTCAATAATATTCGTAATACTCTTACGTTGCTTCTCATCAATAAATACAACTACAGTTCTTTCATCGATTTCACTTCTCTTTTTGCTCAAATATTCCAATTTTATAAGTTTTTGCAATGCTTTTGTTAAATAGTATGGTTTAAGATCAGAAGATTGTGCGATTTCTTTAGCAGTTATTTCATTTGAATCACAATTATATATATAATTCAAAATATAAATTTCTTCATAATTTAACTTAAACTGCTTTTTAGAACCCTTAAAGAATTTCTTACCTTGTTGGTAAGTCGCTATGAGTTCATTTAATGATTTGAATTTTTGCTCTTTCATATAACCACTCCTTGTGTTCATTCTGGATGTTAATATATATCAAAGTGATTCTTATATATTAATATAATAATTTTATACTATTTCACACTTTTTATTCAATATAAGCAGCTATAAAAAATGTGAAGAATACCTACTATTATTTTAATATTTACTTTTAAAAATTAAACTTTAGTAGTTAAAGTAACATTTTATTAATAAAAAGTGCTTTAATTTGGTTTTAGTTAATAATCGCAACTCTTTTAATGTTCAATCCCCTTCTTAATATCCTTTTATTCTTAGCACTCTAAAATAAAATTAAGCTAACTTGTATATGTATAATAAACTATAGATTGAAACCTTCCACTCAAGATAATAAAAAAACTGCCAACAAAGTTAAATACTTCGCTAGCAGTTTAAATCATTCCTTAAAATTTATCGAAAAACTTATTATTTAAATTATTTCTTTTTACAGTCTACTGTATCTAAAAGACTTAATGTTGCTAATCCAGTAAGATCTAACGCATGTTTAGCCCCTGCTTTACCGTGTCCAGCTTCAAAATGTTTATAAGCTGCTACACCTAACACTGAAATAGCTAATAATGAACCAATACGAGAAATCTTTTTACTACCAAAGCTTAACACAAAGAAAATTGCGCTTAACGCTTCTACAGCTCCAGCTAAAGGTACTGCACTTGAAGGCAAGTTAAATACTTCTTCAAAAGTATCTTTCATTGATTGGTCACCTTTTAATTTAGGCTTTGCAGCACCATATAATTCTTTTGCTAATTTTAAATTTGTTAAATAACGTAATATCATTAAAAACGCTCCTTCTATTTATTTTCAAAATATTTATTTACAATAGGTTTCACACGATTTGCCAACAATTCAATTGTATTAAGCGTTCTTTCATGTGGCATCGAACCTACAGGGGTATGCAGCATGAAACGTGTTATGCCTAGTGTTTCTATAGTATCAATAATTTTTTGTGCAACCGTTTCAGGACTACCTACATAAAGTGCACCATTCGGACCAGCCTCTCTATCAAAACTGTTTTCGTCGTATGGTGGCCATCCACGTTCTTTTGCTAATACATCATGGCTCGCCTTTACAGACGGGAAAAATTCTCTTTTTGCTTGTTCATCTGTTTCGGCTATATATCCCCATGAATGTGTTGCAATTTGCAATTCATCTACTTTATGTCCGTAAGATTCAGCTATAGACTTATACATATCTATATTTCTAGCAAATCTTTTTGGATCTCCACCAATTATAGCATAAGTTATAGGTAAACCTAATGCTCCTGCTTTTAAAGATGATTCGGGTGTACCACCAGTAGCAATAGAAATTGGTATTGGGTTAAATTCAGCTCTAGGATATACACCTAAATTTTGTATGGAAGGTCTTAAATTTCCTTCCCAATTTACAAGTTCATTCTGGTTGATATTCATTAATAAATCTATTTTTTCATTAAATAGTTGCTCATAATCGTCAAGTTTATATCCAAATAATGGAAATGATTCTATAAATGAACCTCTTCCAACCATAATTTCTGCACGTCCATCTGAGACTGCATTTAATGTAGAAAATCGTTCATAAACTCTAACAGGATCATCGGAAGACAATACTGTAACAGCACTACTTAACTTTATATTTTTCGTATTGCGAGCAGCAGTTGCTAATACAGTAACAGGATCTGATACTGCATAATCTGGTCTATGATGTTCTCCTAAACCATAAACATCTAAACCATGGCGATCAGCAGTTTCTATTTCTTCTACTATATTACGTATTCTCTGTGCATTACTAATAGCAGACTCTTTTCCCCGTTCCGTATAAATATCACCATTATCTGCAAATGATGTTAATCCAATCTCTATTTTCAATATGACACCTCCACATCTAGTATAATTTTTATACCTAAATATTAAAACTTTCCTATTAATGTGTCAATACCTATGCTCACTATCTAAATTTTATGTATAAGGTGACATACTTTTGCACGATAAAAGTTTTGTTATTTTGTATTTATATTTTTTTATTTTACCTAATTATTTATGTTTTGTAATTTTCTGTTATTTTACAGCGCTGTAATAATTGATGTTGTAACAATACACTAAACAAATCGAAAACCTTATAAATCAAGTGTTTTCAATGACATAATACGTATTTGTTTTGTTACACATAAGGTAAAATTATTAGAACTAAATTACAAAACGATAACAATGCACACAAAGGTGGTTTTTTCTGATAAAGTATTTCTTGTCGTTGAAACAGCGAAACATAAAAAATAAAACTTATTGTCGTTAGAGACTGGGAATAGCATTACGAATAAATAATAAATAGAAAGAAATTCTAGGAGGATATTTTATAATGAAGAAAATCGCTACAGCTACAATCGCAACTGCAGGAATCGCTACATTTGGTTTTGCACACCACGATGCAGATGCAGCAGAAAATAACAATGGTGGATACAATCCAAACGATCCATCATCATACGAGTACTCTTATACAATCGATCAACAAGGTGCATACCACTACGATTGGAAAGGTAACTGGAACCCTAGTGAAGCTGACCAAGGTCACAGTAACTATAGTAACTCTAATCAAAATGCTTCATATGCTACTGGGAATAGCTATGGTAAGCAATCATATACAGCAAACAATCAATCAACAGGTGGAAAAGGCGCTTCAGTTTCAAGCTCAACTTCTAGCCATAACATAAAAGTATCAACTACAAGCGCACCATCAAGTTCATCTAAATCATCAAGTTCATCAATTTCAATTTCTAGCACTTCAGGTTCATCAAGCAACCTATACACTGCTGGTCAATGTACATACTATGTATACGACAAAGTTGGCGGTAAAATTGGTTCAACTTGGGGCAATGCTAACAACTGGGCAAGCGCTGCTGCTTCTTCAGGTTACACTGTAAACAACTCACCTTCACAAGGTGCAATCTTACAAAGTTCAGCTGGAGCATACGGTCACGTTGCTTACGTTGAAAATGTAAACAGTGACGGTTCAATCACAGTTTCTGAAATGAACTATGGTCAAGGTCCTGGTGTAGTTACTTCACGTACAATTTCATCAAGTGAAGCTTCAAGTTACAATTACATCCACTAATTATAATATGAACAAGGCAATCCTAATTAAGGATTGTCTTTTTTTATTTTGTCTTATTTTTAAAATACGAGAACCGGTCTTATATTGCACCATCGCTACAATATACAATATAAAACCGATTAAAATAGATTATAGAAGGATATTTTAAATCTTTACCTACATTGAATTATCGATGAATATCTAGATAATTAAAGTAATATCGCTACAATTATCACTTTACTCAAATTCATATCATCTCATTCATATTAATTTATATCCCAAATATAACTGTTTAAACTTCTATTTAGAAATTTATTAATTTTACATTCACCTTAAAGTGTAATAACTGTTCTTTTAAATCATAAAAATACCCTCATCACTCAATCAATTCACTATCGAATTAAAAAATTCTCACACGCTTAGTAATTGAATCGTAAATTGGGTATTTATAATCTATCTTGATTGCTTAACTTTTTTTATTCCTATGCCAGTAAAACCATAAAACAATGCAAAACAAATACATAGATAACATGGTACAGTCCAAATAAAGAATTGATCAACTGTTACACCTAACTGCTGTGTGTAATAAATTCCAGATGTTCCCCACGGAATAAGCGGAATTATCATCGTCCCTGAATCCTCTAGTGTTCTTGATAAATTTGTTCGATCCAAATCCATTTTATTATACATTTCTAACATTAATACACCGACCATAATAATTACGACTGAAGCGACACCTGCAGCTAATACCATAATCAATCCACCAATGATTGTTGTAAGTATCAATTGTCCTACGGAATTGATATTTTTAGAAATTTTTTGCAAGATGACATCTAAACATCCTGCCTTTTCTACAATTCCTGCAAATGCATAACCACAAAATATTGTAACGACAATTTCAGTCATACTCATCATACCGCCTTGTTCAATTAACGTAATTGTTTTATCCGATAAATGATCGGATGTTGGAATCATAGACTGATTAAACCCATTAAATGAAGTTTTAAAACCATCAATTATATTGAATTTATTATTAATACTTCCTACGATTATTGCGCTTAAACTAGATATTAACATGGATGGCACAGTCGCCATTTTTAATGCTAAGCATAATATAATAACAATAATAGGTATCCACACCCAAATATTAATTGTATAAATATGTGTCAATTCATCTAATAATTGATTGATTTTTGCCGAGTTTGTATTTCCTTTAAATTGAAGACCTACAAAGTACCATACAACTATACCAACAATTGAAGCAGGTACAGTTGTCCATATCATCGCTCTTATATGACTAAATATATTAACTTTTGTAACGAGCGCGGCTAAATTCGTCGTATCTGAAAGTGGTGACATCTTATCTCCAAATACGGAACCTGCTATAATAGCACCTGCTGCCATACCTTGTGGAATATGTAATTGACTGGCAATTGCCATGAGTGCAATACCTGCCGTCGATGCCGATCCCCATGCTGTGCCTGTTGCAACTGATGTAATTGCACATATAATAAAAGCAGACACTAAAAATAAATTTGGATTCAAAAATTCTAATCCATAATAAATTAATGCAGGTACAGTTCCAGAATACATCCAACTCCCTACGATAATACCAACTGCTAATATTATAAATATCGCAGGCATCGCAGTTGCCAATCTATGCGTTATACCTTCTTCTAAATCATTCCATTTCAATCCAACTCTTCTTGCTATCCATGCTGCATAAGCAGATGCTAAAATCAACAATGCTTGTATTGGTATATCAAATCCTACAAAACCTGTTATTACTATAAAAATCATAACTAATATTGTAGAAATTGCTTCAATAAATGTTGGTTGCCTCGTCATTGCTTGTGCCCCCTTTTAAAAACTATGTTCATAAACTAATCTAAACCTAATTTATCAATGCCTAATTCTGATAATGTTAACCCTTCTTCAAAGAAATCTCTTTCAAGTATCGTAGAGGCTATTGTTATAATTGCATCAATGTTAGGCGTTGGAACACCGATATGGCTACCCAAGCTTGACCATAAAACTAATCCAAATGCGATATCCTCAGTTAAATAGCGATTTTTAACTTGGTTTGGTCCTTTTATTTGAGAAAATACTGGACTATTATTAAATAAACGGTTGAGTGGTTCATCTTCATCAACACGTTCTAAATTTCCACGCTCTATTCTTGCTTCTTTCGCAGTTGATAATTCAAACCCAAGTTTACGTCCTAATGTCAGTCGTTCTAATTCAACTGCATGTAATAATCTAACTGTATGTGTTGTTATACCTTCAGCGTATAACGAAAAATCTTCAGAATAATCAATTCTTCCAACATTTAATAAAGTTGGCCCAGGATGCACTTCTGGATTTCCATTTTCTAGATTTGTCTTCCATAAACTTTCCTCTTTAACAATATAAGGATATAGCTTCTCTATTTTTTCAAAACTTTCACTTAAATTTGCTTTATTATATGTTGAAAAATGAACTTTTCTAACATTTAAAGATAAATTCACAGTAGCTTCGTCAAAATTAACTCTAGTACCATATGTTAAAGTATTAACTTCTGCAAATTTTGGTTTTGTATCAATATGCATATCTTCTAAAACATTTAAAAGTCTAATTGACCCCATTGCTGCTGCCATATTAAAAAATATAAGTTGTTCAGTTTTTAAAAATGGTGCCATGGTATGAGCATAATGTTCAATAAAGGATGATGGAATAATTATTTGAACCACTTCTGCTTCATTTAATACATAAGACATATCATCACTAATATCTGTAAATTCAACAAAATGTGATTCTCCTTCATTGTTAAAAGTGAAACCACCCTGTTCAATTGCTTTATCAAATTTATGTATGGATTGATTTCTACAATATAGTTTCACCTCATGCCCCTTACTTTTCATATCTAATGCTGCTGTGACAGCACCATTACCAGATCCTACAATAGCGATTTTCATATTCAACCTTCTCTCTTTATTTTGATATATACACATTACTTTAATGTATAACCTGTAATAAACAGCTATAAACAATTGCACTCAATCAAAATATTTCTATTAAACTTGATTTAAATAACAAAATTTTTATCGATTCAACTGTATGCTTTTTAAATAATAATTTAAAATAGGATATGAAATTTTTAGGATCTATTCGATAAGATTATTATAATTGTAGAGACATTTGATTTTGATTTCTAAATGTTTCGTTTTATACATACTATTTTATTAGAAATGTTGATTCGAATTGACTATAAGACATCCTTTTAATTTTCATAAATGCTATATGGTTAATTTTATTAAACTGGATGTTTTTAATATTTTGTCTAACAAACAAAGTAATCTTATATTATAATCTAAACTAAGCTAGATAATATATGCTTCGATATAAAAGCACTATTTATAATAATAAGGTTGAAATTTAGCTATTTTTTAAACATATGAGAAATTAGTAATGACTATTTCTGATATTCCATAGTTTAATGTGTGTTAATATTTATATTTAAGTCTTATTTAGGTATAAATAAATTAAAAAGGAGGAAATATTATGTCAGAATTTGATAAGAACGGCCATTCGACAATTATAGAAGAAACAGACAATGAAGCACGATTGATGGCAATGTTAATTTACATCTTAAGTTTTTTCACTTCAATTATCGGGCCACTAATTATTTGGTTAATCAAACGTGATGAATCGCCCTTTGTAGATCGTGCTGGGAAAAATTATTTTAATTTCTTTTTATCCTACTTTATTTGGACGATTGTTGGAACACTATCTCTATTTATATTAGTTGGCTTTATTATTTTACCAATAATCTCTATATTAATAATCGTATTCACAATAATTGCTGCAGTAAAATCATATAATGGAGAAGATTATTTAGCACCTTTGTCTATTAGATTTATTAAATAAAAGTAATCTAAATATTAAGACTTTTTACAAGTCGTGTAATAATCCATTGTATTTCTTAGTTTCGAAATACACTAAATACCTTTAGTGCCAACATAATTAGAGAATATTTCATAATGTAACCTCACTATTCATTTATTACAATGACATGTGAGGTTTTTTTAATTGGTTTACAAAGACGTAACATTGCACACAAAAGCAAATTCATCTGTTAGAGTGTTATTTGTCGTTAAAAAGCACAGACGAAAAAACATTCAACTTAAATTAATTATAGATAAAAGTTATTTTATGAATGATGACTTTTGGGAGGACTTTTTAAAATGAAAAAATTATTAACAGCTACAACATTAACAGCAGGTATCGGAGCAGCAATGTTAGGATTAGATCAAGGACATGAAGCTGACGCTGCAGAACAAACTCAAACTCAATCTACTAACGAAAGCACAACACAGTCTACTTCAAGTGGTAATTTATATACAGCAGGTCAATGTACTTGGTACGTTTATGATCAAGTAAACGGAGAAATTGGTTCTACATGGGGAAATGCAAACAACTGGGCTTCAGCTGCATCTTCAGCTGGTTACACAGTAAATAACTCACCAGAACAAGGTTCAATCTTACAATCAAACTCTGGACCATATGGCCACGTTGCATATGTAAAAAACGTTTCAAGTGATGGTTCAGTAACAGTTTCTGAAATGAACTATGGTGGTGGACCATACTCAGTAAGCGAACGTACAATTTCATCAAGTGAAGCTAGTTCTTACAACTATATCCACTTAAACTAATTACTAAACATTTAAATATATCGCTACAACTTTATTAAAACTATAGAGACTGGGATATAAATCTCTATTCTCAAAAAAAGAGCGCTAATCTCATGGATTAGCGCTCTTTTTTATATATTATTTTGCGATTTTGAACATGTATGCTCCCTATAGCATCATTAAGCTCCTTTATCTTCTTTTTATATTGCATAATTATAGTAAAATCATATTTTAAACTTGTTTTTATAAAGTAGCTTATTGCAGTTTACGTATAACTTTGAGAAAATGGTTACGTTTCTTATATTTTAGGAGGTTGTATCATGCAGTGGTTAAAAGTAATATTGGCTGGATTAATAGAAGTATTATGGGTTACTGGTTTAAATATTGCGGATTCAATTTGGAGTTGGACCATAGTCGTTATTATAATTGGTCTTAGCTTCTTTTTAGTCATATCAGCGTGTAAATCCTTACCCGTAGGAACTGTTTATGCTGTTTTCGTCGGTATAGGGTCGGTTGGTACAGTTATTGTAGATATGCTCATTTTTGGTGACCCATTGAATATAATTAAACTGATGCTCATATGTCTATTAGTTATTGGTATTATTGGTCTCAAATTATCAACTTCGGAGGTAGAAAGCCAATGAGTTGGATTATCTTATTAATTGCAGGTTTATTAGAAGTTGTTGGTGTCATTATCCTTAATGAAATCACAAGAACAAAGAAAAAATCACTTATCATAGTTTTAGGTATCGCCTTTATTTGCAGTTTTAGCACCTTGAAATTAGCGATGAATTCTATTCCTATGGGTACTGCATATGCAATTTGGAGTGGTATTGGAACTGGTGGTGGTACATTAGTAGGTATGCTCGTTTATAATGAAGCCAAAAATACTAAACGTATATTTTTCATCTGTCTAATCATACTTTCGATTGTTGGACTTAAATTAACAAGTTAATATTAATGTTTCAAATTTCGTGATAGCTATTTTGTAGTGGATACATGCATAAAATGAAAGCGAATACAAATCATTTATTTTCTCTCAAATTTCAATAATAAAAATTTGTTTAGACTTTGTTTATTTACTATACTTTATATTAAAGGAAGTGA
Organism: Staphylococcus sp. ACRSN; assembly: GCF_022346615.1. Taxonomy (GTDB): domain Bacteria; phylum Bacillota; class Bacilli; order Staphylococcales; family Staphylococcaceae; genus Staphylococcus. Next base: position 260,314 of record NZ_JAKRNS010000002.1, on the reverse strand, counting down.
TTATTCATGGTAAAAGTATATATCGCAGGACCAATACCTGATGCAGGACTGAAAGTATTAGAAAATGCAGGCGTTGAAGTTGAAATGTATGATGGTAAAGGGATTATTGATCAAGATACATTAAAAGAAGGCGTCAAAGATGCTGATGCATTAATTAGCCTTTTATCTACAAATGTTAATCAAGCAATTATTGATGCGGGTTCCAATTTGAAAATCATAGCGAATTATGGTGCTGGCTTTAACAATGTTGATACAGATTACGCGCGTCAAAAAAACATCGATGTTACAAACACGCCAAAAGCATCTACAAATTCGACTGCAGAGTTAACTTTTGGACTTGTCTTGGCAGCCGCACGTCGTATTGTTGAAGGTGATAAGCTATGTAGAGCAGAAGGTTTTGATGGATGGGCCCCTTTATTTTTCAGAGGTAGAGAGGTTTCGGGCAAAACTATCGGTATCATCGGTTTAGGTGAAATTGGTGGTGCAGTAGCTAAAAGAGCAAAAGCTTTTGATATGAATATCTTATACACTGGGCCAAATCAAAAAATTGATAAAGAACGTGAAATTGGAGCAAAATATGTGGATTTAGATACATTATTAAAGCATGCTGATTTCGTAACAATTAATGCTGCTTATTCTACTGATTTACATCACTTGATCGATGTAGAACAATTTAAGCTAATGAAATCAACTGGGTATTTAATCAATGCATCGAGAGGACCTATCGTACATGAAGAAGCATTAGTTTCAGCACTACAAAATAAAGAAATCGAAGGTGCTGCGTTAGATGTTTTTGAATTTGAACCAGAAATAAATGAAAAATTAAAGTCACTAAACAATGTAGTTATTACACCTCATATAGGGAATGCCACATTTGAATCAAGAGATATGATGGCAAAGATTGTTGCAAATGACACTTTGTCTAAATTAAATGATAAGTCGCCAAAATTTTTAGTTAATTAATCATTATCATATATTATTTCAACTATAAAATGTATTTTCAAAGTTATATCATTTATCTAATAAAAAGAGCCGATTGAACTTTTAAAAATTCAATCGGCTCTTTGCTATAATTATTCAATCGTTAAAATACAAATCTTTATTATTAATATTTATTTGATTTTTGTCTTAAATAAGAACTTTGTCTGAGCACTTGCAAATTGATTTGGTAATATTTTCGTGATTAGATTACGTATAGCAATAATCAATTTATTTGATTTTTGTGCTATTTTACCGATTCTACGAGAACGTTTAATCACTTTTTTGGCATGTTTTACGCGTAACTTATCATACCTTTGCAGTGCCTCTTCAAAATCATAACTCGCTATACAATTTGCTAAAACAATAGCATCTTCCATGGCTTGTCCAGCGCCTTGCCCCATATTAGGCGTTGTAGCATGCGCTGCGTCACCTAATAAGATTATACGTTGATGGATAAACGTCTTCAGTGGCTGTAGGTCAAAAATATCATGTAACAGTATGTCCGTTTCACTTTGTTTATCCAACATTGCCCTTACTTCATTAGGAAAATGATTAAATCTAGCTTGTAGGTGTGGCTTACCGTATGTCTTAAATTTCTCATCATTTTCTTTAGCATTAATAGAAATAAACCAATAAGCTTGGTGGTTCAATAACGGTACGATCCCCACTCTACCTTTCGATGACCAGTATTCCTTTGCAATATGCGTAGATTTAATATTGATGTCTTCTATCAATCCTCTAAATACAGTATAACCTCTATATATAGGTTTACTATTAGGTACAATTGATTGTCTAATAGTAGAATGAATGCCATCAGCTGCAATGCATAAATCAAAAGCCTCATCTGTTTGTGTTTCAAACTTCAAGGTTACCTTAAGTGCTTCATTTTCGATTGCAACCACATGATGTCCTAAAAATATTTGCTTTTCTGGCACATATGACTGAATTACATCAACAAGATCTTGTCTTTTAACAGTTAAATTTGTAGTTTTCTTTTTAAACTTCACATTAGACAACACGGTTCCTTTATCATCTAACACTTCCATTTGTTCTATTTCTTGCCCAATATTTCTAATACCTTTTACTAAATCATGATCACCTAATTTTTCTAGTACATTACCACCAATGCCAATACCTGCACCAATTTCAGATATCTTTTGATTCTTTTCAAATATCTTTACTTCATGCCCTTGCTCACTGAGTAATGCTGCGGTAGTTAAACCACCTATACCTGCACCTACTATAGCTATCTTCATCATTTTCACTCCAAATTTCCCTGAACTTTTTATTACAATATAACCTTTTGCTTTAATTCATTTTGATGGTTCATTTTCACAGAAAAAAAGATAACTACTGTAGCTAATACTACGTTATCCTTTAAATTGCTATAAATATCGTCTTATAAATAATAATCTTTATAGATATGATCCTTTTTAATACCAAACTTATCATAGTATCGTTGCATAAATTGAGCGATGTTGCCATCCCAGGCAATATCTGATGCATATTGGTGCTCTCCTGGAGACTTCGGATTCCATCGCATTTGATATAACGTAATTTGTTCTTTATCGAAATAATTTTTACGCACAAATTTGGCACCACCCATTATTGCTTGACCCGGTGTTGTCCAAGATTGTTTCTTCGCATAACTACTACCAGTATGCACTGCATTTTCATCAAATGCACCAATACCGAAAAAGTTATAATACTTTTTCCCATCATCTTTAATACCTTGTGCCAATTCTGAACGACCATGCCCTGTTTCTACTAAAGCATGACTAATAAGATATAACACGTTTACGTCATATTTTTCTTGTGCTTTAAGAAAGGATTTAGCTTGACCTTTTAAAACGCCTTTATCCTTTAATATCTGGTTTATTTCTTGTTCAGACATAGGTACTTTTTCAGAAATATCCATATAATTAAAATTTTCAAATTCATCATCAATACCCATGGCTTGTTTAACATCAGCTCTTGAAGCATCAACAAATTGGCCTTGTTCTTCTTTCATATTCAATGCATTACCATCAATTTGTTTACTAACAGCATCATTGAATGAAGTTGTTTTTTGATTATCAAACAAACTTGTCTCATTTATCACAAGTAATATTACAAAAATCACTAAAATTACCATTAACAATACAAACGAAAACCTATTTTTGATAAATTGGTTCATATTTAGAAAAACTCCCTAACTTACACAATTATTTGGTTAGCGTTATATAAATAAAAATAATCGCTATAAGTACGATTGCAAATGATACATTGATAGCAATCTTCATACCTCTTTTATCTCTAAATAATGTATTAAAAATAGTGAGGCTTATTGCCAATGAAACAACAAACATCGTTATTGCCATCATAATATTCATCGTAATCAAAAACACAATTCCCAAGACCAACATAATATTGGAAATAATTGCCATGATTTTTATCATTTTCGGATTAATACGTCTTCCTCTCCTCATCATTCAAACTTAAATAAAACTCTAATATTAGAAATTGTATCATATTTAAGTACTTTGCAATATGTCATTTTACAAACAAAAAATTAGGTCAAGACTGAATATTTCTTAACTCAAGTCTTGACCTAACTAGTTTAATTTTATTATTCATATACTATCTCGACATACCTCGGAGCATATTAAGCATATATGTTAAACTGCGATTCATTTCATCATCTTTTAATATACTCATTAAGCCAGTAATAGATGTTTTTTGATTAGGATTTGCTTGATTTGCAACATGCAATCCTTTATTTACTTTATTCAACATTGAAGATAAATCATTTACATTTAAATCTCCTAATAAAAATACGAGCGAAGCCATATTTGAAATAAGCCCTGTATATTGTTCCTTATTTAATTCCACTGCAAATTTATTAGCAATCACACCTCTACTCTTAACTGCTCCAGACAATGCATCTAAGATCTTAGCATCATCTAATGCACTAATAAGGTTTATAGCCTTTAGTATGCTATCCTTATTTGCTGCAATTGCCTCAGTCACTTCTTCCATACTTTCTTGTTTAATTTGCGCTTCGGTTTTTTCCATGCGTTTGATTTTTGTTATTCTTTCAGCCATTATCTGTCCACCTGACTTCCTGGGAATGTATAGTCATCACGTTTCCACTTGTCTTCAACTTTCACGCTAAATTGAGGTTGTCTTTGTTTATTCACTCGGAAATTTGTAGGGTTAAGTGGCGATTTCCCTCTACGTGTTTTCACTTCCATTCGACAACTCGTACGTTTATATGAAGGTGTATCTGTATCTTTATCAACATCACTGTTTGTCAATAAATTAATTGCACCTTTATCTCCGTGAATCATCGCATTGTTGTTTAATGGAATATAAATTTCTTTTCCTTTTACTCTATCGGTAACATGTGCCACTAATTCCGCTTCTCCCGTTTCGGAGATAAGTTTGATTTCTGCCCCTTCATGTATACCTCTATCTTTAGCTAATTCTGGTGAGATTTCTACAAAAGTATTAGGCATTTTATATTCTAAACCTGGTACTTTGTATGTCATATTACCCTCATGGAAGTGTTCTAGCAGTCTGCCATTATTCACATGTAAATCATAAACTTCATTCACTTTAAAGAAATTATCAAATGACAATGGATAGAAATTAGCCTTCCCATCTGCAAAATTAAATCTTTCTAAATACAATGTTGGTTCATCTGTACCATCCTCTGCAACTGGCCACTGTAAACTGTTATAGCCTTCTAAACGATCATAGTTCACCCCTGAGTATAATGGCGTCACACGTGCAACTTCGTCCATAATTTGACTTGGATGCGTATATCCCCAATCATAGCCTAATGATTTTGCAACAGATTGTATAATTTGCCAATCCGGTTTAGAATCACCTTTAGGTTCTAATGCTTGATATATACGTTGTATGCGTCGCTCAGTATTTGTAAACGTTCCTGTTTTTTCAAGTGATGGACTAGCTGGTAATACAACATCTGCATATGAAGCAGTGAATGTGAAAAATTCGTCTTGCACTACAAGAAAACCAACTTTTTCCAAGGCTGCTTGCACAAAGTTAATATTAGAATCAACAATACCTGTATCTTCACCATACAAATACAACGAGTCTATCTCACCTTCGTGAATACCTTCCATCATTTGATGGTTATCTCGTCCTGGTTTATTCGGTAAAGACTCTCCATATTCTTTTTCGAATTTTGCTCTCACTACTTCATTATCAACTAATTGATAACCAGGATATTGGTCTGGCATACTTCCCATATCACTACATCCTTGTACATTGTTATGTCCTCTCAATGGATATGCACCTGATCCTGGTTTTCTATAATTACCTGTAGCCAATAATAAGTTAGAAATCGCAGTCGATGTATCACTACCAATATCTTGTTGCGTTACACCCATTGCCCAACATATAGATACTGACTTAGCTTCAACAACTTGGTGTGCAAAGTCTATCAATGCCTCTTTAGATATACCTGTAGTTTCTTCAGCAAATTCCATAGTAAATGGTTCAAGAGATAGCTTATATTCATCAAACGCATTTACCCATTCTTCAATAAACGCTTTGTCGTGTAAGTCATTATCGATGATATATTTTGTTACCGCAGATAGCCATACTAAATCTGTGCCTGGCTTTGGTTGATAAAAATTATCTGCTCGCTCAGCCATTTCATGCTTTCTAATATCAAAAACATTAAGTGTATTTTGATAAAGTTTATGCCCTCGTTTAATTCTCGAAGCAATTACAGGGTGTGCTTCTGCTGTATTTGTACCAATAAGGACAACCATATCTGCAATTTCAAGATCTTCAATTGAACCAGAGTCACCGCCATGGCCAACTGTTCTAAATAACCCTTTAGTCGCCGGTGCTTGACAATATCTTGAACAATTATCGACGTTATTTGTACCAATGACTTGTCGTGCTAGCTTTTGCATTAAATACGATTCTTCATTAGTAGCTTTGGAAGATGAGATAAATGCTAAACCATCTGGTCCTAATTTTTCTTTTACTTTAATAAAATTATCAGAAATTACTTTTAATGCTTCTTCCCATTCTACCTCTTCGAATTGGCCATTTTTTCTAACTAATGGTTTTGTTAATCGTTCCTCTGAATCAACATAATCCCACCCGAATTTCCCTTTCACACATGATGAAATTTTGTTCGCAGGTGATTCATGTTGTGGTTGTACTTTTAATACCTCTCGATCTTTTGTCCACACATCGAAAGAACATCCAACGCCACAATAAGTACAGACTGTTTTTGTTTTTTCAATTCTTTCATCTCTCATCGCCGCTTCTGAATCCGAAACGGCAAACAACGGGCCGTAACCTGGTTCTGCTTTTTTAGTTAAATCAATCATTGCTTCTAATGAACCTGGTTCAAGATCTGTCATATAACCAGCATTGCCTTCCATGTTAACCTCAAGCATTGCATTACAAGGACAGACTGTTGCACACTGACCACAGCCTACACATGATGAGTCATTAATTGTTGTATCATTATCCCAAATAACACGTGGTTGTTGACGTTCCCAGTCTATCGTTAATGTTTCATTAACTTGTACATCTTGGCATACTTCTACACAACGCCCACACAATATACATTGATTAGGATCATAGCGGTAAAATGGACCATAATCTTTTTCATATGGCTTCTCTTTATATTCGTATGTCTGATGTTCGAGTCCCCATTGGTCCATTGTATTGTGAATTTCACAGTCTCCATTGTTATAATCACAAACTGTACAATACAACATATGTTTTTCTAAAATTCGATCTAATGCTTCCTTTTGACTTGTTTGTACATTATCTGTTTGTGTATTTACAACCATTGGTTTATCAATTGTCGTGCTACAAGCACGTGCAATTTGTCCATCAATTTCCACTGTACAAGTATCACATGTTTGAATTGGTCCAAGTGATTCGTTGTAACAAATTGAAGGAACAAATGTATCTTGTGATTTTATAAATTGTAAAAGATTTGTACCTGGCTCAACAAGATAATCTTTTCCATCTAACGAAACGATTAAATGTTCCTGCATTCGCTTCACCCCTATTTAATATTTATATTCTGCCTGTATGACTTCGTTGTTACTCAACAACATTCCATAGCAAAAGCCCCACACTTTTTGGTAATGTTACTTATATTGTAAACGTATTTAATAGGAATGTTAAGGCTTTCCCTTTTCTATTCCCTATTTAATATTATTAAAAAAGATGCCATTCCAATTAATAATATTACTTTGCATATATTATTAATTTTAAAAATTTTGTTTATATTAACTTTGCTATTGATCATAAGCAATAGCATCATTTTTGATTTTAAAAGTGTGAAACTATTTAAATAGTTCTAATATTTATACATACTATGATATTTCATCATATCATCAGTGATTTGATACAACTCTTGTGAGCATAACACTAACCAAATAATACAGACTAAAGTACTTCTTATGAAAAAGACATAAAAAAAATTGCCGACAAAGCTATAAACTTTGTCGGCAATTTAAGTTGAGACATTTATGACAACTCAACCTTTACCTTTAATCAAAATGATTTTAATAAATACCCAAATTATCTTTAATACTAGATTCAATCTCACTTAATGAACTTTGACTAGGCACGAAATAATATAGTCCATCATCTTGAATGCCACCTTGTCCATCTAACTGATGTTTATTTACTGTCTTGTCAGCATCTTTATAATTGCTTCTAACTGTATTTAATTCACCTATTGATAAGTCTGTTTTCACATTTTCTTTAATATGATTCATTATAGAATTAAAGTGCGTAATTGAATTTACACTAGATAATTTACTAGCTAATCCTTGAATTACAAGCTGTTGACGCTCTTGTCGACCAAAGTCTCCGCCAGCACCACTTTCCTTCCTACTTCTAATGAATGCCATTGCTGCATCTCCATCAAGGTGTGTCTTTTCACCATTATTAAACTGATGATTTTTATACGAGAATGTTGCGTTACTTGTTACATCAATGCCACCGACCGTATCAATCATATCTTTCATTCCATCCATATCAATTGTCGCATAGTGATCAATTGGCACATTCAGTAATTTTTCAACGGATTTCACTGCCATATCTGGACCACCATATGCATAAGCATGATTAATTTTCTCTGTTGTACCTTTACCGACAATCTTTGCTTGCGTATCTCTAGGAATACTTACAATCTCTGTTGTTTTCTTTTTAGGATTTATAGATAACACCATGATTGTATCACTGCGTTGTCCATCACCTTCTGAAGCTCTCTTCGCATCAGAATCTACACCAAATAGTGCGATTGTAAATGCATCTCCATCATCTAAACTGACATTTTTATCTCTTAATGATGATTTATCTCTATCTAATGGATTATGGATTGATCCACCTACTGAAAAAATCTTATATCCTAAATATATAACTGCTACTAACGCTAACAGTACTAAAATACCCAATAGCCATAAAAATACTTTTTTACCTAGTCCCATTTTCTTTTTTTCATTCAATCTAGAGCGATTCACGCTTATCATTCCCCATTCTATATTCAGTTTTCAACTTAAATTAATAAGTACATTATAAATGAATTTATTCAAATTGACATAGTGCTTAAGACCTAAAAAATTCAAAAAATTTCTTATTTAAAAATAATAAATCCTTATTTTTTATAACCTTCACCTGAATTTAAAATAGCCAACATTTCTTCGTGACATCCCGGATTGCTAATTATAAACGGACCAGCAGTTGCATAATCTAACGTTTCATTATCCAGTGTAGTCATTTTAAGTCCTAATTCACTAGCAAATAAAAATTGTGCTGCTATATCCCAAGGTTTTGGATTTGTATTTATATGTAGTCCAAATTGACCATTAATCACTCGAACCGAATCTAATCCACATGAACCTATATAACGATGACTGAAAGATGCGTCAAAGAGTTCTTGCATTTTTTTAGCGTTAATCACTAATGAATTAAATGAAATGACTGCATCCTTAAGTTCAATTGCTTCTGGTTTTTTTAAAGGTGTATCATTCACATAAGCGCCGTAACCTTTGACCGCCTTATATAACTTTCCATGAGGATAATCATAAATATAAGATAGCATCGGTTCACCATTCACAAAATAACCTAGAATAATACAATAGTCTTCTTGCTGTTTTACTAAATTTGCAGTCCCATCGATCGGATCCATTATCCAGACATGCCCTTCATTTGGATGAACTTCAACGTTAGATTTTTCTTCTGCAAATAATTGATGTTCAGGGAATTTATCATTTAAAAATTGTTGAAACCTTTGTTGAATCGTCTTATCAACATTTGTAACTAAATCAAATCTATTTTTCTTAGTGCTTGTATCCATTTCCTCAATTAATGCTGGAATAATATCATCCAATGAAGCGAGCCACGCTCTTACAGAATCATCTATATAAATCAATTGTTCTTTTTTCATGTCTACACCTCTTATTATAATCAAATCTAAATTTTGTTTATTTGTGCTTTATCTATGTATAATTTCGTTTCATTTTATCATAATTCACTCACTAAAATATATGGTACTAGTTTATTATTCAGTAAATTTTCTTGTATGCTAATGAAACAAAAAAGAAAACCGGCTAGTGACACTAGCCGGCTAAATAGAAAGGAAAGTAAGTAATAAATATTGAAGATGTTTGTTTAGTAACTCGTACGAATAATTGTTTACAAAACTATTATGTAAATAGCCTACCCCTTTGTTAATTATTCGTTACCCCCTTGTTACTATATACAATACTAACATAAGACCTGAAAAAATGTAAGCGTTTTCTAAAAGTTTTTTTAATAATTTTTATAAATGTCGTCATTGTCACTTTTATGGTATAATAATTGTAATATGTAATCATATTGGGAGGTGACTTTCTTAAATGAATAAACGCGAGCGGCAAAATAAATTGGTTCAAGCTATTCAAGAAAACAGACAAGTTACTGCTTCAGAATTAGCATCTGATTTAAATGTTTCAAAACGTACTATATTAAGGGATATTCAAGATTTAGAAGATCAAGGTGTTAAAATATTAGCTAAACACGGTAAGTTGGGTGGCTATCAATTGCAAGAAACACCAAATAGTTATGATATTGAATTAACTGAAAATCAACTTTCTGCATTATTTCTTGTACTTAATGAAAGTCAATCTTATACTACCCTTCCTTATAAAGAGGAAATTCAAGCAATAATAAAGAAATGCTTGAACTTACCTTATACTAAAATGAGACGCACACTTAAAAAATTAGACCGCTATATTAAATTTGATCGTCCACAACATGTGACCTTGCCCTCACTTTTTTCCGATGTACTCATCTATTGCACGGAACGCAATGTAATGGCAGTGGAACACGACCATGATGCAACGACCAGTACAGAAAATGTTATATTCATTGGTTTACTATGTGAAGAGGGTTTGTGGAAAGCAGTTGTTTTTGAAATCGGATTAGGTAAAACTAATATAATTCCTATAGAAGCAATTCAAGATATCTCTTATTCATTTGAAAAAACGATTAAGACACAAGATATAACGATTAATAACTTTCAACAGTTTTCGAATCCAACTGAACTTTAATTCAGTTGGATTTTTAATAATATAATGTAATCATCGTAATAATAAATGAAACGAAATTATTTAGCATATGTAAGCTAAAACTAACGATTAATTTATTATTTGCATTAATATAACTATATACTAATGCTGTTGCTAAGATAATATAGCTACCAAACTCAAATGGAGACGTAGCTCCACTTACATGCATCAAAGAGAATAACACTGCAGATACAATCCCCATAACTTTAAAATTTAACAATTTACCTAATTCACCAATCAGTAAATGTCTGAAAATGATCTCCTCAATGAGCGGTGCTGCAATTACAATAAGTAAAAATGCAAAAGGTAAAAACTTTGGATTTTCAAATAATACTTGTAATTGTAATTCATTTTGCGTTTCGCTAAATCCTAAATCTCCAGGTAGATATTGGACTGCAAAATTATAAAAATAAGAAGTTACAAACATCAATACAAAAACACTCATTAACCATACACTATGACGCTTAATAAAATGTAATCCTCTTGTTAATTTCAAATAGAAATCATCAATATGTAAAATATAAATTAAAAAAATACTCGCAGTATAAGCCAATAATTGAACTAATGAACTAAGCAATATTTCTTTTCCGTCACTTAAAGACCCAAATAGACTACTACCAAACTTCAGTATAACTACTGATAAAATTTCTAATATTAAAAATAGCGATATAATTATCAAGAAATCTTTCCATACTATGCTTTTACACCGTAAAAAAATTTGTTTCATCGTGTTCATACCTCTCTTGCTAAAATATCATTTCATTCAAAGCGATCATTCCCCTATTAAATATCTTTAGTATGAACCTCACCCTTTTAAATTAAAATCAGTATATCATTTTCAACAAATCAGAAAAAACGTTACCCTCATAAACTTATTTTTAAGGAGGATTTAAAATGCAATTAGAAGAATTATTAACCCTATCCAAAAGTGTACAACAGCTATTAAATTTAATTGAAGTTTATAAATTTGGTATTGTCACTGAACATAAGAAAAAAATTTCATTCCAACACGAATTAAATGCTTTCATAGAAAATGAATATTTCAATTTAAAAAACAATCCACTTCGTCATACTTCCCTCATTCACTATAATTATTATCGCTTTCTTGAAGATTATAAGACCCAACCTATCGATGAACTCACTGTAGGTAATACAATCAAATATATTTCTGGAATTCAACAAAGACTACTTAAAATACTTCACTTCATCAATTTATATTTGTAATAAAATTTCAAATAATATGATGTTAAAACCAAAAATTGTAATTACATTACAGTTATTGTACAATGAAAACGATTACAAACGGGAGGTGTAACTTTAAAATGGCTGGTTTTTCAATATATCTGGGTGAACCCCTTAATGAAGCATATATTAAGCAAATGGTCGATTTAGGTTATAACACAATTTTCACATCTGTACAGATACCAGAAGAAGATGAACATCAAAAATACCAAACATTAGAACTACTGTTAGATTTTTTAGACACATATACGATTCAATTTATCATTGATATCAATCCAGATTTAATTACACAATCTTTTTTCAAAATGTTACATCGTTATAGTAATTCACAATTCATTATTCGCATTGATCACAGTACTTCCATAGATATTGTAAATTCAATTATAAATGCTAATTTTAAATGTTGTCTAAATGCAAGTATCATTACACCAAAACTATTAACTAACCTTAAGGAAAAAGTTACTGATTTTAATCATATTATTTACTGTCATAATTATTACCCAAGACCAGATACAGGATTATCACAAAACTTTGTTTTAAAACAAAATAACATCATTAAGACATATAATAATTCATCTGAAATCTATGCTTTTATAGCGGGCACCAATAAAAGAGGCCCGATTTACAGAGGATTACCAACGATTGAATCAACACGATATCAACCTCTTATTATAAGTGCAACAACTTTATTAGATACAAATACTTCAGATTTTATAATCGGAGATCCTTACATTTCAACATATGATGCCAATCAACTTTACCAAGCAATAAATCAAAGACACTTTACTTTACGTGTTCAACCTTCTTATACAAGAAGTTTTAATCAGTATTCAATATTACATCATCATCATACTGTTCGACTCGATAATCCAGAAAAAGTAATACGCTCACAAGAAGCACGACAATATCATGACAGTCAAGTATTACCAGATAATTCAATTGAGCGTGAACCTGGTCATATCACATTAGATAACACACTTAACGGGCGTTACGAAGGCGAATTACAAATAATAAAGCAACAGTTACCTCAGCACCCCAACATTAATATTATAGCTAAACTTATAGATGCTGATTTATTACTTCTGAACTGCATAAAACCTGGTGATACATTTTCATTTATCAAACAAACAAAGGAGCCAAAATAATGAAACATTTATCTACTGAGTCACGAAATGAGGCATCCATGCACTTAGATGAAATGACAATAGAAGAAGCATTAATAACAATGAACAGAGAAGATCAAAAAGTACCTCAAGAAATCAGTAAAATTATCCCAAAACTTTCTGAAGTAATCGAAGTTACAATAAATCGATTTAAAAACGGTGGCAGAATTATTTATCTTGGTGCTGGTACTAGTGGCAGATTAGGTGTTTTAGATGCCGCAGAATGTGTCCCAACTTTTAACACATCTATAAACGAAGTTATCGGTCTGATTGCTGGTGGACAACGTGCACTAACAGTAGCTGTCGAAGGTGCTGAAGATAATCTTTCACTTGCTAGACAAGACCTAACTCATATTCATGTATCAGATAAAGATGTTGTTATTGGTATTGCAGCAAGTGGTTCTACGCCATATGTAAAAGGCGGACTTCAATGCGCAAATGAATCGGGCGCTCATACAGTGGCGATTTCATGTAATACAGATACAGAAATTAGTAAATTAGCTAATCATGCGATAGAAGTTGATGTTGGACCAGAAATACTTACAGGTTCAACACGTTTAAAGGCTGGCACTGCGCAAAAACTCATCTTAAACATGATTTCCACACTCACTATGGTTGGTGTAGGTAAAGTTTATGATAATTTAATGATTGACGTAAAAGCGACAAACAAAAAATTAATTGATCGCTCAATTCGTATTATTCAGGACATTTGCGATATTTCATACTCTGAAGCACAACAACAATTTGAAGCATCTGGAGAAAATGTAAAAGTAGCAGTTGTTATGCAACTTTGCACTCTTTCAAAACAAGCCGCCGAAGAAAAACTCTTGGCTAACGATTCATTTGTTAAACGTGCGATTCAGTCATAATACTGATATATATGTTAACCCTACCCTCATACAAAACGATGATTTAATCAAGATGTATACAAGGAGGTCTTTATATGAAAAAAGAACAAAAATTAGCACAACAAATTACTGAAGCTGTTGGATCAATGGATAATATAGAAAGTATAATCCATTGTATGACACGCGTACGTATTAAAGTTATAGACGAAGAAAAAGTGGATTATGCTAAATTAAAAGCAATTGAAGGTGTTATGGGCGTCGTAAAAGATGAACGTGTTCAAGTTGTAGTTGGTCCTGGCACTGTAAATAAAGTTGCTGATTATATGGTACAAAGTAGTGGCGTAAAACTAGGTGAAACCATACCACATGACACCTCAAATTATAAACAAGTCGCAAAAGAAAAAGCAGTTCAAAATAAATCCAACTATAAATCAAAGCAAAAAAACGGTAAATTCAACAAAATACTTAAGACAATTGCTAATATTTTCATCCCATTAATTCCAGCATTTATAGGAGCTGGTTTAATTGGTGGTATAGCTGCTGTTTTAAGTAATTTACTTGCTGGTGGACAAATATCAGGCGCATGGTTAACACAGCTTGTAACTGTATTCAATGTAATCAAAGATGGTATGTTGGCTTACTTGGCTATTTTTACTGGAATTAATGCCGCAAAGGAATTTGGTGCAACACCTGGACTTGGTGGTGTTATAGGTGGTACTACCCTTTTAACAGGGCTCACTGATAAAAATATGATTACGAATATATTTACTGGTGAACCTCTGCAAGCTGGTCAAGGTGGTATCATAGGCGTTATATTAGCTGTTTGGTTATTAAGTATAGTTGAAAAAAGACTGCACAAAATTGTTCCAAATGCGATTGATATTATCGTTACACCTACAATTACATTATTTATTATTGGATTATTAACTATTTTCATCTTTATGCCATTAGCAGGATTTGTTTCAGATGGTTTAGTTCACATTATAAATGGCATCATTGATATAGGAGGCGTATTTAGTGGATTTATTATTGGCGCTTTCTTCCTACCTTTGGTAATGTTAGGTTTACATCATATATTTACCCCAATTCATATTGAAATGATAAATCAAACGGGTGCAACTTACCTATTACCTATCGCCGCTATGGCAGGTGCCGGACAAGTAGGCGCTGCTTTAGCATTATGGGTAAGATGTCGTAAAAATACAACGCTAAGAAATACACTTAAAGGTGCACTTCCCGTTGGTTTCTTAGGTATCGGTGAACCATTGATATACGGTGTCACATTACCTCTTGGCAAACCATTCTTTACAGCATGTATCGGTGGTGGTATCGGTGGTGCAGTCATCGGTGGTATAGGCCATATTGGTGCTACTGCTATAGGACCTAGTGGCATTTCATTATTACCTTTAATTTCAGATCATATGTATTTAGGTTATATAGGAGGACTGCTCTCAGCTTATGCAGGTGGTTTTATTTTCACCTACTTATTTGGTACAACAAAAGCTATGAGAGAAACTGATAGTTTAGGTGATTTATAATGACAAATTTACTTTATAAAATTGATAAGCAATACGACACTTATACAAAAAGCGAGAAAAAAATAGCTGATTTTATTCTGAATACACCTCATAAAATAATAGATATGTCAGTACAAGACCTGGCATTAGCAATCAATACAAGCACCGCTTCTATTGTTAGGTTTAGTAAAAAAGTAACTAACAAGGGGTTTCAAGAATTAAAAATTGCGCTCTCTCGTTATTTACCAGAAGACACAACTAATAACACACATTTAGAAATTGTCGCAAACGAGTCTGTTGATATCTTGAAATCAAAAATGCTTTCACGTGCAACTGATACAATGAATTATGTTGCATCTACAATTGATGCAACAAGTATAGACGAAATATGTGGTGTCTTAAAGCAAGCACGAAATATTTTCATTTTTGGATATGGTGCATCATTTGTTATAGCTACAGATTTGTTTCAAAAATTATCTAGAATTGGTCTTAACGTACGTTTGGTTCAAGAAACACATTTATTTATTACTACACTGGCAACACATGATCAACAGGATTGTATTATTTTTATTACTAATCAAGGTAGTCACAGTGAATTGCGATCGATGGCTAGTGTAGCAAGTGATTACAATATTCCTATCATCACCATTTCTAGTACATCTGAAAATGCTATTGCTCAAGTTTCTGATTATAAACTTATCTATGGAGCAACTGATGAAAACGAATTACGAATGGCTGCAACAACATCTTTATTTGCACAATTATTCTCCGTTGATGTATTATATTACCGCTATATCGCTTTGAACTACCAAACATCACTGGATTCAATAACGCAATCAAAAATGGCACTAAATAATTATCGAAAACATTTATCGCTTATAAAATTTAAACATTAAACAGATTATTACACATATAAATGTAAAGCACCTAATACTAGGAATTCAATTCTGGTATTAGGTGCTTTAATATTTGAATTATAAGCTTTAATTCAATTTCGTATTATTTATTAACGTCACTTTTAAAGAAATCGAAGATATTTTTTGCATTATCTGTATTATCAATATTACCTTTAAATCTATCACTACCTGGTCCAAAGCTATATGTGTTTACATCTTCTCCAGTATGTCCATTTGTTGTCCATCCTGTATGTGATTCATCGTTAATTGGTTTTTGAATTGCATCTTGAAGTTTTTGGAATTGTGTTTCGTATGCTTTATCTTCTTCATCATATTTTTTCAATGCTTTGGCTTCATCTTTAATCTTACTAATTTGTGATTTTGAAACTTCAAAGCCATAGCCTTCATTAATTACTTTTTCAGGATCTTTACCATCAGCAATTGCTTTAGTCATATATGAACCAGAATGTTTCATTTGATGGATTGCTTTAGGATTCCATACATAATCTTTACCTTTAGCGATTGTCATACCACCTGTAGAGTGATCTGCAGTAGCTACAACTAATGTATCAGAATGTTGTTTGGCATAATTCATCGCGTAGTCAAAAGATTTTTCAAAGCCACCCATTTCGGACATAACGCCTGTAACATCATTTGGATGACCAGATTTATCGATTGAAGCCCCTTCTACCATTAAGAAAAAGCCTTTATTATTTGTTTCTAATTTTTTGATTGCACTATCTTCCATCTCTACAAGTTTGGGATTTTTTTCAGGCGCATCAATTTGCAATGGCATATCATTGTCTGCGAATAGACCCAATACTTGTTTATTTGTTGAGTTTTGTAAATCTGTTTTATTATCTACTACGTCATATCCATCCTTTTTAAATTTATCTGCTAAATTACCATTTTTATCGCCAAAATATTCTGCACCACCACCTAATAACACATCAACTTTATGTTTACCATTGATTTTATCATTATAGAATTGTTGCGCAATTTCATCTTTTTTATCGCGATCATCAACATGTGCGGCATAAGCTGCAGGTGTAGCATCCGTTAATTCTGCTGTTGAAACAAGACCTGTTGATTTACCATTCTCTTTTGCTTGCTCTAAAACAGTTTTAACTTTTTGTTTATTTGAATCTACGCCTATCGCACCATTAAAAGTTTTATGACCTGAACTAAATGCCGTTGCACCAGCTGCTGAATCAGTAACATTTTCTTTCGGGTCATCAGGATTCGTACGTTGTGTTCCAGTAAGGTAGTTATCAAATGCTGTTTTATCCATTTCTTTTGTTTCTGGGTTATCTGCAAAGTATCTATAAGCACTGTTATATGAAGGCCCCATACCATCACCTACTAAGAAAATGACATTCTTAGGATTTTTTGTATTTCCCATATAAGATACATCTGCTGATTTGTCTGATGCTTTCCCATTACTTGAAGCGAATGATGTATGTGTATTCCCTAGGACAGATCCAATAACAATTGCACTTGTCATTGATACTGTTGCTAACTTATTATAGAATTTCATAATTAATAACTCCTTTAATATGTAATTTGAAGCTTGTAATATAAGTGTAAGCAAAGATTATTGAGTTATTGTTTTTACGATGTAAAATTTATGTAAATAAAACACATTATATATAACTTTTATTAATACTTATACGTTATTTTATGTCTTTGATATTAAACATTTGTTTTAACATATTGGAATTATACGAACTGTAAAAAACTAGAATGAAATTTGAATTACAGAGTCAAAGACTTCATTAGTTCATTTCACTATAGCTGAAAATAAAAACAGGCTGAAACATAATTCATGCTCCAACCTGTTTGTTTATTACTTATTCAATTGATGAGACCAAAGCTTCTATAGTTAAAAATCAATAAGCTCTGATTATTTTTTAATAAGTCTGATAATTTTATATTTGCTCTTTGTCGCTTAATTTATGATAACCTTTTATAAAATAGAATGCAGTCATAAGTAATAAGAAAACAATACCAATAACAACTGAAACAACTGTTTCTTTATTAAATAACATACCGATTAGAACAATAATAAAGAATGCCATTGTTACATAGTTTGTAACTGCGCCTCCTGGCATTTTAAAAGGATGCCCTTCAAGTTCTTCAGGATGTTTTTTTCTAAATCTTAAATGACTGATTAGAATCATAAACCATGGCACCATACCTGGTAATATCGACGCACTATAAACATAAACAAAAATACTGTCTGCTCCCTTTATAAATAAAGGTAAAATAACATTTAATAACGCACCGATTAAGATACCGACAGCAATTGCTATGACTGTCCAGAAAGGCACACCATTTTTCATTACTTTTGTAAAGAATTTTGGTAACATTCCTTTTTGTGACAAGTTTAATGTCATACGACTCGCACTGAAGATACCTGAGTTACAACCTGACATTGCTGCAGTTAATACAACAAAATTGATTAAACCAGCTGCAAACGTAATACCCACTTTTGCGAAAGTAGCTACGAATGGGCTTCCTATATTTCCTAACTCATTCCATGGATAAACAGTAACGATTACGAAGATAGCACCAATATAGAAAATTAAAATACGCCAAATAACACCGTTCACAGCACTTTTAATGTTCTTTTGAGGATCTTTCGTTTCACCTGCAGTAATACCAATTAATTCCACACCTTGATATGAGCCAATAACAATTGATAATGCAAAGAAGAATCCAACCCAACCATTTGGCATAAAGCCACCATGTGACCATAAATTAGATAATCCAATTGCTTCTCCGCCATTTCCAATACCAAAGAAAATTAATCCAAATCCTGCTACAATCATTAAAATAATCGTTACAACTTTAATCATAGCAAACCAAAATTCAAATTCACCAAAAGCTTTCACTGAAACTAAGTTTGCACCCATCAATAAAGCTACAACAATGATACCTGGAATCCATTGTGGTAAATGTGGGAACCAAAAATTCATATATTCACCGACAGCAATAACTTCACTCATACCGACGACTACCCATTGAAATATGTTACTCCATGCAGTTAAATAACCTGCTACCGGATGTATGTAATCACTTGCAAAATTGGCAAAAGAACCAGAAGTAGGATGTAAATATACCATCTCTCCCATTGCTCTCATTACTAAAAATAAAAATATACCTGCTATTAAATAAGCAAATATAACAGAAGGTCCAGTCCACTTAATAGTACTTGTAGCACCCATAAACAGACCTACACCAATTGTACCGCCAAGCGCAATCATCCGCATTTGACGCGCGCCTAATCCCCTCTGCAGTTCATTATTGTCATTCATCATTCAAACCCCATCTCTCTCAAATATAAGTATAATTAATCACTTATCATGTCGCTATTATACTATAAATTGGCAAAATTAAAATACCAAAGTAAAAATATGTAAGCCCTTACATTTCCGTTTTTTATTGTACGCGATTTTACTACATATTGTAAAGAAGAATTTTAAACCAACATACCTTAAAAAATTCCACATCAATTATATAGCAATACAATGCCCCTAAATAGAAAAATATTTATTGTGAATTATTTCACAAAAACAGTGCTGTCATAGTATACTAACTTTAAATATAATGAAAGTGAGGACATGATATTGAACGAAAAAAATGTGCGATGGGATAAAGTTTTTTACGGAAGAGTTTGGGTCAATCACGTAGTTGAAACGATTAAGACAAAAGATGTTTTGCAAAGTTTCTATTTGAAGCGTTATTTACTACGTGCTATTATGGCTGGATTTATCTTAGGTACAATTATTGTTTTTGTGTTATCGCTTAAAGCTAATTTTGGAATTGATATGTCTCCCAGCATTTCAAATTTAATTGCATCGATTGCATTTAGTTTTGCTCTTGTATTAATTTTATTCACCAATTCTGAATTATTAACTAGCAACTTTATGTATTTTACAGTCGGCTTATACTACCGTGTAATTGCACCAACACGCGTTTTGAAAATTTTCACTTTGTGTTTTATTGGTAATACCTTAGGTGGATTACTTTTATTTTTAATGATGAAAGCTTCTGATGTTATGACACCAGATATGATGATACATCTCAACACAATCATTGAGCACAAAACATTAACCGCTAGTTGGCTCGCCATGTTAATTAAAGGCATATTCGCGAATTTTTTTATTAATATTTCGCTAGTAATTGCCATGCAAATCGATGATATTTTAGCAAAAATGTTTGTAATGATGTTTGGTGTATCAATTTTTGCATTTATGGGTTATGAACATGTAGTTTATAATTCGGTATTATTTGCAGCAGGCTGGGTTTATCAAAGTTCAATTATTGAAATCATTCCCGTTGTCATCAACTTAATAAGTGCAGCAATTGGTAATTACATCGGTGGTGGACTCATTATCGGACTATTCTATGCTTACTTGAATGATCATCAACAATTTGTAAAATAAAATAACCTTAATAGTCTTAAGTTCTTCATCTATATTATTTTATGCTATAATTTTTATAAGATTTTATTATAAAAGGAGCACG
The DNA here is from genome assembly GCF_022346615.1 of Staphylococcus sp. ACRSN. Classification (GTDB taxonomy): domain Bacteria; phylum Bacillota; class Bacilli; order Staphylococcales; family Staphylococcaceae; genus Staphylococcus. The sequence goes on along the minus strand of NZ_JAKRNS010000002.1, from coordinate 239,532 downwards.
TTATGACTTCAAATACTATTAAACGCACACTCATTAGTGCAGCAGTTTTCGGTGTTCTATTCTTTCTATTAAACTATTTTAGTGGTACACATCATTCAATCACTTCAATGGTTTTCAAGTCACTGTTGTCTGCACTCGTATTTGGAATACTATATCTAGTACTTTTTTCAATCGTAAACTCTCCAGAACGAAAATATAAATTTGGTATCACCATACCTATTGCATTATTAATAACAATTATCGTGAGTGCAATATTTTCAGCCCTAAAGGTTGGTATTGTTGTAGGACTAATCTTAGGTGTAGTTGCAGGTTATATATGGGAGTATATTGAAAAGAAGAATGGGAGCAGTGATAAATAGTGAGTCTTATTTTAGGTATCATAATAATGATATTGTTGATTGTTAGTCTAATTCCGAATTTAAAAGCTGTAAAAAGCACGAAATCTAAAGGTGAAAAAAACCCACGTTTCGCAATTATGGTTGGAATCGATTCTATATTGTTAGTATTAGTTATCGTTACACTTATTTTCCAATTTTCCAAATAAAAAAAGCTGTTCGCTACTTTCAAATGAAATTAGCGAACAGCTTTTTTAAAATTTATCTTGCAACACTAAAAAATACAATACTGTAGCACCTATTAAATAGAGTAATGTTGCTACAATAAACGAACGTAAGTGAATGGCAAAAGGAATCTGACGATTAAATATTGGACCTAAAATCAAATTACCTATTGCTAATACGATAGGACCACCTAAAAAAAATAAGATTAAATAACCATTCATATTAACGACGCTCATTACTTTCAAATAATTTAGTTATCATTTCACTTGCAGTAATATCACGAGCAATATAATTCACTGTTTCAAATGGTTGTTCTTCAGTCATCTTATTTGTATTAACAATGACATCAAGTCCAGCTTGAACCGCTGCAGTAGCGCCATTTACTGAATCTTCTATTGCTAAACAATTTACAGGGTTATAATTTAATTGTTGAACCGCTGTTAAATATAATTCTGGGTTTGGTTTAACTGCTTCTACATCTTCTCTACCGACGATAACATCCATATATTCGCCTAGTCCTAATCGTTGGAACGTCGGTGTAATATCTTTTCTATAACTACTCGTAGCAATTGCCATGGGTATGTGTCGTTGCTTACAATATTTCATGATCTTTTCGATTTCTTCGTTGATCGGCAAGTCTACACTGGTTGCATTATGCTCTTGATAAATTGCCGCTTTATTTTCTGTTCCTAGTTGTCTCTCTAAATATTCATGTAATTCTGTTGCAGCACCACCAATAGATTGACGATAATAATCTACTGATATCCCCTCTAAACCATTATTTAATAAATGCTTATTTATAATTTGAAATAAATGTTGTTCAGTATCTATAATCGTTCCATCAAAATCAAATATTACTGCCCTATACATATATATACCTCCCAAAATATTTTTTAAAAATACTACATTAATATTGATAGTTATCTTATCATATTTTATTATAAATCACGTGTATATCGACAACCAATCATATCATTAGTAAGTTATTATTTTTTAAATAATTTAAAGTAATGCAAGTAAAAAAACCTATTAACCAATTAGAAAACTGGTTAATAGGTTTAAATATTTTTATCTTTTATGCCAATATTTGGCTAATATCGGTCCTGTGATATTGTGTACTAAACTAAATACAGCACCTGGTACCGCAGCTAACGGACTAAAATGTACTGTTGCTAATGAAACGGCTAAACCAGAGTTTTGCATACCCACTTCAATTGAAACTGCCTTCTTATCCGAACGATCTAATTTAAACACTTTTGCCAACGTATAACCTAATGTATAACCAACTACATTATGTAGAATGACTACTGCAAAAATTAAAAGACCTGTTTGTAGTATTTGTGCCTTACTTCCACCTACCACAGAAGCTAAGATCAAAGATATTGCAACGACTGATACAATGGGTAAAGCTGTAGACGTTTTAGCAGCAAGATTTTTAAATAATTTTTGTAAAATAAAGCCAATAATTATTGGAATTAATATTACTTGTATCACTGACCAAAACATACTCATAAATGATACTTGCAACCATTGGTGTGCAAATAAATAAATTAACGCCGGGGTCATGATAGGAGCAAGTATCGTTGAAACACTTGTAATGGCAACTGATAATGCAACATTCGCATTAGCTAAGTAACTCATCACATTACTTGATGTACCACCTGGACAACAGCCGACTAATATGACACCAATCGCTACTTCAGCTGGTAAATGAAATAATTTAGCGATTAAAAATGCTGTTGTAGGCATGATTGTAAATTGTAAAATAACTCCTATAATGACTGACCTTGGTTGTTGAAATACGATTTTAAAATCTTTTGGATCTATAGTTAAACCCATACCGAGCATGACAATACCAAGTAAGTATGGGACAAAGCCACTAAGTGTAGCAAGTTGATTTGGGAATATAAACCCAATAATTGCAGCAACCAACATCCATAATAAGAATGTATTTGTCGCAAATCTGCTCACTCTTGATAACATGTTAAACACTTCCTCTATGTATTAATAAAGAAAAATGTACCATACTTTTATAGTCTAAACAATGGAATTTTCAAAATATTCTAATATTTGTAAATGGCGTTTAACACCTTTGTAATCAACTTTAATTTAACTTAGTTCTTAAGACCTAGTGATTATGAGAAAAAAGAGTGGTACAATTTAATAGAAATTAAAACTGGTAAAAATTAAAGTACAATTGAATATTATATATTGTATTCAAGTTCATTTTATATAGATGTGGAGGTATTATATGTTTTTAGATAAAACAGAAACATTTGTGTTGAATATTGGTGGACTTAATAAACGTAAGACACGTAAAAATTTAGCCAAAGTGTGTAAGCAAATCAATTTTTGTAATTCGTTTAAATTTTCAATTTTCAGAGATAAGCATTTATTTGGTTTAAAGATTAATTTACCAAAACAGCAATTGCCTTATGTCATTAGCTTTTTAAGTTTCCATAAATTTGATATTTATCAAATTTTAGAAGCATCCGTCTCAGAGCAATTAATTGATTCAGAGCGTCTTTTATTAGCTTCGAAGCGTTTTGTCTTAACTATAGATGGATTACGCGATGCATTTATTAAAGATAAAATTATCGACATTATCAATTTAATTAATAATACCGAAGATATCTCATACACGTTTAATAAGAATAAAGTGAATGTTAATTGTTCTGCTGCTGTATTTTCAAGATTAATTAATGAAATTGCAACGCATAATATTGATATTTTGTGTGCCATAGCGCAGCAACGTGTTGTACATAAAGCACGTATTTCTTAACACCTTATTTTGGGTGAAACGGATCACATATATTATTGTCCTCCTCTCTATAAAGTGATAGAGAGGCCTTTTTATATCTTTTAGTATTCGTTGTTCTAGCTCACCATTTTTTCATATAAAATACCCTAAAATGATTAAAACTCATTTTAGGGTTATTATTATGTTTTATTTATTTTTCACTTTACTATTTCAGTAACGATTAATTAATCATTCACAATGTTTTCAAAAGCTTCTCTCACTTGTGGTACTGACATACCAACAACAACTTGTACATTTTTTCCACTTTTTACTAATCCATGTGCCATTTGATCATGTGTGAAATAGTCACTTTCTTCAACTTTATTGATATCATCTACTGTTAATCTTAGACGAGTCGTACAATTAGTAACATCTTTGATGTTTTCTTTCCCACCTAAACCTTCTAGATAATATAAAGCTTTTTCTTCATATTCATTTCCTGCTACTTGTTGTGATGCTTCACTTCCATTTTTATTCTTATAGTCTTTTTTATTATATAATTTAATATCCTCTGCTTCCTTCTTACGCCCTGGAAGAGGTATATCAAATTTTAAAATTAAAAATCTGAACAATACAAAATAGATTCCTGTAAAAGCAAAACCAATTATAATTTGTATGACGTAAGTTAACCAGTGATTTTGAGCAAGTGGTATCCAGTTTGTTGCAAAGAAATCTATCAAACCGCCACCAAAGTTACCTACTAAACCAAAACCATACATCAATGTATCCATTGTCGCAGATAATATAGCATGTAAGACAAATAGATATGGTGCTATAAATAAAAATGTGAATTCTAATGGTTCTGTTATACCTACTACTACTGCAGTTAATGTTGCTGGTATCAGTAGTGCAGCAATTTTCTTTTTATTTTCTTTCGGTGTAGTAGAATACATTGCAAGGGCAATACCTATCGCTCCGAATACTTTCCCATTACCTTGTAGCATAAAACCATAAGGGAATTGTTCTTTTAAAGGTTTCGTACTTCTCGCAAAATCATTAACATGCTCAAACCACTCTGCCTTTAAACCATGATTTACTACTACCGGACCTACTTCAATCGGAGCATAAATGAAGTGATGTAAGCCTGTTGGTATTAGTACTCTTTCTAAGAAATGATAAAGCCAAACACCAATATATCCAGAACCAACGATAAACCCTTGTAACGATGATATGCCCCCTTGAACAGTTGGCCAAACAATACAAGTAACCAAAGCAACTGGTAACATAACAAAAAATGAAATTGTTACTACAAATGTCAATCCTTGGAATACCCCCAACATCTCTGGTAACTTCTTACTATAGTATCTATTATGTATCCACGTAATAATACTGGATATAACTATACCACCAAGAATATTCGTATCTAATGTTTCAATTCCAGCAATTGCTTTAAGCCCTGTAACATTCTCAACACCCTTTTCTAAATTAGCACCAAAAGTATGTGGCCATTGCGTTAAAATAGCATTGATAAAAGTATTAAACATTAAATAGCCCATCAGTGCTGCAAGCGCCGCATGACCTGGTGCTTTTTTAGCTAAAGAAAGTGGTAATCCAACCACGAAAACGACTTCCATATGATTGAAAATAGTCCATCCACCAGCTTCAATAACTGACCATATTTTAAACCAAGTCGTACCATCCTCAGCAATACTTCCCATAATGGATGGATTTTTAAATAATGTAGCAAATCCTAAAACAATACCAAAAAATGCAAACATCAAAACTGGTACAATCATGGCACTACCAAATCGCTTGATTGTATTCATGAACATCCCTCCTGTCGTCAAAACAAAATATACTGAATCTTTTATTTTGACTTACTCACCTTTAATATTATCGCTTTCTTATATCATATAGTAACCGCTTACATACAAACAATAGTTTGACGTTAAAGCGAATAATTTTATATAATCAGATTATATTTTCATAGCTTGAAAATATTTTCAATAATTGAGGTGATATTATTTTTCTAGATGACCGTGTAAATACTAACTTTAGTAAACTGAATGACAACGACCTACATATCGCACAATATATTAATACCCATATCGAAGTATGTAAGACCATGAAAATTCAAGAACTCGCTCAAGCAACACATACTTCGAATGCAACAATCCATAGATTTGCTAGAAAATTAGGTTTCGATGGCTTTAGTGATTTTAAATCTTATTTAAAATTTGAAAGCGAGCAAACCCACGCGCTTACTACGGATTCAATCGAAAACTTCAAACAAGAAATAACTAATACATTTAATTATTTAGATCGTATTGATTTTAAACTTGTTACTAATAAAATCAACCAATCTGAAACCATATATTTATATGGAACTGGATTGGCACAAATGAATGTCGCTCAAGAAGCGCAACGTATATTATTAACAATTCATAAGAATATTATCGTTTTACATGATCCACATGAATTTAAAATGATATTAAATAAGGTTACTGGCAAAGACTTATTTTTCATCATTTCATTGTCTGGTGAATCGACTCAATTAGAAGACATAACCAATCTTTTACAATTACGTAATAACTACTTTATTTCTATAACTAATTTAAAGGATAATACTCTAGCTCAAAAAGCAAATTACAATATCTATGTATCTAGCAACACGTTCTTTTTAAAAGATGGTACCGACTATTCAAGTTTTATTAGTTATCATATTTTTTTCGAAACACTATTACGCAAATATAATGAACGTATTGAACTTGGAGAATTAACACATAACTAATATCAATTTTAATGTTTATTTTGTTTCGCTATCAAATTTTCATTCGATATAACAATAAAAAAAGAGAGCGAATTGAAATTTTACAAATTCAATTCGCTCTCTTTATTATTAGATATTTCTGTCATTGTTATTTTATAAATTAAAAATAAAAGTATTATTTCCTACACTTTACAATTCTGCTTCAAAATCCTCTAAGGCGCTTTGTAATCTATCAAACAACATCTCAAAGCCATGTGCAGTAGAATCATGATACTCTTTTTTCTTTTGTTTGTATTCTAAAGTTGTATATCTTCTTTCTCTAGGCACAACAGCATTGTACGTAAATACCATTTGTGTAATTCCCGGTTCTCTTTCGAATATTTCAATTTCAATTGTATCTTCAGATTCACTCAATTCAGGCATGCCTATTGTCATTACGATATATTCGTAAGGTGTTAATGTAATAAAATTACCTTGTACTACATTTTCTTTACCTTTTCTTACATCTACAATTTTATATACACCATTTTGTTTCGCATCAACTTGAATTATTTTATTTGTTCGTTCTGAAGTCATAAACCATTGCTTTAAAAAGCGTTGATCTGTCCATGCTTGATACAATAATTCAGGATCAACTTTAAATAATCGTTCAAGTTGTATCTCAACATTTTCATTTTCGATATTATACCTAGCCACGATTGCTCACCTACTTTCACTCTTAAGTATAGTTTAACTCATTCTAAGTAAGTTCTAAACAATAATCCTATTTATTCTAATAAGTTGTAAAAATTGCGTTATAAAAGTTTATTATTACATTCATATACTTGAATTTTTAGATTTATAGTTAATCTATTTTTAATCATATCAATTCATTTCTATTTGCTTATTATACACCATTTTAAAATTAATAAATTCTTTTAAGCACTTGTTTTCTTTTGATCCAATCTAGGTAATCTAAGGAATATTGCAAACAAACCACAAATTCCAAGTAATATTGGATAAATTGCATATGGAACAAGTTCGAATGGTGATATTGAAGCAACACCAGCTGCAGCAATTACTTGTGGACTATACGGTAATATACCTTGAAAACAACTAGCAAAGATATCTAATATACTTGCTGATTTCCTAGGATCAACGTCATATTCATCTGCAATATCTTTGGCAAGTGGACCAGCCATTAAAATTGAAATTGTATTATTAGCTGTAGCTATATCAGCGGCACTTACAAGACCTGCAATCCCAAGTTCTGCACCACGTTTAGATTTTACCTTACTACGCACAAAATTCAATAACCAAGTAATACCACCATTATGCTGTATCAATGCTACTAAACCACCAATTAGCAATGCGATAATTGCGATATCTTCCATACCAACAATCCCTTTAGAAATTGAAGACAATAAACCTTTCCAATCAAACGAATGATCAGCTAAACCAATAATGGCTGACAGCAAAGTACCACCAATTAAAACAACAATCACATTTACTCCTATTAAAGCTAAAATCAATACTAATAAATATGGTATGACTTTGATAATATCATAGTCATAATTCTTTGTAGTATCTATATGTGCTCCATTTGTTAAAAACCATAAGGCAATAATGGTTAAAATTGCACCTGGTAAAACAATTTTTATATTCACCTTAAATTTATCATTCATCTTAGTTTTTTGTGTTCGAACTGCAGCAATGGTTGTATCAGAAATCATTGATAAATTATCACCGAACATCGCTCCACCTACAACTGTCGCCATCGTAATCGCAGCTGAAACATCGGTAGCCTGACTAAGTCCAAAACCGACTGGTGCTATGGCTGCTACTGTACCCACAGAAGTTCCCATAGAAACAGATACGAACATACAAATTATAAATAACCCAACAATTATTAAATTCTCTGGAATAATTGATAACCCTAAATTAACAGTTGATTTAACGCCACCCATATCTTCAGTAGTCTTTGAAAATGCACCCGCTAATAAAAAGATAAGCATCATCAATACAATGTTAGAATGACCTGCACCTTTCGTGAATATATCTACTTTTTGATTAAATGATTCTTTTCTATTTAATAAAAGTCCAACAATTGATGCAACAATAATAGCTACATTTAAAGGCATAGTTGTAAAATCACCTGTCGCTATTCCTACACCTAAAAACATGCCTACAAAAACGATTAAAGGGATCAATGCCCACGCATTTCCCTTATATTGTTCTTTCATATCCAACCTTCTTTCTATTTAAATCGTTAACAGCACTAAAATTTAACATACTAAAAAATACAAACGCTTTTCTCAAATTTTTGAAGAAAAGCGTTTGTATCCGCTCATTATCTTCTAGCAATCAATGCTACTGGAATTGGCACACGCTTTGTCATGTTGCCGAAGCATCTTAGGGCCAGTCCCTCCACTTCTCTCGATAAGTATTATTTATTTTTACACTTCAAGAGACATCGAACATAATGTCAAATACTGGTAAATATTAATATTTAATCCATGCTTTGTCAAACTTATTCATTTGTTTTATGCCACCGACAATAAATGAATAGTATATTCATCTTATTTACTTATTACTTTGTGGGACGCTCTATAATAAATGATTCACCCAGTTTTGCATAGTTATTTCCTGCCAGTCGACTCACTGCTTTCAAGTTATTAGCATCTACTTTATGTGGTTCAATATATACATTATCATCTATATGAAACATAACAACTTCTCCGATAATTAAATCCGAACCTTCATCTACATCACCTAATGCAATTATTCTATCTAATTTACATTCTAATCGTATTTTAGCTTGCTCAATTCCAGGGACTGATACTAAATCAGAGTCAATAATAGTCAGTTCTGTTCTTTCTAATTCATTTATATTTCTATCAATTGGGGCTGCTGTACGATTGATTTGTTCAACTGTTACTTCATCGGTAATATGCACTACAAATTCTTCTGTCGCTTCTATATTTAATGACGTATCCTTTCTTTTACCATCAGAACGTGTTGTCGAAATCATTATCATTGGTGGCTCACTGTTAACTACATTAAAAAAGCTAAATGGTGCTGCATTTAACGTGCCATTCGTATCTTGCGAGGTGATAAATGCGATTGGTCTAGGAATCACACTACCACTCAATAATTTATAATTTTGCTGTTTGGTTAACTTTGATGCTTCAAATTTCTTCATATTTTATCCCTCAATTTTCAAAAATAAAAGTTAGAAAATCCTACTATCAGATTTTCTAACTTTGACTTTTAATCTATTTGCGTACCACCTGTCACGCCGTATACTTGACCAGTTGTATAACTTGATTCTTCTGCTGCTAAATGCACATAAACACCTGCTAATTCAACAGGTTGTCCCGCACGTTCTAACACTGACTTTTGACCAAATGTCGGTATCTTGGACTGTGGTTGCCCGCCTGAAATCTGTAATGGTGACCAAAATGGTCCTGGTGCGACACAGTTCACACGTATTCCATGTGTTCCTAATTCTTCTGATAGACTCTTCGTTAATGATATAATCGCTGCTTTAGTTGCAGCATAATCATGTAAGATAGGGCTTGGATTATATCCTTGTACTGATGACGTTAATGTCACAGTAGCTCCAGCTTCTAAATAATCCACTGCTTTTTGCACAGTCCAAAAAATAGGATAAACATTTGTTTCAAATGTTTCAGTAAAGGAAGCAGTATCAAATCCTTTTATATCTTCATGATACTGTTGGTGTCCTGCAACTAAAGTGATATTATCGAGTCCACCAAGTTCGTTATATGCCTGTTCAACTAAATCAAAATTAAATTGTTCATTACGTATATCACCTGGAATCAAAACAGCCTTTCGTCCTGCTTTTTCAATCACCTGGCGTACTTCTTGTGCATCTGCTTCTTCCTCTGGCAGATAGTTAATAGCAACATCCGCACCTTCTTTTGCATAAGCAATAGCAGCTGCACGACCAATTGCCGAATCTCCACCTGTCACTAACATTTTATAATCTTTTAATCTTCCATAACCATTATATGACGTTTCACCACAATCCGGTTTAGGATCTAACCTTTGTTGTAATCCTGGAACTGGTTGTTCTTGTTTAGGAAAATCTTTATTTGAAAATTTTGTTCTTGGATCTTGAGATGACATAAGTAACACTCCTTACAACTTTTACTTATTTATTCAATACCCAATCCATTTCTACTTTAATACAAAATAAGCGCAATTTATATTATTACTCATTTAATAACCGCTTCACAAATGTAACAAAATAATCTGGAACTTTTTCTAAAATACGTTCATCTGGATTATACTTTGGATGATGTAGATCATATTCACTATTAGAACCTATAAATACAAATACACTTGGATACTGTTGCGAAAATCCTGAAAAATCTTCACCAATGGTTAAGGGTTCATCCATGATACTAACGTTATAACCTACTTCCCTCGCAACATCAATGGCATCATTTGTTAATTTTTCATCATTAACTACAGCACCAGGTAAACGGTGATATATAGTTTCTATTTCAACATCAAATGCTTTTGCCAGTCCCTCTCCAATCTCTACTAACCTTTGTTCAATGTAATTACGTTTTTCTTCATTAAAACTTCTAACTGTCCCTTGAACATATGCTTCATCTGCGATTACATTCCAAGTATTACCGCTCGATACTTCACCAATTGTTACAACAGCATTATCAAATGCTGATAAATTTCTACTAACTATAGACTGAATACTATTAATTAATTGACCGAGTACAATAACAGGGTCATTACCTTGTTCAGGTTTAGCAGCATGTGCGCCGGTCCCTTTTATTTTATATTCAAAACGGTCTACCGAAGAAGTAATCACACCTGGCTTCACTGCAAATTCACCAATGTCTAAAGTTGGATAATTGTGATAACCAAGCACTGCTTTTGCACCATCAATAGCTTTTGTATCCGTAATATAAAACGCTCCATAACCTAATTCTTCAGCAGGCTGGAAGATAAAACGAACGCGCCCATTCAACTCCGATTCAACCTCTTTTAATCGAATGGCAACGGCTAAAATACTTGCCATATGTATATCATGACCACATGCATGCATCACGCCATCGTTAGTAGATGAAAATTCATTTTCTACTTGTTCGTTAATCGGTAAAGCATCAATATCTGTTCGGACTGCTACAAACGTCTCGCCTTGTCCTATTTCCGCAACTAATCCTGTTTCTAAGGGTAAGTCTAAAATTGTAATATCATATGATTCTAAAATGCGGCGTAATCTCTTTGTTGTTTCATACTCATATTCCGATAATTCGGGATACTGATGAAATGTTCGTCTCCAATTAATATAATCTTCATATTGTGGCATAATATGTCACGTCCTTTCTTTCTTTATCATATATCGTATTAAATAATAGCAAAGTGTTACTAAAATAACGCCAATAGCAAGATTATTTGTAAGCAACATAATACACATCGTTAAAATAACAATACAACCGTTGCTGAGTGGTGACTTTTTTATAAAACCCATGGTATTCCTATCAAAGGTGCTAAAAGCAATGGTTACTAGCACTGTCGCTAACACTGCCATAGGTATTTTCATTAGTAAACCACCAAACAAATAAATACTAAGTAATAAGAAACCACCGGTAGTAAGCGTAGAAACTCTCGATGTTCCACCCATCGTTATATTGAACTGAGACTGTCCGATTAGAGCACTTCCACCATAACCACCTAAAAAACTAATAATTATATTAGCAGTTCCTTGTCCAATAGATTCTCTACTTACATCACTGTCCACATTAGTCATATTATCCAAAACCTTAGACGTCAAAGCATTCTGAATTGTAGCTACGATTGCCATAGCCAAACCATAAACGGATGCAATAAACCATAAATGACCATTAGCAATATCATCATAGGCAGTTAAAGGTGTTATATTGAAGTGGATTGCCGTAAAATCAGCCACTAACTTACTGTTCAATTGAAAAAGCCAAGTAACGGTTGTCATAACTATGATTGCTACCAAAGGAGATGGGATACGATTCGTAACCTTAGGAAACAACCATATTATCAAAAATGAAATAACTACAATACCATAAGTCGTTATTGTAGTAGGAATCATATATTTTATTTGAGATGTTAATAATAATATACCTAGGGCATTCATAAATCCAATAACAACACCTTGAGGCACTAAATGAATCAATTGATTCATTCGAAATATCCCAAAGATAATTTGAATAAGACCCATGATGAATGTTGCCATAATTAGTGCCACTAATCCATTATCAGCTACTAAAGGTGCAACAACCAGTGAAACACCACTACTTGGAGCGGAAATCATTAATGATCTATTTCCAACAATACTCATGACTACCATAATGATACCTGTACTCATCAAACCAATAGTTGGACTTACACCAGCAATTAGCGAAAAGGCAATAGCTCCTGGTATTAACGCCAATGCTAATAGGATTCCCACTAATAAATTGTGCCTTATATTACCTGTTCATTGTGTTAAATAGGCATTTCTCACCATTAATAACGCACCTCCAATCCCCCTTTCACTCATAGTATCATAATAGTCAAAATATTTAATCAACTTGGCTTTACAACTATCATCCCTAATGTTTTACACTTTATATGATTTTATTTAACATAATTCTCATAAAAATAGCTATGTACTTCATTCATCGAAGTACATAGCTACTTATTTATTATAAGATAAATGTATTATCCACTATCACTTTTCCATCTTTAATTACTTTTTGTGCATGGTTCACACCATAATGATAAGGAATATATTCATGATTAGGTGCATCCCAAATAACAATATTAGCCTTATCCCCTTGATTTATTGTACCAGCATCAACATCTATGGCTTTGGCAGCATTTACTGTTACAGCATTCCAAATTTCATTTGGTGATAATTTTAATTTTAATGCTGCAATAGACATGACTAACTGTAAGTTATTAGTGACACAGCTTCCAGGATTAAAGTCAGTTGCAATTGCAATTGCACCATTATTATTAATCATACCTCGAGCATCTGCATAGTGTTCTTTATCTAAATAGAACGTAGTTCCTGGTAATAATACTGCTACCGTTTCGCTATCTTTTAATTTAGCTTTTCCCTCTTCGCTTGTCGCTACAAGATGGTCTGCAGAAATGGCGCCTTCATCAATTGCTAATTCTAAACCACCTAATGGATCTATTTCATCAGCATGAATCTTCACAGCAAATCCTTGTTCTTTGGCTGCTTGCATATATGCTTTTGATTCTTCTACTGTAAATACGCCCGTTTCACAGAATATATCTGCGAAATCTGCATATTTTTTTACTTCAGGTAATAAATCAATCATTTCTTGTAAAAAATCTTGATTAGATTTCGCATCTTTTGGTACAGCATGAGGTCCAAGGAAAGTATGTTTCATATCTAAATTATATTTCTCAGCAAGACGGTTGGATACTTTTAATTGTTTTAACTCATTTTCTTTATCTAAACCATATCCACTTTTACTCTCAACTGCTAACACGCCATGTTGAATCATTGTTAAGAGATTTTTTTCAGCCTTTTCAAATAATTCCTCTTCCGTTGCATTACGAGTAGCTTCAACCGTTGATAAGATGCCCCCTCCTTGCTCTAAAATTTCTAAATAAGATACCCCTTGTCTTTTTAAAGACATCTCATGTTCTCTTGATCCACCATGAACTAAATGTGTATGTGCCTCTACTAATGCCGGTGACACAACCTTACCAGTAGCATCAATTATTTTATTAGCTTCATATAAATCTGTATGGGGACCAGAATAAACTACTTTGCCATCGTTGACTACGACAGTGGCATCTTCAACAATTTCTAATTCATTTAGTTCTTGTCCTTTTAAGGGTTTCTCCGTAGATTTCGGTAAAATTAATTGTTTTATATTTTGTATAATTAAATCGTTCATTATTTCTCACCTCTACCATTAATCATTGGAATTTTAATGCCTTTTTCATTTGCAACATCAATTGCTGATTGATAACCTGCATCAGCATGTCTCACTACTCCCATACCAGGATCTGTAGTTAATACGCGACCTAATCGCTTGTCAGCTCGTTCTGAACCATCTGCAACAACCACCATACCAGCATGTAATGAGTATCCCATACCAACGCCACCACCATGATGGAATGAAATCCAAGATCCACCAGCTGCTGTATTAATTAATGCATTTAACACTGCCCAATCTCCAACTGCATCAGATCCATCCTGCATACCCTCAGTTTCACGATTTGGACTAGCAACTGATCCAGAATCTAAATGATCACGTCCTATAACGATTGGTGCTGAAATTTCTCCTTCCCTTACGAGACGATTTAATGCTAAGCCCATTTTTGCTCGCTCCTCATAACCTAACCAAGCAATTCTTGAAGGTAAACCTTGAAATGCTATTTTTTCCTCTGCTAAGTCTAACCATCTGATTAGCTTTTCATTATCAGGGAATAATTTTCTCATTTCCTCATCTGCACGTTCAATGTCTTTAGGATCTCCACTCAATGCAGCAAAACGGAAAGGCCCTTTACCTTCACAGAATAATGGTCTAATATACGCTGGAACAAAACCTGGAAAATCGAATGCATTTTCTAAACCATTATTGAATGCAACCTGACGAATATTATTACCATAATCAAATGCAACTACACCTTTTTGTTGAAATGCTAACATTAATGATACGTGTGCTTTCATTGAAGCTTCAGACTTTTTAACATATTCTTTAGGATCTTTTTCTCTTAACGCTTTGGCTTCTTCTAATGAGAAACCTTGTGGTATATAACCATTTAACGGATCGTGAGCACTAGTTTGATCTGTAATGATGTCTATTTTAAATCCTTTATCTAAAATGGCTTTATGGGTATCTACTGCATTTCCAACAAGACCAATAGACAGTGGTTTACCCGCATCACGTGCTTCTGCTGCCAATTCTAATGCTTCATCTAAACTGTGTGTTTTCACATCGCAGTATTGTGTTTCGATACGCTTATCAATTCTAGTTTCATCTACATCTACACCAATTACAACGCCACCGTTCATTGTTACAGCAAGTGGTTGCGCACCACCCATACCGCCTAAACCTGCAGTTAATGTAACAGTACCATTTAATTTACCATTAAAGTGTTGATTTGCTAATTCACCAAAAGTTTCATAGGTACCTTGAACAATCCCTTGTGAACCAATGTAAATCCAACTACCGGCCGTCATTTGACCGTACATCATTAATCCTTTTTTATCTAAGTCATTAAAATGTTCCCAATTTGCCCATTCTGGAACTAATACTGAATTTGACAATAGAACGCGAGGCGCTTCTTCATGTGTTTTAAAAACGGCAACAGGTTTACCTGATTGGACTAACATGGTTTCATCGGCTTCTAACTCACGCAACGTATGCTCAATAGCTTCAAAAGCTTCCCAGTTTCTAGCCGCTTTTCCTATACCACCATATACAACTAAATCTTCTGGACGTTCTGCTACTTCAGGGTCTAAGTTGTTATATAACATTCTTAATACAGCTTCTTGTTCCCATCCTTTACATTCTATGTCTAGACCTTTTTTAGCTTCTATTTTTCGCATAATTCACTACCCCTTTGTTTAATAATATTATTTCATCAACTTACTCAAACTTACTGCGTTGATGCCCCTTATCACTTATCTGATTTTTAAAATAATACTGCAATATTAAGTACTTATAGTAGTTATATAATTCAGTATATTATGATAATATATAGACTACAAATATAAATAAACTACCTATTTATAGTTTAAACCTATAAATATTTTTGGATATTGGAGGCTTTTTAGTGAAAATCATTCAATTGGAATACTTTGTTGCTGTAGTAAAATATAATAGTTTTACAAAAGCAGCAAACTTTCTACATATTAGTCAACCTTCATTGACTGCAACAATTAAGAAGATGGAAGCCGATTTAGGTTATGACCTCTTTATTCGCACGACAAAAGAAATTCAAATTACTGAAAAAGGAATTCAATTTTATAATTATGCTCAAAGTTTGATTCACAATTATCATCAGACATTAGAAAAAATGTATGACCTAAACACCAGTCACGCACCTAAAATTAAATTATCTATTTTAGAATCATCAAATCAATGGATTTCACAAGTAATAGCTATGCATAGAAAAAATTATCGAGATCAAACTTATTTAGTATCTGAGGTACATGATCAATCTAAGATTATCGATCAGTTACTAAATTTTGAAAATCATATTGGTATTACAAATGAAATTATTAATCACGAAGCCATTTCCTCTATTGTTTTATATCATGAATCTTATGTATTGATTACTCCCAAAAATACATTTCCAAGCGCATCAGCAAAAGAAATTCAAACACTACCTTTGATTTTGCCTACAAAAGGTTCTCAAGTAAGAAAACATTTAGATGATTATTTTAACCGTATGAATATTCGTCCTAATGTAATCATGGAAGTAGACCGTTTTGAAGCTGCAACAAATTTTGTTCATAAAGGGTTAGGTTACGCCATAATACCTCAAGTTTATTATCAATCTTTTAGCACTAGAGACTTAGAAGTTATTCATATCAAACCCAATTTAGGTAGAACAATTTATATTAATTACTTAAAAAAAAGAAAGCACTCTGAAAGAGTACTTTCTCTAATCAATCAATGTATTAATTATTGGCAAATTACATAAGGAAATGATGTAAAAAATGTGCTGACAATTTAGCTGTGCGATTATCAATATCATATTTAGGATTCGTTTCCGCTATGCTAATTGTTGAAACCTTTTCATTTACAACTATACGTTTGGATAATTCTAAAACAATATGCGGAAATAATCCGAGCACAGCATTTGCACTTACACCCGGTGCAAATGCGCTATCAATTACATCCATACAAATTGTAAACATGATAACATCATGATCATGAATGAATCGTTCAATTTTATCTTTTATTGGAGGAGAAATTTGATGTAAAAGTTCCTCAGAATAAACATAACTAATATCATTTTCTTCTGCATAATCAAATAATCCTTGCGTATTACCACCTTGTTGAATACCTAACACTAAATAATCCGTATTTTCGTCTTGCTCAAGTATTTGTCTAAAACTTGTACCTGACGTCGATCCAGATTCTTTTCGTGTATCAAAATGCGCATCAATATTTATTACACCTATTGATGCATTTGGATACGCTTGCCGTGTACCTAAATATTGCGCATAAGCGATATCATGACCACCACCAAGTAAAAAAGTCTGTTGATGTTGACGGATGGAATTCGCAATATATTTTGCAAATTCTTGTTGTGTCTCTTCAAGCTGTGCATGATCATGCTCAACATTGCCATAATCAAATATAGGCGTTTCTCTAATCACTGGTAGATTAGCAAATGCTTGCTTTATTGCATTTGGTCCCTCTTTGGCGCCAATTCTTCCTTTATTTAATTCAACACCTTTATCAACTGCATAGCCTAGTATACCTATGCCCTGACGTGAACCATTTGAAGCTTCTGTAATATCTCCAAAATGGATGGTCTGAAAATGTCTAAATTGAGTTAAATCTTGCTCACTATCAATTCTACCTTTCCATAATTCACGTTGTGCTAACTTATACATAGTTCTCCTCCTTTTGAAACGCTATGAACAATTAAAGTATACGCTTACATTTTTTGCAATTCAATTTATAATTATATTTACCCACTTCTTAAACAAATAAAATTTAAAGCGTAAAATTTATTTCAATTACATTTTCAAAGGTTTAGAACTATTACATTTCAATGATATTTACCTAAATTTAATTTATTTCTGTACGATAAATATGTATAATTAACTACAAATGAATTAATTGAAACCCTATTGGAGGTTACATAATGAATACAAAACGTATACCTGGTTTTCAGTGGGCAATGAGCATTTTTATTTTCTATATTATTGCCTTTGTATTACCGCTTATACTTAAAGATTTTCAAAGCGCTATTCCATTCAAAACATTTGTCTTTGAAATGAGTGTACTTGCACCTTTTATCGCAGCGATTTTATGTTTGATAATATTCAAAAATAAACGTGCACAATTAGGTGGTTTAAAATTTTCAATCAGCATTAAAGTAATCGAGCGTTTAATATTAGCACTCATCTTACCCCTAGCAATTTTCATCATTGCCATGGTAAGCTTTAATGTCTTTGCAGATAGCTTTGTTTTATTGCAATCTGAAGATTTGTCAGTATCCATATTCTCAGTAATTATTGGACAATTAATTATGGCCTTTTTTGTAGAATTTGGGTTCCGTTCTTATTTACAACATATCGTTGAAACCAAAATTAGCACATTTTTCGCTTCTGTTTTAGTAGGTATGATGTATGCAATTTGGAATATCAATATAGCTTTTTCTTTTGAATATACACTTTATAATTTGTTATATTCATTTGCATTTTCTATGATTATTGGTGAATTGATTCGTGCAACTAAAGGGCGTACGATATTTATTGCAACGTTATTCCATGCTGCTATGTCATTCGGTTTAGTTTTCTTGTTTAACGAAGAACTCGGTTATGTATTCTCAATGAAAGTCATTGCACTTTCTACTACAGCAGTTGCGGCAATTTATATTATACTTAGCTATATTATTCGTATCTTTTTCTATTTCTTCACTAAACGTAACTTAGATGAGGTAGATGATAATAACTATCTAGATCACGTAAATGAGCATTCAGATAATGTCAATACAACTGACGATAACCAGAACGTAGAGCAACAAATTCATGACAACAATGAGAGTGAAAACAACAATTCTGATAACTACGACAATATGGAACAACATCAAGCGCAACAAGATTCTGATGGGCAAGAGACTGATCAAGACACAACTAATACTACAATTAATAATAAGGAACAAAATATGGAAGATAACTCAAAATCGCAATGTAGTGAGCAACGAGATGAACAAAATCATCCATCCAACCAAAAACAAGAAGAACAAACGACTCATTCATCTACAGTTTATAAAAATAATTATGACACGCTAAAGACATCTCATAGTTCAGAGTCAGAGCAAACAGTTAACACTGATTATGTAGAACATAACAATACTCAAAGTGCAGTTGAAACTTCAACAGAAAAAGCAAAGCATGATGAGCAAGATGTAGACACCGATGATGAATTAAGACAAAGTGCACGTTATAAATCAGACCGTAAGTCATCAGTTGTAAGTGATGTTCACGCGTCAATTGCTAATGATGAACAAACGACCGATTCAAAAATAAGCGATGATGAAAATGATAAACAAAATAACCATAAAGAGCGCTCATCATTTAAATTTAAAAATAATCGTGGACATAGACGCTAATTTTTAAGTCTATCCATTTTCTAAAGAATGAAAAAACCAGCCTTATGGCTGGTTTTTTTGTTAACAGACAAACTCTATGTAACATTTTATTACATAATCATTTGTACTTTTTTATTATTTAAGTTATCAATTAATGGAGATAGCAATGTTATTTTTCTATAAGCATTACATTATCCTATATAAGCTTTTCACTACATTTTATTTATTCATAATTTCTACGCCTGCTGATGTTCCTATAATCACTTGATCTGTAACATCTAAAAAATATCCTGTTTCTAGCACACCGATCATATGAATCAAGTACTCATGCATCACATATGGGTCTATATCTTGATTCAACTTTAAATCCAAAATGTAATTACCGTTATCTGTAATAAAAGGTACATCGTCAGCCATACGCCTTTTAGCTGAAACACCCTTCGTACGCTCGATTTCTTTAGCAATTAGTAACCAATTAAATTTATCAACTTCTACCGGCAATTTAAATGTCTCGCCTAAATAAGATACAAGTTTAGAATCATCAACTAATACTACAAATCTTTCCGACATGGCATCAATGACTTTCTCTCTAAACAGCGCACCGCCACCGCCTTTGATAAGATTTAATTGTGTATCAACTTCATCTGCACCGTCAATCGCTAAATCAATGTGTTCAACATCATTAACATCTACTACGTGCATGCCCAACTCTTTTGCAATAAATGCTGTTTTATTAGACGTGCACACGCCCGTTATATGTATGCTCTCACGTTCAAGCTTTTCTGCTATTTTTGGGACAAGCAGTTCAATCGTTGATCCTGAACCGATGCCTAAAACCATACCATCTTTAATTTGGACTAATGCATCATCAAATGTGCTTATTTTCAACTGTTTCTTATCCATAATGCTTCCCCTTTACTCGCAGTACTTTTAATATTATTGTACATGAGTTTAATAAAAATACCTAGTTAAAAAAATTATTTCAATATAATTAGAGCTTTACTTTTATTTATATTGCCATTACTTTAAAATTGTATTAATTAGTTAATTATTCGGGGGAGTGTATACTATGATTTATGCTTTAAATGCAATTTCTACAGGTAAAGTTCAAGATTTACCATACAGTAAGAAAAGACAAATGCGTTCGGCATTAGACAAAGATAAGTTTCAAGGGGAAATGTATTTAACAAAAACTGGCTTCCTTGAAGATGAGCAAGAATACAAGGACCATGGTGGTACTGAAAAAGCTGTTTGTTTATACAGTAAGAAAAATTATAGGTTATGGGAAAATGACTTAGAACAATTACCTAGTCATGCAATGTTTGGAGAAAATCTAACCGCTTTAGATTTAGATGAACATGATGTCTTTTTCGGCAATCAGTATCAATTAGGAGAAGCTATTTTAGAAGTATCAGAAATTAGAGAACCTTGTTGGAAAATTCAAGAAAAATACCAAATCAAAGATTTAGCGAAACGTATGTCACAATCATGTAAAACAGGATTCTATTTTAGAGTATTGCAAGAAGGATTCGTCCATGAATCATCCAATCTAAAATTAATAAAGTCTGCAGAACCAGAAACAGCGCTATCTGTATATGAATTAAATGATATTTATTATAATGATAAATCTAATATCAAACGTCTCCAACATGCTATAAAAAATCCTTATTTAACTGAAAACCGCATTTATAAATTGCAAAAGTTACTTAATAGAGCAGAGAAGAAAGCCAATCAATAAACGAAACAGACTATACATTTAAATGTAAAAACCACTGACATACATAAGTAAGTATATCAGTGGTTAATTTTTTATACATATATCATGTTATGAAGCCTAGTTTAAACAGTATATTTACTGTTCTTTTTCATAAATTTTATATGATGTCTTAGAATAATAAGGTTGACCCGCTTCTAAAATTGATGGCGCTTCATCACCAAGTAAATTGATATCATTTGGAATACACTGCGTTTCTAGTGTAAAACCAGAGTGAGCTTTATAAATATTAAAATCACTATTCCAGCTTGTTGTATCATTAAAAGTAAAAATAACGACATTAGGCATATCCGTTTGTACTTTTAATACAAAATGCTTATTCTCCACAGTCATTTCATTACTTCCAATATCAAATGGATGATCAATACCACCATAACGTGACATTTGTGATTTAATAGTTGAATCCTCACTATTGAATATATCTTTAAATTGAATTTTGGCAGTATCAAATTTTTCAATTAAATCGACAGGCTCTAAACTAGAAACAATATTTTCATCATTTAACAAAAACATATCTAATTTAGAACTGCTAATACAGTGATTATCAATCACATTATTATCTCTATTTAAATTGAAATATACATGATTCATTGGATTAAACAAGGTTTTTTCTGTCGCAGTTGCTTTATATTCTATCGTCCATTTATGGTCAATGTCATATGTATGTATAATTTCTAAATCAATATCACCAGGAAAATGATCATTCTCTGATTGAATTGTTGTTGAAAACACAATTTTAATCTGCCCTACTTGCTCTATTACTTCATAATCAAAAAATTGTGTATCTAACCCTTTCGGCCCACCATGAATGTTATGTTTACCGTTATTTGCGTCTAAGTGATACGTTTTGCCATCTAACTCAAAAGTTGCATTAGCTATTCTTCCACCATAGCGTCCAATTGTCGCACCGAAATTGAATGGATTTTCCTGATAAAATTCATCAGCTTCTACTACGTTACCTAATACGATATTATTATCATCAAATTTCCAAGAGACAATACGTGCACCATAATTCGTAAATACAATTTTGGTTTCCTCATTATCTATCTTGATTAAATCAATACCATTACTTTGGCTTTCTACTTTTGCAAACATCATCGATTACTCCCTTTCAAACCAAAGTCTATTCATTAAACTTTGGTTTTATCATGAATAAAAACATCAATTACAAATGTAGCCTTAAACGACACAATCACTATGGGGTATAGTGTGGACGTAGGCAATTAACAATCACTAATACAAGTTTCGATATATTCCTCTTAATAGTTGGTACTTTGTAAAACGATAAACTTTAAATTAGTCCCATTTAATAGATTACTTATACACTCATCACTCAGATTCGTATTTCCCGTTCGAATCACTACCCAAGCTTTTAGATCATATATTTTATCTTAGAGTGAAAAAGTGCACTCCTTTAAATTGAATACTTAATTACATTGTAACAATTTGTACATATATATATCTATACTAATCGTAAATTCTATTGAGATAATCTTCTATTCAACTTGAATTCTCTATTTATTCAATATCAATATTATATAAAGCACAATAATATAGGCTCTATAGGGGATTTGTATGTTGCTATAACAACATACCGCCCCATAGTATTTAATCACACAGTTCCCTTGAAATGTTATTTCACTTTTCTTCGTTCAAAAATTCTTTTTATTGAATTAAAGAACCCTTTATCAAAACTTAAAATCGTATCTTTATAACTACGTACAGCAATCCATAACAAAATAAATATTGTGACAATTGATAAAATAACACTGATTGCAATTTCCCACAATGTTACATCAGGTGTTGCAGCTCTTACAAACATTACAAAAGGAGAAACCAACGGCACAAAACTAGCAATTTTCACCATTAATGTATTGGGATTCATTACACTAAATAAAGCAATGTAAAAACCTATCAAACTCAGTAATGTCATAGGCATAAGTGCTTGGTTTATGTCTTCAATTCTTGAAGTTATTGAACCAAGTATTGCTGCAAGAATGATATAAGATAAAATACCAATGAGCAATGATATAACGCCTACAATGATTAATTGCATTGTTAGTTCATTTGGTTCCACTTTAAAACCTTTCAGCATATCTTGAATATCAAAAGCAAAGAAGCATATTAAACCTACAATAAAGAAGATAGCAATTTGTGATAGCGCAACTGCTATAACGCCTAATATTTTTGCTAAAATATGTGTCACCGGTGACACACTCGTTATAATCATCTCTATCACTCTTGAAGTTTTTTCAGTTGCAATCTCCATTGCCACTTGACCAGCATAATTAATAATAATAAAGAACATTAACATTACACCTGCATACACAATAATCATATTAAAACCTTTTTGTGCCTCAGTTAAATCAGAATGTTCTTTTGTACTATCTATCACTTCAGTAGTTACTTTGCTTTCTGATTGTAATTGTTTCAATTCACTTTGAGATAAATTAAAATTTGCTGCTGTAAGTTGCGTTTGAATGGTTGTGAGTAAAGTTGTTAATTTTTGTTTATCTTTAGCGTCAACGTTATCTTTACTAATAATTTTACCTTTGATTTTTTGTTTTTCTGTAACTGAAATCACAAAAGCTTTATCTAATTTATCTTTTTCTATCCCTGCTCTTGCAGCTTTTTCAGATACTTTGACATACTTTGCCCCATCGTCCAATTGTTCACTTTGTTCGTTAATCGCTTTGTATATTTGATTATTGTTAGTGACCACACCTACTTTATTCGTACTATGATCAAATAAATCAATAATTTTATTAATATTTGAAGCAGCCAAAATCAATACAATGACGATTATTGTAAATATCTGAAATGACTTTGTAGTTACTTTATTTATATAAGTTAACTTGAAAGTTGAGATGAATTTATCCATTTAAATCCCCCACTTTATCTATAAATATTTCGTTTAAAGAAGGTTCAACTACTTGAAATCGTCTGACATAGCCATATTGAATTACTTGATTATAAATTATTTCTGCTGTCGCTTCCTCATCAATCATAAGCTCTATATTTCTTTTAGTTTGATTATACTCAATTACACCATCTATATTTTTCAAATCGTCCATAGCTTTATCTGTTTCTATGATTACCTTTTTGTTACCATGATTCGCCTTAACTTCATCAATAGGTCCCGAGACAACTAGTTCACCTCTATTTAAAATACATACATCATCACATAATTCCTCGACATGTTCCATACGGTGAGAACTATAAATAATTGTCGTTCCTTCCTTGTTTAAATCATTAACTGCACTTTTTAATAATTCAACATTAACTGGATCTAATCCACTAAAAGGTTCATCTAATATCAATAATTCAGGTCTGTGCAACATACTCGCTAATAATTGAATTTTTTGCTGGTTGCCTTTTGATAAAGCTTCTATTTTCTTTTCTCTATTCTGTTCAATATCAAATCTTTCAAGCCAGTATGCGATTGCTTGATTGATTGATTTTGTTTTCATACCTTTTAAACGTGCTAAATAGCGCAACTCATCTTCCACTTTCATTTTTGGATGTAAACCTCTCTCTTCAGGTAAATAGCCAATTCGATCATATAGTGATTTATCTATTGTTTGATTATGGTATAAAATATTTCCTTCCGTCACAGGTGTAAGACCTAATATCATTCTAAATGTAGTCGTCTTACCTGCACCATTTCTCCCCAAGAAACCAAGCATTTTCCCTTCATCTAAGTTCAGAGAAATATCATTTACAGCAACAAAATCCTTATATCTTTTTGTCACATGATTAATCGATAACATGGTCGTTTCCCTCCCTCTAAATCATATATATCACGATCATACCACGACACAAATCAAATTACATAATAAACTTTTAATATCATTTTTATAATCTTGCTTTAGTTCGTTAAACCCTTGTTATTTGATTTGAAAAAATTATAAAATATACATCTTTTAATTAACCAAACTTTACAAGGCTGATTGTAATCGCTATCATTATTATAAATATAAATTCCGTTTAGGATTTAAGGAGGTAGTTCGGTTATGACATTCAGTATTGGTATTGATTATGGTACTTCATCAGGTCGTGTATTTTTAGTCGACACTTCAAATGGAAATATTATTTCTAGTTACATTAAAGAATATGAACATGGGACGATTTCTGAAACACTAAATGGTCAAGAACTCCCTCATCATTATTTTTTACAAAATGCAGATGATTATGTTGATATCTTAGAAAAAGGTGTTAAATATGTGCTTGAAGATAGTCAAGTTGCAGCAAATGATGTTATTGGTATTGGGATTGATTTTACAAGTTGTACAATTGTCTTTTTAGATAAAGAATTTAATCCATTACATAATCATAGTGATTTAATTGATAATCCGCATGCCTACGTTAAATTATGGAAACATCATGGTGCACAAGAAGAAGCTACTTATATGAAAAAAATTAGTGAAAAATATAATCAATCTTGGATTCAATATTACGGACACAACGTCAGTAGTGAGTGGATGATTCCAAAAATTTTAGAAGTAAAACGACTCGCACCAGAAATATTGACACGTTCTGCTTATATAATGGAAGCCGGTGATTATCTAGTCAGTCTTTTAACTGGTAAAAATACAAGATCAAATTGTGGTATTGGTTTTAAAGGATTTTACAATGAACAAGATGGTTTTAATTATGACTTTTTTAAAGCAGTAGATTCAGAATTACCTGACATTATTAAATCAAAATGCGAAGCACCAGTAGTTAAAATTGGTGAAAGCGCAGGAAAACTTACCAAACAATTTCAACAACTTTGGGGACTATCGAATAAAGTAGAGGTTTCTCCATTTATTATTGATGCACATTCAGGTGTATTAGGTGTAGGAGCAATCAAACAAGGTGAATTCACTTCTGTCATTGGTACAAGTACATGCCATTTACTTTTAGATTCAAAACAAGAACCCATTCCTGCTATCACTGGCTCGGTAAAGGATGCAATTATTCCTAATATGTACGCGTATGAAGCGGGACAGCCTGCTGTAGGTGATTTGTTTAACTATTCTGCTAAAATGGCACCTAAAGCAATTGTAGATAAAGCAAATGAGAAAAATATAAGTGTCTTAGAGTATCTTGAAGTACTTGCTTCTAATATTGACATTGAAAAGCAACATGTAACTGTGATGGACTGGCATAATGGTAACCGTAGTATTTTAAGTGATAGTCTTTTGACTGGAAGTATTATGGGTCTCACGTTGACAACGCCATATGAAATGATTCATAGAGCATATATTGAGGCAACTGCATTTGGAACTAAGATGATTCTACAACAGTTTGAGAATAACAATATAGATATACATACAGTTTATGCAGCTGGAGGTATACCAATGAAAAGTAAGTTACTTATTGATATTTACGCTAATGTCTTGAACAAACCGATCGTTGTAATAGATGCAAGTAATGCAACAGCATTAGGTGCTGCAATGCTAGGCGCATATGTTGGTGGTGCATATAAATCCGTAAAAGAAACCGTTATGACAATGAAACAGCCAGTTTATTATAGAAAGCAACCTGATCCAAACAAAGTTAAACAATATGAACGATTGTTTGAACGTTATCAAGCCATTCATGACTTACTTGGAAAATCATATCCTTCATATACTTATATATAGTACTAGAACAAAGTGTCTTGGACATAATTCCTAAAAAACCCAGTAAATGAATTTTTAAATTCACTTACTAGGTTTTTAATTACTATATTTTGTATTGTTAGCTCGTTTTTTGAGATTGGAGATTTATACCTCAGCCTTTTACGGATTAAATACTAGAATAAATTGAAAATAACGAATATATCTAGAAAACGTATGCCAACCTCTTAATATAAGTAAAAACTGCCAACAAGGCCATAGACATTGTCGACAGTTAGTGGCAATCTAATTAATGATTATCATTAAGTTATTAATTTAAAGATGACATTATTTATCTTCTTGCTCAGATAAACGTTTAAAACGTTGCTCTGAATTTGAATCTTCAACTATAAAATTATCATTTGAAGATGTGTTACCATTCCCTTTACTTTGGTTCGTTTGATAGAAACTACCATACTTATGACTTTGTCCATATTTATTCATCTTTCTCTCACTATCCAAACAACAAATAACAAGATTATAAATACCCATAACAAAATATAAAACATATATAATTATAATAGTTATAATAGTAGAACCATTTATGTAATCGGGATCTGTAAAGTTAAATACTAGAATAAAACTGTATGTAACAATATATATACCTAAAAAGATTAAAGGTATTAACATAGATCTGCCTGTGTCGTGGAATCGACGTATGTATATTGCATAATTAGGAATAAGTGTTGCTAAACCATAAATAAAAATATAAATACTGCTAACAAATATTATAATCAAACCAGTGGCACTAGTAACATTAGAACTTACAGAAATTCCAAAAATCATTATAAATAACCCAATGATGTTCACTATAAAAGCAGGTACCATAAAGATAAGGTGCCACAAAGTCATAAACCAATATTCACTTCGTCGAGATCTGCCTTTAAAGTTTACATATTGTTTCCAAAACAACTTAAATGCTTCAACGAAACCTATTTTTCTCTCCATATGCTTCTCCCTCCTATTTACTAAAATCTCATTTAAGGCTTTGTTTGAATATAAAATTTTGATACATTTATAATTATCAAACACACAGCCCTTTCAATATATAGTGTATCAAAATATTTTGTTTTTGATAACATAATTTTTTATATATACTAAATTTTAAATTATTATATAAATAGCACATAATGGAGGTATAGTTGCATGGATTTTTTACATAGAGATACCGTCACAATCGCAAAAGATTTATTAGGTGTACGTATTATTTATCACGATGACAATCAATTATTCACAGGATATATAGTTGAAACAGAAGCTTATGTCGGAACTAAAGATCAAGCAGCACATGGATACAAAGGCAAAAGGACACCTAAAGTAGAATCATTATATAAAAACGGTGGTACAATATATGCACATGTCATGCATACACATTTATTAATAAACTTTGTTACACAAAAAGATGGCGTTCCTGAAGGTGTATTAATCAGAGCCATAGAGCCTGAAGAAGGCATCGAAACAATGGCGCGTCACCGAGGTAAATCTGGTTTTGAATTGACTAATGGTCCTGGTAAATGGACAAAAGCATTCAATATTCCACGATTTTTAGACGGCTCAAAATTGAATGAAGGCCGTCTATCTATTGATACTAAAAATCGGAAGTATCCAGTACAAATAGAAGCAAGTCCTCGTATTGGTATACCAAATAAAGGGGAATGGACGAGTAAACCCTTAAGATATACTGTTCAAGGGAATCCTTATGTTTCTAGAATGAAAAAATCTGAGATGAAAAATCCTGATTCAACGTGGCGCATGTAGTAAAATTTAAAACTTAGCTAGACTTTATTTTTTAAGCCGTTGGCTTGAAACATTCAAATTTTTTCAATCTGTATCATTATTTTAATTAATAACAGCTAAAATAAAAAAGCCTTGGGTACAAGGCTTTTTTATTTATTAGTCATCCTTAGATAAAGTGTTCTTTTTCGTACAACAAGCATTCTAATACACTTAAAAACTATATTGATTATTTAATATCTAAGTTTCTTTGTTCAATCCAAGATTGAAGCCTTGGTCCATAGACAATTTGTGCATGTCTCAAATCTTCTATAGACTTTGCATTTAGCATTGTCATTATTTTTTTCATGTGATTAGTAAACTGCTCTGCGTAATCTAACGTTGCAGTTATACCATTGTTTTCAACTTGATTTAAAAACGGACGTGACATACCTACTGCATTTGCTCCAAGTGCTAAACACTTCACTGCATCTAATGGCGTTCTTACACCGCCACTTGCAAAGAAATTCATATCCTGTTGGAAAGATGAGGATTCTAATAATGATTCAACTGTAGTTTGTCCCCATTGACCAAGGTAGTCCATGTCTTTATATTCACGACGTTCATTTTCGATATCAACAAAATTCGTTCCGCCTCTACCACTAACATCGATATAACGGACGCCTATTTCATTTAAACTTTTAATCATTTCTTTACTCATGCCAAAACCAACTTCTTTAACAATAACCGGAACATTGACACGTTTTACAATTAGGGCTAAATTATCCATCCATGTCGAAAATACTCTGTTCCCTTCTGGCATGACTAATTCTTGTGGTGAATTTACATGTACTTGTAATGCTTGGGCATCCAATAACTTCACTGCTTCTTCTGCCTTATCAACTGGCACATCTGCGCCGACATTACTAAATATCATACCTTCTGGATTAGCCTCTCTAACCACGCTAAATGATGAGCTCATCTTAGCATTTCTTAATGCTGCATGTGTTGATCCCACAGCCATAGCCATTCCTGTTTCTCTTGCTATAATCGCCAATTTTTCATTGATGTTTTTTGTCCATTCACTACCACCTGTCATCGCATTGATATAGATAGGTTGTTGTAAAGTGAAATCTGCTAATTCACTTTCTAAGCTAACATCCGCAACATCTATATTAGGTATTGAATGATGGACGAATCTCATTTCATCAAAATCTGAAATTGTAGCATCTTGTTGTGCCATCGCTATTTCAACATGCTCATTTTTTCGTTGTTCTCTTTTAAAATCGCTCATTATTTTACTCCTACTCTTAATCCTTATTATAAGTTATCTATTACAGGGCACTTCATTCAACTTATGATCCCAAATTAAAACCATTTTTTTCTTTTAAAATATATAATGCAAGCTATGCTTATCAACAACATTAAGCTAAGTACAATATAATAACCATAATGCCATTTGAGTTCTGGCATATTTGTAAAATTCATCCCATATATACCGGTTACTAATGTTAAAGGTAAAAATATAACAGATACTAAAGTCAATACTTGCATTACACTATTCATCTTATATGAAGTGTAGGATGAATAATTATCTCTTATCTCATTAGTCATTTCTTGTGTGAGTTTCAATATATTTTCTTGTTTAATCAAATGATCATCTATATGTTGAATATACATATGATTTTTATTATCTACAAGTAAAATGGGGCTTTCTTTCAAATCATCCACAAGCTCACGCATCGGATAAATAACACGCTTTATTTTAATAATTTGAGATCGAATTTTATAGATTATATCCATCACTGCTTTATTTGCACTTTCATCCACTTGTTGATCTTCAAAAGTGTATATCTTTTCTTCTATTTCTGTTATTGGTTCGAAATAACTATCTACGATTTTATCTAAAATATGTAACACTAAATCTGATACATCTAAATCTGACACAAAGTGGTCTGTTATCAATTGCTCAACATCAGTTAAAATCGGAAAGTATTTATGATGGTACGTTATTAACATATTATCTTTAATAAATAAGTTAAGCGCCTTAACTGTATAATTGTAATCTATATTGTGAAATACTAAGTACTGATAGGTTTCGTACACTTTGTACTTAGCACGCGGTGTACCATTAACTGTATCATCAATTTCTAGTTTATTAAAGTTAAAATGGGACTCAAGCACTTCGTTTTCCGATGTAGTAGGTTCATTAAAATCACACCAAACGATTGTTGCCTCTTCCGGCACGTCTTCAATTTGATTTACTTGCTTGAGTTTTTGATTAGTAGTTTGATATTTAATAGTAATACTCATATCATCACACCCCAAAGTATTTTCTTTATTTTATCATGAAATACAATACGTGTAAGTTAATATTAAATTTAGTAAACTAATATTAACTATTTCGTAATCAGTTCATATTTGAGGAGTTTTAAAATGAATATACCTTTTACATTTAAATCAACTGTTTCGGTAGAAATGATTGATCATAACGGTCATGTTCACGATGCCAATTATAATATTGTTTTTAGCGAGGCCATCAACCAATTTAATTATCAATATGGTTTACCATTGGAGATGCGTGCTCAATTAGGGTACACATTATTTACAGTCGAAGAACATACTAGCTATTTATCAGAATTACATGAAGGAGAAGCATTCAATATTGCAATTTATATATATAATTACGATGCTAAAAGAATTCACTTCTTTTCTATTATGACAAATTCCAAGGGCACAACGGTAGCGACCAATGAAGCCCTGATGATAGGTATAGATAAACACACAAAGAAAACGGCACCTTTCCCTGATAACTACGCTAATCAAATCAAATACATTTATCAACGGCAACCAAATATTACCTGGCCTAAACAATTAGGACATCGAATAGACATTCCAAACTAAGGAGGCAACATGTATGACTCAATCTTTACATGAAAAAGTACAGATTCAAATATACGATTTACTCGACACTACAAAATTTGAATTAAGTGAGCTCAACCAAAATAAATCTCTTGTCATCAATGGACCTGACACAAAATTAATTCAACGCGGCTTTGATATAAGTTATTACCAAGGGCAAAAGAAGGCAATAGATGCAATTGATACACTCTTAAAATCATATAATGATACGCAATCATTTATGGAGCATTATAAAACATACGCAATAAATTACACTAACGAATTTCAATCAATTGTTTCAGAATTTGACGCCTTAACTGAACCACAAGATGAATTCGAACAATTGATTGCTAATTATTATCAACTTAAAGGACAAATACATGTTATCAATACAATTAATACTACAGTGAATCAATAAAACATTTCTAATTGCACAGTCATATTAAATATATATTGTTTCCTAAATTTAAAATTATTATACAAATCGTCAGATATACTTCCTATAATAATAGCCCTAAAATGAAATTGATCCTTTCATTTTAGGGCTTATTTTATACTTACTGATTAATTGTATTAACAATTTGTTTTACGACTTTATGAGATTCTCTAATTGGTAGCAACGGAAATGCATTTACCATTCTTTTATATTCATAAAAATGAATTGGTCGTGATGCATCTTCTAAAATATGAGCAAATCTAGCCATATCAGGCAAGTAAATTTCTCGTGATCCTCCAAACATGTAGATAGGTGGTAAATGGTTTAGATTACCATTTATTGGTGAAACACGTTTATCTTGAAGTGTTTCATCTCCGCTCCACTCTGTTAATATGCGTCTTACACCCTGTTTATCAACGATTACATCTTTACTTGCTAATTCTTCTGTAATTGCTTCATTGCTAAGTGTCGCATCTAATAATGGTGAAAATAAATACAATTTATTTGGAAGCGGACGACCTTCTGCTTCAAGTTGTTGGACAAAACTTAAAGCTAACGATCCACCTGTACCGTCTCCCATTATTACAATGTCTTCATGATTACTTTCTGTCAATAATTGTTCATACACCTGCCGTATCGCTTTAAATGTATCATCAATATGATATTCAGGGGCTTTAGGATATATAGGTAACACAACTTCATTTAGAGTGCTCAAAGTGAGTTTATCCATAAAGCGCCAATGAAAGGCTGAGGGTTGAAAAACATTATAACCACCATGAATATATAAAATTTTCTTTTTATGACTATGTCTAAATCTAAATCTAAATAATTGAATATCACCTAAATACTGTTTATCTAAATCAGATTTTACATTTAAAGTTTCAGGCTGCTTATGTTTTTTTTGATTTTGATTCTTTCTATTTTCTAAAAATCGTTGGTATTCTTCATCATTTTCAAAAATGATTGAACGAAATGGTAGTAAATATTTATTAATAAATTTCGTTGTTATTCCTGATTTCATATTTAATCAATCCAATCTCAGTTTATTACTCGTTCCAATGAATTTTTTTATATTATTTGGAATATCAAATAAATGTTGTGGTAAAATTAATTCAATGACATTTAATTCTAGCCATACTATAGTGTGAATAAGCAATTAATATTATGCCTAAACGAATTAATATTTTAAATATACTATCCAAAATTTCAAAATATATTAATCAATCACATTATAACAAAACTAACATAAAAATCACAAAATAGTAGTAAGCTATTCTACTGAGAAAGGAGCAAACTCATGACAGAAAAAAAACGTCAATTCGAAGATTTTGAACATACTTTAACGAGTGAACCTATGCATAGAGGTTCTCACTACGGTAGAAAAAAGAAATCATGGATTAATATCGTCATACAAGTCATTGTCTTTATATTAGTCGCTATTACCGGTTATAGTATGTTTAAAGAACCGATACTCAACTTAACCTTCGTAAACGAACCAATTACTTTCCATCAAATTACAAACTTGCAAGATACTGTTAATCAAATGGGTAATTTGAATATTAATATTGAAAATATTGATAATTTACAAACACATATTGATAGTTTGATTCTAGTGTTTTATGTATTCTTTATTGCTTGTATTTTAAGTTTAATCTTAACATGCTTCACATTGATATTTAATCGCACTGCATTAAAAATTGTGAACTTATTTATATTGGCAGTAATGTTTGTAATTACTTTTGGCTTTTCATTTTTAATAGAAAATATTGCGAAAAGTATCTCTGATTCCATGAGTCAACATTATATTAGTCTGAGTCCTGAGCAAATTCTGACTGAAGCTGATGCTATTCACAATGCATTTATCTTACTAACATGTAGTCTTGCATTATTATTAATTAGCCTTTTCTTTAGAAATCGAAAAGCAAAAATTTAATATAACAAAAAACAGGAAGCACTCAAAAATTGAGTCTTCCTGTTTTTTTATTACTTAGTCTTCATTAGACATGTAATGTGATTTACCTTTTAAGAATAAACTTAAGATAAAGGCTAATGCACTTAATCCAGTTGCTATTAAGAAGGCACTATTAACACCATTAATTGATGCTAATTTTTGTACAAATTGTAACACACTTTGTGTCGCCATTTGTTCTCCACCTAATGATTGAGCCATTTCTTGAAGGCGATCTTTGATAAATGGATTTGTTTTATCTAATGCTTCACTATATGAAGCGATATGTTGTGTCGTTTGTGTTGACATTACTGTTACTAATAACGCTGTCCCGATTGAACCTGCTAATTGACGTAACGTATTAGTTAATGCGTTACCATGCGCAATCAAGCGTTGTGGTAATGAGTTCATACCTGCTGTCATAATAGGCATCATGATAAAACTCATACCAAATGATCGAACGATATAAATTAACATTAAATGACCATAAGTCGTGTTCATGTTTAATTTTGTTAACTCCCATGTAGCATAGGTCATTATTGCTGTACCTACTAAGGCTAATGGTTTAATACCTATAGAATCTAATAGTCTACCAGCTATAGGTCCCATAACACCCATAATCAATGCACCTGGTAGTAATAATAGTCCTGATTGAACTGGGCTAAACCCACGTAAGTTTTGTAAATATAAAGGTAGTAAAATCATACCACCAAATAAACTCATTGTAACAATCATGTTAATCACAGTCGTAAGCGTGAAACCAGAATATTTTAATACTGACATATCTAACATAGGTACACGCATCGTTACTTCACGAATTACAAAGGCAGCAATAAACACAACGCCTGCAATTAAGGAAATAACAACTACTGGTGAACTCCATGAATTATTACCCGCTTCACTGAATCCGTATAATAATGCGCCAAATCCAATAGTACTAAAAATAATACCTGGAACGTCTGCTTTTGGATTTGTAGTAACTTGGTACACTCTAAACCAAATATAAGCGATTGCGAGTGAAACAAGTCCAATGATAAACATACCATAGAACATAACATTCCAATGATAGTTTTCTACGATATAACCTGATAATGTAGGTCCAATAGCTGGAGCTAAAATCATCGCTATACCTAACATACCCATTGCTGCCCCACGTCTTTCAGGTGGGAAAATAGTCATGAATACGTTAGTTCCTAATGGCATTAACACACCGGCACCAATGGCTTGTAATACTCGTCCAACCATCATCATTGTAAATGAGCCAGACAGTCCACAAACTAATGAACCTATTGTGAAAAGTGCCATGGACACTAAGAATAATTTTCTATAAGAATACTTATTAAATAAAAACGCACTTATAGGAATTAATATACCATTTACTAACATAAACCCTGTCATTAACCACTGCCCTGTGTTAGCAGAAATATTAAAATCAGTATTGATTTTAGGTAATGCAACATTTAGTAGTGTTTGGTTTAAGATCGCAATAAACATACCAAATATCATTGCGACTAATACTTTACCTTGAGAAGTTCCTTTACCAAACATAAATGAACTGTGTTTTTGTTTTAACTGTTCATTTACTTTAGCTTCTTCTGAGTTCGGATTAATACTCTCATGATCAGCATCTTCTGTCGTTTGTGTATTGTCTTCAGTTGACTCCGTTGATTTAACCGGTTGTGCTTCAACTTCATCTTGTACATCCGCTTCATCACGTTGATTTGACGTAGATGAAGTTATACTTGATTTGCTCGCATCTTGGTCGTCATTCACTTTAAATTTAGATTGATAACTTTCATTTGAAGCATGTTTACTATGCTTTGGTTGTTCCATTTGTCGTTTTGATTTTCTTTTACTCTTTTTAACTACGAGTAAATTAATCAGTCCAACAAGAATGAGCGCTATGACTACGTAAATAATAATGAAGGCCATTGTCATTTATAGACCCCCCTTAGTTTTTATGAATTTTGACTTCAGCGTTCATTCCTGGAACAACATTTTTAGATGGTTTTGAATCTAGTGCAATTTTCACTGGTACTACTTGTGATACTTTTGTATAGTTACCATCACTGTTTGATGAAGGCATTAATGAGAAGCTAGAAGCTGTTGCTTTACCTACTTCTTCAACTTTACCTTTAAGTTTAGCATCTTCACCATCAAGTTTTACATCAACATCTTTACCTTCTTCAACATCTGCAATATCTTTTTCATCAACATTTGCAGTAATGTAAGAATCATCTAAATTATAAGCATATGCTATTGGAGATCCTGCTTGTACCATTGAACCTTCTACAGCATCCGTTTTTACGATTGTACCATTTTGAGGCATTTTGATAGTCATTGTTTGTGCTTGACCATCGTCACCTTTTACTGCGATTTTAGCGACTTTGTCACCTTTATCTACTTTATCGTCATTTTTTACGTCAAAAGATTTAATCTCACCAGAAGCTGGGGCAGAAACTTTAATTTGTTCGCCATCAACTTTGGCATTATCTGTACTTACATAACTTGTAGCTTGATTATAAAAATGGAAACCTACTACTCCTAAAATTACAAGAACTACAATGGTAATGACATTTATTAATACCATTTTCTTCATTACTCTTTCCTCCTATTTGCTTTTAAAATTCACTTTATATATTATAGAGTCATGTAAATTAAAAAAACACCAACAGTTAATTCAAATGTGTTGGGTAAGCATTACTTTGTTCTTTTTAGAGGGAGGAAAAATGAAAAGAAACGCCAAATATAAAATAATAAAAAATATGATTATCCTCTTAGAAGAGCAACCTTTTGAAAGCATTACCATCAAGATGATATGTGCATATAGTGGTATCAATCGTACTACTTTTTATGATTATTTCTTAGATAAATATGATTTAATGTCTACAATACAAACCTATCATTTAGATAAATATTCAAAACTATTAGATGCTTTTTATGATAGTTTTAAAAATGTAGAAATTGACCACTTTAAGCTATATAAATTTTTTAAAGTCATCCTTACTTATATAAAGAGACATTATGGATTTTTTCATGCCATATTAGTAACACATCCAAACAGAGATTTATTCTCCGACTATGTTCATAAGACAAAAGAAACATATACACAATTGCTTGATAATTACACGAATGTATTAAATAAAAAGCAATTTGTAATTTATGCAGTTGGTGGTCAAATTGGTATCATATATTACTGGATTAGAGAAGGATGTACAGAATCCCCAGATGAACTTGCACAAATCTTGTTAGCAAATGCTATTAAACTAAGACGATAACATAACTATCCAACAATACTTTTAAACATTTTAAATGTGAACTGTAAATTCTAATATTTTGATAAGTATTTTAAAAAACAAGAAAGACTAAAAATATTAAACTGAACTTATAAACTATCGAAACTTAGCTTATTATAAAATATTAGTAAAAGCCCTTAATGAATTTCTCGAATTCATTAAGGGCTTTTATAATAAGTAAGATATCTATTATTCATTTTCTACTAAATTAATTTAGTTGTTTAGTTTTAAAAACAAAATAATTAGCTATTTGAAGTATGATGAGTAATATACCAGCTATAATGATTATACTTACATAAGGTATAAAATTCTTTTCACCTAATAAACCTACTAATGGTGAAACAATACCTCCTAATAATGATTGG
Organism: Staphylococcus sp. ACRSN; assembly: GCF_022346615.1. Taxonomy (GTDB): domain Bacteria; phylum Bacillota; class Bacilli; order Staphylococcales; family Staphylococcaceae; genus Staphylococcus. The sequence goes on along the minus strand of NZ_JAKRNS010000002.1, from coordinate 202,076 downwards.
ACTAAACCTAATAAGCTAGAGGCACTACCATTTCCTCCTGTACGTTCTTCCATAGCAATTGAAAATCCTAAAGTAGCTACACCTGTTACAGGTGCGACGAGAATAATAAATCCTATAAATAATAACCAAATACTTAAATATGCTGTCAACGTAATCGTTACCCACAATACGCCGATTAACTGTACGATTGTTAACAAGCGCAACAATGTAAGTCGATCAATGTAATCTACTAATTTACCTGTAGCCTGACTTGAAATAATCAAACTGATACCAACACTAGCAAACATGCAACTAAATTGAAGCGCCGATAAACCATAAATTTTTTGTGTGAGAAAAGGAGAAGCTGATATGTAACTAAATAACATAATAAAAGTAACACCCTGTATCAACATAGGTAATACAAAGCGTGGTGTAACTAGTAAATCTTTGAAATTCTTAAAAATGCTTAACAAATGAGGACTGTCTCTATGTTCTACTGGCAAAGATTCAGTCACTTTAAATAGTGAGCCTGCAAGCATTAATAAGCCAAATACTGTCAATATCACAAACACCATGCGCCACGTCGTAAATGACAGTATGACACCACCTAGTGCAGGTGCAATAACAGGTGCAACACCATTAACTAACATGAGTAATGCTAAAAATTTTGTAAGTTGTTTCCCACTATATAAATCACTGGAAATTGCTCTTGAAATAACTGCAGCAGCACCACCACAAAAACCTTGAACAAACCTTAAACTCACCATGATCCATATATTATCGACAAAGATAATACCGATACTCGCTATCGTAAATAAAAGCATTGCTATTGCTAAAGGCATCTTTCTGCCTACCCCATCAGAAATAGGACCGATAAACAAATTTCCTAATGCCAAACCAATCATAAAGAATGAAAGTGTAAGTTGTGCATTAGATGTCGTCGTATCGAAATCTGACTGAATTTGGGGCAATCCTGGTAAAAACATATCAATAGATAATGCCCCGATTGCAGTCAAAGCACCAAGTATAATTATAAACAATTTCGATTGTTTTTGAGTTACTTCTGATTTATTCATCTAAACGCTCCTATCATTAAACTTAGGCTATAATAAAAACTATCGCCGTTATATATAATTCTCAATTTATTTTACTAATATTAATATTTTTGGATAACATTGACTGATTGCTATTAATTATATCTGTTGGAAGGTACTTTTTAAATACCTTAATATCATTATTGCGTACTCTTTATAAAAATAAAAATTGACGACACAGTAGAACTGTATCGTCAACGTATATATTTATGATTCTGTATAATCAACGACTTTCAAATCATCAGCATCTTTACTACCCTCTAACTTGTAGTTTACTTTGCCATATTCACCATCAGTCTTTAAAGTTTGGCCAGTTACATAAAATGTTTTTCCGATACGTACAATATCTGTAATCTGTGGTTGTTGAATATATAAAGCATTTTGAGCTGATATGTCTTTTTTCGTTTCTTTATAGTTAACCGAGTTTTTCTTCAAATAATCTGAAATGACACTAAAATCATTTTGACTACTCGCACTATTTAAAGCTGTTGTGTATTTACCGAAAAAATTAACAACCTTATTTTTAAAACTGCTTTCTTCTTTTTCTTTCTTCTCAACATACTTTTCTATTTCATCTTTATCAAAATTCAATGAAACATGAGTATTATCACGTAAGTTATCTGTTTTAACTGTAGTTGCAGAAGATTTAAATGTTTTCTTTTTCGCTTGTCCTTCTGCTGAAATTGTTACTTCTTGTGTTTTTGGATATGGTCCATATGATTTATCTTTTTTGTATTTAAGTGTCTTATCATTGATTTTCACTTTAACAGTATTTTTATCTATGTTACTCGCACCATTTAAATCAACTTGGATATAAGCTTCATTGAAATCTTCTGAAACATCGATTGTTTCATTATTACTGTCATTAAAATTGAATTTCAATTGACCACTAAATTGACCATTTTCCATCTCTTTCTTAGCATCAAGTACATAATCACCAGGAATAAATTTGCCAAGTGAAGTTGTTTTATTTTTATCTGCAACAACTGTTTTTTGTTTATCTTCTGATTTAAATTTATAAGTTGTATCATCTTTAGGCTTTACAATTGCTTCTTTAGTCGGTGCCGTAAAACTCATATTATCAAATAAGAAATAGCGACGCCCATTTTTACTAATTCTCAATACTTTTTCGCCATTTTTTGCTGTAACAAATCCCGCTTCTTTAGTTGAACTCTTATTTAAATTAGTGATTTTATTATTAACATCTGTAACAAATTTTTTCATGCCAACTTCTTTTTTTATATATTTAATGTAAGCGGTAGCTTCATTTTCATCAACACTATTATTTTGGGAACTTAATAATGTAGAAAGTTTCTGTGTGTCATTATTATCTATTGCATTGATTAATATTTCGGATTGCGCTTCAGGAGAATTGTAATTCCTTACTAAAAAGAAAATAATAATTAATAAAACAATGATAAAAAATGCAATTCCCAAGGGTATGATTTTTCTTATATTTAAGTTTGATGTTGAATTACTTTCTTTAGTTGCTCTTGTCATTGTTTTTTCTTGTTCTTGCCTTTCAATTCGATGGCCACAATGACGACATTTTCTTTGTCCATCTCTCATGTTTCCCCCACACTCAGGACATTTTTGCATTTTATCACCTCTGTAATCCTGAAATTTTCGCACTATCTTGTTATTTTAACATAACATGCATTGAAACTATATTATTCTATGTATTGATACTGATAGTTTATTTAACCTATTTAAGTAAACATTTTTAATTATCCCATTATATTATAAGTTTATCGCTATTAAAATGAAATACATATTTAGTCTAATATCGAAACATTAATAGCAAAAACGATTGTTTCTATGCTATGGACTAGAAGCAATCGTTTTACAAACTTACTGTATAGTTACGATATCGTTTTCATTCATAATCAGTAATACATTATATTAAAAATTGTTTTCAGAATTCACCTTTTTAATTCTTTGATCAATAATTTCCAGTACATTACGCGCTTGTTCAATTTGTTGTTCTGATAAATCACCAGAAATATCTCTGACTATATCACTAATCCCCCTTTTACTTTCAATATTAAATTGCTTGCCTAAATCCGTGAGCTTAATATACTTTATTCTTTTATCCATTCCCTCTTCAGATTTGTTCCACTGAACTAATCCAGCATTAATTAACTTTTTAATTCTCCTACTTACAGCCGCTTTATTGACCCCTTGCCTTTCAGTAATTTCTGTTAATGACATCGCCTTCTCATGTTCAAGCATTCTAATAACGCTCGCTTGCTCTTTAGAAACATGATACTCTTCTCGTACTTTTATAGATAAATTTGCAAGTAATGTGTTGATATCATTCATAAAACCCTTCATAAAATCAATATGATTATTTATATCTTTAACCATCCGTATCCACCCCTATGCCCCTCTGTATTGCTTAATTATAATTTATTCAAATATACATTTATACAACCATTATTGTAAACCCTTTCATAAATTATAATTTATAACTCTTATTTTTCCAGAATTTCAAAGTACTTTTGAAATTCATTTGCTTATTTCATTGGGATAAATTACATTAAATATACAATTGAAATTCGAGGTGTTAAATGAACATACTACCATTAACTATTTGCTTACTTATAAGTGTCATTTACATTGGCATGACTTTTAATATAAAATTTTTCGTTCATATAAACGTATTTATTTCCCAGGTAATATTAGGCTATATCGTAATTATTTTTTATATAGGTAGCCATACTTATCCAGTAGAATTAATAATAGCTATGTGCATTGGATTATCTACACTTTATGTTAGTCATGCGCATCTATTACAGAATTCTAATTCTAAATTATTTTTAAAACGACTTGCTTTAATTATTTTAAAAGTTGTTTTATTCGGAGCATCTTGTGCTTATATATCACTCATACCGATAGCTTTTAATGCTATATTTTATTGGTTAGCTGCAATCACATTTAGTACACTCTACACCTTTATTTGTTATGCAGTCTGCTCATCAAGTTATGCACGTAATATGAATCGAGTATCTTATGACAAAATTCTAGTATTAGGTGCTGGTATTTTCACAGAAGAAGTCACACCAATGTTAGCTGAGCGATTAAATAAAGCGCTCGATTTATATGCTCAAAATCCTAAATCAGAAATCATTGTCAGTGGCGGTCAGGGTAAAGATGAACCTATATCTGAAGCCCTTGCAATGACTAGATATTTAGTGAAGTATGGCGTACCACTGAATAAAATAACTATGGAAAACCATTCCACAAGCACTTATGAAAATATTAAATACACAAAATCACTATTACCCGATCACTTACTTATAAATTCAAAAATTGTTTGTGTTACTAGCCAATTTCATATCATGCGCGCATTACGTTTTGGTCAAAAATTGCAGTTGAAATTAACAGGCGTTGGTAGCCATACACCTTACCATTTTCTCGAAGTTGCCTTAATCCGTGATTTCTTAGCACTTATGTATCAATATAAATTGATTTTAACAATTTATTTCGCATCATTATTTTTTATTTGTATTATTGCCTTATGGCATATACCAACTTTTTAAAACAAACGTACAAATGAGGCTAAGACATACTTGTTAGATTAGGAAGATAATTTCTTCCCAAAATATCAAATATAATATGTCTTAACCTCATTTTTTATCTTAATTTATCTATTGTGCTTGAATAACTTTCCCCTCATCTAACTCAATCACTTTATCAGCATATGAAAATAATCGCTTATCATGTGTTATCATAATACCAATGAGACCTGATTGCTTAACCTTAGAATCAATCATTTCAACTACTTCAGTCGCACGTGTAGCATCTAAACTTGCAGTTGGTTCATCTGCTAAAATTATCTTAGGTTGATTCATAAACGCTCTCATAATTGCGACTCTTTGTTTTTCACCACCTGATAACATACTTGGATATGCATTCAAACGATGCGACAATCCTATACTAGATAATAATGTTTCAGCTCTATTTTTCGCCTCTTTTTTATCCATACCTGCCTCAACACCTATTGTAATTAATTGCTCTGCTACATTTAAATATGGGATTAAATGTGAAGATTGAAAGATAAAACCAATTTCATGTAATCGCATTTTTGCTGCATGATTCAAATCACTATACATTGGTTTTCCATTATATAATATTTCACCACTACTCTGAGATAATAGGCCACCTAATATCGTTAACAGTGTCGTTTTGCCTGAACCTGATGCTCCTTTAATAATAATAAATTCTCCTTGGTTCACAGTAAAATCAATACCATTTAATACTTTCGTTTCTGATGTACCTTCCCCGAATATCTTATAAATGTTTTTAATATCTAAGCTCATTATTCCATACCTCCTATAGCATCAATTGGATCGACTTTAAACACTTTAATTAACGATAGCAATGCACCAATAATAGCAACAATAACAAATATAGCTAAGACGATAATTAAATTGAATGCGTTGATATGAAATGGCATTGATACAGGCATAACCATTGATAATGATAAAATTAAGCCAATCGCCACGATAACACCAATTAAAGTTGTTACAATAATTTGTGTAAGCAAAGCACTTATTAAATGACTTGTTCGTATTCCAATTGCTTTTAATATTCCAATTTCAGATATTTTTTGAATTGTCATTACATAGAAAAAGGCACTTAAGACAATTGCTGAAATAACTAATAAACTAACAACCATTAAATTTAATGGAGATTGCTCTGCTTGATAACTTGGAATAGCATTTTTTATGTCATCTTTATTTGTTATTGTAATTCCAGAAATATTATTAATCTCATTTTTTTCTTTCTTTGTAATGTGATTCACAGGATAAATGGTGCTGCTACTATGATTCAATTTGTCAAAACCTTGATGGTTCATCATTACAACGGAACTATGTGCATACATTGTATCTTTAAGTACACCACTTACAGTCAACTTTTCTCCTGACTTCAATTTAACTTTATCTCCTACATCAATACCTTGTGCTACTAATTTTTCGTTTATTACCATCTCCGTATTATTTTTAGGATAATGGCCTTGCTTTAATTTTGGATTATCATGATTCAGCATATCAATCATAGTGACTGTTTCTTCACTTTTCTTTAAATCCAATGTCTGAGAAGCAATATTTAGTGGTTTTTGAGAAACAATATTTTCAATTTGATCTTTTTGTGTTTTATTAATTGTCGACTGTTCTATTTGTGGTTTCTTATTATTTTCCATAATAAAGTTTGTTGCTTTCATATTATCCAACATCGAAACATTTTCTCGACCTAATCCTTGTGCTAAACCACTGATAAACAATACCATTGTAGCCAATAATAATATGATCAGCGTGATTAAAATAAATCGAAATTTATAGTATTTCATTTCACTCCATGCTAGTTTCATAATATAACTTCACTCCCTATCTCTTGATTACTGTTTATACCTTAATACAGTTATATGAACTCAATATGAACTATTGTTATTTTATTTACTTAAAGTTGTTCAGAATAATAGTTATGTTTATAATGACAATAAACTGATAGAGGAGACGTTATATATGCCAACTTGTTTAATCGTAGATGATGATATACAAATATTAGATTATGTAGCCAAGCATGTTAAAAACGAAGGACTTACAACGGTAACGAAAGAAAGTGCTGAATCTGCTTTAACATATTTAGAGCACAATTCCGTTGATATTGCAGTTGTTGATATTATGATGAATGGCATAAACGGCTTTGAGTTATGTAAATATCTGAAAGATGATTATAACTTACCTGTCATCATGTTAACGGCACGTGATGCATTAAGCGATAAAGAACAGGCTTATTTAACTGGAACTGATGACTATGTAACTAAACCCTTTGAGGTTAAAGAACTTATATTTAGAATCAAAGCTGTACTAAAACGATACAATATCAATGCAAACAATGAATTGACTATCGGAAATTTAACACTTAATTTATCTTTTTTAGAAATTGAAGCTAACTCTAAAACAATGAACTTACCAAACAAAGAATTTCAATTACTATTTTTATTAGCTTCTCATCCAAAGCAAGTATTTAATCGCGATGACTTAATTGCAAAGATTTGGGGTTTTGAGTATGAAGGTGATGAAAGAACTGTGGATGTACATATAAAAAGACTTAGGAAACGTTTAGAAAAACTTGATACGACTATTACTATTGAAACCGTTCGTGGCCTAGGATACAAGGTGGATGACTATGTTTAAATCACTTTATTTTCGAATCGCAATCTATACAATTATCGTAATGTTATTCAGTGCAATCATAAGTTTCTTTTTCACAAATATAATCTATCATAATGCACTAAAAACAAATAATGATGCTAAAATCATGAGAACATTAAAAGACGCACGCGCTTTTCAACAATCATCGCACATTACTAATTTAACACCCTACTTCAAACACTTAGGTGAAATGAATTACCAAATAATGACTGTAACAAAAACTGGAACGAAAACATTTTACGGTCAAAAATTCAGAAAAGATGATGTATCAAAGCAAGCCATTAAGCAAGTTTTGTCTGGCAAACCTTATCATGGAATCAAACATCTTCCATACAATCCTATCGTTACTGGTTTTTTTGATAATACTACAAAAAATACTGTCGGATTAGCATTTCAGACTAATAATAAAGCTTTAGCTGTATTTATAAGACCCGATATAGGAAAAACCTTTAGTGAATTCAGAATCTTTTTAGCAATTCTCATATCATTATTATTGGCAATATCTATTTTCCTAACCATTGCCTCTACGTATTCAATCATTAAGCCTGTACAACAATTAAAGCGTGCAACGGAATACTTAATGAATGGGGATTTTGATAAACCAATTAAAATTACTAGAAACGATGAATTAGGCACACTACAATACCGTTTTGATAATATGCGCCAATCATTGAAACAATTAGATGATATGCGTCAAAATTTTGTTCAAAATGTCTCGCATGAAATCAAAACACCACTTACACATATCCATCACTTATTAGATCAGTTAAAAAATAGCAAAGACGTTGAGTCATCCTCACACTATATCGATGAAATATACCAAATCACAACTCGATTAAGTGATTTAACAAAAGCGCTATTATTACTATCAGAATTAGATAATGCTGAACATTTGTCATTTAATGATACGATTGATTTAAAAGAATTACTTCAAAATATTGTGAGACATGAACAATACGCGGCTAACCAAAAAGAATTAATGATACTATCTGATTTATCAGAAACCAATTATATTGGTAATGAACGCCTATTACATCAAGCATTTCAAAACATTGTTACAAATGCTATAAAGTATTCTCCATCTCATGGATTGATTGAAATTAATTTGTTTTCACAAAATAATTATATTATTTGTCGTATTTCTGATGAAGGAGAAGGTATAGACAAAGAAACGCAAAAAAAATTATTTGACCGATTCTTTAAATTACACAGTAACGCTAATAGTAACGGACTTGGACTTGCTATTACCAAATCCATAATTGAATTACATGACGGATTGATTGAGGTAGAAAGTCAATTAGATGATGGTACAACCTTTACTATAAAGTTAAAACAAAATACATGATAAAAATAATAAGGAATCGCTTGAATTGTAAATCATTCAAGCGGTTCCTTATTGTTATAAATTAATCAATTTTTAAATTTTTCTTAATTTCTTCGTTTACTTCTCTATATAATATTTCATTTTCTGATAAACGCTGTCCAAATGAAGGAATTATTTCTTTAATCTTAACTTCCCAATTTGAGAATTCATCATTAAAGCAACGTTTTAATAAATCTAACATAATATCTACTGCAGTTGACGCCCCAGGTGAAGCACCTAGTAATGCAGATAACGATCCATCTTCTGACGTTATAACTTCAGTACCAAATTGTAATGTGCCTTTTCCAGATTCAGTATCTTTAATAACTTGAACACGTTGTCCTGCAACAACAACTTCCCAATCTTCACTTTTCGCATTTGGTACAAATGTTCTTAAATCTTCCATTCGCTCTTCATTTGAAAGTGTTAATTGAGAGATGAGATATTTAGTTAAATTAATTTCTTTAACGCCAGCTGAAAGCATTGTAATAATATTGTTTGGTTTTACAGATTTAATCAAGTCCATATTAGAACCGGTCTTCATAAATTTAGGTGAAAATCCTGCAAATGGTCCAAACAATAAGGTTCTCTTACCATCTATATATCGCGTATCTAAATGAGGTACAGACATAGGTGGTGCTCCTACAGATGCTTTACCATATACTTTTGCTAAATGTTGCTTTGTGATTGCTTCGTCTCTACATACTAAGAATAGTCCACTTACTGGGAAACCACCAACATGCTTAGATTCTTTAATACCTGTTTTTTGTAATAATGGTAAGCTTGCACCACCAGCACCAATAAAGACAAAATCACTTTCATAAACTTTTGTTTCATTTGAATTTAAATCTTTGACTTTAACTTCCCACACGCCATCTTTTCGTTGCTTTAAATCTTCAACTTGATGTTTATAATTTAACTCAACTTGCTTTTCAGCTAAATTATGGAAAAGTTTTTTAGTTAACTCGCTAAAATTCACATCTGTACCAGTTTTATCATATGTAATTGCCATAGGAACATGTGACGTACGACCTTCCATAATTAATGGTGTCCAGTTAGCAATTTTTTCTTTATCATCAGTTATTTCCATGTTGCTAAATAACACATTTTTATTAAGTTGTTCTACTCTTCTTTTTAAGAAATCAACATTCTTCACGCCTTGGACAAAACTCATGTGTGGTACTGGTTTAATAAATGATTCTGGATGATCAAGTTGACCTTCCTTAACGAGATGGCTCCAAAATTGTTTTGAGATTTGGAATTGCTCATTTATTTTAATCGCCTTTTCAATATCTATAGATCCATCTTTGTTTTCTTTAGTATAGTTCAATTCGCATAATGCAGAATGACCTGTGCCCGCATTATTCCAAGCATTGGTACTTTCCTCTGCTGGTGTAGACAATCTTTCAAACATCTTAATTTCTTTTTCAGGTGCTAGTTCTTTTAATAAAGTTCCTAATGTTGCACTCATAATTCCGCCACCAATTAAGATGACATCTGTTTTGCTATGTATTGTACTCATAACAAACACAGTCCCCCTTTTATATATGATTATAGAACGTTATCTATTTCTAAAACTTAGAAAACAAATAATTTCACTAGCTGAATAAAGCGTTTTCTATAGATAAAAAATAAAAAAGCACATATCGTTATTATATATAATAAAAAGAACATCGCCAGACGATATTCTCTTTCATACTCTTCTAATTATATACGTTATTGTCGTATGAAAAAAGAGATTTCGGTAATTCTACACATTTTTTGTTGATAAGTGTAAACTTTAAATTATTAATTAACGATATAAAACACTGTCACAAAAGGATTAAACCTAAATAATTTTTGAAATTATTTTCAAAATTTTCAATAGCCATAAATGCGATATTGTTACTAAAATAAGCTCTACTATATATCATAAAATATAACATTCAACATTTTCCAATTACATTATGTTAAATGTGCACATTACAATATCCACTTTATTCAATTTAAAATGTAATTCATGCTATAATTAATTTTAATTTAAGAAAAGTAATTTTGGAGGTTTTCTTATGAAATCAATCACTTTTTTTATGCATAACGTTTATGCAATGGGTGGTACAGTTAAGTCTATTTCACAATTAGCCAACACTTTAGCTGAAAAGGGACATGAAGTGACAATAATTTCAGTTTTCAAATCTAATGATCGCCCTTATTTTCAACTACATGATTCTATTAAGATTAAACCTTTAATTAATTATCAGTTACACCCATTAAACTTTAAAGATATTTTATTTAATCGAATTAATAAGTTCACTAATTTAAACAAACCAAAAGAATTATCACAATTTGAACCTGGACTAAATCAATTTTCAAACTATATTGAAAAAAAAATGATCCATGCCTTAAAACATGTAACTACAGATACAATTATTGGTACACGCGCAAGTTTCAATATTTTAATTTCTAAATATGCGCCCACTCATGTAGAAAAGATTGGGATGGAGCACATGAATTTTGATGCACATCCTGAACCATATCAACTTGAAATAATCGAAGCTTATCAACATTTAGACAAGGTTACTACCTTAACATCTAAAGATCGTGATAAATATCAATCTCGTTTGCAAACACCCGTTTTTGTGGTTCCAAATATCATTGATGAGCAACGCCTGTATACATCTAAATCTAAAATCATTACAGCTGCTGGTCGTTTAGAATATGAAAAAGGATTTGACTTACTTATCGAAAGTATCAACCCGATTCAACATACGATGAGACAATTTGATTACCAAGTCTTTATTTATGGTGAAGGGCAAGAAAAAGGTCAATTACAAAAATCAATCAATCAATTTGGAATGACTGATATTATTAAATTAAAAGGCCCCACTCAAAATTTAAATAAAAAACTGGCTATGAGTGAAATCACTGTCATACCATCACGGAATGAAGGATTTGGCATGGTAATTCTCGAAGCGATGAATCAAAGTAATATCGTTGTTAGTTTTGATGGCAATACTGGCCCCGATTCAATTATTGAAAATAATGTAAATGGTTATTTAATAGAGCACGGAAACACCGAAGCATTATCAAATAAATTACGTCGCTTAATTAATCAGGAATTCAAAGAGCATGTCATATTAAAAAATGCTCATCGCACGGTTGAACAATATTCACCTCAAGCTATATACATTAATTTCCTAAATATGCTCAATTAGTATCACTACCCTTTTCAAGTCAATAATGCAGATATAAAAATATGCCCAGACAGTTATAATGTCTGGGCATATTTTATATTATACAGTGCTAAACAAAGAGACCATGAATTCATTTAATCAGAATTTCATCAATACTTTCATTTTTAACTCATCGTCTGATTATCATGATTTATTAAAATCTGTACTTATAGTATTAAATTTAAAATATAAGTCCAAACGCAAATGAATACTAACATCGCAACACTATATTTTAATGTCATTTTTAATAATTCTGATTCTTTACCTACTTGCTTAACAGAAGCAGTTGCAATCGCAATAGATTGTGGTGAAATTAATTTTGCTGCGACACCACCAACTGTATTTGCAGAAACTAATAGAGAACCACTTGTGCCAATATTTTGTGCAACTGAAGCTTGGATTGGTGCAAAGAGTGAATTGTTATTAACAACAGATCCAGTCATAAACACACCTAACCATCCTAATATTGGTGATAGTAATGGGAACATTGCCCCTGTTTTAGCAATACTTTCACCTAACGCCATACTAAGTCCTGCATAAGTCATTAATTTTGAAATAATTAAGATAAAACAAATTGTAAGAATAGATAACCATAATTCTAAAAAAGTAACTTTAAATAAGCGCAATGCATCTCCAAAATTCACTTTGCTAGACATTAAAACTGTAATGATAATAACAATCAAAATTGCAGTTCCTGTTTGTCCAATAAAATTAAATGGTAGAATGATACTTTTCTTAGCGAACTCACTATACGTACCTGGAATTGTAATATTTGCAACTAATGAAGCTAAAGCGCCATCTGGTAAAAATAAACCTTTAAATTGTGGTGAACTCCAAATCATCACGATGATTGTTAAAATATAGAATGGACTCCATGCATATGCAATTGATTTCATACTATGTTTAATTGGCATTGTCGGTTTAACATCTTTTTGTATTCTAAAAATATGTTTAGGTTGGAATTTTTTAGAAAATAATGCCAATGACACCATAGCAACCAATGGAGGTATAATATCAGCTAATTCAGGACCAATAAAGATTGTAATAAGTGCTTGCGTAATTGTATAACTAACGCCAACTACTAATATTGCTGGTAAGGTTTCTTTGATTCCTTTAAAACCATCCACTATCCAAATTAATAAAAATGGAATAAACATATTTATTATCACTAAAGTAAATACTGAAATTTGTGAAACTTCCATACTTGTTACATTACCTGATAAGTTTAGCGTATCTATAACTTGTACAGGTATCCCAATTGCTCCAAATGCACCAGCTGAGGCATTAGCTATTAAGCATAACATCGCTGCTTGTAACGGTTGAAAACCAAGTTGCGTTAATAGCAACGCACAAATTGCAATTGGAACACCGAAACCAGCTGCACCTTCTAAGAATCCATTAAAAGCAAATGCAATTAATAAAATTTGAATGCGTTGATCTTGCGAAATACTAGCGATACTATCTTGAATCGTCTTAAATTGTCCACTTTCGTTGGTTATTTTATATAACAAAACAGCCATGATGACAATATAACCAATTGGTATGATGCCTTGATAAAAACCTTCAATCATCGCACCTGACGCAATCGGTATAGGTAATTTGAATAAACCAATTGCGATTATCAAAGTCACAACTACTGTAGTAATCGCTGCGTATATACCTTTCATTTTAAAAACAGTTAAACATAATAAAAATAAGACAATAGGAATGGCAGCAACAATGCTTGAGACCACGATATTGTTAAATGGATTAAAATTCTCTACAAACATTTTGACTCACTTCTTCTTTCTATATAAATTTAATATAATTTGCTTTGTAAACCTTTTGGAATTTATTGTGATTTTTTTCACAAATTCATTATATCACTTCTTTAAATGAATACAACTGTTTTTTTAATTTTTATAATGTTTAATATTAAATAATTTACTACAACCCAAAAATTATGTTTATTCTTTTGTTTAAATAAAATAATTACATTTAACAACCTTGTTTCCTGAAGTGTAAGGGGATGATTTTGTCTAATCTAGCCTACGTGGTAAAATAGGCACAATAACATTTATGTAGAGGGATTTATCATGATAAAACAAATTGAATTAGAGAAATGGGACATTTTACCCCAACAATTAAATAAAGCAATGCAAGAAGGTTATACACATTTTATAATCTTGGATAAGCACATTAAAACATATAAAAACATGTTAAAAGCTGTCGACATTAAACAATGTACAATTGTTGTAGATTACACAGTAGATCAGCACTATGTTAATGACTGTCGGTATTTTGGTAAATCACAAATTAATTTTGATGATTGGATAGAAAACATTAATCATTATCCGAATATTATTTTCCATATTGAGACAAGTTTAAAATTGCTAGAACAATATAAAGTCGAAAAATTATTTGATCTTGCTTTGTTATCTTTACTTCAAGAAGAAATTGTTACAGATAGTCATGTTGTTTTTGATTTTGCAAGATCATTTACCACAAGTAACACTGTGTGGAATAGTGTGCATCATTTTGAACCATTAAATACAACAGCATTTAATCTAAATAAATTGGCATATCTGCATTCGCATAGCATTCCTTTTAAAGCACATGAAACACTTGCGCCTGATGATATGCGTTTCACAGATAAATTATTAAATTCACTAAATTTCAAAATACCTCATTGGATTTTCAGTCCAATCCAACGTCATTTCGTAAAAAAACATCGTGCCCAAAGCTATATATATTCAAAAGATAGTTCTAAATTGAAAAATCACATTGTATTTTTAGGTTTCGATTATGGATTTAGAGGAAATTCTCGTTATTTATTCAACCACTTTGCGAAACATTTTAATAAATTACCAATCTATTTTGTTACAGACGACGTAAACGGTCCAAATTTTATAAAGCCAAACGATCCAAAGACAAAGGATATTATTGAAACAGCTCAAGTTGTCATATTAGAAAGTTATATTCCAGACGACATTAAACCAAATGGTACAATTATCCAATTATGGCATGGTACACCTATTAAAAAGTTGTTTTTAGATAGTACAGAGCCTTATCAAAATTTAAATATCTATAATTATCGTGCTCGTAAATATAATAAATGGTTACAACAAGACTACTTTGTCTGTGATTGTGAAGAAATAATCGATTATTTCAAAACTGCATTTCCACAACAACAAACAAATTTATTAAACTGTGGTTATCCTAGAGTAAGGTATTTATTAGACAAACAGAGTGACCACCCCTATTTGTCATTTATAAAAAAAGAACTGAAATTGGATTCAGCCAAACCAACATTACTATATGCTCCTACTTGGAAAGCAGAAAATGACCAATCTGATTTACTACCTATCAGTGATGGCCTATTAAATAAATATAATGTTGTTTTTAAAGGTCATATTGAGGATTCATCTACAGACATACCGGAAAATGCAATTATCGCACCGAATAATATTGAAATTCAGGATTTATTACTTGTTTCAGACATTGTATTAACTGACTATTCATCAATCATCTTTGATGCACTAACTTTAGATAAGGTAGTTTGTCAGTACACACCAAATCACGCAAAATATGTTGCTGAACGAGGTGTGTATGATGATGTAATGCATTCACTTGCTACCGTTCGTTACAGTGATGCCAAAGCGTTATTAAATGATTTAATTAGTCATCAAATGACTGAAATTCAAATGAATGCTTTTGTTAATAAAGATAATCATGCATTTGAAACGTTGTCACATATTATTCAAAAAGCAACTAAAAAATCATAATCATTAAATGAAAAAGATGTTTTCCTAAATTAGGAAAACATCTTTTTATCTTAAGAAAATATAAAGTTATAACTTTATATTACTATTTTTATTGTTGATATGCTGGATCTACAATTCTAACAACACCTTGTTGGTCGACTGTAACAATTGAATAAGTACCAGGTTGTGCTTGATTTTGGAAGCTAAAGATATAGCTATAGTTACCATCACTACCTTCAATACTATAATCATTGTATGGGTTATTCTGTCCGTTTTGTCCATTAATTTCGGCAGTTGCTTGTTCTAATGAATTTTGGAAATTTGGTAGATTTTGTAATGCTGCTTGTGAGTCTACATTACCAGATGAAATGTTTTGTGATACTGGTACTGCATTTTGTCCTTGATAAGGTACAACATACTGTGATTGCGAACCACTGTTGCCATTATTTGAGTTAGACGCTGATGAAGCACTATCATTAGCGTTGGCATTACTACTTGCGTCATCGTTTGCAGCATCGCCATTTTGATTATTACTAGAAGTATCATTATTTGAGTTTGAGCTAGAACCGGATGCTGATCCGCTATCGTTTGAATTTGCATCACTATTTGAATTATCATTACTTGATTGACTATCTGAGCTATTATTACCATCATTAGAACTATCTGAGCTATTTGAACTGTCTGAACTGTCGCTGTCACTATCTTTGTTTGAATCTTTGTCACTATCTTTGCTTGAATCTTTGTCACTATCTTTGCTTGAATCTTTGTCAGAGCTATCATTACTCTTTTTGTCATCGTTTTTGGAATCTTTTGATTTATCGTCCGATGATTGCTTATCTTTCGAACTATCATCCTTTTTACTACCATCGTCACTGCCATTTGAACATGCAGCTAATGCTAAAGATAAAGTTAAGAAACCTGCTAATAGTTTTTTCATGATTGAAAGACCACCTTTGTTTTATTGTTTAACACTTGATGAAGATAAAGTAGTTGGAGCCAATAAGCCCCAACTACTCCATTAAGCAATTCTATAATTATGATTCAGTACCACCTGAGCCACTATCACTTGATTGGCTACTTGTTGAACCTTCACCTGAATTGCTCGAACCGCTGTCACTTGATTGACTACTTGTAGAGTTATCACCTGAATCGCTTGAACCGCTATCACTTGATTGACTATTTGTAGAGTCATCACCTGAATTGCTTGAACTGCTGTCACTTGATTGACTACTTGATGTATCACCCGATTTGCTTGAACTACTATCGCTTGTTGAACTATCTGAACTGCTAGAACTGTCATTTGTTGATTTACTATCTGAGCTATCTTTTGATTTTTCAGTTTTTTCTTTAGCTTTGTCTTTTGCTTTCTCTTCAGTTTTTGCTTTTTCGGAACTCTCATCCTTTTTGCTACCTTCATCACTACCATTTGAACAAGCTGCAAGTGCTAAAGATAAAGTAAGAAAACCAGCTAAAAATTTTTTCATTTTTTTGAAAAACCTCCTAAGATTTTAATACTCATTTATAGATATGTATTTAATTCATTTGTTTAAGCATATCTAGATGAGTATAGTTACGTTATTCACTCAAAAAATAATAAATAAACGCTTTTATTGGAAGTTTCTACATTTTTTATAAAAAAATGATATAAGCTAAATAAACTTTAACTAACAGTTACAATAAATTAATTTTTCAAGTTAAGGATGGCAAAATCAAACTATCGGTGTATTTTTACTATACTATATTTTGAAAACGCTTTACAATATTTTCTCCATTACCAAATCAGAATCTACAACTTCACCAGTTTGGAATTCATGTCTACCTATCACTTTCAAACCATGTTTGGTATAAAATTTCAACGCCGGTTCATTATATTCCCATACACCTAACCAAATTTTTGTTTTATTTAATTCTTTTGCTTTCGATTCTGCAAAATCAATAATATATTTACCTCTTCCTCCACCTTGAGCATGAGGTAAAAAGTAAATACGTTGGATTTCTAAATATTCTTCACCCATAGCTTCTGTTTGGGCATCTAAAATGTTCAATTTAAAATATCCTGTCACTTCTCCATCTTCTCTAAAAAAGTAAGTAAATGAATGCTTATTGTCTAATTCTTTTAGTAAAGTATCTATATCATAAGCTTCATTGAAATATTGATTGAAATCTTCCTCTGAATATCCACCATTTTCAAAAGTGGTTCTAAATGTGGTAATACTAATATCTCTTAATTTATGTACCTCAGAACTTTTAACGCTATCAATTTGAAATGTCAATTTGCTATCCCCTTTATTAAATTACTTTCTACCATAATAAAACAAAAGTAGCTTTTTGATAAATGAATATCATAATTATAAAATGTTAAATTACTATTAAAGTGTTAAAATATTTGTTATAGTCTGTAATAATATTGTTTAGAAATTAATTTTAAAATAAAAGCGCTTACCTAAAAACATTGCTATTTAGCCATATTGTGTAATATTCAATTACGTGATAAAGTGGTTAGTGTTTTTTAATTGTTCATATAAAAATTACATATAAAAGGGAGTGCCATAAGGCAATGACTGAAACATTTAAAGCCTTTGTAGTCGATGAACAAGACGGCAAAGTTACTAACCAAATTAAAAATTTAACTATAGATGATTTACCTGAAGGTGAAGTATTGATTAAGGTCAAATACTCAGGTATTAATTATAAAGATGCATTAGCTACAGTCGCTAATTCTAAAATAGTTCAATCTTATCCAATGATTCCAGGCATCGATTTAGCAGGTGTTGTGGAAAAATCTGATACACCATCATTTAACCAAGGAGACGAAGTTATTGTAACTGGATACGAATTAGGTACAAGTCGATTTGGTGGTTTTAGCGAATACGCTCGTGTGAAAGAAGAACAAATTGTTCAATTACCAAAAGATCTCACTTTAGAAGAAGCCATGATTTATGGTACAGCAGGCTATACTGCTGGTCTTGCAATTGAAAAACTGGAGCATAATGGCTTATCTGTTGAAAATAAAGAAGTTCTAGTACGAGGTGCAACTGGTGGCGTTGGTACATTATCAGTAATGATGTTAAATGCTATCGGATATAAAGTCATTGCAAGTACTGGAAAGACAAATGCTGAAGCACAATTAAAAGCCTTAGGTGCACGTGAAGTCATTTCACGTATAACAAAAACAGATGATAAACCACTAGGTAGTCGTAAATGGCAAGCTGTTATTGATCCAATTGGTGGGGATACACTTTCTCAAATCATCAAACACTTAGACTACAATGGTAGCGTTGCTGTAATCGGTATGACTGGTGGTCATCATTTCGACAGTTCTATCTTCCCATTCATTTTAAGAGGAACGAATATTATTGGTATTGATTCTGTCTATACAGAAATGAAAGTTCGTAAACACATTTGGAGAAGATTGGCTAGAGATTTAAAACCCGCACAACTACATGACATTAAACAAACAATTAAATTTGATGATATTGAAACACATATTAATAATGTACTTGAACATAAAAATTCTGGACGCATTATTATTGATTTCGAAGCATAATATAATAACCTTTTCTAACCAGGCTATGACTTCACTAGAGTTATAGCCTGGTTTCATAATTTGAATAATATCTTTAGTAAATATTTAAATTCATCTTGTTATGCATGTCAATTTATCCATTACTAACAACCCAATTCCTCTATTCCTTACTATTTCAAAATAAATCTTCCAAATTGTTATTTTATAAATCAAATCAAATTGACTATGAATTGCATATAAATACCTCGCAATAAATAAATTTCTTATTCTTTAATATTTACAACCTTTTTATGAAAGCGTATACTTATCCTTGTCTAAAACAATCAGGAGGTTCTATATGGGAATAAAAGTAAATAAAAAGCTCATCTTTTTCCTAGGTGCCTTGGGAGGATTACTCTATGGCTATGACATGGGAGTAATATCAGGTGCATTATTATTTATAAAAGATGACATACCATTAAACAGTGTTACAGAAGGTTTAGTCGTATCATCCATGCTCGTTGGTGCGATATTTGGATCAGGGGCAAGTGGTCCACTGTCAGATAGGCTTGGTCGTCGACGCGTAGTATTTATTGTTGCAATTGTTTATATCGTCGGGGCACTTATTTTAGCTTTAGCACCATCAATGCCAATACTAGTCATTGGTCGTTTGGTTATTGGTTTAGCCGTAGGTGGTTCTACCGCTATTGTACCAGTGTATTTATCTGAAATGGCTCCAACTGAACAAAGGGGATCATTAAGTTCATTAAACCAATTAATGATTACAATCGGTATTCTTTCATCATACTTAATAAACTATGCATTTACACCAATCGAAGGTTGGAGATGGATGTTAGGTTTAGCTGTTTTACCATCACTTATATTGTTAATAGGTGTTGCATTTATGCCAGAAAGTCCTAGATGGCTACTTGAGCATAGAAGTGAAAAAGCAGCACGTGATGTGATGCGATTGACATTTAGTGATAGTGAGATAGACAAAGAAATCGCTGATATGAAAGAAATTAATAGAATTTCTGAAAGCACTTGGAAAGTATTGAAATCACCTTGGCTAAGACCAACTTTAATTATAGGTAGTATTTTTGCCTTATTCCAACAAATTATAGGTATTAATGCAATAATTTACTATGCACCTTCAATTTTTAGTAAGGCAGGTCTTGGGGATGCAACTTCAATTTTAGGAACAGTGGGAATTGGTACAGTTAATGTACTCATAACTATCGTTGCAATTATGATTATAGATAAAGTTGATCGTAAACGTTTACTAGTCATAGGTAATATTGGTATGGTTGCATCATTATTAATTATGGCAATTTTAATTTGGACAATCGGTATCCATGCCTCAGCTTGGATTATCATCATTTGTTTAACGTTGTTTATTATTTTCTTCGGTTTCACATGGGGACCAGTATTATGGGTAATGTTACCTGAATTATTCCCTATGCGTGCACGTGGTGCTGCTACAGGTGTTGCTGCACTTGTATTATCTATCGGTAGTTTATTAGTAGCTCAACTCTTCCCTATATTGACTGACGTTTTATCAGTTGAACAAGTATTCTTAATATTTGCGATTATAGGTATAGGCGCGTTAATCTTTGTAGTTAAATACTTACCTGAAACAAGAGGTCGTAGTTTAGAAGAAATCGAAGCTGACTTACGTTCAAGAACGAATGCTACAAATGCACAAATTGAAGAAAACAAATAGTTAAAAGTATAGGTTTAAGTATTCATCTTTATGAATACTATCAATAAATAAAAGCAGTAATCCTACATCATTGTGTAGGATTACTGCTTTTTAATTATTAAAGTATCTATTAGTAAATTAAGCTATATAATTATATATTACTTTAAAATAAATAACATATTTGAATAATAGTTAGCATAAAGTAACGAGAGAAAAATCTATAAACTTCCACAACCTTCCCTTTTCCACCCACATATAATGAAAATATATTATGCTTTAATTTTATCTATTACATAATTAACAAATTCATTTAATCGCGTTTCTTCAATATCGTTCATTTTAAATGTTCCAATACTAAATTTAATGTTTAATGTGCTCGCTTCAGTACCAATCTCTTGAATGTCATCATACCCAATACTTCTATAATAAAATTCACCATCCATATCTACATTTAAAATGAGACGCTCATTCGTTGCAATATAGGCCGCTTCGAAAATCTTTATTTCACCTTCTACAGGATATGGCATATTTCCTAAAACGGAAGGGCCTTGTTTTTCTGTAGGAAATAGATCTGACGGATTTACATTATCTAAAATCATTTTACATTCTCCTCTACTATTTACTATAAAGTTAAGTCAACTTCTTTAATATCTATACCTAAAGCCTCTGCTACACCTTCACCATATTTAGGATCTGCATGATAACAATGCTTAATATGTCTATGTTTAATTTTTTCACTGACTGGTGCCATTTCATTAGCAGTGTTATTAAATAAAGTGTTTTGTTCTTCAGCACTAAGTAATCTGAATAATTTACCTGGTTGCTCAAAATAGTTATCATCGTCTTCTCTATAATCATATTCATACGCTTGTCCGTTTACTGGTAATCCAGGTTTTTTAAATTGTGGTTGGTCTTCTAAAGCACCTTTACTATTAGGATAATAATGTGTCTGACTACCTTGATTACCATCTAATATACGCATTTGTCCGTCTCGACTAAATGGACAAATGTTATCCACGCCCACACCTTTTGGTTGATTGACAGGTATTTGCCAATGATTAACACCTAGTCGATATCTTTGTGTATCGCCATAAGAAAACAATCTACCCTGTAACATCTTGTCTGGAGAAAAATCAATTCCAGGAACAATATTAGTTGGTGCAAAAGCAGCTTGTTCAACATCTTGGAAATAGTTTTCCGGATTTCTATTTAATTCAAATTCTCCAACTTCTATTAATGGATATTCATTTTTATACCATACTTTAGTTAAATCAAATGGATTATCTTTGTGATTGCGTGCTTCTTCTTCAGTCATAACTTGAATATACATCTTCCACTTAGGGTAATCTTCTGCTTCTATATGATTAAATAAGTCTCGTTGTGATGAATCTCTATCCTTAGCAATCACTTGTTCCGCTTCGGCAGCTGTGTAATTTTCAATACCTTGTTGGCAGCGATGATGGAATTTAACCCACACGCGTTCGCCTTGGGCATTATACATAGAGTATGTATGTGAACCAAAACCATGCATATTTCGGTATCCTGTTGGTATACCTCTATCGGTCATCAAAATGGTTACTTGATGTAATGCTTCAGGTAATAACGTCCAAAAATCCCAATTTGCTTCAGGATCTTTCATATTTGTTTTAGGATTACGCTTTACAACATGGTTCAAACTCGCAAATAATTTTGGGTCTCTAAAGAAGAAAACTGGCGTATTATTTCCAACCAAATCCCAGTTGCCTTCGTCTGTGTAAAATTTAAGTGCAAATCCACGTATATCACGCTCAGCATCTCCAGCACCTCTCTCACCTGCTACAGTAGAAAATCTTGCAAACATTTCCGTTTGTTTACCGACTTCAGAAAAGATACTAGCCGAAGTATATTGCGTAATGTCATTAGTTACTGTAAACGTACCAAATGCACCAGAACCTTTTGCATGCATTCTTCTTTCTGGAATTACTTCACGATCAAAGTGTGCCATTTGTTCTAAAAAGTATATATCTTGCATTACCATAGGACCTCTTGGACCAGCAGTCATACTATTCTCTCTATCAGAAACAGGTGCGCCAAAAAGACCAGTTAATTTATTATTCATTATTAATCCTCCAATTATTCATACATCTATTACACTTGATATCAAGTATCTTTTTATAATTATTACTAATTTATAATTATTATAATCTATTATACATTAGTAGAAGTAAAAATCTACCTAATTTTTAAATTTAATGATAATCATTACTTATAATTGATAATTTCTTTTGATTTCAATTTTCAATTAAAAATACTAATGACTTGTATTTAATAATAAAAAAGAATTTCAATATAAAGCTACATTTTAGTATGACGTATTATAGCGAGACACTTGAGGGAACAGGATAAGTTGAAAACTACAGGCTAAAGATATCTCCTAACAAAGCAAGCTAACAATACGAATTATTGAATTAAAAAAAGCACTTAGATAAATTGGATTAATTCATCTAAGTACTTTTTTCTGGGATTTATATCCCTCTTATTTTAATAATGAAGATTTATATTACCATCTCTTTTTAGAACTCTGTTAATAACGAAATGAATTGAAAAACTTTTAAATAAAGATGGTTCAATTCCCTCTATCTTTAGCAAACTATTACATTTTTATCATACTGTAGTTATTTGATTTAAAATTTTAGATACATGCCACCAGAATATGGCTCAGTCATTTTAAATCCAAATTTTTCGTATAGTTTATCTGCTGGGTAATCTGCGATTAAACTTACATACGTTCCTGACTCAGCAATTGACTTAATATAATCCATAATATCTTTCATTATTGTTTTACCAAACCCTTTTCCCTGATAATCCTTAGCCACTGCTACATCAATCACTTGAAATGCTGTACCGCCATCACCTATGACTCTTCCCATACCAATTAACTGACTGTTATCATAAATTGTTACATTAAACAATGCATTAGGCAGACCCTTTTCTGCTGCTGCATAAGATTTTCCGCTCATTCCAGCTTCTAATCTTAAATTGCAATATGCTTCTACCTCAGGTCGTTCATGTTTTATTTCTATCACTATCATCACCTCATACATTAAATTACAGTAATAAAACCATACATGCTACTTATAGGTATTTTTTCATTACAACTTGATTAGAAGATTTAAACACTTCATTATGGCTCGATACAAATCCTTCTGGTTTCGCTTCTGGTTCAATATATACCTTAGCTAAATTGGCAGCATTAGCAGCATCACTAAATGCACTTGCTATAAGATGTGCTTTTGCATCATGATAAATAATATCTCCACAAGCAAATAAACCATCAATACTTGTAGCAGTATTACCAAATCCTTTAATTCTATACTCATTGAACATATCTACTTTAGCAGATGATTGCTTTAATAAAGTATTTTCAACATCAAAGCCATGACTAATGATCACTTCATCAAACGTTTCTATAGTTTTTTCATTTGTTTCAATATCTTCAAGTACAACTTTATCAATTCTTGTACGCGTCTCATCACCAATCAATTGATGAATGTGTGTGTTAGGCATTTTTCGAACTTCTAATTCTTCGAGGACAGATTTCATTGCTTCATATCCCCTAATATCTGATTTTCTATAAATCAATGTAACACTTTTGGCATAACCACTTAAATCATTAGCCCAATCTAATGCAGAATTTCCTGCACCTGATATTAAAATATTTTTATCTTTAAATCGTTTAAGCGACTGCACAACATAATTCAAATTTGTTAGTTTATAGCGTTCAGCGTCTTTAATTTCTAATTGCTTAGGATTAATAATTCCGCCACCAATAGCTATAATAACTGACTTACTTTCAAAAATATGCCCTTTATCTGTTTCAACTTCAAAGTGTTGTTCAGCAATTTTTCGTATATCGACAACACGCGCTTCTAAATTAACTTCAGGATTAAAATATAAACCTTGTTTAATTGTATCTTGAATTACTTCATAACATGGTTTAGGTGCTAATCCCCCAATATCCCAAATAATTTTTTCTGGATATACATGCATCTTTCCACCTAATTTATCTTGAATATCTATAATTCTTACATTCATCCCTCTTAAACCAGAGTAAAAGCTCGCAAATAAGCCTGCAGGTCCACCGCCAATA
The DNA here is from genome assembly GCF_022346615.1 of Staphylococcus sp. ACRSN. GTDB lineage: Bacteria > Bacillota > Bacilli > Staphylococcales > Staphylococcaceae > Staphylococcus. The sequence goes on along the minus strand of NZ_JAKRNS010000002.1, from coordinate 177,128 downwards.
ATTATCACGTCATCCATTAAAATTGCCTCCCAAATTCTTCTACTATATTTATTCTATTATCCTACAATTGATAATGATTATCAATGTTTAGACTTTTATTCAATTATTTTTTCATAATATTACTTGTCTAATGCATATGAAAAGCGTCTAGGATTTATGTCGCGAAAAAACCCATTTTCTATATTTAATACAGAAAATGGGTTAATCTATCGTACAACCTATTTTAACTTTGTAATTAATCTCTTGGATCCTTAACAATTGCATTTCTTAATAGGAAAAATAATAATATAAAGCCAGCAGTTAATGTCGTATGACCAATACCCGTATAACCAGCGAAAGTTTCAGGTACCTTTAAACCAATAACTTGGTATGTACCTTTCATAAACATCATCCCTATTGTCGCGAAAACACCAATATTATAAATAATAAAAAACCAATTAAATAAATAATAACTACTTAATTTAAAAACTTTTTCAATCGGTAAAAGTATAAGATGCATAAACATCCCTAAAATTAATGTATGTGTATGTACTACAACGAGTTGGGTGTCTCCTGTAAAATGATGGGCCACTGTAAGCTCTCTATAATAGAATCCACTTAATAAACCTAAAATAGTATAAACCAAAAATGCATACAATATTCTGCGCATCTTTACGCCTCCTTATGTACATTATAGGACATGTCACTCTAAAATAAAGTGACAATTCAACAAACATGTACAAATATTTAAACTAGCTTAGCTGTTAGATTTTAATTAACTTCAATACTCTTATTGTATAATGATAAAGACTTATTTAAAACACCTTTTAACTTTGTCTGTAAGCATCATTTTTTCTAAAATAGTTACTAAAATTAAAAAATGACTTCACTTCTAATCCAAATGCTAATACTTGGAAAGTAAAGTCACCTTTTTAACAACATAGGTTTATTATTCAATTAAATTTACAATATCATGCTATCTTTAAATAATTAAGTCTTAAATTACGTATTTTCTTGTACTTCAATTTTATCAATCTTATCCACTTTTCTTTGAGAACCACCTTGCCAACTCACATTTAAATATGCTTCAACATTCTTCTTAGCAACTTCTATACCAATAATTTGTGCACCCATAGTTAATATTTGCGCATTATTACTTAACTGGGCGCGCTCTGCCGAATAGAAATCATGAGCCAAGGCAGCACGAATCCCATTTAATTTATTTGCTGTAATTGCGACTCCAATACCTGTACCACATATTAAAATACCACGCTCATTATTACCTTTTTGTATACTCTTACCAACTTCTAATGCAACATCTGGATAATCTGCTTCTGTACAATAATCACAACCAAAATCTTCAACTTCATGTCCAAGTTGTTCCACATGATATTTTACTGCTTCTTTCATATCATACCCATTGTGATCTGCACCTATTGCTATTTTCATGCTTCATTCCTCCTTAAAATTTTTAGACAACGAATGGCTTAAAGGTTTCTAACATGAGATAAGATGACATTGCCCCTGGGTCAATATGACCTTGAGATCGATAACCTAATCGTTTCGATCTACCTTTATTTGAAATAATTTCTTTTGTACTCTCCATACCATGCTTTGCTGCTTCTAATGCTTTTGAAAAGCCGCTATTAAAAGAATCTCCTTTACTTTGAGATTGCTCTAAAGTATCAAAAAATGGCTCTAACGTATCTATCATTGTTTTATCTCCGATTTCAGCCTTACCTCTTGCTTTAATACCTTTACTAAATGCAATCCAAAAATCAAATAAACTTTTATCGTCTAAAGTTTCTTTATTTTTTACAGCTACGGCAGCCTTTAAATAACCTGAAGCATAGAGTGGTCCTACAGAAGATCCGACTGCGTCTAAAAATGTTTTACCTACTGCGACACTTATTTTCGCAATATCATTTTGCTCTTGGAGTTCATTATTGATTACTTGTTTTACGGCTTGATAGCCTATATCCATTGTCACACCATGATCACCATCTCCAATTTTCCTATCAAGTTCACATAGCGTATCTTTTTCTTGTTCAAATAAATGGGTTAACGCTAATATATATTGTTTAAAGTCTTTTCCTGATACTGTCATAACACCTACCTCCTATATTTCTTTATAGTTAGGGCAATCAACTGGGTGTGAAATACATTCTTTTAATGTTTGATCCACTTTCATCAAGGTAATTGAAAATCCTCCCATTTCCATCGATGTAATAAAGTTGCCCACATAACTTTTATATGTGTTTATTTGATATTCATTGAGAATAGCTGCTACTTCTTTATTGATAATATATAATTCCATTTGAGATGTTGCACCTAAGCCATTAATTAATACGACGACATCATCATTTTCATGATAAATACCTTCTTTTAATATATTCTGCATAATAACTTGGACTGTTTCTTTTGCCGTTCTAATTGTTGTCTTTTCTATACCTGGTTCACCATGATGTCCTAAACCAATTTCCATTTCATTGTCTTCTAAGTCAAAACTTGGTTTCCCTGTCTGAGGTAAGTAACATGGACTGAGTCCAATTCCCATAGAACGTGTATTATCATTTGCAATTTGTGCTAAATGTCTGACCTTCTCTAAATCATAACCAAAATCAGCTGCTGCACCTGCAATTTTATATACGAGAAATTCTCCAGCAATACCTCTACGGTCATTGAGATCTTTAGAAGATGCAACATCATCATTGCCAATAACAACTGCAGTTTTAATATCATCTTCAACTTCGGTCATTTCACTCGCCATTTCAAAATTCATTAAATCGCCGGCATAATTTCCATATATATATAAAACACCATGTCCAGCATGTATCTCTTTCGTCACTGCTTGTATTGGAATAGGTGAAGGAGATGCAAAAATATTACCTACTGCTACGCCATCTGCCATACCAGATCCTACATATCCCAAAAATCCCGGTTCATGACCAGAGCCACCTCCAATTAATATACTTACCTTACGATCAGGGTGACGTTTTTTACCAATTAATGCTCTTTTGTGTAGTTCTGAACGTCTAATATAATCAGGATAAGCTATGACATATCCAGTCATTAACTCATCGATTACCTCGTTTGGATTGTTAATCATTTTTTTCATTTTCTTACCGCTCCTTTAATGTTGGGGTAATATTCATATGACTTAAGGGACAAGCACAATTTTCAATGAGTTGTCACCTTTTTTCATAAGCTCAAATCCTTCTTCAAATGATTCAAGTGGTAATTGATGTGTTACGACACCTTCTGTAGGAAAATCCCTCTTTTGAATACCATCAATAACTAATGGATAACAATAAGGTCCCAAATGGCTACCCAATAAATCCAATTCTTTGCGGTCAGAAATAATACTCCAGTCTACCGTAACGGGTTCTCCAAACACTGAGAACTCAACGAAACGACCTAATTTTCTAATTGCACTTAAACCCTGTTCTACAGATTTTGGATGTCCGGTTGCTTCAATATATATGTCACAACCATAGCCTTCAGTCATTTCTTTAATTTCTTTTACTACATCGACCTTGGCTGGATTCATAACGATATCTGCCCCAAATTGTTTCGCTAATTCTAGCCTTTCATCTTTCATATCTAATACAACAAGTGTCTCTGCACCTGATTTTTTTGCGGCTCCTACCATTCCTAAACCTAATGTTCCAGCACCAGATAATACTACAAAATCGCCTAGTTTAATATTTGCTCGCTGTACCGCATGTAAACTACAAGCATATGGTTCAATTAAAATTGCTTTTTCAATAGGTAAATCCTCAGGAACTTTATAGTTAATGGCTTCTTTGGTAAATTTCATATATTCTGCCATTCCTCCATTAACATTATTTTGAAAGCCATATAAATCATGTTTTTCACACATCCAATATTCTCCACGATTACAGAATCTACAATCCCAACAAGGTACAATTTGTTCAGATATAACTCGATCACCAATTTCAAAGTCAGTAACTTCCTTACCTTTATCAACTATACGAGCAATAAATTCATGTCCTGGAATCATAGGTGCTTTGATATAAGATGGTTGCGTCTCGTCTCCCCAAAAACTAGGTGCACCACCGTAAGCTTTTATATCTCCTGCACATATACCACATGCTTCAACTTTAACGATAATTTCTTTTGGATTATCAATTTCAGGTGTATCTACAGTTTCATATTTATAATCTCCTGGTGCATATGCAACGACTGCTTTCATTTTGTCTGGGTAATTTTTATTTGTCATAACGAACAACTCCCTGAATTTTTTAGAAAACGCTTTCATTTACAATTGTTAGTTTAATATATTTTTTCGTTTATTACAAATATTTTTTCATTTGTTTTCGTTTAGAATTGTTTTTGTTGGATTCAATAAAATATGTGTTAAAATATATTATGATTCTAAAGAGGATGTGATTGAATTTGAAAATGTACGCAGATGAGAGAAGAGAACATATATATGCTTATATCAAGTCACATAAACGCGCTACTGTAAAACAACTAGCTGATTATTTAAGTGTCACAGAAGCAACTGTTCGTAGTGATCTTAGAAGATTAGAAAGTGAAAATAAATTAACGCGTACACATGGCGGCGCAAAAGTAACCGAAAATATTTCATCAAAATTGAACTTTTCATATCGTTTAACACAAAAGCATAGTGAAAAATATAAAATAAGCAAATTTGCCATAAAAAAAATAAAACCACAGCAATGTATCATGATTGATGCGAGTTCTACAACATATGAATTAGCTAAATTACTAGCTGATACGACGATGGAATTAACCATAATTACAAATGGTTTAGAAAATGCAGTACTTTTGAAAGAAAACCCACATCTTACAGTGCTCGTGGTTGGAGGTTTTGTATCGGAAGATTCCAATGCGATAACAGGAAATATCGATTCTCAAATTTTAGAAATGTACCACATTGATTATTTCTTTTTATCTGCAAATGGTTTAACGCTACAAAATGGTTTAACAGACTTTTCTTTACCAGAAGTACAATTAAAAAAACAGATGGTTCAACAGAGTGAAAATGTAATTGCCTTAATTGATAGCAGTAAATTTGATGTATCATCTACGCTTTCATTCGCAAAAATCAATGAAATTGCTGAAGTCATCACTGATCAAGTGCCAGAACATAAATGGACACATGACGCACCATTCAAGATTACAGTTGCTGATAATTAAAAAAGAACCGAATCGCCTGAGATATAAATCCTAGTAAAATAAGCCAGTAAATGAATCTTATTTCATTTACTGGCTTATTATTTACAACACTTCATATTGTTATTTCGTTATATTAGGATAAGTTTCATCTATAATTTTCAACTGAAATTGCTTCATTAATCAACTTCAATTATACACGTTCAAAATCGAAAGCTTTTAAATATAAAAGCGAGCTAATCCATTTAGGATTAGCTCGCTTATTTTGTGATTGGATATTTAGATTTAGCCTAATTTTATTACTTAGATTCCACCAGTCCAACCTATTGTCGTAAACACATATAATACAATTGAACCAACAATAAGCCATATTAAAAATAAAGGGAGCATAAACTTTAGCCACGATACAAAATTGCCTTTCGCAATTGCTATCGCTCCAACTGTCGCGCCCAAAGTTGGCGTAACAAGGTTACCTAATCCACCACCAAATGACAATGCTGTTAATAACATTTGGTCATTCACACCTAGTGTATGTGTAACTGGTTGTAATATTGGAATCATTACACTCATCAATCCTGAGCCAGATGGAACTAGAAAATTAAATACTGTAGCTACTAAAAATATTAATGTAGAAACGATTCCTGGAGATGAACCATCTAGTTGTGTCGTTAAGCTATGTACAATTGTACTTAAAATTTGTCCTTTTTCTAAAATAACACTAATCGTGTTTGCCATAATAATTGCAAATGCTACGATTAACATTGGCTTAGCACCTTCAATAAATCCATCAACCATTTGACTTGGACTTAAACCCTTTACTAGGTACGCTATGACAAAACTGATACCAAATACTGTTATAAACACACCATTACCATAGTGCTCAGACCATTTTAATATACCGTTACCTAAAGCTAAAATAATAGGTGTGACAATAATCAATGTGACCACAAAATAATCTCTCATACTTACAATTACTTCATTTTGTTGTGACTGTTGTTTAGTATTATCATTATGTTGCAATTGCCATTCAGGTGTCGTCATTAAACTTTTATTAGGATTCTTTATTACGCGTTTCGCATACCATATGACATATAATAGCGTTACCATTAAAAATATAAGATACATAATTGCTCGTCCACCATAACCAGAATATAACGCAACCTGAGGATAAACGATTTGTCCTATCTTTGCCATTCCCGAGGGAGAAACTGAAAATGCCATATATAACGGTAAAAAGGTGATTGCTAATGCAGTAATTGGATCTAATTTCAAACGATTCACCAGAATAACACCTAATGTTACAAAGACAATCATTTGATCCCCACCTACAAAAAACCCAATAAATGCCATCAGTGTAAATAAACCAATTACTAAAGGTAACGGTCCTGCATATTCAAATCGATAAATTAAAGCATTTGTCACTTTTTTTACAGAATCAAGTTGTAAGATACCACCCATCGCACCACCAATAAATAATAACAGTGTTACAGTTTGGGCTGACTTCAAACCACCATTAAGTATTAATGTAGTGGCATAAAATGGATTAATACCATGTTGTTGTATGGAATGATAAGTACCTTGAATAATTGCGCCATCCTTTTTGGTTTCAAATGCGCCCGCAGGAATAACATATGTCAGCAAGCATGCAAACATCATCATCAAAAACATCATGAATAAAACATGGGGCATTTGAAATTTCTTTTTAACTTTTACATTGGTGCTCACACTATCATAATTCTGATTGTTATGAGCAATAGTCTCGTATGATGCTGCATTAGACTTCGACATTTATGTATACACTCCTTTAATTTTTATATTAAAACAATCATTCAGGTTTTATAGCGTATCTCGTACTTAATAAAAATGTTTGTAACATTTCTAGTCTTTCACGTTACTCATATGATATTAATTGCTTATTTTTCGTTTGGCATATCTGTTTTCTTTAAATGGAACACCTATATTTTCTCGTAATGTCTTACCTTTATAGCCTTGATGGTAATACCCCTTTTGTTCCAAGCGAGGTATGATTTCATTGATAAAGTCATCATATATTTTTCCATATATGTGTGGACCAAAGATAAATCCATCTGCTGCTTTTGCTTCAAACCATTCAATTAATAAGTCTGCAACTTCATCATATGTTCCAGTGAATGGAGAACGTTTGGCCGTTTCTTCTAAGGCAATTTCTCTTAATGTCAGATTGTTTGCTTTTGCCCTTTCAGCAATGGCTTCCGTCGTAGCTCGAAAACTATTTTGACCGATGTCGCCTAGTTCAGGGAATGGTGCGTCTAAATCGTATTGAGTGAAATCGTGATGATCATAATACCTACCTAAATAGTCCAATGCATCTTCAATAGTAGCTAGTGATTTAATTTCTGAAAATCGTTCTTCAACATCTGCATGCGTTTTGCCTATTACAGGTGACAAAATCGGATATATTTTCACAGTTTCAGGATCACGTCCATGAGATTTAGCCTGTTGTTTAATTTCATCATAATTCTTTTTTGCAACTTCAAGTGATTCACCGAGTGTAAATACAGCATCAGCATATTTAGCTGCATATGCTTGTCCTTTCGGCGATGCACCAGCTTGAAATATCACCGGTTGACCTTGTTCCGATCTTCCGGCATTTAATGGTCCTTTAACTTGAAAATATTTCCCTTTGTAATCTAATGTATGCATCTTATCTTTATCTAAATAGTTATGATTTTCAGCATCAAATTTAAAGGCATCATCTTCATACGAGTCCCATAATCCTTGAACGACTTGAATATGTTCTTCTGCTATATCATAGCGTTCATCATGTTCTGGATGTTCACCTTTTGAATAATTTTCCGCACTTCCCTCTAAAGGCGATGTAACAATATTCCAACCTGCTCGACCATGGCTAATACGGTCTATAGTTGCTAACTGTCTTGCCACTGTGAATGGTTCACTATAAGAAGTCGAAATCGTACCCACTAAACCGATCCGTGAAGTGATGGGTGCCAATGCAGCTAATAACGTTAGTGGTTCATGTCGATCTAAAAAATGAGGTATGGATTTTTCATGGATATACAGTCCATCTGCGACAAATAAAAAGCTAAATCCGGCATCTTCAGCTTTACGGGCTATATCTAATTGAAACTCAAAATTTGTACTTGCATTACTTGGTACTTCTGCTGATTTCCATGCATGCATATGACTACCAGGTCCATTGAGCATTATTCCAAAATCTATACTTTTTCGCGTCATACTATCCCTTCTTTCTTAAAATTCGCATTATGAATCGGTGCAAGTTGCTTAACTGTTTGTCTTCTCAAATCATGGTTTTGAACAGGCATATGTAACATAAATTCATCAATTAAGTTATGTTCATTTAATGTCTGTAATGCCTTTTTAATCTGAGTTGAACTACCTGTAAATACATCGATACTTTTTTCTTCAATATCAAAAGAGTCATTCGATTGTTGTCGGAACATTTCCACCTGTGCTGTTGTATTCACAGTTATTTTTCTTCCATCTTTGAAATGTAGTGCATAATTCGTACGTCCTTCTTCAACGATAGCTAGTTCATGATCCTGTTCAGCTACAACCGCAGCAACAGCTACAATCAAACGGCCTTTTGGATAAAGTTGTTTGTATTTATTTATTGCACTTATCATTGCTTCATTATTTGAATTAATGAAATAGGCAAATATAAATCCTACCCCTTCGTTTGCTGCAAGTTCTGCTGATTTTTCACTTGCACCTAATAAGAATATTTCAGGTTTCTCTAATTCATTCTTTCTAATCGTTGTTGCTAACTGATTGTACTCATCATCTTGAGGAAAATTATTGTTATTAAATTGATTTAACTGATGAAATTTTTCTTCAAAAGAAAACGCATTATCTTTTAATTCTCCTTGTAATGCTTTAGTAGCCAGAGGAAAGCCGCCAGGTGCTTTTCCAATTCCCAAATCTACTCTACCTGGAGCTAAATTGCTTATAAAATGAAATTGTTCAATGATTTTAAAAGGACTATAGTGTTGTAGCATAACTCCGCCTGAGCCCACTCTAATATGATTTGTCTGATTCAAAATATGTGTCACAAGAATTTCAGGGCTCGTACCAGCAACTTCTATCATATTATGATGTTCAGCTACAAAATATCTTTTATATTGTAATTTATCTGCGATCTGTGCAAGTTCTACACTACTTGCGATTGCTTCCCTAACAGTTTGATTTTGAACTATTGGGCTTTGGTCTAAAATACTTATATCTATCACATGACGACCTCCTATAATGAATTTTCTGAAAATGATTTAATCATATACTATGCCTCTCTCTGATTTTTGTCAACCATTCTTATCTATTTAGTCGGAATTAAAAACCAAATCATTAAAAAGGCTTATATATTACACAAATAATGCCTTCTTAAATGATTTTTTAATTTCTATTACAGTGCAGTATAACCACCATCAATTGTAATTACACTACCAGTTACAAACGAAGATGCATCTGAAGCCAAATATAGCGCTGCACCTTGTAATTCTTCTGGTACACCTGGTCTACCTAAAGGAGTGAATTTCATCCATGTATCTATCATATCTCCGCCTTGTGCAAAATAGTCTTTAGTTAACTCTGTCTTCATATATCCTGGAGCAATTGTATTAACCCGAATACCATGTTTTGCCCACTCACTTGCTAAACTTTTAGTAAACATAATTACTGCGCCTTTTGATGTATTATATGCTGCTTGAGGTTGTGGTGTATTCACTATAATACCTGACATTGATGATGTATTAATAATTGTCCCTTTTTGCTGTTGAATCATCACTTTTCCTACAGCTTGTGAAACTAATACCATACTATTAATATTGACATCCATATTTTTAAGCCAACGATCATATGGCATATCTTCAAATTTAATATGTTCATTAATACCAGCATTATTAAATAAAATATCAATATGTCCAAATTCATTTAGTACGTCTTGAACCATTGTTTCTACATCATCAATATTCGTAACATCAACCTTACATGCAATCGCCTTATTTCCAGTATTCATTTCAAATTCATTCGCCGTTTGTTTAGCTAAGTTATAATTAATATCCGCTATCACTAAATTGGCACCCGCTTCAGCTAAACCTTGTCCCATCGCTTTACCAAGTCCCGTAGCACCCCCAGTAATAATAGCAATACGATTTTTCAAATTAAATTGATCCCAAACACTCATAACGATTCCTCCTCTTTTTAAAATGTTTACATCACATTTTAAAGTAACTCCTATATGCATACAAAGAAAACGCTTTCCTACATATTAAAAACAGCTTAATTTCATAAAATCATCTCTCAAATTGTTCATCTACTAATATGCAATACGTTCAAAATCATGTTATTTTAAATATAAAAAAGAGCTAATCTATTAGATTAGCTCTCTTATTTTGATAAAGGATATTTGTCTACCATGCTCTCATAATAATTTATATTATATTTTTTTAATTCATTAATTGTTACCTAAAAGCAAACTTAATCACTTTACTTTATGAGGGTATCTCTGTACGCTTTTCGCTATGCTTTCTTACCAATGTTGCCGTTAAAATCGAGATGATACCGAATATCATAAATCCAATAAACATCCACATTGTTGCATTCATTTGCAATGATTGATCCATATATAATAGTTCTCTTAAATAATTAGCATAATGCGTAAATGGATTCCAACTCACAATATACTCCTGATAGAACTTAGGTAAAAATTGCTTTGGCAATGTTACCAATTGCATACTGAAGAACATTAGTAAGAAGAAAATCGGTATTGCCTTCATTCCTAACCATGACATTGTTCCTAATATTAATCCAATAAATGCAATAATAGCTATAGAAACATATACAGCAATTTTATTTATATCATCAAAGTTAAAGTCTTGAACTCCAGACATGAAATAAACATAACTAAAACCACCAATAAATGCTGTAACTACTGCTACAGCCATTTGAGCAAATGATGCAATCATACGTTGACTTAATTTAACATTATTACTTGTTCTAAATGCATAGAATAACAATACTGAACTTACTAATGCACTCATCCATACAGGCATAAACATTAAGAACGGACCATTACCGTTTGCTTGATGAGATTTCACTTTATTTATTTTTTCTTTATCAATGGATATTGGATTCGTTACGCCTTTAATATCTTTAGCAGACACTTTGACATCTTGTTTATTTAAGATTTCTAAACTTTGTTGTGAAATTTGATTATTAACATTTTCGCCAACTTTAGTTAATACATTATCTGCAATTTGTACGGCTTGCATACTAGCTCCACCATTAACAATTGTTTTAATCTTAGCTTGTTTTACGTCAGTAGTCGTTCCTGCTTGATTAGCCATTTGTTTCTTCATTTGTTGTAATTGTGCAGGTGGTATTTCCCCACTAGCAGCTTTTTCTTTCATTTCTGCTTTTTTACTGTCCATTACTATTTTTTGCGTTTTGGATAATGCGTTTTTTGAAAAGTCATGTTCAATTACTGCCACACCAAAATACTTTTGATCTTTCAAACCTTTACGCGCTTCTTTTTCACTGTTAACACTAACCCATTTAATTTTATCTGAATCACTATCTGTTAGTTTATCTTCTAAATTTTTTCCTACATTCACTTTTTGCCCTTGCACATCATTACCTTTATCATGATTGACAATTGCTATAGGTAAAGATTTAGGTGACGGATTATATGCAGGATAAAAAGCTGTCGCCAATATTATCAATAATACAATGATTGCAATGGGTACAATCCATAATAGTTTATTTTTAAAAATATTCATTAGTTTACCTCCTTAAATATACAATGTGTTGTTTAATTCATACTTTGTTTATTATAATGACGTTAAACGAATAAACAATATGCAATATACATCGTATTGTTCATTTATCAACAAAGTGTTCAAAATTGTCTATTTACTTGGAGGTTTTTTATGGAAAATGATAGACGCGTTAGAAAAACAAAAGCTGCAATAAAATCTGCATTTATTCAATTACTCACTGAAAAGGAATTAGAAAAAATTACCATCCGAGACATCACACAATGTGCAGATATTAATAGAGGTACATTTTATTTACATTATGAAGATAAATATCTACTGCTTTCGAGTTTAGAAGATGAGTACACTTTCGATTTAACTAATGAAGTAAACCTTGATCAGTATATCAATAGCAACTTACCACCTGATGTTTTTGCCAAAGTATTTACTGAACAAATTTTATTCAAAGTAGTCAATTATATATATAACCATATTGAATTTTATAAAGCGATATTCAACCTCGATAGAAAAAGTCAACTCGAAGAAAAAATAGCAAATTTAATGTATGGCAATATGAAAAAATTCTCTTCTATAGATAACAAAATTGCTGACGTTCCAATAGATTACTTTTTCAGCTACACATCAGGTGCAATGTTTGCGTTTATAAAGCATTGGGTTAAAGATGATAACCGTATGCCACCAACCGAATTAGTCAATCACCTTTTCAAAATCATATTTAATGGTCCTTTAAGGTTGATGGCAAAAGAACAAAAAATTGTAGAATAGCTAAATTTAACTTGTAATCTATTTATTTGTCCGATAATATTAAAAAGTATTTTATTAGAAAGGATATACTTGAATTATGATTACAGCATACAAACACGCAGTAACCAAAGAGATAATTGAAACTTCTCTAGATCATAACACGTCTTGGATTAACATTGTTGACCCATCAAGAGATGAAATAGAGACTTTAATGCAATTATATGATATACCTGAAGATTTTTTACGAGATCCTTTAGATTTAGAAGAAAGTGCTCGTGTAGAATATGATGAGGAATCAAGATATTCTTTAATTATTATCGATATTCCTATCGTTAATGATACAAATTTAAAAGTACTATCATTTATTACGATTCCATTAGGTATCATTATAGGTAATAAGAAGATTATGACCGTGTGTAATGTTGAAAATGAATTCCTTGAAAATTTCAAGCGACATAATATAAATCTTAATTTCCATAGCCGTTTTGCACTCAACATACTATTAACGATTGCAAATCATTATAATAGAAATCTTAGACTTTTAAATAAGACGCGACTTAGAATAGAGCGCGAGCTAAAGAATAATGTCACTAATAAGCAACTTTATAATTTGATGGAAGTAGAAAAAAGTTTAGTTTATTTCTTAGCTGCATTAAAAGGAAATGATAGTATCATTAAAAAACTTTTTAGATTACCAGCCATTAAACGATTTGATGAGGATGAAGATCTTTTAGAAGATTTAGTAATTGAAAATAACCAAGCAATCGAAACGACAGAGTTATATACAGATATCTTGGAAAGTATCACTACCTCTTATGCGTCTCTATTATCGAATGAAATGAATAATACGATGAAAACATTAACTTTATTTACAGTGTTCTTAACATTACCAACACTTGTCTTTAGTTTCTTTGGTATGAATGTTCCTTTACCATTAAACGAGCATAGTTATATCTCATGGCTTGTTATTATTGGTATTTCCTTAATTTTCGTTTCTTGTGTAGGTGCTTTTTTATGGAGAAAACAAAAACTTTAGTCTTACAATGCAAGCATTTAATTCGATACGCACTATATTAAAATGAGTCTTGGGTGTAAATCCCAGAAAAGAAGCACTCATATAAATTAATTCAATTTATCTGAGTGCTTCTTTTTTTATTCAATACTTCATATTGTTCGCTCTCTTTCATAGGGACAGCTTCATCCTGTGGTCTTCAGCTTGTCCTGTTACCTCAAAAGTCTCGCTTAAACTCGTTGTATAAATACGTATTTTCACACTGAAGTATTAAAAAATAAAGCCGTTATTAATAATTTAATAAACTCTACTAAATTAACGAGATGCTTTATGCATATAGTTTATAAACCTACTCAAATTGCACTATCTACGCATATTTCTACTTTAATTCCTAATAGTGATATAACAGAATTTTCAAATGAGAACATTGAAACTATAAAAACTGCTAATATCATGATGGCAAAACTTCATATCAACCTAAAAAGAAAACGTTAACTTCTATATTATATAAATAGAAATTAACGTTTATACTTTAGTCAGCGATATTTAAATCGCCGACTCGATTTATTTGTTGTATTTTAATAAGAACTTTTTTCTTATATATCTAACCTATTTAGGTGTATTTTTACAAGCATTTCTCTTTGAAAGTATGAATGTTAATACGAATGCGATAACAAACGTAATAATCATTGCGATTCCATAATGTAACCAACCATGATGTTGACCACTAATCGAGATAAATCCTGGAATACCCGCAGTACCTAATGCAATTGCTTTTACTTTAAATAGTGCGATATAAGCTGAACCAATTCCAGAACCTACGATAGCACCAATAAATGGATATTTCAATTTAAGGTTAACACCAAACATCGCTGGTTCAGTTATACCTAATAAAGAAGAAATACCAGCAGCTGATGCTACACCTTTTAACTTTTTATTCTCTTTAACAATAAAGAATGCTGCTAATGCTGCCGCACCTTGTGAAATATTAGACATCGTTGCTATAGGGAAGATAAAAGATCCACCTGTTTTTGCACTATCAGCGATAAGTTGTGTTTCAATCGCAATAAAACTATGATGCATACCAGTGATTACAATTGGCGCATAGAGCAAACCAAAAATCAAACCACCGATTGCTCCCCCAAATTCATATAACCAAGTTAAACCATCTGATAACCAGTAACCTAATGTTCGTGTGATTGGACCTACAAATGAAAATGTTAAAAATGCCGTAACTAATATAGATAATAATGGGGTTAATAAATTATCAAGTACTGTAGGTACAATTTTTCTAAGACCTTTTTCAATTTTCGATAAAATATAAGTTGCAACTAACATTGGTAAAACTTGACCTTGATAGCCAACTTGCTTAACTTCGAAGCCAAAAATATTCCAATGTGGAATTGTCTTACCTTGTTCTAAAGCTTTTGGATAATCGTAAGCGTTCATCAAATCTGGATGCACTAATATCATTCCTAATGCAGCACCAAGAAACGCGTTACCTCCAAATCGTTTTGCTGCACTAAATCCAATAAGTATTGGTAGTAAAGTAAATGGTGCGTTAGCGAAGATATTAATCATATCTGCCAAGCCTTTATATTGATTATGTACATCTATCAATGATTGATGATCATAAAAAATGCCTGGTGCTGTTAAGATATTATTGATCCCCATCAACAGACCACCCGCAACAATAGCAGGAATAATTGGAACAAATATATCAGATAACATTTTCACAAATCTTTGGAATGGATTTGCATTCTTACTTCCTTCTGATTTCACTTCCGCAGTTGTAGAAGCCTCTTTCCCAGTTAAATTTTCTAATTCTGCAAAAACTTTATTCACTGTTCCTGAACCAATAATAATTTGATATTGTCCACCAGTTGAAAATGTTCCCTTAACAACATCCATTTCAGATAATTGCTTTTCATCAACCTTACCTTCATCTTTCAATACGAGTCGCAAGCGCGTTGCACAGTGCGCCATCGCATCTATATTTTCTTCTCCACCTATAGCTGTCAAAATCTCTTCAGCAGATTTCTTATAGCTCATTAATAAGCCTCCTCATAAAATAGAACCGGTTCCAATTTCTTGTGATGCTTTTATTGTAATCGGTTTCAGTAAAGAACGCAATAGCTTTTTGCAACGTTTTTGTGACAACAATTAAATTTTTAATATCGTACACACATATTCAAATAGCTTTTATTATATATAATAAATAATATTACTTTCTGATACGTAACCTACTCATTGCATATTGATTTTTTAACTCAACCATTAAAAATTTTTAATTAGATTATTTTAACTTCACGATTTTGTTAGAAAATTATAATTAATTACCTTAAAATCTATAAATTTTGTTATATAATATAAACTATTAAGCGTTATACAATACATTTATTCAGGAGTTGCAGTATTATGAATAGTACGATTTATATACATAATTATCTAACAACTTGCTCTAGGCGTTGTATCGGAAAAATAAAGCTATTATTTTCATTAAATCATCAGCTTCAAATCAAACTAAATGGAAAAAACATCGCATTCAATCAAACATTGGTAATTATTAATCATAACGATTTATATGAAATCATACATGCAGAACATCTTGTTGAGGTAAATATCCCTCTTCAATTATTCAATGTTATTGATGATACGTTTTTTAATTACTATTTTAATTTCAAACTACTAAAATCAGAAAATTACATAAAACACTATATTTTTTGCATCATCGAAAAATTAAATAAAAATGAACATGTTACTAGTAATTCATTATTAGAAGTGATTAAAATATTGATTGAAGAAACTAGAGTTAAATTGCATCAACACTACCTACCTTCTGTCATTACTGAAAATTCTTTATTGAACAAGATCATTGATTTTATACATAATCACGCAGTAAAATCGGTTAGTTCGAAAGAAATTTCAGATCGCTTTTTTGTTACTGCTCCGTACATATCAATATTATTCAAACAACACTTAGGATTAACTTTCAAAGCTTATGTAACTAGTTTAAAAATTGCTTTATCATTTAACCCATTACTTCAAAGCGATAATCCTATTCAAATCATCGCTGAAGCATTAGGATTTAAGCATTACTCAAGTTACACTCAACAATTTAAATCTTTGTTAAATGAAACGCCAAATGTTTTTAGGAAAAAATTTTTATCAACGTCACAAACTTCAATTAATTTATTAAGCCCTGATAATATGAACATTTCAACATATATTGATAGTTTTTCTTCTCAATCATTGGATGATTATCCATTGCATAACATTGATTTAAATCATTTAAATTATAATAATACAACTAAGTCCCCGGTCATATTTATCCATACTGATGATTTGATTGAAATAATGCAGTCTAATTTAATTTCAAAACTTGCATTTAACGACATTGCCGATGTTTATTTACTCATTAATAATATAGGCTGTTTTAACCTAGAAAAATTAAACTTACTTGCCATTATCGATTTTATTGATGGCTTATTTTCTCAAAATGTACGCTTAGGACTCCGTATTAAATCAAAAGATGAATATAGAACGATTGAAAATATGATTATTCAATTATTGAATACGAAACCCAAATATTACCTTCAAAAATATATGCATTATTTTTTATTACTATTCGACACAGACTTCCTTTATTTAAAGGATATTAATGATATATATTTAAAATCTCAAAATTTGAATATAAAGGTAAAATTAGCCATTTCAATAGAGGGTACTGTTAAGCAAATAAAATCAGTTAACAAAGCTTTTGAATATTTATCCAAATATCACTTTGATTATTATTTTATTGATATAGAATCTTCACAAACAAGAGCTTGTTTAAATAAATATTCTTCCTACTTTGACCGTTCTATGAGCTATTTGGACTATTTCAATAAAATTATCAGTCTTACAAACATATCTAAAACGAAATTTGTTTACGCTCATGTAAGTAAACATTGCTTTAAACTCTATGACGAACAACAACCATTATCCTTATCTGATTTAATGTGTCATATGTTGATAATTATTCAACAAGGTGCAGGAGTTGGTTATAAACTAATAAAAACAAATATCAGTGATCTTTCTATCATGAACAGTCATTATATGTATGAACCACTCATGTACTTATATCAATTTTTAAAGCCTTTTATAAATAGACCATTAGCAATGGATGAAAATTTATTCATTGCTAAAGACAAATATTATATACACATTCTATTATTTAATTGTACTGAACATACGATATCACCACAGTCATCTAAAAAATTTAATTTTTTATGTTCTGATTTAACAACATCAAACGTCTTATTTATTCAAACATTGAATCGTCATCATGGCTATATCGATTATGCATTGCCACCATCATGCAATTCAATTGGTCTTGATAAAAAATTATTATATTATATCGGTCAATCAAGTTATCCAAAATCTGAAATTAGACAATTGGAGACAAAAAACCAACAAATCATTTTTGAATTACACAATAATGAAGTAAAGTATATACGTCTATCAATAATTTAAGTGTATATACTTAAATATCTTTGTAACTTTGTGAAGAAATGAGTACTTTTATCTAGTATTCATTGCATTCATTATCTATTTTAGATATAACTGAGAGAAGGAAGAGAAGAAACCAATAAAAAGGAGTATCTTATCTTGAAAAATAAAAAAGGGTTTGCAATTATTCTAAGTGCTATCATGGTGATCGTTGCCGTTGTACTTGTAATTATGATGATGTCTAGTGGTCAAAAAGAAATTTATTATGGTTACATGAAAAATAGTACAACTGCTGAAAAAGTTATTAGTGAAAAAGACCATGAAGTCGAAAAAAATGTTAAATTGCCTGCAGAATCAGGTTTCTCACCTAAGCATGGTGATTTCGTAAAATTAGTAAAATCCGAAGGCGATGAATCATTTAGTAATATGAAGGTAGTAAAACATGATGATGTTCCACATGGTCTTATGATGAAAATTCATGATATGGGTGGCATGAAAGGCATGTAATGAATATACATTATTCATAAACATGTCCTATATCACTAAAAAGAGCCGATTGAAATTTGTGATTTCAATCGGCTCTTTTTTAACTAGCAAAGATGTCCTAGTCTTAAATTTTTGTCAGAAATAAATTATTTATATTGATTTTAAATATGCTTTACCCTTTTCTTTATCATAAACATTTTCCCATTTCGCTATAACAATTGTAGATAAAGCATTCCCCATAACATTCACGCATGTTCGAACCATATCCAACAATCGATCAATACCAATGATTAATGCTAAACCTTCAGCTGGCAATCCCATAGAAGTAAGTGTTGTAATTAATACAACTATCGATACACCCGGAACTCCTGCCATGCCTTTGGAAGCAACCATTAATGTAACCATCAACATTATTTGTTGACCAATAGACATATCTATACCATACATCTGAGCAACAAATAACGCTGCAATAGACTGATATAAAGCCGATCCATCTAAATTAAACGTATAACCTATTGGTACTACAAATGATGTCACGTCCTTTGGCGAGCCAAATCTTTCCATTTTTTGCATAATAATTGGTAATACAGACTCGGAACTAGATGTTGAAAATGCTAATATCAATTCATTTTTCAATATTTTCATAATAGAAAAGATATTAACGCCACACATTTTAGCTACAATTCCTAATACGACGACTACAAAAAAGACCATCGCGCCTATTACAACTAATAATAATTTAAGTAATGGAAGTAATGCCGCTGCTCCAAACGTCATAATTGTCGTACAAATAAAAGCAAAAACTCCTAATGGCGCAAGTTTTAATATTTTATTAATCATCCAAAACACAGCATCTAATGTACCACTTAATACATCTTTAACTGGTTTTCCTTTGTCTCCAATAACCGACAGACCAATACCAAAGAAAACGGCAAAGAAAATGATTGGTAACAAATCCCCTTTATTTAATGCTTCAAAAAAGTTTGTCGGTACAATATTTACAATAGTATCAATAAAATGATTTCCATATGTAGAATGTTCGGCAGCCTTTGCTGACGATTCGTAAGTTGATATGTCACCTTTTGGCAGCTTATCAGGATCCAGTCCTATTCCCGGTTTAAATATATTTGCAAAAATAATACCTAACCCAATAGCTACAGTAGTTATAATTTCAAAATAAACGATTGTCTTTACACCATATCGTCCAACTGTTTTAGATTCACCTACATTAGAAATAGATAAAGCTAATGAACAGAACACAACAGGTATTACAATCATCTTAATTAGATTTAAGAAGATGTCGCCAAACGGTTTAATATAGTTGACGAGTTCTTCATGTCCGTATAGCAATAGTCCAACAATTACACCTAATACCAGTGCAATAACAACTTGCATTGGTAAACTTATTTTTTTAAAAATTGCCATGATGTTTCTCCCCTTCTTCTGACAGAATAATTATAGCAAAATAAATATAAATTAGATATAAAATTTTTACGCTATAAAGTACAAAAGAACCCTAAATAACACTTATCACACCTACTTTGATTAAATAAGTAACATACATCATATTATCATCTTCCATTGATATAAAAGTTAACTCACTCCTTTTAATCACATTAATTAGAGTTTCTATACATAATATCTCATCATTTTCATAAATATCTATATTTATGTAACATCGTCATTGTTATCGCTTACATTATTACTACTAATAAAAGAGCGTGCGTATCCAAAGAATAGATACGCACGCTCTTTTATATTTTAAACATACTCATATTTTATTTATGTGACTAATACTGAGCACAATCTAAATTACTATTATCTCATTAATCTTTAGGCTTATAATCTTTCTCAAACTTGTTGTACTTAGCATGTTTGATATTCTCTTTTGTTTCTGAGTCAAATGCCTGAACTACTATGCCTTTATATGTGGCTATTGGTTGAACAACATAAGTTAAATCCTTATCGTCTTTAAACTTAACTTCTTTATAATATAATCCTTTTTTAGCACTATATAATGTTTTTTCTGACTGAACTTTCTGAGTTAAATTCTCTTCTTTCAAATAATTGTCTACAAGTTCTAAGTTTTTATGTCCTTGATACGTTC
This sequence comes from Staphylococcus sp. ACRSN, assembly GCF_022346615.1. Taxonomy (GTDB): domain Bacteria; phylum Bacillota; class Bacilli; order Staphylococcales; family Staphylococcaceae; genus Staphylococcus. The sequence continues at coordinate 156,358 of NZ_JAKRNS010000002.1, read as the reverse complement.
TTAGACAAAAGAAAAACACGACTGCAATAATTAATGACAGCACGAGTAGCCCAAATATTTTTAAAAATGTCTTCATATTTATAATTCTCCTCTATTTCAAACAAATTAATTCTCAAAAGCGATTTTCAAATCTAACCTTTATATGAATTTAAAATTTAATTATATGTAATGATATTAGTATGACTTATAACTATGTAATTATAAAGACATAAGTTATTTTTGTAACAAAATATTCTTATATTTATTCTTTTTAAAAAAACCACAACAGGAAACAAGCTATTTAATAATGATTAATTAAGTATACGTAACACTAATACTTTTGTAGAAATAAGGTTTATTAAAACTATATATATAACAGTTCTAAGTGGGCGCAACCATTCCTTGACAGAGCACATACTTCATAATAAGGTTAACATTCAAAAGGGGTGATTAAATGGAGGAAAAAGATAGTAATCTAGAAAGACAACTTTGTTTTCTATTCTATGTTTCTTCAAAGGAAATTATTAAAAAGTATACTTCATATTTAAAAGAGTTCGATTTAACTTATACTGGTTATATTGTCTTACTCGCAATTGAATTAGACGATAAAATTAATATTAAAACGCTTGGAGAACGTGTATTCTTAGATTCAGGTACACTAACACCTTTATTAAAAAAACTTGAGAAAAAAGGTTATGTGACACGAACACGTGAAATTGATGATGAGCGTAATTTACAAATTGAACTAACTGACAAAGGTGTTAATGTTAAAGAACCGTTATTAGGCATATCAAAAAAAGTATTTAGCGAATTTGATATGGAAAAAGAAGAAGCAATTGAATTAAAAGAAACATTACAAAAATTTGTAAATAAACATTTTACAAAAGAAATTTAATATATACTTATGAGGTAAATTAAAAGTGAGAAGTTACAATGACGTTGACATTCTAAATCTTTTGGTTGCCTCTTTTTTATTATTTATGAAAATACACATTTTAATATCTTAAATATCTACTACGCTAACTACCACACATTATTAAATCATAAAATTTATCAATACCAAGTCTTTGACTTTGACTTTCTTTGACTATAGTTTTATAATGAAATCACAAAGTTAAAGGAGAGGTGTTTTATAGATGATTCAATATAGACAAACTCGCAATTTACCAATTGATATGATTGATAGTATGCTTCTCGGAAATCCAAGTTTCAAAGTAAATGTTTATCAACAAAATAATAACTACACGATTACTGCAGAACTTCCTGGCTTTAATAAAGAAGATATTAATATTGAATACGACAACAATATTTTAACTATCTCTGCAGAGCATTCTGATAAGGAAAATACTAATGATGAACAACATTATTTGATTCGTGAAAGAAATGCTAAAAAGCAAAGTAGACAATTTATATTCAAACACATTGATACTGCAAATATTAATGCAACAATGGAAAATGGTATGCTCATAGTTAATTTACCAATGAAACAAAGTAAAACAAAAATTTCTATTGATTAATACAGAATAATATACTAATTAAGGAGTGATTGATTATGGCTTTTGAAAAGAAACCATTTAACAATTCTATTTTTGACGTAAATCCTAGTGACTTATTTAAAGATTTTGGAAAGCAAATATTTGATCAATTCCCAAATAACACACAAATCAAATCTGATGTATCAGAACTTGAAGATTATTATCTAATTGAAGCAGAACTACCGGGTATCAAAAAGGAAAATATAAGTTTAGCATTTGATAAGAATGTTTTAACTATTGAGGCAAAGCAAACTCAATTAAATAATGAAGAAGATTCAGCTGGCAAAATAATTCATCAAGAACGTAGTTATAGCGACTTAAAACGACAATTTACATTTGATAATGTTGATGAACAAAAAATTAGCGCTGCGCACGACAATGGTATCTTACGCGTAACATTACCAAAATTGCCTGACCAAGAGAATAAAGCAACACGTATAGAAGTGAATTAAAGTTAATTTTTAAATTATTTGATAAGTAACACCATATGTATACCGAAATGGTGTGAAACAAAAACACATTCATTTATATTTTCTTGATGTTCCACATCACTATAAACAGTGATTTTAATATATATCAAAAGCGTCCGCAGTGTTATTGCACTGTGGACGCTTTATTTATATTTATTGTTTTAAACTTAAATTATCACGTTTTACAATATGATACATCGTTATAATTGCAATAACACCAAATAGTGCTAAAAATACAAATGCTAAATGGCTCGTATCAGTTAATCCAGTAATGTATGCTATGACGATTGGTGGAAAGAAACCACCTAATCCGCCCATCATAGAAACAATACCGTTTGCTGCACCGGACTCTTTAGCCAAATAATAAGTTAATTGAGCATCGTTAAATAATTGTCCAAAGTTTTCATTCACAACTTCATTAACACCTGGACGATTCATGCCATGTAACACAAGAATATTTACAGTCACATCCAGCCCTCCTCCATACACTTGCATTGTAATACAATTTCGATTTATTTTGTGATAATTTTCACAATTTACTATAAAAATAGGGAATCCCCTTAGATTACTTTTAAAGGGATTCCCTGTAATTTATTAAAATGGCGGTAATCCTAATACATCTTCATCAAAGCGTTCAGGTATCAATACCTTTCTCATGATAACGCCTAAATCACCATCTTCACTTTCATGTTTTGCATATACTTCATAACCACGCTTTTTGTATATATCTAATAGCCATGGATGTTTCCTCGCTGAGGTTCCTAGTGTTACCGCTGGTGCCTTTAATGTATCTCTTAAATATGTTTCTTCAACATATTTTAACAATTTACTACCTAAACCATGGCCATCATAACTTGGTTTTGTAGCAAACCACCATACAAATGGATATCCAGAAATACGACGTTTTCCTTCCCAAGGATAACGAACAGTAATCGTAGATATGATTTCAGTTTCATTTTCCAAGACAAAAGTAGTACTTTTCACAATATTTTGTGTTACTAAATCAACGTCAGCATTAACAGATGGCCAATCAATTCCCAACTCTCTTAAAGGTGTAAATGCTTCATACATAAGTCTTTGAATTTCCTCAGCGTCACCTTGGTTTGCCACACGGATATTATATTCAGACATGTTGTCACTTCCTTATGCTAATATATTTATCGATACAAGTTATAATATGCAATGTAAATAACTTCTATTGAATCATATGAATACAATATTGTTTCTGTTAATGGTAGTCAATTGAAATGTTTCAAAATGAAGTAATAAATTACCAAAAGAAAAATATTCTCAATATTTCTATAACAATCAGTATGTTTTCTGTTCTAACTAATTATTCTATTGCTTCTTTCATTGCACATCATAAGTAAATAACGTAAAATCAACCTGTATTAATTTATAGCACAAGTTAACTGCAAAGGAGGCACAACATGAACACTCAATTTTCTGTCGCCATTCACATTCTCACATTGTTAGCTACTGAAAAAGAACCTGTATCAAGTCAATATATTGCATCTAGCATAAATAGCAATGCTACACTTGTTAGGAAAATCTGTCGCTACTTAAAAGACGGTAATCTAATTGATAGTAGTCAAGGCGTTTCAGGATATAGCCTTAAAAAAGCTGCAACTTCTATATTATTAGGTAAAGTATTTCAAGTTATTTTTGACTCTGAAACACACTTTGCAAAAATTCATGGCAACACAAATCCTGATTGTTATGTCGGAAAAAACATCAGCAATGCATTAGATTCTATTTATAGTGAAGTAGATCAAGCAATACTAAATAAATTGAATGATTACTCCGTACAAGACGTCATTAATCGATTTGATTAACATAAGGTTTAACTAAAAAAGCTAGACTATGGATACCTAACACTAAAACAGTTAGTATCCATAGTCTAGCTTTTTATTTTTGTGAAGGTATATAAAAATGAGCATTTTCATAATGGTATAACAATTGAGAACAATCAAAAGGAATACCAGTAGTTGTGTAAAAAATTTGTTCATATCTCAAACATGGATCTGATGCTGATAGATTAAGCAATGAAGCTTCATCGATATCTAATTTATCTACTGTGAAATAAATATCCGAAAACCCAATTTTAACTTTCAAATTTTTTTCTAAGTATCTGAAAATAGAACCTTCAGCAATAGAAGTATCAAGATATAATACAATGTCCTTATTGAAATACGATTTTTCATAACATAATACGTTACCATCTATATGAACAATTCGTTCTAGAACATAAACCTCAGTACCTTCATTAAGCTTTAATTTCTGACGCACTTCCTCTGGAGCTGGTACTTCATCTACTCTAATCACATGATTCGTTACAGAATGTCCAACAATTTCATCGCTAAATCCACTTGATGAAAATAAATTCAAATAGCCATCTCTTTTTTGATTACGAACATATATCCCACTTCCACGTGCTAAATATATACTTCCTTTTTTCTCTAAAGCTTCTAGCGCCTTAATGATTGTACTTTTACTTACATTATATTTTTCTTTTAAAGCTTCTACACTAGGTAATTTATCTCCAGCTTGAAAATGACCTTCACTGATAAATGTATTAATTTGTAATGCAATTTGTTCATATTTGAGCATTGGCCTACCCCTCTTACGATTAATTCAAATTATTATAACATGAACTATATTTTAACATATATACAATTATTTTGTTAGGGTCTTTACAAATTATACCGGTATAATTATAATGAAATAAATCGCTTACATATTATGTGATGAATTTTTAGAAAAAGGAGTTGTTTAGAATGGCAGATAAAAACCAATTATTAGCTCAGCAAGTGCTAGACGCTGTTGGTGGTGAAGAAAACCTTGTCAACAGTACACACTGTGCAACGAGATTGCGTTTAGTACTAAAACGATCTATACCTGATGCCCACAAAAAAGTTTCCGACATAGACGGCGTCGTTACCGTTGTAGAAAATAATGGTCAATTCCAAGTCGTTATTGGGAATAATGTCGGTGAGGTCTATAAATCATTTGAAGCATTGTTGGGAGATACTTCAAGTGAAAATTCAAACTCTGAACAGGAAAATAAAGGCACCATCGTTAACCGAATTGTAGCAACGATGTCAGCAGTATTTGCACCTTTCATCTATATATTGGCTGCTGCCGGAATCCTCCAAGGTTTGCTCATCGTTATAAATCTTATAGCGCCCGCATTTAAACAGACTGGAACATATGAAGTATTCAATTTTATATCCTGGGCACCCTTTACTTTCTTACCCATCTTTATCGCAATAACCGCTTCAAGACATTTTAATGTAAATATGTATATCGCAGTAGCCTGTGCTGCAGCACTTGTTAGCCCTGACTTAACCGGTATTGTCAGCAAAATACAACATGGTGAAAGCGTAAGTTTATTTGGTATTCCTTTGACAGAAACTAGTTATACGTCATCAGTCCTCCCACCTCTATTATTGGTGTGGATCCTTTCTTACGTAGAAAAGTATTTGAATAAATGGATTCATGATGTAGTTAAACCTTTATTCACTCCATTTTTTAGTATTGTTATCATGGTGCCACTAACTCTTTTAATCATAGGTCCTATCTCAACATTAGCCGCTCATGGAATTGCAGGAGGCTTTAATTATCTTGTTGCTGTTGCACCATGGTTAGCAGGTGCTTTAATTGGTGGCTTTTGGCAAGTATTTGTAATATTCGGAGTTCATTGGGGAATTACACCAGTTATATTGGCCAATTTTGAACAGCATAAAAGTGATGCTTTCCAGGCATTTCAAACAATTGCCGTCATCTCACAATTCGGAGCAGTTATCGGTGTATTGATCAAAACGAAACGCACAGAAATCAAACGTGTTGCATCCTCTGCAGGTATCACAGCAATCTTTGGTATTACGGAACCAGCTATGTATGGTGTTAATATACGATTTAAAAAGCCTTTTATTATCGCTTGTATTAGTGGGGCAATTGGCGCATTTGTAGCAAGTTTCTTTAATCCAAAATACTATGCATATGCTGGTTTGCCTGGTCCTATCACAGTAGTCAATGGCTATAGTAGTGATAATCCTACATCTATATGGGGGATATTGATTGGTAGTGCAATTGCGATTATCTTACCAATTGTACTTATTCAAATATTTGGTTATGGAGATGATACAACAGAAGATGTTGATGCATCAACGACTAACTCAAATAATAATTCTGTCATTCGAGATGACAACTTAGAAACAATTATTCATGCACCAATCCAAGGTTACGCTATTCCATTATCCGAAGTTAACGACCCTATTTTTGCACAAGGCATGATGGGACAAGGTTTAGCAATTAAACCGAGTGATACGACAATTGTCTCTCCTATCGAAGGTGTCGTCAGCATGATTGCGCCAAGTAAACATGCAATTGGCATTACGTCTTCAAATGGTGTTGAACTATTGATACATGTAGGCTTGGATACCGTACAATTGAACGGTGAAGGCTTTGAATTACATGTTAAAGAAAATGATCATATCAAAGTTAATCAAGAATTAATACATTTTGATAAATCACACATTGAACAACAAGGTTACGATACTGTAATTCCGATTATTATTACGAATTCTTCTGAATTTGAAGAAATAATATTAAACATACCTGATAACGGAAATGTAGATGACGAACTAATGACAGTTATTAGTAAATAAAACTAAAGGAGTTTGATTAATATGAGTAAATTATCTAAAGATTTTCTATGGGGTGGCGCACTTGCTGCGAATCAATTTGAAGGCGGTTATGATCAAGGTGGCAAAGGGTTAAGTGTTATTGATGTCATGACAGCTGGAGAACATGGAAAGGCACGAAAAATCACACAAGATGTTGATCCAAACGAGTATTATCCAAATCATGTTGGCATAGATTTTTATCATCGTTATAAAGAAGATATCGCATTATTTAATGAAATGGGCCTGAAATGTTTAAGAACATCTATTGCTTGGTCACGAATCTTTCCAAATGGTGATGAAATAAAACCAAATGAAGAAGGATTGCAATTTTATGATGATATCTTCGATGAATTATTAAAATATGGCATCGAACCCGTTATCACATTATCCCATTTCGAAATGCCATTACACCTAGCTAGAGAATACGGTGGTTTTAGAAATAGAAAAGTTGCAGATTTTTTTGCACACTTTGCTGAAGTTGTATTTGAACGTTATCAAAATAAAGTTAAATATTGGATGACCTTTAATGAAATAAACAACCAAATGGATACTGACAATCCTATATTTTTATGGACGAATTCGGGTGTGCAAGTTGGCGATGATGAAAATCCTGAAGCAGTACTTTATCAAGTTGCACATAATGAATTAATCGCAAGTGCAAAAGCTGTTAAAATTGGTAAATCAATTAATCCTGATTTTGAAATTGGCTTGATGATTTCACATGTAGCAATTTATCCTTATTCTTGCAATCCTGAAGATATGATGGAATCAGTAAAAGCAAATCGTTTACGCTATTTCTTCCCTGATGTACAAGTACGTGGGTATTATCCTGGTTATGCTAATAAAATGTTCGAACAAAAAGGATACGACATAGGTTGGCAAGAAGGAGATGATGAAATATTAAAAGCTGGTACTGTAGACTACATTGGCTTTAGTTATTATATGACAACTGTTGTTAAGCAAGATGCTGAAACATATACAGGTGAAAATGTTACAAACGGTGGCTTAGCAAACTCTGTCGATAATCCTTATATCCAACAAAGTGATTGGGGATGGGCAATCGATCCAACAGGATTACGCTATACCTTAAATGTTTTATATGATCGTTATCAAATACCACTATTTATCGTAGAAAATGGTTTCGGTGCTATTGATGAATTTGATGAAAAAGGTGAAATACATGATAGTTATCGTATCGATTACTTAAAAGCTCATATCGATGCTGCTATAAAAGCAGTTGATGAAGATGGTGTTGACTTGATGGGTTATACACCTTGGGGAATTATTGATATTATTTCCTTTACTACAGGAGAAATGAAAAAACGTTACGGTTTAATATATGTAGACAGAGACAACGCAGGTAATGGAACGTTAGAACGTAAAAAGAAAGCCTCATTTGATTGGTATAAAAAAGTCATTGAAAGTAACGGTGAAAATTTAGACGGATAATTTAAAACAACCCATTCAGGGTATGTACTGAATGGGTTGTTTTTATCAATATAAATATCTAATATACAGTTTGTGTTACATTACTGCGCGTTACATAACTACATATTATGCGTTGGCTTTAAATTTACTTAAAACCTTTAAACCATATGCAAAAATACCATAACCTGCTAATGTACGCATAAACCATTTTAATCCATGATTACTCATACATTTCTCATTTAATAATAAGGTTGGTATTAAAGTACTGAATGAATAAAGAAATAAAACTTTAACATAACGTTTATTCAAAGCACTCACCTCTTTTCATTTCTATTATATCCATAATAGTAAAAAAAGAGGCCTTATATTTTTAACATATTTTTGACATTTATAATGTCACAATTAACTTCTCTAAATTATCAAAAGTACTATTCATACCCGCTTCAACTCCCATATTTAATAAATCTTGAGCTGATTGGGCATCTGGTAACACTGATACCGATTCAATTTCTGTTTCATCTTTATTAATTTGATTTAAGTTGATTATATTATGCATACCTGCCATATTTTTATTTATATTACCTTCACTATCTGCAAAATAATCAAAATAATCAATAGTTGAAGGAGCTACAACTTTGTTATATTTCGTTACAGTATAGCTCGTTCCTTCTGATGTATGAATTGCAAAAAATGCATCTCCACCACCCCTTACATCAAACTTAAATATTTCAGTTGAACCACCTTCTGGATGAAACCAAGATTTAAATAACTGTTCATCTGTATAGGATTTAAACACATTTTCAACTGTTGTATTAAAAGTTCTTGTGAAAATAATTTTATTATTATCTACTTTAATACTCATATTAAGATTCTCCTTCATTCATAATTACATAGGATGTCACTGTTTTAATCTTGGCATCTTTCTTATGATTTTCAAATTCAAAGAAATCTGCGAACCATAATTTAGAACCATCACTTTGCAATTGCTCGCCGTGCATAGAACCTATTTTTCCATGTGAAATAGTATCATTTATAACTATATGCTTAATATCTACTTGATGTTCACGCAACTCATTATAAAATTCTTCCACACCATTCAATTCAAATGCATTAGGTACTTTCCATATAAAATTTTTACTTAATACCGAATCTAACTTTTCTTTATCACATTGAGCTGATGCAATTAAAAAATCAAACATCATTCGCCTTTTTGGAGCATTATCGCATTGTAGATCACCAATAAGCTCAAAAGGTAAACCTTCTCCGGTTATATTTTTAAAATGCAAACCCTGGTTTTTGAGCGCTTCTTCTAATAATTTAATTGCTTTCGGTCCAACACCATGAATATCTAACAATGTCGTTTTATTATAGTGTGCAACGTCTTCCAAACTTGATATGCCATATGCATTCAATGCACGAGTTGCTGGTTTACCTATTTTTGGCAAGTCCATTCCCATTCTATCTCCCCTTTCTTAAATAACTTATACCCAAACTATTGCTATTTAACATTTTCATAGTGTACAAAACTTAAAAGCGGTTGCACAAAAAAGACGACTTATAACTATACGAAATAGTTATAAGCCGTCTTAAAAAGCAATTACTTATTTATTAATCTTCAAGAGCAAATTCTAAGCTTACTTGGAAATGAACTTCTTTACCTAACATGAGTCCACCTGTTTCTAATGGTTGATTAAATGTAATACCATATTTATCACGATCTACTGATCCGTTAATAATAAATCCAACTGTTTCTGCACCATTCATTGGGTTTTTACTTTTACCTTCATATGATAAATCAAATGTTTCTTGTTGTGTTTCACCCTTAATTGTTAAATCACCTGTTACAGTATTGTCATTTGTATTTGTAATTACAAATTTAATTTCAGGGTAATTTGCAACATCAAAGAAATCTTCACCTTTTAAATGTGCATCACGATCAGCAACACGAGTGTCGATTGAATCTACATTGATAGTAAATTCACCTTTAAGTGTGCTTAAATCATTGATATCTCCATCTGCCTTTGCATCGAATTCATTAAATCTACCTTTCACATTTGAAATAACCAAGTGTTTAATTGAAAATTCAATTGCTGAATGTGCTGGATCAAAGTTAAAAGTTGTCATACATCATACCTCCAAAGTTATTAAGATACATTTATTATACCAAGTATATTTATTATATCAAAATTAATGCTCATTCTCTGTTGATATTTTTTATTCCCTTTTATCAACTTTTTACTCATATAACACCAATACATTTAACAGTTAAATTACAATCATTTAATGTGCTAGCATATCTTCCTTAACTTCATCATCTTTTTGATTTGCAGGATAGTACGTAGGCCAATTATCTACTTCTTTTAATAATTTTTGTTTATCGTTACCCATGAAAATATGGAAATGTGCTGCTTTCTTTGGTGCTATATTATGATCACTAAATTGTACGTACTTAGGCAAGTCTTGGTTAGATTCCCCTTTTAATTTAAAAGTAAATCTGACACCACGATTACCTTTGTCATATTTCAAGACTTCTTTACCATCATAATCATACTGTCCTTCAACAGTCTTTCCGTTCTTAGTAAATGTAATTACATTATCAGCTATTTTAATATTATCTACATTTGTTTTATATCCTTTTTCATAATAATCTTTGTATTCTTTTTCACTCATAGAATCATCTTCTTTAGCTTTATGTTTCATAACAGCGTCTAACGTTCCATCTTTCAATAAAGGATAAACTGATTTCCAATTCCCATTATAATCAGATAATGCTCTATCTTTTATTTGATTATCTTTAAAATAACCATCAGATATAGCTTTCTCATGTTTTTCATCATTGTCCGACGTAGTTGTTTTAACCTTTGGATTTAAAGCTTTACCAATTTGCTTAATATTATTATTCATAAGTGATTGGAAAGAAATGTTATCATCTTTCGTTTGTTCTTTAGTCATAGATTCCATATTATAAAATTTTAGTGGTTTCGCAGATGTTTCTTTACGTATTGTATCTGTTACTTTATGTGAAACATTGTCTTCATATAATATATATTTCGCACCAGAGCTTTTTATTTCCTTCACAATTTTAGTTAAATCTTTTTGAGAAGGATCTTCTGCGTTCATGTTTTGAACTCCTTTTTGTACAAAACCATAACGTTCTGCTAAATACCCAATAGATTCATGTGAAATAAAGATCGTACTACCTTCTTTACCTTTAACTGTTTCTTTCATTTTACTATCAATTTTCTCAAGATCTTTGTTCAATTTTTTATAATTTTTTTCATAATAAGCTTTATGCTTTGGATCTTTTTTAACTAATTCATCTTTAATTTCTTTAGCAAATGTTTGGTCAAATTTAGTATCTAACCAAACATGTGGATCATAACCTCCGTGATGATGGTGATGATGTTCATGTTCACTTTCCTCACCTTCATGGTGATGTTGATCTGTTAATAGTTGAGACATATCTAATTTCTCTTCTAAAGATAATTTTTTATCTTTATCTTTAATCGTTTTCGCTATTTTCTTCGAAACAGGGTCTAGATTATCCCCTGTATAAATAAACAGGTCAGATTTATTAGTATTAATAATATCTTTTTGTGTTGGTTCATAGTCATGTAAATCTGTACCCGCCGGATAAATTGATTTAACCGATACGTGTTTGCCACCAATTTGTTCTGTAAATGACTTTAATGGATATACAGTAGTATTGACTTTAATTTTGTCCTTCTTCTTGTCATCATCTGCATCGCCTTTCCCACAGGCAGTTGCTAAAACTACTATAGTTGCAACTAAAAATAATATGTATAATGATTTTTTCATAAAATCCTCCTTAAATAGTAATCGTTACGATTTAAAATTATAGACGGACATCCTAAAAAAAGCAATAGCTCAAATCCTTTTTTCGTAATTGTTTCGATTTAATATAAAGAAACGCACTATTTGTCACAGTTCAACGAATTAAAATGCATTGCATATCATAACTATTTCATTTAAATATTATTTTATAATTAGGAAACTTTGTATAAGGTAAATAAACCCTATAATAAAATTAGAGTACTATGCTTAACATACAAGCCACCTCTATAAAACAATAAAAAAATAGCCATGACAAAAGCTCCATCATCATAGACTTTGTCATAGCTATTTACATATTGGTTTTCTATATCCCATAATACGTGACTAGATTTTCCTAGAAAATAAATCTTGTTTTAAATCATCAATCCACAATACTCATAAATAATGTATTATTTAAACTATTCATTTAGTAATTTCTTATAATTACTATATTTATAAGGATCTTTTACTTTTTTTCCATTGATAAATACTGTAGGTGCTGTATCTATATGATTTTCTTTATATTGTTTTCTATCTTTTTTAGCTGCCTTCCAAGATTCACTATTTTCTTTTTTATAGTCGTTTTTTATTTTTGTTTTAGTATTTGTTGAAATATCCAATTGATCTATCTGTTTATCTACTAATTTTGTAGTAATCCAAGGTTTTTCATTGTCAGGTTGTTGTTTAAACATTAACTTTTGGAAAGTTAAATATGAATTTGGTGCTAATCTTTGAACTGCATGTCCAGCGCGGGAACCAATGATAGAGTCTTTTCCTAAAAATGCCATATTTACAAATTGATAGTTAACTTTTCCTTTATCAATGTATTCGTGCTTTAACTTTGGCATAACTTTATTTTCTACTTTTTTACAATATGGGCATTTAAAGTCACCGTACTCGATAATTCTTATTTTTCCATCTTTATCTACTTTATCATCTTTATGTACATTGTCACTGTTACCACAAGCTGACAATAATATAATGCATGCTAGCAAGCTCAAACTCATCCATAGTTTTTTCATATTTGTTGTGCACACCTCGTTTGTTGTTTCATACATTAAAATAAACTATTCATTTAAGTTCATATTCTCTTCTTCATAATCAGCATCTTCTTTATGTTTTTGATAATAGCCTTTTGAATTAAATGCTTTTAAATATTTTGCTTTACCATCTTTAAATTGATAAGTAAAATACTGTGCTTCAGCATCATTTTTTAAAGGCTTATAAGCAATCATTACATATTTGCCATCATCAAACACATAGATATTTGCTTCTTTTTTATCAAATTTCTTATCTACGTCTTCTTTGTGGTCTTTATGTAAATGAGTTTGATATTTTTGCTGTTTATTAGAAGCTTTATCTATTTTATCTGCATATTTGCCACTACTACAAGCAGTTGCAATCATTAAAATGGCTACCGCCATAACGAATAACTTTTTCATTTAAAACATCTCCTATTACCCTTTAACACTTACATTAGTATACATTTTAAATCCGTACATAATATCATACAATGAATACTTAAATTCTTCTATATTAATTTAACATATAACTATCTAATTATAATACCTCAAACTTTAGTTGTAATGATTAGTTTATAATATGCTATTACAATTCATATTTGGTATAATAGTTATATGCCAATCAACTTAATAAGAAATTTTTAAGTTGGTTTTTTAAGGAGGAAAATAAACTATATGCAATTTGTGAATATTACCCCCGAAGAGTTCGAAAAATTTACACAAAATAACTTTTCTCATTACACACAAACACGTGTTTATTTTAACTCTCGTAATCAAATTCAAGGCGATGCCCATCTTCTTGGTGTAAAAAATGATGATAATGAAGTTATTGCTGCCGGTATGTTTACCGAAGCACGAGCTTTAAAGTTCTTTAAATATTTTTATAGCCAACGTGGACCTGTGATGGATTATAACAATATCGCACTTGTAGACTTTTATTTTAAATCACTTACAGCGTATCTAAAAAAACATAACTGTCTTTACGTCTTACTAGATCCATATATATTAGAAAATATACGCAATGCTGATGGCGAAATTTTAAAGTCTTTTGACAATAGAAGTTTAATTCCAACATTGAATCAACTAGGATATCAACATCAAGGTTATAGTGTAGGTTACTCTCAAACAAGCCAGATTCGTTGGCATTCTGTTTTAGATTTAAAAGATAAAACACCTAACCAATTACTTAAAGAAATGGATTATCAAACGCGCCGAAATATCAAACGTACTGAAGAAATGGGTGTGAAAGTTACTACTTTACCTATTGAAGAAACAAATCGTTTTTTCAAATTATTTAAAATGGCTGAGGAAAAACACGGTTTTTCATTTCGTGATGAACCCTATTTCGAAGCCTTACAAAAAGCCTATAAAGGAAATGCTTTTCTACAATTAGCTTATATTGATTTGAAGGAATATCTTGATAGTTTAAAAACAAAGCATGCTGAACTTCAATCTGAATTAGTAGAAGTAGAAAAAGCCTTGCAAGAAAGTCCTAATTCGAAAAAGCAAAAAACCAAGCACACGCAATTAACGCAGCAAATCAATAGTACACAACGTAAAATAGATGATACTCAACAAACAATTGATACAGATGGTACTATTTTAGACTTAGCTTCTGCGATTTATATATACAATGATCATGAAGTTTATTATTTATCCAGTGGATCTAATCCTATGTATAACGCTTATATGGGTGCGTACAAATTGCAGTGGGAAATGATTAAATTCGCCAAAGCGCATAATATCGATTCTTATAATTTTTACGGTATTACCGGTGACTTTAGCGATAATGCCGAAGACTTTGGTGTACAACAATTTAAAAAAGGCTTTAATGCGCATGTACATGAATATATTGGTGATTTTGTTAAACCAATTCATCCACTCGTATACAAAATTGGTAAGTTAATTGGCAAATTATAACTAAATTAACCTGATTACTGCGAGTAGAATATGACATTAATATTACCTGCTAACATTGTTATTACATTGTTGGCAGGTTTTTTGTACTTTTTTATGTAGTACCTGTCTTTTGAATGTATCTTTCTTACAAATTTGTTTTACCAGTTGCAATTCTAAAAAACAAACCAACTTCATTAAAGTCATTGGTTTGCTTTAGGTAATTTATTATTAATTGTTTATATGCTACGTTCTATTTTAATTGCTAAAGCACCATATTCAAGTTCACTAGTCTGTGTATATATTTGATATATTTGAGCTAATTTTTGTGACAGTTGCATTTCTTCACTGAAGCCAACTTCAACATTAGTAAAATCTTTTAACAGTGCCTGAAACGTATCATATTTTTTAATTGCGATCACTTTAACCCGTTCCGTTTCTGAGGTAGAAAGATTGGTAAATACAATTTTATCTCCATGTTGAATCTGTTGTCTTTTTTCATCATTGAGCCGAATTTCAATTGTTTTCACACCCCTTTTTACAGACTGGAAAGGACTATCATTTAATTTCATATAGTGTTCCATATTTACCACCACTTTCTTTTTACAAACCTGCAAGGTGAAATTACTGCTAAAAAAATAATAACTGATAAAACTTCTACCATATTATATCAGAAGTTTTACCAGCTATTATATTTTGTTCAATGCTATCAATTACTCTGCATCTAGTTTTTTCTTACTTTTTAGCATAAATACACAAATCAAGCTAATGATTGAAATTATGATTGCAAACCAGAATGCCCCATGGTAACCACTTAACAGTGCATCATGTTGTATATTTATCGCCATTTCTTTCTTATTCATACCTTTATAATTACTCATTTCAGGTGTGAAGTTTTTAGATACTTGACTCATTGTAGTAATCAATCCAGCAGTACCTATGGATGCTGCAATTTGTTGAACCGTATTTGTCATAGATGAACCGTGTGCATTCATCTCTTGAGGTAATTGGTTCATTGTATATGTCATCAGTGGCATTAGACTTAACGCGATACCTATCATACGAACACCATAAACGATAGTAAGTGTTAATGATGAAGTCTCTCCATCCATAAAGACGAAGAAAGAGCTTGTCACAATGACAATAACCATTCCGATAATGCCCAAAATTTTCGCACCAAATTTATCAAATAAAATACCTGATATTACAGACATAATTCCCATAACAATAGCTCCTGGAAGTAATATTAATCCAGATTGTAAAGCACTATCTTTCATTATATTTTGAACAAACATTGGCAGTATAGTCTCTGAACCAATCATCGAAATCATGGTAAAGCCCATGATTGTAATACCTACTGCAAATTGACTATTTTTAAAAACAGAAAAATCAAGTAAGGGTGTTGATAACCTTGTTTGTCTGAAAATAAATAAAGCCACTAGAATAATTCCACCAATAATCGTTGTTAAGACTACGGGATCATTCCACCCATCTCTCGATATAGAACTTGTTCCATATAATACGCCGCCAAACCCTAAGACGGATAATATGATTGATAAGAAATCAATTGGAACACGTCTATTTGTCCCAACATTGACCACATACTTAGTTGATGCCAAGAACGTTAGCAGTGCAACTGGTGCTACGACATAGAATAATGCTCTCCAGTCTAAGTATTCAACTAAGTAACCTGATAATGTTGGACCAATTGCTGGTGCTAAACCAATGACTAAACCGAAGATTCCCATGTATTTCCCTCTTTCGTGAGGTTCGAACACATCTAAAATTGTCGTCATCATTAATGGCATCATAATACCAGAACCTAAAGCTTGAATGATTCGTGCGATTAACAATATTTGGAAATTAGGACTAAATGCTGCAACAATTGTTCCTCCTAAAAATATTAGAATTGCAGTTAAAAAGACTTGTCGCGTAGAATATCTCTGAATCACCATTGCAGATAATGGAATAACAACACCATTGACTAATAAAAATGCAGTTGTTAGCCACTGTACTTTTGTATAATCTATGTTAAATTCTCTCATTATACTTGGTAGAGCAGTCGTGAGTAACGTTTCATTAAGTAAACCAAAAAAGCCACCAAATAACATTGTGATAACCATTATGATTCTTGTTTTCTGTGTCATATACTTCTCCTTTTCCTATTTAACTATCTTATCCCATAGGACAACATAACTATGAATTATACATATTTTTCTACTGCAATTCATATGATAAGCTTCTAATTTACATAAATTTATTAAAAAGAAAATATATTCAACAAATCGTAATGATTACTATTTACAAACTTAGAGTTTTCCTTCATAATAAAATCAGATTAAGGAGGTCGTAGTCATGAAATTAGATTTACAGACAGCGCGTCGTAATTTGAATAGTCCGAACATCAAAACACGAAAACGTGCTTTAAAAATTATAAAACAACATAAACGTAATAAATAATTCCTCACTTCAATTAATGTTTATCCTTATTTTCTCTAATTCTTAAAATATGTTAAAAAGATTCGAACAACATATATGTTTCTAAAATTTATCCACACTTTTAATAAAAGTATCTTTTATAGCGAATGCTCTACATAATGAATGCTTTTATTCATCATAGGAACCTATGATATAGGCTGAGACATTATTTAACGTCCCAGCCTGTTTTTTTAATGTTCCCAAATATTTATTTTTAACTTCTCAATCTAACATATAAAAATTGATTTCTATAAATGAAATTACGCATTCAATTCATTTTAGAGATAATATTTATCAATTACTTTTAAATCATCTGTTAATTCATAAATCAATGGTGCACCAGTTTTAATTTCATAACCGATAATATCTTCATCTGAAACATTTTCAAGATATTTAATTAATGCACGTAATGAATTCCCATGTGCTGATACAAGCACAGTTTTACCATCTAACAACTGTTGTGAAATTTGATCATTCCAGTATGGTATGACGCGTTCAAGCGTGTCCTTTAAACTTTCAGATTCAGGCATTATCCTTCTATCTAAATGTTCATATTTTTTATCTGTTAAATAATCATTTCTTTGCTTCTCACTTTGTTGAGGAGGTGCAACATCATAAGAACGTCTCCATATATGAACTTGTTCTTCTCCATACTCTTCCTTAGCACTATCTTTATTTAAACCTTGTAAACCACCATAATGACGCTCATTTAATCGCCATGTTTTTACTACAGGAATAAACAGTTGATTTGATTCTGACAATAAATGATATGTCGTTTTAATCGCTCTTTCTAATAATGATGTAAATACAATATCGATTTCAATGTTTTGCTGTTTTAATTTTTGGCCAGAAGTAATTGCCTCATTTCGACCTTGATCTGATAAATCCACATCTGCCCATCCTGTAAATAAATTTTTAGCATTCCATTCACTTTGTCCATGTCTACATAAAATTAACTTTGGCATATTATATATTCACTCCTTAATATATTGGTCTTGAACGATATTTACAGAAATATTACATTTATATATCACGATATCTCTTCTCTATTTATGCTTACACAATCAGTTATTCCCGTTTTTAGTATCGTTACTACACATTTAGATTATAACAATTTACACTACTTATTGAAATAATTGTATTCTTTTATTCATAAATGAAATTCTATTTTTATTTTTCTGTAACCTAAGCACTATTTATAGATGTTATAGTGAATAACGTTAAATCGAAATAAACATTCGGTCATTAAAATACAAATTAGCCAAAGACAAATTTTAGTATTGAATAATCCCTTGTTAGACGAATGGATTATATTTAATTTAGGAGGAACTTTTAATGAAAAAACTATTATTAGCATCATTTGCATCACTTACAATCGCTGCAACAGGATTTGGTGCAACTGCAAATGTATCAACAGCTGATGCTGCAGAAACTGCTACAGCAAGCCAATCTACTAATGACGTTTACAATGAATTCATCCAAGCTGGTGGCACAAAATCACTATGGGATAATGTCGTAATGCCAGAATCAAGTGGTAATCCTGACGCTGTAAATGAACTTGGATATAAAGGTCTAGGTCAAACTAAAGAAGCATGGGGTACAGGTTCAGTTGAAGAGCAAACAAAAGGAATGATTCAGTACGCTGAAGATCGTTATGGTTCTATAGATGGCGCTGTTCAATTCCATATTGCTAACGGTTGGTGGTAAGCTCAATTATTTCAAATAATTGAATATGCTTATTTGAAATAAGACCTCATATACTAACTATGATTAAAAATAGATAATTATAAAAAATGTGGGACAGAAATCATTTGTAAAAATTGAATTTCTGTCCCACTTTCTATTTTAATATTTAATTAATCTGCTTGAATTGATTGTGGTTCTGGATGCACATAGACCGAAGAGATGCCCTTTTCATGCATATGTTGCTCTACTGCATCACAAATGTGATGTGCATCTTCTAATGATAAGTTAGATTCAACAACAATTGTTACATCTACAAAAACGCTGCTACCGTGATAACGCCCCTTAATATTTTGAACATCAATTACATCTTCGATATCGAGTACATAATTTCTATAGTCTTCTAATTCTTGCTCATTAAAGCCATCACTCAAAGTAAAGATAGATTCTTTGAAAATGCCATAACCTGTATAAATGATTAATAAACCTAATATAGTTGCTAAAATTGTATCAATAATAGGTAATCCAAATTGAGTAAATATTAAGCCTATCGCTGTACCAATACTGACAAGCGCATCTGATAAATTATCTTTTGCTGCCGAATTAAGCGAACTACTATTTGTACGTTTAGCTAGTTTTTGATTGATTACATAGACACCAAACATGATTAATCCACTAATGACACTGACATAAATCGTTACGATATTCGGAGTATGATGCTCATTAGAAAAAATATTAGGTAGATTTTCAATTACAACTTGTATACCCACAAACATTATAATAAATGAAACTAATAACGTGGAGATGTTTTCTGATTTCAAATGTCCGTATGGGTGGTTTTTATCAGCAGGTTTGATAGAAATTTTCAAGCCAATGATTACCGCTAAGGAAACGATAATATCTGTCATATTGTTTAAACTATCTGCTCTTACCGCTGCCGAATTATATAAATAACCTACTGTATACTTTGCTATAGATAATAAAATATAAACGACTAAACTGAGATATGCACCTCTTTGAGCAATTTTCAAGTTTTCCAAATGAGACATGATATAGACCACCTTAATTATTATTGGATATTTATTATCGCTCATTACCAGCATATTTACAATGTTTTTTATTCTAAAATTATTTAATAATTTATATCAAAATATTTTTTTAGCCTTTCCTAATAATTAATATTAAATTGCGCAAAAATAAAAGGAGCACTCCCCTTATATGATTAAGGTTCATTCTCCTCTTTTACTCATCTTTTAAAATATATTTAGAAAGCATAAAAGTAATTGGAATAGTAATAATCAGACCTGCAAAAGGTGCAATGATTGAAGAAATATGAAACCATTGAACGAAAATATACAACAATAATGTTTGCATTCCCATATTAATAACTTGCGTTATAGGAAATTGAATAAACTTTTTCCACGTTGGCGTTACTTTATAAACGAAATAACAGTTTAAATAATAAGAAATAATAAAACTTACAACAAACCCCAAAATATGACTGATTAAATAATTCCAACCAATAAATTTTAATAATAATAAATAAACAATATAATAATCTAGCGTGTTGATACCACCGACAATTACAAATTTTATAAGTTCATAATGTGTTTTCGTTAAATGCATCGTATTACCTCTTTATATTAGTCAATTAATTATTTACTATTTTCATAACTTGTAAACATATAAACATAAATTTTTAAGTTACTATAACTACTATACTAATTAAAACAGATTATAGTAATTTGTAAGCCGTCTATAAATGAGACAATTACCTAGTTACAAAGTTATAAAACATGTATATAATAAAGCATTAGAAAGTATTACAAAGGAGTACTCAATATGGATAAAACTTCATCCCGTCAACTACCTATAATGATTATAATCGTACTAGGTGTTATGACAACTTTCGGTCCATTGACTATAGATATGTATGTACCATCATTGCCAAGTGTTCAAAGTGATTTTAGTACAACAGCCTCTGAAGCACAACTATCACTCTCATTTGCTATGATCGGACTTGCTTTAGGACAATTTACATTTGGACCATTATCCGATGCTTTTGGCCGAAAAAAAATTGCACTCATTATTATTACAATATATGCTATTGCTTCATTTATTGCTATTTTTACTACCTCTATGACTGGATTACTTATTTTACGTTTAATCCAAGGACTTACTGGTGGTGGTGCAATTGTGATTGCGAAGGCATCAATCGGCGATCAACATAAAGGGAAAACATTAGCAAAAGGACTAGCATCGCTATTAGTAGTCAATGGCATCATCACAATTCTAGCACCATTAGTTGGTGGCTATGCATTGGCAGTAGCAAATTGGCAAGCTATATTTTTAATTTTAACAGTTGTCAGTTTACTTATTCTCGTATTCGCCATTTTCAAAATGGAAGAAACACGTACTAACGAATTATCAAAGCTCAATTTCGGAGCTATTTTTAAAGATTTTGGTAGTTTATTAAAAACACCCGCATTTATATTACCAATGTTATTACAGGGTCTAACCTATGTTATGCTGTTTAGTTTTTCATCAGCAGCTCCATTTATTACCCAGAAAATATATGAAATGACACCACAGCAGTTTAGTTTTTTATTTGCGGTGAATGGTATTGGCTTAATAATAATGAGCCAAGTTACTGCTAAATTGGTTGAGCGCTTCAATCGTTATTTTTTACTTATCGCGCTCACAACTATACAGCTGACAGGTGTAATACTCATTGTTATTTCACTAACCTTGCATTTACCTCTATGGGTGCTTGTTATCGCATTCTTCTTGAATGTCTGCCCGGTTACTGGAATTGGTCCACTTAGTTTCGCACTTGCAATGGAGTCTCGGACAGGTGGAAGTGGTAATGCATCTAGCTTATTAGGCTTATTCCAATTTATTTTGGGTGGTATTATGGCACCCTTAATTGGAATAAAAGGTGAATATAATACATTACCTTATATTACAGTTTTAATTATTACAGCACTATTGATTATAGGTTTAGAAATATCATTAAAATACTTCCAAAAACAAAATAATTAATATAGCTTTGGTGGAAACATACATGTGATATAAATTTTATATCACACGTAGTTTTCACCTTTTTTAATATTTACTATCTAGTTATCTTATACAATCGATTGAATAAAGTAATTTTATTAATATCCATTTCCATATTCATAACAAAGCTTTTTAATATTAAAAATCACAACATCAATATATAATATTAGTAAATTTGAGATTAATCTTAACTATGCCAAGGAGTGATTGAACATCATGAATCAAATTAAATTACCAGTAAAACCTATTAGTCAACTCTTTCCTATCCCTATGATTATGGGGTGTGAGGGTGTTGTGTCTGCCATGATGCTTCAATTCAATCAAATTAAAATTCCTGCCACTAAAATCATGAAGCATTGGCCAAAACATCAAAACAATCCATATAAAGGTTATGTCGGACATCATCTTTGGATTAAATTTGGTTATCATCAAACTATTTTCCCAAGTGCTTTAGTACCACATTTACGTCATTACCATCCAAATATGATTGACGGTACAGGCGCCACTATTAATGACCTTTGCAAAGTGCTAGATCAAGGGCAACCTGTAGCAATTTATCATACTGTACTAGGTCAACGTCCATATCGACGTACATTTAAAGTTGATGATCGTCCGACTAAATTTGTGTCCAATATTCATATTACATTATTAATTGGCTATGATAAGACACACTATTATTATATTGATCCGTTATGGTCTCATTTATCAAAATTTGTCATTCTACCTGCACTTATTCCTAACAAACAACAAATAATAAAAATCGAAAAAGCTAAATTAGAAGCAAGTTATAATGCTCCTGGCAGAATGAATTTTTATATAAACCCAACAAAATCTAACTAAGTTTATTATATAATGTAGTTAAAGTTTAAATGGCGAACTGATATAATGCATGTCTCATTTCATTTTCGATTTCAGCAGTTCGCCATTCTCGTTGATAGCCTAAACATGGGCAGATATAGGCTACGCCTTGTTCATTAAATGCATTTCTAAAATGTACGTGCCCCATAATACTATATTGAACATTATAGTTTTGATAGATACGATTAAAATCAGACGTACCTATAAATGCATTAAAATAATCAAATAGTCGATGTGGTGTTGGTACTGCAAACTTGGGATGTGTAACAATATGCGTCATTAGTATTACTTTCTTATCTTTTACTTGTTCGATATCTTTTATTGTTTGTTGAGCCGCAATCATGGATAACTTCCTATCTTCAATTGACCAATCAATTTTCACTTTATCTTGCCATGTCGCACCATAATATTTTCTTTTTTCTATTTTTTCTAATGAGAACTTAGGATCAGCATAAGTGTAATCATACCATCCTGTATTGCCTACAATTGCCCAGTCACCATTTATCACATATGGTTTACCAATCAAGCATTGTTTCATATTCATATAAAATTCTAAAATTTCAACAGAACTTGCATCATTGTCAGTCGTCCAATAATCATGGTTCCCCGGAATAAATAAAACCTTTTTCCCTGATTCACGTTCTATATCATTAATAAATTGAGCAGTTAATTTATAACTATTTGATATATCTCCAGCAATTAATAAGAGTTCAATATTTTTTTCATTAATCAAATTTAATAAGACAGTTAAATAATCGTTAGGTTTTAATGTTTGATGACGATCTACATGTAAATCAGAAATAACTCCAATATTCATTATTTATCACTTTCCTTTAATTTTTAACACATCTATTATGCCATAGCCGTTTTATTATTTATAACTATTTAACTCATGAAAAATAGGCCTCCAAGTATGCTAATAACAAGTAATCTCAAAATATTTTCATTACCTATATTTATAAAAAAATGGTAAAATTTATAACAATAAAATAGATTAAGGATGGATATCATGATTTTACTAGAAGCATTTCTAATATTTATTGTGGCTGTTGTAATCAGCTCAATCATACATAATAGATATCCCAAAATACCTACAGCATTTATTCAAATTGCTTTAGGTGTGGGATTATACATACTACCTATACCCGTACATTTTCAATTTGATTCTGAAGTGTTTATGATGGCAGTTATTGCACCACTGTTATTTGTTGAAGGTGCACACGTATCTAGAACCAAATTATTGGAGTATCGTAAACCAATCATTTTAATGGCAATGGGCTTAGTATTCACAACAGTTATAGGTGTTGGATACTTCATTCATTGGATTTGGGCAGATTTACCAATGCCAGCTGCATTTGCTATTGCAGCAATTCTCTGTCCAACAGATGCTGTTGCTGTACAAGCCATTACTAAAGGCAAAGTATTACCTAAAGGTGCGATATCAATTTTAGAAGGAGAATCGTTACTTAATGATGCAGCAGGTATTATATCATTTAAAATAGCGGTCGCTGCTTTAGTTACTGGTGCTTTTTCTGCTTTTGATGCTATAGAACAATTCATCATCTCTACAATATTAGGTGTATTAATAGGCATTATCTTCGGCTTTGTTATTGTACGATTGCGTATTTTCTTATCGATGCACAAAGGTTTAAAAGATAGTAATACAATGATTTTCATTCAACTTTTAACACCCTTTGCTGTTTATTTATTAGCAGAAGAAGTACATGCATCAGGTATTATAGCGGTTGTTATTGCTGGTTTACTACATGGGTTTGAAAGAGAGCGTTTAATTCGAGCACAAACTGAATTACAAATGAACTACAATCAAATATGGAACACATTAAGTTATGCATTAAATGGATTTGTTTTTGTTGTACTTGGCTTTATTGTTCCAAATGTCGTTGGAGAAATTGTAAGTAAGGAACCAGAAAACATTAAATTTTTAATTATTACTACATTGATGATTGCACTTGCCATTTATGTATTTCGATTTATTTGGGTTTATATTTTATTTAAATCATTCTATTACCCAAACAATATCCAATCCTATTTAGATGACCAAGAAGAAGCGCCACCTAAGCGATTACACTATGCTTTTATTATGACGATGTGTGGCATTCACGGTACCATTTCATTATCCATGGCTTTAACCTTGCCGTCCTTACTTTTGGCAAATCAAAAGTTTGAATTTAAAAATGATTTATTATTTATTGCATCCCTAATGGTGTTGATCAGTTTAATTCTTGCACAAATTATTTTGCCATTAATCACACCATCAGAAAAACGTATTGAATCTAAATCAATGTCTTATGCTGCAGCTAAGACTTACATCATCGAGAATGTGATTAGTAATTTAAAACAGCGCTCCAAAGAAGACAAATCTGTAAACTGTAATTCTCTCATCTCAGAATATTTTGATGAACTCTTTTTCTTACTACAGATGACACCTGAGAGTAAAAATACAAAAGAAGTTAAACGATTAGAGCTCCTTGCAAGCGAAAAAGAAACTGAAGTATTAGAAAAATTAATTGAATCTAATAAAATAGACAGGCAAACAATACTCAACTATCGTTCTGCTTTAGAATCATCTAGGCAATATAAAGAGGCCACTGCAGTCCAAAAATTAAAAGTATTTTTCAAAATGCTAATATTACGTATTAGAGCAAAACGTAGTATTGATCAATCACAATTAGATCAATTCAAAACAAGCTTCCTAGAAGTACAAAAGGTAATGCGCATTGTTCATCATCATGTGACCTTAGCATTGAAAGCTGAGCAAAATAAAGACAATATATTGGAAGTTAGTATCGTATTAAATCAATACTATACACGTTTACGCACAATCCGTCGTAGACAAAATAAGCGTAATAACTATCCAGTCGTTGCAACTGTTCAACCATTAAAATTAGAAAGTTTATATTTACAGAGATATTATTTAGATGAACTTATCAATAATAACCAAATAGATGCAACTATAGCAGCACAAATAAGAGAAAATATAAACTATAACGAAATTGTATTTGCAAACGAATCTCAATAATTTTACTTGCAATAGTTAAAGCAAAATCAATTTTCAAAAAACATTAATATAGCCTGAGGTATGATAATAATACCCCAGGCTTTTTTATGTAGTATTTTTCTTAAAAAATGATTTAATAACGAAATAATTTCCGGTTATTCAAAAAAACAAACCAAAATAGGTATATATTAAATGTACTTAATCAAAAGATTTAATTGTGTTAAAGTTATATTTGAAAAAATATAATTTGGAGGACACTTTGAATGCAGCGTAGATGGTTTATTTTGTTATTCATTCCTATTTTATTAACAGCTTGCGATAATTCAGACAATCAGCAACATCAAAGTTTATTTAATCTAATTTTTGTAAAACCAATTGACTGGTTATTGCATAGTCTAGGCCATTTATATGGTGAAAACTATGGACTAGCAATTATTACGATTGTGGTTATCATCAGGTTAATTCTATTACCATTTATGGTTATGCAAGTTAAAAATATGCATATGATACGTGAAAAAACAAAAGTCGTTAAGCCAGAAATTGATCATTTAAGAAAACATATCAAAGACGCAAAATCACAAGAGGATAAATCGAAGTATAATCAGGACCTGGTTAATTTATATAAAAAATACGATATCAACCCATATAAAAATATGATTGGCTGTCTACCTATATTAATCCAACTACCTATCTTATATGGTTTGATCATCACATTGAAATATCCAAGTAGTGATGGTATTGATCGTTACCCTCACTTCCTTTGGTTTAATTTAACAGAACCTAATTTATGGATTTCTCTCATTGCGGCAATCGTATATTTCTTCCAACCCTTAGTAAATTCAAGACATTACCCTAAAGATCAAAGAACAAGTTACTATGTTTTAATGGTATTATCACCTATCTTCATCACTTATATTTCATTACACTCTGCAGCAGCTTTAGGTTTATACTGGACAGTAGGCGGTATATTTTTGATTATACAAATGCATTTCGCACATAAATATTATCGTCAAAAGGCCCAAATTGAAGCAAGTTTATTAAAAAATGAACTAATACAAACACCAGAATAATAAAGCAACAGTAACATACAGATTAAAACATAAATAAATTTCTAAATAAATTTAATAGTTTCTTTTTTTAATTTATTGGTGCTATAATGTAAACAATTTATAAAGTAAGGGGGTATTGTATGGAATTTACAATTAGACCTTTAACAGAAGTTGATAAACAAGGTAAAGCCATTGTCCATTACGAAAGTTGGTTGGAAACTTATAACGATATTTCAGTAAATGATTACCTAAAAAACCTCGACAAGGAACAATTTATTAAAAAATCCACACGACATGATGTACCTACTTTAGTTGCTGTAGTAGATAATGAGGTCGTGGGCTTTATTTCATATGGTAAGGTTGATCACCCAACTTCAACAGACGACTGGAGTGAAATATTTGCACTCTATCTATTGGAAGATTATCAACACCAAATGATTGGGTTTGCTTTAACTCAACGCGCCCTTGAACTTTCATTTCCAGATAATGTTACACTGTGGGTGGTTGAAGAGAACGATAATGCTATACACTTCTATGAACAAATAGGCTTTAAAAAAACCGACGCACGTCAACCAATATACTTTGGTAAAATGTATAACGAGATACAAATGAATTATATAAGACAAGAGCACGATAATTAAATATAAAAGCGATTAGGACGTTTACAAATTTCCTAATCGCTTTTTCTTTTAACTATATTAATTTATTTTTCCTAATGAAATATGAATATCTTCAGATAATACCAATGCCGCTTCAATGGCTACGGTTAATCCCTTGACGATTGTATTAAGTGACATTGACGGCTCATTCACTTTATTTATGACCTGTTTTGGAATAAATGGAACATGAATAAAGCCAAATTTTAGGTTAGGAAATTTTTTATCTTGCAAATAACCCAACTGATACAAAACGTGATTGCAAACAAACGTACCTGCCGTATTAGACAAGGATGCAGGTATACCTTTTGATTTCATCGCTTCAGTCATTCGCTTTACAGGTAAATTAGAAAAATACGCAGACGCGCCATCCATTTGAATAATCTTATCAATTGGTTGCTGTCCTTCGTTATCAGCGATACTTGCATCATCGATATTAATGCCTACACGTTCTGGAGTTATTTCGAATCTGCCTCCAGCTTGTCCTACTGATAACACAATGTGATAGACATCACTTTGTAATTTAGACTCAATCAACGTTTGAGATTTATGGAAAACAGTTGGTAATTTCAACTTTTCGATTCTATGCTCACCAATATTATCAGGTAATAACTTAATCGCTTCCCAAGAAGGATTTAAAGTTTCTTTCCCGAACGAATCAAAACCCGTGACTAACACTTTCATTCTATATCACCCATTTTTATATAATTAAAAAGAAAAATCCCTTTTACTCTCGTATTAAATTTAAGTAAAAGGGAAAATAATATATTACTTTAATAGATTATACATACTATAGCCATTTTAAATCTTCTTCTGCTACATGTTTAGAAGGAAGTAACGTTATATAAATGAGTATAATCGTACTTATTAACTCAATTATATTCAAGAAAATTGCAATACTATTGACTTGAATAATATCAAATAAGATATTGATAACTATTGAAAATATAATTAAGATAATTGCTGTGATACGCTTCCTACCTGCATCATAAAATCGTCTCATTGTTACTGCTATCATTGGAACAATCATTGCTAAACCAAAAATACCAATTATTGCTGAAAGTATAACACTAATAATAAAGCCACCACTGATAAAACTAATTATTCCAATTAAAGCTACCAAGAATATTACTATAATATGTATTAATACAGGGGTCCAAAACGCTACGCGATTTGACTTCCCTTTAAAATCAACATACCTTCTCCAAAAATCCTTATATGCTTCTAACATTTTGCAACCACCCCATTTTTCCTTGCATTTGCTTCAAAGACGAAGATATTGTACTTCATGTTAATACCCGTTTCAATACGATTCCATGCACAATAAATTTTAAAAATCTAATTATAAAAATTGTTGTATGATTCCTTTTAATAGCACTGGCAATTCTTCAAATGCACTACTTTTATGTAGTCTTTCGCTTACTTTGTGCGCATCCTTACCAATTGGACCACATAATAATGTAGGTGCGCTGATCGCCTTAATATCTTTAAATGGTATTGTATATGTCCGATTAAAATTAGGCGCGTTACGCTCATATACTTTCATTTGCTCTAAGTTTCCATCAAATTTTAAATAGCTTGAATCACTAATTCCATTAAAATAATGAATATGATGACTTTTACGATTATATTTAACTTTCAGCGTTTCCTTTACATGGTCAATCGTCGTATTGATAACCTCATCATTTGATGCATTTACTGCAGGATAATAAGGCGTTGCAAAAAATGTTACTACTGCTGGTGTGATCTCTTTGCATAATTGAACAAGTGCATCTACAACAACAACACCTTGTAAATAAATTTCAGTTGTACTTTTGATTGCTTCGTCAATGATATTGGTTACCTTTGACTCACCATAATGTTGAATTGCATAATCTTGTAGTTGTTCATATGTTAATACGTTAATTTTTGTTTCGAATGGTAAGTTTTCTGCTTCTAAAATTTTTAATAAATTATTTTCACAATGTTCCACGGCATGGATGACCGTATCAATAAATTGTCGATATACTTGATTAGGCATTTTTTTAAATAAAAATAAATTATATAAACTATATGTTCTAAAAGGTGTTTGCACATCATATGTTTCCTTGTTGTCTTTACTCATAAGCGATACTGGCACTGGTGTAGATTCATGCTCAAAAGTTTCTTTAAAATCTGTATTGTATTCAATAGCTTGATTAATGTAACTCATCATATAATTAGAGCTAACCCCTTCAAAGGGATTGCCTACATGGGTTTCTTTGCCATAACATAAAACACCTGGCATAATTTTCCCAATTGAACCAGAATAGATATAATGTGCTGCTTCTTGACCACTTTGTTGGAAGGTTGGTTCACTATTTAAATGAAGCTGAATATCAAGCTTATATTGTGCTTTCAGTTGTGCTAATACTTCTACGGCTTTACGCATACCAGAAGAATTCACTTCTTCGTCTGGCACAGTAATTAATATTAAATTAATATCCCACGCTTCAACTGTTGCCAATTCTATTAATGATAAATGCAACATCAAGCCTGCTTTCATATCCATTGTTCCTCTACCGAATAAATATGTTTCATTATTTAAATCTTCGATTGCTTCATCACTTAAGTAATTATTATATTGTTTGAAAATTTCAGCTAAAGCTTCAGGATCTGTTGATTCGTTTTGAAAAACACTGTAATCTTCCACGCCAACAGTATCATAATGACTAATTAAAGTAATTGTCTTTTGTGAAGTTGGAGATTGATAAAATGCAATTATTGCTTCTTTATCATCCTCAGTTTGTGCTGAATAAATGTGCGATTTATTGGATTGAAAATAATTAAGCTGTAATAATAATTGTTTAACAAAACTCGAAAAAGTAAGTTCCCCTTCTGTATTTGTAACCGTTTGATGATTCACGAGTCTTAGTAACAAATCCTGTCTATCTTCAGAGGTTTGCCATAATAATTTCTTCATAAAAAGCCCCCTTGTATACATTTATTAAATTATAATATGGATTATTTTTCATATGCAATTTATTATAACTTTTTACTCGAAAATATACACTTATTATGAAAATATGGACTAGTCCTTTTCTGTATACTAACATCTCTATCATAAATCACCACAAATTTTTTGTTATTGTTTGCTCAATGTATCTCATTCAATTATTCTATTATACTTAGCCAATGCACAATTGAATTTCTTAAAAACTGTGCACCACCTTTTCATATTCATTAGTAATCCATGTCGTTAGGTTAAGCTCAAATGTAAATTCAATTTTTTTATTTATATAGCAAAAAAAGCTCGAATTAAACGTATTGTCTAATTCGAGCCTTTTCGATTATTTTCTATTTCGTATTAATTATTGTACTGACTTTTAGGTACTAATAAGTATACTGCGATAAATGCAATAATCGCTAATACAGCATTAAATAATAAGCCATACATTGCACCAACATGAATATTGTATACTGCAGTCATTACACTAAATAACGAACCAGATATAGCAACACCAAATGAGTTCCCTAAAGAAGAAGCCATTTTATAAACTCCTGAAGCGACACCAACTTTATCTTCAGGCGCAGTAGATACTGCTGTGTCTGTTGACGGCGTAGCATATAATCCTAGACCTACTCCGTATACAAGATAGCCTAATACACACATAATGACATAAGGTACTGTTGGTAAAAATGTCAGAGAAATCATAACAATACCCACTGCATTAAGGGCTGCACCAATTAACATTGGACGTTTAGGTCCCACTGATTGAAGGATTTTTTCACCTACACGAATCATGACAAGTACTGCAATTAAATAAGTTATTGTCATTACACCAGATTGGAACGAACTAAAATGTAATCCCGATTGGAAATAAGTATTCGCCACTATTAAAGTACCTGCAACAGCATTAAGTAAGAAGTTAGAAACCACTGCACCACTGTAACCTTTGTGTTTAAATAGTTTAAAATCAATTAAAGGATTTTTAATTTTATTCTCAAACAATATAAATGCTATCAAGGAAATAATAAATAATATGATTAAGGAGATAATAGCCGTTGAAAAGAGACCATAATCTTCAGTTTTAGTAATAATTAAATTTAAACTTAACATAGAAATAATTAAAATAACTAATCCACCGAAATCAAATTTTGCACGTTTTGAAAGTTCAGTTTGTACACCCTTCGTTTCTGGTGTATGTTTGATTAAATACATTGCTAAGATTGCGACAATAATAGAAATAATGAAAATTGATCTCCAACCTATAAATGTCGACATGATTCCACCAAAGAATGAACATATACCTGTTCCTCCCCATGAACCGATAGACCAATAGCTTAAAGCACGTTGACGTTCTCGACCAATATAATATTCATTAATAATCGCTAGTGTTGATGGCATGATAAATGCAGCAGATAAACCTTGAACTGCTCTCCCTATAACCAATAATGGTGTGAAACCAGGAATAATGATCATCAATGAGCCTATAACACTTAAAATCAAACCGATATATGTCATTTTCACTCGACCATATCTATCTGCAAGGCCACCTGCCCCCACGACAAATAGTCCACATAATAAGGACGTCAGACTGACTGCAACATTGATTGTCCCATAATTTGCATCAAAAGATGATTCCAAATCAGGTACAATATTCACTAATGATGATGCAAATAACCAGAAAGTTATTACACCTAAAAAAATCCCAAAAAGAAGTTTATTATCTCCTTTAAAGGTTTGTGATGTTTCCATAATTCAATTTCCTCCTAATATATCCAAGTAATCTCACGGCTGTAGCACTTCAAAATAGGTATACACGCCTTTAAAAACATGCAAAATACAATCATCTAAAAAAGTCTATATCTATTTCAAAATGAGTCCTATAAAAATATGGCAAAACAAATATAAAATAAAAAGCATTAAATCCTAATCTAATCACTTCAAATTAAGTATATTATTTTAAGCCAATATATCTACGATACCACTTTGAAATAGTAAATGCTAAAAACTAGCTCTTATGATGTAAAATTTTACTTTTATTTCTATATAATTTACCTTTATCTAAAATTATTTTTCAACAAAAGATAATGATATCTATATATTCTTTAAGAACACTACATTACTATGATTAGGTAAAAGTTCTTTAGTATAATAGAATTACAAACTGATTATCAAAGGCGGTTCCTATGTTTAATTTATTTATTTTATTATTAGAGCGAGTAGGATTAATTATCTTAATTGCATATATATTGATGAATATTCATCATTTTAAAACTATGATGAATGAACGTGAACAACGTCATTCACAATGGCAACTTATTATTATATTTGGGTGCTTCTCTATTTTATCAAATTTTACAGGAGTACAAATATTAGGGGACCAAGTAGTAAATGGTGCGGTCTATAAACATTTAGCGCCAGATGCCTCCTTAGCAAACACACGTGTATTAACTATTGGTGTATCTGGATTAATAGGTGGGCCTTATGTTGCTATTGCTGTTGCCATTATTTCAGGATTATATCGTGTCTACATCGGAGGTGCAGATGCATATATCTATTTAATTTCATCAATAGTAATTGCACTCGTTTCTGGTTACTTTGGTCACAAAGCAATGCGTGCACGTCGATACCCTACGATTCTGAAAGGTGCCTTAATTGGTGGTACTACTGAAATCATTCAAATGTTATGTATTTTAATTTTTTCAAATAACACGGAACATGCTTGGACACTTGTTAAATTAATTGCACTCCCAATGATATCTATCAATTCTATTGGAACAGCTATCTTTTTATCAATTATTCTTTCAACAATTAAAAAAGAAGAAGAAACTCGAGCAATTCAAACACATGATGTATTACAGTTAGCCAATCAAACATTACCTTATTTTCGTTCTGGGTTAAATGAGCAATCTGCAAAGCGAGCTGCCGAAATCATTTTAAACTTAATGCAAGTTTCAGCGGTCGCTATCACAAATAAAAAAGACATTCTAACTCATGTAGGTGTTGCAAGTGATCATCATGTTGCACAGAAAGCAATTATCACTAATTTATCGAAAGAAGCCATTCATTCTGGCACTTTAAAAGAGGCTTATTCTAGTGAGGAAATTGGTTGTAATCATCCTGGTTGCCCACTACAAGCTGCCATTGTTGTACCATTAAGTGTTAAGGAAAAAGTAGTTGGCACTTTAAAATTATATTTTACTAATGTAAATGATGTAACATATTCAGATAAACAATTAGCAACAGGATTAGCGGATATCTTTTCTAGCCAATTAGAACTTGGCGAAGCAGAAACACAAAGTGCACTAATAAGAGATGCAGAAATCAAATCATTACAAGCACAAGTAAATCCACATTTCTTCTTTAA
Organism: Staphylococcus sp. ACRSN; assembly: GCF_022346615.1. Classification (GTDB taxonomy): domain Bacteria; phylum Bacillota; class Bacilli; order Staphylococcales; family Staphylococcaceae; genus Staphylococcus. The sequence goes on along the minus strand of NZ_JAKRNS010000002.1, from coordinate 122,371 downwards.
TGCAATTAACACCATTTCAGCTATGGTGAGAATAGATAGCGAAAAGGCACGCACATTATTATTACAGCTAAGTCAGTTTTTCCGTTCTAACTTGCAAGGTGCGCGCAATAACCTGATTTCATTGGAAAAGGAACTGCAACAAGTAAAAGCGTATCTTTCATTAGAACAAGCACGCTATCCAGATCGATTTGAAGTTGAATTTATTATTGATCGAGATTGTTATAACGCGTCTGTACCTCCATTTTCAATACAAATATTAATAGAGAATGCAGTAAAGCATGCTTTTAAAAATAGAAAGTCCAATAATTTTATACAAGTCATTGCTAAACAAACAGATGATGGATTGAATATATCCGTTCAAGATAATGGACAAGGTATTTCTGAAGATAAATTAAAGATAATCGGTACAACTACTGTTAATTCTGAATCAGGAACTGGAAGTGCATTAGAAAATTTAAATCGCAGATTAGATGGTTTATTTGGCAGTCAAGCTAATTTACATTTTCAATCTAATCAAACTGGAACTATAGTGAGCTATACTATTCCTTATCATTTAATAAAGGAGACAAATATATGAAAGCAATCATAGTAGATGACGAACCGTTAGCGAGAAATGAATTACATTATCTATTAAATGAAATACGTCATTTTGAAACAATTGACGAATCAGAAACAATCTCTGAAACTTTAGAATTACTTTTATATGATGATTATGATGTCATATTTTTAGATATCAATTTAATGGATGAAAGTGGTTTAGAATTGGCTCAAAAAATCAAGAAAATGAAGCGACAACCATTTATTATTTTTGCAACCGCACATGATACCTATGCGGTGAAAGCCTTTGAACTTAATGCTATAGATTATATTTTAAAACCTTTTGAACAACATCGTATTGCACAAGCAATACATAAAGTTGAGCGTGCACTTTCTATTGAAAACGATCAAAGTGAAAAGCAAACAGTTCATTTTTCAAACCCAAAAGTACAATCAGAAGAAGGCCATGCAACCTTACCTATCGAAGTGGATGAACGGATTCATATTATTAATCATAGCGAAATCATCGCCATAACTGTAAATAATGGAATTACTACAATACACACACAGAATGGAGACTACCAAACTACCGAACCATTAAATCATTATGAAAAACGTCTTTCTGGCAACCAGTTTATGCGTGTACATCGCGCTACAATCATTAATCAATCACATATACAAACGATTGAACATTGGTTTAATTACACTTATCAATTAACGATGTCAAACCAGTTAAAAGTACAAGTCAGTCGCTCTTATATGAAACAATTTAAAAATAATATAGGTCTTACTTGATAGTTACCTGTCGTTTTATGCAACTCAGCAACAACAATTTGTAACTCGCAGGAAAACCCCCTTTAGAAATCGCTTTCATTTTATAATGAAGTCAAGATTAATACAGGGGGCTTTTACTATGGAAGCAAACAAACAACAGACTCAAAATAAATCATCTAAGACTTATAACTTTTTCCATCAGTCATTAGTGATTGCAGTTATTTTACTTATTTCAAATATTATTGAAAGCTTTATGCCTATTCCTATGCCAGCATCAGTTATCGGTTTAGTTCTTTTATTTATAGCGTTATGTACAGGTATTGTTAAATTAGGACAAGTCGAAAAAGTCGGTACTACGTTAACAAACAATATTGGTTTCTTATTCGTACCTGCAGGTGTATCGGTGATTAACTCACTCGGTGTACTAAGCTCAAGCCCAATACTTATTATTTTACTCATAATCATCTCGACACTTTTATTACTTTTATGTACTGGATTCTTCTCACAAATGTTGATTACAAAATCATTCATACCGAAAAAAGCAAAACATAATAAGTTAGCGGAGGAAAAAATATGATAGAACATTTAGGTATCAATACACCCTATTTTGGAATATTACTTTCACTTATTCCTTTTATTATAGCGACAATGCTCTTTAAAAAAACAAACGGCTTTTTCTTATTCACACCCTTATTTGTTTCAATGGTCGTGGGCATTGCCTTTTTAAAAATCACAGGTATTAGTTACGAAAATTATAAAATCGGTGGCGACATCATTAACTTTTTCTTAGAGCCTGCAACAATTTGTTTCGCGATTCCTTTATACAAACGTAGAGAAGTATTAAAAAAATACTGGGTTCAAATTCTTGGTGGTATTACACTAGGTACAACTGCTGCATTGGTTTGTATTTATCTTATCGCAGGTTTATTCCAATTCTCTAATGATATTATTGCTTCAATGCTACCTCAAGGTGCGACAACTGCAATCGCGCTACCAGTTTCAGCAGATATTGGAGGTATCAAAGAATTAACATCATTAGCAGTGATATTAAACGGTGTTATTATTTATGCACTGGGTACCAAATTGATTAAATTATTTAATATTACTAATCCTATAGCACGTGGATTAGCGCTAGGAACAAGTGGACATTCTCTAGGCGTATCATCAGCACAGGAATTTGGAGAAACTGAAGCATCCATGGCTTCTATTTCTCTAGTAATTGTAGGTGTTATCGTCGTGATAGTAGCACCAATTTTAGCGACAGTATTATTGTAGAATTTTAATATTTAATATCAATAAAAAACATACTACGATTTGCTATGAAGAAATCTACGACGCTAGATTTTTTCATAGCTTTTTTTATAGTTATAAACCTTTAGTCATCAATATCTTTTCTCAATATAATCGAGAAAATATGAAATAGTTTTATTCGCTTTTATATTTAAATCCTTATGATTTTGAACGTGCATGATTGCCTGGGGTATGGTTAGAGTCGAATGTCATCAAAAATCAAGATGGCATCTTAGAAAAGTAAGTCAAAAATATGAAGTATTATAAACAAAAAAATCAGTAAATACGTATAAAAACGCATTTACTGATTTGTTAAGATCTATGTACCTAATTCTCCATAAACCAATTGATTGCACGCTCAATTGCTTTATCCCAATATGCATAATCATGTTTGCCAGGTCCCTCTTTAAACTGATATGGAATATGATGTGCATCCAAGCATTTTATAAAATGTTTATTATCCGTAATTAAATCATCTTCTGTCCCACACATAATCAATAATTCAGGTATTGCTCGCTGTTCTACATGCACTTGTTCTGCTAAATAATAAGGGTCAAGTTCTGTCTGTTCTGTAACCTTATCTATGCCTGCAATTGCCTCTCCTGAAAAATCATGCCAATCAATGTTTAATAGTAATTGTGGATTAAACACCGCTGATAAAGGCGCTGCTTTGCTAAAACGATGCCCTTCAGTTAAAGCATATTTAATCGTTCCATATCCCCCCATCGAATGCCCAGCAATAAAGTTATCTTCTCTCTTAGTCGACAATGGTAAAATTTGGTGTGCATAATCAAATACTTCTAATATATAATCGAAATATTTATGACCATATGCCATATTACTATATCCACTGTGATCACCTTTAGGCATAATAACTGCTAATTGATGTTCTTCAGCATATCGTTCAATACTTGTATAGCGCATATATGATGTTTCATCACTTGATAAACCATGTAATAGCAATAATGTTTTTAATTTTTTAGGTGAAGTGTTTACGTTAAAATAACTCTCATCTTCAGGTAAAATCGCTATAAATGGATGACTCATACCTATCGTTTTAGACTTATAATGAATTGAAAGTATTGCCAAATTAATACAGCCCTTTCTCTACTTATCGATCCCTTGAGGTTGATGCAATTGATTTTTCAAAGATTTTTTTGTCGGATCGAGACGTTTTTCTAATAATCTTAAACCAACATCTATTAAAATAGCAATCAAAGCGATAGGAATCGCACCAGCTAAAATAAATGTTGTACCGTCTGTAGCATTGGTACCACGTATAACAATGTCGCCTAATGTCGGCGCACCAATAAATGAACCTACTGCTACAACACCAATTGCAACAACTAATGCGATTCTTAATCCACCTAATATAACGGAAAGAGATAACGGTAATTCAATCATACGTAAAACCTGATTACGTGTCATCCCCATCCCTTTTCCGGCATCTTTAATATTTTCGTCTACACCATTAATGCCATCAAAAGTATTTTTAATAATTGGTAATAATGCATAGAAAAACACAGTAACTACAACTGTATTTGGACCAAGACCCATAATTAACATCAAAATAGCCAACATTGCAATAACTGGTACAGTCTGAATAATATTAGCAATCGTTATAATAAACCATGACAACTTACTATATCTTGCAATAATAATACCTAATGGAATACCTACTATCGCAGCAAATAATACACCATATACAGACATCAACAGATGCTTTATAAATAAATCCCATAGGTAGCCAAAGTTCATCGTATAATATTCGATTAATTGTTGTAATAAATTACCTTCCATTATTTTTGACCACCTTTCTGTTCTTTTTCAAAGTAATGATGTTTTTTTAAAAAGTTCTCAGCAACGACTGCTGGTTCTTGACCTTCTCCATCAGCTTGATAGTTAAGAATTTGCATATCTTTTGTTGATATTTGGTTATGCAATTTCTTGATAATTGGTCTTAGCTCGGGATGTTTATTTAATAATTTATTTGTCGCTACAGCACTTGCATCATATGGTGGAAAAAATCTCCGATCATCTTTTAATACTTTTAAATCATACGCAGCAATACGCCCATCCGTAGAATAACCTACAGCTACATCTAAATTTTGAGATTTTAATGCGTCATAAACCAATCCGATTTGCATCGGTCTCACCGTACTAAATTTATAACCATACGCTTGAGTAAAGCCTTTATAACCATCGCCTTCACGATTTAACCACGAACTATCGACACCTAATCGTAAATCATTTCTATGGCGTTTCAAATCTGAAACCGTTTTTAAATTATATTTTTTTGCAGTTGCTTTGGTTACCATAAATGCATACGTGTTTGCAAAACCATAAGAATCAAAAAATGTTTGATCAAATTTCTTTTTAAATCCTTGTTGTGTAACTTTCATCGCTTTTTTGGGATCTTTTATCGGCTTTTCTTTTAATGCCCCTGTTAAATCCGTCCCATCATAACGGGCTCCTGACATATTTGCATCTCCGCTAACTAATGCATTATGTTGAATCGTACTTGATCCCAAATTGTTAATTAATGTTGGTTTTATCTTGCCATGTGTATCATGCTCTATTAACAGTCTCAACATATGTGACATAATTTGTGATTCACTATTCGCCACAGCTGTGATTTTGACATCATCGTCTGTACTTTTACCACCTAAACCTGGAAGGCTACAACCAGTCAACATCGTCAGACACAATACAAGCATGATAATAATTTGCTTAATTTTTTTCATAATGTCCTCCTTAAGTTACCTGGAAACCTTTAATCCTTTTGGTACAGCCCACTTCTCAATTCTTGATAATATAAAATCAACAATTAATGCTAATAATGTTACTAGTATTGCTGCACTCACAATCATCATCGGATCATATAAATTCAAACCATTAAACACGAAATCACCTAACCCACCTGCACCTACATAACTTGCTAGTGTCGCCCAGCTAATTACGTAAACTGAAGAAAGTCGAATACCACCTAATATTAATGGTAAAGCCAACGGTAACTCTACATCTTTCATTAATTGAAAACGTGTCATTCCCATACTTGTTCCAGCTTCTTTAATATTTTTATCAATATTCTGCACACCAATTACTGTATTATTTAAAATTGGTAATAATACGTATAGAAACAGTGCTATAATCGCTGGCATTTTCCCTACACCGAAAATTGGTATCATCACTGCTAATACTGCCAATGTAGGTATAGTTTGTAGTACACCTGCTATCGTTAAAACAATATTTGATGTACGTTTTAATTTTGAAAGTAAAATACCAATCGGAACAGCAACTACAATTGCAATTAATAAAGCAATAATAGAAATGTAAAAATGTTCAATTGTCTTCGATATCAATTGACCACCATATTGCTCAAGAAATGCTTTCATTATTTATCAGCTCCTACATTGTCCGATTCAACGATTGCATCTTGCTCACTTTCAGTTGCTTCATTACCCCAAATACTGTCATAGACAATATCTACTAAATTGGCTCTCGTTACTAAACCAATTAACGTTTGACCATCTTTATCTACAACTGGAACATTTCTCACATTTCTTTTCAAAATCGTACGAACTGAATCCTGTAATTTACTATCAATTCGGACACGATAAATATCTCGTTGCATCGTATCAATAAGTTCTTTTTTAGCTCTTAGCCCTTGGTTAATGTCTTCAATGTCAAGATAACCAAGTAACTTTTCGTTTTTTCCTGTAACAAAAATTGTATCGACTCGGCGTTCACGCATTACTTTAACAGCTTCATCTAACGAATTATCAGCATTAACAGTTACAGGCTTAATCATTGCATCTTCTACTGTTCGCATATTTGGTCGATCTTGAATCAACCTGTTTTGACCTATAAAGTCACTTACAAAATCATTTGCAGGGTAACGTAAAATATTATCTGGTGTATCGAATTGTACAACGCGACCTTCAGACATAATACAAATCTTATCCGCTAATTTAATCGCTTCATCCATATCATGTGTAACAAAGATAAATGTCTTACCTAACTTTTGTTGTAGTTCTTTAACCAAATCTTGCAATGTATCTCGTGTAATTGGATCTAAAGCACCAAATGGTTCATCCATTAAGATAATATCTTGTTCTGCAGCTAGTGCACGTACAACACCTATACGTTGTTGTTGTCCTCCTGAAAGTTGAGATGGATAACGATCCAAATAAGATTCAGGTAAGTCTACTAACTTTATTAATTCTTTGGCCTTTGCTTCTTTCTTTTCTTGAGACCATTTCAAAAGCTTAGGTACTAATACAATATTTTCTTTAATGGTCATATGAGGCATCAATCCTATTTGTTGAATTACATAACCAATTTCTCTACGCAATTCCACCGGATTCATTTTTCGTACATTTTTACCATCGATAGAGATTGTACCTTCTGTTGCTTCTATCATTCTATTTATCATACGTAGTGCAGTCGTCTTACCACTGCCACTTGTACCGATAAATGCTATAAATTCCCCAGATTCTATATCCAATGAAATATTATCTACGGCTTTTTTCCCACCACCATAGATTTTAGTTAAATTCTCAATCTTTAACATATGGCCATTCCTTTCTAATGCTATGTAAGTTTTATTTTTAAATGCTAAAATCATAAAAAGGCTACTTGTGGATGTTATACAAATTCTAAAATAAGTAAAAACATGAGCACAAATAGCCCTACATTTGTATGATTGTATATAGCAATATTTTGAAAATGCTAAACACGACACATTCAAACTCTATTTTGTTCATCCTACAATTATTTAGATACCCTAACTTTCTCTAAAAAACACGCTATATTCAACTTTAATGAGTTACACACATTCGTTAGTGTACCAACTGGACGGTTTAGTTACAACCCTATAACTATCAAAATAAAGGGAATAACCGAAGTTTAAACATCGGCCATTCCCTTTACATGAAAGCGATACAGTCACATTTCAAAATTCCAAATATTTTATGAAACTTTTTATGAAAATGCATTGTTATCTGTTACTTTTGAATAATATGTTAGTCTTTCTAATATCTGTTCTCTCATTGATTCATCTATAGCATCTAAACCGAATATTTCAGATAACCATAATCCATCAACCGCAAGCCTCATGATTGTTGCATCTACTTTATCTAATCCATCATTTTCAATGTATGATTGCCATGACTTATAAGTATCTTGTAAAGGTGTTAGTAAATGTCTATTGTTCCCTTCAGCCGCTAACATGCTTGATGTTATTGCCGCGTTTTCAGAACGATGCTCTCGAGTAGCTTCGATAAAAGCACGCACCCACTTCCCTTGAGGTTGTGTATCAGATACAACGCGTTCATCTACATTATCACGATATAATTTGTCAGCATGCTCCACTAAACCTTGGATAAGTCCAGCTTTCGTTTTAAAATGATACAATAAACCGCCTTTACTTACACCAGCACGTTTAGCAACAGCATCTAAAGTTAAATATTCACTACCATATTCATTAACAATTGCTGCCGCCGCTTCTAATAATTGTATTCTCTTTGAAGTTCTAGGCATTCATACACCTTCTTTTTTTAATATAATATTACTGTTAGATATTACTACATTTTAATCAACATAACATATTTCATTTAAATAATTTATCCTAATGTTAAAAATTTATTTGTCATTCATTCCTTTACCATCCAATATATGATCAACGTATTTTTCAACACGCTGTTCCCTAGTAGATGCTCTTTTCGCTTGTCCTATATGATACATGTATTGGCGTTGTCTACCGGGCGTTAATTTGTAAAAAGCTTCCTTTAATTCAGGAAAATCTTCAAGCTTATTACTTAATTCTTCTGGCATTTCATACTCTTCTGTTGATTTCATCGGTACTTTTTCACCAGATTTTTCAACACGAATTGCCTCATTGATATACCATTTGATTTCATCTTCCCGCTCTTTAATCTCTTCAAGTGTTTTAAAACGCAATTGTCTTGCTGCTTGTACATTTTTTGTTTGTTGTATTAACGTTTTATAAGGATCTTCCATGATGGCACCCTTTTCAAATAACAATGCACAATAATGTTTAAAATCTTGAATAATAACAACATTTTTATTTTCCAAAGTATAACATGGATGCATCCACTTATAATCTTCATTCAGTTCAGTGTCTTGTATCCAAGATCTAAGCGTGACAAATTCTTCTTGCCATTGCTCTAACTTTTGAATAAATGCATCTACTTCGCTATTTTTTCCAACCATGTTTTATCCCCCAATTAAATGTTTTCTTTATATTCATATACTACTATGATTTGCCCCATTTAATCTATTATTAATCATATTTTTCACTTTAACAAAGTTTTCCGATGCATATACTAGGAATTAAAATAAAACTATGCTATTCTAATTTTATTCATTTTAGAATAATTAAATTTTTTAGGGGTGATTAAATGGAACAAACGCATAACTTGAAAAAGGTATTAGGTTTCACAGATGTCATGGGTATTGCTATAGGACAAATCATCGGAGCCGGTGTCATGTCGTTGACAGGTATTGGTATTCAAATGACCGGAAGTGGCATTACACCTGCATTTATTTTATCATCATTGATTACATTATTAACCATGTTTCCAATTGCTATATTAGGCTCTGCCTTACCAACAACTGGAGGTATGTATCAATATACAAGTAGACTATTATCACCAAAGACAGGTATTTTTTGGTTGCTATTATTTATGTTTGTACAGATTACTTTAGCACTTTATGCATTATCATTTGCACAATACCTAGAAGGTTTACTCCCTGGTATTCCAATTCGAACCGTTTCATTCTTATTAATCACAGTGCTCTTTCTAGTGAATATTATAGGTATTAAATCTGCTTCTATAGTTGGTAACCTAATGGTAATAACATTGATTATTGCGCTATCTAGTTTCATCGTATTAGGGTTCCCACATGTAGATTTCAAAGTTTTTAATGCACCAACAATGTTTCCTGATGGATTCACCGGCTTTTTTACTGCCGTAGGATTAGTGTCCTTTGCAACTGGTGGTGCTCAAGTTGTTGCTGAATTAGGTGGAGAAATGAAAAATCCTAAACGTGATATTCCAATCGTAATGATTGTATCAACAATATTTGTAGGTATACTTTATGCATTTATTGCTTCCATAGCAGTTGGTGTACTTCCTATACCCGAAGTTTCCGGAAGACCACTTACTAGTGTTGCAAAGGAAGTATTACCAACACCTGCATTTGTATTCTTTATGGTTGGTGGTGCAATGTTCGCCTTGGCTACAACATTAAATTCCACATTTACTTGGGTTACTAAAAGTTTGCTTATTGCCATTAAAGATGGTTATTTACCAAAATCATTAGGCAATGTAAATAAGCGCTTTGGTACGCCACACTGGTTATTATTCATATTTTATTTAATCGGTGTAATTCCAATTATCACAGGCATGTCTCTTAATGTTGTTGCACAACTTGGTACAGGTATTTCTTTAATTGTCTTTGCTTTTCCCGCACTCGCAGTTATACAGTTACCTAAAAAATATCCAGAAGCTTATCGTAATTCACCATTAAAAGTACCATATCCATTATTAGTAACGATATCTTGTAGTTCAATTATCGTTTTGATATATCAATCTTATTTACTTATTTCAGATTTAAAACCTGGGTATGTTATTGGTACTTTAATCTATTTATTGTTCGCTTTTGGCGTTGCACACCTTTCGAATAAAAAAGCCAACTTATCAGTTCAAAACATATATTTGCGCACTTCAGAATAATACATCTAAATTAAAAAGCATTTTCCCGATTTGGTAACGCACTGACGCTTTGGACAAGTATTATGCGTGATATCCTAAAGGCTCGAACGATCACCTGAGGTAACCATACAATTTCGAAAACTTAAGATTTTAAATATAAAAGAGAGCTAATCTTTTTCAGATTAGCTCTCTTATTTAGAGAATGTGGCTTTACATCCTAGATTCTTTTTATTTTTTTAAACTCGTTTTGCTTTATATTTAGAAATTTGATTTAAACTAAGAATCAAAATAAGTGCAATCACTGCAATTGTCGCCGAGAAATATGTCGTTGCAAAAACATTAAGCTTCGAAACAACTAGTCCACCAACAACCCCACCAATCGCTATACCAGCATTTAAACTAGACATATTCCAACTCATCACTTGGCTTGTATCGCCATCTACATGCTCTATAATACCACTTTGAACTGCTGGATTAGTACTCCATTGCATAATATTCCAAATGAAAATAACCGCAAGTAATATTACCGTTCCTGTTAAAAATAGGTTTAATAATAAAAGCATTACAATAAATAATGTCGTTGCAATGGCTAACCATCGTTTACTTGTCATTTTATCTGATAAGAAGCCTCCCATCGACGTTCCTATCATGCCCGCTACACCATTAATTAACAATGCTATAGAAACAAATGATAAATCATGACCACCTGATAGCATTAATGGATTGATATAAATAAATGTGACAGAATTTGCCACTAATAATAAAAATGTAATCCCTAAATATTTCCCAACTTCGGCCGGACGTAGTATCGTACCTCCTGAGTGTTTAGTCTCTGATTGATTGCGGTTTTTAACAGCTATCTCATCATTAGTTTTCGGAATATAAATGTACATCAATATACCAACAAACACACTAACAACAACAATAAAAATAAATGTAAAACGCCATCCCACTAGGTCGCCAATAATTGTCCCGATTGGTACACCAAAGACATTCGCACCACTAAATCCTGAATATACAATACCGATCATTTTACCACGATGTTGTGGTGCCGTTAGCAATGCAGTCAACGCCAATATTTTCACTACAATTAATGCTGCTGCTGCAGAAGATAATATTCTACCTATAACTAATATTGCAAAGTTTGGTGCCAATGCAATCATTAGATTACCTACAATGAATGCAAGTAATGTCCATAATAATACTGGTTTTGGTGAAAATCGGTTAGTTAGTTTAACAAGTATAGGACCTGCAATGGCAAATGTGATGGCATATAATGTTACCAATTGGCCGATAATGGCTTCAGATACATGTAAATCATTGCTCATCAAATTCATAATTCCCGCGACCATCATCTCAACCATACCTACGATAAATATGCTTAAAATAAAAGTAACTACGCGCATAGTTGACATATATAACGCTCCTTTCTATTCAGTTCTTTTAAAAATTCATAACTTCTCTATTATAAACCATGATATTAAGTGTTTAAATAACTTTTGATCATAACGTTATAATTACCACCGCTTATTTATAACTAAAGTGCTTTTTATATAAAACGACTTTATCCAAAACTTCATTACAATTTATCTATTATTATGTTCAAATATACTAAGTTTAATAAAAGAACTTGTTATAAAAAAAGAAGCTAAGTTAAACAAAAAGCAATCTATCCCTTTGCTTATTGTTTAGTACTTAACCTCTTTAATATTTCATTATATATAATTGTCTTTGAGTAGCTAATGTTGAACCATTTTTCTTCCAATAAGTTGATCTCGATGATTGAAAAATTGTTTATAGCTTAAATATGTCGCTATTAACGCAGACATAATTGTTGCTGTCGTATGAATAAACACAACCATTAACTGAAATTTAACTGCATCTAATGGTGCCACGCCCCCAATAATCAAACCAGTCATCATACCTGGAATGGATACGATACCGTATGTCTTAACAGAATCAATTGTCGGAACAATTGCAGTTTTAATACTTTGACGTATTGTATCTTTAGACGCTAACTTAGGATTGGCACCTAATGTCAATTTAGATTCAATTTGACTCATTTCTTTAACAAATTCTCTATCTAGGTTCTGATAGGCTAAATTAATTGCAATTAGACTATTACTTGCCAACATACCAGATACTGGAATGACTTCATTTGGTTTAAATTCAATTGCACCAGTTAATACTACTCCTACCAATGGCAGAGCTACACCAACAAAAATTGACCCTAACGAGATTAGAAACACATGATGCATTACAGAAGAAGCTCTTCCAACAGTATTCCATGCTGCATTTATAATAATGATGATGATAAAAACAATTAATATCCATTTTTGATTAACATTAAAAATAAAATGTAAAAGATAACCTAAGATTATTAATTGAATAACTGCTCGAATCGTAGATACGAGTAAATCTTTAATAATATGTAGTTTTTCCTTATAAGACACAATAATTGGAAAAAGTAATAACAATCCGGTCAATGCTAATGCCGTTGTACTCATTGCAATACTTCCTCCTTCTCTATATGTCCATCTATTAAGTGAACACGTTTATTAAAACGTCGTAAACTTTGGTCCTTGCTATGTGTAATCCATAAAATTGCTACCCCTTTATTCGCTAAGTTAAAGATGAGTTCCTCCACTTTATTTCTATTTTGCGTATCTAAAGCACTCGTTGCCTCATCTAACAACAAAATTTCAGGTGTATACATTAATTGTCTCGCTATCGTAATTCTCTGGCGCTCACCACCCGATAAACGTTGAACCTTTGAATCTAAACGATAATGATCTAATCCTACGGTTTTTAATAAACATTTTGCCTTCTTTTTATCAAATGACTTTTCTCGAATTTGTGATGGGAAAGCTAAATTATCCTCAATGGTAGAGTCAAAAAGGTCGCTTTGCTGTAATAAATAACTCACTTTCATACGTAATTCTTCAGGATTCAAACTTTCATACTCTTTATTATTATAATAAATGCTACCTTTTGTTGGGCTAATTAAATTACTTAATAATCGAAACAAGGTACTCTTCCCGCTTCCTGAAGGCCCTATAATAGCAACTGTATCACCTTTATTTATTGATAAATTAATATCTTTTAAAATCATTCTATTGTCTACTTCATAAGAGACATTTTTGATTTCTAGCATCTTCTTAACCTACCTCAATTCGTTAATACTATTTTTTATATAATACCCAAATTAACGTAAATCATGACCCAGTATCCTAATAATCAATCATCATTTTTTTAATAAATAGAACGGTTACTAATTTAGATCCTTAAATTTAACTACAAATAATCGTTATAAATGAAACAAAGTTTATCAATGAATGTAATGTTATTGCCACCGCTAAATTTTTACCACTTTTTAAATATACCAATGATAAACCTATAGCTATGATAAGATAACCCCCAATTTCAAATGGAGATGAAGCATTTATGACATGTATACTTGCAAAAATAATAATTGATAATAAAGTAGCTAAACCATATGTTATTTTTTTACCAAGTTCATGAATAATTAAGTGCCTAAAAATAAGTTCTTCAACAAAAGGTGTCAGTATAACAATATCGATAAATAGAAAAGGATACATCCAACGTTTATCAAATAATTGTTCCAAATTTTGTTGATTTTGAGTCACACCATATTGAAATGATTTTGGAAAAAATGTTATCAGCCATTCATAAATCGGTGTTGCAAATATAATTACAATATAAGTAGCGATAATCATTAATATGTATCGAGGAACCTGTTTAAATCTATTGAAGCTTAGTTTTATAAATGAAACTTTGGGATACAATTTGACAAAGCTTATAATGATGATTATTTCGGCCATAATACTTCCAAAAACACCAATCACATGCGTATCAAGCATAGTTTCATTTTTTATATTTAAAGTAATGGCTATAGCATAAATGATTGCGAAAATGACAATTGGCACTATATGAATAGACAATAAATATAATGGAATCAATACGAAATCCTTTTTTGCCACATTAGGTTTATCCCATGGTAATACATCGGCTGTTTTTTCCTTTTTCTCATTAATTATTTCAGTCATAGGTCACCTTCTTTATTTTTTATTTTAATATATCATAATCAGTTTTATTAATTATTATTTTTATTTACCCATTTTTAATATTCATTCAACTCTAATAATTATTATTTTAAATATATGAGTGACCGTTGTTGCAAAACATATTTATCGTTGTAATATATAAATAAATGGGGGGATATTTATGACTTTACTTACTATATTGCAATTTATTGTTAATACAATTTTAGTGTTATTTTTATTCAGTCTGTTAGTAATTGGGGGATTACTTATTTTCAAAGATAAACATCAAAAACAACATAGTGTATTACGTAATTATCCATTACTCGCACGTGTGCGTTACTTCTTTGAAAAAATCGGACCAGAACTTAGACAATATTTATTTTTACCAGATACAAAAGGCAAGCCATTTTCTAGAAATGATTTTACCAATATTGTTTTAGCAGGTAAATATAACTCTAGAATGACAAGCTTTGGGACTCAAGAAGCATATGAAGATGGATTCTATATACAAAACACAATGTTTCCACTGCAAACTAACGAATTGCACATTAATCAATCACCAATGATTTCAACATTTATTTATAAAATAGATAACGAACGCTTATTTGATCGTGAAGAACATAGAACTAAAACGCAGATTGACCCTTACTTTCTTACAGAAGAAGATCAAGTTATCATAGGTGCTCAATTAGAACATCCTTTTAAAATCAAACGTCTCGTAGGTCAATCAGGGATGAGTTATGGTGCATTAGGGAGTCATGCGATTACCGCATTGTCCAAAGGTTTAGGAAAAGCAGGTACTTGGATGAACACTGGTGAAGGTGGCTTATCAAAATATCATTTAACAGGTAATGTAGATATTATCTTTCAAATTGGCCCCGGATTATTTGGTGTTCGTGATAAAGATGGGCACTTTGATATTACTGCTTTTCAAGAATTAGCGAATAAAGATGCCATTAAAGCATTTGAAATTAAACTTGCTCAAGGTGCTAAAACACGTGGCGGTCATATGCAAGGTAATAAAGTTACTGAAGAAATTGCAGCAATTAGAAAAGTTGAGCCTTGGAAAACGATTAACTCACCTAATCGCTTTACAGATATCGATAGCCCAACAGCTTTACTAGATTGGGTATCTGAATTGCAACAATATGGCCAAAAACCCGTCGGCTTCAAAATTGTAATCAGTAGTGTATCAGAAGTCGAAAAATTGGTTAAATCAATGTTAAAAACAAATCAATATCCTGATTTTATAACGGTAGATGGTGGTGAAGGTGGCACAGGTGCAACTTTTCAAGAATTAGAAGACCGTGTTGGATTACCATTATTCACTGCTTTGCCAATATTGACAGCAGTATTAGAGAAGTACGGCATTCGTGATCGCGTTAAAATATTTGCTTCTGGAAAATTAATTACACCAGACAAGATTGCTATTGCGCTTGGGCTAGGTGCAGATTTAATCAACATTGCGCGTGGTATGATGATCAGTGTCGGATGTATTATGAGTCAACAATGCCATATGAACACTTGTCCAGTTGGAGTAGCAACGACTGACCCTAAGAGAGAACAAGGCCTAATTATTGATGAAAAACAATATCGTGTAACAAACTTCGTAACAAGTTTACATGAAGGCTTATTTAATATTGCGGCTGCTGTAGGTGTAAATACACCGTCACAGATATCTAAGGAGCATATTATAATTAAGCACAAAAATGGACAACTTCAATCAATAAATGACTACAAATTAAAATTAATTGATTAAATATACAAATAGAAACAGCTATGCGCACATCCGTTGCAAAAGTCATATAAATCAAGCCAGGCTGAGACATCATTTTGATGTCTCAGCCTGTTTATATCAAGGAAACAATTTAACTAAAGTTACAAATGATATTAAATACTCACTTATCTTATTTATTCAAAGGTAATTGTGCTTTTAATTTCGTTGCTATTTCCTCAACACTATCTTCAAGTGGATTAAATTCAAATTTGTTTCCATCTATAAATACTGTTGGTATACCACCAATACCTCTTTCAAATGTTTCTTTTGCAATTGCTAAAGAACGTTCATCCGCTGCTTTTTGAGGCTTTAGATTGAATTTTTGTTCCATTGTTTGTTCTATTATTGTAAAACTTTTTTTCCAATCTTCTTGTGTATCGTACAATTGATGGATAATATTCAGTGTTTCTTCAGGTTGTTCATAATCTAAATAAATATTGGCAATCGTACCTTTTAATAGCCCTTGCTTTGTCTTATCAAAATGCTTAATGCTATGTTTTACTTTTCCTGCTTTGATCAAATCACTTAAAGCTCGATCTGCAGCTTTGAAATAATTTTTACAATATGGACATGCAAAATTGATAAACGATTCTACCGTTATTGGTGCATTGACGTCACCAAATGTTAAATGCTTCACTTCTGTCATTGGAATATCCCCTCTCTTTTATTTATATATCTATTGAAACATTTAGAAATTATAAATGCACCGAATTAGTCTTAGTGTTTTACTAAGAATTGAAACGAATGCGTTCCGCAGTTAAATTGCATACATGATAAGTGCAGTGAATTCATGGTAAAATAAAGGTATTCTTAAAAATGGGAGGAATTTAAATGGATAATTCAGTTAAACTGCTTAAAACACTGACAGATATCGATGGTATTGCTGGCCATGAAATGCAAGTTAAATCGGCTATGAAAGATTACTTAACTCCTGTTAGTGATGAAATTGTAGAAGATAATTTAGGTGGTATTTTCGGCAAAAAAACAACTAAGACAGGCGATAAAACATTAATGGTGGCTGGTCACTTAGATGAAATAGGCTTTATCGTAACAAAAATCGATAAAGATGGTTTCTTAAAATTCACTCCAATTGGCGGTTGGTGGAATCAAGTAATGTTATCACAAAAAGTTACTGTAACAACTGACAATGGTAAAAAGATTCGCGGTATTATCGGTTGTAAACCTCCTCATGTACTATCGCCTGAAGAGCGTAAGAAAAACGTTGAAATTAAGGATATGTTTATCGATATTGGTGTTAAAAGTAAAAAAGAAGCAGAACAATTTGGCATTGATGTAGGTAATATGATTACGCCATATAGTGAATTTGAGTCTTTAGCAAACAGTAAATATTTAACGGCAAAAGCTTTTGATAATCGCTATGGCTGTGCTTTAGCTGTCGATGTATTAAATAATTTAAAAAATGATGCGATTGATATCAATTTAGTTGCAGGCGCTAACGTTCAAGAAGAAGTTGGTTTAAGAGGAGCAAAAGTGGCAACAAATAAAATTAAGCCCGATTTAGCAATTGCTGTAGATGTTGCTGTCGCATATGATACGCCTGGCATGTCCGGTCAAGTCAGTGACACAGCAATTGGCAATGGCCCTGTCGTAATTATCATGGATGCTTCAAATATTGGTCATGTAGGCTTTACAAAGCATATTAAAGCAGTCGCTAAAAAACATAATATCGCAATTCAATTAGACACTACAGCTGGTGGCGGTACAGATGCTGGTAGCATCCATGTCGCAAATGAAGGTACACCGACTGTATCAATTGGTGTTGCTTTACGTTACATGCATTCGAATGTTTCAGTACTTCACACTGACGATTATAAAAACTCAGTCGCTTTAGTTACTGAAATTGTAAAATCACTTAACAATGACGTTGTAGAACAAATTATCTGGTAAGCAATCAGTAATATAAGCAAAAGCGCATATCTTTTGTAATAAATTATATTTATATTGCCAATGGAGTCTGAGACTTTATTGGCATTTTTTCGTATGCACATTATGCGCTCTTGTTAACCATTAACTCATACCATTCTCACTGTACTTATTAATAACATTTTGAAAATATATGTGTTAAAAATAGCCCTTAAATGAATTCAGCAAATTCATTTAAGGGCTTTAACATTAATATTTTATTTCAAATTATATGACTATATTTTCTTGAAAACTTCTATTATCTAGCGCAGTCTTCTCTTATACTTACAAATTACTTTGTTGTATTTTTCCAATCATCATTACTTAACATTTCTCCTGGCCAAGTGTAAGCCATAACGCCGCCATCAATTGTAATAGCTTCACCAGTAATAAATGAACTATCGTCAGATGCAAGAAATGCAACTAATTTTCCAACTTCTTCTGGCGTTCCTAAACGACCTAATGGCGTCATCCATTTTTGATTTTCTCTAAATGTTTTACCTGCTTCATCTTCTTTTTTCCCTGTTAATTTATCTACTAATGGGGTTTCAATTGTTCCAGGTGCAATTGCATTTGCTCTTATATTTTCTCTCCCATATTCAATAGCAGTTGAGCGTGTAAAATTAATTACCCCACCTTTGGCAGCATTATAACCTGATCGATTTAAATCTGCAGCTTTACCTGAAAATGATGCCGTATTAATGATTGACCCACCATTTTCCATCATTAATGGTAAGGTGAATTTAGTCATTAAAAATGTACCTTTTAAATCGACATTCAATATACTATCAAACACTTCAACTGGATACTCATGTATACGTCCAGCCGCATTATCTATTCCAGCATTATTAAATAAAATATCAATTTCACCATATGTTTCTTTAATGGTATCTGCGAATTGTTCTACCGCAGTCGCATCTGAGACATCAACAATATATCCAGATGCCTTGTAACCAGCCTCATTTATTTCATTGACAACATCATAAACTTTATCAGTAATATCTACTGCCAAAATATGAGCACCTTCTGAGGCCATAACTTTTGCAGTTGCAGCACCTATACCTGTGCTTGTTCCCGTTAATACTGCGATTTTATTTTCTAGTCTTCCCATATTTTTACAACTCCTCTTCATATATTGATTACTTTCCCCTTTATAATTACTATTACCATTATCCTAAAAATCCAAACTTTCAAGGCTATAAATAATTAATAACTGGATATATAAAATTAATCGTCTTCCTCAAAAAACCTCCGTATATATGAAAAGTACAAATTTTAAGAATTTTCATTCTATTTGCATTTAAATTTTGTTATACTTTCGTTATCTAATTTTGGGAGGTAGATGATGATGTCTTCAAACTCAAAAAGGAAAGTATCGCCTATAAATAAATTTTTAAATATTGTAGAACTTATTGGTAATAAATTACCTGATCCTAGTATTTTATTCTTTCTAATGTGTTTAGGATTAGCCATATTAACATGGGTTATTTCACTTTTTCATGTTACCGTCAAACATCCTGGATCTGGTGATACTATCGAAATCAAAAGCATTATTAGCAAAGATGGTGCCATGATGATTCTCAATGATTCAATCAAGAACTTTTCTGAATTTCCTGCATTAGGACTCGTTTTAGCTGTTATGTTAGGCATTGGTGTTGCTGAAAAAACTGGTTATTTCGATAAGTTAATGATTCAAGTTGTACATAAAGCCCCTAAAAAAATAATTGTTCCTGTCATTATATTGATTGGTATTTTAGGCAATGCTGCAGGAGATGCTGCACCAATTGTTCTGCCCCCTTTAACTGCAATGGTCTTTATTAAATTGGGGTATCATCCAATTGCCGGATTAGCCATGGCATATGCTTCAGCAATTGGTGGTTTTTCAGCAAACTTTATGATTGGTATGTCTGATGCTCTACTTTATGCATTTACGAAACCTGCAACAGAAATTGTATCAGACAATGTACATGTGAATGTTGCTATGAACTGGTATTTTATTGCTGCTAGTGTCATCGTTCTACTACCTGCCGTCTATTGGGTTACAATGCGCTTTGTCATTCCTAGATTAGGTACTTATGATGATACTAACGCTGACATTAATACAGATAATTCTGACGATGGATTGACTCCTAAAGAGAACCGTGCAGTATTTTGGGCAAATATAAGTTTCTTTGCAGTCATTTTATTAGTTATTATTTGCGCAATTCCAGAGCATAGCTTTTTGAGAAATGCAAAAACAGGAAGTTTGCTCAATGATGCACCTATTATCAATGGTGTCGGTTTGTTAATATTAGTTCTTTTTTTAGTACCTGGCTTAGTATACGGCATTATGATGAAAGTATTTAACAGTACAAAAGATTTAGGTAAAATGCTTGCTGACTCGATGGCCTCTATGGGTTCTTTTATCGTTATTGTATTTTTTGCTGCTCAACTTTTGGCATTTCTAGAATGGAGTAACTTAGGGGTAATTGTAGCAGTAAAAGGCGCTGCTATACTTCAAGGTCAAAATGGCATCGTACTAATACTCGGCATTATATTGCTTAGTGCATTGATTAATTTACTTATAGGGAGCGCTTCAGCTAAATGGGGTATATTGGCTCCTATATTTATCCCTATGCTTATGTTAGTAGGATTCCATCCTTCCTTTACACAAATGTTATATCGAATTGGGGACTCAATCAGTAATCCTATCACACCAATGATGCCTTATTTACCATTGTTATTATCCTATGCACAAAAATATGATCATAATATGAAACTTGGTTCATTACTTTCAAGTTTGATGCCATACACAATTGTCTTAAGTATTGTTTGGCCTCTATTTATGATTTTCTGGTATTTACTTGGTTGGCCTTTAGGTCCAGGTGGCCCTTTAAAAATCAATTAATCTAAACTAAAAGTTGATATTAAATCAAATGGAATATTAGTAAATGGATATATCATAGCTAAAAATATTAGTCCTTAGATACTTCCCTAAATTTAGTATGATTTTATGAACAAATTTCATATTATAAGTAAAATTATATTGCACACAAAACTTTTCGGATCATGTAATATATAATTAAGATTTTGGGTAAATATAGTATAGATACTATAAGGACCTACATTATAGGAGGCATATATGGAACGAATAGGCTTAATAGATATTGGATCTAATACAATTCGCCTTGTTATTTTTGAATTTGATGCAAAGACTGGCTTAAATGAATTATTAAATATTAAGACACCTGCACGCTTGAGCCAATATTTAACAGATGATTTAGCGATGAACGATGAAGGAATCAATGTATTGACTAAAGCATTAAGTAGTTTTAAAAAAGTGGCACAGAAATTCAATGTTAATGAATTACATCCTGTTGCCACTGCGGCAATTAGACAATCAACTAATAGTGATGAAATTATTGCATTTATAAAAAAACATTTAGACGTTGAAATGACGATTGTTCCAGAAACTGATGAAGCTTTTTATGGATTTTATGCAATCACGCATACCACTGACATCAATGATGGTGTGTCAATAGATATAGGTGGTGGTTCTACAGAGGTTACATTATTTAAGGGAAAAAAATTAGTAGAAGCACATAGTTTTCCTTTTGGCGTAGTCACATTAAAAAAGAAATTTTTCGAAGGAAAAAATCATAACGATAAATCTGCAATTAAAGCAATGGAAAAATTCATTTCCAAACAATTTGATGAACTACCGTGGCTTAAGAAGCAAAATATTTCGCTAGTTGGTATTGGAGGTTCAGCACGAAATGTCGCACGTATTCATCAATCAAAGCACTCTTACCCTATCGGTGGCGTACACAATTATAAAATGTCAGCAGATCATATTGACGAAGTGTATTCGCTTATAAAGAAAAGCTCTAGAGATGAATTAAAAGATATAGATGGCCTAAGTAGAGATCGTGTTGATATCATCTTACCAGCAGTTTCAGTTTTCAAAACTTTATTTAATAAAATAAATGCAACTCAATTTACGTTTTCACGCAAAGGTTTACGAGAAGGTTACGTAATGAAATTATTAAGCGAACGTCATCCTATGGAATTTAAAAAAGAAAATATTCGTAAAGACGCTTTATATCATTTAGCTAATGAATATGGAATAGAAGAAGGAAGTGCCGAGCAACGTGTCAAACTTGCACAATCTTTATTGTCACAATTAATAGATTTTAAAGCCATCAACGTGACGAAAGTGGAGCAACGACTATTTGCTGAAGGCGCCTTTCTCTACTATTTGGGTAGTTTTATAGATTCTGATTCAAGCTCACCTCATACGTATTATATTATTGCCAATTCGATGATTGATGGCTTTTCTCACGAAGAACGCGTCAAACTTGCTTTACTTGCGAGTTTTAAAAATAAATCATTACTTAAATATTTTAGCAATGAGACCAATTGGCTTAAAGACAAGGACTTTGACAACATACAATATTTAGGTGGAATCATAAAATTCGTGAATGCTTTAAATATTTCTCATACGAGCTCCGTAGAAAAAATAAACCTCAACGAGGAAGATGGTAAATATACTTTATATATTTATTATTCTGGTGAACCAATCTCTGAAGAATACCAAGCTCAAAGGCAAAAGAAGCATATTGAGAAAATTTTAAAAGCAGAACTAACAATTATCTTTACAAAATCTTAAAATTCATATGATAAATTATGTTTATCAAAATATGATTTCAGTCTATAACGAGGTGTATTAGTACTTATGCAAAGAAATTTGGGAGAAAAAGATTTGAATTTACCACAGTATTATAATAACAGGGAACTTAGTTGGCTAGATTTTAACTATCGTGTGTTACAAGAGGCACAAGATAGAAATAACCCTTTACTAGAACAACTAAATTTTATTTCTATATTCAGTTCTAACTTAGATGAATTTTACATGGTCCGCGTTGCCGGACTTCAAGATCAAGTCAAACTTGGTTACGATAAGCCTGAAAATAAAGCGCAACTCACACCAAGACAACAATTAAATGCAATTAAAAGTAAAAACAAACGCTATGTAGATATGCAATATAGTCGCTATAACGAACTGGTTGAAGAATTAAAACAATACCAAGTTGAAATTGTAACACCTGAAGCACTTTCTGATTCCCTTTTGGAAGCGTTAGAAGTAGAATTCAAATCAAATATTTTACCAACACTAACACCATTAGGCATCGATGCATATCATCCATTCCCTAAACTAAATAATAAAAGTTTAAATATATTTGTTGATATCGATACAGATGATGCAATTAATTCAGCTATCGTTCAAATACCATCATTAATACCTCGTTTTTCTTACTTAAACGAAGGTGATAAACAATATATTATTATGGTTGAAGATATCATTACTCACTTTATAAATGAATTGTTTACAGGATACGAAGTGTTAAATACGTTTACCTTTAGAATCACTCGAAATGCTGATTTATCTATACATGAAGAAGGTGCAGAAGACTTATTGATAGAAATTGAGCGTTTCTTAAAGGAACGGAAAAGTGGTAGCGCTGTGCGTTTAGAAGTAGATGGACGACACGCCGCATATGAAGATATTGTGTGGATTATGAATCAATTAGATGTTAAAGATGAAGAAGTATATTTTGTAGATGGACCATTAGATTTAACAATGCTATTTGGGCTCGTAGACCATTTATCTCATAAATTAAGTCACCTAACCTATAGTAAGTATATTCCGCAATTACCAAGTTCACTAGGTGATAAAGATATATTTGATTTATCGTTAACACAAGATATCTTCTTCCACCATCCATATGAGTCCTTTGAACCTATTGTAGATTTTATACGTGATGCTGCATCAGATCCTAATACTATTGCGATTAAACAAACTTTATATCGAGTGAGTAAAGATTCCCCCATCATTAATAGTCTTAAAGAAGCTGCTGAAAAAGGAAAGCAAGTAACCGTACTAGTAGAATTAAAAGCACGATTTGACGAAGAGAACAATGTCCATTGGGCAAGAATGTTAGAAGATGCGGGATGTCATGTAATTTATGGTATGACCAACTTAAAAACGCATAGTAAAATCGCACTCGTTGTAAAACGTATAAATAATAAATTAACATCTTTTGTCCATCTTGGAACAGGCAATTACAATGATAAAACTGCAAAAATTTATACAGACATGGGTATCATTACTACTGACAAGCCTATTGCCGATGATGCCTTAAAATTTTTCAATTACCTGAGTGGTTATTCTATAAAACCTCACTATAATAAAATTATTGTCGCACCATTTGATATTAGAGACGTGTTTATTGATAGAATTGATTGTGAAATCAAAGCACATCGAGAACACGGAAATGGAAAAATCATTATGAAGATGAACTCTCTAACAGATAAAGATATTATTTTAAAATTGTTCCAAGCTTCTTGTGCAGGGGTTAAGGTTCAATTAATAATCCGAGGTATTTGTTGCCTCAAACCAGGTATTCCTGGCATCAGCGAAAATATTGAAGTCGTAAGCATTGTTGGACGTTTTTTAGAACATTCCCGTATATATTACTTCCATAATAATGGTGATGAAAAAATTTACTTGTCATCAGCAGATGCAATGACACGCAATATGATAAAAAGAGTAGAAATACTGTTCCCCGTAGAAGACAAGGCTATAGGACAAAGATTATTAAACTATATGGACTTACAATTAACTGATAACCAAAAAGGTCGCTTCCAAGACTATGAAGGTAATTACCACTACATTCAAAATAATTTATCACCTTTAAACTCACAAGCTTATTTAATGAAAGAAGCGATTGAATTCGGATCAGAACTTAAAAAACAAGCTTCAAGACCAAGTGGTATGACAGTATCTTCAAAAAATGGCTGGTTTTCAAAATTAAGAAATTCATTTAAAAAATAACAGATTAAATAGACAAATCATTTTTCCTCAAAAGGACGCAATTGCACGAAATATCAATACAACGTTTCATATTTCCAATCTACAATACATACCTATTGCTTATAGTATAGGTATGTATTGTTTACTTTATCCCCTACTTTATTCACAAATTTCTATTGCATATTTGCTATAATAAGTAAACGATTATCCACTTGAGGAGGTTAAAAATGATTAATATAGAACAATTGCAAAAATCTAATCCTTTAATGAAATCTTTACAGAATTATCAACCCATTTTTTGGCATAATCCCAATTATAGTAATAATGAATCACTTCCATTTACAGTAGCGGATATCCAAGATGCATCAGATAGACTGTCACGTTTTGCAAGCTATATTCAAACGATATTCCCTGAAACGTCATCACTTAACGGACTTATAGAATCACCTTTAAAACAAATCCCAGCTATGCAACAAAAGATTCATAATCATTTTGGCGAAAATACTCATGCCCAACTTTGGTTAAAATGTGATCACGAACTATCCATATCAGGATCAATCAAAGCACGAGGTGGTATTTATGAAGTATTAAAGTTCGCAGAGAAGATTGCACAAACAAAGGGTAATTTAACAGATAAAGATGATTATAGCATTTTAGCAACTGACACCTATCGCAATTTATTTAAACAATATAAAATAGCTGTTGGTTCTACTGGAAATTTGGGGCTAAGTATTGGGATTATGAGTGCAAAACTTGGTTTCACAGTTGAAGTCCACATGTCTCATGATGCACGTCAGTGGAAAAAAGACTTACTCCGACAATATGCCGTGAACGTCATTGAACATCAATCTGATTACCAATTCGCTGTCTCTGAGGGAAGAAAATTAGCTGAACACGATACGTCTTGTCACTTTGTAGATGATGAAGGATCAGCTGATTTATTTTTAGGCTATGCTGTTGCCGCTCTTCGTTTAAAAGATCAATTAGAATCTAACTCAATTACAGTAGATGCACAACATCCCTTATTTGTATATTTACCTTGTGGTGTAGGCGGCGGTCCAGGTGGTGTAACTTTCGGTCTAAAATTAATTTTAGGTCCGCATGTACACTGCATATTCGCCGAACCAACACATGCGCCTTGTATGCTACTTGGTATGATGACGCAACTTCACGATAAAATAGCTGTTACAGATATTGGATTAGATGGACGGACAGATGCAGATGGTTTAGCTGTTTCAAGACCATCTCGACTCGTTGGTCAAATTATGAACAGTCTACTTTTTGGTGTATTCACAGTGGACGATAAACAAATGTATCGTTACTTATCATTACTTCATGAAACAGAAGATATCTTTATCGAACCTTCTGCCACTTCTGGATTCGATGGTATCGCTTCAACAATCGCACATGCTGAAAAATCAGGCATAAAAACGCAACATGCAACTCATATTATTTGGTCTACTGGTGGCAATATGGTACCAGAAAACGAAAAATCACAATACTTACAAATAGGTGCAAAACTCAATTAATCAAATATAAATATTAATCATTATTAGCATCTATAATATGGCCGTTAATTTTACCTAATCATCGTTATTAACCAATATGATTCTCCTCTATTTCTTAGTTATGTATAAAATGGTAGCTTTAGTTCAATCCCTTTTTATACATAACTTTTTCCTTTCTATTTTCGGACATTCACTTGTTTATATCATTCGTTTTCACCTATTCAAACTAGGGTATTTTTATAACAAAACATTCTCATCATTTTAAAATAATAGTATTTGAAATTTTGTTATTTTCAGAAAATTTATTGAATTAAAAAAACAACTATGTTAAAGTATTATTTATCATTACACTTTAGTTCGGTAGAGAGTAAAAGCGAAATAGGAAAAGGTGGTCACAATATGAATACAACTGCACTAATAAAAAATAAAGAATATGAATTGTCATTTTTAAAACATTTTCAAGAGAATGACTTTAACCTTGTAGATTTCAGCTTTATAGAGTCATTATCTTGGCAATCATTAACAAAAGACGATTTACAACAAATGACTGAACGTAGTTTTTGGCAACATGATCATCATATTTACGCACTGCGCAATGATTTTACCGATCAATTATTACGTTATTACAGTAACTATCCACCTCAATATCAAAGGGTAGCCTATACAGGACCAATCGTAAGAGACAACGAAGTATATACGCAACTAGGTATAGAACATTACAATCCTACAATTAGCGATATGCAAGAAGATTTTCTAACATTTTACAAATTTATACAGACAACATTAGATGATGATATCGATTTTGTTATATTAGGACACTATCAACTTATAGATTTATTATTATCTCCTAATGAACAAACACAAACGATTTTAAATTTAATTCAAGAACGTAATATTTCAGAACTAACAACACAGCTAGGAACAGCTCATCCTGTCGTTCAATTATTAACAACAAAGACAACTGAACAATTAAACTTGTTAAACCAACTCTTTCCATATGATCACAAAACAATTCAAGCACTGCGTCGTTGGGAACAATGGTTTAAATCAAACGACATCACAAATATTCACCTTGATATTACACCTCAAGCCCCTCGTTCTTATTACAAAGGTGCATTTATGCGTTGTCACCTAAAAAACAACAAATCTAAACAGTTAACAGGTGGATTTTATAAAGGTGAATTAGAAGGTTTTGGACTTGGATTTATACTATAAAAATAAGAAGGAGAGAAAATTATGCTTACCGTAGCCTTAGCAAAAGGACGTTTATTAAAGAGCTTTATTGCTTATTTATATGATATAGATGAACAAAAATTAGCAGATGCGTTAGAACAAAGAGAGCGTCAATTATTAATTTCTGTGGATGATATACAATTTGTTTTAGTCAAAGGTAGCGATGTCCCTATTTATGTAGAACAAGGTGTTGCAGACGTTGGAATTGTTGGTAGTGACATATTAGAGGAAGGCAATTATACAATCAATAATTTACTAGATTTACCTTTTGGTGAATGTCATTTTGCACTAGCTGCTAAACCTGAAACAACTCAGTTTAAAAAAGTAGCTACTTCTTATACTAAAACTGCAAAAACTTATTTTGAATCACAGGGATTGGATGTAGAATTGGTTAAACTTTCTGGTTCTATCGAACTCGCTTGTTTAGTCGATATGGTAGACGGTATTGTCGACATCGTACAAACTGGAACGACATTAAAATCAAATGGTTTAGTAGAAAAAGAAACATTAAAAAATATTAATGCAAAATTAATTACCAATAAAGAAGCCTATTTTAAAAAATCAAATGAAATTGATTCATTTATTCAAACATTGGAGGTGTCACTCATTGATAATAGATAAAACAACGTTTCTCAATGACTATTTAAGCCAATCGGCACTCAATGAAGATTTGTACCCTGTAGTTAAAGATATCTGTGATACAGTCAAAACATCAGGTGATGCCGCCCTTAAATCTTATAATGCAAAATTAGATGGTGTTGAAATAGAAAACCTTAAAATACCATATAGTGATTTAGAAACAGCATATAATAATATAGATGAATCTCTTCGTGATGCATTAAACACAAGTCACGACCGAATCAAAGCTTATCAAACATCTATAAAATGGTCAGATAAACAAGGTACAGAAGAATGTTATGAAATGTACCATCCCTTAGAACGTGTAGGTGTCTACGTTCCGGGTGGAAAAGCAAGTTACCCATCAACTGTATTGATGACGGTCACATTAGCAAAAGTTGCAGGTGTCTCAGACATCACAGTTGTTACACCACCTCAAAAAAATGGCCTACCTGATGTCGTACTTGCCGCTTGCTATATTGCTGGTGTAGATAATGTCTTTCAAGTTGGTGGTGCACAAAGTATCGCAGCTTTGGCATATGGAACTGAAACTATACCAAAAGTCGATAAAATTGTCGGTCCTGGCAATCAATATGTAGCGTATGCTAAAAAGTATCTCTATGGTCAAGTTGGCATTGACCAAATCGCAGGACCTAGTGAAATAGCTTTAATCATTGATGAGACAGCAGATTTAAATGCTATAACTTATGATGTCTTTGCTCAAGCTGAACACGATGAAATGGCGAGAACTTTTGTTATTAGCGAAAATCGTGAAGTTTTAGAACATTTAGAAAGCACTATCCAACAACGTTTACGTACGGTAGAACGTCAACCAATTGTAGCAGCCAGCCTAAAAAACAATCACTTTTTAATTGCAGTTGCGAATAAAAATGAAGCAAGTGATGTAATGAATCAAATCGCACCAGAACATGCTTCAATACAAACAGTTAATCCTCAGGAGTACTTAAATAAAGTACGCTATGTCGGCGCATTATTTTTAGGCTATTATTCTCCTGAAGTTATTGGAGATTATGTCGCTGGTCCAAGTCATGTATTACCTACTAATCAAACAGCACGATTTACAAATGGATTATCAGTTAATGACTTCCTTACACGCCATTCTGTTATTAATTTAACTGAATCTACATTTAATAATATAGAAACGGCAGCGCGAACACTCGCGCATCAAGAAGCATTATATAACCATGAACAATCTATTAAAGTCCGAACAACGAAGGAGTAAGTGCCATGATAAGAATTAACAAAAATGAAAGTCCACTTCGTCCATTATCAAATGAGCAGCTTGCCGAAATCATTCAACAAGCAACATTTAATTTTTATCCTGATGACGAATATAATCGCTTTAAGCAAGCTTATGCTAATTATTTTAATTTAAAGCCTACACAAATCACAGCGGGTAATGGATCAGACGAGTTGATTCAAAAATTAATGCTAATTATGCCAGAAGGACCTGCTTTAACGCTAAATCCAGACTTCTTTATGTATCAAGCTTACGCAGGTCAAGTTGATAGACCTATTGAATTTGTAGACGCTGAAGATGACTTAACATTTAAACTAGATACGATTTTAAACAGAATTGATGAAGTCCGCCCATCATTTTTTATCATGAGTAATCCGCATAACCCTACCGGCCATCAATATACATTATCTTTTTTAAATACGATAGCGGATAAAATGAAAGCTATCGGCGGCTATTTCGTTATTGATGAGGCCTATTTAGACTTTGGTGAAGCTTATGATATTGAATTAGAATCACATATATTACAAATGCGAACTTTATCCAAAGCCTTTGGTATTGCGGGATTACGTTTAGGTGTACTAATAGGTACTGAAGAAACAATAAAACGGATTCAACGTATCGAGCATCCTTATCCATTAAATACAATCACTTTATATATCGCTATTTATATGTTTGAGCATAGTGAAATGACTGCTAGCTTTATTGAAGCACAGCGTAAACTAGCTTTAAAATTACGTGATATCTTTAAAAATGAAGTCTCAGATATTATTAAAATTTATCCCTCTGCGACCAATTTCGTTTTAACTAAAGGAGAAGCTGCACATAGTTTGGGTGAATACATACAGGCACACGGTTTCTTACCGCGATTATATGATGAGCCAAAGATGTCTGATTATGTGCGTTATTCTATCGCAACAAATGAGCAATTAGATCAATTAGCAGAAATTATTAAAAACTGGAGGATTCAATATGACTTATCAAAAAAAGCGTAATACTGCAGAAACCCAATTAAATATTACACTTGCAGATGATGCTAGCCAAAGTAATATCAATACAGGTGTTGGCTTTTTAGACCATATGTTGACCCTCTTTAGCTTTCATAGTCAGCTATCGATTCAAATCGAAGCAAATGGAGATACTGAAGTAGATGACCATCACGTAACAGAAGATATTGGTATCGTTTTAGGCCAATTATTATTAGAAATGGTCAAAGATCGTACAACATTCAAGCGTTACGGCCATAGTTATATCCCTATGGATGAAACACTATCTCGAAGCGTTGTCGACATAAGTGGTCGACCATATCTATCATTTAATGCCGAATTTAGTAAAGAAAAAGTCGGCACTTTTGATACAGAATTAGTAGAAGAATTTTTCCATGCATTAGTTATCAATGCACGTCTAACAACACATATTGATTTATTACGTGGCGGTAATACACATCATGAAATAGAAAGTATTTTTAAGTCCTTTGCTAGAGCACTTAAAGATGCATTATCACAAAATGACTATGACGGTATTCCTTCATCTAAGGGTGTGATTGAATGATTGCTATTATAGATTATGGACTGGGAAATATTCGGAATGTACAACGTGCTGTAAAACATTTGGGTTATGAGGCTATTTTAACTGATAAACAAAGTGAAATTGAAGCTGCAGAATTAGTCATCCTTCCTGGTGTAGGACACTTTAAAGATGCTATGCGTGCAATAGAACAGCGTGGTTTAGATTCTATTTTAAAAGCAATTCATAACAAACCTATCATCGGTATTTGTTTAGGTATGCAATTATTATTTGATTGGAGTGCAGAAGGTAATGTGTCAGGATTAAAGCTAATTCCTGGTAAAATTGTCCCTATCGACACACCCTATCCTGTACCACATCTAGGTTGGAATAACCTAATCAGTAATCAACAACAATTAACGAATGATGTATACTTTGTTCATTCTTACCAAGCTGAAATGTCTCAATTTGTAGTTGCTCATGCCGAATATGGTACGCAAATACCTGCTATTGTTCAACATAGACATTATATTGGCATTCAATTCCATCCAGAAAAAAGTGGTGAAGATGGACTAGCAATATTAAACCAAGCTCTGAAAGGCGGTTTCTTAAATGATCAAATTATGGCCAGCAATTGATTTAATCAATGCTACAAGTGTGAGATTGACAGAAGGAAAATATGATTCAGAAGAGAAGATGACTCGAACTGCTGAAGAAAGTATACAATTTTACAATCAGTTTCAGTGTGTTGATCGAATTCATATTGTTGATTTAATCGGTGCAAAAAACCAATCATCTATAGAACAAGACTATATTAAAACATTAAGAAATTTAACCGATAAACCGATGGAAGTTGGTGGTGGTATTCGAAGTGAATCCACAATCCAACACTACTTTGATGATAATATCGACTTTTGTATTATTGGTACTAAAGGAATTCAAGATTTAGAATGGTTAACCGAAATGGCACAAAAATATCCAAATCGTTTATACTTATCCGTCGACGCTTACCGTCGCGAAGTAAAGATTAATGGTTGGGAACAAGATGCACAACTGGATTTATTTGATTTAGTCAATCAAATCAATGATCTACCTCTTGGTGGCATAATATATACCGATATATCAAAAGATGGTAAATTGTCAGGTCCTAACTTTGAAATTACTGGGCAACTCGTTGAAGCAACGAATAAACACGTTGTGGCATCTGGCGGTATACGTCATCAACAAGATATAGCTCAACTTGAAACACTAGGTGTTCATGCCGCAATTGTAGGAAAGGCAGCTCACGATCCGAACTTCTGGGAGGGTTTATCATGATAAAGAAACGTATTATACCCTGTTTAGATGTAAAAGATGGACGCGTTGTTAAAGGGATTCAGTTCAAAGGATTGCGTGATATTGGCAATCCAGTAGACTACGCCCTTTATTATAATGAGCAAGGCGCTGATGAATTGGTTTTCCTAGATATTTCACGTACCGAGGCAGGTCACGACCTGGTATTAGACGTTATTGAAGAAACAGCCGAAAAATTATTCATCCCACTCACTGTTGGCGGTGGCATTTCAACGCTAGATGATATTTCAAATCTATTAAATCACGGTGCAGATAAAGTATCATTAAATTCAAGTGCCTTAAAGCATCCAGAATTTATTAAAGAAGCAAGCGAAAAATTTGGTAGTCAATGTATCTGTATTGCTATTGATAGTAACTACGACAGTGAATTGGAAGATTACTTTTGCTATACACATGGTGGTAAACAGCGTACCGATGTCAGAGTATATGACTGGGTCCAACAAGTTGAAGCTCTAGGCGCTGGCGAATTACTAATCACAAGCATGACACATGATGGAATGAAACAAGGATTTGATGTAACACACCTGCATGCAATTGAAGAATTAGTAAATATACCTATCATTGCTTCTGGTGGTGGTGGCAAGCCCGATCACTTTGTTGATTTATTTAAACAAACAGACGTATCTGCTGGTCTTGCTGCAAGTATATTGCATGATAAAGAAACGACCGTAAACGAAATCAAACAAACAATGTCCCAAGGAGGTATTCCAATAAGATGACACAACCCGACTTTTCTAAAGGATTATTACCAGCTATATTACAAGACGTTAATACTAAACAAGTCTTAATGCTAGGTTATATGAATGAAGCGGCCTATAAAAAAACGTTAGAAGATCGCATAGTATGTTTCTATTCAAGATCAAAAGAACGATTATGGACAAAAGGTGAAACATCAGGTCATACACAAGAAGTACGTAATATTCACCTTGATTGTGACCAAGATACCATATTAATTGATGTGGTCCCAAATGGTCCAACATGCCATACCGGTAGCCAAAGCTGCTTTAATACTGAGGTACCTTTTAATGTGCAACAATTAGAGCAAACTATAGATCAAAGTTCACTTTCTAATAAATCCAATTCTTATACGCAATATTTATTAAATGAAGGTCTTGAAAAAATCACTAAGAAATTTGGTGAAGAAGCATTTGAAGTTGTCATTGGTGCTATGAAATCAGATAAAGAAGAAGTAACTAACGAAACAGCTG
Source organism: Staphylococcus sp. ACRSN (assembly GCF_022346615.1). Classification (GTDB taxonomy): domain Bacteria; phylum Bacillota; class Bacilli; order Staphylococcales; family Staphylococcaceae; genus Staphylococcus. The sequence goes on along the minus strand of NZ_JAKRNS010000002.1, from coordinate 88,730 downwards.
ATTTAATGTATCACTTGTTTGTCTTATTACATGCTCTAGATATCGATTTTAAAGATGTCGAATCTGTATTAGCAGAACGACATAAAACATCGAACAATTTCAAAGGTGAACGTACAGACGTTGAAAATTGGTAATACCTTCTTAACATATCAAACGCCATTATCACATCTTATATTTAAGATGCTAGATAATGGCGTTTGATAGTTTATTTTAATAGTTGTTGTTTAAAATTTTTCGCTTGTTGCTCTACAGAAATGATGTCAGCATAAATTGCTTCATCCATCGTATAATATATAACATGGTTATTTTGTACTGCCTTATTATTTTTCCAAATAGATGATTTTACAAATTCATTATTTGGCTTCTTACCATTTGTGGTTGGAATCAGTAAATAATCACCTGAAAAGTCATTAAACTTTTCTTTTGGCACTTTCATATATTTTTCTTTTGGCATAGCTGCTTTAGCATCGGAATCTTCTGCTAATCCAAAACCTTCATATATGGCTTCACTGCCTCTTCCAAACCTTGGACCAAATTGGTAAATATCTTTCGCCTGAACATCCATTATAGAAAAGGTCTTATCATCTCCAATTGCCTGCTTAATTGCTCGGCCATCTTTTTCTAATTTTTTGGATAAGTTATTAGCCTGTTTTTTTGCTAATTTCTCTTTATTAACTAATTTACCTAATTCTATATGTGTTTCTTTATAATCCATATTTTGAACCTTTATTGGAACAGTTGGCGCAATCTTAGCTAACTTTTTATTATTTTTGTTTTCTTTATACGTAATAATCAAATCGGGTTTTAATTTAGCTGCCGCTTCCACATCTTCTGGATTAATTTTTTTCACCTTATCCATTTTTAAATATTTAGAATTTGGAAATACATTAGTAATTGCAATTGGCTCTACACCTAATTTTTTAAAGTTACCATAATTTGCAGTCAAATCCAGTACGCGTTTTGGATGTTTAGGTATATTCACTTTACTTCCATCTGATGTAACATATTCCCTAACATCACTTTCAGTCTTGGCTTTTTTACTTTCTTCAGACTTTCCACAAGCTGCTAATAATAATATAAAACATAACATAACACTTAATAACTTTTTCAAAATATAAACCTCCCATTATCTATTAACTTTAATAATAATAGATAATGATTATCATTTGCAATGTATAATTGATATTATTTAAATAAATTAGTATAAGCAATAATTTACTGTATCTTGCATTTTAATTATCTATAGATTAAAGCACAACAATATTTTTAATTTACCTCCTACTCTTTCACTGAAAGGTTACAAAAAACGCTACTTATCGTAATAGATAAGCAGCGTTTTTTTATATGTTTTCAAATAGATAGACATCGCCAGTTGCTTCAAAATTATCGTACTGTTCATCTCGACTAAAACCTAAAGATTTTGCAGTCTGAATAGAAGGTATATTGTTAATTTTAGTATGTGCCACAATTCTATTGTCTATACGTTGCACTTTCTTTATATATTGAATAAGTGCCTGACAAGCTTCTTTTGTATAACCTTTTCTTGCATACTTTGGGCTTAAGCGATAAGCCAAATTCAACACAATATTGCCATCTAAAGTCTTATATTTTAAACCACACATACCAATCATTGTTTCAGATTCTTTTTCAATCATTAAACAATATCCAAAATCATATTGAGACCAGTGTGTCTGCCATTCGTTTAACATTTCTTTTGTTTCATCAATTTCTTTTTGTGGCCCAGCTGGATTATAAAGATTAGTCTTAGGATCGGCATGCAATTGATATAGTTCTTCTAGATAGTATTCAGTTGGTCTAATTAAAAATAAACGCTTCGTTTCTAATACAATATTCAAATTAAGCTTTAACCCCTTTATATTGAAATAAAGATATATATTACAGTTTATAAAGTAATATATATTTGTCTATACAGGTCTAACCGTAATTTCATTTACATTAACATGACTTGGTTGCTGTAAAGCATATACTACGGATGTCGCAATATCTTCAGGGTCTAATTTTTTACGCTCTCCCCAATCCGTCGCCCCGCTTAATGGTGTATCAACCATCCCCGGTGAAATACTTGTGACTCTAACTCCTGTTTTAGCCAATTCTTTTTCTAAGCCTTGAGTAATAGAATGAACGGCTGCTTTCGTCGCACTATACATTGTACTTTTCTTAGTAACTTCAAATCCGGAAATTGATGCAATATTGATAATATGGCCGCTTGATTGCTCTAAAAATGTCGGTAAAACGGCATTAATTCCATATAGTGTTCCTTTGACATTAACATCAATCATTGTATCCCAAGCTGCTACATCACCTTCTGAAATAGCTGAAGATAACATTTGACCAGCACTATTTACTAAGATATCAACGCTACCAAATTGTTGTTTCACCTTCGATACAACTGCCTCAACCGCTTCTTGTGAGGTAACATCTAATATTTCTGTAGATACCTCCGTTTCAGATAATTCAGTAACCTCTTCTTCAACCTGTTTAAGATTAGCTTCATTTCGACCTGTTAAGACAATTTTGACACCTTGTCTAGCAAGTGCTTTAGCTATACTAGCACCAATACCACTGCTACCACCTGTAATAATAGCAACTTTATTTGTTAATTTCATAATTGAACGTCCCCTCTTCTTTTTATAATTTTCTGTTACTTATTGTGCTTATTTTATCATTTAGTGTTTTTGATATAAAAGAATTAGTGCCGTATCATTATTAGAATATAGTAGTTATTAAGTATATAATAGAAATGTATATTTATGTTCTTAGAAAAGGAGGACAACCGATGGACTTTGAAAAACGACTTGCATCGTTACGAGAAGCACGTGCAAGAACGAGTTTTTCCTTTAAATTCGAAGCATTATTTGAACCAGACGAATGGTTAAACATGAGTTTAGAAACACGTAAGCATGCAGAAAAATCATTCAGAAATTTTATAACAACACACGATAAACTCCGTATCCCTTATACATCAGAAGAACATATTCGTATGAGAATGTACAATTCTGTTTATGAGTACAACGAAATCAAACATAACTTTAAAATGTATGTATGATTTATTCTTCCGTTATTAAACGATTAATGTATAACATAAAAAACCTACATGAACTGTGGTTATTCAGTCCATGTAGGCCTTTTTACTATTTTTGGGCGTATAATAAATCATGAAAGGTGATACTTGGGAGAAAAATATGCACTATTGGTTTTAAATGCTGTGGGCATACAGCTAGCACAATGCATTTTTTCTTAAGATGTCTACAGTGTATTAACTCGTCACTAATTGTGTCTTTTCTATACCATATTGGTATAACTTTTCAGCGTCTATATAAGATATATAATCAATACTTCTGTATCCATCTTTAATGTCATTAATAATACCTTGATTTACACCAGTGTGTGTGTAAATCTCATAACTACTTTCATTTGAAAAAATAACTTCTTCAATTACTTTTCTCATCTTAATCACTCCGTATTTTTTCATTCGTTAAGCTTTTATCTCTTCTCTACACTTCATATTCTACTTCATGATATAAGAGATTTAAAGTATTTTGTGATTGTTTTCACATAATTATCACTTTTATTATTCTCTTTTAATAAAGTAACAGTATATCATTTGACATTTATGTTATTTTTTTCACAAACATTCATATAGTTTATTATGATTTATATCCAAAGTCTGGAATACGAAGCCATCTCTGTCTTAAATAATGTGCCACAGCTTTAGGTCTTCTTTCCCTTGTAAAGATACCTTTTTTATTTCCTTGAACTCGAATAATACCACTAGATGTTTCAAAATCTGCAAAGTTCCAAGTCTGTTCACCTATAAACTGTGGATATTGATCAATAATCTCGTGATTTGCTTCATAATATCGAACTTGATATTCTTCTGTAAACAATTCATCATTAACCGAGTGTAATCCAGCTAGTGTATCTGCACCATATTCAGTGAACATAATCGGTTTATTAGGTTGTTTTTCGCTCCATCCATCCAACTCTTTTTTCAATGCTACTTTTGCTGCCTCTAAATCACCTGTCTGAGTATACCAACCATAATAGCGATTTAAGCATAAGACATCGACTAAATCTTGTACTTGGCAAACTTCAGGTTGTGCGGTTAACAATGTAACAATTGTGACAGGTCTTTTTTGTGGATCACAATGCTTTGCAAGGTTAATGAGTGGTTCAAAGTATGCCTTCGCACCTTTCTCTGTTGATGCCGGTTCATTCGCAATAGACCACATCACTACACAAGCATAATTCTTATCTCGAGCAATTAGTTCTTTTATTACTGCTTCATGTGCAGGTTTCGTCCCTATTTCTTCGAATGTCTTTCTATTTTCCGTTCCAGATAAAATCGCATCGAAGTTTAAATGGACACCTACACCAGTTGTTTCGTCAATGACAACGATACCTTGTTCATCAGCAAGTCGCATCATTTCTTCTGAATATGGATAATGTGATGTGCGGAAAGAGTTAGCGCCAATCCATTTTAGTAAGTTTAAATCTAGTACATTACCCACTTCGTTAATGCCTCTACCATGATAATATGTATCTTCATGTTTCCCAAAACCTTTGAAGTAAAAAGGTTTGTCATTGATTAAAAATTGGCCATCTTTTACTTTTACTGAGCGAATGCCTAAGCGTTCTGTATAGATATCAATTAGTTTGTTATCTGAATACAATGATACTTCAAATTGGTACAAATATGCATTTAACGGTTGCCACAAATGAGGTTGTTCTATTTCTATGATACCTTTCTGACCGCTTCCCTCTGCTACAACATTGCTAGATTCATCTAACAATCTAATACGTATATCTACATCATCTTTGTTAGTAGCAATATCATAATTTACTTGTGCTTTATCCTTTAAAACTTCAGGAACTAGCGTTATATCCTTTATATATGCTTTTGGTGTCGTATAAAGTTTCACCGGTCTATGCAACCCAGCATAGTTAAAGAAATCAAAGTTTGGGGTATTGGTTTTAATTGTTTTACCATGTTCATCAATACTTTCTTCATATTTACCTACTGGGAGCGTAGTTTCATCTAATATATTATTAACGCATACCGACAATCTGTGTTGTCCCGTTTGGATTCCATGGTCTAACTCAACTTCAAATGGTAAAAACCCACCTTGATGCGACACAATAACTTGACCATCAAGATACACAGTTGCTTTATGTGTTGCAGAACCAAATCGTAAAACAATGCGCTCATTCTGCAATATTTCCGGTATAAATATTGTGCGTTCATACCATACGTTACCAACATGATTTCTAATTTCTGCATTTACACCTTGATCATTGTATGAACCTGGAACTGCCATAACTAATTCTGTGTCTAGCGGTTGTTCAATATGAATTGGGTCGTCATCATGTTCTAATTTAAACTTCCATATACCATTTAAATCTGTAATTTGTCGTTTTTCATTCACTACTGGATATAACATAACTAATCTTATCTCCTCTCATTTTATAAACGTATTTATTTTTGATTAAAGTTCTTCTCTAAGCGCTAATTCTTTAACAATTTGTTTATGCTTTTGGTCTGTAAGTGGATATGCAAAAAAGAATAATATAACAGCAAGTAGGCAGGCTGTTCCTGGAACAATAAAGTATAGTACTTTTAATCCTAATAACGTACCATCTGATTGTGCTGCGTTTGGCACATATCCAATCAGCATTAAAGATAATCCTGGTAAAAATCCTGCTAATGCTTGGGATACTTTTCTTGTAAAGCTATAACTTGAATAAATAATACCTTCAGATCTCATGCCAGATTGCCATTGTCCATATTCAACCACGTCAGCAATAAATGCCCATGTCACTGTATTTGGTATAACTAAAAATAGTTGTGCAATTGTATTTAATATCAAAAATGGTATTGCCTCGTTTGCAAATAATGTAAATGTGATAAATTGCATTATGACAAATCCTGATACACCAAATACTGCTGTCATTTTTTTACCAATTTTTTTACTTAAGAATGTCGTAATTAATAGCCCTGGAATAAGTACTAAGAAATTCAATGTACTTACAAGTCCAACTAAATTTGGTTCACCAAGTACATATTGGAAATAATAAAGTTGTGATGATTGTTGCAAGAATAAAGCCATAATCGTTAATAATGTATAAATAGCAAGAATAATAAATGGTCTATTTTTCAATAAGTTTTTAAATGCTTTACGTCCTAAACCTTTTTCTTTCGGTCTTTCTACAATATGTCTTTCCTTAACACCCTTATAACAAATAATATGGAATACCACACCACAAATAGCTAAAGCACCAACTGCAATTGGATATCCTGTTGCATGATTTGGAAATAAGTTAACCATTGGAATAATAACAATGCCTGAAATGAACATTGCACCTTGTGAACCTAAATTACGAAAAACTGATAATTGTGTTCGATCATCCGCATTAATCGTCATCGAAGCAGATAATGAACCATATGGAATATTTACAAAAGAATACGCCATATTGAACAACATATATGTTGCAAATGCCCAAATAACTTTTCCGGTATAACTGATATCTGGAGAAATAAATGTGATGACCGTTAATATAGCTAACGGTATAGTACCGTATAATATGAATGGTTTAAATTTACCTTTTTTGCCAAAATTACGTCTGTTGTCTACCATTGTGCCAACGCCTGTATCAACAAATGCGTCAAACACTTTTGATACTAGAAAGACGAGCCCACCATAAAATGGAGAAATACCAAGTATGTCTGTAAAAAATTTCAGTAAATATATTTGCCCCATATCAAACATCATGCCGTTTCCTAAATCCCCAAAACCGTATGATAATTTTTCCTTAAATTTTAATCTCGGTGATTGAATTTCTTTAAATTTCTTCAATTTTCTATTTGCTGGTTTTAGTTTTGCTGTAACCATATTGATTACCTCTTTCCCTAGAAACAAAATATTGTGAGATATCTTTTATGCTATTTTGTTTGATAGTGTGTTTTTGTGTGCTTGTGCTAGTGATTGTGGCCAACAATCTAATCCAGAGAATAATGTAAACGCTTTCTCTTGAACTCAAATTTTTTTACCTTTCACGTATGTTCTTTTTATAACTAATTAGAATTGACATAAGTGATTTATTTGAGATCTTAAGTTCATTATATTTTTTCCATAAAAATAGTTCAACGAAAAATAACAACGTTGTTATTTTGTGTGGAATTTAAATATAGTCATAAAATTATATTCAACTAACTTAAAGTCGATGTTTACTATACTTATCATGGAATAACTAAATGAAATTGTATATTGTTTCTATTGATATTAAATTCTGCTTAAATTTTTGCTATTGTTTAATATATACCTATGTATATTCACTTTTTATAATTATATTGTTATTTTTATAATTATTTTTACACAAATGTACTTTTACAATTCCAAACTATCCCCACCCTCTTTGCTCCATACGAAATTTCAACGGTGTGATACCATAATGCTTTTTAAAACATTGTGCAAAATAACTTTGTTCTTTAAAACCAACATTTTGTGCAATTTCAGAAATTGACATTTTTGTTCTCAGTATTAAGTCATGACCTTTTTTTAATCTTAATTCTAAAATAAATTGTGAAATTGACTTATGAATTTCGTGATTAAATATTCTAGATAAATAACTTGGTGCCAAATCTACTTGTTGCGCTAACATTTTCAAAGTAATATGATCGCTTAAGTTGCTTTCTATATATTGTATGACTTTACTGATTTTCGGACTATATTCATTCGCTTTAATTTTCATTGCTGCTTCTGAATAATCAATAATTAATGATTGTATATACTCATTTATTTGTTGTACATCTTTTGACTTATTTATACGTTTGGCGTAACGCGCAGATAATTCATCTATTTTAATTAAATTCACACCAGCTTTTTCTATCGCTTTTCTACAAAGTGTATTTAGTGAAAAGGCTTTATATTGCTCATTTGACACACCGTCACCTCTCCTTTGTAAACCTGTAACTGATAAATTAATATGTTTTAAAATAGCTAAAGCTTCGTGTACATTACCATATTCAACGGCAGTTAATAACTGATTTTCCATTTTATATCGATTTTCTAAGTCTTCTAATGTATAGTCCATTTGATCTCGTGTTTCTGCGATTCCAGCATCACTCATGTGAAAATTAAAATCAATGCACTCTATTTCATATAAGGTATTTCTATTTTTTAAAAATTGTATGGCTAGACGACATAATTTTTTAGCCTTCACATGATGACAAAGTGGAATTTTTAAAAGATATTGCTTCAAGATAACGATGTGAGATCGCTCAATTTCTAAATTATTTAATATATCAAGACATTGTTGCTCATTTGGACGATGCTCAATATAAGGACCAATGAAATAAATTTGCTTATATTTTTTAAATTTAAAAATCAAATAATTAATGCCTAAACGATTAGTATAAAGATAAATTTTATTACTATTCATAGTTTGAATAAATTGCTTTAATTGTTGTTTGAAATATTTCCTTTTCGTGTTAGTAAAAGGCGTTTTAATTTTATTTATCACTCCTTTAATATCATCTTGATGGTACGCCTCTATCTGAACACCTAATAATTGTTCACCATGTGCTTGTAACATATCTAAAGTTTCCTCATTCAAAAAAACACCTCATTCCTATTTTTTCATTATATCGAAAAAACAAGAATAAGGTGCATTTTTTATACTTTATATTCCTTTATAAAATAATAAAGTATTTTTATACAAACAGACTAAGTACTAATATAAATACAAGTCCTGAAACTGAAATAATCGTTTCTAGTAATGACCATGTTAAAAATGTTTCTTTAACTGTCAATCCAAAGTACTCTTTAAACATCCAAAAGCCTGCATCGTTCACATGTGACAAGATAACACTACCTGCACCAATTGCTAATACAACAAGTGCTACATTAACGTCTGTAGCTTGCAGTAATGGTAATACAATACCAGTTGATGATACTGCTGCTACTGTTGATGAACCTAAAGCAATTCGTAATACAGCTGCTACAATCCATGCTAGTAATATAGGAGACATTTCAGACCCTTCAAACATTTTCGCAATCGTATCACCGACGCCACCATCAATTAATACTTGTTTGAATGTGCCGCCACCACCAATAATCAAAATCATCATACCAATAGGATATATTGCATTTGACACTGAATCCATGATATCAGCATTTTTTCTACCTTGTTTTATACCCATTGTAAATATTGCAAATAATACTGCAATTAACATTGCTGTACCAGCAGTACCAATAAAGTAAACAACAGATTCAAATCCATTTTTAGCTTCTTCGTGACCTGTCACTAATTGAACAATCGTAGATAATAACATTAAAATCACAGGTGAAATTGCTGTTAGTAAACTCAATCCAAAACTTGGCATTTCTTCTTCTGAAAATTCTTTCTGTGCACCTAGAGATGAAATGTCACCTTCACGTTTATAAGCAGATGGCGTAAGCTTTTGTGCAATTTTATTAAATATAGGACCTGCAATAATAGTCACAGGAATTGCAATAATAATACCATAAAGTAATACATGTCCTAAATTTGCTTTCAACTCTTTAGCAATAACAACCGGACCTGGATGTGGTGGTAAGAAACCATGCGTAACAGATAGTGCCACAACCATTGGTAAACCTAATTTTAATTGCGATACATTTGCGCGTTTTGCAATCGTAAACACAAGAGGAATCAATAATACAAGACCAACTTCAAAAAACAGTGCAATCCCAACAATAAACGCTGCAATTAGCATCGCCCACTGTACATGTTTTTGACCAAATTTATTTATTAATGTGTCGGCAATACGTGTAGCACCACCACCATCAGCAAGTAACTTCCCTAATATCGCACCTAATCCAAAAATAAGTGCAATATGACCTAATGTACTTCCCATTCCATTTTCAATTGTTTCGATTATTTTATCTAAAGGCATTCCTAATAAAATAGCAGTGACAATAGATGTAATAATCAACGAAATAAATGTATTTAGTTTCAAGAATATTATAAGTCCCAATAATACAATAATCCCTATTACCACTGTAATGAGTGGCCATATTGTTTCAAACATAATCATTCTCCCCTTCCAAAATCAAATTCAAAATAGATTTGAAATGAATCTATTTAAATTTGATAACGCTTTCTTTTATTGTTAAATTTTTTTGCCATTCTATTTATTACTAAAAATCAAGGTTACAGTTAGAAAATGATTCAACTTATGTATTATTCATATATATGTCAAACCATTTTCCTGATACCTTATAGAGACGAATTGCGAGAGTGTCTTAGTCTTGCATATGTTGACGTTGGAAGTTAGCTATTTCAGTATATCTATCTTCCAATGAACGACTTAAATTAATAAAAATACTAATCAACTGTTGATACACTTGCACATTATCTTGGTTAGGCGCATGTGCATTAGTCGTGCCCACCATTTCTTCGATAATAGAGAAATCATCAATTTCACCAAGTGCTTTTAATCCTAATACACAAGCACCCAGACATGAACTTTCATAACTTTCAGGAACAATGAGATTAGTATCAAATATATCTGCCATCATTTGTCGCCAAATTTCACTTTTAGCAAAACCGCCTGTTGCTTTAATCGTAGTTGGTGTCTCATTCATCACCTCAATAAGCGCTAAGTATACTGTATATAGATTATATAAAACGCCTTCTAATGCTGCTCTAATCATATGTTCTTTTTGGTGAGTTAATGTTAAACCAAAGAATGATCCTCGTGCATCAGCACTCCATAATGGTGCACGTTCACCAGCTAAATATGGATGGAAAATTAAACCTTCGGCACCCGGTTTAACACGATTTGCAATCTTAGTCAAAACATCATATGGATCTACACCCAAACGTTTTGCTGTTTCAACTTCACTTGCTAACAATTCATCACGTAGCCAACGAAGTACAACACCGCCATTATTAACTGGTCCACCAATTACATAATGATCTTCAGTTAATACATAGCAGAAGATACGACCTTTATAATCTGTACGTGGTTTATCTATTACAGTTCTAATTGCACCTGATGTACCTATCGTCACAGCAACTTCACCTTTTTTAAATGCATTAACTCCTAAGTTAGAGAGCACGCCATCACTTGCACCAACAATAACCGGCGTTTCAGGGTCAATACCCATCAATGCAGCATATCTATGTTTCATCCCAGTCATAATATGTGTGGTCGGAACGATCTCAGGAAGTTGTTCTTCTGTTATGCCTAATAAAGATAATGCTTCATCATCCCAAGTTAATGTTTCTAAATTGAACATACCAGTTGATGATGCCATTGATTGATCAATGACAAATTTTTCAAATAGGTGGTAGAAAATATAAGTTTTTATATCTGCAAACATTGCTGTTTGATTATAAATTTCTTGTTGCTCATGTTTCATCCAAAAAATCTTAGATAGCGGTGACATTGGATGAATTGGAGTGCCAGTTCTTTTATATATTTCAATTCCATTATGGTCATTTTTTATGATATCAGCGTATTTACTCGCACGATTATCTGCCCATGTTAAATTTTCAGTAAGTCTTTGATTACTCGCATCCATTGAAATAAGACTATGCATTTGAGCACTAAAAGAAATGAGTTTTAAGTCTTCTTTAGCTATATTTGCTTCTCGCATCACATATTTAATAGTCATCAATACAGCATCAAATAGTTCATCAGGATTTTCCTCAGATACATCTACGTTAGGTGTATGCAATGGATACCCAATATTATGTTTCATGATAAATTGACCTTTTTCATCGTATAAAACCGATTTCGTACTTGTCGTTCCAATATCTACACCTATCATGTATTTCATAATACATCCTCCTATTTCTTACAAATCACTTTTGCTTAACTAAGCCAAAAACTGTCGATGTCTTCTCCTACATCATCAAAATTTAAATGAAAGGCTTCTCTCAACCTCATAGCATCCTGATTCGCAATGGCTTCTATAAACACTTCATGATTTTTATGAATTCGTTCAAAATCTTCTGGATTTTCTATCATACGCCTTCTCATTGATAACAATACAAGTGCCTCCATTACAAGCTTCAAATTATTCCAATAAGTTTTCAAATATTGGTGCTTTGATGCTAGTATGGTTACCTCGTGAAATTTCATATCATGTTCGGTAAATGCTTCCGCATCTTCGAATTGTACAGCCACTTTCATCATTTCTAATTGTTTACGCAATTCTTTAACAATATGATCATGATTTAGTGATTTAATACGAGTAAAAGCAAAAGATTCTAACATGATTCTTAAATCATAAAGCTCTTTTTTTTCTTTATCTTCAAATGGTAAGACTTCTGCTCCCATTCTTTCTAAATTGATTAATTGATCTTGCTTCAGCAATTTAAATGCATCACGTACAGGTGAACGACTTACATTAAATTCTTTGGCAATTTGATTTTCCGTTAAAAGTGCGTCTGTTTTAAAAGAACCATCAACTATCTTTAATCTAATTTCAGCAGCGATTGCTTCTCCTTTAGAAACACCCTCTAACCATCTTTCAGGATATTCATAATTCACTATGAATTCACCTCTTAACTTGGTTAATATACTTGTATACAAGTATGGTAATACACAACCACAAATATTGCAAGCGTTTGCAAATCTTTGTACTAAGGGAAAACAAGACAAAAAAACCGAAATAACAGTCTTCAAACTAATTATTTCGGTTCCAAATTTTTATTTTGTAGTTGCTATACAATAGTTCGTTTCTTTACACTTCACACACTCTAATTTTCTAGTATTTGGCGTATGTTTTGCTATGACCCAACTTTTAAAACTAGGGCTAAATAAGCATTGGCAATTGAGACATAAATATTCACGTATTTGATGATGTTGATATGTAAGCAAATTTGTGAATATCATTAAAATTGGAAAATTTAAAACTACAGGTTTCCAACTTTTATTTAAAATACTAAATATAATTATACCGTATTGAATAAATGCAATTGGTAGTAGTTTTTTTATAAAAGAACTAGATATTTTGTTTTGATATTTATTTCTTTTCATTATTTGATGTGTATTTAGTAATTTATTTAATGGTGCTATACTCGATTTACTTATGTAATTTTGGTATTGCTTAATCTCCTTTTGTAATTGACTTAACTTTTTTATCTCTTTTTCAACTTCTGCTTCTCTTTCGCTTACCATCGTTCTTATTACTTTTAAATCTACTTGCTCATTTATAATAATTTGAATATCTTTTAATTTGAAACCAAATGATTTAAGTATGAGAATAACTTGCAGCGTTTCTTTACTTTCTTCGTCAAATAACCTTCTGCCATGAGGAGTTATTGTTGATTTCCTAGCATTTAACAATCCTTTTTTCTCATAGAATTGTACTGTTCTGACTGTTACATTACATAGATCGGCTAATTCACCAGTTTGATATTGTTTCATTTAATTCCCTCCTTCCAATAATATTAGTATATTACGTTACGTAATTAGCAAACATTACAAAAAAAGTTAGTATGAAGGACATATCCAACTTACTAACTTTTTCATTACACTTATTCTTATTTAAACACTTCACACATCAAATACTTCAGTTCTAATATTTTGCATTTTACCTTCAACAGCTGTTATATCATTGGCACATTGTTTTAATACGTCACGATATTTTTCCGTATTTGTATCATTTTTATATCGTATTTTATGTTCCAAACTTGCCCACATATCCATACCAATCGTTCTTATTTGAATCTCTACAGGAACGATTTCCAAAGAATGCGCTAAAAATACAGGTACCGATACAACAACATGTAAACTACGATACCCATTATCTTTAGGGTTTTGAATATAGTCCTTACGCTTGATTAATTTAACATCATCTTGTTTTAATAAGAGCGATTCTATCACATAAATATCATCAATATAATTACAAACTACTCGAATACCCGCTATATCTTGAATATGTGTTTTCGCCGATTCCGAAGATATCTCACAACCCTTTCGTTTTAATTTATAAATCAAGCTACGAAGATCTTTCACACGTCTTTCCATATGATGGATTGGATTATGTTTATACAGTTGTTGAAAATGATCATCTAATATATCTAATTTAGTACTAATTTCTTTTAATGCAGAAGAATATAATTGTTCTAGTTCGACAAAACCAATCAACATATCAAAAGCAGATTCACTATTACTAAACTGTCCTAAGTTCTCTTTAAATTCTTCTTTCAAATCTTCAATGTTTAGTGAAGATTTCCTTTCCATATACATGCATTGTGCCTCCATTTAATACAATCATAATCCATATCTCTTTTTAAAATTACGATTCCTTTTAATTGTAAAATTCATTTGCACCTTTTATTTTTTTACTAAATAATTCTATTTAAATACTAAAAATGTAAAAACATTTTTTTGCATTAATTAGTACAATACTTCTATCTAATTATTATTCATCTTTCTTATGTTCTATAATTTCTGTAGACCTATTATCAGCAATATTTCTTGCTCTTTTCATTGCATCTTCCTTTTTATCGAAACTGTCAGAAGCTTGTTTTGCTCCATCTGATTTAATTTTCCACACATTATCTTCGAAATATACATGCACATCTTTTTCATTTAATTTAGGATTTGATGCGTTATCTTTTTCATGTTTTTTAATTTTTTTATGTTTTAATGCTTTTAATTCATTTTCAGATGCATCTTTATACCAAGATTCAGCCTGTTTTGTTGCAATTGGAATAACTCTATCTTCTTGATAACCGTCTTTTAACATTGCATTACCGATATCAATCGCTTTTTTACGTTCTAGAGTATCTAAATTCTTCCAACTTTGAGGGTAATCATCCATGGTCCAAGGCATAAAAAAACTCCTATCTTTGCTTTAATACATATTAAATACCTCTTTTTTAAATATATTAAACAGTTTTAAAATAGTGGTTTAGATTTATAATAAGCTAAAATAATATCTTTTTAGACCTCCTTCTATATATGTTCACACAACCGTCAGTCTTCAAAAAGCCATATTTATTAATACTATTTTATTAAAATATCTTTCCATAGTTTTTCAATATGCCAAAAAGACCAATCTGACATAAATACAGATTGGTCTTAATTATTTTTATTGATGTAAAAGAGAAATGTTTTTTCTCGCATTAATACAATTATTTTGAATATGATCTAATGCATTTGTAATATAAGTGTATTGAGGTAACTCGGGTATGGATTGTACTTTAATATTCGTACCTCTTTCAAAATGTTTAGCAATATTTTCAAAGATGAGTAAATATTGAGCCATAGTTTCATCTGAAATGTGATAGCGTTGTTCATTGTTTAATGCCCTTCTAAATATAAAGTTTAATTCCTCTAATGCATACATGCTTGGGTAATAATATTGAATTGCTTGCTTATTACTAAACAACTCCCCATTTGCACTATTGTAAACTTGAATCATATTATTTAATTTAACGCTTAACTTTAGCATTTCATTTTTTTCGTAATCAATTGATTTATACTGATTACTCGAAAATAAATAATGAAACATAACCGCTTCATTACGCGCTACATCTACTAATGTTTTGGGTAACATTGAAGATGCTGTTTTTTTACCAATAAGTAATAAGCAGACAACTGCTATCAAAATACCTACAATTACGTCTATAATTCTAGGGAATGCAATTTGAATCGATAAGTGCTGTGAAGCTAACCCATTTAATAACAGAACTTGTATCGTAATAAATATGACTGCTATTGAATAGTTAGCACCAACTAACATCTCAGTTAATCCTGCAGTGACAGCTAGTAATATAATAGCTATTGGTATCGGGGGTGCTGATAATAGAATAAGTGAAAGTACGAGCACACCTAGTATTGTGCCCACACCTCTAGCGCCCGCACGCTCAAAACTTTGTAATGTTGTCGAACCTAATAGTATTGTATGCGTGCTTAAAGGTATCCAATAAGCCTTATCAAAGTCGAACATCAAAGCAATAAAAATTGAAATACCCATAATCACCGTATAACGAAGTGTACTTCTAAATGTAAAAGAATCTAAAGTTAAATTATTGATTAATCGATGGCCATATAGCGGCATTCTATAATCAACTTCATGTTCTACGCTTTCTTGATCTGCATTCATAATTTCATCAACTTTAAATATATTATCGACCAAATTTTTATATTGATCATCAAATTCCACTTTTTCAGTCCATTGATTTCTTCCCATACGTTTTGAAAATACTAATTTAATTACAAAATCCGCCATTTCCTTTATCTCTTTAGGTAATGGACGCGCATTTTTTTCATTGAGCTCTAATAGCTCTGAAAAAATACCTTGTGCTGTATTATGTAACAGTAATATACGTTGAAATCGTGGTGAGCCTTTTGATTTTGCAGTACTTGATGTAATCAATTGATTATCAGAATTTCTAAACGCTGTAACTGCAAATTGAGAAGCTTTTTGAAACGCTTCAGGATTATCAAAATTATGAACCAACTGTTTTATCATATTAAAGTCATTTTTTATTGCTTTCATTTCTGCTGTTTCCCGGGAAATAATGATTGTTATAAGCACCATCAAAGTAGCAATTAAGCCACCTACAAACATGCATAAACCTCTATACAATGCATCTTCTGGTGCAAAAGGAAGGTTGATTGGCAAACTGAATGCCACGATAAAAAATATTGAAGAAGGTCCAGGTATATTTAGTGAACTGAAAATGTAATATGGAATCACAGTTATAACTAGCAAAAGCACACCAAATATAAGCGGTTGATTTACAGCAATGGTACCAAGCATCATGGCAATTGATAAGCCAATAGTCGAGAATAATACAACACGAAGCTTTGCTTGTGCAGGTCCACCAAAAACATAAATATGTGCTAATGTTCCTGTAGCAATCAATAATCCAGTAGAAAAATGATTGGTGAAATAACCTACGAACAGTGGGATTAACATCAAAATACATTGTCTAATTCCCTTAGCAACATCGATTTTCATTGTATTGACTCGAATTAAGGATTTTAAGTATTTAATCAATGTTGACATAAGCATCTCCTTTTATTAATTTGTTAATAGATTGTTAGTATTGCTTGTTTGTTGCATTTAAAAACAATCAATTTGATTCGAAAAAATAATATGTTCTTGATACAACACGTTGAATTTTGCAACTTAATTTTAAGGCATTTACTTTAACTAATATGAATTTAGAACATTGAATATTGGAAAAAAATAACTTCGGTCAGTAAAAGTGTTACTTTCTTATTTTATCATTTTTCCAATATTCTTCTAGTTCCTATAAATAACATAAATTATTGTTACCCACTTTCATTTTCTAAAAATATTTCTAATAAAATTAAAATGTAATATACATTTACTTAATAACTAACTATTCTATTTCATTTATATCTTCAGCTACTGTTGAATGATCTATTGTTGATTCTAAAAATGCTTGATTATTTACCGGAAAATGCTGTTCTAATGTTTCGATATTACTGATATCTATTGCACCACTATTGAGTTCGAAATCTAAAATATGTCCACCTACTGTTTTATCTTCATTAACAAAATGTAGATGAAAACCACTAGCTGCAATACCATGGAATAATTCAGGTGTATAGAAACCAACTACAGTACCATTTATTTGTTCATATATAAATTCCGGTTGCTTATCTGCAGAATATTTAAGTTTTGTGTATGGCTTTTCTTGTTTTGGCATCATTCTAACGTGCATCGTTTCAAATTTACCTGTTATCTTAATCGCAAAAAATATATTTTCGCTTGCTGCACGTCTTTTCATATCATCTAAAAGCGTGTTCGCATCTGTTATATGACGTACAAAATAAGATTCATCTGCTTGGAAAGGTGTTACCGTTGCATAGGGTGTACATTCCGTTCCATCTAGTTGTCTGAAACCACCTCGCGCATCAGCATGATATGCAACACCATTTAATATGATAACTTCACCATCACAACCAGTTAATGTTCCAATACCTAAATCTCCTTTTTTTAATATATCCGAAATTGGCGCTGTCCCCTCTAATAAACCAGCCATTAAAGTTCCCAAAGTACCATGTTGATATAACATAGCGTATTCTCTCCTTTTTCATCTCTTTATCAAAGATATTACATATTAATCACATTAAAATTATACACGCTTTATTTCATTTAGAATAGTATCGCGCTTATAACATAAAAAAGCCTAGATGCTTATATATCATCTAGGCACTTTATTTCGATTAAGCTTTATCTTGCAATACTTTAATTTCTGGTTTTTCTACTAAATATTGGCTTACTTCTTTGAAAAAATGTTGAAAATGTGCAGAATTATTATGTGCTTCAACTGCAGCTTCATTTTCATAGCGTTCAATAAAAGCAAATGTGTTAGGTTCATTTGTTTGTTCAAAATGTTGATAGAATAATGAACCAGATTCATTATTTGCACCTTCCACTAAAGGTTTTACTAATTCTAAATAATTATCGCGCTGTGCTGGATCTACTTTCATAATGGCATTAATTGTAATCATTTATATTCCCTCCTAGGGTAATCAATTATACTCAATTCTTTCCCTATTGCAATGATTACAAACTTTATAAATCTTTTTTCTCAATTAAAAGTGGTTTATCAGGTGATACAAAGAACCACATAATAATCGCAAAAATAACAGGAATAATTACAAGTTCAAGTGTCATTGTCCACCCAACAATATCAACCATCATACCAGCAAGTAGTGGGCTTAATAATGCGCCGATGTTGCCCCATAAGTTCATCCAACCTGATACAGAACCTGAGAAATTTCGACCTAAATCTGTTGCAGCTGCCCAACTCATGCCAGTTGCGATACCTATACCACCCAAACATAGTGATAGCCAAAAAACATTCACTACTAAACTCTCTGCTTGAATCGACATAAATAATGAAATACTAAAAATAATAAATCCGATAATCGCAATTGATGCTCTAGCTACAAATCGTGATTTTCCACTTTGTAATAATTTATCAGAGATTGCTCCACCAAACAGAATTAAAACAAACATTGCAATCCATGGTGCACCTGCTGCCCATGCCATATCTGGATCACTTAATTTAACATGATATTGTTCAGATAAATAAGTCGGTAACCATATTAGGAATAAAGAAACAACAAACTGAACAACAAAGTATTGTGCTGCAATTGCGTAAAAACTAAAACGTTTAAAGAATAAATTCCATGGTGCATTTGACTTTTCCGTTTTGATAACATCACGATTTTCCATGATATAACGTTTTTCCGCTTCGTTGACCATTTTATGCTGTTCTGGTAAATCTTTTGCAATAACTACCCAAAGAACCGAAATTAAAAGTCCTACAAGACCAAAAATGTAAAACACCGCTTGCCATCCAAACATATTTACAATAGCAATCGTTACAACAGGTGCAATTACTGGACCAAAATATGAACCTGCTAATAGTACGCTTGAAGCACGTCCCTTTTCACCTTTTGAAAACCAAAAAGAATTGAACACTGCATTCGACGGATACATCGGTGCTTCCCCGATTCCAAATAAGAAACGAACTGCGTATAATAAACCATGATTTTTAACTACACCCGTTAAAATCGTAAATGCACTCCACCAAACTAACGCAATCGTTAACATTTTTTTAGAACCAAACTTTTCTGCTAAAAATCCTGAAGGTACTTGCATTAAGGCATATCCCAATGAGAAAAATGACGCTAATAATCCAAATTGTGTCTTATTCATGTGTAAATCTTCCATCATTGGACCAGCAATTATTGATATATTTGAACGGTCCATATAAGCAATAACTCCAATAATGAAGAATGCAATTGCAAAATACCACCTAATATTCGACTTCTTCTCTACCATATACTCTCCACACTTTCTCCCTAAAGTTACAAGTCATCATATGACCTATTGTTTCTCTAGATATTACCACAATATGTAATCGCTTACAATAACTATTTTTATAATTGGGACATTCTTTAAATCATTGTTTAATTCATACTAAAGTACTACTGATTTTTTCTGCAGAGATTTAAAATTTAGATTATAATAAAGACATGTGCTTTTATATTTCATTATATTTAAAATGCTCAATATCAAAGGAGTTTACTGTTTTATTATGGAACAAATATTAACGAGTTTTATAAGTACCTGGGGTTATGTTGCAATCGCTATACTAATACTTTTTGAAAATATTTTACCTTTTATTCCTTCTGAAATTATTTTAACCTTTGCCGGATTAATGTCTGTAAAATCAGATTTAACTATCCCAATGCTTTTTATAATTTCTACTGTTTCATCTTTAATTGGTTTACTAATTTTATATTATATCAGTAGACTCGTTTCAGAAGAAAAATTGTATCGTTTTGTAGATAAGTATGGTAAGTGGATAAAATTAAAAGGAAAAGACGTTGAACGCGCCAATGTTTGGTTTAAAAAATATGGTACGCTTGCAGTTTTTATATGTCGCTTTATTCCTGTATTACGTGTTTTAATTACTATTCCTGCTGGCATCAATAGAATGAACGTTATTATCTTTATGATTTTGTCTTTAATCGGAACAACGATTTGGAATTTTGCATTAATTTATTTAGGCAAAATGTTAAGTGGGAGTTGGGACGCTTTAATGAACGGTTTACATACATATTCTTATATTATGTATGTCATTATTGCTATTGCTATTATTTATGTACTTATTCGCTTATTTAAGAAAGATCGTGTTAGTTAACATTAGCAACCTATTTAACAAAAAATAGGCTTGTATTGCTAGTGTTAAGCACTTCCATCGTTTTCCATTAAATGTTTACCATCAAACTACAGTTTGAGTCTGGGACATAAATCCTAATAAAAAAGCGAGTAAATGCGTTTAAAAACGCATTTACTCGCTTTTTATATTTTTCAAATTGTAACTTCTCGTACTGCACTGTCGTCTCAAACTGTTTTTTCAACTGGCATTGCTTCCTGAGTATTCTGGGCAAAATATTTCGTAAACAAATATAATTTTATATTAATAAGTGTATTGTTCCGATTTTGTAACGTGTTCACCCTTAAGACGGTTGTATGAGTGATAGCTCGAACCATTTCATAGACAGTCACGTACAAAACCTTGAGATTTTAAATATAAAAAAGACTAACTCCCCCTTTAGAAGTTAGCCAAAACCGTTCAATTTATTTCTCCCTTGTCGTTAACATTAGCGAATCAGCACTAAACATTAACCTTACTGATAATATTGCATCATAACTTAACCCCTTTTAAATTATGATGTCGAAGTGTTCAAGTTTATACAAAATGCACTTCATTCATATTGTATAAACATTGAATACACAGATAAATAAATTCACAAAGTGAATATTCTGTACCGACATGACAGATAATTAAATTTACCTATGTGACTTATCCTTCCTATATAAAGACACTAAGACAAGTGATTTTAACGTTTTTTATATTTTGAATATATAATATCTACCCTGTACTTAAACGTTGCGATAACATTCATCACAAAAGCAATTGACATGAGACATCTAGAAGATGTACCTTGTGATAATGCATAACCTTTTCGCAAAGAATTTATATTTAAATTCAAAAAATAACAATAATCATAACTGTAACGTAACTACTATGTATTGCGTAGTAAAATCACTTATTCAAACCATAGTAACAATGAAAATATTCATTAATGCTTGCTAGTCAATTACCCCTTTTTATAATCGACAACTTAACAAAAATTAATATTCCTAAGGAAAGTATGATTTATAATAATTACTGAAAAGGTTAACAAATAAGTATTTTCACTTCACTATTATTTAATCAGTATTTTCAACCCCAATGTAAACTAAAAAAATAACTCCCTTATAATTTTGTTACATGCATTTATTATACAAAATCATGAAAAATTTTAAAGTGGTTTATGCAATTTTTTTGTAAAAATTTTCTGTTTTTTCACATAAAACCACTATAAACGCCTATATAAAGGTGTTTGTAGCATCAAAAACAAATATAGTAATTAT
This sequence comes from Staphylococcus sp. ACRSN, assembly GCF_022346615.1. GTDB lineage: Bacteria > Bacillota > Bacilli > Staphylococcales > Staphylococcaceae > Staphylococcus. The sequence continues at coordinate 66,726 of NZ_JAKRNS010000002.1, read as the reverse complement.
ACTCTATTAAAGTAATATAATCCTATATCTATTCGTCAGCATTTTATATAATACAAAACCTTTATACAAAATAGGCAAAATATTATATTTGAGTAACATAGGTGTTTTTAAAGCCATAAAGTGATTATTTACTATTATTTTCCAACTTTATATTTAAGCACAAACAAAAATAACAAAAGTCCAATCCATATTTTAGAATTTATGCATTGTTCATAATATAATATGTACTAGACAAATATAATCCATTTAATGCTACAATATAATCAATTAGAGAAAACGCTTGCAATGGTGTTTTTTATACGAAAATAAATCAACTGGAGTGACACTAATAATGCCAAGAACAACAGATAAAAGCGTAAAGAGCAGATATTTAGATTTACTTGCAGAACAATTTAACAACAAAGAGGAATTAGCTACAGAAATTATTAATTTAGAGTCTATTTTAGAACTACCAAAAGGCACAGAACACTTTGTGAGTGACCTACATGGTGAGTTCCATTCATTCCAACATGTACTCCGTAATGGTTCTGGAAATGTCAGATCAAAAATTAATGATATTTTTCAAGATACATTAACACGTAAGGAAATTAATGAGTTTGCTGCCCTTGTTTACTATCCAGAAGAAAAATTAAATTTAGTTAAAAATAGTTTTAATTCAAAATCCGAACTAAATGAATGGTACATTACAACAATTAATCGACTCATTAAACTAATTACTTACGCATCTTCAAAATATACACGCACAAAATTGCGTAAATCATTGCCTAAAAATTATGTGTTTATTATTGAAGAGCTATTATATAAAAGTAATAAATATAACAACAAGAAATCTTACTATGACAAGTTAATCAATCAAATTATCGATTTAGAGCAATCAGATGATTTGATTATTGGTTTATCATTTACCGTACAACATTTGGTTGTAAATCACTTACATGTTGTCGGGGATATTTATGATCGTGGACCAGATCCAGATAAAATTATGGAAACTTTAATTGATTATCCATCTGTCGACATTCAGTGGGGAAATCATGATGTTTTATGGATTGGTGCGTATGCTGGATCGAAGGTATGTTTAGCAAACCTATTAAGAATATGTGCGCGCTACGACAATCTCGATATTATTGAAGATGCGTATGGTATTAATTTGCGTCCATTACTTACACTTGCTGAAAAATACTATGATGGAACAAATAAAGCATTTAAACCCAAAAATTATGAAGATTTAACAGATAGAGAATTAGAACAAATTACAAAAATACACCAAGCCATAGCAATTATTCAATTTAAATTAGAAGCACCTATCATCAAGAGACGTCCAAATTTTGAAATGGAAGAACGTTTAGTACTTGAAAGTATTGACTATGATAAGAACGAAGCAACACTTTATGGCAAAACATATAATCTTGAAAATACATGTTTCCAAACTGTAAATCCTGAAAATCCAAATCAATTAATTGATGAAGAAAAAGAAGTTATGGATAAACTTCTATTATCAGTACAACAATCCGAAAAATTAAAACGTCATATGACATTCTTAATGCAAAAAGGTAAACTGTACTTACCTTATAATGGCAATTTATTAATTCATGGTTGTATTCCTGTTGATGAAAATGGTGAAATGGAATCTATGACGATTGACGGTGTGAAATATTATGGTAGAGAATTATTAGATCACTTCGAGTCATACGTAAGAGAGAGCTTCGACAATAAAGATGTACAAGATGATTTGGCGACAGACCTAGTATGGTACCTATGGACAGGAAAATATTCATCATTATTTGGTAAACGTGCAATGACTACGTTTGAACGTTATTTTATTTCAGACAAAACTGCCCATAAAGAAACCAAAAATCCTTATTATCATTTACGCGAAGATGTTAATATGTGTAAAAAAATGTTGAAGAACTTTGGTCTCGATCCAGAACAAGGTCATATAATTAATGGTCATACCCCAGTCAAAGAAATAGATGGCGAAAATCCAATCAAAGCTGATGGAAAAATGATTGTTATAGATGGTGGTTTTTCTAAAGCCTATCAATCCACAACAGGTATTGCCGGCTATACGCTACTCTATAATTCATTCGGTATGCAACTCGTTGCTCATCAACATTTTAATTCCAAGAAGCATGTATTATTAAATGGTGCTGACGAGTTATCAATACGTCGTGTTGTTGATAAAGAATTAAAACGTAAAAAAATTCGTGATACAAATACAGGCGAAGAAATACAAGAGAAAATCAATATTCTTAAAGAGCTTATGCATGACCGTTTTGTACAATAAATTTAGCATTACAAGGGACTTTCTTAAATAAGTCTTGATTGATTTTTAAAATGATACTCTAAATCAAATTGAAGTAGTTAGTCCAAACCATCATCAGTATATTCAAATATAATAAAAAGAGAGCAGATTGAAATTTATAACAAACTTCAATTAGCTCTCTTTTTTAATACATATTAATTCTATATCAATTAGATATTTTGATGTAAATACGCATCTTTCAAGTAACCAATCACACCATTTTCATTATCCAATGGATTATTATTAATTCGTTTGAAATTAACCACATTATTACTACTAATATGGTATAAAATCATATCATTATCTGTGAGTTGGTCTTTTTGATCAATTGGTAACTCCAATATATTATGTTGTGTAATAAATCTATTGAACCAGTGCGCTGTAAAGTGCCAATCAAATAATATGTGATTACGTATTGGCCCATCTAAGTTTGTTCGTGCATGTTCATCACTAAATGAAACTGGCATAATGTCCACATTGTTCAAACCAAATTCTGGAACAAGTTCATTAAATGCTAAACTGTTAAACACAAATGATTGTGTCATAAGCAGACATTTATTATATCTTGTCATATCCGCATAAATGCGATCACTACTCGATAATAAATTACCTTCAAACACTTCAAAATCCAAATCTTTTGCACGTTGAGACGTATTATCGAAAAGATTAAAAGTCATGACAGGTATATTATGTTCTCTTAGTTTAGCTCCTAAATGAAATGAAAATTCACTTTCCCCTACTATGATAACGCCAGGTGGTTCATTACTAGATAAATGCATTACTTTACTTAACGGTAAAAAGCTAAATCCATAAATCACCACTGTTACAAATACTAAACCAAATGTAACAGGTGTAATATATTCTGCCAATGGCGTATTTTTTTCAACAAACAATCCCGCAAAAAATTGTGCTACGGTCAACACTACAATACCGCGAGGTGCCATTAAAGAGACCATGGCTCTTTCACGTTTTGAAATTTCTGTATTGATGGTCGCCAATAATACTGAAATTGGTCTTACTAAAATAATCATTACCGCACAGAATATAAAGAGCTTCCACGAAATAACATTTTTCAATACATCCAATGTAAGAGATGAAGTAATCAATATAAACACTGTAGAAATCATGATTGATGATGTATTTTCAATAAAATGATCCGATTCTTTAAAGATTAAATCATGGCGCTTCATTCGAGCCATCATTAAACCAAATATAGTAACTGCCAATAAACCGGATTCAGGTAAAAACTCATCACATATTGCGAAGATTAATAAGATAAATACTAATTGCACCGGCGGCATTAGATTTTGTGGTATTAGGTCTCTTTTGATTAACCACATAAACAAATACGATGCTGCAAATCCAATTACAATTGCAATAACTAATCTAAAAATAAAACTGAATAATATTGGTAAATTAAATCCTTGTTCCATAATTTCAAATACATAAAACGCACCCAATGCTAGCATTGGACCTATTGGATCTAAAATGATACTTTCCCATCTCAAAATTGAATCTACACTTTTGCGTACCTTGGCCTGTTTTAACAATGGTTGTATCACCGTTGGACCTGTAATTAAAAACAATCCACCTAAAACTAAAGAAATCGACAGTGAAAATCCTAGCACAAAATGTAGTGCAATAGAACCAAGTATCCAAGCGATGACCGCACCAACAGTAATAATTCGTACCACTGCTTTCGAGATACCTTTAAGTTCTCTAAAATCTAAATTACTACTTCCTTCAAATAGGATAATAGCTACCGCCAAAGAAACTAACGGACTAAATACCGATTCTCCCAAACTTTCTTGAGGATTTATCAACCCAAACACTGGACCTACTAATAGACCGACAATTGCCATTACAACAATAGAAGGCCACTTAATACGCGAGGCAAACCACTGGCTAAATATACCCAACGCTAAAAATATGACAATCACTAACATTAATGGCAAATTTAATAAAGACACATTTACTCCCTCTCTCTATTTTTAATTTAAAACATCTTCAATAATGCAATAAAACACCTTCAATTTCCCCATAAAATGCATTAAGAAAATATCCTACCAAAAATTTTCATTCAACGCATTTAAAGAACCTTCATTATCTACCCGTAACTTCAAATTTTATTCAAATGGTTGATGCGACACTGATGTAATCAATATTCCAAATAGGTATATATTCAATTGACAATGCCTGAACTCAAATCAAAATTACCAATTCCGTCACAATTATATTAATAGCGTACAACTTATCATTTGATTGTTACCACTATGCTATCTTTTCCAAACTCTTTTCATATTGATTACAATCAATTTTTTAGACCTTTACAATGCGTTTTCATAATTCTATAATTATTATGAAAAATTTTATATAAATTAAGCAATAAATAAAGAAATGAGATGACTGTATTGAAGTTATGAAAGTATATCAATCAAACCTTTCACAAAAATTGTTTCACATACATCATTTTACTTTTACTTTCATTGATAGTGGGTAATTCAACCCCAAGTTCGATTTTCAATCACTAAAATAGAAAGCGAAGAAAGGTGAACTATTGTGAATCAAAATATTAAGTATAAACAATTTATCCTACCTGTATTGGTCGGTATTATCATTTGGTTGATTACCCCATTCCGACCGGATGGTGTAGATGCAACAGCATGGCATATGTTTGCTATATTTGTAGCGACAATCATTGGTTGTATCACACAACCCTTACCTATTGGCGCAGTTGCAATTATTGGGTTTTCTTTAACTGTATTAACTAACACGGTCAAAATAGATACCGCTGTTGCTGGATTTGGTAATAGTAGTATTTGGCTAATTGCTATGGCTTTCTTTATCTCTAGAGGCTTTGTTAAAACAGGTTTAGGTCGTCGTATTGCATTACAATTCGTAAAGTTATTTGGTAAGAAAACTTTAGGTTTGGGCTATTCTTTAATTGGTGTTGATTTAATTTTAGCTCCTGCAACACCAAGTAATACAGCAAGAGCAGGTGGAATCATGTTTCCGATTATCAATGCCCTGTCTCGATCCTTTGGATCAAAACCTGAAGATGGCACACAACGTAAAATGGGCTCATTTTTAATATTTACAGAATTTCATGGAAACTTGATTACTGCAGCAATGTTCTTAACTGCTATGGCAGGTAATCCACTTGCTCAATCGCTAGCGAAACACCAAGGTGTAACAATTTCATGGATGAGTTGGTTCCTAGCTGCGCTTGTTCCAGGACTCATTTCATTAATATTAGTTCCACTTATTATTTATAAATTATATCCACCAGAAATTAAAGAAACACCAAATGCAAAATCATGGGCTCAAAATGAATTAGAAGAAATGGGTGTTATGAGCAAAAGTGAAAAATTCATGATAGGTATTTTTCTTATAGCACTTATCTTATGGATTTTAGGTAGCGTCATACATATTGATGCAACACTAACAGCATTTATCGCTCTATCTTTATTACTTATTACTGGTGTACTAGCTTGGTCTGATATCTTAAATGAGACAGGTGCTTGGAATACTTTAGTTTGGTTCTCTATCTTAGTTATGATGGCAAATCAATTAAATGAACTTGGCTTTATTCCATGGTTAAGCAAGTCGATTTCTGGTAGCTTAGGTGGATTAAGTTGGCCAATTGTGCTAATCATCTTAGTCCTATTCTATTTCTACTCACACTATTTATTCGCAAGTTCAACTGCGCATGTTAGTGCTATGTACTCTGCATTACTCGGTGTAGCAATTGCCACTGGAGCACCTCCGTTATTTAGTGCATTGATGTTAGGGTTCTTTGGAAACTTAATGGCGTCAACAACACATTATAGCAGTGGTCCTGCACCAATCTTGTATTCTGCAGGCTATGTTACACAAAATCGCTGGTGGACTATGAATGCAATTTTGGCCATCTTTTATTTTATCGTTTGGCTTGGTATCGGATCATTATGGATGAAAATCATCGGTTTAATGTAAATGTTGCCTTATTTTTAAATTAATCCTAAAGTCTCATTATTCATGAGAAAGTAATAGGAATTTAAAGTGTCTGGGACATAAACATCTCTAACTAAAGAATAAACGTCAATTTCAATTGGTAGTGTAATTTGAGTCATGGTACCTCGTTAATTTAGTTTAGTAGTGTTTATTAAATTATACGAAAAGGCCTTATTTTTTGAATAATAAACTATATATTGTACCGATTTTGTACCGTGCTGACGCCTAGGGGAATCGTATGAGTGAGAGACTACAGGCTCGAACCATACCCCAGGCAAGCATGCACGGTCAAAATCGTAAGATTTTAAATAAAAAGAGGGTTAATCCATAAAGGATTAACCCTCTTTTTATGAGATTGGTATTTATGTCCCAGACACTTTCTACCTTATTTATAAATTATTAGACCAAGTTGCTGTCGATTCAATTGCTGCATATCTTGTTAATATCTGCTCAAGTAAAAATTGATGCTTAGCTTGATCATTATCTGTGACTGCATCTTTTAATAATGTGATTTTATAATCTTTATCTGCTGCTTCAACTGCTGTTGATAATACGACACCACTCGTACTGACACCTGACAATACAATATGCTCAATATTCATATCACGTAGCAACACTTCCAAATTACTACCCGTAAAAGCACTTAATCGATGCTTTACGACAACAGGGTCCGTTGATTGTAATTGTAATTCATCAATGATTTGTGTAGATGAATCCGACTTAGACATCGGTTGACCACTCGCCTTAAATTGTGAAAACATTTTATTATTCTCAGAAACTTCTAGGTAATCACCTGTAAATGCGACTCTAACGAAAATAACTGGAACGTTATGAGCGCGTGCAGCAGCTATTGCCTGTTGATTCGCTTTAATTACCGCTTCATTTTGCTCTATACCGTTCACAATTCCATTTTGCATATCCATTACAATTAATGCACTATTTTTTGTCATGTCATGTACTCCTTTAATTCAAACATATTTACTCTATATTAAACTATATCCAACTTAAAATAGAATTACGAAACTTTGAATTATATAGTAATAGCTAAATACCAAAAAAATTGCACAAACAACGCATCTACTATACTTAGATGCTGTTTGTGCAACTTCACTAGCTATTTAACTTTGCATAATTACTTTCTGACCAGCTATAACACCTGTTTGTGTTAGTTCGTGACTGTTCACCCATACTTCAGTAACATCTGCACCAGTTTGTTTAAATAATGATATAACATGTTTACTTGCTTCCATTGTTACAATTGGATCTCTTTCCCCCATTGAAAGCAACACTTTCATATGACTTAAATCTTTCTCATTCATTATATCTAATGGATATAATGGAGCATACAACAATGCTGCCTTAAATGATATCGATTCATTTAATATCATGCTAATTGCAATATTTGAACCATTTGAAAAACCAACCGGAATGGATTGTTCTACATCAAAATCATACTCTTTAGCGGCTTCTTTAATAAAATTAGCTAATCGCGTAGTTCTATATTTTAAATCTTCAACATCATATTGACCCTCGCCATGACGTTTAAAGAAACGATTCATACCATTTTCTGAAACTTCACCGCGAATACTCAATACATTATAATCTGCATTTAATGCTGAAGCTAACGGGATTAAATCATTTTCATCGCCACCAGTACCATGTAATAAAATGAACGTAGGTGCATTAGGCTTACCTTGTTTAAAAATATGTTCCATCCATATCATCTTCCCTTCAAATTAAGCTTATTTGTTAATCACATATTAAATTCGAATTGGTGGTAATTGGCGTAATAACGACTCTCTGTTATCTTCAAATTGTGGTGGAATCATTAATCGCTCACCTAATTTGTCAAACGGTTCATCGACTGTAAAACCTGGACCCTCAGTTGCAAATTCAAAGATAATACCACCAAGTTCACGCATATATATCGCTTTAAAGTAATTACGATCTTTCACTTCAGTAACATGATAACCTTTACCAATCATTTTTGCTTGCCATGCACTATGTGCTTTATCGTTTGGAACAGACCATGCAATATGATGTACAACACCCACACCGAAGCGAACACGATTTTCAGGTCCCTCTTTTTTTACCATGACATGATGACGCCAGTCACCTATAGTTGCTAAATGAATATATGCTGCATCTTCATCAATTTGTTCTAATCCCATATCATCTACTAAAGTTGAAGCTGTAGCTACTGGATTCTCAGTCAACATCGTCACACCATGGAAACCTATAATGTCGTTACCAGTTGATGCTTTATCATCTTCAACAAGAGCGAGTGATAAACCGTGCACGTCTTTAAATTGTATCGTTTCTTGCCCAAACAATGTTGTAACTTCAACTGTTATATCATGTCTTTTTAAATGACGCTCCCACACCTCTAGCTTACCCTTAGGTATTCTAAAAGCAATAGTACCAACTTGTCCTGTTCCGGAACGTCCTACATGTTCATTTGGCCAATTAAAGAATGTTAATATCGTACCATTATCTACATTATTATTTGAAAAATATAAATGATACGTACTCGGATCATCAAAATTCACTGTCTTTTTAATTAATTTCAAATTTAAAACATCTCTGTAAAATGCAATGTTTTCTTCTGGATTACCAACAATTGCTGAAATGTGATGAATATGTTGTATTGCTTCCATAGCCTACACTCCTCTTTGCGTTTCACTTTTTCTTTAGCGTTTAGTATTAAATGGTCTAATTTCTGATTCTATATAATCACGTTGGTTTTCTAAAAATGGTGGTAGTGATAGATTTTCTCCAAGTGTTTCATAAGGTTCGTCACCCATAAATCCAGGTCCATCAGTAGAAACTTCAATCAATATATGACCAATTCGAGCATATAATGCTTCAAAGTAAAATCGATCTACTAATCCTGAATTACCAATTCCCACTTCTTTATATTTTTGTTCCCATTGTGCAATTGCTTCATGGTCTTTCAATCTAAATGAAACATGATGAACTTCACCGTATCCTTGTACCGCTTCATTACTAGTTGTATCTTCTCTCAAGATAACTTGGCCACCATTACCACCATCTCCTACTTCTAATAAAGCGACATTTTGTTCTTCAACGATTGCTTTCATTCCGTATATTTGTTCTAATATTTTTTTGAAATCTTCAAAATAACTCACTGTAATTTCAATAGGTCCTAATCCATAAATTGCTTTATCAGTTGGTACTGGTCCGTTTAACCAAGGTTTGCCTGGAGCTACACCACTGTTATTTTCATCTGATACAAGTTGATATTTTTGTCCATCTGATTCTTCAAAAGGAAGGACTTTTTTATTAAATAAAGTTTGAATGCCTTCATGTTTCACACCATACTCATCAAAACGTTGTTCATAATAGCTTAATGCTGCATCATCTGGGACTCTAAAGGAAGGTCTTGTAATTGAATTTGTACCAGATTTGCCTTTCGGTATATTTGGAAAATCAAAGAATGTCATGTCTGTACCTGGTGAACCTTCATCGTCTGCAAAGAAAGTATGATACGTATATATATCATCTTGATTCACTGTTTTTTTAACAAGTCTCATTCCTAGTACATCAGTAAAAAATTTATAATTTCTTTCAGCATCATCTGTAATTGCTGTAACATGGTGGATTCCTAATAATTGATTGTTTGTCATAATTAAACACTCTCCTTGAATTTATCTCGATTTCGAAGTAATTTTATTTAAAATTTTAAGTGCTTTAATCCTCTGTAGATTGAGCACTTAATTTCTTTAACGCGCGTTGCAAGATTTCTAGTTCTTCGTCAGTTAATACTGAAAAGGTTGATGTGAGCGTTTCAGCATGTTCTGGAAAAATACTTGCCATCATTTTGTGACCTTGTTCCGTTATTACTGCTTTAGTAACACGTTTATCTTGTTGATCACGCCTTCTTTCAACATAGCCTTTCTCAACTAGCTTATCTACTACATAAGTGATACTACTACTTGCGATAAGTACACGCTCACCTATTTTCTGAATAGGTTGTTCACCTTTACTATATAGTAGTTCTAATACTGCAAATTCAGTAACATTTAAACCATAACGTTGAACATCTTTTCTTACAATCTGTTCTAAATGATCCGTTGTTCTATTTAATCCAATAAATGCATTTAATGACTCTGTCGTTCGTTCCATCACATCACCAACTTTCAATTTATTTCGATTTCGAGATAATTGTAACGCCGTTCCATATAGAAGTCAACAGTTTGAGTATAAAAAATATACTTATGTGCAATAATGGCTATTTGAAAGCCTTTATGCATACTATTTATTTTTTAAAATAAACAGTATAGTGATTTTGAAAATAAATTCTTTCGTTTTCATATCCTATATATGTGGTAGAAGTATATCGTGGAGGTGTCAATTTTGAATAAATTATTCGTAAATAATGAATTTATAGAAAGTCAATCACAAGACACAATGGACGTTATTAATCCGGCAACAGGTGAGAAAATAGATACAATCACTTTTGCCACACAAGAAGAAGTTAATGATGCTATAGAAAAATCTAAACAAGCACAATTAGAATGGGAAAAGGTACCTCAACCGAAACGTGCCGAACATGTTAAATTACTAATACCTTTATTGGAAAAACATAAAGACACCTTAGCTGAGTTATATGTTAAAGAACAAGGTAAAACATTAGCATCTGCTAAAGGAGAAATAGATAAAGCCATTCATTTTATTGATTATATGACTAGCCTAAGTTTTTCAAATAAAGGCGAAGTCTTACAAAACAGCAGAGAAAATGAAACCATATTGCTTACTAAAAAGCCTATTGGTGTAACAGCAGGAATTGTACCATGGAATGCACCCATACTAGTATTGATGAGAAAAATCATTCCTGCCGTAATTACTGGTTGTTCAGCTGTTATAAAACCAAGTGAAGAAACAACCTTAATTACACTTAAACTTGCTGAATTGTTACGTGATTCTACAATTCCAGCAGGGTTAATTCAAATTGTACCGGGCACTGGTCAAACAGTCGGAACACAGTTGTCTCAACACCCTGACATCCAACTTATTTCTCTAACAGGTAGTATGAAAGCCGGTAAATCCGTTTACGCAGAAAGTGCCAATACAGTTAAGAAAGTCAATTTAGAACTTGGTGGTAATGCACCTGTCTTAGTCACTGAACACGCCGATATTGATAAAGCAGTAAATTATGTTGTAACTGCTAGAATCAATAATGCAGGACAAGTTTGTACCTGCCCTGAACGGGTTTTTGTGCACAAAGAAGTACACGAAGCATTTGTATCTAAACTTAAATCTAAAATGGAACAATTAACTGTTGGAGACCCATTTGATGATAATACTGACTATGGTGCAATTATTAACCAACAACAATTAGACAGTATTGATGAAAAAGTGAAAAGTGCAGTTAATAATGGGGCTACGTTAGTGACTGGTGGTAATAAAATCAATAGCTCAGGGTTCTTTTATGAACCAACAATATTAGATAATATTCAAACTACTGACACTGCATTTAAAGAAGAAATATTTGGTCCTGTTATTCCAATTATTGAATATGAAGATTTCGACAAAGCAATTGCAGAAGCAAACAACACTAATGCTGGCTTATCATCATATATCTTCTCAGAAAACTTAAAGCAAATTATGCAAGCAACTGAAGAATTAAAATTCGGTGAAGTTTACGCTAATTGTGAAGCTGAGGAAGTCGTTAATGGTTATCATGCTGGCTGGAGAGAATCTGGTCTAGGTGGAGCTGATGGTATTCATGGTTTCGAAGAGTACTACAATACAACTGTTTCATATATTAGATATGATTAGCAAGCATAATAACATAACTCTGAGCTTTTCCATATATGGATAAGTTCAGAGTTACTTTTTTATATGAAATCAGACCAAGTAGAAAAAGTCTACTTGGTCTGATTAATTAATATATTCTAAATTTTATTTATTCAAAGCTTTGTCTAGTGCTTTAATATTCTTTTTCATTAATGATTGATAAGAAATATCTTTTTTCTGTTTATCTTCTTTAGTTAATGTAGCCATATTGTGGAAACTTACTGGTGTCGTGTTTGTTTCTTTCTTAATAACATCCGTCACCTTAGATGAAATGTTTTGTTCATATAAGACATAGGGCTGCTTTGTATCTTTGATATTATTAACGATTTTCATTAATTGTTTTTGCGTAGGTTCTTCATTGTTCATTCCTGTTACACCTTCTTGTTTAAAGCCATAACGTTTCGCTAAATAACCAATTGAATCATGTGAGATTACAACAGTATCTCTTTTTGGATTCTTAGTAATCGTTTTTAATTGTGAATCAACATTTTCGATATCTTTAGTTACTTTTTTATAATTACTTTCATAATATTTTTTATGTTTTGGATCTTTTTTAATTAAAGTTTCCTTGATTTCTTTAGCAAATTTTTTATCTAGCACTGGATCTAACCATACGTGGGGGTCTTTGCTACCTTCTGCATGCTCATGTTCATCATGTGATTCACCTTCATGCTCATGTTCGTGTTCTTCTCCCGCAAGAACATCATTCTTGTTTAATTTATCTGCTAAAGGTAATTTTAAGTCTTTATTATTAATCGACTTAGCAATTTTTTTTGCTACTGGATCCATTTCATCACTGGAATAGATAAATAAATCGCCCTTCGAAATTTTTATCATATCCTTTTGAGTAGGTTCGAATGAGTGAATATCTGCACCAGCTGGGTAAATTGATTTTACATCAACATATTTACCACCCATTTGTTCTGTTAAATTTTGAAAAGCATATGCAGTAGTATAAATTTCTAATTTATTCTTACTGCTTACATCTTTTTTCTTATCTTTATCAAGATTGCCACAAGCACTTAATAACATTACTAAGGCAATAAGCACTATATATTTCAAACTTTTCTGCAAAGCACACGCCTCCAAATCGAAATTATTACGTTCAAACTATAAACTTATTTTCTAGATATTTCAATGACTATTTTTAATTTCTTAAAATTTTTCAAAATACTTACTTTAAATCTTCTAATTAAAACAAATTGTTTATCAAACATCAAAACGTGCTATTTATTAAATATAAACTTATTTGAGGAGGATAAAAATGGCTGAAATTAAACAAGGCACTAATAAATTCTATATCGGTAATGATGAAAATAACCCTCAAGCAGAAATCACGTTCAATAAAGTAGATGACAAGCAAATTGACATTAATCATACAGGTGTACCTGACGAAATGGGCGGACAAGGTATAGGTTCTAAGTTGGTAGAAAGCGTTGTGGAATATGCTCGTGAAAATGATTTAAGCATTGTAGCCTCTTGTCCCTTCGCAAAAAACGTCATTGAAAAACATTTAGAGTATCAAGATGTATACGCAGGTTAATTAATTTATTTGCATTAAAAAGGAGGTCGAGATTTATTTCTCGGCCTCCTTTACTTGTTATTAAAATTAACCATAAATCTTCGCTAATAAATCAATCACTTTTAATAATAATGGCATAGCTGTATCAGTCATTTGATTACCTCCCCTTATTAAAAAAATAAACCGCCTAGTTATAGTTATAAATAGTCTACATATACTATGTAATTTTTGAATTTGTGGCATTATAATCTAAGCATTTAAAATATAAATCCTAATATTATAAAAGTTATAAATTCATAAAAACCATATACTATAAATAGGATGTCGATAATTACATTCCCTAAGCATTTCCTTTTAATCTTATTTTTTAAAAAAATTATTTTATTTACAATGAAGTTACTTCGTTGTAATCTTTATTTCCTTCGGCTTAATAATATTAAGCCTTTTCCAACATAAACACATTCTAATTAGACTGTTTTCTTTGATTTTCTTGGTATTCATAAAATGCTTGAAATAATAAAATGAGCATTGCTGGATGATATGTTTCATTTACAATGGCAATGTCATGTTGCGATGCAATTTTAAAGCGTTCCGACTTAGTTTGCATAATTTCACTATTTCCTTCAATAACTTTTACACTACGAGAAATAAATCCAGATTGAAACTTTAATACGTCACCCTTGCTACCTTCAAATAGCATTGTTGGCTTCATTCCAAATTTTGTGCGGAACATTCCAATCACATTACCATTTTTCTCTACTTGCCATACCGTTTTAAACGGTGTTTTTATTGTTCCACTAACTGTTTTTTCTTGAATTATACGATACGTATCTTGTCCATCCGTGATTTCATAATTATGTTTCTGATGTCCAAACAATGAAAATGCCTCTTGTGTTGTTGATGTGTAAAATAATCTAAGTGAGAATACAGCGTTTTCTTGTTCATCATATACATCAATTGCAGATTTAGAAGCACTAAAAAAGTTTTCTTTAAAATAATAATGTTTCATAGTACAACTCCCTATCCCCTTATTTATAATACAATTATAAATAGAAAGTTCTATATTTTGAAATATATTGCGTTTCTATCATTGACCTAATATACTTTTTATACTAAAATCAACATGTAATAAATTTAAATACAAGATACTTTTAGGAGGCTAATATGTCTTTTCATGATGAACATGCGACACAAGTAACGAATATAACGTTAAATGTAAAAGATTTAGAAACTATGATTCACTTTTACCAAACAACTTTAGGATTTAGTCCTATAGATGAATCATCAACTTCAATTACTTTTAAAGTTGGAGATGGTGGTCACACACTAACTTTAAATGAACTTTCCAACGGCCGACAACCTAGTCTACGAGAAAGCGGCCTATTTCATATAGCTTATCTATTACCAAGTAGAAGTGATTTAGCAGATTTTTTATATCACGTCACACAATTAGGTATTCAAGTCGGCGGTGGAGATCATCTTGTGAGTGAAGCACTATACTTTAACGATCCTGAAGGCAATGGCATTGAAATTTATCAAGATAGAGATGCTAAAGTATGGCAATGGGAAGACGAAAAAGTAAAAATGGATACACTTGCCGTAGATGTGAACACATTGCTCACTCATCAATCTCAAGAAGGTTGGCGTGGTCTTCCAAGTGGTGCGAAAATTGGTCACTTACACTTGAAAACGATAGATATCAATAAAGCATATCAATTTTATGTAGAACAACTCGGCTTAGAACTTGTTTCTACATTACCGAATGCTTTATTTATGTCTACAAATCACTATCATCACCATATAGCAGCTAATACTTGGCAATCAAGTATATTACGAACAGAGAATAATAACACACTTGGACTTACCAGTATTGACTTGTATAAACCGAACACAGATCATACTAGATTATTATCTCCAGAAGGCTTTAACATTACGATTCATAGTGATAAATCAACAGTTCCAGAATAAAAAATTTATTCAAAAAATTGTTTCAGATATAAAGTTCTTGGACAGTATAAGAAGGTTTTTGATTTTATGATAACCACTAATAGTATAAGTTAAGGCATATTTTAAATTTTACACATAAGGCACCTCGTTAATTTAGTTTAGTAGTGTTTATTAAATTATACGAAAAGGCATTATTTTTTTAGCGTTTCAGTGTAAAATTATATATTAATACGATGAATTTAGGGAGACGCTTGAGAGAATAGGACAAGATGAAGACTACAGTCTGAAGCTGTCCTCTAAGAAAGCGATCTAATAATATGAAGCATTGAATAAAAAGAAGCGCTCAGATAAATTAATTTATCTGAGCATTATTTTTCTAGTGCTTATGTCCCAAATTTTTTTGAATCTCAATTTATATCATTTTCTTGTAAATATTTCATCTTCATCAACATAGACACATATAATAATTCTGATATTCAATAATATAAATAAATAAAGCAAATTACTTTGACATAACATAATATTACATCTTATATTTAATATATAAATTAATTAGAACATGTTAAATAAGTCTGGGGTGATTTACTTTATGAAAATCACAAAAATTTTAAATAATAATGTAGTTATATCGAAAATCAATCACGAAGAACGCATTATTATGGGAAAAGGCATTGCATTTGGGAAATGTAATGGTGATTTGATTGAGAAGGATAATATCGAGAAGGTTTTCCGTTTAACTAGTGTTGAACAAGAACGTATGTTGCAGTTACTAAAGGAAATTAATCAAGATGTCTTAATTACAACTCAGGAAATTATCACTGCTGCAAATCAACTATATGAGACACCTGTTGCAGAATCTGTATATATCGCTTTAACTGATCATATTGATTATGCAATAAAGCGTACTCAGGAAGGACATTTAATTAAAAATCCTTTACTTTATGAAATACAAAAGTTATATCCTAATGAATTTAAATTAGGAGTGAATGCTATCAATTCAATAAAAAGTAAATTTGGTGTTCAATTACCTAAAGACGAGGCAGGATTTATTGCAATGCATATTGTGAATTCTAGTCTCGATGAAGAAATTGGAACAATCTATGAAATAACTAAAATAACTAAAAACATCATAGATATTGTGAGATATCACTTTAATCTGCATATTACTGAAGATGAGTTAAATTATTCTAGATTTATGACTCACCTTAAATTTTTTAGTCAACGGTTATTAAACAATGAATCATTAAATGAAGTAACTGATGAAAGTTTATTAAAGTCACTACAACAAAAACATGTAAATTCAGATCAATGTGTCGACAAAATTTCAGATTTTTTAAGAAAGAACTATAAACATGTATTGTCAATTGATGAGAGAGTTTATCTTATTTTGCATATTGCAAGATTATTAAAATAAGAATGTAAGCGTTGACATTAATGTGGTTAAGCGCTATACTTATCTCAAATTAATATTAATTGTTGCTTTTGGCGCTACACATTAGCGTTTGAGGTTGTAACTTTAAGTAGGCAAAACTCAGAGTATAAACATGATGAATGTCCATTCATTGCTGTTTTATTCTGAGTTTTTTTGTTTTCTTTTTGAAGCTAGTAAAAAATAAAATGTGGCCACATTATTTCACTAGTAGTAACTTATTATTTTGAAGTTTATACAAAAAAACTGGGGTGGTTTTTTATGAAATACGAATCTCTGGCAAGAGATATTGTCCATAATGTTGGTGGTAGCGATAATATTTTATCTTTAACACATTGTATTACAAGATTGAGGTTTAAACTAAACGATGAATCTAAAGCAAATACGGAATTTCTTAAGTCACATGATGATATTGTCACAGTAATGAAATCTGGCGGGCAATATCAAGTTGTCATCGGTAATCACGTCCCAGACGTGTACGATGCTGTCAATCGCGTTGCGAACCTTCAAGACAGCGAAGGTGGTTCACAAGAGCAAGAAAGTTCTGGAAGTCTACTCAGTCGTTTTATTGATTTAGTATCAGGTATATTCCAACCTATTCTTGGTGTATTGGCTGCAGCTGGGATGATTAAAGGATTTTCAGCTTTATTTTTAGCATTGGGATGGATTACTGAAAAATCTGGGACATATCAAGTGTTATACGCTATTGGAGATGCCTTATTTTATTTCTTCCCTATATTTTTAGGATTAACTGCAGCCAAGAAATTTAATACCAATCCATTTTTAGGTATGGCAATTGGTGCTGCATTGGTATACCCTACCCTGGTTTCAGCGATGGAGTTAGGTGCAGAGGGTGCTAATACACTGTTTTCAGGCTCAATGTTTGAAGTTCAATCTAGTCTCACATTTGCTGGATTACCTATTATCTCTATGACTTATACGTCAAGTGTAATTCCAATTATTATAGCGGTATTTTTCGCATCAAAATTAGAGAAGAAATTAAAGAAAATTATTCCTGATGTCATTAAAACATTTTTCGTTCCATTTTTCACATTACTTATTATCGTACCTATTACATTTTTAGTAATTGGACCAATTTCTTCTTGGATAGCAAATTGGATAGGTTCTGGTGCATTAGCTATCTATAGTTTAAGTCCAATTTTAGCTGGTCTTTTACTAGGTGCCTTTTGGCAGATTTTTGTTATCTTTGGATTACATTGGGGCTTAGTAGCAATTATGATTAATAATGTTTCAACAACTGGTTATGACATCATTAATCCACTAATATTTGCTGCATCCTTTGCACAGACTGGTATTGTGTTTGGTATTTTCTTAAAAACTAAAAATAAAAAGTTAAAATCCATTTCACTACCCGCTGCAATATCAGGTATCTTTGGTGTAACAGAACCAGCAATTTATGGTATTACGTTACCAAGAAAGAAAATGTTTATCTATAGTTGTATTATTGCAGGTATCTTTGGAGGATTAATTGGATTTGCTGGAACAAAACTTTATTTCATGGGTGGATTAGGTATCTTCGGATATACAACATTTATTGGTAAAGCGGGACTAGATTCTTCGGTTTGGATAGGCGTATTAGCTACCGTATTAGCCTTGATTGTAGGTCTTATTGTTGGCTATATTGCACATTCAGACAAAAATGAACAGACTGAGAAAGTTAACGACAAGCAAGAATCAAGTATTAAAGAAACAACTCATACTATTAACGGTCAACTGGAATTACAGCAAATTGTTAAAGATGATTTCGTTAAATCACCATTATCTGGTGACATGATTAAACTAGAAAAAGTAAGTGATCCAGTTTTTTCATCTCTCGCTATGGGTAAAGGGATTGCCATTAAACCAACAATAGATACAATTTTCGCTCCATTTGATGCAACAGTAGAAAGTCTATTTCCTACTGGTCATGCAATCGGACTTAAATCTGAAAACGGGACAGAGCTACTCATTCACATAGGTATTGATACCGTGAAGTTAAATGGTAAAGGCTTTAAGCCATTAGTAAATCAAGGTGATGAAGTCATTGCCGGACAACCATTAATTGAATTTGACAGCCAGTTTATTCAAGAACAAAACTTTGACGATACCGTTATGATTGTAGTCACAAATTCAAATTTAAGCAAAGACGTTATTGTTGAAAATAAGGTTCATATCGATAAGCAAGATGATTTGTTATCTATTATTTATTAAATATGGAGGTTATTAAATGTCAATATTAAACAAAGATTTTTTATGGGGTGGCGCAATTGCTGCAAATCAAGTTGAAGGTGCGTATAAAACAGGTGGCAAAGGTTTAAGTTTAGTAGATTTATTGCCAGCTGGCGAAGATAGAAAGGAACCCCTTTTCAATCCAGCAAAGGCACTCAATCAGAATTTTGATTTTTACCCTAGTCACGAATCTATTGATTTTTATCATAAATATAAAGAAGATATTAAATTATTTGCTGAAATGGGTTTTAAAGCATTAAGAGTATCTATTTCATGGCCAAGGATTTTTCCTAATGGTGATGAGCGTGAACCAAATGAAGCTGGTCTTGCTTTCTATGATGAGCTATTCGATACTCTTGAGCAATATGGTATAGAACCTATTGTGACAATCAATCATTTTGATACACCTTACTACTTAGCAGAACAATATGGTGGTTGGTACAACAGAAAAACCGTCGACTACTTTGTAAACTATGCGACTGTGCTATTTAAGCGTTATAGTAAACGTGTTAAATATTGGATTACCCATAATGAAATCAATATGATTTTACACATTCCCTATATCGGTGGCGGCTTAATTATTAAGGATACTGATAATAAGGAACAAATCATGTATCAAGCTGCACATCATCAACTTGTTGCTTCTAGTTTGGCAACAAAGATAGCTAAAGAGATTGATCCGACAAACCAAATCGGCTGTATGTTGGCAGCTGGTGATGTATACCCTAATACCTGTAACCCAGTAGATATCATGGCTGCAGTTAAAAAAAATAGGGAGCAATATATTTTCATTGATGTACAAGCCCGTGGTGAATATCCTAGCTATAGTAAACGCCTTTTCGATGAACTTGGTGTTGATATCAATAAAGCAGTTGGTGACGAAGAATTATTAAAACAATATACTGTTGATTATATTTCCTTCTCATACTATTCAAGTAGACTTGAAAGTGGTGATTCTGAGGTAAACAAATATAAAGAATCGGGTAATGCTTTTGCTTCATTAAAAAATCCTTACTTAGAAGCTTCCAATTGGGGATGGCAAATTGATCCAGTTGGTTTACGCGTTACAATGAATCAAATTTATGACCGCTATCAAAAACCACTTTTCATCGTTGAAAATGGACTTGGTGAAATTGACGAACTGTCTGAAGATGGCGCAATTCACGATTCATACCGAATTAAGTATTTAAGTGAGCATTTAACACAGATGAAAGAAGCGGTCAAAGATGGTGTGCCATTGCTTGGTTATACATCATGGGGATGTATCGATATTGTGTCTGCTGGCAGTGGCGAAATGAAAAAGCGTTATGGCTATATTTTTGTAGACCGAGATAATCGTGGAAACGGATCATTAAAACGAATACGCAAAGACTCATTCTACTGGTATAAAAAAGTGATTAATTCAAACGGTGAAGATTTATCATATTAATAAACTGGAGGTAATACAATGTTTCATATGAATTCAAATTTTCCTAAAGACTTTTTATGGGGTGGCGCTACTGCGGCTAACCAAATTGAAGGCGCTTATAATTTAGATGGTAAGGGTATGTCCACTGCTGATTTTATTGAATTTATACCTAAAGCACAACGTACTAAAGATAACGAAATGGAAATCACTTCCGACAAAATCAAACAAGTTCAGACTGCAAATTATCAAGGTCGCTTCCCAAAGCGTGACGGTATTGATTTTTATCATACTTATAAAGAAGATATCGCTTTATTTGCTGAAATGGGCTTTAAAGCATTTCGAATGTCAATACATTGGTCTCGTATCTTTCCTAACGGTTATGATACAGAACCTAATGAGGAAGGACTTGCTTTCTACGACAAAGTATTTGATACTTTATTATCACATAACATTGAGCCTGTGGTAACTTTAAGCCACTATGAAACGCCAATTGGATTAACTGAAAAATATAATGGTTGGGTCGATAGAGCTGTAGTTGACCACTTTGTAAGATATGCTGAAACCGTGTTTACACGATACAAAAACAAAGTGAAATATTGGATTTCATTTAACGAAATCAATATCATTAATATTTCACCTTATACTGGTGGTGGCATACTTTCAGACAAAGAAAAAGACCCCTTATCTGCATCTTACCAAGCACTACACCATCAATTTGTTGCCTCAGCATTAGCAACAAAAAAATTAAAAGCGATTATTCCTAATGCAAAAATGGGTTGTATGTTAGCAAGAATGAAGTACTATCCTAATACATGTAATCCTGAGGATGTATTAAAAGCACAACAAGATAATCAAGGTAATTTATTATATACAGATGTACAAGCGAATGGTGAGTATCCTAATTATTTCAACAAGTTTGTAGTGGAAAATAATTTATCTTTAGATATTTCTGATGCTGATTTAGCTATTATTAAACAATACCCAGTAGATTATATTTCATTTAGTTATTATATGTCACTATTATCATCTACTGAACCAGAGGGTAAAACAACTAATGGTAATTTAATGAACAGTCTAAAAAATCCTTATTTAGATGCTTCCGATTGGGGATGGCAGATTGATCCAGTTGGTCTCCGAATCGTACTGAACGAACTATGGGATAGATACCATAAGCCTTTATTTATTGTTGAAAATGGACTCGGCGCTATAGATGAAGTAGATGATAACCAAGTTCACGATCAATACCGTATAGACTATTTACAACGTCATATTACCGAAGCTAAAAAAGCAATTCAAGATGGCGTTGACTTAATCGGATATCTGGCATGGGGACCAATTGATTTAATTTCTATGTCTACAAGTGAAATGTCTAAGCGTTATGGATTTATTTATGTGGATCAAGATGATTATGGTAATGGTAGTAAGAAACGAATTAAAAAGGACTCTTTCGATTGGTATAAGCATATTATAGCAACTAATGGGGATACACTTTAAAGACTTATTGTACCTTTTATTAGTTATTGTAAAATTATAAAAAACAGACTTAGATATTAAGCATATCTAAGTCTGTTTTTTATTTTTTCACTACATTTATAATTTATAATCTTCTCTTTTAACTATTATTCTAACCACTCAATCACATCTGATTGAGATTGACGTATTTTTGCTTTAGGATCTGTCTCTCTATAGCCAAATGCAACCATAACTGAAGGAGCGAAATGTGTTTCGTCTAATATCCCTTCTTCTGCCAACAATTTTGTAACACCATCTAAATCAAATCCTTCAATTGGACATGAATCTATATTTAATAATGCCGCACTTGTCATCATGTTCCCTAATGCTATATAGGTTTGTTTACGCGCCCAATCCAATAACGTACGTTCGTTATCATTAATATGGAAACCAGTTTGGAAATTATCAAATTTTTCTTCTGTCGCTGGAATTGATTCTGGACTATATTGTTTAACTTCACGTAATAAATGTTGAACATAAGGTGATTTAGCAATCACGTTCTTTCTCGCCAATATTAAGACAAAATGACTTGCCGTATCTAATTGACCTTGTGCTCCCCAACTAATTTCTTTAAGTTTATTACGTAGGGTTTTATTTTGTATTACAACAAATTTCCAAGGTTCGAGCCCTAGTGAACTCGGAGAAAGCCTACCCGCTTCTAAAATTGTATTAAACTCTGAATCACTGATTGTTTTTGTTGCATCAAAACGCTTTGTTGCATGTCTAAAGTTGAATGCATTAATAATTGTATCTTGCATTTGAGTCATGATTACTGTGCCTACCTTTCGATTTGAATCATATTATAAATATAAGTATAAGCTACTTAGAAACTCGGATTAAAGTAATCTGTTTATACAATATCAATTAATACATTTATATAAATGCTATAACATACAACTTTTTATTTTTGCTTTAATACCTTTTCTTCGATCACTGTTAATACGCCTTGGTCATCGTTTGATGGTGCTACATGATTCGCAATTTCGAATAATGATTTATCATGACTATTCTTCATAACATAACTATGTTCGGCAAGTTGTAACATATCTAAATCGTTATTTGCATCGCCAAATGTCATTAGCTCTGCAGTTGATAACCCCCACTTTTTTAATAATCGTTCTAGCGCATAACCTTTTGTAATGCCTGGTATGATCAAATCGATACTATCATGTCCACTTGATACTAGCTTAACTTCACCTTCAAAATATTGTGTTAGCTCATCCTCTAAATTTGGATGTGTATCACGGTTAATATCTAAAGCAACTTTTACGTATTCATCATCAGGCAAATCTTGAAATGAATCTATCTCTTGTAATTGATGATAGTAGAATTTCACCACATTTTTAAATATTTCAGGTGTATCTTTCAATATATACGCACTGTTCAATCCACAAACAATTAAATTGGATATACCACGTTCAATATTTAAATAATCAATAATACGTTGATATAATGCACGATCGAATGATTGATAATCTAATAAATTTATACCATCATATATTACTGCACCATTTTCAGCTACAAATAGCATATCTCTTTCCCCAAAAATAGATTGTAACTTTGCATACTGATTACCACTTGCAGCAATAAACTTAATATTCTTCTCTTGAAGTTGTTTATAAATGTTTTCAAATCTTTCCTTATCGTACGTTTTTTTTGAGTCTAAAAATGTCCCATCCATATCAACCGCGATTACTTTTACCATGTGTGCTCCCCTCGAATCCTTTGTTATATATTTACTTTATTATATCTATTATTTACATCTAATCATAGCGAAGCGACGTATAAATTTCATAAAAAAAGACCCATGTTTTTAGCACATGGATCCTTATATAACATTTATTTATCTAGTGTTTTAATAAATTCTATATATTGTTTGGCATTTTCTTCTACTAAGCTTGGTGTGATGTTTAATGCACCATACAATTTGTGTATGCCTGCAAAATTTGCCTTTACAAATCTAGTCGTTGCAATCATCGGGCTCAATAACTCTTCAACAGAATATTTTACGTTACCATCTTTAGTATAAGATTCTGGTATTGAACCAATAGAAACTGCTATCGCAAAATCTTTATCAGCTAATGCATTTCCAGTTGAACCATATGCCCAACCATAAGTGAATACATCATCTAAATATTGTTTAAGTAACGGTGGACTGCTATACCAATATAACGGATATTGAAAGATGATACGATCATGTGCTTCTAGCAATTTTTGTTCTCTTTCGATATCAATCTTGCCATGTGGATATTCAGGATACAATTCATGAATTGTAACTAATTCCTCATGTTCAGATAGCATTTCTCTCCATTTTTTATTTACAGTAGAATTATTTATATCAGGATGGGCAATAATTACTAAGGTCGACATTGATAAATTCCTCACTTTCAATCATTTTATTATTAGCTATATCTTAACGATTACTTTTATAAAATGAAAATAATATGCCCTGTCTCAAATTATTCTTGTTCTACTTTAGACTTTGAGATATATGTTGTCTCTATATGCCTATCAAATATTGTAAGTCCCTGAACCTTTGATGTACCTGGAACAACAATGCTAATAAGGTAAGAAAAAATAAATGCAATCACAAATGATAAAATAGAAACAAAGAAAGGCGAATTTCCACCACCAATGCCATTAAATAAATAAGCGAAAATAATGCCGCAAATCAAACCGCATATAACGCCAAATGTGTTTGTTCTCTTGGTGAATATTCCCACAGCAAAAATACCTGCTAAAGGTACGCCGACTAATCCAGTTACGAGTAAAAATAAATCCCATAAACCATTTGAGTTTGAAACGATTAAATAGATTGACATACCATAACCAAATAATCCAGATATAATAATTATCCATCTTGCAAACAACACTTCTTGTTTTTCTCCGGACTTCCCAAAGAATCGATGTTTAATATCAACTGAAATACATGCCGATATCGAATTTAAACTTGAAGAAATTGTCGATTGTGCTGCCGCAAATATCGCAGCTATTAGTAAACCTGCTACAAAAGGAGGCATCTCTGTAAGAATAAAATATGGAACGACTGACGATGTATTAAATCCTTTTGGTAATGCTGCCTCATGACTATAAAATGAGTATAGCATTGTCCCCATACCATAGAATAGTGGTGCAGATACTAATGCTAAAATACCATTCATCCATAGTGATTGCTTAGTTTCTTTCATAGATTCTGATGCTTGATAACGTTGTACTACATCTTGGCTTGCTGTATATTGATGTAAATTATTAAATATGTTACCTAAAAAAATAATAGGTATCGACGCCGCTGCTGCATTTAATTTCCAATTATCAACACTAATGACCTTTTTATGTTCAACTGCATCAGAAATCAACGTACCAAATCCACCTTGTATATGTGTTACACCTAATATAATAATGGCTGCTGCCCCACCTAAAAGAATGACACCTTGTATAAAATCACTCCACACTACACCTTCGAATCCTCCTAAAAATGTATAAAGTATACACAATATGCCAACTAATGAAGCCACTAATATAGGGTTCATATCGGAAACAGATGTAATGGCCAAAGTTGGTAAATAAATGACGATGGCAACTCGACCCAAATGAAATAATACAAATAGTAGTGACCCCATAACCCGCACACTTGGACCAAAACGTGCCTCTAAATATTCATAAGCAGATGTAACTTTTAACTTTTTAAAAAATGGTACATAAAAATATATAAGTATCGGTATAATAGCAACAATTGCAATATTACCAGCGATATATGCCCAGTCTGTTAAAAATGCTTTCTCCGGCGTAGACATAAAAGTAATGGCACTGAGCGTTGTTGCATATATGGAGAACCCTATTGCCCAAGATGGTAATCGACCACTTGCTGTAAAGAAACTATCTGTATTTTGGCTGGCCCTTTTGGTAAAGTATGCCCCGACCAATAACATAACTATGAGATAAATGATAACTGCTACCCAATTCCAAAATCCAAATCCAACTTGTTGCATGCATGTCATCCCCTAACTAGAAATATCATTCTTATAAAGAATATGCTTTGATTAATTGGTCGAGTCTACTTCTGTTACTTTCTTTAAATGGTTTAAACGGTTTTTTAGGTAATCCGCTATCAATACCACGATATTTTAATATCTCTTTCAATGTGGGATAAATGCCCATGTCCAAAACATTTTCGATAATATCATTCGTATCATGTTGTATCTGATAAGCTTGCGCTACATCACCTTTTTGTACCAATTCAAATATTTGTCGCGCTCTTTTACCATTAATATTATAAGTAGAACCTATTGCACCATCTACACCTGAAATAGCTGCTTGTACTAACATTTCATCAAATCCAGAAAGAATTAATTTGTCAGGAAATGATTTACGTATACGCTCAAGTAAAAAGAAATTAGGTGCAGTATATTTAACCCCAATAATTCGCTCATGACTAAATAATGATTCAAATTGTTCAATTGAAATATTAACACCCGTCAAATCAGGTATCGCATAAATTATCAAATCGTTTTGTGTAGCTTCAATTAATTCAAAATAGTAATCCTTGATTTCCTCAAAAGAAAAAGGATAGTAAAAAGGTGTTACTGCTGAAATTGCATCATATCCAAGTTCTGTAGCGTATTTTCCTAATTCGATTGCCTCCTGTAAATCTAATGATCCAACTTGCGCAATCATTTTTGTATCATCACCTACAGTTTCCTTTGCTATCTTAAATACCTGTTTTTTTTGCTCAGTATTTAATAAAAAGTTTTCACCTGAACTCCCATTCACATACAAACCATCAAGATTTTCATTATCTATTGCATTTCGTACAATTTCTCTTAAACCTTCTACCTTAATCATTCCATTTTCATCAAATGGTACTAATAACGCTGCAAACAAGCCATTCAATTCTTTTTTCATATAACACTTAACCCCCAGTTTGTAATCACTTCTTTATATAGCAAGAAAATTCCATATCATCTTTAATCTACAAATGGAAAAAGTAGCTATTTACAACCCAAATTGTAAACGCTATCATAATGACTATCAATACTTTATTGAAAAATAAAATCATAATTATGTTGTTTGAATGAAAAATTTTTTCAAAAAGAAAAAACATTATATAGAAGAGGATGATGAAATGACAACTTATAAAATTGCAGTAGATATAGGAGGCACCTCAATCAAAGCTGCTGTCATAGACAATCAAACCATCATTGATTATATAAACATACCTACGCCAAACAATGTTGATGAGCTAATTATAGATTCTGTCTTTCAGCTTGTTGAGCAATTTCAATCTCAATTTGAACTAAGTACGCTCAATGTTGGTATCTCTACTGCAGGTGTAGTTGATGAAATTACAGGAGAAATTATTTATGCAGGGCCAACCATTGCTAACTATAAAGGCGTTAACTTTAAGCAAGTCTTAAAGCCATTAGATGCAAAAGTTCACATTTACAATGATGTGAATGCAGCATTATTAGGAGAACTGTCACTTAATAATTATCAATTTGAAAATATATTTTGTCTAACACTTGGTACGGGGATTGGAGGTGCATTTTATTCATCTAAAAATGATTTGTATAACGGTGAAAGATCTAGAGCAAATGAAATTGGTTATATGCTTTACAGACCTTTTGAAAATACAACTTATGAACAACGTGCTTCAACATCAGCACTCAAATCACAATTAGATAGACATCCTAAATTAAATAATATGGATGTACGTACATTATTTCAAAAAGCTGAATTTGGAAATCGTGCTGCAGAAAACTTGTTAAATAATTGGGGCTACTCAATTGCTGAAGGTATTGCTCAGATTCAAATACTATATGATCCGGGTCTCATACTTATTGGTGGTGGTATTTCTGCACAACAAGAACGTTTGTTACGCTATATCACACCTCATGTTGATAGTTATTTGCCACCAAATTATGGCTTTGCATCTATACAAACCATGAATGCTATGAATAATGCAGCACTATTTGGTGCTGTTTCAAAGTTTTAACTGCCTGCCATATTTTAAGTGCACATCATGTACTATGAGACAATATGAATGACATTATTATAGTTCATACTAAAAAATTAATTAATAAAAAAGTCTGATCTTAATTTATTACCTAACTAAGCAAGATATATTAATTATCCAATATAACTTGCTTAGTATTTTGATAAACTTGGTGCATATAGTCATCATCAAGTAATAAGTAACTAACAATATCAATTAAAAATAACGTCGCAATTTGAGTATTAATAAATCTAGTATCATTAATTCTCGACTGATCTGTCGTAATTAAAACAAGGTCCGCACATTCAGTGATTGAACTTCCTTCATAATTTGTAATCGCAACAACAAATGCACCACGATCCTGTGCGATTTTAGCAGCGGAAATTAACTCTTGTGTTTCTCCACTATTTGAAATAGCAACAAAAGTATCTGAACTCGTTAATAACGAAGCGACTATTTTCATTTGATGTGCATCTGTTGATACATTTCCTTTTAATCCTAATCGCATCATACGGTAATAAAATTCAGTAGACGACAAACCTGAACTACCTAAACCAGCGTAAATAATTTGTCTGCTTCTATTTATCTGATTGACGAAACTTTTAATCTTTTCATCAGAGATAAATTCACCCGTTTGTTGAATAATATCTTGATGGTATTTATGAATACGTTGAATTAACGGACTATTTTCAATATCTCTATCCGTCATCTCTTGTTGTAAATTAAATTTGAGATCTTGAAAATTCTCATAATCCAATTTATTGCTAAAACGCGTTATTGTTGCAGGTGATGTACCTATCGCGTATGCAAGTGAATTTATAGTAGAAAAAGTATCATTAAATTCATTTTTTTGAATATATGCAACAATTTGTTTATCTGTTTTCGTGAAATGTTGACGGTAACGTTGGACTCTATTTTCAAATTTCATAACTATTCCCCACCTATTCTCAATTTTCTTTAGTATAAATGAAAACATTTTTCATAACAATAAAATATATTGATTAATATTTTCTCGATGTTATATTTAATCTATTAGTAATATTCTTTTTAATTTTCAAAACTACTAAACGTTATGGAGTGTGTCGTTATGTTATTACCTCAAGGTTTAATTGTTTCATGTCAGGCATTGGAAGATGAGCCTTTACATTCATCTTACATTATGTCCAAGATGGCTTTAGCTGCTTATCAAGGTGGCGCTGTGGGGATTAGAGCAAATTCAAAAGAAGATATAATTGCAATTCAAAAGGAAGTTAATCTACCTATTATAGGTATCGTTAAAAGAAATTATAAAGGATCCAATGTCTTTATTACTGCTACTCGTAGGGAAGTTGATGAATTAATTGATAGTGGTTGTGAAGTTATTGCATTGGATGCAACAATGCAAACACGACCTAACGAATCACTAGAAGATTTAGTTCATTATATCCGTACTAAAGCACCAAATGTTGAAATTATGGCAGATATTTCAACGCTTGAAGAAGCGGTAAATGCTGATGTATTAGCATTTGATTATATTGGCACAACACTCCGTGGATATACAACATACACGAAAAACCATGTATTATATGAAGATAATTTTCAATTTCTTAAAGAAGTATTAGCACATGTTAATGCCAAAGTCATCGCAGAAGGCAACGTAATTACACCCGAAATGTTAAAAATTGTGAATCAATTAGGTGTACATTGTACAGTAGTTGGTAGTGCTATAACGAGACCAAAGGAAATCACTCAGCGCTTCGTAAAAGCATTAACAAATGATTAAAAAATGACCCGACCGTATATAAATTGTATCGTTTATATACGGTCGGGTCTTATTAACTTTATACAGCTTTTGCTACAAATATTTTACGCTTTTCCCATTGACCTGTTTCTTTATTGTAATCATCACAAGTAATTAAAGTCAGTTGATGTTGTTTAGATTTTTGTTCGTCTAGTACTTTTATATCAGTTGGCTTCACATCATAAACTTTAGTAATTTTATATTGATATTTAGCTTTTCCCACTTTAAAGTTCACGATACTCCCTTTATGCGCTTTAGGTAAATTTGAAAATTGATAAGTGTCTGATCCTTCAAATGTATGGCCAGCAATTGCAATGTTTTGATCACTCAACGATTCATCCGCTTCAACTAAACTAATGCCTCTGTCTAATTGCTTTGGTGTTGCAGGTCCTGGATATACTGGTGCTTTAATTTTTGCATCAGGTACTTCAATATAGCCAACCATCTTAGATTTATCCTTAGGAATTTCTCCATTAAAATTTTGCTCTTTATCATATTGTGTTATTTTATCTTGATTAGATTTTTCCGTTAAATAATTATCGATATGAGGTTTAGCCAAAAAGTAAATCGCAATTAAAATAAAAACAACACCTATTATCCTTAGCAACTTATTCATTACGTCTAACTCCTTTAAATATCAAACAATTTATATTTCAGAACTTAAGTATAGCACAACACATTTACTATTGGTTTCTTCTATTTTATAAATTTTATAGCACAATAATACGTACTTTCGCAATTTTTCCTTATAAAATATTGCGAAAGCATTATATTAAGTGTTAAATAGTATTAAATAACTTAATTCATGGAATACAATTTTAATCTTTCTTTGATTATAGAATATGAAATATGAATTTTACATTTTAAGTAGTTAATTAATGAAGTTAAAAATCTTTTCAATTAAGGTGGGATTTACTTATGATTCGTCATGCAAAGCAATCAGATTTACCTAATATTTTAGAAATATATAATGATGCTATCTTAAATACTACAGCTGTTTATACTTATAAACCGCAAACGTTAGAATCACGTGAAATTTGGTTTGAAAATAAAATCAAGCATAAAGAACCTGTCCTTGTTTTTGATGAGAACGGTGAAGCAATAGGATTCGCTACCTATGGTTCGTTTAGAGATTGGCCTGCATATCAATACTCAATTGAACATTCCATCTATGTTAATAAACATCATCGTGGAAAGGGAATCGCTTCAAAACTGCTTGCAGAAATCATACAAACTGCGCGTAATAATGGCTATAAAACTCTTGTCGCAGGTATCGATGCTACCAATGATTATAGTATTTACTTACATAAAAAATTTAAATTCAAGCACTCAGGTACAATTCAAAATGTAGGTTATAAATTCGATACATGGCTTGATTTAGCGTTTTACCAACTGGATTTAAATCCCATTGAAAAGACTCAAAAATAACTCTTATATAAAAGCCCTTAAGTAAATTTAAAATTCACTTAAGGGCTCTTTCATAAATTGTTTAATAATCCATTGTTTTCTCAAAGATAGATAACTGATAGACATTAAATAAATTAGAAACAACTATTTTAAAAATGATCTTATCCTCTCACCTTTTTGTATATCTTTAACGATAGATGTTACTTCCTTTAGAAACAAACTCTGCTGATTTTTGTTTCAGACCCTCTGTCTTTAAATCATTTTGCTTTCTTAAATCATGAGAAATACGCATCGAACAGAATTTCGGTCCACACATACTACAGAAATGTGCTACTTTTGCTGCTTCTGCTGGTAATGTTTCATCATGATATGAACGTGCTTTGTCAGGATCTAACGAAAGGTTAAACTGGTCATACCACCTGAACTCAAAGCGTGCTCTACTAATTTCATCATCTCTTTTTTGGGCGCCTTTAATCCCTTTTGCAAGATCAGCTGCATGCGCTGCTATTTTATAAGTGATTACACCTTCTCTAACGTCCTCTTTGTTAGGTAAACCCAAGTGTTCTTTTGGCGTCACGTAACATAACATTGCTGTACCGTGACTAGCAATTTGAGCTGCACCAATTGCCGATGTAATATGATCATAAGCAGGTGCGATATCCGTTGTCAGTGGACCTAATGTATAAAAAGGAGCTTCTTGACAATGAAAATCTGCTAAATCTTGATTTTCTTTAATCTTTTGCATAGGTACGTGACCTGGTCCCTCTATCATTACTTGAACATCGTGTTCCCAAGCAATAGCAGTAAGTTCACCCAGTGTTTTCAGTTCTAAAATCTGACTTTCATCATTAGCATCATATATTGATCCTGGTCGTAAGCCATCACCAAGTGATATAGAAATATCGTATTGACTCATAATTTCGCAAATTTCTTCAAAATGTGTATATAAAAAACTTTCTTCATGATGTGCTAAACACCATTGAGCCATAATAGAACCACCTCTTGAAACTATCCCTGTAAGCCTATCAACTGTTGTGGGTACATATCTCAACAATACGCCAGCATGAATTGTAAAATAATCTACGCCTTGTTCTGCTTGTTCAATCAATGTATCGCGGTAGATTTCCCATGTTAAATCTTTGGCCGAGCCATCTACCTTTTCTAATGCTTGATAAATTGGCACCGTTCCAACCGGTACTGGTGAATTTCTCAATAGATATTCTCTTGTTGCATGAATATTTTTTCCTGTAGATAAGTCCATAATTGTATCTGCACCCCAATGAATGCCCCATACTAATTTTTCTATTTCAGCTTCAATAGAAGAACTTACAGCTGAATTTCCGATATTAGCATTGATTTTCACTTGGAAATTTTTCCCAATAATCATTGGTTCTGATTCAGGGTGATTAACATTATTTGGAATAATTGCACGCCCCCGTGCAATTTCAGAGCGTACATATTCAGCAGATACACCTTCTCTTGTTGCAACAAATTTCATTTCTTTAGTGATTATACCTTGTCTTGCGTAATGCATTTGTGTTATATTTTTTCCTTGTTTACACTTTCTCGGATTATATATAAACGGTGTTTCCACAAACTTTTTGTGTTTATCATTTTTAAAACCATTATCCAATGAAACAATGCTTCGTCCTTCGTAAAGGAAAGTGTCTTCTCTATCTATAATCCATTGTTCTCTGACTTTAGGTATTCCTTTTTGTACGTCTACTTTATAGTTATCATCATGATATGGACCTGCCGTATCGTAAACAATCACTGGTTCATTTATCGTAGTGCCTTCATCAGTAACCGTAGGAGAAAGTTGTATTTCTCTAAATGGCACTTGGATATCCGGTTCTGCACCACTAATCCATAACCTTTTACTTGATGGAAATTGCTTTTTTAATTCTATTTTTTCTTGTTTCATAAAAAAAACTCCTTAGCATTTATTATTGCTAGGAGACCTGGTAAAAAATTACATATTTAGTGAAGTGAAATGACAGTACATACTTATCCTATTACTTAGTATAAATTTTGTACTGTGATTTTCTGCTTCCCTACGCTGGTACTAACCAGATCAGGTTCAAAGGGTTGAGACCATTGTCTCTTTCAGCTAACAAGCACCCCTAGCAATTTGATATTTAATTCTTATTTTAACTTAACACTAATAAAAAATAATTACAAATTTATTTAGAATTCAAAATGATATAATAACAAAGAAAAAGACTAGAATCTAAATTCAATTTAAATTCTAGTCCCTTATTTCAAAATTATATTAAGTAATTTGATTTTTATCATGCCATTTATAAATAATATAATCAGCTGCTATGATTAATAATAATATTAAAGTAAATGCCATTGTAACATCACCTAAAAAATGTGCCCCAATACGTAATCTACTAGCACACATTATGATAGTAAACATAAAACCAATTAAAAACATACGTTTTTGTGCAACGCGTGTATTAAAATAAAACGCCATAAACATTAGAAACGCTGCATCCGTTGTATGACCAGATGGAAAGGAACTATGCCCAGTATTACCATTCACAGTCAACCAATTCGTAAAATATGCACCGTGATGACCTATTTCATAAGGTCTAGCGCGCCCCCACATTTCTTTCAAACTATCAATTAATTCTAAACCTATTAACAGTACTAAAAAACTGACAAATGCAACTTTAAATAACCTCTCAAGTTCCAAAGCTGTTACCTGTTTAAGCCAAAATTGATATACACTAAATGCAATGATAATAAGTAAAATGAATGTGATTACATAGCTTGTACCTAATGATAATGTATTACTCGCATCACCTTCATTGCTCGCTACCCCCATTGGTTTATGTTTTTGAATATTATCTATAGTAGAAAAAATATATTTAAACGTTTCTGACACAAATAAATTTGTTTTAATAAGTGTATAGAGAAATGTCATTAATAAAATGATATACTGAGCTACTCGATTTTTAAAGTGTGTAAATACATAGAAATTCAATATAATCATTGAAATAATTAAAATGAGTGTTGGTGGAAAAAGCCCAAAATCTTGAAATACTGTTCCAAAAATTGAATTTTGATTCATAAAATGTTGGGATAATGGAAGATCAATAAATAATGCAAATAATAGAATGATTAATAATACCGGTATTGTAATTGCTGTAAATCTTTTTGAAATAACCATAGTTGCCTCCTGACAAACGTCTTTTTACAAAATAACTCTTTTTGTTATTTTATTATTCATGAATTTTATTCTATTTTAACCATACCCAATTAATACTATTTTATGTTTAAATAAAATTAAATTTACAATAAAAATTAATTCCCTTAAACCCATACCTTCGCATTTTATCAACACTGAAGTCATCAAAATTATTAAATGTGACATTATTGTTAGGTCACAACTTTGATTATTCATGTTACATTTAATTCTGTAGCGAATATAGTTTTTTTAATTTTAAAGTTCTCCTTATTTTTATATGCATATTTAGCCTCGCTAAATATAAAAAAAGCAGTAAATTCATGCCGACTTAAACATGAATTTAACTGCTTTTTATTTATTATTTAACTCTATCCACTTGTTCATTTCACTAACATTACTCACTGTTATAGTTGGAGTTGGGCCATTTACATCGAATTTTTTATTTGTTCGATTTACCCATGCAGTGTCAAAACCGAAGTTACTAGCACCAGTAATGTCCCAAGAATTGGAAGAAACAAATAATATATCTTCTCTATTCATATGATAATATTCTAAGACCAACGCATAACTTGCTGAACTCGGTTTATACTGCTTAATTTCATTCACACTAATCAGTGTATCAATATAATCGCTTAGTTCAGAATTATCAATAAGTGGCATTAACATATTGTCATTACCATTTGAAAGTATGCCTACATCAATATTTTTATCTCTTAAATCTGATAGTGATTTTGGAATCTCTTTATAGTAATTTAAATTGAAAAATGATTCAAACAAGCGGTTTATATCTTCTCTATTATATTGAATATCGTGTACATTCAATGTATGTCGCAATGCATCTTTTGTTAGTTCATCAAACGCAATATATCGCTGCATAACTTGCCTCATGAACATATGTCGTAATTGGGTTTTTCTCCAAAGCTTTGTGATTGAATTTGCTGTATCTGTATCAAACTCGATCATTTCATTTTTTAATGAATCCATATCAAATAAAGTTCCATACACATCAAAAATAATAGCCTTATACATACTTTCCCTCCTCTACAACTTACCATTTAAAAATTAAACTTACTTATTATTTTACACAATTAACACACATTCAAAACAATTTTAAATTAAAATTTTTACAGTTTTTGTAATCAAAGTTAATTTATTCACATAAAATATTATGTTTCAGATGTTCATCAATTTCTAATAATGATGTGAAAGAATGTAAATTTTATGTAAATTATGCAAACAATCGCTTTAAACTTTTATTAACTTGGCAATATATAAATAAGAGAGGAGGCTGGTTGTTATGAGAAAAATTTTCTTGGTAGATTTGTTTAACCTCTTCATCATTACGCTAGGATATATGGGATTAATCACACTCACTTTACTCGCATTTGATTTATTCGAAATTAAAACAACCGGTTCAGTATTTTTAGAAGGATTGAGTCAAATTACAGTTTTCAAAATTTATAGCAACACAATTTTCGATGGTTTATTCACTCTATTCTTAACAATTACAATCATTTTATTTCTTTATAAAGCTTTCGACCTATATCAAAAAGATAAATCATAAAATAGAACATTACGTTATTAATAAGTCATATATCCAGAGATTGTCAATTAGACAAATTTTCTAAAAGCATTTCCAACAAACATCATTTTATATAACAAAATAATTGTATATTGTATTACAACAATATTAGTTATATAATATTATCAGAGAATGTACTTGTGTGTTATGTATCTATCGGCTAATTAACTTGCCATCTATCATCATAGTTATATTCCATTCCCAGAATTAAACTTTATGCACCCATTTAAACAAAGTATATAATACTACATTCTCTACCAATCTTCGTTCGACACGAACGAAAAATAAGAGAACTAAAATCACTTTCAGGCAGTGTTTTTAGTTCTCTTTTTATTACATTTTTATTTCTTATATAATTATTTTATTACTATAAAGCATATAATTATTAATAATCATCCCTCAATTTTCAAGAAATTACTTTTAAAAATACATTTTATTAATTTACATTATCTCTTTAATAATTTTGTGTGATATGCATTTCTTTTTTCTATCACAGTTGTACAATGATTTTATTACTATTAGCAGATAGTTCCAATTTTTAACTAAGGTGATTTTTATGATTAGTACTTTAACTGTAAGAAATGCTTATTCAACTGAATTCTGTCGCTGCATAAATCAAATTATAGTTTTGCTTCCTTTAAATAAGCCTTGTAAAGTTAATTTAAATGGAATTATCATGACAGTAGAAAATGGATTAATTATTAATAATTCAGATTTATACCAAATGATAGATTTGGATGAAGTGGTAGAGTTATGTATTCCATTACCTATATTTTTCGAGCAAGATCATTTTTCTTCTCGTTCTTACTTTGATTTTGCTCAAATAAATAATGCTGATCAATTTAGAAATCTAGTATTAGAAATATTATATAATGAAGCATATTTAAATAATGATAAATTACACTACATTATAGATATCGCAGACTTTTTACTTAGAGAAGCCAAAGTAACATTACATACTGTTTATATTCCAACATTAAGAACAAAAAATGTATTAGCACAAAAGCTAATACGACATATCAATAATAATATCCAAGCACAAATAACAACACAAAGCGTCTCTACAATATTTTATATTTCACAATCTTATATTTCGATTTTATTTTCAAAAGTATTAAATATTAACTTTAAGTACTATGTGACATCATTAAAAATTGCTTTATCCTTGTTTGATTTAGTTCAGCATAACAAGCCCATACATGAAACAGCTGCAATTTATAATTTTCATAATGTAAGTACCTATTCGAGACATTTCAAACGCTTTATACATATGCCACCAAAAAAATTTATACAACATTATCGTAATAACAAAGGAACTCATCCAATAGAGTTCCATACTAGCATTGAATCCATATCTAACTATCTATCTAAACGTAAACAACATATCTCATTAAAGAACAACGTCATTTCCAACATTAAACTTAATGAATTACACTATAATCATTATTTTGAAGAAATGATTACCTTGATACATTTAAATAATTTATATGAGCTCATCAATTTTTCAGAAAGTTATTTCGAAGATTTAACATCTACTAATTTTTCAAAAGTAAATTTATATATCAAAAACGCGAATGTAAGCTACTTAAATAATTTAGAATTACAAAAATTACTTAATACCATTCAACGTTTAGTAAACAAAGATTTTAACATTACTTTCAGTATTTCAAATGACAGCATTTTTCAAAATATTGAACGCTCTGTCATCTCTCCTTTATCAAAAACATATAAAAAGGGAACGATATTTAAATTTTTAACTTTAGTCTTTAATACCGATGCTTGGGAAATCGACTCATTACGCTTAACAATTCAAGTTTTACAGTCTAATTATAAATACTTAAATTTAGGTATTATAATTGATGAAATTATAAACCAATTTCCGGATATATCAGAAATTGTCAATGTCATACAACAGCTTTCAATCGACTATTTTTATATGAATCTCGACTTAAATTCATTTAATCATTTAATACAAAATAAGTTCTTTACATCCTGTAGAGATTTAAGACAATCACTTATGCAATTTATAAGCTATCTTATACCAGAATCAAAAAAATTAATTCTAAATAATATTACTTATAGTAGTTTAATAAAGTATTTTAATAATAGTATTAGCGATAGTCATATACTATTAATGCGTTTGATCCTTGATTTAAACGGAAAAATTGCAGGTCTTGGATATCCACTTTATGCAACGGATGAAGATCAAGTGATGTTAATAGACC
This sequence comes from Staphylococcus sp. ACRSN, assembly GCF_022346615.1. Lineage (GTDB taxonomy): Bacteria > Bacillota > Bacilli > Staphylococcales > Staphylococcaceae > Staphylococcus. Next base: position 28,382 of record NZ_JAKRNS010000002.1, on the reverse strand, counting down.
AACATCAAAATACAATGCCAATTGTCTACATATATAGTTTAATTCGACCATTTGTAAATAAATATACGTCTCTGATACCCAACGGTATTACAAGTAAGATTAACAGTGATTACCATTTATTATTAATTAATAAAAATAATACACTAACAAACGCTGCACCTTTAGTGATGTCAGTAAACAGTGATTTCACCTGTGATTATTTTATTTTTAATAGAATTTTAAATGCTGAACATGGCATTATAACGAATATGATTTCATCACATTTAAATCATACATTTATCGAACCAGATTTATTAAAACAGATTCAAAAATCAAACCAACCCTTAGCTACACTAGCACTGCATAAGTATAACGTACCATTATCCTTTTCATTAGAAACTTCGACTTTGCAATACATTATGTTGTCACCTAATAATCAAGATAAGTATTAATTGATGCCTATTAAACTATTCTTCTTACATTTTTTGTTTGTTACTGATTACATAAGGATAATCATAAAAAGATCAAACAAGTCTCTTTGTATCTACACCATAATTAATCATCACATTATATGTGAAACGGTTTGAGTAGGTACTGAAGACTGCTTGATCTTTTTAAATTTGATTAATTTATAAATGTAAGGAATCGTTTCTGATAAATTTTCAGTATTTCTAATTTTTTAAAATACTTTTCTGCTTACCAATCAAAATATCGAAATAATAAATTCTTATTATGCGAATGAGTTGTAAATTGATTAACTACACTTCCATGTTCAAATACAATCACTTCATCTGCACATGATGTAACAAACTCATAATCATGCGTGATCAATAATATCATATGACCTTGTTGCGCTAATTTATCCAATAGTTGACTCAATGTACGCATATTGGCACCATCTAACCCACTGGAAGGTTCATCAAATATTAATATTTTTCGATTAGATTCTAATGCGCTTGCTATTGCTAATCGTTGCATTTCACCACCCGACAGAGACAAGGGATGACGCTCTATATGTTCTGATATATCAAGTTCCTTTAATAACTGAAGTAAATGTACATCCGACAATGTAGGATTCGTTAAACGCAATTCTTCTTCAATATTTTCAGCAAATAATTGATTATTCACATCTTGAAATACTAAGTACGCCATGTTTAACAAATCATTTTGTTTATATTGTTTATCATCAATAAATATTTTACTTTTCATCTTAGACTCTAATCCAGCTATACAACGTGCAAAAGTTGATTTTCCAGCACCATTTTCACCAATTAAAGCAGTTATTTTTCCAAAACCTAATTTAACATGCTCTATATTTAAAGTTGCTTCTTTTTGTGTTTTATATTTAAATACTAATTTATTAATCTGCATTGTTGCTTTACTGTTATTTTTTAAACCTTTATATTTCAATTGTTCCACAGTAGCACTTCTTAATCCTAGCTTATGTATGATTTGTTGAGGTAGCGAAACAAATGCATTGTTCTGATATTGGTCTACGATACGCCCTTTCTCCATAATAATAAAACGATCTGCAAGGTCTAATAAATAATGTAAGCGGTGTTCCGCTATAACAATCGTTTTACCTTCATTTTTCCAAATCCTAAGCATTTTTTGTAATTTTTTTATAGTCGTTATATCTAAATTTGACGATGGTTCGTCTAAAATGATAATTGAATGACCTGTAATATCGACTGAAGTACACGCAATGATTTGCTTTTCTCCACCAGATAATTCTAATATAGAACGATTTAACAAATGTTTGATTTCAAATGTACTTACACTTTTCTTTAAATTATGTTGAATCACTTCTTTTTTCAATCCAAAATTTTCTGCCTCAAATACAAGTTCACTCGTAGTATTCAAACAAAAAAACTGACTTCTTGGATTTTGAAATACAGAGCCTAGTTTACTCGAAATATCATATAAAGATTGTTGAAAAATCGACTTACCATTGATGCTTAGTTCTCCAGATAGCGCTCCATGATATAAATTGGGAATAATACCATTTAATACCCTAATTAATGTTGTTTTGCCACTCCCAGAAGCACCTGTTATACAAACTATTTCGCCTTGATTAATTTTTAAATTAATCTCCTTGAGCTGACTTTCATATTTTGCTTGTTCATATTGAAAAGAAACATTTTTTATATCTATCATATACCTCTACCTCAAATTAAATAATACAATACACAAAACACAACTGCTACAATCATCAAAACCCAATCAAATAATCTAAGTTTTAATGTAGTCATTACTGTTCTACTATAATTTAATGCCAGTCCTCTTGTTATTGATGCCATTGTTAATTCATTACCAATTTTAATCACACTGTTTAACAATGGTACTAATCTATACTCAATAAATTTCACTGGATGTTTCAATGCAAATTTTAAATTTATCCCTCTCATTTTCATTGCATCTCTGATTGCTTTAGATTCTTCTCTAATCGTTGGTATAAATCTGAACATCACCGCTAAAGGAATAGTAAGCTTTCTAGGAAATTCCATGCGCTCTAAGCTAGATATAAATTGTTCTACTTCTGTCGTCTTTAATATATAATATCCCATTAATAAAGCTGGCAAAAACCTTGTTATTATACCCGCTACAATAAAAATCAGGATAGTCAGTACTGGATTATATTGCATAGCTATCATTGATTCTACTAACCATGCCATAATGATAAGCATCATGAAAATAAAACCTATCCAATATCTACCTATAACAATAATTAAAACTGAAGGAATAATCATAAATATTAAACGAATATAAACTACTGGCACCATATCATTCACAGTTAAACTCACAAGAGAGATTATAAGTATTAATAGCAATTTAGTCCTTGGATCCAAAAATTTGTTATTTCCATCTTTAACCAAAACATCGTTCATCATTAAATGATTCCCGCGTGTTTAATATGTTTTTTTAAAATTTGAGAGGCAATCCATATGCCAAACCAAGCACCAATAAAAGTTGTTAACATAATAACTGGCACCATTTGTATTGAAAAAATACCTTCTACTGTGCGTTCATATGCAATACCGTACTTCTCTTTTATAAATTGTAAGTAGTCATTTCTCATAAAGTAAAATGGTAATAAATTACCAATTGGCCATATTGAAAAAACGATATAACCTATATAGTTTAATTTTAAATTTTTATAATTTCCTATTGAAATAATCCAATCAGCAATCACGATAATTGGAACACTTAAAATTAATGCAATCCAAGGATGTCCCATAATAGCTAACATTAAACAAATAATAATTCCACAAATTGATAACGCACCAAACTTTTGGGTTTTAGTAATTAATAACAATATCGGTATGCCTCCGATAAGCCCTATCATAGCTGGTAGTAATAACATAAATATTGGTATAATTCCCAAAATACCTGGTGGAGCAATAAAGATAAAATATAGTGCTGTAAATAGACCAATATTTATCAAATCTTTTACGTCGATTTTATTCTTTTCCATTTATAAATCCCTTCAATCAATAATTTACGTACATTTTTATAAATTAATTATAGTTTTATTAAAACCATACTATAATTGAAAACTATTATCAATAAACTGATAATAAAAAACAGAATAGGGTATCAAGTTTCAAAAAAATTACTCTTCTAATAACATTAACGATCTGATGTCTATGCTAAATTAAAACAAGCTAAGACAATATATGCCTTAGCTTACTTAACCTTTTAATAATTCAACTTTAAATCCCTTAGTTCAATATTGAACTGCTCTTTCAATAATTTTGTTTTTAATTTATCTGGTACTTCTATTTGGTACGTAAATTGCTTTTTATCTTTTGTTTGAGACAAATATCCATAAGTAAATGACGAATTTGATTTAATTGTCGTTAATCCTTCACTTAAAATATAGTTAAATTCTAAACATTGCAATTGAAGATAATGCTTACCAATCAATTTTGCTTCTAACATATTTGATAACTTGTTTTCTATAATATAAAACGATAAATTATCAAAGTCTTTTGTAAAATATGGTGTAAATCTGTAGTATTTATCATCATATTTTGCAATCGTACTCGTTTCTTTTCCATATCGGTATTTCGATCGTTTATTACCTATACGTTTAGTTATTGTAATCTGATCAACGCGCATTTCTAAAAATAAGTCCCAAGTTCTCTCTTTCACTAAAAATGGTATTAACTCATTTAAGCCAATATTGAATTTGAATTTTGACTGATCATTTACTTTTAGAGGGATATAAATCAATTCTCTTTTGTTGCGTGACACCAGTTTTAATTGTATCTTTGAAGCTAGCTGATTAGGATTTATAATCGACTTTAAAAATTCAATTTCTAAATTAAACCCAGACTCATCAAATGTAAAATCTGACATATTAATATCTGGTTTCATTTCATTTTCAAAATGAAATTCAGGTTCACTCTCTCCAAACTGTAATATCAAACTATTTTTATGCGCACTGATATTATAAATGTCGCCATTTTTATAACCTGCTTCGACCTTTTGATAATGTTCGAGGTCTTTTTTACGAGCGTAGTATAGTAATGGCTTAATACTATCTTTCACTTTATCATCAATACGCTCAGGAATTTCTCGAATAAAGTCACCGATTGCATCCATCCATTCAGCTTTTTGATCCTCTGCAATTCTCAATGAGAATTGTGTTGTCCTTGAAAAACTATAGTGACGCTCAATAAAAATGCGTAACACTTCATCGACATTTTTTAATGTGGGACTCGCTAATATAGATTTTACGATTAATGTCATTGTATGATAATAATCTTTAGGCGACACGTATGCTGCACTCATATGTTCACCGTCACGCCTGGTTGCATAATAATATGCTTTATCTGCAAGTACACCTATTTTCTGAGCATTTACATATGCTTGCATCGTAAATATTTGGTCTTCTGCACTACGGATGTGTTCAGGAAATTGAATACCGAATCTCCTTAATAAATCTGTTTTGTAAAACTTCGTAGGACTCAGTGTATAAATAATTCTAGATTGCTCAATTGTGACATCACTATTCGTTTCAGTGAACATTGACCTTGGAACACCACGACCATTCACACCTTCCATTTTCACTAAAACGACATCTTGCTGATACTTGTTTACAAAATTTGCTACATCTTTCAAAGTATCTTTGTGTATATAATCATCAGAGTCTACGAAAAAAACATATTCTCCTTGTGCCAATTGTAACGCTGTATTCCTTGGCTTTCCTGGTCCACCTGAATTTTGTTCCAGTTGCTTAATCGTCAAATTCATCTTACTTTGATACGTATTTGCAATATTTACCGTTTCATCTGTAGAGCAGTCATCTACTAGTAGCACTTCAAAGTGTTTTTTATCAAATGTTTGGTTATTCAAGCTATCAAGTAGTTCGGCTATATATTTCTCGGAATTATAACTAGGTATAATTACTGAAAATTTCATTATTTATTCCACCTTTTTAAAGTCGTATCTATATCTGCATAACCCATTACATCCAAGTTACTAACTGCCGAATACATTTCTAACCAATCTCTCACTGGAACGTCCATCCTGATATTTAAAGTGCTTATCTAAGAATGGCTCTACTTTTTCTACTTCAAAATCTCCTTGTTCCAGAGCTGTCATAAGTTCTGTAAATGTTTCAACAATTTTCCCTGGGACAAACGTTTCATAAGGTTCATAAAAATCACGAGAGGTGATATAGTCTTCTAAATCAAATGCATAGAAAATCATTGGTCGCTTAAATACTGCAAATTCATAAACAAGTGATGAATAGTCACTGATTAAAATATCTGTAACAAATAAAATATCATTCACTTCTCTAAATTCTGATACATCCACAAAATAGTGCTCGTATTGTCTTGGTATTTCAAGCTTGTTTTTGACGAATGGATGCATTTTAAACAATACAACTGCATTGTTCGCTTCACAGTAACGAGCTAATCTAGCAAAGTCAATTTTAAAGAATGGATAATGTGCAGTATGGTGACCATTACCTCTGAATGTAGGTGCAAACAACACTACTTTCTTACCTTGTATCATTGGTAATTCCGTTTCCATTTCTCTTACAATTTGTTGTTCATAATATTCATCAAACAAGGTATCTGTTCTTGGTACACCAGTAGGTATAATATTCTGCTCTTTTATGCCAAATGCTTCTCCATAAAACGGTATATCTGTCTCCGAAGATACAAACGCTTTCGTATAGTTTCTATGGTTTACAGAATTAAAGAATGGTCCACCTTTTTTACCAGCTCTACTATAGCCTACCGTTTTAAAAGCACCAACTGCATGCCATACTTGTATGATTTCTTGGCTTCTTCTAAATTTAACTTTATACAACAATGGGTGAAAGTCATCTACAAATATGTAATCAGCCTTTCCTAATAAATATGGAAATCTAAATTTATCTAAGAAATTTCTTCTAGCTGAAATATTTGATTTAAATAATGCATGTATTTGATAATGTTGGTCTAAATTTTGACGTAACATTTCATTATATACGTATAAAAAATTTCCTGACATGTCACTACGAGAATCTGAAGTAAATAAGACCGTGTTGCCTTTTCTCAGGTGGAAAAACCGAGTTAAATTAAATATTGTTTTGAATGTAAAGTCACGTAAATTATAAGAATATTTATTATATTTACCTTTCAATTCATTAATCTTTAACTTTAACGGATTTGTCTTTGGGTTTGGGCTTTTAAATTTTATATCTAATACAAACTCATTCACTTCACTTGATATTACCGGACTTACACTATATTCTGTTTGTTTTGAGTTGCCTCCCTTTTTAAACACCCATTTATAGTAAGCGAGAAGGTAATTATTTTTACTATTTTTTGTTTCTTTCTCTTCATATTCTATTAGTGCTTCTTCTGTTAAATCATAGTTATTAGGATCTAATAATGTATCATTGATCTGTGCGATATAATCATAGTCTGCCTTATAAATGACAAGGTATTCATCACTTGGTAAATAATTCCCATCATTTAAAATTGCAACATTAAATCTTGCTTTAAAATGATTGTCTTGAATTTCTACATGATTGGCCTTAAGTTGCATTGTTTCAGTTAAATTCCTTAAATAGATTGCTTTATCTTTTAACTCGATACCTTCTACATGACCTTCAATATATAACTGAATTCTTTCCCAATAAATATGATCAATCACGAATTTTGATTTAGTCAATTTAACAAATCCTCTCTTAATACAAAACTTCATATTCCATGTAGTATATTTCAAATAAAAATGCTTTCTAATTAATTATTTTTAAATAGCTTAGATACCTTTACATTGTCCACTTAATCACAGTTTTACCCCATGACGTTGATAAGTCCGCTTCAAATGCTTTTATCGCATCATTAATTGTTTTAACTTCATATTCCTCACCTTTTAATAAAGACAATTTCTCAACAATATCTGGATTATCTTTATATAACTTGGCTATATCTCTAAAGTCTTGCGCACTGCTACGACTACTACCAAATAATGTAATACCTTTTTCTAATACCATTCTAGTATTGATTTCAACAGCATATTCACTAACGCCTAAAAGACTTATGCTTCCTTCCGGTGAAATTAAATCAATCATTTGATTGATTGCTGCCTGACTACCTTTACCACCTACACATTCAAATCCATGATCAAATGTCACACCATCAGGTATATCATGAATATGGTAAACTTCATCAACAAATGAGAAATGGCTCAATTTAAAGTCTGTTTTACCGAATGCATATATTTTGGCATCTGGATATAATTTGTGTAGTAACATGGCAGTTATATAACCTAAATTACCATCACCCCATATACCAAAACTATTTCTATTCGATATAGACTTTTGTTTAAAACGTTGTATTGCATGCCAACTCACACTTACTAATTCAGAATAGGCAATCGTACTTAAATCCTCAACAGAATCATCAATTTCAACAAGTCTATCATGATCCATAAACACATAATCTTGCATAAAACCATCAAATCCACTTGATCTAAACTTACTACTCGGTAAATAATTCTCTGAAATAACAGCATCTACTTCAGTAGGCGTATTCGGAACAAGTAATACCTTTGTACCCACACTAAATCTGCCGAGTTGATCATAAACAACTTCTCCTACACCTTCATGAATGAGTGACATTGGCAACTTTTGATTTAACACGCTTTGATTACGACTACCGGTATAATATCGTTGATCTGCTGCGCAAATAGATAAATATAGTGGACGTACTACTACTTTATCGCTTTTTATATTTTCATTATTATATGTGACTTCGATTTGTCTTGGTGCAACGAGTTGATATACTTGGTTAATCACTCGACATCCCACCTTTAATAATTGAATTAGCAACTTTAAGATCATAAGGTGTTGTTATTTTAATATTATATAATTCGCCATTCACTAATTTAACTTTTTCTCCACTAACAACTAAAATCTTACAAGCATCTGTCAAAATCTTCTTATCTGTTGCAGATAATTTGTTATAATTCGTTCTCAATAAATTGATATTAAATGATTGTGGTGTTTGCCCTTGATACATTTCACTTCTAACTGGTATGGATTGTATTGATTCACCATCATTCGAAGTAATGATGGTATCTGTAGCAGATATTACTGTATCCACCGCTCCTTGTTGCAACACTTGATCAATATTCTCTTTGATAATTCTTCTTGTTAAAAATGGTCTCACAGCATCATGTGTAACAATCACGTCCTCATCCGTAATGCCAAATGTTGTTTCAATAGATGAAATAATATTCATAATCGTTTCGTTACGATCTGAACCACCTTGAACGATATTAATTCGTTCGTCATCAATACCGAATTTATTCAAAGTATCCCGCGTATGTGAAATCCATTTTTGTGGTGTAGCAATGTATATCTTGTCAAATTCATTTGTTAATAAAAATTTTTCTACAGTATGCACAAGAATTGGTTTACCATCCAAATCTAAAAATTGCTTTGGCAAAGGTACATTCCCCATTCTTGAACCAATGCCTCCAGCTAAGATGCCAGCATAAATCATATAAATTCCTCCCTAAGAACTACATTATTTATCAAACTACTGTGTGCTAAGTGACATGAACTTTTATAATGACAAGGCATAACCGTGTCTCCCAATTCATTTGTTTTAGATTATTAAAACCCCTTACATTTTTCCTTTTTGTTGTTATACCCTTCGTTGATATGTCTTACCCAACATTTATAAATTTATATCTCCTTTTTATTTAAAAGACTCTATTTTAATTTTAAAATTGTTATTTTTCACTATTTGAGAAAATAATATCTATTTTTAGTTTTATTCAATTTTAAATTTTCAGAATATATTTACAAGTCAGATAATCATTAGTATATTTTTACATATAACCTAGATAGGCAATCCTGTTTTTTATAATTTATAACTTTTTCACCTATCATATAAACACAAAAATTGAGGTACTTTGTATTTTCAAAACAATTAACTCGAATGATAAAGTGATTTAATTCACACCATACCTTGGAGGCGAATACATTATGTCTAAATCAGAAAAAATCATAAAAGAAGATCATCAATACTTTGCTAAACCTGGCAGAATACCATATTATCCACTAGCTATCTCACACGGCTATGGTGCCACTTTAGTCGATGTAGATGGAAAGGCATATATTGATTTATTATCAAGTGCTAGTTCCCAAAATGTAGGCCATGCACCTGAGCCTGTTACACAAGCGATCAAAGATCAAGTAGATCGTTTCATCCATTACACACCTGCTTACATGTACCATGAACCTTTAGTTAAACTTTCTAAAAAATTATGTGCCATCGCTCCTGGAAATTATGAAAAACGTGTACTCTTTGGTCTTTCTGGATCTGATGCTAATGACGGTGTTATCAAGTTGACCAAAGCATATACTGGACGACCTTATGTCATTAGTTTCATCAATGCCTATCACGGTTCAACCTATGGTGCTTTATCGATGTCAGCAATTAGTTTAAACATGCGTAAAAAGTATGGACCAATGCTACCTGGTTTCTATCACATCCCTTATCCTGATAATTATCGAGGCATGTATGGTAATACAGAACCCAATTCTGTTAAATCGTACCTTGCACCACTTGAGGAAATGTTTGAAAAATATGTACCTGCTGAAGAAGTAGCCTGTATTATGATTGAAACTTTCCAAGGTGATGGCGGTCTGTTAGAACCTGTCGAAGGCTATTTTGAAGCCTTACAAGCCCTGTGCAAAAAACATGGTATTCTATTAGCCGTTGATGATATTCAACAAGGCTTAGGTCGTACTGGCGAATGGAGCTCAGTTTCACACTTCGACATTGAACCTGATATTATAACTTTTGGTAAATCATTAGCTGGTGGTCTTCCAATGTCAGCAATCGTCGGCAGAGCTGAAATCATGGACCATTTGGATGCACCAGCACATTTATTTACAACCGGAGCAAATCCTGTAAGTTGTGAAGCCGCATTAGCAACACTAAAAATGATTGAAGATCAAAATTTATTACAAGCTAGTAAAGATAAAGGTGCTTACGTGCGAAACCGTATCGATCAATGGGTTGAGCAATATGCCTCCATCGGTAATGTCAGAGGTAAAGGTTTATCCATAGGCATCGACATTATTTCTGATAAAGTAAATAAAACACGTGATGCAGATGCTGCTTTAAAAATTTGTAATCGTTGTTTTGATAACGGCGTAATCATCATTGCGGTTGCAGGTAATGTATTAAGATTCCAACCACCTCTGGTCATTACTTATGAACAACTAGATCATGCACTTAATGTATTAGAAAGCGCAATTCAAGATTTACAATCTGGTAAGTTAGACGATTACAATGTCGATGGACAAGGTTGGTAAGTTAATTCAGTGTTCATATACACATTTGTTCTATTAATTGGTAAAAAAAAGAGTAGATACCCTTATGAATTGCTATAAGGATATCTATTCTTTTTTTGATTTTTAAAACTATATAACATTCAAACTTATGACACGTATATTGTCACTTTACCTGTTACCAACATCATGCCCAATTTCTACTGTCTTGTCATTTTTATTAAATAAAGCTGCCTGTACACTACCAAAGTTTGGATCATTTCTTTTTTCTTCAATTTGGAACCCTAAACTTTTGAATATGTCGATATCTTGTTTGGATGTTGCATTTTCATAGAAAATTTTTCCACCATCGTTATAGAAACGAGGTTTATCAATTGATTCTTGCAATGTTCCATTGCCTCTCAAGTAATCGACAAGCACTTCATTAATAGTAGTCGGTATTTTGTTACCTCCAGGTGTTCCAATGCCTAAGTAATAATCTGGTCCGACAACGATACTAGGTGCAGTAAATGATCTTGGCTCCTTATGTTTACCTGCATAATTTGGACTTGCAGGGTTGCTAGAGAAGTTTGAAAGTGAGTTATTCATATAGAATCCTTCTTTCATATACTTACCAGTACCAAAGAAACTAGACAATGTATTGGTTGTACTCACTAGCTTACCTTTCTTATCAATAACAACAAAGTGTGTCGTACTTGTGTTATCCATATTAGTTGTATTGAAGTTACTGTTAAAATTCACTTCATTTAATCTACCTAAAAGATAATCTTGAGATAAATATTGATCATAGTCTTCATCTTGTCCGTTGACGATATCTCTATTTCTATACATCAACGCTCTTGATTTTAATATTCCCGTTATATAATCCAATCGATTATCTGGTGCACCTTTATTATCAGTAGACTCATCTATTTTCATGCCTTGAAGCATCAATGTACCACCTAGTGGATTTGAGGCAGAATATATTTTTGTATTTAAATAGTCTGTACCTACTGGTTCTTTTTTCGTTGTTTTGTATGATTTAAAGTCTTTCTCTGTCAATTTATCATCAACTTGCTTGGAAATACTTTTACCAATTTTATCGTAGAAGTAATCTGGTCCTTTGTCTCTAATACCTCTTAGTGTTTTAGCTAATTCAGGCTGTTTGATAACATCTCCTTCTCTCTTTGTCTGCTTACCATCAAAGAATGAAGAATCTCTATCTACATCTGAACCATATAACTTCAAACTTCGTTCTAATTCAGAATCTACTTCAAAACCATCTTCTGCAAGTGGGATGACATAATTTAATATTTTCTTTTCATCCATTTTCCCTGCATCTTTGTGTGCATCATGTAAACCTCGAACAAACCCCGGCGTACCGATTTGGTCTTTAGATTTATAATTAAATGATGAGATATCTTTGTATTGCCATTGTTTAGGTGCAACATTTGCTTGACCATCATATGCTAACATTGCGCCACCACCACCTAAACCAGATGAATGTGGCTCTGTCACCGCTAATGCATAAGATATCCCTACGGATGCGTCAACTGCATTGCCTCCATCTCTAATTATTTTCTCACCTACACGTGTTGCGATAGGGTTATTTGATGCTACACCGTAATTTTTGTCTGATGTATCTTGTTTATGATCAGCAATTTTATTCTCATATAAATCGTCTTTATCATAGTTGTCTTTTTTTGTGACTAAAAAAAATAACACAGAAATTATGATAGTAAGAATGAGTATTACGATGAGCACGCGTTTATTATAAATGCTCATACTCAGGCTCCTTTAGACAAATATTGATGATGTGTTGATTTAAGTTCATTTAACTCATATTGATCAAGGCCTTCATTTGCTTTTGCAAAAACAATCAATAGGAAAATGACTAACACGACTATAATCACTGAAAGACTCACCCAGTTTTCTTTAATGTTCATATACGTAACCTCCATTCTCTTTTTTTAGTTTTACGCTATCACTTTGCAAATTATTTAACAGTTTTACTTCTTCTACTTTATTTGGTCTTGATTCAGTTATTTTTCCACCTTGTGACTTTATAGGCGTTACCATAAATTGCGATTTCTTGCCGTCCCAATTTTGTTGAACGGTTAATCCTTGTTTATTTTTTGAAAGAAAGCCTTCTGAAGTAACATTACCTAAACTATAAAAAATACTTGTCTTTTTGTAATTTTCAATTTCTTGAACAACAGAGTTGTGACCAACAATTACGTCTGCACCAGCATCTGATAATGCGTGTGCATATTGCCTTTGTCTTGTTGTAACACTTCTTTCATCAGGGATACCCCAATCGACATTGACAACAACATAATCATTATTTTCTTTTAGCTTTTTAATTAATGGTATAAATATGCTAGGTTCTAAGCTAATGGATGTCGTATTTTTTAAAGGATCAGTGTAATCTGATTCAACATCTGAAAAGGAAACTGTAGCAATTTTTTTCCCTTTTACAGTTTGTTGTACAGTCTTACTATTTATTGGATTAGATCCATTACCTGTTAAATAGTTATAACCGGCTTTTGATTCAACTGCTTTGCTGAAATCTCTAGCAGTTATATTATCTGTCACTTGATTGATAATATTTAAACTTTTAATATTCAAACTTTTTAAAAACATAACGTTGCTTAAATTTCCTTTAATATTTCCATTTTTGTCATTTGCAAATTCAGAAAGTTTTAAGCTTGCTGTGGAGTAATCACTCCCTTTTAAGATATCTTTTATAGCACTAAACGAATCGTTGATATTATTTTTACGAATATGTTTATTTAATTCTACATTGCCTAAATAAGTCATCCTGATATCATTATTTGCTTTCGCCATAGCTTTAACTGGATATGTTTTTATTGATGTCATTGTAAATACTAAAAGTACTACTGCTGCTAATAAGATAATACTGGTGTATATGGTGTTGCGTTTTTTATGACGCTTGGTCCACTTTAATACACGTTCATCTATAGAAAGTCGTTTTGAATTCTTCATATACATGCTCCTTACTAATTAATAAAGCTATAAAAGAATAAGATGACGTAAGTAATACATGTTAAAAGCATACATGTAGATAAAGTAATAATGACACCTTGTTTTTGAATCGTGTTTGCAATAATACCTGGTATCACAACCCCTATACCTGACATTTCTACCATTTCAAATGGGGTCAGTGGGTAGATTAAATCAAATATAAATTTCAATACCATTCCAGTTAGTATCATCGCTGCAAACTTTCTCCTACCATATAATATGACGAATCTGCTCACACCATGATTCACAATAAAATATGTAATACAACTGATGATCAGCACGGACAATAACATAACTGGTTGATCAAAGATTAAAGCTAAATAACCTGGAACTACGAGTCCAGCTGGACTAATACCGAATTTTTCGGCAAAGATTAAACTTAATACAATGCCCACAAATAATGAAAAATATAACTCTGAACCTATCATATTATTTGATCCCTTCTATATATTGCGCTATTTGTTTACCTGGTCCGTGAATATTACCAACACAAAAAATTAATGCATTGTTTGATTCTGAATGTAATGCTTCTTCAACTGCTTTCATACTTTTTCCTTCAAAGTTCAAATATTTTTTATTTGGCTGTTGTTTCATTGCTTCAGTAACCATTTGTGTACTTTTACCGGTACAAATTAAAGTGTCAAATTCAACATTTGGAATAAAATCATTCACAAATTGTTTTGTTCTATCCACCCTATCTGCACGACAATTGAGTATGATAACTATCTTTGAATAAGGATAATTGTAATCTTCAACCTTATTTAATATCGCAATTGTCGATTTTGGTTCATTTGCAGCAAATGCATTTACATAAACATTCGTCGTGTTATTGGCATTAAAGTATTTAACTTCAACGGCACCCACATCAGGAGGTGCATTGAGCATACCTCTAAGAGCCGTTTCTCTATCAATACCTAACGCTTCCGCAACACCCATGGCAATTGCTACATTATCTGGAAAGACTATGTATCCAAATTGTCTTAAATAAGATTCCGGAACTTCATCTTTATCTACCACAATTAGTTTGGTCTTACGTCTTTTCGCTACTTTTGCAAAAAAATCTGTATAATCATCCTTCATAACAATAAGATGACCTTTGTAAGGAATTGTGGCCGTAAACGCTTCTGCTACTTCTTTTAATGTTGGACCAAGCACATCCATATGATCCTCCATCACATTTACAATGACACCAATATTAGCCTTAACCAATTCTCGTTGAAATGTAAGTTGATAATCTGGATTTACTGCCATACATTCGTTTACTAAAGCATTTGCTTTTTGTTTTACTACTTTACGAATAATATCTCGTTGTTCACCTATGTTGGCACCCTGAGGCTTTCTATATACGGGATACTCTCTCGGTGTAAACCAATACAACATACGCGCATCTGTACCTGTTGTCTTTCCAATAACTCGATAATTGTCTTCACGTAACGTGCTATATATCAATCTTGTAATGGTAGATTTACCTCTTATACCATTAATGTTTATGCGTATAGGTATTCTTTCTAATCGTCTGGAATGTTTCTTTTTTTCGACGATACCCAACCATAGAATTAAACCTACACATATTATGATTAGTAGCAAATTTGGTCCCTCTTTTCATCAGCATATTAAATTTTTATTTGAATGCTTAATAGTTCAATTAAGAATTAGGAGACTTATATTTATTCTTATTAAAAAAAGAGTTAACTAACTTATTTCTAGTTAGCCCCTATCATTCAATACAGTCATGCTATCATGGTGGTATTGAGATAGTTTTAATTGTTTGAAGGACTGATTAATTAATTGTAAATCCGACTTTACAAACAAAGTAATTTTACACACCGATACCCATCGAAGTATTGATATGACAATGATTTAATAACAGAAAATAATCTTATAAAAATAACAAAGAAATTTTAATAATTTTTATGTCTATTGATATTATGATTTCTAAAAAATATAAACTTTACTGCATCTTTACATGATATTAAAAATTAAGTGTTACATTATATGTGTAGTAATTATTAACTATATCTTTAGGAGGCAGTTCATTGAGTAGATCTGTAAAATTTGCAGTTTCAATCTATCTAACAATCGTAGCAGTATTATGTTGTAGCTATTTAATCATGATTTTAATTGGTAATTTTCAGGGGAACGATATGCGCGGCGCTGTCTTAGATGCTGATAATAATAAAAATGTTGAACAAATAAATCAAAATGATAATACAAATAATAACCAAGGACAAACGACATCAGAAACAAGTCGTATTCCCAAAGATAAGCAATCAACTAATTCAAAAAATGAATCAGTTCAATACCAAAAATTAACTCATACATCATCAGTAGATAATAATAAATCTACGAGTCATGTATGAGTTTTATTAATTTATTAATTATTTTTAATCAAATATTTACATTAACATTACTACTTAACTTCCTTTTTTTTATAATAAAACACTTGATACCTTCGCTTAAGATATAATGATATTGAATAATTTCATAATGTTGAGAGCGAGGTTTTATTATGTCTAAAATAACTGAAACAGAAGTTGTGCGCATTTTAAGTGATTTAATCAGCATTAAATCCGTAAATGAAAATGAAATTGAAGTTTGTAATTATTTAAAGGAATTATTAGATAAACACGGTATTACTGCAAAGATAATTAAATTATCAGAAACGCGTGCAAACCTTGTTGCTGAAATAGGTAATAATGGACCCGTCTTAGGTATTTCTGGACATATGGATGTTGTTTCAGAGGGTGACGTTTCTAAGTGGCAATATGATCCTTATAAATTAACTGAGGTTGAAGGAAAGCTTTATGGACGTGGAACGGCTGACATGAAATCAGGTTTAGCCGCATTAGTTATCAGTATGATTAACATCCATGAAACAGGTACTTTAACATATGGTAGAATTCGATTACTTGCTACAGCTGGAGAGGAAATCGTGGGCGAGGGTGCCAAAGCTTTTCAATCGCAAGGATATATGGATGATATATGTGGCCTCATTATAGCTGAACCATCCGAAGATAGGATTATTTATGCACATAAAGGTTCTATGGATATACGCGTTACTTCAAAAGGTAAAGCAGCCCATAGTTCAATGCCAAACTTAGGCTATAATGCTATAACTCCACTTATTGATTTTGTTTATAATGCAAATGACGGATTTAAAAAGTTTAATCAGTCAAATCCTTTACTTGGCCCTCCAATCATGAATGCGACAATATTCAAGGGAGGTAATCAGGTCAATTCATTACCCGAATATGCAGAAACAGAATTCAATATTCGTACAATTCCAGAACATGTTAATCACCAATTTGTAAGTTATTTCAATTCTATTTTACAACAAATTGAAACAGAGCAAACTCAAATTACAATAGATACTTATATGTCTAGACCACCAGTATTTACCACAGGAAACAATTCACTCGTACACCATGCACAATCATTTGCTATGAAATATCTTAACACTTCTCTTGAAGCACAAGCTTCACCAGGTGTAACAGATGCCTCTGACTTATTAGTAGATAAAGATGAAAATTTTCCATTCATTATGTTTGGTCCAGGCAACGTTAGCCAAGCACATCAAGTTAATGAACATGTAGAAAAATCCATTTATTTAGCCTTTGTAGCATTGTTTACAGAAATGTTACCAACCTATTTAAAGAGCTTAAATTAAATAGATAAACACCCATATTACATTTTGAGTTAGTGGCTATACAGAATACTCACTAACCTTTATGTGAAATATGGGTGTTTTAATTTGTGATTTATGCATTGATTGCTTGCAATCGCTTTTGATATTGTTTTGGCGTTTCTCCATATTTTTCTTTAAATAATTTAATATAATAACTCGTTGTCGAAAAACCACAAGCCATTGCCACTTCAGTTACAGAGTGATTTTTATAACTAAAAAGCATGTCTATACTTTGTTCCAATCTATAATTTAAAACATATTGAAATGGTGTTTGATGCATGTATTGTTTGAAAATTTTTATCGTTTCAGACTCACTCATGTGAATGATAGTGCTTAAATCTGACAATGACAATTTAGTTGTTGCATTGTATTGAATATATTCAATCAATTGTTTCACACGAATATCAAAATGATACGTAATCGTCGTCACTTGATTATCCATAATTCTGTTAATATATTTTAAAATCTTATAATAATTAATGGTAATGTCTATCATGTAATCGTTTGACTTTTCTTCGTAACATTTCCCTGCCTCGTCTATCAATCTCAAGATTTCAATTTGTATATCATCTTGCTGACTTAACTTTAAATATGGAGATTTATCAGCATTATTTACTATATGTGTAACATAATTATATTCCATATAATTCGAAGCATCTGGCAATTCAATATTCCAACAATAAAAGGCGGTATCTGGTAATTTTCCAGTAATTTCATGCACTGTATTTGAGTTAATAAATAACCCTTCTCCCTGATTTACAGTTTCTATATTTTCTGAAATAACTATTTCTAATTGTCCTTTTATTACAAATATAAATTGTAATGCTTTATGCCAATGTAATGGAATATAACCAAACAGAGTTTGATTTAGTACTGTGTGTAAAATAATATGTTTCCATTGTTGATTCGGATATTGTATGAGCTCTTCCCTTGTATCTGTAACAATAATTTCATTGTACATAGTTCTTCACCTCAATATATTGCTATTTTTAAGTGATTTTTAGATATTATATCACTTAAATTTCGCTTATAGTTAAAATATAATTATATTTTACAGGTGATCATATGCAACTTATAAATGAAAAAAGAATTTTAGGGATTTTTTTGGCGATAGCAGGTGCTTCATTTTGGGGATTAGGTGGTACTGTATCTGACTTTTTATTTCAACATCGACATATAGAAATAAATTGGTATGTAACTGCACGTTTATTGATTAGTGGGATTTTGTTACTAGTTATTTCTAAATTGTTTAACCCTAATATATCGATTTTTATAATATTTAAATCAAAACAAAGTATTTGGCAATTAATGATATTTTCAATATTCGGTATGCTTTTAGTGCAATATTCTTATATGGCATCTATCAACTATGGGAATGCTGCAGTAGCAACATTGTTACAATATATTGCCCCACTCTATATTATTCTATGGTATGTTTTACGCGGAAAAGAGCGGTTTAAATTTTTTGATTTAATAGCAATCGTACTTACACTTTCAGGGACGTTTTTATTGTTAACTAATGGCTCACTGAGTAATTTAACCGTTCCAATGCCGAGTGTTTATTGGGGTATTATTTCAGGAATTTCATTAACATTTTACACACTTTATGCAACACGATTATTATTACGTTATCCATCTGTTCTTGTCGTTGGATGGGCAATGCTTATTTCCGGAATTTTATTAAACTTTAAGGCACCAATATGGGATGTTAATATTACAAATATCAGCCTCTCAACTGGGATATACCTTGCTTTTGGCATCATTATTGGCACAGCCATCGCTTTTTTATTCTTTATTCAAAGTTTGAACTATCTTACTGCCAAAGAAACCACGTTATTTGGAACCATTGAACCCGTCATGGCTATTGTATCTAGCGCTGTATGGTTACATGTTAAATTCCTACCGCTTCAAATCATAGGTATTATATTAATCATTATCTTAATTTTATCATTATCTTTGAAAAAGCAATAATTGAATCATAAAGAAAGGGAGTGTGAATTGAAATTTGTAAATTTCAACTCACACTCCCTTTAATTTAACTTTTGCACTATTTCATTTTTTACAGTAGCCTTTGCTATTGCTTCAAAATACATCTTAATTTCGTAATCACCTGTCTTCTTTCAGGAATATCAAACACAGGATAAATATGGAATAAATTATAGCCGATGATAAATTCATGTGGCACCTTATACTGATTCAATAAAGTAGATAAGCGACGTACATCCGGGTATAGTAATTCTTTTGTCCCTACTATCAATGTGATGTGCCCTAATCCTGTTAAATTTCCATTGATTGGAGAAATGCGCCAATCCTCTATAGGTAATTCCGATGCCCATTGTTTTATAAAATATTTCAATCCATGTACACCAAGCATTGGATCCTTATTTTTATATTTAAAGATATCTGGATTACTTAGGCTAGCATCTAGTACTGGAGAAATTAACACTAAATTATCTGGCTGATTAATACCTTGCAACTTCATCAATTGCGCAAATGACAATGCAATTTGTCCTCCTGCTGAGTCACCAATCAGCGTAATACGTACCCCGTTTTGATATTTATTTTGTATTCTATTATAAATGACTTCTAACATATTAAATGTATCTTGATAATTTGCATGGGGCACCTTTGGATAAATCGGCATAATAACAATTGCATTTAACTCATTGGCAAGTTGATCTACAAATTGAAAATGCGCATCTAAAGGATCTTTAAACCATGCACCGCCATGAATATAGAGCACCACATCTTGTACTTCATCTTTTTGTTCATTGATTATGTATGTTGTAGCACCTGTTATTGTTTCACGCTTAATTCCACATTTAAATTGATGATTTAATGTCGTATGTGGACCATAGGTTTCAACTTGAATGTTTGATTGAGCTTGCCTTGCCCCTTCTACAGTTAAAAAAGCCTTTTTCGTTTGTTTTATTTTTAACATTATCTCATAAATGAAACTTTTATAACTGCGCTTCTCTTTTAGCTTTGCATAACTATATGTACTTAAAATTACCAAAAATGGTAATATAAATATTCTTTTTAACATGTCATCGCCTCCTTTTCCAATGATAATAAAGTTATCGCATTTTGAAAAAGGATTTATTCTATTTTAAGTATATTTCACTTTTTTATAAAAGAGGTAATTCACTAATAACTACCAAATAATATTATTTTCTTCATTTAGCCCCTCATTGAGTAACTTAGCCATATACAGTTCATCAAAATAGTGATCATCCATAAAAATAGATTGTCTTTTAATACCTTCAATCTTAAAACCTAATTTTTCGTAAAAATTGACTGCAGGTGTATTTGTTGTAATCACCGTTAGTTCTAGTCTTCTCAATCCTTTTCGTTCTGCCCATTTTAATGTTTCCTCAAACATTTGTGTCGCATATCCCTGTTTTCTATACGCATTTATCATACCTGTATTTATATAGCCGATGTGTTTTATTTTAGATATTGTACTTATATGAACCATCAAATAACCTACAATTTCACCCTCATCGGTTTTAACTCCTATATAAAAGTTGAACTTGAGTTCCTCAGACAACTGCTGATGATTAAAGTTTCTTTCGTCTGGCAAATATAACATAAATTGTGATTCTTTATCGATTTGTTTCATACAGTGATACAGTGCTTCTGCTTCATTTGGGCAAATGCGTTCAATTCGCATAACCCCACCTCCCACTACTAATTATCACTATAATACAATATTTCATTTAATAATGATACATTTTATTAAATGAAACCAACTTTTATTTTACGCAATTTATAATGTAAAAAAAGTCCCACACAATCAGTTTATTGTAATTAACCAATAGTGTAGGAACCTACGATAATATATTATATACTTTTCTCTCTATCTTTCTATACTTTGATACATTAGCATTAAATGTTTTTCAAATTCCTGCATATCGATAAAACGTCCCTGCCTATGCATCTCTTTACCTTTTAGATAAATTAAATCCACGGGAACAGTAAAGATATTTAACTCTCCTGCAATCGCTTCTAATTCACTTTGATTGATTACACCTAGTGCAACACCAGGATATTCTTGAACAAGTCCCTTTATTTGTGGCAATACTGCATGGCATACACTACAATTATCTCTCATCACATGGATGACCGCTAAATCATGAGCATCTATAAAATTTTGAAATGAATTGATTGTTGATAACGTTTGATTCACCCTACGACCACCTTCCTTAGCTCATAAAGTGTATATCATTATGATATAAAAAAATACCTTTTCGCAATTTATTTGCTCTGAAAATGACTTTATCATTTTCATATAAAGAACGCATTATTATTTTTGGTCAGTAATCAACTGTTGAATACGGTGTCTTGTTTGTTCTGTATATCCTTGTAGACCACCAGTATGAATAAATAATATGTTTTCTTGTTTATCATAATATCCTTGCTTTATCTCTGAAATTAATCCGCGAAATGCTTTTCCAGTATAAGTTGGGTCAAATATAATACCTTCTTGTTTTGCAATTTCAATATAAAAGGCTAATTCTTCATCTGTAGACTTGCCATACCCTAATCCAATATATTGATCATTGATTTGAATCGTATCAAAATCAGTCATATCGCTATCCAATTCATGAATAATTGCTTCCACCTTTTCTTTAAATGCCTCCGAATTTTGGTCTACCGCATATCCAATAATTTCTATGTTCTTTTTATTTATTTGATTTCCATACCATAAACCCGCATATGTGCCACCTGAACCAACTGCCACGTTAATAGAATCAAAATGTAAATTCAATACTTTTGTTTGGTTCATAATTTCTTCATATGCATTTATATAACCGTGTGTGCCAATCCAATCTGAAGCACCTACAGGAATAATAAATGGTTGCTTTCCTTTGGCTATTAACTGTTCCTTAATTTCTGACATTGTATCTTCTCTAGAAACACTTGAGTCTATTTGATGAATATGAGCACCAAGCATAGTGCCTAAAAATAAATTTCCTTCAAATATCGCTTCATCGCCTCTTAATACTAAATGGCATTCTATATTATATTTTGCACATAAAGCCGCCGTTGCACGTGCATGATTTGAAGTAATAGCTCCTGTCGTTATCACCGCATCATAATTATTATCAAATACATATTGAATTGAGTACTCTAATTTTCTAACTTTATTACCAGATATTTCTGCGCCAGTATAATCATCTCGTTTTACATAAATATTTTTACCAAGCTGTTCACTTAAATAATCTAACTTTTGAATTGGTGTATTTAAATTAGCAACATTTAATTTGCGTTGTAACAATGATCATTCCTCCTATGATTACCTTTGTTCCATTTAATATGTACTAAAAGTGATTAAATTTTGGAAACACTTAACATGTAAAATACTTCAGCATGAATTAGAGTGATTACTTGTTATAATCATACTTTAATAGTGAATAACGATTCATATCTCTGTATGCCTCACCATCAAACATATCTTCTAAATCCGTTCCGACAAAAGAGAAACCTGATTTTTCCGCTACTTTATTACTAGCAATATTGCGAACATCTGCCTTAATAG
Source organism: Staphylococcus sp. ACRSN (assembly GCF_022346615.1). GTDB lineage: Bacteria > Bacillota > Bacilli > Staphylococcales > Staphylococcaceae > Staphylococcus. The sequence continues at coordinate 5,336 of NZ_JAKRNS010000002.1, read as the reverse complement.
TCAATTTGTTCAAGCCAAATACTTCAAAGGCAAGGTAGCACAAATGTTGAACGCATTGCGTAGTAATCTGACGGCCTGCGTAACTTTTAGCAATCCAATAACCAATTTCTGCCTTTTTATGTTGCATTTGGATGTTATGTAGATCAATCGTACCAATCAACTCATCTTTAAAATAGATAAGATATAACCGACCTTTATTTTGTGCTTGATGTTCTAACATCATTGTTAAATATTGTTGTTCATCTTCAAGTGTCATATCCTCTTGAATAAAGTCTAGAAAGGTCGCCAAGTGTTGATAGTTAGATTTTATTGTATTATACAACGCTTCTGCCATATATAATTCTGGCTGTACAAGTCTAATTTGAGATGTAACATTAATCGATAGTTGATATTCCATATAATCACCCTTTATATCTATTTACTTTATAGTAGATATAAATTCAGAATTTTTCAATATTTAATTTACGTAAACAACAAAATATTAAATGTAGTAATTTATAGCAAACACAAACATCACATTGTCTATAAAAAAACACATAGTCTAGTACATAAATACCCAATCTCAAAGAAGAGGGCTAATCCTTTATAGATTAGTCCTCTTTATATTTAAAATCTTACGATTTTGACCGTGCATGCTTGCCTGGGGTATGGTTCGAGCCTGTAGTCTCTCACTCATACGATTCCCCTAGGCGTCAGCACGTTACAAAACTAGTACAATATATAGTTTGTTTTTCAAAAAATAAGGGCTTTTCGTATAATTTAATAATCACTACTTATAACATATGGCATGTTTCTTAAAGATAAATCAAGAAAACGCCAATTTCTATATAATCTCAATAGAAATTGACGTTTATTTTTTAGTCAGAGATGTTTATGTCCCAGACTCTTAAAATGATTTTTAATAGTATAACAGTATGCTATACACAATGATTATCTCACTGTAATAAGTAAGTCTCCACTTGTTACATGTTCAACATCTTGGACTTTAAAGTTTCGCTCTTCTAAGTTTGTTAATACTAACGGTGTCACAATACTTGGTGCATGTGCCTTAATGTAATCAAGGTCTACTTTCATAATCGGTTGCCCTTTTTTAATGTGTTCATCCGTTGCTACTAAACTTTCAAATCCTTTACCTTCTAACTTCACAGTATCAATACCAATATGAATCAATAATTCTAAACCGTCATCAGAAACCAAACCAATTGCGTGTTTTGTTGGGAAAATTGTTTTAACCGTACCGTCAAATGGTGCTACAATCGTTCCCGATTCTGGAATAAAACCAACACCTTCACCCATCATTTTCTGAGCAAATACTTGGTCAGGAACCTCACTTAAAGGTACAATTTTTCCACTTCCTGGCGCAAAGATTTCAATCAGTGTTTGATTATCTGCTTTATCTTGACTATCTGACGGTGGTACTTGTACTACCGCTTCATCTGTAATTGTAGTTTCACTTGGCTTTGTAATTTCACCGTTCATAATTCTAGCCATATCATGCTTGATTTGATCTGATTTCGGACCAAAAATTGCTTGCATATTATTACCAACTTCAAGTACACCTGATGCCCCAAGTTGTTTTAATGAATCTACATCGACAACAGATTTATTATTAACTTCAACTCTAAGACGTGTAATACAAGCATCTAAATGTTTAATATTATCTTTACCACCCATTGCCTCTAACACTTTAAATGGTAAATCATTTTTGGCTACAGTATTACTTTGCATGTCTTTGTCTTCTCGACCCGGTGTCTTATAATTAAATTTCTTAATAATGAATCTAAAGATAAAGTAATATAACACACCATAAACGAGTCCTACAGGTATAACGAGCCACCATGCTGTTTTATTCGGCATAATATTTAATAGTAAGAAATCAATAAATCCACCTGAGAATGTGTAACCTAAATGAACATTAAGTAAATACATAATCAAGAAACTTAAGCCATCTAGTAACGCATGAATAAAGAATAATAAAGGTGCTACAAATAAGAATGAAAATTCTAGCGGTTCTGTAATACCAGTTAAGAATGATGTTAAAGCGCCAGATAACATCAATCCTCCGACAACTTTACGATTTTCTTTTTTAGCTGAATGATATATAGCTAATGCCGCAGCAGGAAGGCCGAACATCATCACTGGGAATTCTCCTCCCATAAATTTACCGGCTGTTAATGATACATTATCACGAATTTGATCTATAAAGATACGCTGATCACCGTGAATGATTTGTCCTGCAGCATTTTTATAACTTCCAAATTCAAACCAAAATGGCGCATGGAATATATGATGCAAACCAAATGGTATTAATAATCTTTTGATAAAACCAAATAAGAATACTGCTAAACCTGTATTTGAATCTAGTAAACCTTCACTAAATGCATTTAGGCCATGTTGAATTGTTGGCCAAACTAATGCCATTGGAAAGGCTAAAATAAATGAACATGTTGCCATCATAATAGGTACGAAACGTTTTCCAGCAAAAAATCCTAAATAACTCGGTAGTGATATATTATAAAATTTATTATAACACCAAGCTGCCAGTGCCCCGACAATTATACCGCCAAACACACCCGTTTGTAATGTTGGAATACCTAATACACTCGCATAACCACTCGCTGCGTCATCGACGTTTTTAGGTGTAATTTCTAAAAATGCACCCATTGTTTTATTCATAACAATAAAACCAACAAATGCTGCAATTGCGGCTACACCATCCCCACTTGCTAATCCAATAGCTACACCAAGCGCAAAAATAATTGGTAAATTATCAAAAATAATACCGCCTGCGCCTTCCATCATTTTAGCTACATTCTGAAAACCTTCTACTTTAATAAATGGTAAATAAGACTGTAAAAATTCTCCTTGAAAAGCTGTCCCAAGAGCAAGTAATAGTCCAGCAGCAGGTAAAATTGCAACTGGTAACATCAACGCTTTCCCAATACGTTGCAATTGCCCAAAAAGTTTCTTAAACATAAATAACATCCCTTCTTAACTCACTAATTGTATGTTAATGGCATACAAAAAGGCATGAACAAACAAAGACTATCCATCTATAATAGTCATTTCGTTTGCTCATGCCTGCCTCACCAGTAACACGCAATATGATATTGTATTTGAAGTCATTATATAATGAAAGCGCTATTTTTACAATATCTTTTTCTATATTAATTAGAAATTACTTACTTCAAGAAAACGAGTGTCTAATAACCTAATAGCAACGCTAAGGTCATAGCTAAACTACATACAATTATCCATAACACAATCAGTTTCCAGGCAAATTTCAACCATTGTACGTATGTAATCTTACCTACTGCTAATGCTCCCATCAAAATTGCAGATGTCGGAAACAATACATTGCTGATTGCATCACCATATTGAAAAGCCAATACAGTAAGTTGTCTATTGATACCTAATAAATCAGAGATTGGAACCATTAATGGCATAGTCGTTAATGCTTGACCAGAACCTGAGGGAATAAAGAAATTTAATAAGAATTGTAATACAAACATCATTAAAATCACAATTGTAGGATGTACACCGTGTAATAACATCGTCATACCATGTACGATAGAATCAATAACTTTCCCATTTTCTAATATGACAATTATACCTTTAGCAAACCCAACAATCATGGCGCCAAAAAGGATGTCTTTCATCCCTTCTATCATCGCATCAAATGTACCATTCACGCCTAATCCTCCGATAATTCCTGCTAATAAGCCTGCAAGAATAAAATTAGCGCTCATTTCATTAAATGACCATCCAAACGTAAATATGCCGTAAACATTCAATAAAATGGTTAGACTGATAAGTAAAAGTCCACTGGCTTGCCGTTTACTGAAGCGTGGTTTATCTACTATATCTTGCTTCACCGCTTCTTTCTGCTCTAATTCATAAACGATACTATTGGACAAATCTGCCTTTACTCTTCGACCATACAACATGACTACAGAAATTGCTACGCTTAATACCACAATATAAATCATCGTACGAAGTCCCCATCCTGAGAACATAGGTAATTCTGCAACCGATTGTGCGACACCAACAGTAAAAGGATTTAGCATGCCGCCCAAAAAACCACTAGCGGCACCAAGTATAACCATTGACACACCAGTCATAGCATCATAACCTAACGTTCGTGCAATTATAATTCCAATTGGTACAAAGATAATTGTTTCTTCTGCTAATCCTATCGTAAAGCCTAGTATTGAAAATGTTAGCATTGTTAAAGGTATCATCAATATTTTAAGTCTACCCAATTTTTGCATTGCCGTATTCACACCATTTTCAAATGCACCTGTCTTATGGACTATACCAAACGCCCCACCTACTAAAAAGATATAAAATACGATTTCCCCACCACTAATCAAGCCTTCAGGGATAGCACGAAAAATATCAAAAAAAGATACACCATGCTGTTGAATTTCATGATACGTTCCAGAAACTACGAGTGTTTGTTCTCCTTTTTTCTCTCTATCATAAGTACCAGCAGGTATAATATATGTTAATATGCTTGCACAAATAATAATTGAAAGTAACAATGCGTATGTATGTGGTGTTTTCATACACTTTAATTTATTAAATAGTTTATCCATGATTAGATTACACCCCTTTGTTACACATTTAATATGTAACTTTACTCTATACATACATAACCTATTTTCCAGGAAATATTCAATCACATTAATTTTACATATAAAATAAGAGCCTGGGACATAAACATCTCTATCTAAAGAATAAACCTCAATTTCTATTGATATGATATAGTAATTAACGTTTATTTTTTAGGCTGATATGAAGTTTTACTATGATGATGTTAGCAGTTTTCGAATTTACCATATAGTATTGTTACAAGGATCTTAAATACAAATTTTGCTATATCATTATTAGGAATTAAAGTTGAAATATGCATAGGTAGTGTAGTTTGAGGCATGTTATAATCTTTATACAAAAGGCATCTTGTTAATTTAGTTTAATAGTGATTATTAAATTATACGAATGGACCTTATTTATTTGAATAACAAACTATATATTGTACTGATTTTGTAACGTGCTGACGCTTAGAGGAATAGTATGAGTAAGAGACTACAGGCTCGAACCATACCCCAGGCAAGCATACACGGTCAAAATCGTAAGATTTTAAATATAAAGAGGACTAATCCATAAAGGATTAGCCCTCTTTTTTGAGATTGGGTATTTATGTCCCAGACTCTTCCTACGATTAGTCAAGGTATCATATTTAAAATAAGCATTACTGAATTAAACCGTTCAATTTAATTTTTTTGAATAAGGTGTTAAACTAGATTTGATTGTACGTTTGGCTAATGTGGGGA
>NZ_JAKRNS010000029.1 GCF_022346615.1 Staphylococcus sp. ACRSN | reverse complement strand
TTCCTACGATTAGTCAAGGTATCATATTTAAAATAAGCATTACTGAATTAAACCGTTCAATTTAATTTTTTTGAATAAGGTGTTAAACTAGATTTGATTGTACGTTTGGCTAATGTGGGGACATTTGATAATCGTACAATTTCTGATTCATTATCAGATAATGAATCGTTTTTAATAGTCGATTTATACAAGCGATGACGGCAGTCTTATGAGATTTCTCATTAGGCTGCTTTCTTAGTTTATAGTAATAATCAACGACATGATTATCATAGTGATGTTGTCCTCTTATAATATTCATAACCACCCAAAATAAAAGTCTTCTCGCTTTTTTATTACCACGTTTGTTGATTGTATCTCTACTGGATGTGCCACCTGATTGATATCGTTTGATATCAATACCAACAAAAGCATTGAGTTGTTTATTTGATCCAAATCGTGTGATATCTCCAATTTCTCCGATAATCATAGCTGCGCTTAACTCACCAATGCCTGGTATCGAATGAATGTTTTCAAAACAATCGAGTTGTTGTGCTAATTCAATCATGACATCATCTAGTTGTTTGAGACGTTGGATAGATAGTTTTAATTGTTGAATAAGTAAGCGTACTTTTTCAACTAGAAAAGAATGTCTATCGACATTAGGATAACTTTCCAAAGCAATATTTACTAATTGATGTGCATATTTTTCTGCTTTATCCATTGATAGTCCCTTATCTGTAGAATTGAATATATACGTAATAAGTATATCCTTATTCATATCAATAACTATGTCTGGATGAGTAAATATTTCTGCGATGTT
>NZ_JAKRNS010000028.1 GCF_022346615.1 Staphylococcus sp. ACRSN | reverse complement strand
AAAAACGTGTTAATGATAACACAAATTAGTATTTTATGAGCTAATCAAACATCATAATTTTTTATGGAGAGTTTGATCCTGGCTCAGGATGAACGCTGGCGGCGTGCCTAATACATGCAAGTCGAGCGAACAGATAAGGAGCTTGCTCCTTTGAAGTTAGCGGCGGACGGGTGAGTAACACGTGGGTAACCTACCTATAAGACTGGAATAACTCCGGGAAACCGGGGCTAATGCCTGATAACATATAGAACCGCATGGTTCTATAGTGAAAGATGGTTTTGCTATCACTTATAGATGGACCCGCGCCGTATTAGCTAGTTGGTAAGGTAATGGCTTACCAAGGCGACGATACGTAGCCGACCTGAGAGGGTGATCGGCCACACTGGAACTGAGACACGGTCCAGACTCCTACGGGAGGCAGCAGTAGGGAATCTTCCGCAATGGGCGAAAGCCTGACGGAGCAACGCCGCGTGAGTGATGAAGGGTTTCGGCTCGTAAAACTCTGTTATTAGGGAAGAACATATGTGTAAGTAACTGTGCACATCTTGACGGTACCTAATCAGAAAGCCACGGCTAACTACGTGCCAGCAGCCGCGGTAATACGTAGGTGGCAAGCGTTATCCGGAATTATTGGGCGTAAAGCGCGCGTAGGCGGTTTCTTAAGTCTGATGTGAAAGCCCACGGCTCAACCGTGGAGGGTCATTGGAAACTGGGAAACTTGAGTGCAGAAGAGGAAAGTGGAATTCCATGTGTAGCGGTGAAATGCGCAGAGATATGGAGGAACACCAGTGGCGAAGGCGACTTTCTGGTCTGTAACTGACGCTGATGTGCGAAAGCGTGGGGATCAAACAGGATTAGATACCCTGGTAGTCCACGCCGTAAACGATGAGTGCTAAGTGTTAGGGGGTTTCCGCCCCTTAGTGCTGCAGCTAACGCATTAAGCACTCCGCCTGGGGAGTACGACCGCAAGGTTGAAACTCAAAGGAATTGACGGGGACCCGCACAAGCGGTGGAGCATGTGGTTTAATTCGAAGCAACGCGAAGAACCTTACCAAATCTTGACATCCTTTGACCACTCTAGAGATAGAGTCTTCCCCTTCGGGGGACAAAGTGACAGGTGGTGCATGGTTGTCGTCAGCTCGTGTCGTGAGATGTTGGGTTAAGTCCCGCAACGAGCGCAACCCTTAAGCTTAGTTGCCATCATTAAGTTGGGCACTCTAGGTTGACTGCCGGTGACAAACCGGAGGAAGGTGGGGATGACGTCAAATCATCATGCCCCTTATGATTTGGGCTACACACGTGCTACAATGGACAATACAAAGGGCAGCTAAACCGCGAGGTCATGCAAATCCCATAAAGTTGTTCTCAGTTCGGATTGTAGTCTGCAACTCGACTACATGAAGCTGGAATCGCTAGTAATCGTAGATCAGCATGCTACGGTGAATACGTTCCCGGGTCTTGTACACACCGCCCGTCACACCACGAGAGTTTGTAACACCCGAAGCCGGTGGAGTAACCATTTATGGAGCTAGCCGTCGAAGGTGGGACAAATGATTGGGGTGAAGTCGTAACAAGGTAGCCGTATCGGAAGGTGCGGCTGGATCACCTCCTTTCTAAGGATATATTCGGAACATCTTCTTTAGAAGATGATAAGAGGA
>NZ_JAKRNS010000027.1 GCF_022346615.1 Staphylococcus sp. ACRSN | reverse complement strand
CTACAGCATCTCAGAAAAAGGATGAGGAAATACAGAAAGGTAATGTAGAAGACGCGTCAACCAATTCTCAAGAAGACCTGTCAGAAACTACAGCATCTCAGAAAAAGGATGAGGAAATACAGAAAGGTAATGTAGAAGACGCGTCAACCAATTCTCAAGAAGACCTGTCAGAAACTACAGCATCTCAGAAAAAGGATGAGGAAATACAAAAAGGTAATGTAGAAGACGCGTCAACTAATTCTCAAGAAAATTTATCAGAAAACAAAAATTCTAAATTAAAAGAGAGGCAAACTATTAAAGCCGCACAAACCGCACCTCCAAATCCTTACCACGGAGTATCTGATAAGTATTATGGTGGTTTTTTGGGTCTATTTGGAAGACCTGGTTTAACAACTGATATTAATCCTGAAAGAAAAACAATTATTAATGGCGAAAAAGCCAAAGCACATGGCGATTTTAGAATACCTGGGCTTATAAATTTAGACAATACAAGTTACCAATGGTATATATATCGAAATAATCAATGGACTTCAATAAGTGGACAAACTAAAAAAGATTTAGATTATACTTTAACTGATGTAGGAGATTATTATTTCCAACTAGTAGTTAGCAATAAACCACTTTTAGGTTCAGCGAAAACATATGGTTCAAATGTTTTCGCAGTGAGTGTGGTTCAGCAACAAGTACAAGCTAATAAAATAACAGTTACTAATAACCCTAATATTTTAGTTAATGATTCTTATTGGGGTTTAGGGTATGAAACAAATCCTAAAAACGCGACAGGTACAGTAAAATGGTCGGTAAATGATAATAGTTTAGCAACAATTAACCAATCAGGGGTAATAACTACAAATAGTAATAATTTAAAAGGAACAGTTATTGTAAAAGCAGTTTTAACAAATTCAGACGGTTCTACTGTAGAAAATTCTATATCAATTAAAGTTGGGGATATAATTTCTGATCAAACTGTTGAAGTAGGTGAAGATGCTACTTTTACGATTTCTCCAAGCTTAATACCAGATAATAATGAACAAAAAGTGACTTATCAATGGTACCGTTGGAATGAAGGTAAACGTCAAGAACTTATTTCTACTAATAAAGATTTAATAATAAATAATGTTGGTGTAAATTTAAATAGTAGTCAGTATCAAGTCCTTGTAAATATAGGAGGAAAAGTCCAGGAATCTAATGTAGCTACTTTAACTGTTAGTACAGCTGCCTCTGAGTCACTCAGCGAAAGTGAATCATTAAGTGAAAGTGAGTCATTGAGTACATCTGAATCACTAAGTGAAAGTGAGTCGTTAAGTACGTCTGAGTCATTAAGCGAGAGCGAATCATTGAGTACATCTGAATCACTAAGCGAAAGCGAATCATTAAGTACATCCGAATCATTAAGCGAAAGTGAATCATTAAGTACGTCTGAATCACTAAGCGAAAGTGAATCATTAAGTACGTCTGAGTCATTAAGCGAGAGCGAATCATTGAGTACATCTGAATCACTAAGCGAGAGCGAATCATTGAGTACATCTGAATCACTAAGCGAGAGCGAATCATTAAGTATATCTGAATCACTAAGCGAAAGTGAGTCGTTAAGTACGTCAGAATCGTTAAGCGAAAGCGAATCATTAAGTACATCCGAATCATTAAGCGAAAGTGAATCATTAAGTACGTCTGAGTCATTAAGCGAGAGCGAATCATTGAGTACATCTGAATCACTAAGCGAAAGTGAATCATTAAGTACGTCTGAGTCATTAAGCGAGAGCGAATCATTAAGTACATCCGAATCATTAAGCGAAAGTGAATCATTAAGTACGTCTGAGTCATTAAGCGAGAGCGAATCATTGAGTACATCTGAATCACTAAGCGAGAGCGAATCATTGAGTACATCTGAATCGTTAAGTGAAAGCGAATCATTAAGTATATCTGAATCACTAAGCGAAAGTGAGTCGTTAAGTACGTCAGAATCGTTAAGTACGTCTGAGTCATTAAGCGAAAGTGAATCATTAAGTACGTCTGAGTCATTAAGCGAGAGCGAATCATTAAGTACATCCGAATCATTAAGCGAAAGTGAATCATTAAGTACGTCTGAGTCATTAAGCGAGAGCGAATCATTGAGTACATCTGAATCACTAAGCGAGAGCGAATCATTGAGTACATCTGAATCGTTAAGT
>NZ_JAKRNS010000026.1 GCF_022346615.1 Staphylococcus sp. ACRSN | reverse complement strand
TTAACAATCCCAAAACTTGTCGAATGGTCGGCTTAATAGCTCACGCTATGCCGACATTCGTCTGCAAGTTTAGTTAAGGGTTCTTCTCAACGCACAATAAATTTTCTCGGCATAAATGCGTCGTTTAATAATTGTAATAACGTTTAACATTCCAAAATACAAAGATTAAGAAAAATACCGTAAAGATAATAAACCAAGTATCTAAATAATTTTGATTCATTTGCTTATAAGTAAAAAATGCTAAAAAAATCACTAAAATTATTTGTAAAATAAATAAAAACCACTTCAAAAAAACACTCCTTTTTAGCAAACTTTATCACAAGAACTATTTAAATTTTAAATGCCTTTATTTTGAATTTTAAGGGGGCATTTTAAAGATTTAGGGGTAAATCATATAGTTTTATACCTAAAAACGTATATAAGCTCTTAAAACGCAAATATGAGCCAAATAAATATATGCTATTTTCAAAAACAAAAATTTGAGCAAAACCAGTGTCGAATTTTTTAGACACTGCCCAGTTACATGCAAATTAAAATTTGCATGGTAAAACTGGTCAACCATGCCGGTTGAACGCTATAGTTCCCGCAGGGGCAAAAAGACATGAAAAAACGCTAGCTTTTAAGCTAACGTTTATTAAACAATACTTTTAAAAAATCGAATTATTAAATTAAAAACATTAGGAATAAATACAATTATTCGAAACACAATATCTGAAATAATCTCAATAAAAAATGACTTAGTTCTCTTGTATTTTGCACTCATAAATCAAACTCCTAAACTTTTTTTAAGTAATAATTTTGTTTTTCAAAATTCCAAATTGCCGTAATTGAATGTGCTTTTTCTTCTTCATCTGTTGTTTTATCTTCGTCACTTGTATTAATCAAATTACCATCTTCGGCATCGTCTAAATTTAAAATTTTATGTTTTTGTTTAAGCAATCCACCATAACTCAACATACGTTTTCGATATAATCCTTTTTCTAAATCATTAACAATCTCTGAATCTTTTTCGCTATCTCCAGTTAAATAATCTGATGACTTAACCGAATATTTAGAGGTTTCTTTGATAGCTGCTTGAATATCTTTATCGCCTTTTTGATTTGGTTTGATCGCTTTAATATTTGCTACTGGTCGATAATTAACTTGTAATGCTTTTTGCCACAAATCGACCCAATCATTCTGTGAAATATAATTCTCAGAACCTCTAAAATATTTACTTTCAACACACAATAAAACATGCATATGTTGATTATAACTACCATCATTTTTATTAACTGTAACCTCAGTCGAACGCATAAAACCAATTAAATTTTTACTAACTTTTTTATATTTAGTTAATCTATGAAATGACTTTGTTAGATGATTTAAACTTTGTTCTAAAGTATCTCCATCTATCGCATTTTTTGTTGAAAGTGTTAAAAATAACCAACGTGCTTTAGGCTTTTCTTTAACAACTTCTTCAATCACTCGTTGAGCTTGATAACTATTTTTCATAGCACGCCTCCAATTACAAACTGGGCATAATTTCGATTTACAAAACCATGTCTTATGTAATTTCAAATAACCTTCATCAGTCGGCTTGAATTCTAAGACGTTACCACATTGTTTTACGTTAAAAGCCTTTTTTATTTTTAAGATTTCCAGTATATCTGCATAACTTACATTATCAATTTTCTTTTCTCTCCATGGGCGTTGTTTCCCACTTTTCGCCATATCTTTTAATGTTTCATTATCTTGATTTTCGTCTATATATTTTGTATGATTGTCTTGCATATAAAAAGACCTCCAGTATTAAGTTGATGAGTAGATGCTTCAATCTTATTACTGGAGCTTTTTTATGTCAAATTTTATTTTATACACTAAAAAACAATTAAAACACTGATATATCAAGGTTTTAAGCTGGTATTAAAAAAGATTGTTATTTCTATATAGTATCAAGACAAGAAGAAACTCGTTTTCACTCGTTTCAAAACCCTCTTAAATTTTAGGCTTATCTCTATTAATTTTTCCTACTTTTACAACTAAATAAATAGCATTAATCCCCATCAAAATAGTATATGGAATTAATATATATAAGTTATCCGTTTGATATACAAAAAATAATCCAAGTAAAAAAATAGAATTTAGAATAGTTGCTATAAAATAACCTTTATCTAATACTGTGTTTTTATCCAAGATAAACACTCCTTTTTTTAGATATATTAACATGATTGGCTTAACACCATAGATTTTTCAGTAATGCAAAAAACTTTTTACAGCAAAAATAGCTAGTGCAAAAAGTATTGTATAGCTAAAATTTATTTAATTAACTAAATTAAAAGACAAGGAAGCGATAAAAATGGAGCTTAGTAAACAGATACAAAGATACAGAAAAAAACACAAATTATCTCAAGAAGATCTAGCAGAGAAAATTCATGTAACAAGGCACACAATATCTAATTGGGAAAGGAATAAGAACGTTCCTGACTTAAATAGCCTAATTTTACTAAGCCAAGTTTTTAACACTTCTTTAGACAATTTAGTTAAAGGAGATATTAAAGTAATGGAAAAACAATTAAGTAATAAACATTTTAATAATTGGACATGGATTATGGGAATAACTAGCATTTTAACTGCAATATCAGTAGGCCCGTCTCTACACTTCTTTGGTAACTATGGTTATATCATAGTCATAATACTAGCTATAATTACAAGCTACAGTGCAATTAAAATAGATAAATACAAAAATCAGAACAAGCTATTCACTTATAAACAAATTTTGGATTACATGAATGGAAAACCAATCAAAAAAATAAATAAAGATAAAACAAAACACAAAATAATTAATGCTATTATTAGCATTCTATACATCACTATATTCATAACAATATTTGTTATAAGTCTTAATTGGTTTAAATAATTATTGCTTTATTCCAATTGCTTTATTGACGTTGAGCCTCGGAACCCTTAACAATCCCAAAACTTGTCGAATGGTCGGCTTAATAGCTCACGCTATGCCGACATTCGTCTGCAAGTTTAGTTAAG
>NZ_JAKRNS010000025.1 GCF_022346615.1 Staphylococcus sp. ACRSN | reverse complement strand
CGAGTGAATTAGAGTTTTAAAAAAGCTTGAATTCAAAAAGAAATAATCGCTAGTGTTCGAAAGAACACTCACAGATTAATAACATTTTGGGTTTTCAAACAACTTCGTTGTATTGGAAAACAAAAAGATTAAGTTATTAAGGGCGCACGGTGGATGCCTTGGCACTAGAAGCCGATGAAGGACGTTACTAACGACGATATGCTTTGGGGAGCTGTAAGTAAGCTTTGATCCAGAGATTTCCGAATGGGGAAACCCAGCATGAGTTATGTCATGTTATCGATATGTGAATACATAGCATATCAGAAGGCAGACGCGGAGAACTGAAACATCTTAGTACCCGCAGGAAGAGAAAGAAAAATCGATTCCCTGAGTAGCGGCGAGCGAAACGGGAAGAGCCCAAACCAACGAGCTTGCTTGTTGGGGTTGTAGGACACTCTGTACGGAGTTACAAAGGAATAAATTAGACGAATCATCTGGAAAGATGAATCAGAGAAGGTAATAATCCTGTAGTCGAAAATTTATTCTCTCTTGAGTGGATCCTGAGTACGACGGAGCACGTGAAATTCCGTCGGAATCTGGGAGGACCATCTCCCAAGGCTAAATACTCTCTAGTGACCGATAGTGAACCAGTACCGTGAGGGAAAGGTGAAAAGTACCCCGGAAGGGGAGTGAAATAGAACTTGAAACCGTGTGCTTACAAGTAGTCAGAGCCCGTTAATGGGTGATGGCGTGCCTTTTGTAGAATGAACCGGCGAGTTACGATTTGATGCAAGGTTAAGCAGTGAATGTGGAGCCGTAGCGAAAGCGAGTCTGAATAGGGCGTTGAGTATTTGGTCGTAGACCCGAAACCAGGTGATCTACCCATGACCAGGCTGAAGTTCAGGTAACACTGAATGGAGGGCCGAACCGACTTACGTTGAAAAGTGAGCGGATGAGTTGTGGGTAGCGGAGAAATTCCAATCGAACCTGGAGATAGCTGGTTCTCTCCGAAATAGCTTTAGGGCTAGCCTCAAGTGATGATTATTGGAGGTAGAGCACTGTTTGGACGAGGGGCCCTTCTCGGGTTACCGAATTCAGACAAACTCCGAATGCCAATCAATTTAACTTGGGAGTCAGAACGCGGGTGATAAGGTCCGTGTTCGAAAGGGAAACAGCCCAGACCACCAGCTAAGGTCCCAAAATATATGTTAAGTGGAAAAGGATGTGGCGTTGCCCAGACAACTAGGATGTTGGCTTAGAAGCAGCCATCATTTAAAGAGTGCGTAATAGCTCACTAGTCGAGTGACACTGCGCCGAAAATGTACCGGGGCTAAACATATTACCGAAGCTGTGGATTGTCCGTAGGACAATGGTAGGAGAGCGTTCTAAGGGCGTTGAAGCATGATCGCAAGGACATGTGGAGCGCTTAGAAGTGAGAATGCCGGTGTGAGTAGCGAAAGACGGGTGAGAATCCCGTCCACCGATTGACTAAGGTTTCCAGAGGAAGGCTCGTCCGCTCTGGGTTAGTCGGGTCCTAAGCTGAGGCCGATAGGCGTAGGCGATGGATAACAGGTTGATATTCCTGTACCACCATAATTCGTTTTAAGCGATGGGGGGACGCAGTAGGATAGGCGAAGCGTGCTGTTGGAGTGCACGTCCAAGCAATGAGACTGAGTGTTAGGCAAATCCGGCACTCTTAAGGTCAAGTTGTGATGGGGAGAGGAAATTGTTTCCTCGAGTCGTTGATTTCACACTGCCAAGAAAAGCCTCTAGCTAGAATTGTGGTGCCCGTACCGCAAACCGACACAGGTAGTCAAGATGAGAATTCTAAGGTGAGCGAGCGAACTCTCGTTAAGGAACTCGGCAAAATGACCCCGTAACTTCGGGAGAAGGGGTGCTCTTTAGGGTTAACGCCCAGGAGAGCCGCAGTGAATAGGCCCAAGCGACTGTTTATCAAAAACACAGGTCTCTGCTAAACCGTAAGGTGATGTATAGGGGCTGACGCCTGCCCGGTGCTGGAAGGTTAAGAGGAGTGGTTAGCTTCTGCGAAGCTACGAATCGAAGCCCCAGTAAACGGCGGCCGTAACTATAACGGTCCTAAGGTAGCGAAATTCCTTGTCGGGTAAGTTCCGACCCGCACGAAAGGCGTAACGATTTGGGCACTGTCTCAACGAGAGACTCGGTGAAATCATAGTACCTGTGAAGATGCAGGTTACCCGCGACAGGACGGAAAGACCCCGTGGAGCTTTACTGTAGTCTGATATTGAAATTCGTCACAGCTTGTACAGGATAGGTAGGAGCCGTTGATACGTGAGCGCTAGCTTACGTGGAGGCGTTGGTGGGATACTACCCTCGCTGTGTTGGATTTCTAACCCGCACCATTTATCATGGTGGGAGACAGTGTCAGATGGGCAGTTTGACTGGGGCGGTCGCCTCCTAAAGAGTAACGGAGGCGCTCAAAGGTTTCCTCAGAATGGTTGGAAATCATTCATAGAGTGTAAAGGCATAAGGAAGCTTGACTGCGAGACTTACAAGTCGAGCAGGGTCGAAAGACGGACTTAGTGATCCGGTGGTTCCGCATGGAAGGGCCATCGCTCAACGGATAAAAGCTACCCCGGGGATAACAGGCTTATCTCCCCCAAGAGTTCACATCGACGGGGAGGTTTGGCACCTCGATGTCGGCTCATCGCATCCTGGGGCTGTAGTCGGTCCCAAGGGTTGGGCTGTTCGCCCATTAAAGCGGTACGCGAGCTGGGTTCAGAACGTCGTGAGACAGTTCGGTCCCTATCCGTCGTGGGCGTAGGAAATTTGAGAGGAGCTGTCCTTAGTACGAGAGGACCGGGATGGACATACCTCTGGTGTACCAGTTGTCGTGCCAACGGCATCGCTGGGTAGCTATGTATGGACGGGATAAGTGCTGAAAGCATCTAAGCATGAAGCCCCCCTCAAGATGAGATTTCCCAACTTCGGTTATAAGATCCCTCAAAGATGATGAGGTTAATAGGTTCGAGGTGGAAGTGTAGCGATACATGGAGCTGACGAATACTAATCGATCGAAGACTTAATCAATTTTATAAACCGTTTTGATTGGTGATTATATTTTACTTACTATCTAGTTTTGAATGTATAATTTAATACATTTCATTGTCTGGTGACAATGGCAAGGAGGTCACACCTGTTCCCATGCCGAACACAGAAGTTAAGCTCCTTAGCGCCGATGGTAGTCGGACTTACGTTCCGCAAGAGTAGGACGTTGCCAGGCAA
>NZ_JAKRNS010000024.1 GCF_022346615.1 Staphylococcus sp. ACRSN | reverse complement strand
TTCTAGTTGAGAACATTTACATTTTTTTAAATATAAAATACTGTGCTTATATTGATTTGTCATTATTTCGCATAACAAATTATAGTCCTTTAATTCTGATTTTAATTGTTTAAAGTAATCTTTTGACCAATAAAAAAGATCTGCTGCTTCTTGATCTGACATAAAAGTAAAGTAATGGTTTTTATCATTCTTCATACCATTTTTAATACTTATTTTTAATTTATCGTGTAAAAAAATATAGAGTTTAAATGCGTCTGTACTCATATTAATATAATAGTCCGTATACATTAATATTTTAGGAGCTAAACAATAATCTAAACTGTTAGTGTCATTATCTGTATAATATATATTTGACATGGTTTACACCACTTTCTAAATAATTGGTTATGTTCATCCTTTTGCTACCATTTCCTGAAAAAGCCAAAATTATACGTTTGCTTTTATAAACAATTTACTCAATGATTGCTTGATTACTAAGTTAATATTTTGTGGTCTTTCAGCTAGTCTCCTCATAAAATAACCATACCAATCTTTTCCATATGGCATATAAACACAAACTTGAAATCCTTGTTTAACTAATGATTCTTGCAAATTCGTCCTAAATCCATATAGCATTTGAAATTCAAATTTATTTTTATCAATCCGATTATCTTCAATATATTTGATTAACTCATTGATTATATTGTGATCATGTGTTGCAATTGAAGTGAATTTACCATTCATTAAATGTGCTTTACATAATTTTAGATAGTGTTTATCTATATCCTTTGATGATTGAAAAGCCACATTTGAATTTTCCTTATAGGCACCTTTAACAATTCTTAATCTCATATCTTTATTACAATTAATATCTTTATCAGTTCTAAAAAGTGCTGCTTGTATTACAGTACCAAAATTACTATATTGTGATTTGCAAGCTCGAATAATTTGCCAACTAGAATCAAGATGCTGATAGTCCTCCATATCAATATTAATAAATACCTTTGATTCGTAAGCACATTGTAAAATTTCAATTAAATGTTTTTCACACAATTCTAAACTAATGTCTAAACCTATTTGAGTAAGCTTTAAAGAAATATGACCATTTAAGTTTTTTTCATTAATTTTTTCTATGACTTTAATAATATTTGTAGTTGCCTTTCGTGCTTCGTCTTCAAAATAAACAAATTCGCCTAAGTTATCTATGGTAACTGCAATATTATTTTCATTTAAGTGTGAAACATTAGTTTCTAATTCACTTAAATTTGTTCCAGCAATAAATGATCTAATACCTATTTTCGGCCCCATTTTATTAGCGATTTTATTTATATTTGAATTTTGGGATAATGAAAAGAGACACGATTTAATAACTGTCATAGAATACCTCCTTAAATTTTGCAATATACAACTTTCATTCAAAAACAACCAATATTCATAAAGATATTATCTTTATTAGCTACATCATATATCGGTAAATTGTAAAAATAAAATTTAAGGTAATAAATATTACATAATATGTAATATTAACTGACAATAAAGTGAATTTGTTAAGTTTCATAACAAACCTTTTAAAGTAAAAAAACACTACCCTTTTATCTTATTAAAGACTTGAGGATAGTATTTTTGTAAAGTTACTAACATTTTTTAATTGAATAATTGTTTCTAATTTTATCTGTTGAATATTAATCGCTAGCAGTAGTGTCACCAGTAGTAAGGCCATCTGTTTTTCTAATATTCAATTCTCTATTTTGATTTTTTTCATCTTCTTTTCCGTATTTCACTTTGTATGATGTATCTGTATCAGAAATTGCTCCAATTTTTATCTTTATATTTCTAAATCCTAATACGCGTTTCGCAACTGCTTCCGCTTCAGCTTTATTTTTAATACCATCACTAAAGTCTACTTCATTATTTTTGGCTTCTACATTTTCTATTCCTTCAATTTCACCATTTTGTCCAGTAAAGATTTTAATCATAAATTTATTATTCTTATCATCATCATAAATATAATTTCCTGAATCATCCTTACTTGTAGCTTGTCCATAATAGCTAGTAAATGATTGTATTGTTGTATCTTTAGGTATAACGAAGAAACGCTTAACTTTTCCTTCCTTGTATGTAATACCAATATCACCATATTTAGTTACTTCTTCATTATCAATATCACTCACTTTTTTACCTTTACCATATTTATTTTCTATTTTATTTTTACTATCTCCTACCGCTATATTTTTATAGGAATGTACTCTATTTTTATTCATATACGTTTGATGAAAATCTTGAGTCAAAACATTAATTTTAGGAACATCTTTTTTTGAAGTATTACTATTATGCTGCTGCTTTACATTACCTGAATCAGCAAAGCTATTAGCTATAAATTTATAAGCACCAAATAGAATAGCTATAACAATCAGGAAAAAAATTAAGAATGAAAAGATAATTATAATATATTTAGTGATACTCCTTTGCTTAGATTCAAAATTTTCATGCTGAAGTTGATTTTTTATATTTGCCTTTTTCTTATTATTCAATTTTACTCCCCTTTTCTCTTCTATATATTAATCATATTATAATCATACAATTTAATACTAACAACCTTGTAGCAATTATAAAATTTAATTATTAAATTTTGAGATATTCATTAAAAATTATTGAAAAGTTACTTTGGTTATTTATAATAATGAACAAAGAAGGAGTTGATTATTTGAACTTTGATAACAAATCGATTATTTCAATTTATGCCGCACAACAAATATTCACTGCACAAGCTATACCAGGCATACTAACCTTGTATTCAGACAAAATTGTCTTTAACGCTACGGATTTAAAAAAAGGTAACAACTTAACTAATACTTTTGAAATAAATAATATCTGTAAATTAAACTTACATCGTGGATTATTATTGAGTAAGATTTATTTAACAGATAGTAGCAATGAGATTTGGAACTTCAAACACATTAACAATAATGATGCCAAATCATTTTTATCAAAATATAATGCCTTAGTTTCCAAGTTAAAATAACTTTTTCTAAAAATATAAACGATAAAATTGAGTAATAATGTTCCAAATATTTCTTAATCATAATTATCTCTAATTTCAATTATAACTAAACTATAATATAATTATATTGAAGCTATAGGAAAGTGAGATTTAAAAAAATGAACGCAATATGGACTGTATTTAAAGAACATATCAAAAACATTTATCTTATTAAAAGATTAGCAGAATTCCAATTACGTATATCAAATCACAGTAATTACTTAGGTATTGCATGGGAATTGATAAATCCTGCTATGCAAATTGCTGTGTATTGGTTTGTATTTGGTTTAGGTTTCCGAAGTAATCGTATGATGGAAGGTGTTCCTTTCATTTATTGGTTAATTGTTGGTATTAGTATGTGGTTCTTCGTTAACCAAGGTGTATTAGAAGGTACTAAAGCGATCGCTTCAAAATTCAATCAAGTGGCAAAAATGAATTTTCCAATTTCAATAATCCCCAGTTATATCGTGGTCAGTCGATTTTATGGACATATCGGTTTATTAATATTAGTTATGATGATTTGTTTCTTTGGTGGCTATCATCCTAGTATATATACTTTACAACTACTATTATACGTACCTTTTTCATTATTATTGACTATGGCTATCGCATTGGTCACATCAACACTTGGTGTACTTATAAGAGATACTCAAATGATAATGCAATCACTTATGAGAATTATCTTTTTTGTTTCATCTATTTTATACCTACCTAATAATGCTATTGTAGAAAAAGTCATGCAATTTAATCCAATCTATTTTTTAGCAGAAGGATATAGAGCAGCAGTATTGCATCATGAATGGTATTTTATTACTCATTGGCATATAGCAATCTATAATGTTGTATTGGTACTTGTACTATTTATTATCGGGTCAATTCTTCACATGCGATATAGAGATCACTTTGCTGATTTTATGTAAAAATAAAGCGAACCCAACTCATAGGTTGGGTTCGCCTTTTTAATGATATATAATTTTTAGCTCATCCTCATCATAATTATCTATTGAACTAGCTAAATACACATGTGTTTTTAAAGTTAATGTTTTGGGCTTTTGCTTTAAATCTTCATAACTAACGTTAAAGGTAAAACTTTTATTCAAATTTTCTTTTTCGCTAACTTTTATTAATTCTTTAATTTCAAATTGATCAACTACATTTTCTAATATTTTAAAATCACTCGTTGCGTCGTCATTTTTAATTTTTTCAATCAATTTTAATTCTATCTTATCTATTACTTCTTCAGTTGCGCCACCTTTAATATAAATCGTTCCTGATAACTTACCATTTATTTTTATTTTATCGCCTTTAACTTTCGTATCTACTTTTAAATTATTCACACCAAAAGAACTCAATAATTTTTCAAACATAAAGCATCACCTCACTTAACGCTACCCATTTCTATTTCTCTTTAATCTAATTAAATTAATGAAAGTGCTGTTAGTCTTTGAGTAATATTTTAAGTATTTTAATAACTGTTATCTTATTTAAAATATCACTAAATACCTAATCAATTTTTTTAACAAATATTTAAACCCAATGCTGTACTGAACCCCAAAAGTTGTAATTTGGTTTTAGTATAATATTTCAAAAGTTTGTTTCCTAAAATTTTTAGGAGACAATCCTTTTAATTTTGATTTAATACAATAATAGAGTCTTTCAATTCAAAATTGTAGTTTAACTTAATCAATTTTTTCATTATTTCTTGAAGAAAAAATATATTCTTGTTTCTTATCTTTTTAATTATCCATTTAACAAATGAATTGCATGTGATACACTCATTATCAAATATAATCACCTTTTTGTTTAATATTCATGTACCTTTTCTCTCTTATTTTTCTGTAAAGCTTCTTATATTGAAAATCATTAATAAATAATAAATCTAAGGAAATCATAATTAGTCCAAATGTAACTAATCCCATAAATAAAATTATACTAATGTGAAATCCAATACTTCCAATCACAACAATTAATTTTGTTATTCTGTTAAAAATCAAAACTGGGAAAAGCATCTGCATAAATATTGCAGAATAACTAATTATAAGTAGTAGAAGTGTACTATTTATAACAAAATTGAATAACCCCTTTACCCACGCCATTGTGAAAGTATCTATTTGAAATATGTAGTATGGAGCAATCCCACTAAACCACATATCTCCTCTAGCTTTTGCAAAACCCGCGAAAAAGTATAGAACACATACTTGAAATAAAATCAAAAATAAAAATATATTATGGATACAATTTTTAAATTGTGAACAATTTCCACCTTGATATAAAGAAAAATATTGGGCATTTCGGGTGAAAATCATGTAAAATAAAACAATAATTAATATGTTATTACCACCATCTAATATATAATTATTAAACCCATACAACAGATAAATCATTATGTATATATAAATATTGAAAATAATACTTTCTACACCTAATATGTATATGATACATGATAATACTAAAACGAAATAGAATATATTTATGCCTACATGATTTAAGTGAATATGTGTTGTATTAAACAAGCTATTTTCCCAAAGATCAAATCTCGTTTGAAAATTTGCAAGTAATATAAGTAAGGTAATTACACCTATAGCAATCCTGACTATACTTAATCCTATTAAGTTATAGGACCTCAAAGTTATAAAATCAATATACTTATTTATCATTTTCACTGTATTTACTCCAATCTTTTGTGGCATAAATTGGCAATTTTTCAATTCTAATTTCATTTTTAGACTTCTTATCTCCAACTTCTGGAAAATATTCAATTTCATAAGCAATCTGCATAAATTTAGGATCCACCGAATTTTTTGCTAGTTCTTTATAAACAAATTTATATAAATCATTTACCTTTTTATCTTTTTTCTGTTCCTCATATGAAATTATCTTCTCATTTTTCAATTCTATAGCTTCTAATACATCTGATTCTAACTGTGTAATGATAGTATTCTTATAAAAGCTTTTATGTAGATATCTGTGTCTAAAATCTGATTGATAATATTTAGTAAGATTCGTCCATTTAGCATTTTTTAATTGTTCTTCTGAATCTGCATATCTAACATTTATAGAGTTATTAGTTTTTACAGGTGTGGGTGCAAAAAGTGTCCAATTTTGTTCAAATAATGGAAGCATATAAAAATCAGAATACTTACTGTGCTTCTCCTTGTAAGGGTTATCTGGTAGATTATAAATAAAAGTGTTATAAATATGGATTATTGCTATAAAAGATACAATACAAATTATTACCTTTCTCATATTTTTAAATCTCCTTGACAGTTAAAAGGATTAGTAACAAGCAGAATAGCCTGCTGATGCTCCTCGTTTTTTTCCTGTGCCTTTACCTACTTTCTTAGCAGATTCTTGTGAGCGCTTCCACCCACCTTTGACAGCGGCTTTACCTACATCATAAGCTACGCCACTTGCTATTATGTTCCCTGCCCACTTAGCTACTGAACCTAAAGCTCTTGGCTCAGCACTATTTGAATTTGTATTAGCACTAAACGTATCTTTACTTTCTATATTATTACATTGAAAGGCTTTTATATCATTAGTACTTTTTGAATTAAATTGTAAAAATAGTGCAAAAGCAACTACGGAACACAAAGAAATAATAATTCTCTTCATCATAATTTCTCACCCTTTTCTAATTCTTCTGTTATTATATGTATAAACAATATTAAAAGATTTTAATTAAAATCTTTTAATTATAAAATAGCATAATAGATTACATTTTACAATAAGGAGTGAATGAATTTTGAAAAACATAATTTTTAACATAATTTTATGGATTTTTTTCTTACGGTTTATATACATATCCATTGAATGGTTTTCTGGTAATAGTAATCTATCGCCATTTATAATATTTATGTATTTTGTTTTAATAATAGGATTA
>NZ_JAKRNS010000023.1 GCF_022346615.1 Staphylococcus sp. ACRSN | reverse complement strand
GTCATAAATATACCCAGTATGGTCGAAAAAATTATTTTAAAAATTTAAATTATCAATTTAAATTACATAGTTTTATAATTCGTAAATCTTTTTTAATTGAAAATAATATCTATTTTGATAATGATAACCTACTTTATAATGATATTCCATTTTTAATAGAACTTTATAATAAAACGCCATATATAATACAAACCAACACGAAACTATATTATAAATTTGTCCATAATGATCCTATAAATGTACCTTCATTAACTCAAGAAAAACATGAAGATAGGTTGTTACAAAGGGTTAGGTCGTTGAATGATGGATTACTTAAGTGTAATAATACTCAAATAGCAAAAAAAGTAAAAATAGAGGCTATAAGATATTATTTATATAAAATTGTTAAAAGCGAATTGTTTTTAAATTTTAGTAATGAAATACATGAAATTTATCGATTGTTGAATCAAATATTAAATTATCCATCTAATGAAATTAAATTGAGCACACGACACTCATTTGAAATAAATGCTATTAAAAAAGGAAATCTAAAAAAAGCATTTATTCTAAGTAAATCAAGAGTTTTAGGTTATAAAACTTATCAATTTATGAAGCCAAAAAATCAAAGGTTTAGACAGAAAAAAATTCAGAAGAACGTTTTTACAAAGCTCCCAATTAAAGAAAATACAATTTTGTATGAAAGTTTTTTAGGAAGAAATTATTCTGATAGTCCTAAAGCAATATTTAATTATCTTTTAGAAAATGATAAAGACAAATGGAATCATATATGGATTCTCAACGACAAGAACATTGTTGAAAATGAAAAGGAATTTAAGAATGAAAATGTAAAGATTATAAAGCGATTTAGCTGGCAATATTTCTACTACGTCACTATTTCTAAATATTTCATTTTAAATATGAGGCAACCTAAATGGTTATATAAAAAGGTGGAACAAACAATTTTATCTACTTGGCATGGAACACCTTTGAAGCGATTAGTATTTGATATGGAAAATGTCACTTCTGCAAATAAAAATTATAAAAAAGATTTTTATAATCAGTCTAGAAATTGGGACTACTTAATTGCTGCAAATAAATATAGTGAGGAAGTATTTGAAAGTGCATTTATGTATCCAAAAGAAAATATACTGACTTATGGATATCCAAGAAATGATATATTACACAATTATTCTGCTGATTATAAACATCAAATAAAAGAAAAATTAAATCTACCAACTTCTAAAAAAGTAATTCTTTATGCACCTACTTGGAGAGATGATGAATTTCATTCAGCTGGTAATTATAAATTTAAATTACAAATGGATCTTGAGAGAATGCGTGAAGAATTTGGAGAAGAATATGTCATTGCTTTGAGAATGCATTATTTTATTTCCGATAATATGGATTTAACTGGATTTGAAGATTTTGCATTTGATTTTTCAAAATATAACGATATTAATGATTTATATATTTCTAGTGATATTTTAATTACAGATTATTCATCTGTTTTCTTTGATTTTGCTAACTTAAGAAAACCAATTTTATTCTTCACTTATGATATAGAGAAGTATCAAAGCATGTTAAGAGGGTTCTATATAGATGTACATAATGACTTGCCAGGTCCGTTATTAAGAACAAACGATGAACTTATAGATTCCATTAAGCATATAGATTTAACAATGGAAAATTATAAAGAAAAATATGAAGCCTTCTATCAAAAGTATTGTTATTTAGAAGATGGTAATGCTACACAAAGAATTGTTAACAGAGTTATAAAATAGGAGGATTTATTGTGAAAAGATTTTTAATTACAATTTTAGTAATTTTGGGAGTAGTTTATTATAAAAATAGAGAAATAAACTCAATACATGAGTTTTATGCTGTAGAAGATGAACAATAAATCTATCGATTAAAATTTTTCTTCGATAGCTAACTGTCACTTTCAGTCCTGAATTCAAACTTCAAATGGTTCAATTGTTCAAAAACGGAAAATCCCGTAAAGATATTATTCATGAGTATAGTTTAAATTTTCATTTTAAACAAAATTCAATTTATGTAAAACCAGGTGAAAAAGTTGATGCTAATACTATTTTAGGAAAGTGTGGTAATTCAGGAAATTCTTATGAATCACATATCCACTTTCAAATAATGAATGTCCCATCAATTTTTAATAATAGCGAGTCTTTGAAAATAAATTTTTCTAACTTGTCATCTCCTATACAGGGACACATAGTAGGAAGATAAAAAATTGTATATATTATACAAAACAACTACCTATAATAGTTAATTATGTTAAGCAGAATAAGAGTATTCAGATACTGTTTGTGCAGTATTTGAATACTCTTATTAATTTTAAAACAACACTTTTTTAATTTAAAGACTATTGTCGACTTCTTCTGAAATTTTAAATCCTTGTCCTTCTATTATTTCTAAATCTTTTCTCAAATCTTTTTCTGTATAGTTAATAGTAAGACTAAATTCATTTTTCAATTTCTTAGCCATTGGTTTTAAAGAAGCATAATTTAACCCCCCAGAAACAGCGCCACCTACAATAGGTATTGCTTTTGAAAAACCTTTAGCAAAAGTATCTTTAGTAAGTTTTACGCCAAAAGTTTTTAATACTTTCTTTAGAATAGGATAATATATAGTCTTAGTTAATGTTTTTTTGGGTATAGATGTTAAAGCTTGTTTAGAAGCATGTTTAGATAGAATTCTGATTGTAGAACCAGCTGCAGTTACACCTAACATTACACCTAAAAATATAATTAATTCATTTTTAGATTCTTCTGTTAATTCATTATTATCATCAAACAAATCATTATGTCCGTATATATATGAAATTTCTTGAGCTAATTTTAATGCAAATCCGTAGAATTGTGCCATATCTGCAGGTATAGTAGCTCCCATTGCTAACCCACCTGGCAAACCAGATGCAAACGATATACTTGTAGATTTAAGAACAGCTGAATTAATTGTTCTATCTGCTATTTTATCTAATTCTTTTTTTGAATATAAAGCTGTTGGGCCTTCCTCTATTAATTTACGTATGTCTTTTTTATTTTTAGAAAAAGCTTTTACTAAAAATTCATCTCTATCTACTTTTACAAAAGGTAATTTAATTGCTGTTTCAATAGCTTGCAATGCTTTACTTTCTTCACCACTATGTTCTTGTTCAAAATCATAATTAGTTTCATTTTCCATTTTATTTCTCCTTTAGATATAAAAATTGTTAAACTTATTATATACTACCTTTTAATTAAATTATACTATTAGTGTCTTTTTTAAAGTCATGGAAGAAGGGATAAATTATGAGAAGATTAGAAAAATATGAAATTCGTTATAAGAATAAAGTTTATTCTGGAAAAATAGCAAATTTTCTTGGTAAAAGGCTCTTTTACAATAAAATTCATAAAAAGAAAGAAATGTTTGATAATATTTCGGTAGTTAGAAAAATTCATTAATAGTTGATTATTCAGTGCTTATAGGAGAAAGAAATATTACTTAAAATTGTATAATCTATACAATTTAACTACCTATAACTCTTTATTATGTTAACTAAACATAAAGCCCGAAACACTGATTTAACAGTGTTTCGGGCTTTTATCGTTTGTGGTCGTTTATACACGTTTTATACATTGTTGATTTAACACGTTTTCATTCTCTTTCATAATTAATTGTCATGTATATTTATGAAATTTGAAATTAACAAAGACCGTATTAATATTAATAATTCTTTATATAATTAAACGTGTAAAATTCACGTATGTCAAAATAGCTTATCCCATTTATAACGCCAACATACTTCAAATTATTTTCTTTAACATGCTTCTTTAACTCAGTTTTGTTTTTTCGAAATTTCTTTTTTATTTGATCTAAGCTCTTAAAATATTTGCAAGAACTAGGGATTCCAGAATTATAAATAGGGTTATAAACTAATATGTTTAAAGCTACGCGATCAAACAGTTCATCAATTTCTTTGTCTTTTATTTTTATTTCAGCATGAGAATCAAATTTCATATTATCATTTTTATAATGCTTTGCAATGGCAGAGTCTATATTTTTCGAATATCCAATATATACAATTTCCGTATCTCTAAATAAAAAATAAATATAATAAGAGTCTTTTATCTCCATTTTTTTAATAGATAAAAGATGTTTTAAATTCTCAGGATTCAATCTTATTTCGACCTCCATAGTTATTTAAATATTTAAATAAATGTTTTGAGCTTTTTCAATTCGTTATATTATTTTCCTCTGAATAACCTTGAAAAAAAAGGCTGCTTTTGTTCATTTTCCTTAGGCGTTTCTGAGACAAAAACATCTTCTTTTTTATTCATATTATCTGTTTCTATAGGGTCATTATGACTTAATATATTTTGGCTATTTAAGTTCAAAGATTGTTCTTGTTTTAAGGCAATTGTTAAATCATCAATTTGTCGATTCTTTTGTCGAATTTCTGATTCTAAGTGTGTGATATATTTATCAATATAACTGTCATGACTTGTATTTGCAGAATCTTTTTTGTTTGTCGATTCTTTTGTCGAATTTTCGTCAAAGCTTGACGATTTGTTTGTCGGCTTTTTATTCAAAATAGATTCTAAATAAGCTATTATACTATCATCTATTAACGATTTATTGCCTGTTTTTTTAACTTTTAAATTTGGTGGTAAATTTTTTAAGTGATAGTGAATGGTTTGTTTAGAAACATTTAATCTTTCAGAAACTTCTTTTACCGTTTTCATCAAATAACACTTCCTACTTTATTTGTTCGCCTTATAGTTTTTTATTTATATTCATTTTCTCTAAAAATGCTTGTCGTTGTTCTTCTGTGAATTCAGTTGTTTTGGGTTTGATGGGTTCATATTTTTTCTGTTCTAACCATTTTGGCGTCATCTCACGATTTATATTTTGTGTCTTCTTACCTATATTCGCCATTTTAGGTTGTCGCTTTGAATAAATGCGTTTCTCAGGTTCAAAAGTAAATTCTAGCCACTCAATTTTACGGCTTTTCTTAGCTTTGATTTTATTAATCGTAAGATCTTTAAATATAAAACCGAGTTCTTTGATTATAGGAGATAATACGTATTGGTTTATATTTGTCATACGATAGGAATTAGGAACATCCAAACGCTCTCTAAAATCTTCAATACTCATTTTTAAATAACCTGTATGTTTGTATTGTTTTATTATTCTAAACATATTTTTAGCATATGTTGATTTTAAATGAGTCATTTCCTGTAGTTCAAACTTTGTAAAATCTGAAGTAATTTCATTTAATATATGCTTTAAATCTGGTGAAGTAGCGATTTCTAAGTATTTCTCAGTCAGGTCAATTTCATATCTATGAAAAAGTACGAATTTTTTAATTTTTGTTTCTGTACGAATTGTATATCTGATTTCTAGCATTTTATCGTATACTCTCTGTAAATCATCAACAAAACGATTTATATTTCTAGTTTCTGGGCTATAATTACTTAATTCTTTTAATTCATCAAAAGATAAAGTTAAAGTGTTTGTATCTTGTTCTTTTAATTTATTACACATAGCAAAAAATAAATTAATTTCTACACTCGTGAATTTTCTTAATGGGATTAGATTCATTTCATTTCTATATACAACAGTCTCTCCAGACATGTTATAATCACTCCTACATATTATGTATTATAGTACTAAAGAAAGGGTTTCCTAAGACAATTCCTTTAGTGCTATTTTTTTATGCTTTAAAATGTTGTAATAATAGTAACATTAAACTAAAGGCATGTTAAATAAAAATATATGCCATATTTGTGGCAAAAGCATGCCTTTAATGTGGCAAAAGCATGCCTTTAATGTGGCAAAAGCATGCCTTTAATGTGGCAAAAGCATGCCTTTAATGTCTGGAACTCTTTCTCGCAGTAAGACTCAAATGGTACCTAAAAAGGGTTTAAAAAGTTTTTAAAAAGATTATATAAAGTTCAAGACAATTTCCTCCCATTTCAAAACCACTTCAAAAACGAATAAATTCTGAACGAATTTATATTTATTTTAAAAATCTAACCTATTACTTTTTCAAAAAAGTAATATCAAAAACTTCTCATACTCAATCGCTACACTCATTCATTACCATTGATATACAACAAAAATAAGAGCCAAGAGCATTGTCACGACTGAGATTTCCAACAATTGTCATAGCATCAAAACTTAATTTTGGAATAAGTGGTGACATTTTATGTCGGTTTAACCGGCTATTAGAGTAGCCGGTTTTAGAAAAATTATCTAAATCGTGATTTTCTAAGTGATTTGAATGATTTGCGTGATTATTTTTACTCATAAAAAATCGACTCCTTAATTTACTTTAAGAAGTCGCTCACCCAAATATATATCTTGAAGAATAAACTTATATCGTTTAATATCTAGATATACAAAAATTAATAAAACATAACTCTTTATATTTTATTTAGGTAAGTCGCATTCACAAACTTTGGACGGGGAGTGAGCGACTTCTTTTTATTTGTTTATTAATATAACACTATCAAAAGGCTTGGTCTAATCAGATCAAGTCTTTTTTAGTACCAAAACTTATTACATAATCAAAATTACATTTCTTTAGTTAATTTATATTGCTTATAAGCGTAATAAACTATTAATGATTGTACTACCACTTGTGCAAATGATAATCCTATACGAATACTTTTCTTAGTTTTCTCACTCATTTTCTTCAACTCCTTTCGCTGCTTTATTCCAATTGCTTTATTGACGTTGAGCCTCGGAACCCTTAACAATCCCAAAACTTGTCGAATGGTCGGCTTAATAGCTCACGCTATGCCGACATTCGTCTGCAAGTTTAGTTAAGGGTTCTTCTCAACGCACAATAAATTTTCTCGGCATAAATGCGTGGTCTATTTTTTGTTTTCTGAAGGTTTCCAAAATAAAACCACAGCCATAAATAAGAAATAAATAATAAACCAAAAATCTAAATGACTTTGATTTATTTGCTGATATATAAAAACAAACATCAAAATAGACAGAAGTAATTGCACAGAAAAACGTAACCACATAAAAATATTACCTCCTTTTTTAAAAACTTTATCACATTACTTTTTAATCGTGAAACCTTGCTCTAATCCATTCATACAAGCCAATAAATAGTCCTATAGCAAATATATAAGGTAAACCATAAGCAATATACCAAACAAATGTCATAAAGCCCTCAGACGCTCTTATTTTGCTCGCTATGGCTTTCTGTAATACATCTACATGCAAGAAACTCATAAAATCACTGCCTATGGTCATAATTAAAGCAAATAGCATAAAGACTAATAACATAGCCCCAATACCTGTAAATAACTGTTTCTGCCTTTTTTGATAGTGTTCATGTGATGCTCTCACTTTACGTAACATTTCTTCGTTTTCATCTTGAACTTTACGAATATCTTGTCGTAATTCTGCTTGAATATCTTCTGTATTTACTTTTTTTAAATTATCTTGAAGTAATCTTACGAAATCATTATGTGTTTTTATGCTATTATCTCGAAAGTCCTTCGTCGTCTCTTTCAATTTTGATGTGATTGCTTCTTGTTCTTTCTCTCTCGTTTTCTGATTCTCTTGTATCTCTGCTAGATATTTTACGATTAACTTGTTTTGTCTCTTGAGTTCGTTCAATTCTTCGTTGTTTAAGTTGCTCTGTGTGTTGCTCGACTGCGTCCCAGTTGACCTTGAATCCGTCTGCATATTCGGATTCTCTTTGTTGTTCTTGATGTCTTTCATGCTCATAGTCAATCGCCCCTTTTTCATAATCTGAACCTAGCGTTCTTCCACGCACCCATTTATTTGCGTTTTCAGGCTTATATGAGATTGTTTCGCCACGAAGCTTAACTTCTACCCCTTTTTCTTCTAAATGCTCTGAAAACGTCTCTAAATTGCTTGTATGTGTTTTTGCATTTTCAATTAATTCACGTAATTCATCTTTCCAAGAATATTCTTCTCTATCAAACACAATGCCTTTTTCTGCTTGCGTGTATCTCATTTTGGCAGTGCCACGTTCTGTCACACTCAAACCATGTTCACGACAGACATTGTCATTTTCTTTTTTGACTAAATCACGTTGTTTTTTATTACTTTGATATTTCTTTCCAGTTTCTAGATCAACTGAATTAATCACAATATGATTATGATAATGGCCTTTATCTGTATGCGTATAAACAGCTACTTGATGATTAGGTGCTATTTTTTCTGCAAGTTCTAAGCCGAGTTGATTACATTGTTTAGGTGTTACTTCGCCAGGCTTAAAAGATTGAATCACTGTATGAGCTTGTATACCAGTATCCTTACCGTACAAGTTTCTTGTTTGTTTAAAAGCTGATTTTGCATAATCAACATCACAATTTAAACCACTTTTTTCTTCTGCACGTTTCTCTGCGTAATTGATTGCTCGACTTGCCGATTTGGTATTACCTAATTTAGTTGTTGCCATATTTCATCAAGCCTTTCACGTACTGCATTGATATTTCTATCCAAAGCATCATAATCTGGATTTTCATGTTGATGTTGATTGCAGTATTTAGCAATCTGATTCACATTCGCACCCAACTTACTTAAATCTTTGGCAATCGATTGTCGCGTCTCTTTATCAAATTTGGGCGCTACCAATCGACTCCCATGTGCCTTTTTCTTAACAAAATTCGGCACACTCATATTCAAAGTTTCGGCAGATGACCTTAACTTTTCATATTCGGATTCGCTCACTCTGAAACTAATTTGTTTTGGCTCTTTGCGGTTGGGTTTTCGGTTTTCCCCAACAGACAAATCGCTAGCCAAATTATTATCATGTTCACTCATTAAATCCCACCACGTTTCTTCGAAATATATGACTTTCTATATTTGTAGATTATAGGATAATCAACAAACTTTCAAGTCATAATGTGGTTTGGCAAGCGTCGTATATTCTAGCCACTTCGTTCTGAATATACCGGCTTGATGGGAATATTCCCATACCCTTTATGTTTTTGCTAACGCAAAAAATGAGTGGCAAAATGCTAGCCACTCATAGTTCAAAACCAAATTCAAAATCAAAAAACCAGCAACCAAAAATGGTGGTTGCTATACGTTCATAAATTTTATGATCACTTGCATGTATAAAATTTATATAACTTCCAAATTCTAAAATCAATTACTTCTAAAAAATGATTTATTTAAACGCCTTAGTTGTAATATTTTTATCTTTCAAGAATTTCTCCACTTCTTTTTGTTTCTTACCATTTACTTCTTTTTTATATTGTTTATTAATTTTATCTATTTTAGCTATATCTTTTGTTGATAAATTATCTGAATCAGAATTTTTATTTATTTTTTGAACTTGATTATTTATTTTTTTTAGATACTGATTAGAAGATGTTACATAATCTTTAGTTTTAAGGGAACCTTCTTTATATCCCTCTGGTAAGTCATAATTTTTTATAAAATTAGAAAAATTATTATCATTCCTATTATTCATTTCAGTTAGATTATTTAATTTTTTCAACTCACTCTTATTCAATTTATCTTTACTACTTAAATGTTCTATATTCTCAAATAAAGCATGATATGTATTTAAATATTCTGAGATACTACTTCTAATTTCTTTCTCACTAATTTTTTTATTACTTTTATCCGATGAAAACACCTTTTTAGGTATTGCAGGTAGTTCTTGCTTTTTATTCGAAGTCTCCTTTTTTGACGTTGCTCCAGAGTTACCACAAGCAGTTAAGGTAAGTAATAAAAAGGAAGTTACTACTAATATAAAAAACTTTTTCACATTCATCTAAAATTCCCCTTTTTAAATATTTTCTTTCAAAAATAAATATTATCATAATACAGAACTAATATGATTTAACTATTTCCAAAAATTAAAGTCGTGCTGCCAAAAAACAATCTGCTTTTGCAATTGTTTTTCGTTCTCTTTTAAAGTCAATTTCATTAAGTCCGTTAAATCAATTGGAGAAATTTCAGTCATTAATTTTTTCATTCTATATTTCTTCTTGCGTTCTAATTTCCCCCATTCACTCTCATCAAATAGCAAAGCCATAATTGTATGTCTGTCTGGAGCTTTGTCTATTGTCGAATAGTCTGGTTTCAAAATGTGTAAATCATTAAAACAATCATTCCAGTAATCAACCATATCTCTTTTTAATTCAATTTCTACACGCCATAAATGTTCTGAAATAATTTCAATATCTGCATTATCCTTACGTTCTTGTTTTTTATTATAAATCCTAATAAATCTATCACTGTCACGAACACCGAAATATTTCGTTTCTGGTGTTCCGTTACGACCATAAAAAATAGTTTTTTTAACTGATTTATCAGTCATTGCATAATAATCACTCAAATCATCTTCAAAATCAAAAGCTAAGTCTAATCTTGTAAAACCGTCATCTTCCATGTAGTCGATAATATTTTGTTTTAACCAAAGCATTTCTTCATGTGTAAGTTTATTCGGATTAAATTCAACACGCATATTACGTCTATCCCACGTATCTGCTTTCACTTTGTCATATTCAATATATACTTTTTCTTGTAGAGCTT
The DNA here is from genome assembly GCF_022346615.1 of Staphylococcus sp. ACRSN. Lineage (GTDB taxonomy): Bacteria > Bacillota > Bacilli > Staphylococcales > Staphylococcaceae > Staphylococcus. The sequence continues at coordinate 2,772 of NZ_JAKRNS010000023.1, read as the reverse complement.
TAGCTTTAAATTTTGTTTGTAGTATATCCCAAAGTCTAATTTGTGGTTCAAGGCTCATAAATTCAGATAGTTTTTTTGCATTATTTTTATTCAAATTTCCAACTATGGTCATAGCATCAAAACTTAATTTTGGTTGGGGGGTGTCCCAAATCGGAACACTTAACCGGCTATTAGACACCTCCCTTAGTCTCATTATATTTGATTCAAGACTCTGCGAAAAGGTGTCCTGATTTTTATACTAGGACCACATTCTCATATATAAAGTGAAATGACAGGTGTATGAACATTATAAAATTAAATTTGAAAATCAAGGTATTAGCTATAATAAAACTGCTGAAAAAGAAAAGTAGTATACAGATATAGTTGGAACATCATCAGCATATAATGAAAAAAGTAATGATGTTAATAAGTCGGAATAAAGAGCAACAAAAAAATATATAAAAAAAATTTTGAACAATGGTTTGTTGTTGGTATATAATTAGTTAGCATAGTTTTTAAACAAGAATATATGGGTGGCGATTTAAATAGAGAAGTTAATTTCAATTATTGTATCAGTATATAATAAACAAAATTTTCTTGATAAATGTATTCAATCATTGATAGATTTAAAAATTGATAAATCAGAAATAGAAGCAATATTTGTTGATGATGTTTCAACAGATAATTCATATGAGATTTTAAAACAATATGAAGACAAGTATGATTTTATACGATCCATACAATTATCAGAGAATTCAGGCGGACCAGCTGATCCTAGAAACGTTGGTATTCAAGAAGCTAAAGGGAAGTATGTAACTGTATTAGATGCAGATGATTGGTTGGATACAGATGGGTTTCCTAAGTTAGTACATCAAATGGATGCAAACGATTCTGATTTTGGGTTTGGTCAATGTTTTAAACATAGAAATAATAAAATTGTGAAAGTGGCAAATTTTGCTTCATATAAAATAGATAATGGACTCGTTCCTTATGAACTTTATAAAATATTTAGAGCAATTGGGCCATGGGGAAAAGTTTTTAAACGTTCAACAGTAATTGATAATAATATTAAATTTAAAAATTTGAAGTATGCGGAAGATAAGTTGTTTTATTCTGAGTTGATGAGTAAATCTAATAGTGCTTCGATGACCACAGAGCATGTTTATCATGTGAATAGATATACCGATAATATATCATTAGTAAAAGAGACAGACGATGTTGAAAAAGCAAATTATAATTTTGAAGTACTAAGGGAATTAATCCAAATGGATTTACCTAAATATGCAAAAGAACAAATTTTGTGTCGCATCATAGAGATGGATTTTATATCACGATTCTTTATTAAAAAAGAATTTTTAAATTCTAATAATAAATCATTTTATTATGAACTGTTTGATAAAGTAGAAAATATGATTAAAAATGCAGGCTATGAAATCGAACAATTATTAGATAATGCAAGATATCGAAATGTCTATCTTACATACCATCATAACAGAGAAAATTTTGAAGAGTATATTAAGTTTATGTTATACAAGGCAAGTTCACATAAATATATAAAAGACGGTGTTGTTCGCTATAAATACCCGGATAAATTTAATAATTTACCAGAGTTAAAAGTAAAATGTATTGGTATCTATAATGGAACGAGAATGATTAATGATCATTTATTCGAAGTAATTGAGATATTTAAAGAAGCAAGTTCAGTTATTAATTCCGTTGAATTAGTCAAAATAAATGATGAACGTATCTCTAAAAATATAGAATTCACATACGATAATGGCTATATATATATCAAAAAGGAACATTTAAATTTAGACGATAATAATTTTAATATCATTATTCGTTTTAATAACTTTGAGTCATCATTAGTTTACGTAAGTTATCCAAATACTAGTGATAATAGTAAATTAAATAAGCAAAATACTAAGACAGAATTTATTGTTTCAAAACCTTCTGAAAAGATAGGGAAATCTAAAGGTAAAAGATATTATCAATCAGCACCTAAACGTATCGTTACAATAAAAAATACTAATGTTTATAAGGACATTGATTTTAAAGAAAAACTACACCCGATATCTAAAGGGCAAATTATTGAAATTATAGGAACTGATAAAAGTTCTAAAAAAACGCCTAGATTCATTACGAATGAAGGTTTATATATATCTGCGAATAAAGATATTGTCTTATCCGTATATTCAGGAGAAGAGTAATAAAGTCGAATTTAATATAAAGAAAGTGGTGGGAAATATGAATTTCTCAATTATAATTACTTATAAAAATACAAAAGGAAATGAAAAATATATTGATAGGTGTTTAGAAAGTATCAATGAACAAACGTATAACGACTATGAAATTATTCTTGTTCATAATTATTCAGAATATATAAGTAAAATAGTTAGCCAAAGTGAGCTGAATATTAAAACAATAGAAATGAATGAACAAGACAATATTTCAATGTATAAAAATAGTGGGATCGAAAATGCAACAGGAGAATTTTTAGTTTTCCTAGATGCTGATGATTTTTTACATCCAAATGCTTTAATATATGCTAAGCAAATGATTGAGGAAAAGGGCTTAGAAAGGGATGTGTTTAAATTTGGAATAAGTAAGACTAATTTAGATAAAACATCAACATTAAGTACTAATAAAAGAGTTTTTTTTGATGATGAATCTTTAGTTAAATTAGAAGAAATTTTGAATGATATTGATATAGAAGTTAGTGATAATCAAATTAAAAGTTTAATTAACGGAATGTTTAACAAGAATATAATTAGTCATAAATATACCCAGTAT
>NZ_JAKRNS010000022.1 GCF_022346615.1 Staphylococcus sp. ACRSN | reverse complement strand
GCTATAAGTTATATAATTAAAGCGCTACAGAAAATGGATTACAAATGAATAATTAAATTCACATGCTGTAGTAACTAATATAGCTAAATACAAAATTAGGAACCGAGACGATATATTATGATAAAACCTAAATAAGTATTCTAAAGTTTATTACATTAATAATAATGTAATAGGGTTCAAGAATCTTATCCCTTTTATATGAATATCAATAACTTCCTATAATATATATTATGTAAACTAAAATGTGATGAAAATTTCAACTTACTTGATATCGTTATTTAGTGTGTTAAATTATTGTTTTCTATATGGTTATCTAAATCCAGCTAATATAACATGTATTTAGATAATAATTAGCATTACATTCGTTAATATTCTAATTAAACTAATTTTATATACAGATCTATAGTCAATAACTATTGTGATATTTGCACTTTAACTATTAACTTTCTATTACTAATAGTACTTTAATTCATTATGGTACGATCATTGGCCAACGATTGGCCAATCCACATAACATCATTTAACCATATATGGATATCTGTACACAAAATAATATCTCGATGCTCAAAAATCACAATCTCAGCGTCATTCAAGTCACATATTTATCTGTTATAGTCATGATATAATATTAATCTATAGACACTTGAACTTTTTCTTACTAGGTTTGCAATCCTTAATCATCATGCTTTTGATTTACATTTTCACTTAATTAGTTTACATAATATATTTATAGTTTCTTAATTCTTACAAGTTGCATTTCTTCTTTTAATGTTTATACTTTGTGTTTGTAGATATTTAGAACTTTAGGAGTGATTTTATGTCGCGGGACAATCGAATTAAGTGGCCAAGTTTAATTATTGGAGTAATTTTCCTAATTATTGCAGTATTTATTTTGAGTTTTCCTCAAGAAAATCTCTTTGTAATTACTTGGTTAATCGGTTTATTATTCATTATAAATGGCTTTATAGAGCTGTTGATTAGCTTTAATTCAAGAAGGAAAAATAGTAATAGTAGCATATTTATAATACTAATTGGCATCTTAAATATCATTATAGGGTTTATAATTATGCTTAATATCGTAACAAGTACTACATTTATCGTTTATTTATTTGCAATTTGGTTTATTATACACGCCATTCTTGCCATTTTTACTATTACACAACTAGAGCGATCTAGTCATTTACTTCACACGATTTCTATCCTAATTAATGTATTAGAAATTATTTTTGGTATATTGTTATTATTTAATCCTTTAATTGCTGCTATTCTTATTTCTATTGCTATTAGCTTTGTTTTTGTAATTATTGGTATCGCCAATATTATTAATGCTTTAAATTAAAATATACTAATAATAGCGTACTATAAAGCGCCATTAAGCCAGGTTAAGACAATGAATGTGTCTTAACCTGGCTTATTATTTGCATTGTATTAATAAATAATATGAGAGAAATTTTGTTAATACAATGATGGTAATGCCCAATCAATTTTAAAACGATAGATTTTTATTTCACAAATTAAATTTCTCTACCGTATTATAAAAATTTATTTTACTATAAAAATATTATAATGTAATGATATTGCAATATAATATTGCTGTTGATATACTAAAAATGTGGAAAACATCAAGTAACTACAACTAAGATTATTCCACACAATTTAGTATACTTGTTATATTAGATTGCCATCCTAATATAACTAAATTTTTCATTTCTATATGAAAAAAGCAACCTGAATTTTGTCTTACATAATCAGGTTGCTTTTTTATGTGTTTAATTATTTTCTCACTTTTTTTCTTATGTTGTTCAAGGTATTAAACAACCAATATTTTGTCTTTTTAATTGGTTTATAGAAATCTCCGATCAATTCTTCAATTTGAACATTAAACCCTCGTTTAAATCTATAAACACCATAATCTTCACTATTCTCAGTAAAATCTCCTGATAATCCATAAAAATTATAACGTGCGTAACCATGTTCGAAGCAATAATTCATCATAAACCAATGCATCATATAAGGTCCCATATATTGATTGTATTTAGTCGATGATCCACCAGAAAAATAGTTTACTTCATAAGCATTGGCAAAGTACACACCCGCAGCCAAGTTTAAAATAGAACCATCTGTTTGTCTCAATTCACTAGCTTGTAACAGTTCTTTTTTATCATGTTCTATTTGCTTATCAAGCTCTGCAATTTTCTTTAACTGTTTATCATTTTTATTTTCTTTTTGCATCATTTGATCTCTTCGTGATTCTTTATCATTGATACCTTCTTGCGTGCTATTAATATATTCATCTAAGTCAATATATGCTAAAGGTACTAATGCTTTATCTCCGTAATTATCAATAAAATTATAGAAATATTCATCTGTCTTTGAAACAAAACCTGTACGTTCTTCAGTCTCTCTATACAAATCTAAGAAAACACCAAATTCTTCACGAGGTAGCATTCTCACCTTAACACCGAAGTTAATAGCTTTATTGATATTACGTTTTCTTTGGCTATCAAATTGTTTTTTCAAACTTGCAGGCGTTTCATTTTCAAGGTTTAAAACACCCATCCATCGAACCTGACTAGAAGTGTCATATTTAGTAGTGAAACCGTGATGTGTATAACCATGTGATTTAAATAGATTTACAAGTGCATCATTTTCGCTATAATCTGGCAATGGATTAATATCTTTATCATAAATATTGTAAATCCAATACGGATCCATTTTCACATATAAACAATTGTTTTGTTGTAAATATGTATCTAATTCACGTAAATAGAAATCTACTAAACCTAAATCATTATAATCCATAACTGGACCGCGATTTGAATAATAAACATAGCTACCCATCGTGGGAATTTTAGAGAAAAGACTAGCAGCAATAACTTGATTATCGTCATCTTTTAAGCCTAATAAAACAACTTGAAATCCATCTTCTTCTCTCGTCGCAATATTTTCTTTCACTTGAAAGTAATGACTTTCTAATGCTGGATTCTGTACAAAATTGTCATATTCTTTGACCGTTAACTCTGTAAATTTCATTCTAGCTTAGTTCCCTTCTATAATTTATGTTTACTTCTTTTTATCTTTTAGTTTCTTTAATATTGTATAAATTTTGTATGCTGGTTTATTAATTGGTTTAATAAAATCACCTACATATTCAATTACATCTGCGTTAAAGCCTTTTTTGAATTTAACAACACCTGCATCCTCAGCATCTTCTGTGAAATGCCCACTAATACCATAGAAATTATATCGGTCTATATTATTATCTAAAGCATAATTTATCATAGTCCACTGAACTGCATAGCTTCCAGCAAAATGTCTAAATTCATTGGATGTTCCACCTGCATAATAGACAACTTCATATGGATTTACGATGAAAAATGCTGCTGAAATTGGCAATTCATTTCCATGCTTTTCTTGTAATTCTTTCGCTTCATCAATTTTTTGCTGATTAGCAATAAGTTGCTTTTCTAAATTATCTCGTTTATTGTAAGCTTTTTTATTTTCTGGACGTTTTTCAATGTCTTTAAGTGCTTTATTAACATCCTTGCTTAGTATTTCTCTTTCTGATGTCAATTCTGCTATATATTCATCAAAGTCCATGTATGCTAATGGAACTAGCACTCTGTTTTTATAATATTTCAAACGGTTATAATAAAAGCTATCATCTCGATCTTCAAATGCTTTTGTTTCTGAAGTATCTTCCATAAATGATCTGAAAATCGGTAATTCATCTTCTTCAAGAAATCTTACCTTCACACCATTTTTTTGAACTTTTTTAGTATTACGCTTACGTAAACCGTCCATATCATTTAAAACATCTTTATCAGTCTTATCTTTTAAATTTAAAACTGAGTGAAATCTAATTTGTACAATAGGATCAAAGCCAGTTAGGAAACCTTGATGTTTAAATCCTAAGTGTTTCATTTTATCAAATATCCAATCATGTCCAGCATTTTCCAATACTTCCCCATCATGATTTCGATACTGATAAGGTAAATAAGGGTCTACTCTAAGGTAAAGTGCTCGATGTTTCTTTACATATTTAGATAATTCATTAAAGAAATAATGTACAAGTTCTTTATTTTCAAAATCAATAACTGGTCCTCTGTTGGTATAAAAATATTTGAAATATTTCATTACAGGCACAGCAGTTAATAAACAAGCTGCAATAACTTCATTTTCATTATTTTTTATACCTACTAGATGTGTTTCTGTACCTTCTGCAATTTTCAATTCATAGTTACCAACCATTTGAGTGAAATGGCTATATGGCATACTATCTGTGAATGTCCCGAATTCTTTTGCAGTCAAATTAGTAAATTTCATTTTATATACTCCTAAATGTCTATAATTCTATTTCTAATAATATATTCTTCAATCCTTATTATTATACAATATTCATTTCTAAAACTAAATCAATACCTATATTCTATGATGCTGATTTAACGCATATTATAACGTTTTCTTGAAAACAATTATAAATTCACACTTTATTTTGAGTTTGTATTCAATAATAATTCATTCCTAATCACTAGAAAGTATAAAAACTGGAAAACATATAGTTCTCCAGTTTAATATTGCTTAATTTTTTTAATCAAGCCTTTAATTATATTTTAATTTATTTTAAGGCATCACGCAAAGTTTTACCTATTTCAACACTAGATTGTGGATTTTGACCAGTGATAAATTGACCATCTGTTTCCACATGTTCAGTGAAATTATCTTTAACAACAAATTTTGCACCTTGATTTTCAAGTTCTGTTTGTGTCAAGAATGGTACTTTATCATCTAAGCCCATGGCACGTTCTTCTTCATCTGTAAATGCTGTTAAAGTGACATCTTTAACTAAGAAATTGCCCTCATTATCTTTTGCGCCTACAAATGCACTTGGGCCATGACAAACAGAGGAAATAAATTTACCATCTGATTTAAAATCAGCTAAAATTGATGCTAATTTTTGATTATGTGCGTAATCAAACACCGTACCATGTCCACCTGGAAGATAAACTGCATCGTATTCTGAAACATTTACTGTTTCAATACCAGCTACATCCTTAATTTCTTTTACAAAATTATCGTATTGATCAAGTTCATTATTTTGTGTTGAATTAGGATCTAATGGCACTTCGCCACCTTCGATAGATACAATATCAACATCAATATTTGCTTCAGTTAGAATATTATATGGCTCACTAGCTTCTTCCAACCATAATCCAGTTGGTGTACCATCATCATATTGATCTCTACTTGTTAATATAAATAAGACTTTTTTACTCAAAATAAGTCACCTCTTCAATAAAATATACGTAAAATTTCAAGAAATTTTATCTTTAACAAATTATTTCCTTTACTTATTTACCCTTACTAATTCAATAGTATTCATCTTATATAACATTTTCTGTTGTTTAAGCTTTTAACTATCTAATGCAGTTCTTATAGTAGCAAGGTATGAACTTGTTGTTGTGCGATTATCCTCTGCAAAGCGTCTAACAATTTCACTACCAATAACAACGCCATCTGAGGCCTCTATGATATCTTTAACGTGATTTGGTGTTCTTATACCAAATCCAGCAACTACAGGTACATTTGCTATAGATTTAATCTGTTTAATTCTAGATTTTAATTCTGGGTGAAATTTACCATTTTCACCAGTTGTTGCATTCATTGTAACCGTATAAATAAATCCTTCTGCTTTTTGTGCAATTTGTTGAATGCGTTCTTCAGACGTAGTCATAGCTATTAACGAGATGATTTTCAATTTTCTTTCAGGATGACGTGACTTTAATTGCTCTAGTAACTCAAATGGAAGGTCTGGAATAATCAGTCCATAGACACCAGCATCTTCACATGCCGCAAAAAATGCATCTTCACCATAAAAATTAATAATATTATAATAAGTCATTAATACAAAATCACTTTTTATTTGATTTTTATGGGCTTTTAATTCATCTAAAATGAATTGAACATTAACACCTTCTGCTATTGCTTTACTACCAGCTTCCATAATAACAGGGCCATCGGCAACTGGGTCTGAAAACGGGACACCAATTTCAATGATATCTGCACCTGAGTTACTTAGCGTTTTTACATTTTCTATAAAACCTTTATTACCCATGATATATGGTATAAAAAGTTTATGCATTATGGTCACCATCCTCTTGCATATAATTTCTTATTGTTTCCATATCTTTATCACCACGTCCAGATACGGTTACAACAAGAATATCATCTTCATTCATTTTTGGAGCTAATGTTTCTACATAACTTAATGCATGTGCACTTTCAATGGCAGGTATAATACCTTCTGCTTTAGTAAATCTTACCAATGCATCCATAGCTTGTTTATCGCTAGCAGTTTCGTATGTCACTCGACCTATATCATGATAATAAGAATGTTCAGGTCCTACACCAGGATAATCTAATCCTGCTGAAATTGAATGTGCTAATTGTATTTGACCATTATCATCTTGGATTAAATACATTTTTGTACCATGTAACACGCCTTGTCTACCTTTATTTATTGCAAGTGCATGTTTTTCACTATCAATTCCTTCACCTGCTGCTTCTACACCATATAGTTTAACATCATCGTGTATAAACGGATAGAATGTACCTATTGCATTCGAGCCACCACCAACACAAGCTACGACTGCATCAGGTAAACGCCCTTCCTTTTCAAGAATTTGCGTTTTAATTTCTGAACCTATAACGCTTTGAAAATCTCTGACCATAGTTGGGAATGGATCTGGACCTAATGCTGAGCCTAATAAGTAATGCGTATCTTCGACATGACTAACCCAGTACTGCAATGCTTTATTTACTGCATCTGATAGCGTTCCTTGCCCCTCAGTAACTGGTTCTACTTTAGCACCTAACAATTCCATTCGAAATACATTGAGCGACTGACGTTTAATATCTTCTTCACCCATAAAAACGACGAGTTCCATATCAAATAATGCTGCGACAGTTGCACTTGCAACCCCATGTTGCCCAGCACCTGTTTCTGCTACAAGTTTATTTTTACCCATACGTTTCGCTAATAATGCCTGACCTAAAGCGTTGTTAATCTTATGTGCACCTGTATGATTTAAATCCTCTCGTTTCAGATAGATTTTTGCACCGCCTAATTGTTCTGTATACGACGCAGCATATGTTAATGGGGTACTACGCCCCACGTAATCCTTTAAGTAACCATCTAATTCTTTTTGGAAAGCTGGATCCTTTTGCGCTTCTTTATAAGCTGCTTTTAATTCTTGAATTGCAGGCATCAATGTTTCCGGTACATATTGACCGCCATATGCTCCAAAAAATCCAAATTCATCTGCTTCTGTCTGTATTTTTTTTACCACTATATTATTCCCCTTTCACAAATTCTATTATCTCATTCATCTTATTACTATCTTTATTGCCATTCGTCTCGATACCACTAGCGATATCATAACCAATATGACTCAATTGTAGTCGCTCTAATTTTTTTATGTTCTCTAAATTCATGCCACCAGCAATTAAATAATTAATATCTTTCAATGTTTCCAATATTGTCCAATCATATACTTTTCCAGTACCACCATAATCTGTAGATGGTGTGTCAATTATAAATAAGTCAATTGCCTGCTTATAATATTGTATAGCTTGTTGCAGTGTTTCTACATCATTGGCAGGTAAAGCTTTAATTATTTTTAACTTTGGTGCTAACTGTTTGATATAATTTATAGTTTCTAATGATTCATCACCATGTAATTGAATTGCTGTAATGCCAGTGCGCGTTATCAAATCATACAGGGTAGCTATTTCAGGATTTACTACGATAACCACTTTTTCTTTTGTGTCTGGAATTAGTTCTGTAAATTGTTGAATTGTAGCTACATCTACAAAGCGTTTACTTCTTGGATAATGTATAAAGCCAAGTGCATCAACATTTAAAAATTTTGCTTTTTCAATATCTTCTAATGTCTTAAATCCACAAAACTTCAATTTCATTACACATACACCTTATCTAATTTTAAACTTGGTAGAAATTCACTTAAATTATCACTTTTCATCAGTGATTCACCAATAAGTAAACCGTCAATCCCTGAATCTATAACATTTTCAACATCTTGTTTGTCATGTATACCACTCTCTGAAATATAATAATATCCTGGTTTTTTGTCTTTTAATATTTCATTTGTATGCAGTACATCTGTTACGAAGCGTTTTAAATCTCTATTATTTACACCGATAATTTTAGGATCTAGCTTGTAAGCACGTGCTAATTCATGTCTATCATGTACTTCAATTAATGCTTCTAGACCTAATGATGTAGCATAATCATATAAATCACGTAATTCTTTATCTGTAAGGACATTAACAATTAATAAAATGATTGAAGCACCCGCCTGTTTTGCTAAGTCAATCTGAATTCGATCAACAACAAAATCTTTACATAGTACTGGTAAGTTGGTCTCAACTGTTAACTCTTGTAATCTTTCATAGCTGCCAGCAAAATAACGTTCATCGGTTAATACCGATACTGCATTTGCGCCATAATATTCATAGTCTTTAACTTGCTGTACTAAATCTTTTTCGGGCAATTTATCAAGCGATGGACTTTTTGATTTTATTTCAGCTATAACTGCCAAATCATTAGATTGTGCTAATTGTGCTTCTAATGTAGTTTTATGAGATACATCAATTTTTGGTAGGGATTCTAATTTTTCTTCGTAATAGCCTACCTTTATTAAATCTTTTTTATATTCTACGATTTCATCCAATATAGTCATACGTTTTTCCTCCCATTTGATTGTACTGTTCTAATGCTTTACCCTCATTAATTAAAAATTGTGCTTTTTCAACACCATCTTTAATATTTTCAGCTTTTTCAGCAACATATAATGCAATTCCTGCATTCAACACAACAACATCTCTTTTGGCAGATTGATCAGTACCATTTAGTATGTTTTTAGTAATTTCAAAGTTATCTTTCGGGTTGCCACCAACTAATTCGTCATTATCAGCAAACTTCAGTCCTACATCTGATGCATTTAAAGTGTAATTGATGACTTTTCCTGATTCAGTAACTTCATATATAATATTATCACCAGATAGTGTTGCTTCATCCATACCATTAGCACCATGAACTACAATCGCTTTTTTACGTCCTAAATCTGCTAATGTATGTGCGATTTTATCTAATTTTGATGTTTCATAAACTCCCATCACTTGATAATCTAAGTTAAATGGATTAATGATTGGCCCAGTAATATTAAAAATTGTAGGTGTATTCAGTTGCTTTCTGATTGGCTGAATATTTTTCATTATTGGATAAGTTTCCGTTGCACTTAAAAAGACTAACCCTTTTGTCTTTAATTCTATTGGTGTGTCAGCTACTGTTCTTGTTGCTATATTCATCTCATTGAGTAAATCTGTACTACCGGAAGCAGAAGTTACGCTTTTATTCCCATGTTTGATTACTGGGACACCTGCACTTGCAACTACAAATGAAACAGTTGTAGATATATTGAAGCTATTTGACTTATCTCCACCTGTACCACACACGCACATACTATTTGGATATACCGGTTGCTCCTCATACATAGAATGAATTAAGCTTTTAGAAATGTATGTTAATTCTTCTTGTGTAATCTCTTTTTCTGAAAAGGTTTCTAACAACTTCACTTTTTCTGTTTCCGTTAATGTTGTATTAATGAGATTTGATATAAATTCGTTCATATCTTCTTGATTTAGTGATTTATATTGATTTAGCTTTGTTTGTAATTGCATTATCTTTTGCCTCCTTCACTATATTGATGAAATTCTTGATAATGTTTTCACCATATTCAGTTGCAAATGATTCTGGGTGGTACTGAATCCCAAAATGCAAAACATCACAATGTTCAAATGATTGAATGCAATCTTCAGTTTCAGCAGTTATTTTTAAAGTTTCAGGAAATGTTTCAGGATTACTTATTAATGAATGATATCTCATTATTTCAGAATATTCTGGAATATTTTTATATAAGCGTGTTTCACTTTTTATTCTCATCTGATCAGTTTTTCCATGTTTAATACGATCAGCCTGTATAACATCTCCGCCATAATATGTTGTTAGTGCTTGTGAACCTAAACAAACACCTAAAATTGGCTTTTCTTTATAATGTTCAATGATAGACATTAGATCATCTGTATCAAGTGGATGTCCTGGACCAGGTGAAATTAATACACCATCTACGTCTAAATCAAAGATTTCATTATCATCTGGATATTTAACAATGACCTGTTCTTGCTTAGCAACCATATCGACCAAATTATAAGTAAATGAATCGTAATTATCGACTATAAGAATCATGGTGATACCTCCAATAAACTTTTAGCTTTTAATTTTGTTTCTTCATATTCTTTTTCAGGAATGGAATCATAAACAACACCGCAACCAGCTTGAACATTGACATGTGTTTCATCGATCATCATCGTTCGAATAGCTAATGCAAAATCTAAATCGTGATTACAATTGATATATCCTATACCACCGCTATAAATACCACGTTTATTAGGTTGTGCTTCATAAATACGTTGAATTGCTCTCAATTTTGGTGCACCTGAAACCGTACCAGTTGGTAATAGACTTGCAACGACTGACATAGGCGAATAGTTGTTATTTAATTTACCTGTCACTTCACTTACGATGTGTATTACATGTTCATATCGCTCAATTGCCATCAATTTTTCTATTTTTGAAGTACCTGTAGCACTTATTCTATGAATGTCATTTCGACCTAAATCTACAAGCATACTATGTTCACTTAATTCTTTTTCATCATTTTTGAGTGTTGTTTCATTTTCTCTATCTTCAGCTTCTGTACTTCCACGTTTAATCGTTCCAGCAATCGGATTTGTAACTACTGTATCTCCCTTCACCTTCACGAAACTCTCTGGTGAACTCCCTACAACTATTGGATCGTCAATATTAAGATAATACATATATGGGCTTGGATTTTGACGTTTTAAATTTTGATATAATTGATATGATAATTGTTGTAAATGCACACCAAATTGATGCTGATAGCTATAAATGATTGAAGGGACAACTTGGAACATATCACCTTTTTGTATTAATGCCTTCATATCACTTACCGTTTGCTCAAATTCTTTCTGTGTCATATTAGCTTGAATTTTTTTGTTCGCTATCGTATGTGTTTTATACTCAGGAAACAGTTCGATACGTTTCAATTCGGCAACTCTATCTTTAACACGTTGCTTTAATTCTATTTCTGTTTGATTAGAAAATAAATCTGTGGCAATAACAAACAATTGTTCTTTATAGTGATCAAATACATAAACATCTTCAACCATATGGAATTTAGCATCATGTTGAGGATGATCTGCCAATTTGATTTTCTTTAAAATCGGAAATTCATGTCTGACTAAATCAAAACTGCATGAACCCACAAATCCTGAAATAAAAGGTAAATCCGCTAATGTTTCATCGTCAATTTCAGCTTTATATTGATCTACCAAATCTTTCAAAGCTTGATATGGAGATTCATCAATTATTTCATGTTTATTTTCTGTTGAAATCTCTAATGTTTCATCATCTAAAGTTACAGATCCATACGTATCAAAAATCACGATAGAATAACGGCCCTTTAATTGTGATTGATCAGAACTTTCTAGAACAATTTTTTTATCTCTTAATCTCGCCAAAGCTTCCGGTGTTACTTCAGCGTTTATTTTTTCATAATATAATTTCATTTATTTTACCTCCTAATAAAAAACAGCATCCTTAACTCAATCAAAGTTAAGGACGCTGTCGCGCGGTACCACCTAAATTAGTAGAATAAAGTCTCTACTCTCTCTAAATAATTAAATTTTTAATCCAACAAAACCCAACTTCAGTTTATGTGAGTGTTAGTTTCCATCAACCACTAACTTTCTGTAACTACTTCTACATAACCTACTACATCTTGTTTTCAATTTTTCTGAATATAAAAAGACACCACTATAACGCATTCTGTAAGGACGCGTTACCGTGGTGCCACCTTAGTTAACAATTTCATTTGTTCACTTTAAAATTTATTTTATTATACATCTAAAAGCCCATTTCACTATATATGTCGTGCTAATTTCCATCAACCATTAGCTTTCTGTATGCTACGTTTCATATATGTTACTAATACTTTCAAATAGCAACCTTAGTTGCAAAAAGTAATTAACTAAAATAATACGAGCATCTTAGTTATTTGTCAACACAAAATATAAATTCGTCTGAAATTATATTCAAAACATCATGATAATTTCGAATATAAGGCTTATTTCAGAATTATTCTTTTGTTATTTTTCAATTATTAATAGACCTTATTTTATTAATTTAATTCAACTACAATTTTATTACTATTTTTAATCTTTCATTTATGATATATTCAAAATAACAAAATTGTTGCATTTGCAACAAAATATGTTTTGGATTATTTTGAAAGGAAGTTTTTTATGATAACAGAACCAATGCACGTTGCTATACCTACGGCTTTTTATGATAATGAGGAATTAAATACAACTCGTACGATTGAATTTATAAAGTATCTTTATAAAAATGGTATAGAATCCGTACTAGTATGTGGAACAACTGGTGAACAACACAGTCTATCATTAGATGAAAAAATAGAATTAGTTAATGCGTTAAATGAAGATGATATTGTCAATCATATGGAAATTATATTTGGAGTTTCCTCAATTCGGCAAAAAGAGGCTGAAAAAATTGCAGAAGCTATAAATCAGACTAATATTTCTGGAATTATGCTAGGTTTCCCACCGTATATCAAGCCTTCGCAAAATGAAGCAATCAATTATGCAAAAGCAATCATAGCAATAGCCGATAAGGAAACTATTCTATATAATAATCCTAGTCGCACAGGGTTCGATCTATCAACAGAGGCAACCATAGAACTAAGTTCTATTATTAATGTAATTGGCATTAAAGATGCCGGTGATAATACGAAATTGACAACTTTAAAAAAGAACATAAAAAAACCATTCTTCTATTATGCAGGTGGTGAGCTAGGTTTTAAAGAAAAAGTTGATATAGGATATAATAGATTATCTTCAATAGTTGGTAATATTTATCCAGTAGAAATTACTAATTGGTTTAAAAGGATACTAAATAAGAATGATATAGCAATGAATGAATTGGAGATTATAGAAAAGCAAATTACTGAATCATTTAAGGGTAATGTAATATTCAATATTAAAAAAGCACACAATCAAAAAAGTTTTCATTTAGGACCTTGTAGAACACCTATCGGACATTACAATTAATTTTGTATTTCATACCTATTCTATTAACTGTATACAAAAGTAGCGAACAAGATAGACTAACTTAATGAATGTAATTACTAAAACCAGGAAATTAAAATAAGTATAAAAAGCAACGAGTTATTTTTTCTCTTCGTTGCTTTTTATACTTATTTGAAATAATTGAAACATAAATATTACTAATTAAGCCAATAGCGCCACAAAACAAAGAAAGAATAATTGTTGAATGACCTACGTAAAATATAATTAAATAGCTAATATTCCTACAATAAAACTAATTATCCATTGATCCTTTTTCGTGTAATCATCATTTTTCTTTTAAATAATCAATTTATGCTATTTAGTTGCTAGTTTCTTTAAGTATTATACTATGGCCTAATAATATAAGTTTAGTTTATCAATTTAAACTTTATAACATTTGTTTGTCATGTTTTTCTTTTTGTTTATCTTTAATCATTTCGGATGGTACTGAAAAAATGAACATCAATAAAAATAAGATAATTGCCATATGTGGAATATCTTCTAGAAAATACCATCTTAAATTCCAATCAAACATCATATTTGCTGACATAACAGCATATTTTAAAAATAGCAAAGCTACACAGATAAACGCCAAACCATCTAATACTTTTGTTATTATCTTCAATTTTTTATTCATTCTAACCAATTTATTTTTTGCTACTTAAAACAATAATTACTCATTATCTTCATCGAACACCAAAATAAAATATGCTATTAAACCAATAGGTACACCTATTATTGGTGTAATGAATATACATACTAAAGTTATAAATAAACTTGATAGTAAACTTTGAATAATTTTACTATCAAGTTTATTTCGATTCCTTCTGCCTAGATAACGGATAATAATTAGTTTAGAAATATACTTAATCAAAATATATTTCATAAAATTACTATG
>NZ_JAKRNS010000021.1 GCF_022346615.1 Staphylococcus sp. ACRSN | reverse complement strand
CGAGAAGAAACGGACACAAAAGGCAGTCCCCAAATCGGGAACGAAGAACAAGTACTATGGGCTGACAGCCCATAGTACTTGTTCTTCGTTCCCGATTTGGGGACTGCCTTTTGTGTCCGTTTCTTCTCGTTCCCATTTCTGAGACTGGTCGTCTTGATTTTATATTGTATAATTTTTTTATACTTATGTTCTAATATATAATGGGTGAAGCTATTTATATTTTTATACCTTCGGTATTTTATTGGTTGATTTTATATTGTTTTTATAATATATTATTGATATGTTGGAAGAATTTTATTTATTTTTCATAGGCGCCTAAATATTTTTGGCAACCTCACTTTTATCTCCAACAAGCAAATATACACCCGTCACACGTCCATACAGGCACACATTTCTGCGATATAAGGGTTTATGTCCTAAATATAGTAAATACCTCTAAAACGGTCTTTAAAAGGCAAATAAAAAGACATCAGTCAATGACTAATGTCGATTCTCATGCCCATGATAATTATGAGGTGTACCCCCTAGCTCGTGATACCTAGATTCCATATAATCTTTCAAACCCTTGTAAGCTTTGTTTAAGTCATTGAACGCACTTTCTGTACCTTTAAACTCTCTATTTTCTAGCAATGCCCTTCTAGCATATGCAACTGCATCCGCAAAGGCTATATTATGGTCGTGCGCATGACTGTTATTATAATTCGATTTCCAATACTCTAACCCATTGCTCCTAATAGGAACTAAAATTGATAAGAGGTTTTCGGGATCAGGTCTCTTTCTTCTAGTCTCTTCAATATCTGGTAAAGAGTTTATCAACTCGTTAGCCTCATCAACAAAACGATACTCTAATAAAACCCCTACAATATCATCAAAAGACTCAAAAACCTCATCACTATTTTCACATGCATTTTTATAATCCTTGAAACTACTTAAATAATCGTCCTCAACGCTTTCTATTAGCTTTAATACTTTTTCCAGTGTGCTGTTCGTTGCATTACCAACCGTTAACTCTTCCACGCCTGTCCCAACGACTTTTCTCTTACTTAATATAATACTTGCCTCTTGTAAATCATCAGCCTTTAATTTCTTTGTATATAGTATATCTTTAGCCTTTTGTAAGTCCTTTATTTCGTCGGTTATAGATTCATCGATATAATAACGCTTCTCGTGATGTAATACTTCTATACGTTCATCTATTTTATTTAAAACTCTTTTTAGAATTTTCTCATTTTCTTCATTCTCGCTCTCCGCCTTAATCAAACTATTTTTCACACTACTTATAGCCTCATTTAATTTTCTATATTCTTGTCTATAAGCAGTCATATAATCGTGTCTATCGCTTAATACACTTAAATAGCTCTCCATTTCGCTTTCTGCCTTATCCATCATACGTTCAATGTCGCGCCAAATATCTATGTTCGTTACCATTATTCAACACCTCGCAATGTAATTTCAGTTCTTGGATTATTTAGCGTTTGAAACTTAGCAGCAGTTAACATACAAATACGGCTGTCTTTCACTTTAAGACCTTTAAATATGCTATCAAATGCAGCTTTTACAAGATTATCTATATCAGGAGCAGTGGTTTTCATTATTGAATTTAATTTCTTTTGATGCTTCGGAGCTTTTACATAAAAGTAAACCTCCGCCTTAACTCCTAATGGGGTTTTTAATACATTATAAAACAAGTCGTTTATTGCCCCTTGTTCTTGCAGCTTCTCTTGTACACTCGCCATATAATCAGCGTATCTTTGAGGATAGTATGTTATTGTCCTGCCATCTTTCGTTCTTCTAAACTCAGGTCTAGGGGTCGCGATTGGCGGTATATCTATTGTGAAATGCCATTCATTAGCCATTTTAAAACCTCCTACACACCATCATTATTGCTTACATCTTCATCATAATGCATATTCATAGGTGCTAAGTTCTTATTAACAATATCTTTTTGTTCTTCCAAATCAACTTCATTTTTCTTTTTCTTTTTCTCATAGTTCTCGGGGTTCTTTATATAGTCATTAAATAGCTCTATGATAACGTTCATCTCTTTTATTGTGAATATTTCTGAGAAGGCTTCAAATGCTTCTTTCTCTTTATAAAGATTTTTTAATTTGGCTTTATATCTAAAAAGCGCACTTTTACTCATATTCAAGCTTTCACATAATTTTTGCCAACTAACTACATCAAAAACAAATTCGTAAATATTTTCACTTTTTGACTTAGTGATTTTAAGTTTATTTTGAGTTTTTTTATAAGCCATTTATAATTCCTCCAATATTCTAATACTTTTTTAGATACATGAGTATATGGATACTTATGCCTATATTGATGCTCATACTCGTAAATATGCGGTTTATTATAGTTACTGTTATATTCTACTTTAGGGACTATATTTATAATAAATAACGATAGAATTATATAATGTTTATACCCAGAAATATAGACTGTATAATATAGTAATAATTAACTATTTTATAGTATATTTCTATTTATAAAACACCCTTAATAATATAATTCCAATTAATGGGAATAGTTTTATATGTACCTAAATTATAACATCATATTCCCTATTTTGAAACTATAAAATACGTGTCGCTCTATTAATTTTAATATATATACTCAAATAATATTATTTAATTTATATTTTAATCTTTGCTATATATCAAAGATATTATAGAGTGTTTCTATTCATTTAATTTGTATTAATCTATTTTCATTTAATAACATTAGATTAAGCTCTATCATATTTATATATTTATATATCTATATGTATTAGTATTATAATTATTTAAGCCTATAAAATGAAGAGTAGAATTATTTTATAATTCTACTCTAGTCAAATGTTCTGCAAACTGTTCAGCGCTATAAAGAATTGATGATTGAGTTCTTTCTTTTTTTGTATCAATTATATATCTAGCATTCTTTTGACCTATATCAAGTAAATGTACTTTTATGTTATCATTTACAAATGCTACACATACATCTTCTTTATCCTCTTTGTTTTCTTCGATAGATTGAAATAACGCTTTTCCCATTTCTACATATGCAGGATTAACACAATGATTTTTTACAAAAACAAATGTATTACCTCCCATTAGTATTTCACCTGTTACTTCATCAGTTTGATATTCTTCGTTTCGTTTTGCTACTTCTTCTACATCTTTATATTTCACATTCCAATCTTTAATAATAATATTGATCACTTGTGCATCTCTCGTTTTCACATTAACTTGATTATTAGAGTAACCATAATTTTCTTTAAGTTCTTTTCTTATATTTTTAGCAATGTTTTTTGCTTCCATAATTAGCAACCCCTTATGTGATTTGTTAATTACATTATATCGTACTTGTAGATACGTTTCAAGTAATTTATGTATTTTATTAATACTTTTGTAATTAATATTTTGAGGAGTCCTTACCAATCAATGAAGCCATACGTGCGCCACTCTATTAATCAGTGCAATATATTGCGTTTCTCAGCGTCTTTATTTTTTCCTTTTTTCTTGTTTTAATCTTATTTCTCATAATTTTATACATCGCTAAATTCTATTTAGTTACTGAACATAAATATTCAAACAATTATCTATATAAATATGTATATGTATACTTATTTATATACCTACAATAATTAACTTTAATTATATATCATTTTATACTTCTCTATACACATGTTTCTATATGTAGTTAAATACCTACTATTATACTTATAAATGTCTTAATATATACATATACTTATACATATATTAATACCTATTCAAGTACTTAGTTAATCAAGGATAGATATACTTTATTATATACTTACTTTAGTATTTATATTTATATTTGCACTTAACCATATATAAACCCTTATTTAAATAATTATATTAATCAATATTAAAGTCCATAATATGATAAGTAATAATTCACTCATCATATTATGGATTTATCTATTTATAATTATGTTTATTTCTATGCTACAAAAGATGCTTATATTTATAGGTGGCTTTGTATGTGTAAGTAGGGGACATATTTGCTTGTATATGATTAATATATATTACTAACCATACTTTCTAGTTTGCTTTTATCTATCCTCTTATTTGTATCGTAATATTTACACAACGTTTCAAACTCGCTAACTGCTTGTACTTCATTTATATATGTTTTAACTGCAATCCCGAATGTTTGGTTACTATAGTCCAATACAAAAAACTTATCGCTAAACTTAATCAATCTATAGCTACCATCACGTTTGATAGTTTCCATTTACTGCACCCCTTTGTTTATATAGTTATAGTTTTCTTTATAAAAGTAGTGGGGGAACTGAACCGCTTCTATATGCTACTAAAATGTCTAACTCCTGCTTTTCTATGCTTATTTCCATATTATGATTCTCACAAAGCGTATGAAATTCATTTCTAGCTTGCTTTACATCGTTATATATTTTAATACCTTTTATAGTATCATTCACTAAATATTCTAGCGCTATACAATTTTCATCAAATTGAAATAATCTAAAATTATGATTGTTTTCTATAATTTTCATTTCAAACAACTCCTATTTATATATTTCAGTTCTTAAACCTTATAGGGGACACCCAATACCTTATTTTGCTTTTTATTTATTTCAGTCTTAATAATTGAATACATTTCATCTTCAGCATCTTCCATATTTCTAATGTTATTTTGTTTTGCTGCTTCTGCTTGCATTCTAGTCTCAAAAACACCTAAAAAGGTCGTATTTGCCATTGGCATTTCTTCACTGTAAATCAACATATACATATCCATATATTTTTCCTCCTTCGTTAGTTAAATTCATTCTATAATCCCTACAATCAATCGATCGTTTACATTAGCTTCTACAATTAAATAAGTTGCTGTATCTGTTACTATCTCTTCTTTAGCGTCTTGTTCATGCACCACATAGTCTTCAGCTTCAAAATTAATGTTTATATCCTCATACACTTTCATTTTGCTGTCATAAGTTCCTTTATAGTCTAAAACTCCCATGCCCTCTTTATAAAACACTGAGTAAGTCTTAATAGCTTCCATATATTTCATTTCCTCCTTTATAGAACGCTGTGTGGCACTCTGTAGCGTCCATTTCCTTAACTTCTATAATAAACACCCTTATTAAAGTAGCAGTGGGCTATAATGTATTATTGATTACTGCGTAAGCTTCTATATGCTTCTTAGGTTAATAGCAACTCAAACTATGGCTTTGTATTTAATGTATAGAGGTGGGGGGAAAGTCCCCCTCTATACTGATGAATGGGCTGAGCTATTACGAATGATTAAATCAATATCTATTTCATACATATGCTTAGTTAAATCAACATTATTACTTAAATATTCAAATGCCTCTAATGCTCTAGTACGGTTCATATAGTGCTTTACGGGTACATATATCCACCCGTTCCAATGTTCTAGCGCTATAATACCGTCCTCGTAATCTACAAGCCTATAACTGTCTTTGTAAGTTATCCATTTCATTAAAATCACCCCTATATAGTATTGAGAATAGAAGCGGGGGATTAATCCGCTTCGTATTCAATTACACCTTTATTAATAATGAATCGCTCTCTAAACTCTTCAACGCCCTGCACATCTATACGTAAGTTCAACTCTTTAGAAAGCTGTTCTAATGTTGTATAGGGTGTTTTGTCGTCTGCGTCATGGTAATAGCTATATTCAGTACCTAACATGCTTCGCTCAACTGTGTTTTTACAGCCTCCATTAATTACATGTAAGCCATGATGATTGCCGTAATACGTTTCATCACTTCTTACACCAAATAGCTTACGTTCTTGCTCTCCTTTTAAGTAACTAGCTAATGTTTCAATATCTCTTGGTTCTCCGTCTACTGTCATGCCATACATACAAGTATTCGCCATAGTTTTAACTTCCTTTCCTAACTGGTATACCTATATTATATCGTACTTGTAGATACGTTTCAAGCGTTTTTATGTATTTACTTAATATTTTTGTTGTTATTTATAAATAAAAAGAAGCGGTATTATCCGCTTCTTAGACTAATTATAATACTTTTATATTTGCATCTGCTTTACTTATTCAAGTCATCAATTAGAACCGCTGCTTTTGAGTTCTGTTGATGCATAGGTAAGTTAGCAACCGCTGATTTATATCTTTTATGTTCAATCTCTTTTATGTCTTGATGTGCTCTATAAACAAAATCTGCAATGGCTTCAAAGCTGATTTGATTAGAAACAACTTCACATGTTGCACATGGTTCAAAGTCCTCATTTTGTATCTTTAAATGGTTAGGAATAATGAAAGCAAAATTATCTACTGTTGATTGATTCAAGTCTACAAACTCATATAATCTATAAGCAACACTCTCATCTTCGTTTACTACATAAGCATTTAAAGGATTCTTTTCTACTAACTGCATTTCGAAATTCAATTTTTCTTTATTCGTTCTTATTGACCAAAATACTTGGTTAGGTTGTTTTCCTATAGCATTAAGATAGCCTCTATTTTTTAAGAAATTAGCTGTATTTTCGATAAATTTAGGTAAGCTAATTAGAAACGACACTAAATAAATAAAAAACGCTACTAAAAAGAATATAAGCCCTGCAATAGGAACAATCGCTTCAGTTGTCCCCACTTCAAAGGTTGCTTTATTAAACATATTAGGAAATCCTGTAAGTGCTGCCAAAGATACTAATAAGCCGATTAGAAGTGCCACTATATAAGACTGCGTGTATACATAGTTCATAATTAAACTTCTATCCAAACTGCGATGATACCTATCTCTTTTATTCTGCTTAATTTTATCTAACCGCTTGCTATTTTTCCGCTTCTTCGTGTCTCTCTCCACTAATTCTTCGATAAATGTATTAATAGAATATTTAACGTTCATATAATCCGCTCCCTTTGTTTAATTAAGATTCATGCTATATATCATTGATCGATACGCTATATTTAAAACCCATGCTTTAATCAACCTATAACAGAAAGTACTCTTTAAAATCCTAATAGCCGTTTATACATTAAGTTCTTCTTTCAATGCACGCTGTAGCGTCTGACTGAAGTTAACGTTTTGACTTTTCCCTAATTCAACTAAATATTGTGGTAAAGTAACTGTTTTATTAACTACTTTATTGTCTTCTCTTGCTCTGATAATGTTTGTTTCAACGCTTACAAGCTGTAATTGTTCATTGTTTTTCAATGACTTTGCTAATGTATCAAAGTCACTTGCTGTTGGTATCTCATCGTTATCATCTTCCATAACTATCAAATGACCGCCTAACGCATCACTTGCCATTTCAACCGCTTCATTAATTCCTTTGCCGAATGTGTTAACTCCTGCTAGGTCTGGAAATGACACGTTATAATATTCGTCTTCTTTTTCTAATACTGCATAGTAATAATATTTCATTATATTCCCCTCCAATTAAAGCCTCTTACTATTTTATTACCGACTAAGTACGGTGCTTCTAATAACAATTCATTACTAGAGCTATATAGCCTTGTTCTATCTGTTTTAGCTTTTTCTCCATCTACTTTATTTATCTTTATAGAAATAGCCCGAATTTTATAGTCTCTTATATGTTTAGAGAGAACTCTGTCAGCTCCACCTATTCCCCCTGCTGTTATGTGGTAATTTTCAATTTCCCCGTTATCCAATTCAACGATTGCTTTGTAGACACTTCTACATTTAGTCATATATATCAATCCTCTTTAATCCAAAATATCGTGAGCATTATAGAAATACTTAAAAATGTTATAGCACCAAGCCATGATAAGACTAGAACAATCAAACTTATAGCATTTGAAGAATGCTGTATGATATCACTAGCCTCTATCACTTTAAAACCGTTCACTTTATAATCCACTGTATAACCGTAAGATATAAATAGAGTTAATAGCGTAAATATATAACTGAATAAAGCCGCAACTTTAAATGAAATGTTCTTTTCTTCTACCATTTTACGCCTCTCCTTTACTAGAGATTTGAAACTTTGTCATGTCGTAAGTAAATTAGTATAATGGTCTCATCAACAATATAAGAGGTAGCAAGAGGACTTTTAAAGTCCTGCTTGCTTAAGGATTGAACGTTCAGTACCACGAGGTAAATCTTTTCTAGGGTGTGGGACTGTAATTTTGCCTGTTTTAGTCGGGTGTTTGAAGTGATGATGACTTCCAACAACTTTGACTAAGTACCAGTCATCACGTTCAATCTTTTTTATTACTTCTCTTGATGAGCTCATCTAATTTACCTCCTACCTATATATTAACACGTGTTTTAACACGTGTCTAGTCGCGATACGTTTTTCTTTCATATAAATAAAAAAGAAGCGGACAAAACCGCTTCAATTCCCATTACTATGTACTTTTAACGCTATATAGATATATTGACTTATACAAGGTAGATTGCTATATTCTAATTAGAACAAGTGCACTATGCTCACGCACACTTCTTAAGCACAGGAATATTAAACAAAAAATAACACTAACAGCCGACCAAAGCTTTGTTAGTGTTATTTTTTACTATCATTTTAACGACTAACTAAATTTTTAAAAGCTTCGTCATACTGTTCACTTACTTGTTCCGCTTCACTTAAAACGTTAGCTTTTTTAGTCGCTGCTACTACAATATTTATCTCATTGTACCGATAACATTTATAATTATTAACATTCAATTGATCTAGACACCTCCGAATTATGATTCACTTGAAAACAAGATTTCATCGCAATCATCACAAGCTACTTTCTCAATCTTTAAGTTTCTTTCTTCAAATTTCACTTTAAAATTGTCGCTACCGCACTTATTACAGTATTCGCCACACAACGAAACAATATAATCTCTATCATAGCCTAACGCTTCATATTTAACGATATCGTCTTCAGATATGAGCATATTATACCCTTTATCCGTTTGGACTTCTAAGTGCATAGGGCGTTTATTCTCTACCTTTTTTCGTCTTTTATTTATGACCGTTCCTTTATATTTCATGCCCCACCACGTTTGTATTTCACACACTGTACTAATAGCCACTCTATTTAACATTGTCATAATAACACCCTCCCATCTGCTATATACCGCTTCGAGTTGCTCATTTGGTGTTAAGGGCTTGAATATGCGATGTGAGTATAGCGAGCATATTCAAGCCCTTTATGGTTGAGTTTGCGACGTGAGTGTAGCGAGCAAGCTCAACCATATATGAAGCGGTTATCTATTCCTTATATCTTTAATAAGCTTATAATGGTAGCTTACAAATCATTTCATCATCGTTAATACATACAACAGATTGTTCATCAGCTACTAAATGTAATTTATTACTTCAACACTCCTGTATCTTTAATCCAAATTAACGCTCCTATTCTTCCATCTTCTTTTAAACTATATATATAATGTGCTCTCACAGTCCAATTTATAGCATTTTCTAATTTGATGTTTTTAAAAGTTTTTGTTTGAATGTCTTCTCCATCTAACCACGCTATTAAGTAATCTCCAATAGTTTCTTTCGTAACCACAGAGGCTTCCATATCACTTTCGGAATCCTCCCAGTATTTAATTAAAATATGTGTTGTATAATCCTCATACATTTCTGACCAACTAGTTTGATACCCTACTATTTGAAAATCCTTTATATTATTACATTTAAGAAACTCATTCGCTATATCATCAACTTCTTTAAAACTAGTACTCGTATCAAACTTTTTTAATTTCCACATATACTTTAATCCTCCGTCATATATATATATTATCCTTTTTTACATTGCTTCCAATATATCGTAGTCAAACAATGTGAGTTGCTCTTGATTACTCTGTATATTGTAATTAACATTGCCAATTTGTTTTGTCTTACATGTACGATGTGCAATTTGCCATAATGTTAATGATTTTTCGTCTTGATAAGGTATATCTAAAAATTCACATAGCCACACAATTTCTTCTTTCATGGTTTGCAACCTCCTTAACTCATTCATTCTATATGTCCGCTTCGAGTTGCTCATTCGGTGTATTGGGCTTGAATATGCGATGTGAGTGTAGCGAGCATGTTCAAGCCCTCTATGGTTGAGTTTGCGACGTGAGTGTAGCGAGCAAGCTCAACCATACCTGAAGCGGTTTACAATCTTTCTATAACATCGTTCAAATCATTAAACGTTTCGTGGTAATACGGTATTTGACGCACTTCAGGGTAATTCGATTCATCTATCGGTAATATGCCACATATGATTAAAGATAAATTTACTTGTCCTAATGTCTGCTTTTCATTGTCATTTAAATCTGCCATAAATTCTCCTAACGTTTCACGACTGTGTACTAATCCACCCGTTTCACAATTTCCACTCTCTTTTAGTTCTATATCAGTAATCTTCATTGCAAACGCTCCTTATTTACTTTCTTCTCTTAAGCTTTTTAGATGTTCAACTATAGTTTGTGTACCATCTTTGCTTTCCATAGTGTCGGAAACAGGATAACCAAAGCAAAGCCTCAAACTATCCTCTGTTTCGCCTCGTTCAAATCCTACAAAGTTATAATTATCTTCTCCTAATGCTTTATCTACAGGTGCGATAATCCCTTTATATAAAGCTTGGTAAAGGTAAATGTCTTCTACGCTATTAGGTATTTCTATATGCGTATCGTCGTAATCATGCACATAAGCATCTAACCAAATATAGCCCGCTTCATAATACTTTTTTATAGCTTGATAAAGGTTCACAATACCCCTCCTCTGCATGTTCATTTAGGTACAGAATACATTGATTACCTAACTTTAAACCTTCGATAATGACATTAAGTTTACCCTCTGCGTTAAGTTGCTCTAAATAGCCTTTCATTGCGTCATAATCACAAACTATATAATCAAAACCAAGTTGCGTTACATAGAACGCAAACATGGTCTCGTATTCTTTTGCTTGTACATCTGTAAAATAATGACTCATCTTAATCATTTGTGACGCCCCCTTTATGTTAAGCACTCATTTCATACCAATTTTGAAGTTGTGCCGTTAAACGTAGCATTGGTTTACGTGCCGTTCTAAAATCAAAATACGCTTTTTCCATACGCATCATATCTTCATTAGATAAGTGATCTCCTAAATTAATCATTTGGTCGTCTACCCACAAAGTGAAACGTCTTAATAAAGGTTTTTCTGCACAATAACCGACTACATATAATTGTTTCTCTGTTGTACCAGTTGCATAATTTAAATAAGCTACGTCATTTCCCTCTGTTAATGCTTCGGTAAATGTAATTTCTACGACTCTTTTCATATATATCTCTCCTTATCTTTAAATCGTTGTATATGTTTTAAGTGTTTGATAACTCATAGTGTAAATTTTAGATTGTAAGTATTTTCTATAATCATGATTCATTACCCAACGTGTCACGCCATCATGTCGTTTATAGCCAATAACAAATGGGTGTTGATGTTGAGGTACAACAATGTACCAAGCTGAGGCAAAACCGAACTCTTTAATCTCTATAATATATTTAATATCGTTCTGCCAATCCTCTACCGCTTCTAAATCGTCAAAGTAACCCTCGCCAATACTATTTGAACTACCTAATAACAAGCGCCCTATTTCACACCTCTCTGCTTCTCCTATAAAGTGCAATGGTGTTTCAATAATTTGATATGCGTCTGACTTCCATAATTGCAATATCTCTTCTTCTGTAGCACCTCGAGTTGTTTTAAAGTAGGTTTCAAAGTCCTTTTGTAATACTGCTTTGTCTGTATAGTATGCGAAATCCGTTCTTATTTCTTTAACTTCCGTATTATATACACTGTAATGCGCCACAACGCCACCTCCTTATAAGTCGTATCTCCGTTTTATATCAACATTCTTTATACTTTAATTGCTTGTTGATGGTGCTTTTAATATCTGCGTTATTCAGTATCATGTCGTTGTAAAAATCAGCTTCATCTTCAACATTTTCGTCAATGTCTTTTAACAGTGTTTCTATTTCTTCACTTGTCATGATAAATGCCTCCTTTAATAATTCGATGATGTCGTTTCGCCTTATGTTTAGATCAATTCGTTATGCTTGTTGTGATTTGTTAATATAAGTATATCGTACTTGTAAGTACGTTTCAAGTATTTTTATGTATTTTTTTAATATTTTTGTGACTATATTACAATAAAAAAGAAGCGTTGTTGTCCGCTTCCCGTTATTATAGCTCATCTTATAAATGTTTAAGTTGTTATCTACTCTATTAAAATCAACTTATTAATTGCGTTTTTAGGTGTTGGGGGCTTGAATATGCGACGTGAGTGTAGCGAGCATGTTCAAGCCCTCTATGGTTGAGTTTGCGACGTGAGTATAGCGAGCAAGCTCAACCATACCTGAAGCGGTCTATTAACGTTAAACACTGTAACGTCCAAAATAAAAAAGAAACGGTTTTAACCGCTTCTTTGATTATCTGCACTATTCTGATTTAACAAACTACTTTTTAAGTACAAGTTTATTTGTAGTTATTCTATATACATACGTGACAACAACCCATACCAACACTGCACCTATAAATTTAGTGATTGAATACGTATTGATAATTAATAATACTGTAGACACCAAAAATGCCATATGAATAATATACAATAAAGTAAACACTATGATGGCAGCGAAATTTGAACCTACCATACCAATATTTAAATAGTCTAGTCCTAAAAAAATATTAGCTTTTCTATTTGCTTCTCTTAATAAATTCATTCTTATCACTTTCCTTTCGTTATATACATCAATTACTTATTTATATAAAATCTTCTATCAATCCATCTTATTAATCTTTCCGCTTCCTTAATGTTGCTCTGTATCTCGTTTTATTTTATTTAAGACCACACACCTATATAGATACAAACAGAACTAAAAATAATACCAAATGCAATAAACAATACTCCAGATACGAATTGCGATTTATAACTAAGTCCATCATCTTTTCTTGCATTACCTGTTATGAAACTTATTACCCCAACGGCTATACTTGCAAGTAAAACTAATATTCCCCCTACAGTCATAGCCACTCCTAAGCTTCCAATGATACTTTCACTAGACATATATACCTCCATATTAAACTATGTTTTTATTTCCGCTTCCTATCCTTAATTCCACCGATTACAAGTAACACCATAAATATATTCACAACAATTACTAGAATAATTACAATGACCATGACACCTATGCTTATATTACCAAGGTATACTAATGCCTCATCTTTACCCATTGACCACCAAGTCGTCTCCGTTGTATTCGGTGCTAGATTTCTATATTTCCCTTGTATGATGTAATCAAGTACAATATACGCCCCAAACATAAAGAGTAGATATACAATAACTAGCCACGCTATAGCTAGTTTGTTATCAAGATTATTTTTACTGGGTTCGTTCATATATTTCACTTCCCTTATACTCACTTAGACAAGTTGCTAAAAAACGCATCAACACCACTTAATTTCATTTCTTTGCCATTGTGAATGATTTGATATGCATTCTCTGATTCAATATCAAAATCTATTTTTCTTGGATCATCTTTGTTCACTATCATATCACGTGTACGTACTTGAACATTATCGTTATTTTTTATTTTCTTGCCTTGATACTCTAACTTCACACTTTTATTTTTATCATCTTGAATCCTTATAATCGATTTATAGCCTTTTCCAATATTCTGTACTGTTTCTACTTTGTCAGGCTTTATATTCGCTTCATAATAACCTACACCTACGTTTTGGTGCGATACATACCAACTATAAAGAAATAGTGTAACGATACAAATAAGAAATGCTATAGGCACATAGATAAGCAAGCTCTTCCACCATCGACCTAATGGTTTCATTAACATCACTAAAACAACGCCTATTGTTAGTATCGCTACTATTAGCGTGGCAACTTTAGCTTGGTCTTCGCTAGTGGTCAACATCTTATATACTTCCATGCTTCTGTCAAACCAGTTCATATCGTCAAATTTATGTAGTTCTTGATATTCCATCATTTCTCTTACTCTCCTTTATATCATTTATTATATTAGCTTACCTAACCCCTTGTGTATATATGCTTTGAATTAGGCAAGCTCGATTACTATGCTTTACTTTCTAACTCCTGCAACTCTGCTTTAACTTGCTTTAAATCTTTCCGCTTCTCGTTTTCCTCTGCTTCTGTCATGTCCTGAAACTCTAACTCTAATTCAATGTTTTCTATAATACATCTCAATTCAAATTGTCTCATGTTCTTGTACCACCTTTGCTTTTCTATAGTTAAATAATTGTTTTTGGCTCACTTTCATTGTTCTAACTTTATCTTTTATCACTAATCGATTGATAAAATCTTCTAACTCGGAAATATAGCAATCAAACAAAACTGTCTGACCTTGATAACTAACGTCGTATGTAACTGATGTATCTCTATAGACCGCTTCTAACTCTTCGTTATCACACATGTTTAATGCCTCTTGTATATCTTCACTCGTATCTTCGGCATAGCTACTTGCGTTAAATCTGTAACGCTTTACTACTTCGGCATTTTCTATAATTTCTATGCCCGACGCTAAACTTTGTTTTAAATTCATGGCACTAATCCTCCCATTTATTCTTCATCTATTTTATATTGAGAAGCGGTTGTAACTCCGCTTCGCTTATTCTGTTATGAGATATTTCTGCGTTGATTAATCAAACTAAAAAATCAAATTTTATTACCTTTGCGTCATCTTCACTCTGTTTAAATTCCTCTATTGCTTTGCTAACTCTGTCAAAATCCGCTTCACTCATCATTTCCATAAAGGCATATTCTTTGCCTGCTTCAGTGAAGACTAAGTCTTTGTCTTTATCTGCATATAGTTCTGTAACATAATCCTCTGACACTAATGTTGCTACTTGTTTCCCGTCCTCAAAGTCTTTGTATTGTAATACTAGATTAGATAACGTTTCATATCCCATTACTGCTTACCACCTTTACCTATTCAATTTATAAGCGTTATTCTCTTTTTAAATCATTGCGACTGTATATTGTTGTTGATTTAATATGTTTATGGCTTTGAGTACGCTCGTAATCTCTCCATATGGCTCTTGATTCGATTTCATACTTGCGTTTGCTTGTCTACGTGTTAAGCGAGCAATTCGCATCAGTTTGTCCTCTGTCATTAATTCACTTTCTATATAACCTTGATTATCTTTTACTTCGTACATCAATGTCTTTGTCATAATTGAAACCTCCTATAGATCAATGAATGTTGTGTGATGATTTGTTATATTTATTATAACGTACTTGTAGATACGTTACAATAACTTTTATGTATTTTTTTAATATTTTTGTGACTTTATCGTAATAAAAAAGAAGCGGTCTATACCGCCTCCTTTAATGTTCCTCTATTCT
>NZ_JAKRNS010000020.1 GCF_022346615.1 Staphylococcus sp. ACRSN | reverse complement strand
GGATTAATATTAGTATTTATTTATAATATTTTTAAAATTATTATTGATAAGTACAAAAATAATAAATAGAATGATTTCTAAAGTATCAAAATTAGTATTAACATTTTCAATGGCTTTTAGTTTTACTATTATATTCATGGAGCTATTTGCTTCAAATTATGGTAGTAGCAAAAGCATTTACAATATCATGAAAAAAATAGACTTATAACATAATTAAATTAAAAATAGCGCAAAAAAGTTGCTTCACAAAAACAAGCAAAACCTATTTCAAAAAATGAGTATATTGTCACACTAAACAATACTGGTATTTATGATTATAAACTAGCTAGTTCAATTGCTAGTCCAAAAGTAACTTTAGTATTACCATTTATAATTGAAAATGCGATTTGCATCATCAACCATACCATTTTTATAAATAGTTTATAAAAATGGTATGAAAAACCCCCTCACTCTAATGCCAATCAGCATACCATGGAATTTTAGATATTGAGTTTTATTCAATTAAAGGTTTGATATATAATTTTATTGTATATCCTAAAGTGAATTATTGATTACTTACAAAACTATAAGTTCTTACAATATTCATATAATAAGCTAATCCACCAAAAATATATAAAAAGACTCGAATATATAATTCGAGTCTTTTTTATTATTTCTAATAAGCTTTTCCTTCGCTTAATAGTTTTATTATAATTATTCATTTAAATTTGCTTTAACCAGTTTCTTTTCTTCATGATTAGATACAATTAATGCACACGCTGCATCTCCTGTTATATTAACTGATGTACGTGTCATGTCTAATAATCTGTCTATACCTAGGATTATACCAATTGCTGCTGGATTTAAGTCTACCGCATTTAGTACCATCGCCAACATAATCAAGCCAACGCCAGGTACACCAGCTGTACCAATGGATGCAACTACTGCAATAATAACAACAGTAACTAGTTGGCCAAATGTTAAATTGGCACCCGATATTTGTGCAATAAATATTGTTGCGACCCCTTGCATGATTGCTGTACCATCCATGTTAATTGTTGCACCAAGTGGTTGAACAAAAGAAGCAATTTCCGGTCGAACACCCATTTTTTTAGTACAATTCATAGAAACTGGTAATGCTGCATTCGAACTAGAAGCACTAAATCCAAGCGTAATTGCTGGGATAAATCCTTTGAAAAATTTTGCTGGACTGTACTTGCCTAAGAATTTAACCGCAGCACCATACACTACAAAGAAATGAATTGCTAATGCGAGTAAAACAATAAAGAAGTACATTCCTAATTGCTGAATAGCTCCAAAACCAGCACCAGTAAAAGCATGTGCAACTAAGCCAAATGTACCAATTGGTGCAAATAAATTCATGATCATTGTAATAATAAACATGAGCACTTCATTTGTTTGTTCAAATAACCTATGAACTGCATCTGCCTTAGAACCAACCATGATTATACCTATGCCTATAAATATGGCGAAGGTAATGATTTGCAACATATTACCATCAGTCATAGCTTGAATTGGGTTTTTAGGAAACAGATTAATCAATGTTTGATCAAATGTTTGTTTGGCAGGTGAATCTTGAGCTTCATTTTGCTTATTTAATGTTTGCTGGTAACTAGATACATCATCACTTTTCAACAGTTCAGACTTTCCATCACCAGGTTTAAAGATTAATGCGAGTGAAATACCAATAATGATTGCCAATGCAGTAGTAGTTAAGAAGAAAGTAATCGTCTTTAAACCTATTCCACCAAGTAATTTGGGGTCTCCAACACCCACTACCCCTAATACAATAGATACAAATACTACAGGTACAACTAACATAAAAATTAAATTTAAAAAGATTTGTCCAATAACATTTAAAAAATACTTATCAATATTGGTAACAAATGCTGAGCCTTCAAACATATTGAAAATAGACCCAGCAGTTATACCTAATACTAATGCTACAACAATCCTCAATGAAAGATTTTTTGTTTTCATAGCAACATCCCCTTTGCTTTGTTAATCTTCATTATATAGTAAATGTACACATTTTAAAATATTTTTCACAAAAATCAGAAATTTCAATTTAAAATACTAGATTGGGAATTATTTTACATTTATGAATAAAAAACGTGTACACAAGTTTTTCTAAATAAAAAATAATAGTAAAAATAAACTTTTTTTCGATTTTTAAATGCATAATGTTTTGCAAAGTTATATAATCTATAATATAAAACTAAGAGGAAGTAAATAATATGGGATTAACATTAATGATATTAGCATTTTTTCTATTTTGTTTAGTTATTTTGATAATTGTACTTTTATCAATTTTCAACCTTACAAATATGGGCAAAAATTTTGCTGTTATAACACTGATTATTTTAATGATTTCTATTATTTTTCTATATGAAAAAGGTTCAAGTATTAGAAAAACAGAAATAGACCCTTTGGAGTATAGTGAAAAGTTTTAATGTACCTATTTTAATTTTTAACTTATTAAGCTAAAGTCACTTTATAAAATTAAAAAGAAACGCATGACATTCAGATGTCATGCGTTTCTTTTTTTAATCTATGCCCATCTAGTAACTTCAAATAAGGTTGTTTTGCATTGCATAAATCGCTGCTTGTGTCCTATCCCCAACTTGCAATTTATTAAATATATGACTTACATGTGTTTTAACAGTTTTTTCGGATACAAATAATGTTTCTGCAATTTCTTTATTTGTTTTCCCTTTAACCATTTCTTTCAATACTTCAGATTCCCTTTTAGATAACTTATTTGTAAAATGCGGTTTTTTGCGAACCGTTTCAATTACACTTTGAGCTTGTGGGTGAATTATTTTTTCACCAGTAATCACTCTTTTAATCGTTTCAATTAATTGCTTAGGCTCAACATCTTTCATTTCGTAACCATCAGCTCCCTTATCAATGGCAGAAATTACATGTTCATCATCTACATAGCTCGTTAAAACAAGTATTTTCACATCTGGATATTGCTGTTTCATAATTTCTGTTATTTCAATACCATTCATTTCTGGCATAACTAAATCCAGCAATACAATATCTGGTAATGGATTATCTTTTAAGTAGTTTAAAAAAGAGCGTCCATCTGAAAACCCACCTACAACTTCTATGTCATCAACAGTAGATAATAAAAACTCTAACCCTTGTCTTACTATATGATGATCATCTACTAATATTATTCGGTACATGCCTAACTTCCTTTCGATAAGATTAATGGAACAATGATTTCTATTGTCGTTCCCATATTTGGTTCTGATATAATGTTTAATTTACCACCAATGGTTTTAGTTCTTTGTATCATATTGCTCAATCCATGTGAATGATACTTATTCGTTGCTTGAACATCAAATCCACAACCATTATCTTTTACGGTAACAATAATATATTCACTTTGTTGGTTAAGCTTCAATTCAACTATATCTGCTTGGCTATGTTTTTGAGTATTATTTATTGCTTCCTGGATAATTCGATATATATTTTCCTCAATTGTATTTGGTAAATTAATCAAACCATCTACATGCACTTTCAATTCAATTTGTAATATATCACAGTAATTTTTTAAAGCATTAATTAAGCCATGTTCTAACCCTACTGGCTTTAGCTGCCAAATTAACGCTCTCATTTCATTAACTGCTTGTTGACTTGTATCTTCTATTACTTTAAATGCTTTCTTGGATATAGCTTCTCCACTCATTTCATTAGCTGCATGTGCCGTGAGTTTGACGGAAAATAACATCTGATTGACTGAGTCATGTAAATCCCTAGCTAATCTATTTCGTTCACTTACTCTTGCCGCTTCTTTTTCTTGATCAGTTAACAATATTCGCTTGATTGCAGAACCAATTTGAAATGCAACTGACTCTAAGAGTTCCAAGTCTTCTTCAGTATAATGTTGCGTATGTGGTGTTGCTACATTTAATAAACCGAACAATTCTTCTCCTGAACGTAATGGAACTGTTGCATGATGTGTTATACCATCAGTTTCTTCATGATAAGCACGATTTGCAAGATTGATTCTAGAACAATTTATAATGTTAGAGGCTTTTGTCAATCGTTTATTATGATATGATTGAACGCACCAACATGAACCCTCATTCATATACTTACAATTATGCTTAGAAAGTGCACCCGGCAAATCTGTATCAGAAACAAGTTCATGCTTCCCAGATTCATCAATAAAGAAAATCCATCCAGTAGTAAAATCACTTCCTTTTATTAAGGATCTTAACGCACCATCTAACATATTAAATGTTTCTGTTTCTTCATTTAAAAATTCAGCAATTTCTTTTAATAAAGCCAATCTTGTTGGTTTTTCCATCTAACCCTTCCTATTCTAATCGAATTATTTATATTGTCCATTTTATGCTATTAATTAAAAAATACACAAGTATAGCGTTTATATAAACATATTTAGTGAATTTAAAAAGAACAATATTCTTAAATTGTCGTATGTGGTATGATTACTATTGATGAATCGAGGAGGATATTATGAAATTTGAAATCCCAAGTAAATATAATGAACAAACATTAAGAGAAATTTTCCAATCTTTGCACTTACCAAAAAAAGACTTACACAATTTAAATATGTCTAAAGATATAACAGTAAATGATACAGCGGCTACATTAATGACTAGAGTTAAATCAGGTGACATCGCTTACCTACCTACACCAGATGAAAAAAGTAATTACGTACCAAGTTATCGATTTGCTCAAATTTACTATGAAGATGAAGATATTGCAAT
Source organism: Staphylococcus sp. ACRSN (assembly GCF_022346615.1). GTDB lineage: Bacteria > Bacillota > Bacilli > Staphylococcales > Staphylococcaceae > Staphylococcus. The sequence goes on along the minus strand of NZ_JAKRNS010000020.1, from coordinate 14,051 downwards.
TGTAATGAAACCAAAAGGTGTTAAAACACACCCAAATGATTTAAAAGAAAGTAATACATTAATGAATCATGTTATTTATACGATAAAGAGCGACTATGTTGAACCTATACATAGATTAGACCAGGAAACTGTTGGTTTATTGATTGTTGCAAAAAATCCATTAATGAAAAAAATTCTAGATCGTATGTTAGAAGAAAATGAAATTAATCGAATTTACAAAGCAAACGTACACAGTCTCTTGCCTATTAAACCTCAAACAATTGATAAACCAATAGGTAAAGATAAATTTCACTCTAACCGACGTCGTGTATCACCAACAGGTCAACGCGCAATTACACATATTGTTAGCTCAAAAATGGTTAAAGAAGATGTCTGTGAATTAGAGCTTAAACTTGATACTGGTAGAACACACCAAATTCGTGTACATTTAGCGGAAATCGGCCATCCAGTCATAGGTGATCCATTGTATGGTAATTCGACATTAAGACAATTACAATTAAATAGTTATAAAATTGAATTCACACATCCACTTACACAAGAAGCAATTTCAGTGAGTTTAGATGATGAAATATAAATCAAACCCATCGAAAATATAAAGGATATGCTGAGTTTTTATTATCTAATAAGGATAATGACTATTTTTAAGATAGTCATTGTCTTTTTTATCTTTAAGTCTTTATTTCATTATGTAAAATGCAACAAGCCATTTTACAAAGAATATGCATCAAATAACTAATTTCTATAATAAATAGATAGAGCAATAAGTTATTATAAAAAAAGTAAGCTAAGACATTTATATAATGTCTTAGCTTTTATCTTCATATAATCAGAAATATAGATTAAATATTGCATCAATTCAATTTTTCCAACTATTATTTTGGTTCTACCATATCTTCCGGTTTAATCCATTCTTCAAACTGTTCTTCAGTAACAAAACCTGATTGTATTGCTGATTCTTTTAATGTCAAACCTTCACGATGCGCCTTTTTGGCAATTTTTGCAGCATTTTCATATCCAATATGTGGATTTAACGCAGTAACTAACATCAATGATTGGTTTAAGTAATTATCAATATTTTCAGTTATAGGTTCGATACCAACTGCACAGTTGTCATTAAATGTTTGCATTCCATCAGCTAATAAATAAATTGATTGCAAAGTATTATGCAAGATGACAGGTTTATAAACATTTAATTCAAAGTTACCTTGAGAACTTGCAATGCCTACTGCAGTATCATTACCCATTATTTGAACTGATACCATAGTTAACATTTCACATTGCGTAGGATTAACTTTACCAGGCATAATTGAAGAACCTGGTTCATTTTCAGGAATTGAAATTTCTGCCAAACCAGCTCTTGGGCCCGATGCTAACCATCTAATGTCATTAGCAATCTTCATTAAGTCTGTAGCTAATGCTTTTAATGATCCATGTAATTGAACAACCTCATCATGAGCTGTTAAAGCATGGAATTTATTTTCTGATGAAACAAATGGATAGCCTGTATTTTCTGCTATAAATTTAGCTACTTTATCACCAAATTCTGGATGAGCATTGATACCTGTACCTACTGCTGTACCACCAATAGCTAAATTTAAAATGTGTGCTTTTGATTCGCCTAATAATGTTTCACATTTATCTAGCATATAACGCCATCCACTAATTTCTTGACCTAATCTAATCGGCGTTGCGTCTTGTAAATGTGTACGTCCAATTTTGATGATTTCATTAAATTTGTCTTCTTTTTCTCTAAAAGTATTACGCAAATTATTTAAAGCAGGTTCTAGTTTTGTTTCAACTTCATTATATAAAGCTACATGCATAGCGGTTGGGAATGTATCATTTGAGCTTTGAGATTTATTTACATCGTCATTTGGATGTATAGTTTCATCGCTTCCATTCGATTTAAGGTATTCATTCGCAACATAACTCACGACTTCGTTTACGTTCATATTGCTTTGTGTACCGCTTCCCGTTTGCCATACAACTAGAGGGAAATGTTCATCTAATTCTTTATTTAAAATGCGATCACAAGCATGTACAATTGCATCTTTTTTAGCATCAGAAATTTTGCCAAGCTCATGGTTAGCTAAAGCTGCACCTCTCTTAAGTTGTGCAAATCCGTAAACGACTTCAATTGGCATTTGCTCTTTACCTACTGGGAAATTACGTTTACTTCTTTCAGTTTGAGCACCCCAATATTTATCGGCAGGTACTTCAATTTCACCAAATGTATCATGTTCAATTCTTACTGACATTACAAATTCTCCCCTTTAAATTTACTATGTTCATTTGTAGTATATCATTATTTATTTTAAAGGGGCAATCGTATTATATAGCGTTTTCATAAACTTTTTATGCTTATAAAAAAGGCTGCCTACTAAAATTAAGCAGCAACCTTTAATCATTATTTATTATTTAACTATCTTTACATCTTTAAAATATAATTTTGCAGCTTGAATCACGCCAATTGCAGTAAGTATCAATAAAATTGCGCCTATAATCATTGTAATTGGACTTATCGAAATTAATAATCCTAGAAATCCATCTAAACTGTTATAAAATGAGCCTAACGGTTTGAATAAAACAATTGTAACTAAAATACAGCAAATAACACTAATAATAATTCCTGTTTGATTACCCTTAACAAAGGTTGATGCATTAACTTGTTCTACCAAACCTTTAGATAAATTAATTTGTAGCTTAATTATTTTAAATAATATAGGTAAGTAAAGTGCGCCAATCGCCATCGGAAAGCCCTTTATTGAGATTAAATTAATAACTGCTGCACTAAGCATAAAATATTTCCAATACTTACTTAACATAAATATGTATCTCCTTATAATAAATCGTATTGTTTTAATTTTAACATATTCTTTTTTGACATAGCATGATTTTTTAACGCAATTAACTTGTGAATGATCATTAAATCAAAAACCCTTACAAACGCGATGCGTTCATAAGGGCATAATAATTCATAATAGTAGTAAGTAAGATCTTATTTTGTATTCTTTGGTAAGTCTGAACGTACTTCTGAATCATGTGTCTGATTTAGTTTGTCTTCATCATTTTGCTCAGAAATTTGTTCCATCTCTTTACCTAATTCAACTACATCTTCATATCCATCGACCATTTCATTTTCTGGTTGATGCGTTTCATGTTTTAAATCTTTATCTTTTTCAACCATCATAATCACCTTTTAAAGTTACTATTATGCAAAGCGTGCAGTGAAATAATGTCTAACATCTTCTGGTAAGCCTTGTGCTGCTGCTTCATCTAAAACAACATTCACCATTCTATGCGCTTTTAAATCTGAAGGTTCGAAGCTAGTTTTTCCATTTTCTTCATATAATTTATGAACAACTTCTTGTTTATCACTACCAGTTATCACAAGAATTACTTCTCGTGCTGAGAATAAACCTTGTTTCACGCTAATATCTAAATTACCATTTGTATCAATAGACAATACTTGTGTAATCAGTTTACCTTTATTTTCTTTAGTTTTAATTTTGTCACCAATAAATGATTCCGTATCCTCACTAAATGATACATCATAAATTTGACCTTCAGGTACGCCTAAAGCTTCATAGTAAGATTTATTATTATCATAATCTAATATATTAACTTGGCTAAAATCAACTGCATGTTTATCCACATTCTTTTTTAATTCATCTAATACTGGTGAATTATCTTTAGAAAGGTGTAGACCTGCAATTGTTGTAGGATTGTTGTTAAATTGTTTTCTTAAAATATCTGCTGTATATTCAGCTACAATGTTTTCATCTTTTAAAATTTTAAAATTCATTGCCATAGTAATTACACTCCTCTTAATCTATTCAGACACGTTCTAGCATTATTCTTTATTACCCTTGTTGTTGTAGTCATAAACAACCTTATTAAAGCTTGAATTAAATAACTTTATGCTATATCAAAGCCTTATAACCATTATACAAATGTCTAGCGATATTTTCATTCTTTTAGAGAAATTATTATATTAAATCTGGAAAATTTTGTTGTCTTAATGCTTCATAAATCAGTAAAGATGCGGTATTAGATAAATTTAATGATCTAATGTTATCATTCATAGGTATTCGTAATGCTGTATCACTATATGCTTCTTTGACCCAATCAGGTAAACCCGTTGTTTCTCTACCAAAAATAAAGAAGTGGTCTTTTTCTATATCAGAAAAATTGAAATCAGAATAGGTTTTTTTACCAAACTTAGTAATTAAATAGTATGTGCCCTCGGTTGACTCAAAAAACGCTTCAATACTTTCATGATAAGTAATTTTCACTGAATCCCAATAATCCAATCCTGCACGTTTTAGCATTTTATCATCAGTACTAAATCCTAATGGTTTAATCAAATGTAAATTGGTATATGTACCTGCGCAAGTTCTTGCTATACTCCCTGTATTGCCAGGTATTTCTGGTTGAAATAATACAATATGATTTGTCATTACTTTATTCGCTCCTCATTTCCAGTCCTTTTAACATTTCTTGCTGGACTTCTTCTATTTCATTGTCATAGTTTGCCTCTATAAAAGGCCTTGCATCTTCCCCTTGTATTTGTCCTATTGCCCAATATGCTGTTCCTCGTATCATAGGTCGCGGATCTTCAAGTGCTACATCTTGCAACTCAGGAATTGCAGTTTCTTCTTTAAAATGAGCCAATGCAACAATGGCATTTCTTTGTATTGGCTTTTTACCTCTCCATGCACCTGCTAAATGACCATAAGTATTTTTAAATTCTTTATTACTCATTTTTAGCAAAGGTACTAGTCTTGGTTTTAATACTTCTGGTTCAAGGATAATATCGTCTTGTTGTGTGTTAATTCCTCTATTTCTAGGACAAACTTGTTGGCATGTGTCGCAACCATACAGTCTATTGCCTATTTTATAACGATATTCATCTTGCAAATATCCCTTGGTTTGAGTTAAAAAACTAATACATTTTTGACTATTAAGTTGTCCATCTCCAACAAGTGCACCTGTTGGACACCGATCAACACAAATTGTACAGTCACCACAACTATCGAGTAAAGGATCATCAGGCTCAAAAGGTATACTTACCAACATTTCACCAAGGTAAGTCCATGTACCTAAGTCAGGATTTATCACAAAACCATTTCTACCAACATAACCTAGACCTGCTCTTTCTGCGACAGCTCTATCAGATAAGACACCCGTATCAACCATAGATTTAATCTCAACGTCTTCTACTTTGGACTTTAAATATTCAGCAAGTTGATCCAATCGCTTTCTCATGATTGAATGATAATCTTGCCCCCATGAAGCACGAGCAAACATACCTCTACGATCGCCACGCACACTTTTAGGTGCCCCTTTCAATTTATTCGGATAACCTACAGCAATTGCAATAATTGACCTTGCAGTAGGTAAAGTCAACTTTGGTTCCGTTCTCAAATTGATATCTGATTCTTCAAACCCTGATGCATAACCTTTTTCATGATAGTCTACGAGTTTTTGCTTTAATTCATCAAAAGGGTCCGCAGTTGTAAAACCAATACTATCTATTCCATTTGTATGTGCATAATTAATGACATCTTGTTTTAATTGCTTTAAATCGATTTTTTACACCCCACATAAAAACATACATTCTACATTTTAACATAATATACTTAAATAAGATGTCCATAATTATTACTTTATATCAATTTATAGAACAAAAAAACAAGTCATTTATATATAGCAGATAACCACTACTATTTTATAAACAACTTGTTATTTTCATTAAAGTACACGTGCTAAAAAGTTTTTAGTTCTTTCATGTTGTTGATTTTCAAATATTTCTTTCGGTTTTCCAGATTCGACAATGACACCATCAGCCATAAATACCACTTTGTCACTGACATCTTTAGCAAAATTCATCTCATGAGTAACAACAACCATCGTCATGCCTTCTTTTGCTAAATCTTTCATTACTTTTAATACATCACCTACAACTTCTGGATCTAAAGCTGAAGTTGGTTCATCAAATAATAACACTTCAGGATTCATCGCTAGCGCTCTTGCAATTGCTACCCTTTGCTTTTGACCACCTGATAATTGTGCTGGATAAGCATCAGCTTTATCCTCTAAACCTACTTTTTCCAGTAATGCCTGAGCTTCTTCTTTCAACTTTGTTTGTGAGCCCTTTTTTAATAGATTAGGTGCTAAGATAATATTGTCGATTACCTTTTTATGAGGGAACAAATTAAAATTTTGGAAAACCATTCCCATTTGCTGTCTTAATTTTTCTAACTCCGTATCTTTACTATTTAATTTATTGTCTTTAAACAATACATCACCACTAGTTGGCGTCTCTAATAAATTCATACATCGTAACAATGTACTTTTACCACTACCTGATGGTCCTATGATAGCAACAACTTCACCTTTTTCTATCGTTAAATCAATACCTTTTAAGACTTCGTTTTTACCAAAAGATTTATATAAATTTTTAATATTAATCACTAACTTTTAATCTCCCTTCGAAGAAATACATTACTCGAGATAACGTGAACGTTAGAATAAAGTAAAGTATTGCAGCTACTATTAATGGTGTAAACGGATCAAATGATGCGCCTTGCACAACTTGTGCATTAAACATAATTTCACTAACACCTATAACAGATACAATTGATGATTCTTTAATAACAGTTACAAATTCATTACCTAATGCAGGTAAGATATTTTTAATCGCTTGCGGTAAAATTACAGATTTCATTGTCTGACCATAACTTAAACCAAGACTTCGTGCTGCTTCAGTTTGTCCCTTATCAACAGCATTGATACCGGCTCTGATAATTTCTGCAATATAGGCAGAACAGTTAATAACTAAAGCTATCATCCCACAAATCAATGCTGAAATGTTTAAACCGAGTACAGCTGTTGTTCCAAAATAAACTAAAAATACTTGAACTAACAACGGTGTACCTCTTAAAAATTCTATATAGGCAGATGCTAACCATCTCAATGGTTTAATTTTACTTAGTTTTAACAATGCTATCATTGCCCCAAAGATTGTCCCTAACAGTACACCAACAATTGAAATTAAAATAGTATTTTGAATACCTTTCAAGAAAAAGCTACCATATTTAGTAAAGAAATTCCCATCATCTTTTTTCATAGCTTCTGCTGCTTTTTCTTTGTAATCAGAAATCAAACCTTTATCTTTCACATCTTTAATCGTGCTATTTAATTTATCCATTAATATAGGTGAATTTTTAGGAACAGCAATTGCTGTATTCTTTTGACCCTCTTTAAATTTCACACCATCAGCAAATTTCAAATCGCTATTTTGTTTTAAATAAGCTTCTGCTACCGGTCCTTCAATAACCATACCATCAACTTTACCACTCTTAAGAGACATAATGACTTCCGGTACACGAGTTAAAGACTGTACTTTTGCATTATCAATTTCATTTTGAGCAATCGTTTCTTGTTGTGTTTGTTTTTGAACACCTATTTTTTTATTTGCAAAATCATCTATTGTCTTAAGATGATCAGAATCAGATTGCTTAATTATCATTTTTTGAGTTACTGACATGTAAGAATCAGAAAAATCCACTTCTTTTTTTCTTTCAGGTGTCGGTGTCATTCCAGATATAATCAAGTCGATTTTCCCAGTTTTAATAGCACCTAATAAACTATCGAATTGCATATTCACAATTTTTAATTTTAAGTTATTATCCTTTGCAATTTTTTTAGCTAATTCTATATCAATACCTGCATACTCACTTTTACCATTTACATTATGTTCAAACTCATAAGGTGCATAGTCTGCAGATAAACCCACTCTTAATTCTCCACGCTTTTTAATTTTTTCCCATTGATCATCTTGTGCTGCTTGTGCCTCAGGATTTATGTAGGTAAAAATTGCACTTACGAATATAATAAAGACTAGCATAAGCTTCCCTAGTTGTTTCATATTTCTAAACCCCTCTCTATATAATTTATTATTATACACAATTACGTAATATTATTCAATATAATTTTGGATTTATACCTATTTACAGTACTTTAATATATATTTTGAGTTATTATGCATAATTTGTGTATAAAAAAAGGCCTAATTATAATAATTAGACCTTATAATCCTAGTTTTTAGGAATTTCAAATTTATATATTTCATCTGTATAGCTATTTATCATTTTCTTGCATAATTCATGCACGAAAAATGCAGAAACAAAGGGTATAATCAAATATCCAAAAATCAGTAAAATGATATTTATAGTTGGATCTCCTGACATTCTATTAAAGGCATTAATAGGTCCTACAAGACCAGTATATCCAAAACCAGCAGACATGGGTGTACCTTTGATACCTATAAAATATGCCACAATACCGCCAATAATACCATTTATAATTAATGGAACTGCAATGATCAAATGTTTAAAATATACAGGGATCATCATTTTTGCGGCACCAATAATTAATACTAGATTCACACCGGCTGCATTGACTCTTATCGAACCAAATAAGAAAGTTACACAAGCAGCTACAATGCCCATATTAGCTGCACCACTTCCTAAGCCTGATAAACCAATAGCCGTTGCTATTGCAACAACAGAAATTGGCGTAACCATTAATAAGGAATATGTAACACAGATTAGGATAGACATAATCAATGGATTAAATTCAGTAAAGGTACTTACTATATGACCAAGTCCTTTAGTTACTTTCGAAACATAACCCAATGTATATAATCCTAGTACACCACTAATTACCGGAATAAATACTGGAAGTAATAACATTTCTAATGAACCTAATTTATTTTGCAAAATTAAATATAAAAAACATGCTATGATGACAACTAAAATAGTATTAATTATATCCCCTATACCATTTAAAACAAAACCACTAGGAGTGAATTTTACAGCTCCACTACCAATCATAGCTGAGACACCAACCATAGCAGCACCTGGCCCATTAAATTTAAATTGATGTGCAGCTAATACACCAATAATAAAAGCCATAAAAGACTGTATTAAAACTACCAATTGATAAATACTTTCTAATAATTGGTTACCCTCTTTAAAAAATTTGAGCAATTCACCTAACAGTGCATTTGGTATTAAAGCAATTACAACCCCAGTACCAACAGCTTGTAATATATTACTAAAAAATTGTTTGCCAGAATTATTACTAGCATTCTTTGCCGTTATTTTACTCATGTAATTTTTCCTCCAAATATAACAATAGACTTATAATATTATATTTTATAAGAAACTACAATATTTACTTTTAAGCTATTTAGAAAATTGGTTAGACATAATCAATGGCAGTTTCAACTTTTAAAAAAACAACGACTCTTTTAATAACGGTTCGCTGCTAAAATTCAAATTAACTATCTCATTGTATGAAATACTTTAGCTAACTGTTGATAAAATCAATAATCAACATATATAATAACTTTCAAATCCCCTCTTACCGTTAGCCATTTAAAATACATTTAATATGCTTTGATAATTCTTCTTCACTAATTTGATTCTCCTTAACAATATTACTCTTTTTATTAGTTAATTTAACATAGATATAATCGCCAATCTGAATTTGATCTTGTAATTGTTTAGAGATTTTATAATTTTCGACTATATCACCATTATCACTCACCAAATTAGAAACGACACCTTCTTTGTTATTTATTTGTCCATAATATATTGTACAAGTATCACAAAAGTACAAAATAAAAAGGCAAACAATAATGGCAACAAGCAGTGTGAATCCAATTATAGTTGATTGTTGTCTCACAAATCTCACCTCAAGAATATAATAATTTAATTCATTAAAGAATAAATCAGTCTATAGCATTAAAGTTAAAATATAAATATTATTACTGCAATTATATAATTTTTCATTATTTAAACTCCATCATTGATTAGATTTATAAATGAAAAAATTATTATCAGTATACCGTAGCTAAAATAATAGTTAAATTGTAATTATAAAAATAACCCTCAAATAATAGTATTGTTTAATATTACAAATCTACTAGACTAATTATTTATAACTGAGTAAGAAATTATTAACACTATTGTTTAGAAGTCCATTAATCGTAACATCACAAGTCATGCGTTCAAACTTACTAGCACATCTTATTAAACTACAAACTATATATCAACCACATAAAATAAATGCATTCCTTTACTTAAAGTATCTTTAGGTGAATATCAAGAACGTGCAGTTATACTAATGAGCAATATTTAAATCGTAATATCCTATATAGCGGAAATAATTATATATAATGAAAGTCATTATGAGGTATAAAAAAAAGAAACCCCGTAACAACGGGGTTTCTAAATAATATCGATGGCTTATGATAGCCTCTAGTACCGGCGGTCGGGGTCGAACCGACACTCCAATGAAGGAACGGGATTTTGAGTCCCGCGCGTCTGCCAATTCCGCCACGCCGGCCTGATAATATCAGACAAATTTGAAATGATACTTGAAGTATCTATCGAAATCGCATAAATACATTATATTACGAACTGAATTTGTCGTCAATAGTTATAGAGACAAAATATCGTAATAATGCCATTTATAATGTATTTTGAAACATATTTTATTTGAAAATATGTCACCCTTTAAAATAAAAATCACACTTATATAAATTCAAGTGTGATTTTTTTTCTTAGTCTAAAACTGTTTGATTTTCTTTTTCATGAATCATTTGTGTAATTTCATTATATTCATTCAAAACAGCTACTTTAGGTGCATGATGCTCAATTTCATCTTCATTTAATTGAGCATACGTCATGATTATAACAACATCATCTAGTTCTACTAAACGAGATGCTGCACCATTTAGGCAAATTTTACCACTGCCACGTTCACCTTCTATAACATAAGTTTCAAAACGTGCGCCATTATTATTGTTTACAATAGCTACTTTTTCATTTGCTAATATATCGACTGCATCAAGTATATCTTTATCAATAGTAATACTACCTACATAATTTAAATTAGATTCAGTAACTCGTGCTCTGTGTATTTTGGAATTCATAAGTGTTCTGATCATTATAAAACCTCTCCTATTATTTATTTCAATTATACGTAGTTACAAGTATCGACGACTAACATATAATACCACTTTAATCATCTATGAAACGTTGTTCAATGTCTTATTGAGCCCATTTATATTGGTTGTTCGTAACAAATATTATTTATAAAATATATTTATACACAAAATATATAAAATAATACTGTTATTTAACTTCACAATAGAAAAATGACAATATATATTAATTTCAAATTTCTTATAAGATATACTCTAAAATAGAATGAAATTTATTAAAATGAATTATGATATTACAATATAGAAAACATCTATGTAATTAAATCAGTATGTTTATAACTAAAATATTAAAAATTGAAGAGGGTGTACTTAATGTACAATAATCCATACATTAAGATAAAGGTAGAAATAAATCATTGCTATGAAGCGAGGAAGTCTTTAGATCTTTTTTAATGATTTTATGTATTATTAAAAATCTTCTTATAAATACTATGGCTATTTGTCCAATACTATTTGAAGTGCAATAATTAAATGATCAGTAAAAAATCATAAAATAATATAACAACTAAAATAGAAGATTAATATTTAATCATAACTAATAAATTAAAGCAAAAAAAACTTCCACAATTGGAAGAAAATTGGAGCGGAAGATAGGACTTACACCTATACCTCATTCCGGGAAGGAATGTGTTCTAAAAGTTGAACTACTCCCGCTTGGGATTAATAAATATGGAGCGGAAGGTAGGACTTACACCTACACCTCGTTCCGGGAAGGAACGTGTTCTAAAAGTTGAACTACTCCCGCATGGGATTAATAAATATGGAGCGGAAGATAGGACTTGCACCTATACCTCATTCCGGGAAGGAATGTGTTCTAAAAGTTGAACTACTCCCGCATATTCATGGAGGCGGCAACCGGATTTGAACCGGTGATAAAGGTTTTGCAGACCTCTGCCTTACCACTTGGCTATGCCGCCAATACTAACTGGGCTAGCTGGATTCGAACCAGCGCGTGACGGAGTCAAAGTCCGTTGCCTTACCGCTTGGCTATAGCCCAATAATAATATTAAGGGCGGCTGATGGGAATCGAACCCACGAGTGTCGGAACCACAATCCGATGCGTTAACCACTTCGCCACAGCCGCCATGGCAGGGGCAGTAGGAATCGAACCCACATCAAAGGTTTTGGAGACCTCTATTCTACCTTTGAACTATGCCCCTATGAAATTATATGGTGGAGGGGGGCAGATTCGAACTGCCGAACCCGAAGGAGCGGATTTACAGTCCGCCGCGTTTAGCCACTTCGCTACCCCTCCAAAAAGCTGGTGCCGGCCAGAGGACTTGAACCCCCAACCTACTGATTACAAGTCAGTTGCTCTACCAATTGAGCTAGGCCGGCTTGCATAATAAAATTAAAATGGTTCAGGACAGAGTCGAACTGCCGACACATGGAGCTTCAATCCATTGCTCTACCAACTGAGCTACTGAACCATAATGGCGGTCCCGACGGGAATCGAACCCGCGATCTCCTGCGTGACAGGCAGGCGTGTTAACCGCTACACTACGGGACCAAAATGATAAAATTGCGGGAGGCGGATTTGAACCACCGACCTTCGGGTTATGAGCCCGACGAGCTACCGAACTGCTCCATCCCGCGGTAATATTAATGGCGGAGGAAGAGGGATTCGAACCCCCGCGAGCCGTTAAGCTCCTGTCGGTTTTCAAGACCGATCCCTTCAGCCAGGCTTGGGTATTCCTCCAAAAATATTAGGTAATAAATTATATTTAATTTTAAAAATGGCGGAGGAAGAGGGATTCGAACCCCCGCGGGCCGTTAAGCCCCTGTCGGTTTTCAAGACCGATCCCTTCAGCCGGACTTGGGTATTCCTCCAAAATTATATGGACCTTGCAGGACTCGAACCTGCGACCGAACGGTTATGAGCCGTTAGCTCTAACCAACTGAGCTAAAGGTCCTAAATATAATTTACAACTAATAATAGTGGCGGTGGAGGGGATCGAACCCCCGACCTCACGGGTATGAACCGTGCGCTCTAGCCAGCTGAGCTACACCGCCGTTGTAATTTAGTTTTGCTAAGTTTTTTAATGGTGGAGACTAGCGGGATCGAACCGCTGACCTCCTGCGTGCAAAGCAGGCGCTCTCCCATCTGAGCTAAGCCCCCATTAATTATTGGGTTATCGGGAAGACAGGATTCGAACCTGCGACCCCTTGGTCCCAAACCAAGTGCTCTACCAAGCTGAGCTACTTCCCGTTTATAATTGGGTGAAGTAAATTTTAAATGGCGCGCCTGATAGGAGTCGAACCCATAACCTCTTGATCCGTAGTCAAGCACTCTATCCAATTGAGCTACAGGCGCTATTTAAAAAATATGGTGCCGAGGACCGGAATCGAACCGGTACGGTGATCTCTCACCGCAGGATTTTAAGTCCTGTGCGTCTGCCAGTTCCGCCACCCCGGCAAAAATAATGGAGCAGAAGACGGGATTCGAACCCGCGACCCCGACCTTGGCAAGGTCGTATTCTACCGCTGAACTACTTCTGCATATGCGGGTGAAGGGAGTCGAACCCCCACGCCGTAAGGCGCTAGATCCTAAGTCTAGTGCGTCTGCCAATTCCGCCACACCCGCGATATTTAATTAAAATGGTGAGCCATAGAGGATTCGAACCTCTGACCCTCTGATTAAAAGTCAGATGCTCTACCAACTGAGCTAATGGCTCATCAATAATGGTGCCGGCCAGAGGACTTGAACCCCCAACCTACTGATTACAAGTCAGTTGCTCTACCAGTTGAGCTAGGCCGGCATATTAATAATGGTGGAGGATGACGGGTTCGAACCGCCGACCCTCTGCTTGTAAGGCAGATGCTCTCCCAGCTGAGCTAATCCTCCGAATATATTGCCTGGCAACGTCCTACTCTTGCGGAACGTAAGTCCGACTACCATCGGCGCTAAGGAGCTTAACTTCTGTGTTCGGCATGGGAACAGGTGTGACCTCCTTGCCATTGTCACCAGACA
>NZ_JAKRNS010000001.1 GCF_022346615.1 Staphylococcus sp. ACRSN | reverse complement strand
CTTGCATGTATTAGGCACGCCGCCAGCGTTCATCCTGAGCCAGGATCAAACTCTCCATAAAAAATTATGATGTTTGATTAGCTCATAAAATACTAATTTGTGTTATCATTAACACGTTTTTGAACCAACGAATTATCGTTGTGTTCGGAATTAACGTTGACATATTGCGATTCAGTTTTCAATGTTCATTTCTTCAACACAAGAATTAATTTTACAGGTTTTGACTTATAAAAGCAAGAACTTTTTAAAATTAATTTTCGTTTATTTGTTTGAAGCGTTTTGTTTGTTTCTGTCGTTTGCTTCGTCCGACAAGTAAATACTATACACGCTTATCAAAGCTTTAACAACGCTAAAAATTACACTTTTCTACCTGTTAAAAACTTACATCCGCTTAAATAACGAACAATAAAGCTATTTTCATTTTAATAGTTTGTTATGTGGTGGTTAAGAGTAGGTTCGATGTACTTTCAAGCCCCAATATAGCCTACATTACAAACTTTGAAATAATTTACTCTTTTTTAAAATTCTCAATAAAAAATTAAAGCCACCTTCACAAGGTGGCTTTAATAAGAGTCAAATGGCTAATACTAGCATCTTTTACATTTCTGTTCGTCCCATAATTGCTTTTGATAATGTAACTTCATCTGCATATTCCAAGTCACCACCAACAGAAAGACCTTGTGCCAATCTAGTCACAGTAATACCAATTGGCTTAACAAGACGAGAAATATACATTGCTGTTGATTCACCTTCTAAATTAGGGTTCATGGCTAATATCAACTCTTTAACTTCATCATTTTTCAACCGTTCTATTAATGAAGGGATATTAATATCTTCTGGTCCAATACCATCCATAGGCGAAATCGACCCATGCAATACATGATAAAGTCCTTTATATTCCCTCATTTTTTCCATCGCAATAACATCTTTATCATCTTCTACCACACATATCACAGAACGATCTCTTTGTTTATCTTCACATATATAACAAGGATCATTTTCTGTAATATGCCCGCAAACATTACAATAGGTAAGTTCTCGTTTTACATCAACTAACGCTTTGGCAAATTGTACTACGTCATCTTCTTTCATATCTAATACATGAAACGCCAGACGTTGAGCCGTCTTCGGTCCAATGCCTGGCAGTTTCATGAAACTATCAATTAGTTTAGAAATAGGTTCTGGATAATGCATATTATCACATACCAGGAATGTTTAAGCCTTGCGTGTGCTTACCTAAACGTTCTTGTGTAAGTTCATCAGCTTTGTTCATCGCTTCATTAGTTGCAGCAATTACTAAATCTTGTAGCATTTCAATGTCATCTGGATCTACTGCTTCTTCTTTGATTTCTACATCTAAAACTTCTTTATGACCAGATACGGTAACTGTTACCATTCCGCCACCAGCTGTACCTTGTACTTTTTCTTCTTTTAACTTTTCTTGTTCTTCGCCCATTTTCTTTTGCATTTTCTGCATTTGTTTCATCATTTGTTGCATATTTCCGCCACCGCGCATAATATATCCTCCTTAAAACTTTTATATATAGTTATTAATCACTTTTAATTTATTATACATACCTTTTTATTCATTGTCATGTATCACTCTTCATCTAAGACATGCACTGTACTTTCCCCAAAAAGATCTTTTGCTTTTTGAACAACATCGACATTTTCGCTTTCGTCGCTTGATTGATCATCCGCTTCATTTGCTCGGTTTCCTTCACTCGAACTTCCTGATCCTTTTCTATTTTGAATGTATTCAGTCCTCACTCTCATCCATTGATCAGCAGGGACTCCTACAACTTTTACAGTTTTATCTATTATCTTACAGACAACATTTTCTATATTCGTTCGTTTTTCATCA
This sequence comes from Staphylococcus sp. ACRSN, assembly GCF_022346615.1. Classification (GTDB taxonomy): domain Bacteria; phylum Bacillota; class Bacilli; order Staphylococcales; family Staphylococcaceae; genus Staphylococcus. The sequence goes on along the minus strand of NZ_JAKRNS010000001.1, from coordinate 396,726 downwards.
TCTTTATTTACAATCTCACAATGAATCTCTTCTTCTAATTTAATCAATACATGTGTTTCACTGGCAGCAACTGGCTCTGAATTCTGTAGTAAACTTACCAATGATTTCATATCATTATTTTTAGCATGATCTATAACTTCATTCCAATGATCTTTTAACAATTTAATATCATCTTTATTCGCTTTGTCTAACACTTTAGTAATTTGTTGCATTGAAAATGCATTTTTACTTTGATTATTTCTACTGTTAGAAGATTTTTTCGTTTGTTGTTGCGATGATCCACCTGTTACACCTTGAGCTTTCAGTGACTTAAGTTCATTCTCCAACTGTTCCATTCTTTGTAAAAGTACATCATTATTAGGCTCAGATGCAACACTTGTAGTAGCAACAGTCTGAATGCTTTCCGGTTGAGTTTTAATCATTTCAGCAATTTTAACTAACAGCACTTCAAAATGTACATTTTGATTAACGCTGAATCGTATAGAAACGAGTGTGTCATTAATAACATCTATCATTTTATATAGCGTATCTAAATCATAATGAAGTAGCGCGTCATACTCTACCTGTAAATTCGATGTTTTATTCATAATGGTATCCCTAACGAAGTAAATCATGTCATTTATCAATCTATTTACTTCTTTACCTTCAGATACAAATTGATGATACGTTGAAAAAGCTGCTTTTACATCACCGCTAGCCACTTCTTTAAACAGTTCATTCAATGCATTTGCATCAACACTACCAGTTACATTCAATGCATCTTGCAATGTTAAGTGTTCATCTCCAAATGCAATTGCTTGATCCATAATACTTAAAGCGTCCCTCATACCACCTTCAGATGCTTTCGCGACAAATTCAAGCGCATCCTCGTCGTATTCTATAGACTGAGATTGTGCTACAAATCTTAATCGATCTACAATCTCATCTTGACCAATCGCCTTAAAATCAAAACGTTGTGCTCTTGAAATAATTGTTGGAGGTATTTTATGTGGTTCAGTTGTAGCTAAGATAAATATGGCATGTGCTGGTGGTTCTTCTAATGTTTTTAACAACGCATTAAATGCACCAGTTGTTAGCATATGCACTTCATCTATAATATAGACTTTGAATTTCGATTCACTCGGAGCATATTTAACTTTATCTCTAATATTTCGAATTTCATCTACACCATTGTTACTCGCTGCATCTATCTCTATAACATCTGAATTCGTACCTCTTGTAATTCCCTTACAAATCGCACATTCATTACAAGGTTCACCATCAGAACGCTCTAAACAGTTAATTGCTTTAGCAAATACTTTTGCGATACTTGTTTTTCCTGTTCCTCTTGGACCACTAAAAATATAAGCATGCGACTGTTTGTCTTTAGAAATCGCATTGCGTAATGTTTTTGTTACATGTTCTTGTCCCACTACATCATCAAAACTTTGCGGACGAAACATTCTATATAATGCTTGATAATTCACTTTCGCACCTCCAATAGCGTTCAACAATTATTATACATTGTAATGTAGCATTGTGAACATCATTTAAATGCATCCGAGTATACTACTGTACCATTTGGTCTATCAATAAGCTGATCCCATAAAAATTTCACCATAAAGTATTCAGACGGTACATTAAAAGGACTAATAATGTCATATGCTTTAGCTTCTTCATACCCAAATCTACTATAATAGTTCGGATCACCCAACACGATAATCGTTGTATAATCCAATGCCTTCACACGCTCTTCAACTGCTTGAATCAATGCTTTACCCAAGCCTTTTTTTCGGTATTCAGGCACCACCGATAATGGCGCTAAAGCCAACGCTGTATAAGATTTTGTGTCATTTACAATTTTAATTTCTGAAAGCATAATATGCCCTACAACATCGCCGTTTTCATTTTTTGCAACAACTTCTAATTCATAATTGTATTCTGGTGACTCTCTTAATCTCACCACTAATTCTTGTTCATCGTGATTCGATTCGACCACATCTTCAAATGCAGTTTTTATCGCTTGTAAACTAGTGTCATAATCATTTTCTGTTAAAGAACTCAAATAAATTTGCATTGGCGCCTCCTCTTAGCTAAACCATAAATAAATTGTTTCAATAACACCTTTTATTCTTTATCCAAATCATTTTTAATCTTAACAAAGTATTGCTTATATTTTAATATAAAAAAAGAGTGACTGCTATTAAAAGACAAGTCACTCATTATATATATTCAAAACGTTATATTAATAATAAAGCCGTGCACCTTTGCTTCGAGTGTGTATCATAAACGTTACCAAAGTCGACAGCTAAATCTCGGCAACCCTACGGCACATACGATGATCCACTTAATGCTGCTTCCGTCAGGACCTGACATGATTCATGGGTTCATATTGCATAGGACCGAAACCTTCAAACACTACGTGCTTCGGGCTGCTTCACAAAAACACAACCTTAGCAAAGGAATTAAGTCTCGCATAAAGCGGATTTCGAGTACAGGGAACCGCTACCTCCCCACCTAGCACGGCAAAATATATCATACTATAATTTAACACTTAAATGCAAGTATAAGCTTATATTCATTATATTATTTTAATTGAATTCTTTTTCGTATCTTAACTAAAGCGCGTACTCAAAACTGCTCAACGCCTTCTTGAAAAATCATTAAATTTAAAATCTGTTGCTAAATGGCGCGAAATATTATATTGAAATTTGGTTGTATCTTCAAAATGAACAATACCTCTAACCGTTGCAGTATATGGTACAACATAATCACCAAATATTTGATATTCTAAAGCGCCAAATGATTCAAAGGTAATCGACTTGTTTGAGTAACTAATAACTAAATTCAAATCTTGTTCTATATATGCATACAAAGATTGACGTGCAATTCTTTTGGTTATATTTGGAACAAGCGCTTCAATCAAGTAATCTTCATCAATGATTTTTACTTGTCCATTAATTTTTCTCGTACGCACTAAATGCCACAACCATGTATTTGAACTAATTTCCAATGCTTCTTTGACATTGGGAACTTCACTTGCAGTTATACGTTCTAATACCTCTACCTCGGTTTCATGCTCTAAACCTAAGCCTTTTTGCACTTCACTAAAACTAATTAAATCTGAAAACGGAAATTCGGTTAAACCCTGGTAAATAACAATCGAACCTTTCCCCCGAATTTTTTGTATCATTCCGTCTCTCACTAATAAATTCAAAGCTTTGCGCACCGTTTCACGTGACGCTTGGTATTGTTCTACTAATTCATTTTCTGATGGTATTTGAGTCCCATAAACTAATTTCTCTTCTAAGATGTCTTTACGAAGTGTTTCATATATCGTAATAAATTTTTTTTGTACCATTTCGCCCACTCACTTACCTTTTAAAATTACTGTTTTAGTACGATAGCGCCGTATCCAGTGATATGACCTTCACTTATTTCACCATTTGCTATTATAATTTCACCTTCTAATTTAATTTCTGATGGTATTTCACATGTTTCTTTAGAAAAATTAGCTATAACCAACCATGTTTCTTTATTATAATGACGTTTATATATGAACAAGTCATTATGTTCCATATGCATCGGCTCAATACTACCATATGTTATAATATCATGCTCATGTCTCAGAGCTATCAATTTTCTATACGTATGCAACACAGAATCTTTGTCATTAATTGCATCTTCTACATTTATACTTTGATAATTACTTGGAATATCAATCCATGGCTTCCCTGTAGTAAAACCTGCATTGGATTCACGCGACCATTGTACAGGTGTTCTTGAATTGTCTCGTGACTTCTGACTCAATATTTCAATGATTTCACTTTCTTTGATACCTTGTTCCTTCATATTATGATATGCATTTAGCGATTCTATGTCTCGATATTGGTTAATATCATTAAAATGTGGATCTGTCATTCCTATTTCTTCACCTTGATAAATATAAGGTGTACCTTGGAGCATATGCAAGACTGTAGCTAACATTTTAGCACTTTCTCTGTGTGTATCAGGCGTCGTGTCATCACCAAATCTTGTCACCACTCTTGGTTGATCATGATTGCACCAGAATATTGCATTCCAACCACCACCTTCATAAATGCCAAGTTGCCACTCCATCAATATTTCCTTCAACTTATGAAAATCAAGTTTTGAATTCGTCCATTTTTCACCATCTACATAATCCACTTTTAAATGATGAAAATTAAAAACACTGCTCAGTTCCTGTCGCTTGGGATTCGAATATTTAATACAATCTTCTATCGTCGTCGAAGACATTTCCCCAACAGTCATCATTTCTCGATTACCAAATGTATATTGATTCATTTCATGGAGATATTCATGAACTTTAGGGCCATCAGTATAAAATTCCTTACCTATATACTTCGAATCTTTAAACTCTCCTTTGGAAATCAGGTTGATTACATCGAATCTAAATCCATCTACACCAAAATCAATCCAATAATTAATCACATCATACAAAGCTTTTCTCACTTCAGGATTGTCCCAATTCAAATCTGCTTGTGTCACGTCGAAAAGATGCAAATAATATTCCTCTGTTTCAGCATCATACTTCCATGCATTACCGCCAAATTTAGATTCCCAGTTTGTCGGTGGTTTACTATCTGCTGAACGTCTAAAGAAATAATAATCTCTGTATGGACTGTTCTTATCTGTATACGCTTGTTTAAACCATTCGTGTTCAGTAGACGTATGATTGATAACAATATCCATCATAATCTTCAAATTACGTTTATGTGCTTCTGACACCAGCATTTGCAAGTCTTCAATCGTTCCAAATTGTTCGTTAATCTTATAATAGTTACTAATATCATAGCCATTATCATTCATTGGCGATTCATATACTGGAGTTAGCCATAAATAATCAACACCTAAATATTGTAAATAATCTAATTTTTCTATAATTCCTTGTAAATCTCCCTGACCACTACCTGTTGTATCATTAAATGATTTAGGATAAATTTGATAGACTACCGATTTTCTCCAATCTTTCTGTTCCATATTAAAGACCACCTTAATTTAATATTTTAAAAACTCGCTAATTGATTTTAGCGAGTTTAATTGTTGACTGTCACACCTTATTCATCGACAAGTTCTTTCGTTTCTTCTTTACTAAATCTAGATAAGAAGATAGTAAGGATAAATGGTACGCAAATCGCTATAATGATACAGATACCGTAAACTAGCCAATATTCTTTCTGTATTGAAATAATTGCCGGTACACCGCCGACACCTACATTACCTAAAACTCTATTCGCTCCTATAATCGCTCCTAAAACACCAGACGTAATAATAGATGCAAGAAATGGATATTTTAGTGGTAAATTCACTCCAAACATTGCTGGCTCTGTAACACCTAAAAATCCTGAAATACCTGAAGTCATCGCCAAACCTTGTTCTTTGCCCATGCTTCTTTTTTTATAAATATACCAAGCACCAAACGCCGCTGAACCTTGACATATATTTGAGATAGCAAGTATTGGCCATAAATAAGTGCCGCCAAGTTTACTTCCCATCAATTGGAAATCTACAGCTAAAAACATATGGTGCAAACCAGTAATAACAAGCGGCGCATAGAATAAACCATATATGGCGCCACCTAACCAACCTGCATGTTCAAATACAAACGTTACACCAGTTGTTATACCAGTTCCAAGCCACAGTGCAATTGGTCCTATAATAATAAATGACAAGAACCCAGTTATCAATAATGCAATCGGCCCTACAACTAACATTTTAATAGAGTCATGAACAACTTTATTTAAGCCTTTTTCTATCTGAGCTAATACATAAGATGCGAGCAAGATTGGTAATACTTGTCCTTGGTAATTCAATTGTTTAATTTCTAACCCAAAGATGTGCCAAGTTGGTATATGACCTTTAGCAATATCATATTGTGACACTAATTGTGGATTCATCAGTACTAAACCTAGTACTAAACCTAGTATTTGACTACCACCAAACACTCTCATACTACTCCAACCAATGAGCGCCGGTAAGAAAATAAATGCAGTGCTCGCTATAACATTTATAATATTCGAGAAATCACCGAGTTGCGGAAACTGTTCTACTAATGGTTTAGGTCCAAACAATCCCTTCATCGTCAGTAGATTGTTTATCCCCATTAATAAACCTGCAGTAACGATAGCTGGCAAAATCGGAATAAATATATCCCCCAATAATTTAATCAATCTTTGTATCGGGTTCCCTTTTTTAGCTGCCGCTGACTTTGCATCTTCTTTTGAAGCTTCAGTAGTTCCTGTGACTTCAACGAACTGCTTATAAACTTCATCTACTGTACCAGGACCAATAACAATTTGGTATTGATTATCTGCCTTAAACTGTCCTTTAACTAAGTCATTATTGCTCAGTCTATCTTTGTCTACTTTATCATCATCTTTCAAGACTAATCTTAAGCGTGTGACACAATGCGTCGCTGTGTCCAAATTATCTTTGCCCCCAACCGCTTCGACTATATCCTCTACATCTTTCTTTTTAACAGCCATGATGATCCACTCCCTACGTTTTATGATTAACAAAATTATAACTTGTCTATACAAGTTTTGTAAAGGCTTTCATAAAATGTTTTACAATATCCTTATTCTACATTTTCATTTAGCATTGAAAAAATTGTGCGATCATCATACTTATCTATCCCTATTTAGCAAACTATACTTACTATCTCTTAAAATCAAAAGCATATGTAAAATCATTAACGCGAAAATTCACAATATATAGCTATGATCAAACTTGCACCAACCTTTATTTGCCGCAAATTACTTTCAGACATAAAAAAACAACACTCAATCAATGATTGAGTGTTGTTTAAATCTATTTATTAGTCTTGGTTTTAAAAATAATGGCGGAGGAAGAGGGATTCGAACCCCCGCGGGCCGTTAAGCCCCTGTCGGTTTTCAAGACCGATCCCTTCAGCCGGACTTGGGTATTCCTCCATAACGAACACAATAAATATAATATTATAGCTCGTCATAAATGTCAAACATTTTTTATATTACACCAACGTTTTTTCTTTCAAATATTCATCAACTGAATTCGCTACTGCTCTACCTTCTTGAATCGCCCACACAACTAGACTTTGTCCTCTACGCGCATCACCCGCTGCAAATATATGTGGTTGGTTTGTTCTAAAGTCTTTGTTATCAGCTACAATTTTATTACGCTCAGTCTGAATATCAAACGCATGTGGCACCGTAGTTTCTGTACCAATAAAACCAATAGATAGTAATACTAAATCAGCTGGCCAATGACGTTCCGTACCGTCAACTACAACCATACCATCTTCTGTTTCTTCTAATATTTGAGTATAAACGCCTTTAATATTTCCAATATGGTCTACATCATAACGCATAGTTTGCACACCATAAGCACGTGGTTCAAACCCAAATCTCGATTTGTATTCTTTATGAGCATAATCCATTTTAAATACTGGCATAGCCAATGGCCAATACGTATTTTCATCAAATTCAATTTCTTCTGGTTGCTTCGTATATTTATTAAACTGAACAATTGATTTACAATTTTCACGTAGTGCACTCGCAACACAGTCTGCACCAGTATCACCCGCACCGATGACAATTACATTTTTACCTTCAGCTGTAATTGTTGGCTCGCTTAATTCGCCATTTAACACTTGTGCTTGTTCTGTTAAATAATCCATAGCAAAGTGAATGCCTTGACCCATGCGTCCTTCTAATGGTAAATCTCTTGCATTTTGTGAACCTGTACATAAAATAATTGCATCATGTCGTTCATTTAATGCTTCTCTACTAATATCGACACCAATTTCAGTATCTGTTACAAATTTAATACCAGATGCTTCCATAATTTGAATTCTACGTCGAATTACATCTTTATCTAATTTCATGTTAGGTATACCATACATTAATAAACCACCAGCTTCGTGTGCACGTTCGTATACTGTAACATTATAACCTAATTTATTAAGTTCATCCGCGGCAGTCAACCCTGCTGGTCCACTTCCAACAATGGCAACTGTTTCACTTTTTCGTTCATTCGGAATTGTAGGTTGCACCCAACCATTTTCATATGCTTCATCAATAATTGTTCGCTCTATACCTTTAATAGCTACTGAGTCACGATTAATTTTCATTACACATGATTGTTCACATGGTGCTGGACAAACTCGTCCTGTAAATTCAGGGAAGTTATTTGTTTCACTCAGACGCTCATATGCACCTTTAAAATCTTGTCTATATACAAGATCATTCCATTCAGGAATATAATTTCCAATAGGACACCCTATCGTTTCTCTACCAAACGGTTCTCCCGTTTGGCAAAATGGCGTACCGCAATCCATACAACGCGCCCCTTGTTCGGCTGCTTCTTCATTGGTAAACCTTTGTTGGAAAGCATCGTGATTATTTAAACGATCAACTAATGATAATTCATGTAGTTGTTGTTTGTCATAATTCATAAATCCTTTGAATTCACCCATGATAATTCCCCCCTCTATGATTAGTAAACGGCACTCAATTGTTGTTCTGATTCAATATTTGTGCGTTTGTCGTTAAAGGCTTTTAATAAAGCTTCGTCTAATTGACTTGAACTGCGTTTTTGTAAATCAATTTTTTGCATCATTAATTTATAGTCTTTAGGTATTACTTTCACAACTTTACTCGCAATATTATCAAAATCAGCTAAGATTTCTTTAGCCTTTGTACTATCTGTATATTTGACGTGTGCCTCTAACATTTCTTTTAATACTGAACGTTCTTCTTCAACTGTAATTGCATCAAAATCTAATGTATCTAGTTCATGTTCTTTTTTAAATTGTTTTACATTTGAAGGGAAGATATAACTTACTCCACCACTCATACCTTGACCAAAGTTTTTACCAACATCACCAAGTATTACAATACGACCACCAGTCATATATTCTAATCCGTGATCTCCAATACCTTCAACGACAGCTTGAACACCACTATTACGAATACAGAAACGCTCACCCGCTTTACCATTGATAAATGCCTTACCTTCAGATGCACCATAGAAACATACATTACCTGCTATTATTTCTTTTTCGCGTTGATTATTAGGAGCATTGATAATAATTTTACCTCCGGACAATCCTTTACCAACATAATCATTGGCGTCACCTGTATGATGTACTGTAAATCCTTTTGGCGTATATGCAGCTAAACTTTGTCCAGCATGACCAGTAGTCTTGGCATAAATCGTATCTTCAGGTAATCCTTCTGTTCCATGTGCATTTGTAATCGCACTACCAGTTATTACACCGACGTCACGTTGTTCATTGTTTAATATATATTCACCAGTGAATGATGTTCCCTGTTCAATTGCTGTTTTAGCTTCTGGATATAATCTTGTCATATCAAGACTTACATCCAAATGATGATTTTGTTCAATTTTCTTAAAGCGATCACCTTCATGTTGATATAGTAACGCTTCAACATTCATTGCAGCAGCTTTCGGACGACGTGAAGCTAAATTAGTTGTACGTTGTAGTAAATCTGTTCGACCGATTAATTCTTCAACAGATTTCAATCCTAATTCAGCTAAGATTTCTCTCAATTCTTCAGCGACAAAATGCATGAAGTTTACGACATGATCTGCACGACCATTATATAACGCACGTAAATCTTGGTTTTGAGTCGCAATACCAACCGGACATGTATCCTTATGACATACACGCATCATGATACAACCCAATACTACAAGTGGAGCAGTAGCGAAACCGAATTCTTCTGCACCTAATGCACAAGCATAAGCAACGTCTTTACCTGTCAGCAATTTACCATCTGTTTCGACTTTCACTCTTGATCTTAAATCATTCATCATAAGTGTTTGATGTGTTTCAGCAAGTCCAATCTCCCATGGGACACCAGCATGTTGAATACTTGTCTTAGGAGAAGCACCTGTACCACCATCATATCCACTGATAACGATCTTATCTGCATAAGCTTTTGCAACACCTGCAGCAATCGTACCAACACCTGTCTTAGACACAAGTTTCACTGTAATATTGGCTTCTTTATTAGCATTTTTTAAATCGTGAATCAACTGTGCTAAATCTTCTATTGAATAGATATCATGATGTGGTGGCGGAGAAATCAATCCAATACCAGGTGTTGAACCCCTTACTTCAGCAATCCATGGATAGACTTTTGTACCTGGTAATTGTCCACCTTCACCTGGCTTAGCCCCTTGAGCAACTTTAATTTGAATTTCTTTTGCATGTTGCAAGTAATCACTCGTGACACCAAATCTACCTGATGCAACTTGTTTAATAGCACTAGAATGATTTCGACCTTCGTCATCAATCGTATAACGTTCTGGGTTCTCTCCACCTTCACCACTATTACTCTTACCACCCATGCGATTCATCGCTTCTGCTAATGTTTGATGTGCTTCTTCAGAGATAGAACCATAACTCATCGCTCCTGTATTAAAACGTTTTACGATATCACTTGCTGGTTCTACTTGGCTTATATCTATAGGTGATTGCGTTTTAAATTCCATTAAATGACGTATATGGTCGGTACGTTTATGATTTACATCAGTTGAAAATTGCTTGAATTTTGCATAGTCATTTGAACGACAAGCATGTTGTAACAAATGAATTGAAGTTGGATTAAAGGCATGATGTTGACCTTGTTGACGCCATTGGAACGTACTTCCAGACTCTATATATTCACTTTTTGGTTTCTGTCTTTCTTTATTTTCCCGATCTATCATATGAATGGATATACCGGACAATTTAGATTGTGTACCTGTAAAATATTTATCGATAACTTCATCAGACAAGCCAATTGCTTCAAAAATTTGTGCACCTTGATAACTTTGAACAGTCGAAATACCCATTTTTGCCATGACTTTAATAACACCTTCAGATAAAGTATCTGTATACGCTTGTACATTTTCCGCTACTTCACCTTCAATACGTTGCTTCAACACCAATTGTTCTATTGTTCTCTGTGCTAAATAAGGTACAACGGCATTTGCGCCATAGCCTAATAAACAAGCAACGTGATGCACTTCTCTCGTTTCTCCAGATAAAGCTACAAGACTTGTACGCATACGTAGTCCTTCTCTTATCAATAACTGATGTATGTGACTTAAAGCCAATAACATAGGCATCGCATAACCATCTTCTGTTTCCAACACACGATCATCTAGCACCAAAATTTCATTTCCATCTTTGACTGCACGAATTGCTTGTGAACCTAATGCATCAAGTGCCATTTCTAAATCTTCACGATATATAGTCGAAAGATGTTTTACATTAAATCTACTATTTTCAATAGCGTCTAATTGAGCTTCCGTGATGACTGGTTTTTTAAGTTGTATTCTATTTAAGACGTCTTCATTTGGATCCAATAAGTTACCTTCACTTCCTAGATAACTTAATTCACTCGTTACTATTTTTTCACGATAAGCGTCAATAGGTGGGTTCGTAACTTGTGCAAACAATTGTTTAAAGTAATTAAACAATGTTTCATCTTTTTCGTTCAATACCGCAATGGGTACATCATAGCCCATCGCACCAATTGGATCCTTCTTACTTTCCACTAATTCAGTCATGTATTTGTCCATTTCTTCCTTAGTATAAACAAATTGTTTTTGCAATTTAGTTAATGTTTCTTCATTCCATTTAGAAGATTCATATTTTACTTGGTCTAATTTTAAGTCTACTGAAAATTGTTCAAGCCAACTTTCATACGGTAATTCATCTGCAATACGTGTTTTCAATTCATTATTTTCAATGACTTTATTTTCTTTAAAGTCTACTAATAATAATTTTCCAGGATTCAATTGACCCTTATAAGCAACTTCTTCTTCTGGTACATCAATCACACCTACTTCGGATGAAAAGACAATATAATTATCATTCGTAATTGTATAACGCCCTGGACGCAATCCATTTCTATCTGTTAATGCACCAATTTTATCGCCATTACAAAACGAAATCATTGTAGGTCCATCCCACGGTTCCATTAAATAACTATAGAATTCATAAAACGCACGAACATTGGCATCGTTAGCTTTATTATATAGCCATGGTTCTGGAATCATTAACATCGCTGCACGTTCAGGTTCCATTGCTAATGATAAAAACTCTAACGCATTATCTACTATTGCAGAGTCACTGCCATCTTCATCAACAATTTCTTTCACTTTGTTTTTTTCATCACCGAAAACCGTTTCGATTAATTCGTTTTGTCTTGCTCTCATCCAATTAACATTACCTTTAATCGTATTGATTTCACCATTGTGCATCAACAATCTATTAGGATGTGCACGTTTCCAACTAGGAAATGTATTAGTACTAAATCTTGAATGTACGAGCCCCAATTTAGAAACATAAGTTTCATTGTTTAAATCTAAATATAGTGCTTTGATTTGATCGGAACGTAACCAACCTTTATAGACAATTGTTCTATTAGACAAACTAGTAAAATATAAATCCAAATCTTGTTGATTTGCATAATTTTCGATTTGTTTACGAGCTAAAAATAGCATGCGTTCTACATGTGAAACATCATTTAAAGATACAAATACCTGCTGAATATGCGGCATCGTAGCTGCAACGTGTGGTGCAATCGCTGTTACATCTACCGGTACATCTCTGTAGCCAATTACTGATAAGCCTTCCGCTTCAAAATGTGCATTAAATTGCGCTTCATGTTTCGAACCAGCTATTTTCTCTTTTGCAAAAAACATACCAACTGCATAATGCCCCTCTTCAGGCAATTCTAAATCTATATTTTTTGAAAAATAGTCGTACGGTACTTCAGTCATGATACCTGCGCCATCACCCGTCACGCCATCAGCACCTACGCCACCACGATGGTCCAATCTACGCAACATTTCTAATGATTTTTCAACTATATCATGATTTCTTTTATTATCCATATTGGCATAAAATCCTATACCACATGCATCATGTTCCTCACGACTATCATATAAGCCCAATTTTTTATTATATTCGAGCATGATGTTCACCTCTTTTACGAAAATTCTGAATATTAAATTAAGTAAGTAAACTATATAGCAGTTGATTAATCTGTTCAATATATAAATTAGATGATATCATTCTAATTATTAGAACAATAGTTAATTAATGGGGGATTAAATATTGGAGATCAAGCAATTAAAGTATTTTATAGAAGTAGCTAAACGGGAGCATTTATCTGAGGCAGCACTCGAATTAGACATTGCACAATCAGCAATTAGTAGACAAATCACACAATTAGAAGAAGAACTACAAGTCACTTTATTCAAAAGAGAAGGTCGTAATATTTATTTAACAGATTCGGGTAAACAATTATTTGCAGAAGCTACAAAAATAATTGATCAATTGGACGAAACGAAACGTTTATTTCATAAACAATCTCGATCAAATCATTTTATTATTCGAATTGGTTATGTCGAAAGTTATATCTCTCAAGTGTTAACTTTATTAATTCAGTCCTTTGAAAATCAAAGCGAATCCATCATCGAACCAATACTAATGGAAGAAGAAGAAATTATAAGTGCCTTATTAACTGATCAAATCGATATCGGCTTTACCGACCTAACACATACCATTAAACAAAATCCAAGGCTAAAGATCAATCCGTTATTCGAAGAAAACTATCATATATATGCACCCAAAGACGATCCCATCACAATGGCTACTAATCCGCCATTAGTTCAGTTTTCAAATAAATCAATTTACGAACTCTATGCATTACCCAATAGTATTAAACAAATTTTAAGTAAAGTACTCGAAAAACCCATTCAAACCGTTACACATCCACAGTTGGCTCAATATTTATTAAATCATGAACGCGGTTATATTATCACAGCAACGTATCATTTCTTAGACCGGAATCCAACAAAGTGGGTTGATATTCCGCTTAATCATACAGAGCTCAAAAGAACCATTTGTAGTGTTACGAGAACAGATAATAGAAAAAATGATATCCAACTGATGCAGTCTACAATTGATCAGCTGCTTAGTCGTAGTGCAACTTATCATTAATTTATATAACTGAAATGAGAAACATATAAATCTTTGAATTCATATTTTCATGGGCGTATAATCACATTGTCTAAAGAGAGAGGATTGAAATACAATCATGAAGTTGAATTTATTTTTAAAACGCCCATTCAATTGGGTCATCTTACTGTTTTGTATCATCTTCATCGGGGTGTTTATTTTCACTTTTGTAAATGCTAAATTTTACCATAATACAATTGGCGAAATCACCAAAGTCGAAAATGTATCGACATCCCATGTAACAGATGATCATCACAATAAAGATACAAAGCACACTCAGAAACTAACAATCAAAATATTAAACGGTAAATTTGATGGACAAACTGCAACTATTGAAAATAATTACATAGCTTCACAAGCTGATAGTGAAGCCTTCTCGAAACATAACAAGGTGTTACTTCATATCGACAAACACCCTAACGATGCATATATCACTGAGAAAAAGCGTGATAGTCTGCTAGTTGCAGTAACGGGTATATTCCTTTTAACTGTACTTTTAGTTGGTAGAAAAATTGGTTTACAATCTCTAATATCATTAGTGATTAATTCAGGTGTTGTAATTCTAGCAATAATGATTCACAATCAATCACCAAATATTAGTCTGTTCTTGTTGGTAAGCATCGGAATTATCATATCGACTATTTTCACCTTACTACTGGTAACAGGATGGCAGTGGCGAACCTTAATCACCATTATTAGTACATTGCTCGGTACATTCATTTGTATTGGCGTCACACATTTAGTTATAGAGTTAACTGATGGCAAAGGGCTTAAATTTGAAACGATGAGTTTTTTAACTTTACCACCAAAAGAAATCTTTTTATCATCAGTCATGATCGGGTCCCTTGGTGCAGTTATGGATGTCGCTATTACAATTGCAAGTGGCATGCATGAAATATTACGTCGCACGCCTGATATTAGTATGACTCGTTGGGCTTTAGCAGGTCGTAATATCGGCCAAGATATCATGGGAACAATGACCAATATACTTTTGTTTTCATACCTATCTGGTAGCTTGCCCATGCTCTTAATTTATTTAAAAAATGGAAACACTATTACGTATACTATATCTATGAATTGGTCACTAGAAGTATCTAGAGCCATTACTGGCGGCATAGGAATTGTATTGACGATACCTATCACCATCATACTTATGCAAGTATGGTTTAAAATGCGAGGTGCTAAACAATGAGTGTAACAACTATATTAGGAATATTATTATTCATATTAATGGTAATATTCGGAGGAAAGAAAGGTCTCGTTTCCTACCTAACACTATTCCTTAACTTCGTTATATTATTATTATCTATTATTTTCATTATGTTTGGCGCACCAATTTATATCGTCACATTAATTTTTTGTATCGTAATTGCATGTTGTAATTTATTTGTACTGAATAGTTACAACACAAAGACCAAAGCTGCTTTCTATGCCACAATACTCACAACGATCATCTTAATTGTTGGCATCTATCTTTCAGTATCTATTGGTCACTTACAAGGATTTACAACAGAACAACAAGACGAAACGTATATTTTTTCTATGAATATCGGCATAGATATGGTGAAATTTATGGTATTCACAGTTGTACTTGCGGTCATTGCTGTCGTTATTGATTTAGCAATAACAATCAGCTCACCGATGTATGAGTTAAATCAGGCTAATCCATTATTAAGCCAAAGTGATTTATTCCATTCCGGCATGCGTGTAGGCAGAGAAATATTAGCTACGTCTGCAAATACAATTTACTTAGCTTATTTTGGTGGACAACTTACATTATTCTTTTGGTTTTTTAAACTGAATTATTCTTTTGGCCACATTATTAATTCTAAAATTTTCGTTCAAGAATTTATTTCAATCATGCTCGGAGGTATTGCAGTAGCTATTAGCATCCCAATCACCGCATGGTTATCTGCACTACTTATCAAACAACAGCAACGCCAAGAACAAGAAAATAAATCCTAAACACTTAACAAATCGCCTCTCCAACTTATTTTATATGCTTGAGAGGCGATTTTCTCTACTTTATATTGCATCATTCCATTGCTTTACCCTTTTATATTCTCTCAATTATTATATTTTCACTATTTATAAAACGTTGTTTAAGACAAATAGTTCATTTCTATAACCTATGGTCTCCTATTAAACTTATTTAATTCTCCACTGAAGTAATCTCTTTCACCAAACTCACCACTAAAGTATGCGCGCTCACCATGTACCACATAATCCAAACCTTGCTCTTCTTCCACTTCATCTGTACCTAACGCACTGAATAATCCTATAAATTTCGCTATTACAAATGTAAGTACCCCACTAAATATAATTGTCACTACTACAGCAACGATTTGCACCCACACGGTTTCAACACCACCGCCAAAGACAATTCCGTCTGATACGCCTTCATTCACTCTATGCGATTGAAATACACCAGTAAGTATCGCTCCCACTACACCACCAATACCATGTATGCCAAAAGCATCTAACGCATCATTATATTTCAATTTCACTTTAATATAGTTAATTGCAAAGTAACAACAGATTCCTCCAATAATCGCAATAATAATTGCACTCATATAACCAACAAAACCTGCAGCTGGTGTAATAGCTACTAAACCAGCTAACATACCTGAAAGCATCCCAATTAAACTCGTTGTTTTTTTCATTAAATACTCCATTACAGACCAACCTAATGATCCAGCACTTGCAGCAATGACTGTATTTACAAATGATGTCATAGCAATGCTATCAAATGTCAAAGCACTACCAACGTTAAAGCCATACCATCCAACCCAAACCAGAATTGCACCTATTAAAGTAATAATTAAATTATGAGGTGGACGTTTATCGAAATTTTTCCCTGCACCAATCATAATGGCCAATACTAACCCTGAAATACCCGAAGTAATATGGACAACTGTGCCACCTGCATAATCTATAGCACCTAATTCATCTATCCAACCGCCACCCCATACCCAATGGGCAACTGGACTATAAACTAAGATGACCCATAAAAACACAAATATTAAATATGGAATAAACTTCATCTTTTCTGCAATAGATCCGGATAAAATAGAAACCGCAATCGTACAAAACATTAGCTGAAATAACATAAACAATGCCAATGGTATATGTGGCGAAATATCAGCTTGTGTGTTAAATCCAACATGTTGCAATCCTAAATATGTAAAATCCCCTAGGATATGATTTCCCGACCCAAACCCTAAACTAAACCCGAGTATAATCCATGCAAATGTAACTACTACAATTGCAGACATACTTTGCATTACAGTATTCAATACATTTTTAGACTGGACTAATCCTCCATAAAACAAACTTAAACCAGGTGTCATCAACCAAACTAACAAAGTACATAAGAATAAAAACAACGTATCATTTAGATTCATTTTACATCACTCCTTTGCAACGCATCATACCGCCTATTTTAAGAGATGGCAAAAATGCGTCATGTAAAATAACACTAGATGTTAAGTTACATGACGCATTTCTATTTACTTTATCTTTTTCTTCATATTATATACTGGACGACCTTCTAGTAAACTTTCCCCTATATGTACATAGTTATATTTCATATATAGATTTTGTGCTATCCAATTGTCATCATTGACCGTTAGATAGATATATTTAATTTGTGGAAAATAATGTTTCACATAATCTTCGACAACTTCTATAACGTTTTTAGCATAACCCAATCCTCTATATTTCACATCAATGCTGAATGACCTAAAGAAGATACTTTCAGTAATGTTTTCCGTATAAGGACTTACACCCGCACCTGCATGCAATGTAAAGAAACCGATACATTGCTGCTCTGCATTAAATACCAATGTTGGATGGCGCTCATCATCCGTTTGAGCAAGTTGAATATTTTCAATAGGTGTTTTTGTAAACAAATTATCTGAAACTTTCAACTCAATACCTTCAACGATTTCATAAAAATCAGAGTGATAAGGTATTAACGTGATACCACTAGGTGAGGATTGAGCCTCTTTTATCCCCCTCGAATAGTCAATCCATGTTAATACTGCAGGAGCAATTCGCTCTCTATCTTCTATATCGACCCACTGTACATCTGTGATTTCTTGCGCTGACTTTACTTCCAACAAATCCACATCTAAATCAGTTGTAAAACAATTTAACTCTGTCTGAGTATTAGGCTGAGGATAAGCATCGCCTATTATTGTACCCTTATACTCCAAATTCTCTTCTGGAATTGTGAGTTGCAGTTCCTCTTGTAATTCTCTTTGTAATGCTTGAATATGTAATTCTCCAGGGTCTATTTTACCTCCAGGAAAGTAATACTTCTCCCTATTCCTCGCTTGAACAAGCAATAATAGTCCTTCCCTCTCAATTACTAAGCACACACATCTAATCATCACACTGCACTCCTTAATTTATTTTACAAATACTAGTCAAAGTATTTTTAAATGATTTAAGCTTATGTTATCATACTTCAATATTCGTACGTATCAAGTTTTTCAAAATACATTTAAATACAAGTTTTTTCCTAATCGAAAATGTTATAATATTGAGCGAAACTTATTAATATATAAAATGGAGGCTTCTAGAATGGCAAAAAAGACTAAACTTAACCGCATTTCAAATACAGTCAATTTCGTTGGTGTGGCTGTGGAAGGTTTTAACTGGTACGCTTATCAATCTAAAAACAAAAAATTAATTTATGCTAGTATGGCAATTTCAAGTGTCGGTGCTGTACTCGATTTTTATACTGCCTTAAAATCACCAAAAAAATTCACTAAAATTTTTTCTGCCTTTACATTAGGTAGTACACTGTTCACAACTGCAAAACGTATCAAATCTCTACGTAAACAAGCATCATAATATTTCGAGCAAATGCTCACAAATCATATCAAAAAGACTCCTTAGCGCTAAGTGAATTCAAGTTTCACCTATCTAGGAGTCTTTTTGATTAATTATAATTATTAATGAATATATTTATAAGCACTCACTTGTGAGGCAGGTATTGTTCTATAAGTTTTAATTCCTGGAGAAGCACTGTAATTCATTTCCGAAACAGTGATGCTACCATCAGAATTTTTTGATTCAACAAAAGCAACGTGACCATAATATCCAGCATCCGATTGTAATATAGAGCCTACTGTCGCCTTATGATCTACGGTATAACCATCCGCAGCCGAAGCAGTATCCCAATTATTCGCATTCCACCAATAAGTACTGATACCCTTGCCTATTTCTGCTCTTCTATTAAATACGTGCCAAGTACATTGACCCCAATCATAAAGGTTAGAGTGATTAAAAACAGGTGTATTATAACTTGTTGAAGTCGAACCTGAATTTGATGAACCACTCGTTGTTGAACCTGAAATTTTTAATTTTTGACCAGGGTAAATATTATAATTTGATAAATTATTTAAGCTCATGATTTTTTGATATGTTGTACCATACTTTGCAGCAATTGCTGATAATGAATCTCCAGATTGTACTGTATAGGTTTTTGTTGATCCGCTCGTCGTTGTACTACCTGTACTTCCTGAAGATGTTGATGCACTACCCGAAACCTTTAATTTTTGACCTGGATAAATATTATAATTTGATAAATTATTCAAGCTCATGATTTTTTGATATGTTGTACCATACTTTGCAGCAATTGCTGATAATGAATCTCCAGATTGTACTGTATATGTAGTTCCTGATGAAGTACTTGTCGAAGTACTGTTCGAACTAGACGTTCCCGAAACCTTCAACGTTTGATTTGGAAAAATAACATTTGAAGATAAATTATTTAATGATTTTAATTTCGATACTGAAATATTGTATTTATTCGCTATTGACCAAAGTGAATCTCCACTTTTCACCTTATAAGTTGTGGCTGCTTCTGCATTTGTATTTGTTGCAACTGCAGCTAGCGCACTACTCCCAATTACAGTTGCAAGAATTTTTTTACGCACTAATTGTAAACCTCCCAATATATCTCTTTCATCTTGTATACAATTTTTTTACTTCTTAATTATACAACTACAAATTGCATTTTAGTATAAATTTTATATGACATTATCATTACAAAGGTCTATCTTATCTCTTTCGGCTTCAATATCTGTCATTGTGCGTTTTTTAAAGTATTTTTTTATAAACATTACAATATAGCTATATCACTCTGTAACATAAACATGTATATATTCACTTCAATATACTTTTTAAATCTTCAAAAATATAATTTATATTTAAAATTATCAATCGATTATGCACACTTCCTTTAATAAAATAGAGATACGGGTAAAGACATATATAGCATCCATAGAATTAAAATCAACACGCATTACGTTTAATATTAAATATAGCCTATTCTATATAAACATTTGCAGAAATTAAGCGAATCATTACTGGGGGGTAATTATTTGACTGAAAAAAAAGCAAATAAAGATTTACGTATAAAAAGTAAGGTTATCAGTGAAGGTGTTAGTAGAACACCAAACCGTTCATATTTACGGGCTCTAGGTTTCGAAGATGAGGATTTTAATAATCCAATGATTGGTGTCGCAAGTACATGGAGTGAAGTAACACCGTGTAATATGCACATCGATAAACTTGCCCGTGCTTCAAAGCAAGGCATTAGCGAGTCAGGTGCTTCACCACTTATTTTCAACACAATAACGGTATCTGATGGTATATCAATGGGTACTGACGGTATGCGCTTTTCATTACCAAGTCGTGAAATTATTGCTGACTCAATAGAAACTGTAATGAGTGCAGAAAATCTAGATGCACTAGTTGCTATAGGTGGTTGTGATAAAAATATGCCTGGTTGTATGATTGGAATTGCACGTTTAAATTTACCAGCAGTTTTTGTCTATGGTGGCACAACATTACCAGGGAAACTAGACGGCAAGGATGTAGATGCTGTATCTGCATTTGAAGGCGTAGGGCAGTATAATAATGGCGAAATCGATGATACGGCATTGCATAAGGTTGAATGCGCTGCCTGCCCTGGTGCTGGATCTTGCGGTGGAATGTTTACTGCTAATACAATGGCTTCTGCAATTGAGGCAATGGGTATGAGTTTACCTGGAAGTTCGTCTCATCCTGCAGTGTCCTCTAATAAAGCAAAAGATAGTCGAGCTGCTGGAAAGGCAGTTTACAAACTTTTAGAACAAGACATTTATCCAAAAGATATAATGACTAAGGAAGCATTCGAAAATGCCATAACAATTGTCATGGCATTAGGTGGCTCAACTAATGCCATACTTCATCTTCTTGCAATCGCACAATCTGCAGATGTCGATTTAACACTCGACGACTTTGAAAAGGTGCGTAAGCGTGTACCACATATCGCAGATTTACGTCCAAGTGGTAAGTACGTCATGGCACATTTAGATGAAGTTGGTGGTATTCCTGCAGTAATGAAACTATTATACGATAAAGGGTTAATTCACGGTGATTGTCTGACTGTTACAGGTAAGACAGTAGCAGAAAACCTAGCAAATCAAGAAGATTTAACCGATAATAATGCCATTATTAATTTCGATAATCCGAAACATCCTACAGGACCACTCGTTATACTAAAAGGCAATCTCGCTCCTGAAGGTGCAGTAGCAAAAATTTCTGGGTTAAGTGTCACTTATATAAAAGGACCTGCACGTGTGTTTGATTCAGAAGCTGCAGCAACTCAAGCGATTCTCAATAACAAAATTAATGAAGGTGACGTTGTTGTCATTCGTTATGCTGGTCCAAAAGGCGCACCAGGTATGCCAGAGATGTTATCTGCTTCTTCTATACTTGTAGGAAAAGGATTAGGGGAATCTGTTGCCCTCGTAACAGACGGTAGATTTTCAGGAGGTTCTCACGGCTTAGTTATCGGACACGCTGCTCCTGAATCTCAAGTAGGTGGACCGATGGCTTTACTTGAGGAAAATGATATCGTGACCATCGATGCTAAGCAGCTAGAAATAAGCTTTGATGTCACAGATGAAGAACTCAACCATCGTCGCGAACAATGGCAAGCGCCACCGTTAAAAGCTACAAAAGGCACCTTAGCAAAATATGCTAAACTCGTCTCTTCCGCATCAAAAGGTGCCACAACAGATTAAACAAGCTTTATTAATATCATTTTTTCACATTAATTATCTATGCTTCTTTTATTAGAACATTTTTAATTAATGTGATTTTTATTTTAAAAATTTTAAGCAATACAGTTTTGAATGCAAAACTGTAAAAAATTATTAAATTCCTTCATTTATGCATGAATTTATATAAATTAAGAAGTTAACAACATAGTTTTGTTCAATTATATTATATTTGAGTTAACAAAGATAAAGAGGGGTGAAATAATAATGGAATTCATCATCGATATCATCAAAAAATTAATCGAAACTTTCTCAAAATAATTTATCCTTAATTATACTTATGTCTTTAGGATTCAAAACCTAAATCAAAGCCCTTAAATGAATTTATCAAATTCATTTAAGGGCTTTTTATATCAAAATTTCATATATTAAACATTGATACTGTTACTATCCTTCCACAATTTTTTAACAATAAATAATTTTACACATACTTAGTTAAATTAAGAAAAAACATAGGATAGCAATCACTATCCTATGTTTCGCTCTTAAAAGAATAACGTTTTAATTACATTAAATAATGACCCTAATAATTCAAAGATATCTCCAGTCATTTGCATCCCTTCTTTCCTTTTTATTATTCATTTATGCGTCTAACTGTTCACTTCTCACCAATTCATCTGCAATGTTATGCCAAAATTGCTGCAATTCTAGACTATTATGGAATGGATCTGTTGAATCTTGACCAACAAAATCCACATGGTCCCAACCATGTCTTACTGGCGTAACTTGCCATACACCTTTTTGAATTTCGTCTGTAGCATCCACGTATGCTTGATTATTCGGATGCTGTGAAGACACAACGGATACGAGTCCATCATTTTCCCTCCAACTAGCATTGGCTGTTTTACCAATCACATTACCAGTAAGCGTAAATGGTAAAAACATATTTAAGTCTGATTTTTGACGTCCGAATAATGTAGGTCTTGTCGATTCGCCAGTATAAGTTTTGTAGACAATATTTGGATTTAATGAGGTATTCGAATTTAATTTTTCAGCGCCTTCAGTAGATAAATCATAAAAACCATTATCTTGCGTTTTCCATAACTTACTGTTTTTTACACGTTTCACATAATCTAAATAAGACTCACCCTCTTTTTGTTTTAAACCCCATTGATTCAAGCCAAAATCAGAATGTGAATCTGTATTTCCTTTGAATTTTACATAATCATAAACAATTTGTCTGATTAATGCTTCATTACCTAATTCATCTGAGGCAACTGTACCATTATGTGGTGTACCTAGCGTCGTTATTGACGTGATCATATTATCATGGTCACCTTGATAAAGTGGGTATATTTCGCCACCATGTTCTTTTTGATAGTCTATCTCCTCAGGGTTACCATTACGAAGTAGCTCTTCTAATTGTCTAACCGTTTGACCACCCATACTATGTGCAACTAAATGAACTTTTTGTCCCGGTTGCCAATCTTTATAAACACCTTCATAAGTTCTTCCATAACGTTCATGACCATATTTTTCAGCATGGGCTGCTCCGTAATCAACTGTACCGCCCTTAATGTAGTAATATAGTTCTACAGCTCTGTCATAGTTACTACTTAGCGCACCAATACTCGCTTCATAAGTTTCATAGCCATTATCTTGTAAATCCTGTCTAATATTTAATTTGTCTCCACCCCAATAATGAGAAAGAATTGGTGGATTAATATCATCTGTGAAACCATTGAATCCATGCACTAATATAATAGGGTCATCATTTTTATACTGACCTTGTTTTGCTATTTTAGTTGGCTGCTCAATTGCTGGTTCATTTGTTTTCTGAGTTTGGTTTGGCGTAGTTGCTACGGCACTATCTTTTAAAGTTTTCAAACTTGTATTTGATTTATTATCTCTATTTTCATCATTTATGCCTTCGGGAGACTGTAATTCATTTTGAAGTTGTTCTAATGACACATCATTATTTTGTTGCGTTTCATCTATATCATTCTGCCCATGTTGTTGTACTGGAGCACTTTTATTATCCGTATTTTGTGAAAATACATTCGAATCTGAAGTCTTTGCGTCAGTTGCTTTATCTTTTTGTTCAGTTGTTAGTGCATTATCTGTGATTACTTGTTTTGTAGATGTTTTCACTGATGCTTCATCGTTATATTGAGAATCTACTTTCGTTTTTTCTTCTAATTTGCCTTTAAATTGCTCGTTATACTGTGGGTCTACTTCCGCTTTTTCTTCTGGTTTTGCTTCAGATTGCTCGTTATACTGTGGGTCTACTTCCGCTTTTTCTTCTGGTTTTGCTTCAGATTGCTCGTTATACTGTGGGTCTACTTCCGCTTTTTCTTCTGATTTGGCTTTAGCTTGCTCGTTATTTTCTAAATCTACATCTTCCTTGTTATTCTCTTTACTTATTTTAATATTTTGATTGGTTTCCATTCCTTTTACTGAATCTACTACAGTCGAAGATGACTGTGCATTATGTAATTGTTTCGCTTTCGTAGGTTCAGTAGTAACATCTTCAGTCTCAGAGTTTCCCTGATTAGACTGCTTATTTTGATTAGCGTCGTCTGTTACGAAATTACTTCCCTTCACTTCCTGTGTTGATTGAGCCACATCATTTTGCTGGCTATTTTCTTCAGATGCTTGTGCCGTTCCTGATCCTAAAAATAATAAAGATCCTATTAGAATTGACGAAGCACCTACACTAAATTTTCGAATACTGTATTTGTTTTGCTTTTTCTCCATTTTAGACACCTCTTCGAATTTATAACTTTCTAGTCATAGATACCTATCAATTAGATAAATAAATTCACGATAAAGCGTGGTAATAATTCAAAAAACTTTCCGATGAGAGCTTCCATCAATGTTACCTCCTTTTTAAGAAAACGCTTACATAAATAAGGAAAATTTTTATTTATTAAAAGTATCAATCCATAATTTATATATTCTAATATAATAATTAACAATTAAATCCTTCTAATAAATAATTTATTAAAATTGTACTAAATACTTAGTTCTCAGTCAATAGATTGTCACAATTTAATTACGCACAACTCGAAAACTCATATTCCCATCTACAAAGTATGATTTGTATAAATTTTACATAGTAAATACCTTAACGTAAAAAATCATAACTACTAAAATCTATTTGTATAACGCATTATAAATACTGATATATTAACTTGAAGTGGCACATACATTTTCGGTTTACTTAATTGAAATGAGATACTTCAACTAAAATCCTACTTTATTGTTTTCACATTATAATACGAACACTGAAAGCCCAAAAAACTGTCGACAGATAAATCAATCGACAGTTTCTCATTATTTAAGCTATTCTTTTATATAAATTGAACAACAAATATTAAAATTATCACAACAGGTAATACAAATTTTATTAAATAATACCATGGTAAAAATATTTTATATTTATCTTTTCCAAAGTGTTCAATTAAATCATCTTTATTCAAGACATGACCTACTACTAACGTCGTTCCTAAAGCACCTAATGGCATCAAAATGTTAGAAACCAGGAAATCCATATTATCAAAAATTGTTCCAGCAGCAAAGTGGATACCACTCAAACTACTGAAAGATAATGTCGCTGGAATACTAATAACAAACACTAACACACTAGCATAGAACGACACTGATTTTCTTTTAGAATTATCATTTTTAGTAAAATTAGATACATTGAGTTCTAGTAATGAAATTGAAGAAGTTAGTGCAGCAAATAAAAATAATATTAAAAAAATCAAATAGAATGTAGATCCTAGTGCCATTTGATCAAAAACTTTTGGTAGGACTTTAAATAGCAATCCAGGTCCATCTGTTGGCTTATAACCAAATGCAGCAATTGCTGGGAATATAGCTAAACCTGCAAGTACAGATACCAATACATTCATCGCAACAATAGAAACTGCTGATGTTTTAATTGGCATCTCTTTTGAAGCATAGCTTGCATAAGTTATCATTCCTGTTGTTCCTAAAGATAAAGTAAAGAATGACTGTCCTAATGCAAATAATATTCCTTCCATTGATATATCCTCAACACGAGGTTGAAGAATAAATTTCAACCCTTCTATTGATCCTCCAAGTGTTAAAGACTTTATAACAATGACAATTAAGAAAATAAATAATAACGGCATCATAAATTTAGATGCTTTCTCTAATCCTTTTTCAACACCCATCATAACAATAATCATTGTTAACAAGATAAATACACCTTGTCCTACAATCGTCAACAATGGACTGCCTATAATCGATTCAAACTGAATATCCCCAAGTTGACCACCTTGGAACGACAGTATTTGTAGCGCTACATTAAATATATAAATAATAATCCAACCGCCAATAACACTGTAAAACCCAAATAGTATAAATACTGCTAAATTTCCGTTCCATCCAATAATATTCAACCATTTTTTCTTAGTAAGCTTTTCATAAATTTTAGTGGTATAAGTTTGTCCCATTTTACCAACAGTAAATTCCATAATTAATAATGGTAAACCTACAAAAACTGTAAATAGTAAAAACATTAATAAAAATGCGCCGCCGCCATATATTCCTGCCATATATGGGAACTTCCACATGGCGCCTAGTCCTATTGCAGAGCCTGCACTAGCTAAGATAAAGCCAGTAGAAGACTTCCATTGTGATTGTTTGCTCATAACTCTACATCCTTTATATTTTACAAAACTTTATTGCGTTAAAGCGTTTTAGTGATATAAATTATACTATACCATTTTTCAAGTAACCTCTCAATAGCATTTTAATGTTCACTTTAATAGATTTTGATATGGCACTTAGCTAACGTATATCGCACTGAAAATGTATAATTTGTGACTATATGTAATTGTAATACTTTAAATATTAAAAATTGTCTGAAAGTTCATTGAATTAAATGAATTTCTATGTTAAAGTATTTTGTGTTTTGCGCAAGTAAATATCCTTGAAATTGAGGTAATCAAATGAATAAACTAATATTAATGTCTGGTCTCATGCTATTTTCTTTTTTCTTTGGGGCTGGAAATTTAATTTTCCCACCGATGCTTGGGTATACTGCTCAAGATAACATGTGGATTGCGATGGGTGGATTTGCGATAACAGGTATTTTACTACCTTATTTAACTGTTATTGTAGTCGCATATATGAATGGTGGTGTTGAAAGTATTGGTAATAAAGTACATCCAATATTCGGCACTATTTTTGCAGTATGTATATATTTGTCTATCGGAGCGCTTTATGGCATTCCGAGAGCAGCAAATGTGGCATATGAAATAGGTACAAATCATATTTTACCTGTACATAACCAAACAACGTTAATTGTATTTTCTATTATATTTTTCTTTATTGTTTATTTTATAGCATTATATCCAAGCCGCATTATAGATAATTTAGGAAAATACTTAACACCAATATTAATTATTATTATAGCTATTCTATGTATATTAGTAATCTTTAACCCTGAAGGTTCTATAGGGCAAGCATCTGGAGATTATGCAAAAACACCTGTTGTTTCAGGTATTTTACAAGGCTATTTCACAATGGACCTTGTAGCAGCACTCGCTTTCTCAGTTGTGATCGTACAAATGTTTAAAATGCATGGTATAGAAGATCATCGCACTTTAGTGAAAAATGTCATCAAAGCCGGATTTATTTCTGCAATTTTATTATTGTTAATCTATTTTGCGCTTGCATATGTCGGTGCAACTACGAGCCAAGGCGATTTTAAAGATGGCACTGGTATCTTAACCTTCAACTCACTACGTGTATTTGGTTCATTAGGTAATTTGATTTTTGGTATTATTGTTATTCTCGCATGCTTAACAACTTGTGTAGGACTTGTAAATGCTTGTGCAGCATTTGCAATGAAGAAACTACCAAAGATTTCTTACAAAATGTTTGTACTTATTTTTTCACTATTAGGTTTCTTAGTATCTACACTAGGGCTTGATTTAATTTTACAAATAGCAGTACCTTTACTCACATTTATTTATCCTACATCAATTGTATTGGTACTCATTTCTTTAGTAAGTATTTTCATACCTTATGATTTAAAGTTTGCTTATATTTTACCGACAATTCTTACCTTAATCATTTCTGTGCTACAGATTATTAGTGACTTTAAATTATTAACATCTATATCAAATTTCTACAACGCATTGCCGTTGTCAGATATTCAACTTGCTTGGCTAATTCCATTTATACTTTTACTAGTAATAGGCTTAGTCATAGATAGTGTTTTCGTTAATAAAAAAAAGAAGATGCCAACAACTAAAATAAACTAAAACATTAAAATAAGCTTTATCTTACTGTGCAAACTACTACGATAGTGTTCAAAAAAGTGCGCAAAACAAGCACTTACTGTAATTCGCATAGTTAAGCTTCAAATCATACCAAAGCATGCTAGTATGCTTTGGTATTTTTATGTGTCATTATTTATTTAATTATGCCTTTCATTTACTATTTCTTCTCGTTAATATTACGCTCTCTTCCCCTATCCAGCTTATGTCACAAACTTTTTAATTAACAATTTTCCTGTGCTATAATCAAAATAATATTTTATATTTTAACTAAGGGGAGTTGAAGTTTAATTGGAATTATTTAAAGCGTTTATTGATTCATTAGAAAAAGATGATCAAAAAGAAACGATGACTCAGTTATTTCATTGGATACAAGAAACATTTCCTCAATTAGATACAACGGTTAAATGGAATCAGCCTATGTATACAGATCATGATACATTTATCATTGGATTTAGCAAGGCGAAACAGCACTTTTCTATTGCACCTGAAACAAAAGCAATGGATGCATTTTCTGATCGTATAGATAAGTCAGGCTATGCCCAAACTAATAATCTATTCAAAATAAAATGGACACAAGATATCGATTATGATTTATTAAAAACAATCATCCAATATAATATTGATGATAA
The DNA here is from genome assembly GCF_022346615.1 of Staphylococcus sp. ACRSN. Classification (GTDB taxonomy): domain Bacteria; phylum Bacillota; class Bacilli; order Staphylococcales; family Staphylococcaceae; genus Staphylococcus. The sequence goes on along the minus strand of NZ_JAKRNS010000001.1, from coordinate 367,673 downwards.
ACAAGAATGTACTTCATTTTGGAGGAAATAAACACACCTTCAATAAACAACACAATACTTACACATTCTAAGGTTTAGATCACGATTTAAAAGAGTGGTGCTTGAAACACAAAGATTTCAAGCACCACTCTTTTTATAATATTTTCCTACTACACAATAAAAAATACTAAGTGCATTTAGTGTAAATCAAAATAAAATATACCATACGATATTACTCATAGTCTTCAAAGAAAGCAATCACGTCTTGTTCCACATCTCCACGATCCTCACCATGTGTCATTAAATGTTTAGAATGTGGATATCCTGTAATTTCTTTATCTTCATGTTTGATATGTTCGTAAATGTAATTTGCACTCACTGTATAAGAAGGTTCATCTTGCTCGCCATATTTCACTGCAATTGGTGCGTTAATATAAGTTAAGTTTGCCATAACTTCATCTACTAACACTTTAAATTTCTGTAAATATGGATGATAATTTTCAATCATGCTTAGTTGTTTTTCTATTTCTTCCTCCGTCAATCCTACTAATTCTCCCATACGTTGGCCATAATATTCCAATCTACCCACTAATCCCGCATCATCTTTACTAAAGGGCGTAGACATCACTACAAGCGAATGAACAGGTTTCGTTTCTGCTAATTTAAGTGATAAGATACCGCCAAGCGACACACCACAAACACTAATTTTTTCATATCCTTGCTCTTCTAAAAAATGATATCCAGATTCCGCATTTTTCAACCAATCATCTGTATCATATTGCATTAAATCTTCCAATAGTAGTCCATGTCCATCATAAGCAGGTACATAGCACGTATAACCTGCCTTATATAATTTATTTGCCAATAATTTCACATCTCTTACCGTACCAGTAAAAGAATGTAACAATAATACTGCATGATTTGATTCATGATGTTCCATAAAAATAGAATTTGGTGCCTTTACATTTATCATCCTTCGTCACTCCATCGTTTAAATTCATTATTAAGTTTATAGGATATGGCCCACTTACACAAAATAAATTAAATTCATTGTTTAACCGACAACAATAAAGCGTTTCTAAAATAAATGTTTTCAACATTTTTAAAGAAACGCCATGCATCATCTCTAATGTATGATACTTATCTCATATTATCTTGTTCGAATTAAAAGAATTGTAATTCATAAACAGATTTATCATTATAAGTGTTAAAACTATCGATCTTCCCGTTTAAGTGCAAGTGTTGTTCCTTTCTACTTACATTATGTTTATATGTTATTTTTATATTCAAATTTGATTCATAACCTTCATTTTTTATCGTGCTTTCTATTTCACTATAAACATCTTTGTTAATCGGTAATAAATAGCCTTCTTTACTAGGTAATATATTAATATACTTACGCTGCAATACATCATCATCACCTAAATAAATCTCGACTTTAATATTTTTTGCAGCGCCTCCACCTAAATTATATAATTTCATATAATCTTGTTCTGATTCACTGTCGATACCAGTGTTCGTAAGTTGGATTTTATTATTTTCACGCGTAACAAGTATTTGATTAAAACTAAGTGCAGGTATAAAGCTAATCTTCATTTGATATAGTTGTATACTCACCGATACAAAATAGAACAATGCCATCACAAATGTTCCAATTGATCCTACCGCTGATATAATATTAATCATTTATAAATCCTCCTTCAAATCCTCTTTCCGCATTGTCCATTTTAAAATAATTCACTCATGTTTAAAATACTCATTCCTTAAATAAAGCACTACCATTGCATTCCAAATAACAACATTTAATAATACTAACCAAAATCCACATCGTTTAAAAACAAATTTTCATATTTTTTAATTTAAAATTAAAAATAATTCATTAATTTAATAATTATATGATAACATACTCATTGTGTTTGAAAATTTTATAATATAGGAGAATTCAATGTTAGTAAACACTTATTTTTTACGATGTATTTTGAGAAGGAAATTAATTATTATTATTTTAGCTTTTATCTTCATTTACCTTTTATTGTTATCTTCTAAACCTACATATGCCGATAGTTATACTTCTATGACGGAGTTATTGAATAATACAGAAGAAGGAATTGATTGGAACTTATCTTATGACCAACGATTTAGCAATACAATCATAGCTGCGGTGCATGGTGGTAATATAGAACCGGGAACAACTGAAGTTTCTAAATTAATCGCTAATCGTGGCCTATATAATTTTTATAGTTTTGAAGGGATAAGGATTACTAATAATAATGAATTGCATGTGACATCAACTAATTATGATGAACCTACCATATTAGATATGCAACAACATATGAATCAATCTGTAATGATTCACGGAGCAAGCGGTGACATTCCAGCGGTTTATATTGGAGGGAAAGATGAAGCCTTAAAATCATCTATCAAAAAACAATTAGAATTGAGAGGCTTTAATGTACAACCCACACCTCAAAATTTAGCAGGCACTTCAGATGCAAATATCGCTAATCAAAATGCAAAACAAGCAGGTGTTCAATTAGAGTTATCACTAGGCCAAAGAGCCGAATTTTTCAACAATAGAGATTTAACTCGTTATTCAAGGGAAGATGAAACAAATTGGAGTTCCAGAATGCATGAATTTGCAAATGCAATCAATATTGCTATATTGCAAAATTAATCTGCTATTTCATACAAACAAATACACATACCACCTTTAATTTTTGTAATATTCTAACAAATTATATATATTAATTCATCAATTTTGACGAATAATCTACATACACATTCATGTATAATGTAAAATGACGGAATTTAAAGAAAATGAGGTTATAAATATGGATGATTTGAAGATTAATAAACGGTTAATAATGACACCTGGTCCTGTAAGTGTAGACCCTCGTGTTTCTCAAGCAATGTCGAATTCTATATTAGGTCAATTCGACTACGAATTTGTTGATATAATGAATGAAACAATGGAATTAATTCGCCAATCTTTTTTGACTAAAAACAAATGGTCATTCCCAATTGACGGCACGAGCCGCGCAGGTTTGGAAGCTGTAATTGCTAGTGTGGTGAAACCTGGTGATGAAGTACTTGTGCCAATTATCGGCCGTTTTGGTTATTTATTTACTGAACTTGTAACAAGAGCTGGTGGTATTGTACACAATATTAAAAAGCCTATGGGTGAAGTATTTGATCAAGAAGAAATTATCAAGGCGTTAGACGAAATCAATCCAAAAGTCCTTGCCATTGTACATGGCGAAACATCTACAGGGCGACTTCAGCCTATTGATAAAATTGGTCGCGCTTGTAAAGAACGTGGCATTTTATCAGTTGTAGATGCAGTTGCAACATATCAAGGAATGATTATACCTGTTGATGATTGGGAACTTGATGCCGTTATAGGTGGCGCACAAAAATGTTTGTCTATACCTTCAGGTATCACACCAATTACATTTAATGAGCGCTTTAGTGAAGCAATTAATCGTCGTAAACGCGTTGAGCTTGGCATACGCTCGAATGAGATTTCAGAACAAGAACCATTCATCCGTAGCAACTATTTAGATTTAACTCAATTACAGGATTACTGGAGCCCTAAACGTCTAAATCATCATACTGAATCTACCACTTCAATCTATGCATTGAACACAGGTTTAAAGATTGCTCTCGCGGAAGGTATTGAAGCACGTGCACAGCGCCATGCATTTCACCAAGAAGGATTAAAATCCGCGCTTAAAGCGTTAGGGCTTGAAATCTATGGAGATGAAACAAATGAAATGAAGATGGTTATTTGTATTAAAATACCTAATGGTGTAGAAGATGCTTCCATCAGAGAAGGTCTTTTGAAGAACTATGGTATTGAAATTGCCGGATCATTTGGAGACTTACAAGGCAAAATTTGGAGAATTGGTATTATGGGTTATGCCGTAGAAAAACAAAATATATTAACTTTCTTATCAGTATTTTCACTGTTTTTATCACAACAAGGCGTTCCAAATTTAAATCCTGAAAAAGCACTGTCAACACTGATAGAACATTACACTTTATAAGGCGAATCGCATTTAAAACTTAAATGAATAATCACATTGCGCTCAAGCATTAAACTTCATCATAAAGTAAATGAAACTTATTTATTATAAACGACGATACCAGGATATAAATCCTCATTCTCAAAAAAACGAGTTAATCTATTACCGATTAGCTCGTTTTTTTATTTAAAATCTAATGATTTTGAACGTGCATGCTTGCCTTACTATGAAATGGTTCGAGCGTGTAGTCTCTTACTCATACTACGCACTCGTGGTCAGCATGTTACAAAATCTATGCTTTATCTTTTAATGTAAAAGCATAGATTTTTACGAAGTGTTTGGCAAAACTTCTGAGCAAGCAATACCAATCGAATACCAAAACTGAGACGATATTCTAGTAAATCGAGCCAAAAATACGAAATACTGTAAATAAAAAGCCAGTAAATGAATATAAAAACACATTTACCGACTCATTTTCTAGGCTTTATGTCCTAGATTTTTCTTTTTATATCAATGCTTTGTATTGTATTTAGTATATAGCTAACTCTGCTTTCCAAAATAAAAGGATATTTGATAACTAATCATATTTGATTTAACATCGAATAATTTAAATACTATTTCGGCTATATCAAATCAATTTATTAAGGTCTAATCATCCTCAATCACTCGTTTCTTCGAGGCTGGATACCCAAATAAGAAGAACAGTACTGACATCACAATCAAAGCAATAATTCCAGATATCCAACTGTCTGTTGCATCATGTAGATATCCAATTAAGAATGGTCCTATTGCTGCTATTAAATAACCAACAGACTGACCAAATCCAGATAACGAGATACTACCCTCACTCGTTTTTGCACGAATAGAAAAGAATGTCATACACAAGCTAAAGCATGCTCCCATCGCTAACCCTGCAATAATAATACCTGTAATTAGCAAGCTTAATGATTGCGTGAAGAACAAACTAAATCCAGTTAGGAACAATAATGTAATAATAATTACCAATATACGTTGATCCTTTAGCTTAGAAGCAATAATAGGAAACGTGAAGGTCATTGGCACCTGCGCAAATTGATTTAACATTAGTAAGTAGCCTGCTGTAGAAGGATCTAGTCCTCTATCAACTAATATTGAGGGTACCCATGCCACAACTGTATAGAATACCATAGACTGAAATCCCATCGTTAAAGCAATTGTCCAAGCTAGTTTAGATTTCATAATATTAATTTTCTTCGTTTTTACTTTTGTATTCGAGTCTGTTGCGATTTTTTCTAATTTGGCTCCTTGACGCGCTTTAGGCAACCATAAAATGATTGCAACAATAGCGAAAATACTCCAAAATACAAGCGATAACCTAAATCCAATTGGTGATATTTGTGATAAAGGAAAACTTAAACCGCCTCCTAAACCTGCAGTAAAATTCATTGTTCCACTATATATTCCTGTTGCGATTCCAATTTGCAACGGGAAATACCACTTTACATAGCTCGGTAATACAACATTGCCAAATGCAATGGCTATACCTAATACTACTGTACCTATAATAAAAAGAGTAAAGTCACCAGCTACTCTCATAAAAAGCGCAATAATAAGTAAAATTGTCGAGTAGAGTATTGTTCGTGACATTGTTAAACGCACAGTCACTTTTGATACCACAGGTGATACAATAGCGAAAATAACAAGCGGTATTGTTGTTAATATCCCTGCCACGCTGTTATTTATTTCCATCACATGCTTTATTTCATCTACAACAGGCCCTACTGAAGTAAGTGGCGCACGGAGCGTTGATGCAATAAAGACAATTGCTAAAATCACGCCCCAATTCTGATTTATCTTGTTCACATGGGAAGGGTCAGTCATTTTATATCACCTTTCTTTATTATCTCGTCATATAACAAGTTAACGAATCAATCAAAAAATTCACTTTGACTGATTCGTATCATGTTAAAATTAATCATTTTATTTTACAACTTCAGTACTCGCTTCTAATACAATACGTGTACCCGCTTTTCCTTCTAGTGCTTCTAAAGCATCATCTAATGAACAAATAATGGCTTCTTTACCCATCTCAGCGAACTGAATTGCCGCTTCAACTTTCGGTAACATACTTCCAGCTGGAAATTGGCCTTCATCCACATATTGTTTAGCTTGAGTCACAGAAATTGTTTCTAATTTTTCTTGATTTGACTTGCCATAATTCACATAGACATTTGATACATCCGTTAACATTATAAATGTATCAGCTTCAACTTGTTGCGCCAACTTAAGCCCTGACCGGTCTTTATCTATGACCGCCTCGACACCATGAATTTTACCCTCAGCATCACGATAAACTGGAATACCTCCACCACCAGAAGATATAACGATTGCATGATCAATTAACGTCTTAATTTGACTTACACCATGTATCACCAAAGGTTCTGGTGAAGGTACTACACGTCGATATCCTCGACCCGCGTCTTCTTGCATAACAAAGCCATGTTTTGTTTCTAAACGTCTCGCTTCAACCTCATCAAAGAATACACCTATAGGTTTTGTTGGATTATTAAATGCTTTATCATCTTTATCGACCTCTACCATTGTCAATAACGTTACTACATCACTTTCAATATTTAAAGACTCAAGATGGTTCTTTAATGCTTCTTCCATCATATAACCAATAAAACCTTGTGATTCTGCATTACAAGCATTAATTGGTAACGGTTCGACAATATCTTTAGCCGCCTCATTCTGCGCAATTATATTACCTACTTGCGGACCATTACCGTGCGTAACAACTACATTATGCCCTTGTTGCTTTAATTCTGCCATCTTTTTAGTTGCAGCATATACATTATTATATTGATTCTCGTATGTCGCTTCTTGCTTCGGCTGCAAAATTGCATTACCACCTAAAGCGAGTACTACACGCTTTCCCATACGTTCCACTCCTTAAAGTTAATGCTACAAACGCCCCATATAATGTATCTTTTCCTGATGATGATCCCACTTTGATTAAGCGATCAATATGATATGGCGTTGGTTCAGTTTGTAACACTGCTATTTTCGAACTAAACAAACCTTTTTGTGCACATTTTAAAAAAGTTTCACTGACTATTGTTGTTAATGTTTCACTCAAGAGTTGATTTAAAATGAGTAAATTATCTTTTCGAATATATGGTTTGATAAAATGAATGAATAACATACCCGTTAAAATATCATCACCTGTTGGCGTTAACCCTTGGCCTCTTCCAATAATATAACGATAGTAACGCTCACATTCCTTTGCGGAACCTCGCTCTAACACACACATAAACTGCTTTAAATACTCGCTGTTAAACTGTCCATGTTCATATTCAGAAAAATCATAAGCTTCAACACACGTGCTAAGTTGATTAACTTTTTCACTTGTATATGCTTTAAATGAATTCAGTAAATTTACCTTCCAAATGAGTTGAGTAGCAGAATCGATATATATTGTGTTTGAACTTACTTTTAGATATTGTTGTTGTTTCATTTTAGCTAAAAGTGCATCTCTTGTTTGCTTATCTACTAATATGCCAAACGGAAAGGTCCCATTATCATCTGTACCAATAAATATAAGTTCTTTCTTTTCATTGATTATGTTAAATCCTTTTTTAAAAATACTATGCACATAAAACGTCTCTTTTTTTTCTAATATTTCCTGGGCAATACTACCTATCGCACTTGCACGAAAAATCAAGCTTTATATCCTAATTTTTCTGCATATGCAGTGATTGCTTTTTCAAAACATTCTACTGGAGGATGAACAGTACCAGCTCCAATTTGTCCATAACCTGCTATTTTATGTGCAATGCCAGTATTGATAACAGGTGTAATACCTGTTTCAACAACTTTACGTGCATCTATACCTAAACATGCACCTTTAAAGTTCCAAGTTGGAATCGCAAAGTTTGGATTTTCACCAATACAAATTTCAGTCATTTCATTACTGATTGCTAAAGCGTCCTCAAATCCTCCTGTACCAACAAAGCGTGTAACAGCTGGTGCAGCAATCATTGCCATACCACCTACACCAATTGTTTCGGTAATTGCCGAGTCACCTATATCAGTATTCGCATCTTCTGCTGAATAACCTGTAAAATAAAGTCCTTGTGGCGTATTTACTGGAGCAGTAAACCATTCATCTCCCATTCCAGCAATACGAACACCAAAGTTTTCACCATTACGGCACATAGCAGTTACAACTGTACCATGTTCAATTTGTCTTGCTGCATCCATCATTGCTTTACCTGTTGCCATCGCAATATTTAGGAAAAATTGATCCGTGTCCGCTAAGAATTGTAATACTTCTGTACGCTTTGCTTGCTCTACATCTTCAAGAGCACTAATGATTGGCGTAACTTCTTTCAAAAATGCTAATGATGCAGCAATATTACGTTGATGGAATTCATCCCCCATTGCAATCGCTTTTGCGATTAATACATTAACATTTAACCCTTCATCCATTTGTCTCAATGCTTTACTCAACACAGGACCTAATACATCTTTCATCCAGTGTAAACGATTCACTACGGTTTCATTGTAAGCACCAAAACGCAATACTGCACCGATACCTTCATTCATTTGGCAATATGCTTCATTACCACTTTCTCTATTTTCAACGACAAGTACAGGCATGTTTGCCGAAGTAATACCACCCATCGGTCCAACGGCATTCACGTGGTGACAAGGAATCAGTGTTATTTTTCCATCCTCTAATAATTGTCTTGCTTCCTGCTCATTATCTGCCCATCCCTCAAATAGAATGGCACCTACACAAGATCCTTGCATTGGGTCAGTCATATTTTCATATTTAATTGGCGGACCGGCATGTAATAATACGTAATCTGTTAATTCTGGAATTTTAGACTTTGCAGGTACTACATCAACTAAAAATGGTGCTGCTGAAATCATTTTATCTATTACAGCTTGATTTGCTTCATCTATCGTTTTATAACCCATCTTATACCGTCTCTCCTTCGAAATGATTTAAAAATTGGAGTACTTTTATAAGTTTTTCATCTCCGCCAGCAATTGGTTTCCAATTAAATTGGACAACATCTGCACCACTTGTCTGAATAGCTTCTGTAAAACTTTTCAAGCCGATATTGATTACACTCGGTTTAACATTGATTAAATTCATTACTTTTTCATCGACAGTTAAATCTACTACTTGTGTATCAATTGTTTTAACTTCTAATTGAGGTTGCTCTACTTTACTACCAATTAAGTTTAAAGCTGTACGAACCATCTGATCATTCGTTTCACAAACTACGGCCCCAGCTGCTTGAAGTGTGTCTATTTGAGCTTGATAATCTTGATAATCAAGTTCTGTTCCCACAACTGTCGCTAATACTACAAGCGAGCGACCATCTTGTTTAACTTTATTTAAGATGTTTTTAATTGTAGGTGCAAGCTCACTAGCCATATCTTCATGACTGCCAAATCCAATTACGTTATCTAACATAATTACTGCAGTAGAAGGGTCATCTGAAGATGCCTCCAACATTTCAATTCGCTTAGATGGATCAATCATTGGATGCGGTTTACCTTGTGTATAAACATCATCACCTAAATCAATAATTTCATGGTTACCACCCTTAAAAACATATCCTTCAGGTGTTAATTCAGCAGCAATATCCCCTAGAGTATCTTTAACCAGCATTGCAGCTTCCGATGCTAACGTCCCCCCTGAATAATATCCTTTTATGCCATCTTGTTTTGCAGTTAAATTAACTGATATATTTTCTAATAGGCTTGGTTTATAGTTAGGTGATTCATCGTTTGTAAGTTGCACTGAAACACGTGCCGCTTCTTCCAAAGTATAAGCATGATAAATATTTGCTTCCGTATACGTCGGTTTTGCACCTAAGAATAAAGTAACAACTGGTTTTTCAATATTGCGTAAAGTATTAAGTACTTTTTCTTCTACTTCTTTAGCTGGTGGTTTAGAAATCACTGTAATAACTTTTACAGAAGGGTCTTGATTCAATGCTTTGATACTATCTAACATTGTGATTGCATTCACTTCAGTAGAAAGATCTCTACCACCAGTACCTATTGCATTTGTGACACCTTCACCTTCTCTATTGATAATTGTAGTAACTTCCTGTATTCCTGTACCAGATGCACCTACAATACCTATACGCCCTTCGTTTACAATATTCGTAAACGCTAGAGGTAGACCGTGAATAATACCTGTACCACAGTCTGGTCCCATAACAAGCAAGCCTTTTTCTTGTGCTAATTTCTTCAATCGCACTTCATCTTCTTTAGCAACATTATCACTAAACATGAAGACATTTAAATTATTGTTCAAAGCATTTTCCGCTTCCATCGCAGCATATTGACCTGGAATAGATATCAACGCTAAATTAGGATTCTTGGCTAACTCTAATGCACGATCCCAATTCGAAGCTTCATTTTGCTTTTGTTCTTGCACGCCATCTTCAGCTTTACCTTTCAATTCGGCTTCAACTGCTTGATTAACTTCATCTACTTTAGCGGCATCATCAGTATCAATAACAATTACAATATCATTGGGCTTAGCCCCTTCTAATTCTAGCGTCCTTAAACCTGATGATTTAAAAATATCTTTATTAGCAGGCGTTCCCATCATAATCGAAACTTTATTTACACCTTCTATCGCAGATAATTTATTTGATAATAGCATGAGCACAATTGAATCTTGATATGTGTTTTCTTTAATAATTGTGTGTAACATTTCATTCCTCCATTATTATTCTGCAAATCTATTTTTACCGTGATATCGATCATAGTGAACATCTTCAGAAATTAAATAATTGTATATTTCATCAACAATTTCGATACCATCTTTGTCATATTTATCACTGCGTAATCTACCTCGTTCTCCTGGATAGAAAATTTCACCATAACCTTCAGCAGCAGGTTGATCTTTAAGTTCATCTAACATTTTAGAAATATTTAATTTAAATTGATTTAAATCAGTGAAAAATGCTGGATTAATAACAATATGTAACTGTCCTAAATCACGGCCTTTGGTTAAGTCTTTATACATCGATGATACGTGCATGCCGTGTGGTACACCTAACAAACTCCCTGACAATATATCAACCATCATCATTAATCCATAGCCTTTTGGTCCTGCAACTGGCAATAACGCGTGCACATCTCTAGAATTTGTAGTTGCTTCCCCTTGTGCGTTAACCGCCCATGTATCAGGAATCGATTGATGTTTAGCTCTCGCATCTAATACTTTACCCCACGCTTGTACAGTCGTCGCCATATCAAATGTAATAATCCTCTCATCATTTGAAGGAGAACTAAAAGCGATTGGATTGGTACCAAAATACGGCTCTGTCCCACCAAATGGCACAACCATTGGATCGGATTGACACATACTAATACCAACCATATCTTGTTTAGCTGCCATTTCTACAAAATAGCCTAATGCTCCGCTATGAGAAATATGTTTGACACCTACGACAGCAACACCAGTTTCTTTTGCTATTTCAATTGCATGTTCCATTGCTTTTTTAGCTGCTTGATGCCCTGGTCCATTATCTCCTTCGAATACGGCTGCAGAAGGACCCGTCTTTTCGAATTGATATTCTGGATTTAACGTGATACCTCCTTTAGCAATACGCTCAGCATAATATTCAACTCTTACGGCACCATGTGAATGTATACCTCTATGATCAGCAAACGTTAGTACATCAGCAACATCGCTTGCTGCATCTTCGTTTAAACCAGCCATTTGCAACTTACGTTTCATTAAATCGAACAATTTTTCTTTAGATAAGCGCAAGTCTATACCTCCTTCAACAAATATGTTTGTTATAATTTATTTTTAATATAAAAGTACATTAAGGAATTTTCATTGCCCTTTATTTAGTTGAATTTCATAATAAAAAAGAAGTCACTCAAGATTTACAATCATTTGATATCAAAAGATAAAATTCGTAAATAATACTAGTAACTTCTATATACAACGCATTAATAAATTGCATCAGAAATTAGATAATCATAGATACTTTGTGCAATTGGTATACCACTTTCTGCATAACGTTGTTTTACTTTCTCTTGTATTTCACCTGGATAATATACTTGGTCAAACCCTTTAGCAGGAGAGATATCATGTAATTCCTTTACCATTTCAGAAACTTGTTGCAAAAACAACTGTCTATCCCCAAAGAATGCTGGGTTAATGACGATGTGAAATTGACCTAATCTCCTATATTCACTTAAATCTTCATACATAGAACTTACATGTTTACCAAAAGGTAATCCCAATAAACCACCTGCTAAAACATCAATCATCATCATTAATCCATAACCCTTTGCTCCTGCTACTGGTAATAATGCCGATACTTGATAGGGATCTTTTGTTGGTTTTCCATGCTTATCAACAGCCCAATGTTCTGGTATTGATTTGTGTTTTGAACGTGCATCTAAAATCTTACCCCAGGCTTGAACAGTTGTTGCCATATCGAATAATATGGGTTCGCCTACTTGCTGTGGACTCGCAAAAGCAATAGGATTTGTTCCAAAATAGGGTTCAGTTCCTCCAAATGGCACAACCATAGGGTCAGATTGACACACAGTCAGTGCAACCATACCTTCGTATGCCGCTTGTTGTGCAAAGTAACCTATTGCGCCACTATGACCGATTTCCTTCACGCCTACCATACCAATGCCACTTGTTTTAGCAAGTTCAATGGCTTCTTTCATAGCTTCGAATGCTACATAATGTCCAACCGTATTATCTCCAAAATATGTCCCTGCTGAAGGACCTGTCTTCGTGAATTTCAACTTCGGTTCTATATTAATACCTTGTTTTATAATACGTTCAGCATAATATTGCATTCGTACAGACCCATGTGAATGAATGCCTCTTTCATCTGCAAATATCATCAAGTCCGCCGTCTTTTCAGCATAGATCTCTGGCAATCCTGCACGAGTTAATTTCTTAAGAAATAATTGGCGTAGTTGTAAACGATCAACATAAATTAATGCTTCTTCATCCATCCATAACAACCTTTCTTATATTTCAATATCTCTATTTGCATCTTTTGAATAGATGTAAGCAAAAGGTTCATCTAAACCTACTGCATATGTTGCTTGAGGTGAGTATGCACCCATAAAGATGTAATCACCTTTATCTACTGGCATCCACTCATTATCTAAGTTGTACATGCCACGGCCACTTAAAATATATGCACCATGCTCTTGAACATGAGTTTCAATATAACCATGCGAAGCCCCTGGCTTGAATGATAAAATATGAATATTCATATCATAAGCAAGTTCTTTCGGTAATAAATCTAGTACTTTCACTTCTTCCATTCCTTCATAAGGTACTTGTTCCATTTCGTTGACATTACCAGTTACAACTTGAGGTTCATAGCCTGCTAATGGTTGATAGCGTTTTTTATATAAAAATACACGACTGTCTTTATTTTGATTACTATTTTCAAAGGTCATGACTAAATGTGATGGTACATACAGATAGCCTCCAGCACTTAATTCATATTTTTCGTCTCCTGCATAAGCGTTGATATTGCCATATTCAACAAAGATAAATGTTTGTACACCATCCCCACCAAAACCTTGGCGATTTCCACCTTGATTTTTGAGTGTAACGATATAATCTACAAAGCGTGCACCCAATCTTGGCGTACCCATAATCGTTACATCACAATCTTCAAAGCCAGGAACTACATTATTAACTAAGCCATCTGGTGTTATTAATGCGTAATTATCTTTTTTTATTACAGAACGTGTTTCTAGTAAACCTTCTCTATATCCTTGATTATGATTAATATAACCCATAAATATGTCATGCTCCTTTATATTATTGATATATGCTTTTTTTGCATCTTTGTCTTGATATTATTGTTTCTAAACTTTCACAACTCATATATAAAACATCAATATAAATTTAAAACTATGTCATTATCGCTTATTCTTCATAAGCCAATTGATACAACACTTGCTTTAATACTTCGATACCTTTAACCAAATCATCCATTTCTGTTTCTTCTTCGATATTATGGCTCACTCCGTTTATCGAAGGTACAAATATCATTGCTGTAGGCACGTGTTTAGCAAAAATTTGTGAATCATGACCTGCGCCTGAAGGCATCAATTTACAATCCGATTCTCCTACTATTTGTTTCGCAGCCTTAGTAATTTCTCCTACTAAGCGTTTATCCATTAATGTAGGTGCTTCATCCATCCATAAATCGATTTCGTATGAGACGCCTTCATCTTCTGCTATACGTTTGATACATTTATCAATTTCTGATGCAAATTGATCTAATTCTATTTGATTAATATGCCTACAATCAATCGAGAACGTTACTTCCCCTGGTACTACATTTACCGTATTGGGCACGGGATCTACTCGTCCAAAAGTAATTACGAGTGGGTCACCAATCATTTCAGCACGTTCTGTTAATTCCACCGCTATCTTACTGAATGCTACAACCGCATCCTTTCTTAAGCCCATTGGCGTTGTCCCGGCATGGTTTGCTTCCCCTTTTAAGTTAACTGTATAACGTTTTTGTCCAACAATACCTTCAACAATTCCGATTGATTTTTGTTCTGTTTCAAGCACTTTACCTTGTTCTATATGTACCTCTACAAATGATTTCACATCACTGTAATCGTTATCTGATGTTCGATAGTCAAATCCAGATTGATGCATTGCATCTTCAAACTTGATGCCTTTTGCATCAGTAATTGATTCTACTTCCGCCTTCTCAGCTAAATTGAAAAAGTTCTTACTTCCCCAAAATGCGAAAGGAAAACGGCTGCCTTCCTCTTCTGCTAATGCTAGTATTTCTAATGAACGTAACGGTTGACCATGGGCTGCTTGCAATGATTCCATCGCAACTGTAGCAGCAAGTACACCAAACTGCCCATCTAGATGACCACCTTCAACTACCGTATCAATATGTGAACCGGACATAATCGTTTCCTCAGGATATTTACTGCCCTCGATACGACCTATAAGATTTCCTACACTATCAAAACGTGTTGTAAAACCTTTTTCCTTTAATAATCCTCTTAAACCCTGTACAGCATTTAACCATTCTTCTGTATAGAGCAAACGTGTAATACCACCGCCATCTAAACCACCATAACTCGTGATTTTTTTGTCTAAAGCTTCAAAAGAAGATCGGATATCCATACATTTCAACTCCTTTGTTATGTCATTTTCAATTATAAGCGTTTTCATTTTTGTAATCATTCACAATTCATACAATAATAACCGCTGTTTTTATTCGTTTTATACAAATACTTCTTAAAATTTCTTTGAGATAATATAATTAGCTTAATATATCTAAATTAAGGGGGATTCATTTTGGCTCAACTTACAACAACAGATGGATTTTCATTACCATATACCGTAATCTCTGCCAAAAAAGAAAATGCTAAAGGTGTTATTGTTTATTATCATGGTGGTGGACTAATCTTCGGACAGCCTGATGACTTAGCACCGGAATATATTAATTTACTGACTAATGATTATCATTTGGTACTAGCTTCTTATCGTTTAGCACCAGAGAGTACTTTGGATATAATTAAAGATGATGCCTTTGCAACCTTTGATTATGTTGAACAACTTTATTCTGAACTGCCTATATTCACATTTGGTCGTTCGGCTGGTGCTTATTTGGCCATGCTTGTCGCATTACATAAAAATGTAGCAGGTGTAATCGATTTTTATGGTTATTCACGTATACATGTACCTGCATTCTTAAGACCTAATAAGCAATTCCAATCTTTATCATCACAACTTTCTCCAACAATCATCACTCAATTGATTCAAAAAGAACCCTTGATAACTGGTCCAATACAAGCTAGATATACACTTTATTTATATGCTAGAGGGCAAGCACAATGGATAAACTATTTAGGCGTTCAGTCTTCATCTCATCATAAATATAACATTTCACCTCAACAACTAGAGTCGTTTCCACCAACCTTTATCGTTCATTGTATCGGAGATCCTGATGTACCGTATAGCGAAAGTGAACACATACATCGTTTTATAGAAGAAAGTCATTTTGAATCACTATCACTTAACACACATGATTTTGATCGAACAGTCAGTGAAAAAAGTATCAATATATACGACAAAGCAGTTCAATTTCTAAATCAAATTGTCCAACATTATGGAGGAGATAAACAATGAATATAGATCATGTAATTGAGAATTTCCATACTTTTAATAACTTTGCTCGCAATAAAATAAATGGTGGAATTAACCGCATTGCTTTTAGTCAACCTGAACGGTTAGCAGCACTTAAGTTTTCAATGCTTTGTCAAAAAGCCGGACTTGATGTCTATTTTGATTTTTTTGGAAACGTAATAGCTAGAAGAGAAGGTAAATATCCAAATTTAAAGCCAATTGTACTCGGTTCTCATATAGATACAGTTAAAGATGGTGGCCAATATGACGGATTGCTCGGCGTGCTTGGTGCATTAGAAGTCGTTGAGTATTTAAATGAACATCATATAGAAACAGATCATCCAATTATTATCATCGCATTTGCATGTGAAGAATCTACACGCTTTAACGAAGCGACTTTAGGCAGTAAATATCTTACTGGTAAAATGACCAAAAATGATATGAAATCAATACAGGATAATGATGGCAATGTTTTATATGATATCGTTGCTCCATTGGCACAAGATATGAACGGTAAGACAGCGTTATTCGAACGAAATAAAATCAAAGCCTTTCTAGAATTACATATTGAGCAAGGACCAATTTTAGAAAATAATAAGAAAGATATCGGTATTGTTACTGATATCGCTGCGCCTCATAGGTTCAAACTGCAAATTCAAGGTGTAACTAGCCATTCAGGTTCGACACCAATGCCCATGCGCCGTGATGCTTTAACAACAGCCGCTGAAATCATTTTAAAAATTGAATCTATAGGTAAAACTTATCACGCTCAAGGCATAGTAACTACCGTAGGCTATGCACAAGTTTACCCTAATACGATGAATGCCATTCCAGGTGAGGTAACATTACTAATCGATATTCGCGGCAAAAAGCAAGATATCCGGGAACGCGTTGTTAGTGAAATTAAAGAACAAATTGAATTAACTGTCGAAGCACGTAACTTATCCCACCAATTAATAGACTTAGGCCACGATGAGCCACGTAGTCTTAATCAACAAATGGCAAATATTACAGAACAGAGTTGTATCAATCAAAATTTCACCTATCGCTATATGTACAGTGGCGCAGGTCACGATGCAATGAATTTTGCTCCAATATGTCCGACAAGCATGATTTTCATTCCATGTAAAAACGGTGTCAGTCATTCTCCTGAAGAATCTGTCACGCCTTCTCAGATTGAGAAAGGCATACAAGTAATGATTGATACAACAATAGAATTATCAAAATTAGATACAACACTTGTTTAATTTCATTTTCATTGAAACAAAATCAATAAAAACCGCTTCTGATGAAATATCAACAGAAGCGGTTTTTATTTTTGTAAATATACTTCACTAGTGAGAAACTATGAAGCATGAAGTAATTACTAAACAAAAAATATTCAGAGGTTGATTACAATGACGCATATTAGTTTTATAAGACACGGTGAAACGGCATGGAACACTGCCGGTAGATTGCAAGGTCGAACAGATATTGCCTTAAACTCAACTGGGTTACAACAAGCTAAAGCCTGTGGCGAATACCTTGAAGCAAAAGATTGGGACATTATTATAACAAGTCCTCTAAAGCGGGCACGGAAAACAGCAGAAATTATTCAATCTAAACTTGAAATACCATTAATTGAAATGGAAGAATTTATTGAAGTAGGATTTGGCGAAGCTGAAGGTTTAACGTTTGCAGAACGAGATAAATTGTATCCAAACCGTGATTATCCTAAAAAAGAACATGCTGACATGGTTACTAAGCGCTTCTTAAAAGGATTAAACAAAGTTAAACAACAATATAAAGATCAACATATCCTTATCGTTTCGCATGGTGCATTCATCAACGCAATTGCATATCACTATTCAAATGGTCGCATAGGTACTGGTGTGTCACGATTGAACAACGGTGGCATTACTTCTCTATATTTAGATGATACACATGGAAAAATAACTGCATACAATCAAATAGATCATTTAAACTCACTTATTTTAAATAACGATAACAAGATATGAGTTGATTTATGTTCATAATAACGTATAGCATGATATTTTATTACATCAATCAAACAAATTAAATAAAAGTATACACAACATTGCAAATACTAGTACTATCACATATTACGCTAACCCACTTTCTCTCAACAATTCGCTTTATATTAAAAATAAATATTTACTTACAAAAAATCCTTTAATGTATGCACATTTGACGTGCTTCATTAAAGGATTGTTTACTGTCATTAAAAATTAATAAAACGACCATTTCTTTTATCTACTACACCTGTTTCTTGGTTATAAATTTCTTGACCCCTCAAGATTGTTCTAGCAACTTGTGCACCAATCTCTCTACCAAGGTATGGACTCATTTTATTACGATATTCCAAATCTTCCTCAGTTAATGTATAAGATGAATTTGGTTTAATAAGTACAAAATCTGCGTCCTTGCCTATTGATATGCTCCCTTTATTGTACATACCGAATCGTTTTGCTGGCTCAGTAGCAATTATTTCTGCAAATCGTTTTAATGACATCTTACGTTTTTGTACTCCTTCATCAAAAAGTACATCTACATTATTTTGTAATCCAGCAATGCCACCCCATGCTTCAAAAGCATTATCAGTCGCTTTCAAATCAGGTGTACATGGCGAATGATCCGAAGTAACAAATCCAATTTCACCATTGATAACGCGTTGCCACATACCCTCTAAACGTGATTGCTCACGAATTGGTGGTGAACATTTAACTACCGGTCCAATTTCATCTAATTCTTCTTTATAAAAATATAAATAGTGTGTACATGTTTCACAGGTAATATCTACACCTTCTTGCTGTGCCTTTATCACCTCATCTACACCTTCTTCACAAGCGACATGTACAATATGCACACGACACCCTGTTTCCTTTGCAAATAAGATAATCTTACGAATGGGTTCAACTTCAGTAAATACCGGTCGCGTATCTACATAAGCACTTAATGTTGTTTCACCATTTTCTTTAGCAATCTGACCCAAACGGTCTGTGATTGCAGCATTTTCCGAATGGATAGATAATATTTTTCCAGTCTTCGCAATTTGTTTCATACCTTCATAAAGTGAATAATCATCTACATCTTGGAAATCACCTTCAATTGAACGATCACCACAAGTAGCAATAAATGCTTTATATCCGATAACACCCGCTTCATCTAATTCTTGAATACCACCGTTTAAATTATATGGTACCAAGCCACCATAACTTGCTACATCAACTGCAAGTTCATTCTTACCAGCTTCAAATTTCACTTCAATGGAAGCTTTATCTGTTGTTGCCGGTACTTGATTTAAGGGCATTTCTATAAATGAAGTAACTCCACCTTTAGCCGCAGCTTTTGTTCCAGTTTCATAACCTTCCCAACCATCACGATAACCACCGCCAGGTTCAGTAATATGCACATGTGCATCAACCATGCCTGGAGAAACAATTTGATTTTCAGCATTAATAACCTTAACTGCTTCACCTAAATCATGACCAATTGCAGCAATTTTACCATCTTTAACGCCTACCTCAACATTTTGCTCTCCATTTTCTAAAATTACTAAACCATTTTTGATAATTAAATCAAACTTCATTATACTTCACTCCTTCTTTTTCTTTAGAAAATACCTTTAATAAATAGTGCAAAACAATGTATATCACACTAGAAATCATGAAACCGATAAACCATGAAAAATCAGAAATAACCTTAAATGCTGGTAAGAATCCTAGTAAGGAAATAACGACACCAGCAATGGTTGCGATATATGCTGAAATGTTAATACGTTGAATATTGATTTCTTTATCAAACATATCAAAATATAATGCCTCTAAATCGATTTGACAACGTGTCACAAGATAGAAATGCACAATCATAACACCCGCTACAGGTCCTAAAAATGCACCAATTGCATTTAAAAATACTACGATACTGCCTTCATTTTCCATCATCTTCCAAGGCATAATCATTACACTCGCTATACACGCTATCACAACGCCTCTACGATAGTTAACAATTTTAGGCATTAGCGCACTTAATTGATACGCTGCCGGAATAATATTACTAGTCGCATTCGTTGAAATCGTAGTCATCAACAATACACCCGTAGCAATAAGAATAGCCCAGAAATTACTCCACTCATTAATTATCGTTAAGATATTCCATTCTTGATGACCTAAATAAATCGAACCACCAATAATAATAAACACACTTGCAAATGCGAATAAGACATGTGCAACGACAATACCAGCTATTTGTCCAATAATTTGAGTTTTCGTTGATTTAGCATTTTGTGTAAAATCAGATACACTAGATCCTGGTCCTGCCCATACGCCTAATAGCGAATTAAATATTAAGAAGAAAGATAATATCGCCGGATAAACCATACCATCTGTCTTAGTAGCAATGTCATAGTTTAATATATTGCTCACACCGCCAGATACTGTGATACCCCAAATCGCCATACCACCAAATACTATATAAATAAGTGGATTCAATATCGCCGTAAATTTATTTAATATTTCACCACCACCAAAACCTATAGCAAAACTAATTGCCCAAAAAATCAAAAATGCTATCAATGCTGGTATTGTAATTCCTAAAATCGTTACGCCATGACCAATATCATTAAAATTAGGAAAAATTTTGTTCAATAAAATATGTAATGCTTGAGAACCAGCAAATGTCTGGAGGCCAAACCATGCGATACCTGCGATTACACCACGTAATACACCTGGCAATTTAGCACCGACATCTCCATATGTAGACCTTAATTGCATCGCAAAAGGTATCCCATATTTCGATCCAGCATATCCATTAGCCACTAATAGTAATGCAATAAAGAAGGAACTAAAAATTAATGCGATAATTACTTGTAGCGGTGATAAACCAATTA
Organism: Staphylococcus sp. ACRSN; assembly: GCF_022346615.1. GTDB lineage: Bacteria > Bacillota > Bacilli > Staphylococcales > Staphylococcaceae > Staphylococcus. The sequence goes on along the minus strand of NZ_JAKRNS010000001.1, from coordinate 346,597 downwards.
ATAAAAATCCTCCAACCGCTGTATAATTTGGAATGTTATGCACAGCGCCCATCCACAACGTGAAAAAATTAAAAGCTGAGTTATTTCTTTGTGCAGGTGTCTTAGGTATGATGTCTTTATTGTAACCACGCTTTTCGAAAAAACTTTCATCGTGCGACATGGCTTTCCCCTTTATTACCATTATTTAAAACTCCTTTGCTATAAAAAGCTAATCATCTTTTATATAATCCTTTATAAACAGTTTATAACTAGTGAAAGCGTTTTTCTTTGTTGACTATGACATATCTCTTAACAAAAATTATATGTTTCGAACAAAAAAGTGTATAATTCATATTGTATAGAGTTATTTTTATCAAATTTTATTATGTTATTAATATGTAATATTTTCTTATAAATATACTATATTATTACTTTTATCAATGATAAACGCAATAACTTTTTATAATTTTCTAAAAAATTTCATTATTATTGAAGCGGAGGTAAGTAAATTGACTACACTTAAAGAAATTTTATCCGTTCCTCAATTTAAAACATTAGAGCTAATAAATAAATATGGGGACTTGTCTTCTGAAGTTACCAATTTAGATATAACGGAAAACAATGATATAAAAAATTTCACTTCAGAAAATTCATTTATATTAACAACAGGTGTGTTATTTCAAGAAAGTCAAGAAGGCTTAAAAAGACTAATCAAAGATTTAAATGATATTCACACAGCAGGTTTAGGTATAAAAGTTTCAAGATTTCTTCATCAAATTGATAAAGAAGTTATAGCTTACGCCGATGAACTTAAGTTCCCTTTAATTGAAATACCTGAAAGTTGGAATTTAGGAGAAATCACACATGAAATTTCTTCTTTTATATCAGATTCTGAAACAGGCAAATTGAATTACGCCCTACATATTCAACAAGAATTAAATCAATTGTTGATAAAAGGATTTAGTATCAAATCAATGATAGAACGTATGAGTAAATTATTAGGTGTTCCAATCATATTGTTCAATCCATTTAAAGTACCCGAAGCACTAAGTCATCACTATAATCAGAACAAATCATTAACCAGCGCTCATATTAGTTATTTCCATAATCATTACCATGAATACCTTGAGCATGACAAAAACAAGCAAGTATTTGAAAATAAAGATCATATTATCTTTAAAGTCTTAGGCTATACTTATTTTCCATATTACCTCATGGTTTCACAGGTTGATAAGTTAACTTATCCTTTCAGTTTATTAACCATTGAGCAAGTCGTCAGTGTGCTAAGTTTCGCTTTATATAAAAACACCAAGGTTGAAGAAGCTGAACAAAATGATATTAATCGATTTTTCGAATCACTGGTAAATAATCGCTCGGAGCAAACATTATCCATTAAAAATCACACTGATTTATTAAATCGCTATCATATATATCAATCGAACTATTACCAAGTTATTATATGTGCAATTGATACTGAGAATTCATTAGAAAATAGCTACTACGTTAACGAACGCCAACAACTCACGTTGCAATGGCTAAAACATAAACTGACAGATATAGATGACTATACAAGTATCTATAGGCTACCTAGTAATGATCGTTTCGCAATATTATTACAAAACAAACATCACTATTATTACGATTATTTAAAGCACATACAAAAGGACTATCCTAACCATTTTGACGGTACAATTTCATTTGGTATTGGGAATGAAGTCACTGAATTCACACAGCTTCCTTCTTCATTTTTTGAAGCAAACGAAGCTTATGAGAATGCCTTACTGAATAATCAACGTGAATTCATTTCAGATTATCACTCAAAAGATATCAAAGAATTATTGCAACTTATTCCAAAAGAAAAGCTTCAACCCTTTGTCACTCACACATTAGGTCCTTTAAGTCACCCAACTGTAAAAAAAGATGCTGAACTTAAACAAACATTGCAAGTCTATATGGATAATCAATGTGACATTACAAAAACTGCTGAAAAAATATACATCCACCGAAACACGGTTAAGTATAGAATCAACAAGTGTAGTCATATGCTAGGAAGAAATATCGAAGATCCACTTCATTCTCTAAACATAAGAATCGCACTATATGTTTCAGAAGTGATGGATTTTGATTAATATATAAAGTAATATTACAAAAAATATATGCAATAAATGTTTAATCTATTTAGATACTATTTACTAAATAGTTAAGCCACCGACTACCTCCAAGATTAACTTGATAAGCAGACGGTGGCCTTTTTTATTTTTTATACCACTGTAATGCATCGCTTTCTAATTGTTTCATATAGTTATATTTACCTTGCCAATAACCTTCACTATCAAAAGGAAATTTCACCGCAAGCTGCTGTTTGAATTCACCATATGCTTTTACAACACGTGGATGGTTTAACAAATAGTCCCTCACTGCTACATGACGTATAATTTCTGCCTGCTCATATTCAGGAAAAATGTGAATATGGTGTGTACGGTGATTTCCTCCTTTTATAAAAAATCTACGGTTTGAAAGTCCATTTTCACCTTTAGCAATATAGCCTAATTTCATCATTTGGCTATTGTATAGATCTACATTTTCTATATGCTTTACAACAATTAGTATATCAATAATTGGCTTTGCATAGAGATTAGGTACTGACGTACTACCTATATGATAAATATCAACGATTTCCTTTGAAAATATTTGTTCCAATTTACTTTTTTCTATACGATATGCATTTACCCACGATGCATCATAAGGTACGACTTTAATTTGTCTCATACTCTCCCCTACAATTCATAAAATTTCATTATTTAATACTTTTTATTTTTAATTCCCTATTTTATGCACCTTCACATATTGATTTTATATTTTTCAAAATAATAATTTCAAATTTATTTAGATTTTATAAACAAATGGTTTGCTTTGCTAACTTAAATTCATTACAATTTATTGTTGGGATGTTATAAAAGGAGATGTATTTGTAATGTCGGAGATTGCTTTATCGAGTAAAAAAAGAAATACAATTATTTTAGTTATGCTAAGTAGTGCTTTTGTGGCAATGCTTAATCAAACCTTACTTAATACAGCCTTACCTGCAATTATCTCAGGTTTGAAAATAACTGAAACAACGGCTCAATGGCTTATTACGGGATTTATGTTAGTTAATGGTATCATGATTCCATTAACTGCATTTCTAATGGATCGCTTCCATACAAGACCACTCTATATATTCTCAATGAGTGCATTCTTACTTGGATCTATTATAGCTGCATTGTCTCCAACATTTGAATTGCTTATGTTTGCACGTGTGATACAAGCAATCGGGGCAGGTATTTTATTACCACTTATGCAGTTTACGGTTTTCACGTTATTCCCTACTGAAAAACGTGGCTTTGCAATGGGACTTACGGGTATTGTTGCCCAATCAGCACCAGCAATAGGCCCAACATTAACTGGTTTCTTAATTGATTCATTTAGTTGGAGAGCGCCTTTCTTAGTAGTCGCTACAATTGCTTTGATTGCATTTATTATTGGTGCTATTTTTGTAGAAAGTAATAATGAAACAAAATTAACGAAATTAGACAAAACGTCAGTTGTATATTCAACATTCGGTTTCGGTCTTATGCTTTATGCATTTAGTAGTGCTGGAAATTTAGGATTTACTTCTCCAATCGTTATCGTTTCGTTAATACTTGGTCTAATTATTGTTGGTGTGTTTGTCTCTAGACAAATTCGAATCGACAATCCTTTATTGAATATGCGCGTGTTTGCAAATAGAACATTTTCTTTATCTGCATTCTCGTCAATGGTGTTATTTATCGGAATCGTGGGACCCGCTTTACTTATACCAATGTATATTCAAACTGGTTTAGGCTTATCAGCTATTTTATCTGGACTAGTAATTTTACCTGGTGCTGTCGTAAATGCATTTATGTCAGTTTACACTGGAAAAATATTCGATAAATATGGCTTAAAAATACTGGCAATACCTGGCTTTATTTTGTTAATAATTATGACTATTTTACATTGTTTCTTAACTGTAGACACACCTTATTGGTATGTTGTAGTCATTTATGCTGTGAGAATGTTCGCAGTCGCACTCATCATTATGCCTTTAAATACAATAGGTATTAATGCCTTAGATGCAAAAAATATTTCACATGGTACAGCTATCATGAATTCATTACGTATTATCGCAGGTGCTATAGGTACCGCAATTATGATTACAATCATGGCTATTGTTAGAACAAATTACGCAAATCATGCTTCAAATCACTCTAAAACTGAAATTATGCAACATGCAACGGTACTAGGTGTAGATGCAGCATTTGCTTTTACCACAGTACTATTAATTATCGGTTTTGTACTAACTTTAATGATTCGTACTCAAAAAAAATAATAATTAGATACACTAAGCCCCTTACGTTATTGTCTTTTACGTAAGGGGCTTTTAATATAAACTATCTTTTTAATTCTTTTCACAAACAGTAGTAGCTCTATCTAAGAACAATTGTGCCGCTTTAGAAAAGGTATGATCTTTACGCCAAACAATATTATGTTTAGCTTCCAATACTGGATACAATGGAATAAAGCACAGATTATTTTCCTCAGATGTATCGATTAAATTTTCCAATGAAATCGCATGACCAATGTTGGCCTTAACCATCATACCGGCATTAAATGCTAAGTTGAACGTAGCCACTACATTCATTTCCTCATCATTCTCGCCAAACCAACTCAAGAATTCGTTATTCGGAATTGTTTTATCAATTGCTTGTCGTGAACAAATAAGTGGTACATCAGTGAGTACTTCTCTGTCAATCTGACTATAATGCGCAAATTCGCTATCCTTTCGCGTAATAAGCCCCCATCTATCAGAAGATGGTAAATTCAGCGCCTCATATTTGTTTAAATTCGCAGGCTGAATTAAAATGCCGAAGTCTAATAATCCTTTATCTAAGCGATATTCAATATCCTCAGCATTCCCACTATAAATATGGAAATAAACATTAGGATATTCCTTTTGAATATCTTTAAATATCTCCGCAATAATTTGGATACCAATCGTTTCTCCACAACCAACATAAACATTACCTTCAATTTGTTTATCAATGTATTTAAACTCATCTTGCAACTTTTGTGACATATCCAATAGCTCTTGAGCACGATGCTTCAATAGTACACCCTCTTCAGTTATATGAATATGATGATTGCTTCTTTTAAATAGTTTGACTCCCAATTCTTCCTCTAAATCTTTAATCTGTCTAGAGAGCGTTGGTTGTGTAATATGCAATGAGTTGGCTGCTCTAGTAATACTTTCTTCTTTTGCAACCGTAACGAAATAGAATAAAGTTCTTAAATCCATTATGCTCCTCCTGTTATACAATTTAAGTATATCTAGACATAGTCATTAAGTAATTGTTATAACTAATTATACATCTTACACTACTAATAACAACTATTTTAGGAGTGAACAAATTGAAAAAACATAGGCTGATTATCTTCATTCTGACATTAGGCGTATTTGGTATTCTAAATACTGAAATGGGCTTTATTGGACTAATACCAAATATTGCAACACATTTCAATGTTTCAACATCTACTGCAGGTTGGCTTGTCTCAGCATTTGCAATTGGCATCGCTATTTCAGGTCCTATCATGCCATTATTAATGTCTAAATTAGAACGTAAACGGATTATGATACTTGTCTTAAGCATTTTTGTCGTCAGTAACCTCATCTCTATATTTACTACAAGTTTCAGCGTACTACTAATTGCCAGAATTATTCCAGCCATATTCCATCCAGTGTACATTGCCTTAGCATTCTCCGTAGCTGCTGATTCTGTTGCAAGTAAAGATGCTCCAAAAGCTGTATCACGTGTATTCATTGGAGTTTCTGCTGGCATGGTAATTGGTGTACCCATCGTCAATTTCTTAGCATCTCAATTTTCTTTAGAGGTAGCAATGACCTTTTTTGCAATGATCAATATCATTGTCTTGATAATGACTTTATACTTTATTCCAAGAATGACCAACAAGGAAACAACATCTTACGGTAGTCAATTACAAATACTAAAACGACCATTAACTTGGATTTCTATTATTGTTTCATTATTATTTAATGCTGGTATATTTGGTGTTTATAGTTATCTCACAGATTACTTAAATAGCGTAACAGAGGCCACACATTACATCACATCTATAACACTATTTATATATGGTGCAGCGAATATACTCGGTAATATAATAAGCGGAAAATTATTAACTATCATTCCGCAGAAAGCTATATTTACTCTCCCCTTCACATTGATTGTTATTTATAGCGCAATGTTTATATTAGGCTCTCAGCTAATTCCAATGCTGATAATCACATTAATTTGGGGTATTGTTGCAGGCATTTCAGCTAATATTACACAATATATTATTACAAGTGCAGCACCAGATGCACCTGACTTATCAAATGGTATCTTTCTATCAGCCGTCAACATCGGTACTACGATTGGCACATTTGTAGGTGGATTATTTATTAGTACCTTTGGTTCAAACTATGTATTACTTGTTGGAATTTTAGCGAGTGTACTAAGTATTTACTTAGTTATATTGAGAAATCGTCAATTTACAGCTAGTGCTGAACACTTTCCCGAAACACAAACTTAAAAAAGCGCATAAAAAAAGAGGCGAGCATTGCTCGTCTCTTTTTATGCGTTATTATAATTTAACAACGTTAGCTGCTTGAGGACCGCGGTCGCCATCAACGATTTCGAATTCAACAGCTTGTCCTTCTTCTAATGATTTGTAGCCTTCTTGAGCGATAGCTGAGAAGTGTACGAATACGTCGTTTCCACCTTCAACTTCGATAAAACCAAAACCTTTTTCTGCGTTAAACCATTTAACTGTACCGTTATTCATATTAAATTCCTCCATGTGCTTTTGCACGAATATTCGTAATCTGTCTTAAAAAATCAAAAGGAGTAAATTCAAAAGAATAAAACTACAAATCAATTTCACGAACTAAATTACTTAATACCTATTATAAAGATAGATGTTCCATTTGTACACCTTTTTGTGTAATAAATTTTAAATTTTAATCAGTATCTTTATTATATTGCATTAAACGATATAATTTTTAAAGCGTAACTTATAGTCGAAAATCAATGATAGACTGTATAAAACCTTGTTATATAGTGTTTTTAGTATTACAAAATTTAATCATCTTTTTCATTTTGTAAAATTTTACCACTTTTAGCATCTACTGTAATTTCATGTGCTTTTTTCCCTTTTTCTAAATTAATATCGTAAATTAACTTTCCTTCATCTTTAGATAATGACCATTCTTTAATTTTACCATTAAATTCTTTTTGAGATTTTTTAATTGCCTTTTTATAGTCGATAGCATCTCCATAGTTGAATAATTCATTTTTATGAATATCATTCTCTTTTTCACTTTCTCTATGGATTACTTTACCTTGTTTATCAGCAATAATGACTTCTGATTCTTCACCATTCTTTTGTTGCTCAACTTTATAACACCATTTTCCATTCTCTCTTTCATATGCTAATCCTTTTAAATCTTGATCAGTATATACTTTACGAGATTTTTTAATCGCATCTTCAGGTGAGGTACTTATTTGGTTTAATGTAATCACCCTATCATCTGCTTTTTTATTATTTTCACTTGATTTTTCACCCGAATCATCATTACTACATCCTAATAACATTGCACTAGTTAAAATAAGCACAGATATATATTTTTGTTTCATAGATAAAACCTCCTTTAATAATTATTTTTAAATTCCCAAATCATAAATTGGCAAACAATATAAATTTTGACTAAATGTAAATTAAGATAAACTTATAGAACATGTGTTTTTTATTAAGCATAAGAATATGTTATCAACATTTGTACAATAATAACTTAAACGAATTATTATATTTTACACAATTTAGATATTATTATTTACGTAGTAATAATGTACTTTATTATTAAAAATTATATTGGGAGGGTGTTTTATGGACGAAAAAAAGGCAGGTATATTTGGTTGTCTCGGATGTTTAGGGTGCTTCGGCCTAATCATTTTAATCATTGTATTATTTAGTGGATGTGCTATGATTATCGATAAAACTCAAAACAACGATACAAATAATGAAGAAAAGAAAATACATAAATCAGATAAAGACAAAAAAGATAAAGATAAGAAAAAAGAGAATGATCAAGATACAAGCGCTATTGATAATGGAGATGCAAGCACTGTCGACACGTCTGAAGAGAATGATAATAATAGTGATACAAATGCATCTCATAATCATGCTACGAGTCAATCTAATTCACAAAATTCAAACTCACAATCAACAACAGAAGGTAGTGAATCTACTGCAGCTTATACCGATCCAGATACTGACGTAGATGTCGATGCACCAGAAAAAAATGATATTCCAAGTACTCCAAATGTAAATTCATCGAATAATAACTCAAACAGTGATTCTAACAATAATAATTCTGGTGTCGATACACCTAAACCTGGTGAAATTACAGCTGGAATGCCTGGTTATGATGCAAGTCGTGATAGAGATAAAGATGGCATAATTAATGAAAAATAGTTGATACATTTAGAGCGTCTACACGAGTTGTAGACGCTTTTTCCATTACAACATAATAGAAAATTTAATAATATTTTTAAAATTCAAATTGATAATGATTCCCAATTAATTCATAATTGATATTAAATAAAATATTGAATAAAAGGAATGATTTTATGAAGAAGACACTCTTCTTATTTATCGCGTTATTACTTATACTCGCTGGGTGCAGTCAGGACAAATCATCATCTTCAAAAGATACAAAAACTTTTGAAACAAAATCTGGAGACAAAATTAAAATTCCAAAAAATCCAAAACGTATCGTTGTACTAACATCAAATGGTGGGAATTTCAAAGACTTAGGTGTGACACCAGTTGGTATTGACGCAGATTTTCCAAAATCAAAATATGTTAACGAAAAAGGTTCCAAACGTGTTGGTTCAGAAGATGTAGAAAGCGTTGCAAAATTAAAGCCCGATTTAATTTTAACTTATGACGTAAACACTAAAGTCAAAAAATATAAAAAGATAGCTCCAACGATTCCAATTAAGTACACAGATTATTCATACAAGGAAATGCATTTAGCAGTAGGTAAAATTTTAAATAAAGAACAAAAAGCCAAAGACCAAATTAAAGACTTAGAAAACCAATTGCATCAAGATGGCGAAGATATTGAACAGAAAATTGGTAAAAATAAAACATTTACGGTTATGGAAATACAACCGAAACAACTTTCAATTTTTGGTGAAAACTTTGGTAGAGGAACACCCATTATTTATCAAGAATACGGATTCCCATTCCCTAAAGGTGCCGAAAACGGATTAGCTAAAAACGGATTTAAAAAGATCCCTTATGAAAAATACAACAAATATGCTGCAGATTATGTCCTAATACCAACAGATTCAGGCAAATCAGAACCAAATGATTTCACAAAATCTGAACTGTGGAAGAATCAAGAGGCTTATAAAAACAAACATGTCTATTACTATTCAAAAAATGAAGCAACATACTCAAACCCTACTTCATTAAAAAAACTTTCTAATCATTTTAAAGATATGCTAACTCAATAACATAAACCCCTTGCACCTTATATTAAAGGTTGCAAGGGATTTTCTTATTTTTGTATAAGTGCATTATTTTTATAGACAAAATATCTTCTCACAAATTCAATCACCATCATCCAAACAACGTGGCCAAATAACTCAGACAAATGCTCATGTAAAGGCTGTTGTAATGCACTAGGCACCACACCCATCAAAGGCATAATAATCAAATGGAATGCTATCCATACTATGATACCAAAGACAGCACCATACCCCATTGCCACCTTTGTAGAATAATTTACGAGTATCGCATAAATGAGTGCAAATGCAATAGCAAAGCTAAAATGTATAATAAAGCTTACCCATGGCATTGATTGCTCAGAAAATTGATATGTTGCATGTGTAAAATCCGAACTAAAACCAAAATGTTGTAATAATTCTTGTGGTGGATTCGTAGCATTACGCTCAGGCGTTCTAGGTGGAAACATGACTTCCCAACCAAATTTCACAATACCAGACAGCACACCACCAATTAACGCCACATATACAATTTGAATAAAGGATAACTTATTTCTATTTTTCACAAATACATCCTCCTTATATTATTTCTTCACAAAAATTCTACCAAAGTAAAATTATGCGTTTCAATATCATTTGGAGGATGAATATTAATTTTTTGCGAACATTTTCACATTGTATAAAGGTATCTTTCACACATTATTAATTACTTGCATAGGTGAACTGAACTAAAATTACCTTTGAATAAGTGATAATAATCAAACTGTAGCTTTAATATTCTATTTGTGCAGAATATAATTCACTTGTAATAAAGCAATCATCTTCTGTTCCATTTATACTATTTATGAATGCATGATATGGGTGAACCATATAGGCGTCAAATGCTTCTTTATCTTCCAAATCTACAACCATTGTTACTGCGTTTTCGCCACCAACCCATCCTGTATTTTTTCCAATTGTTAATTCTAAGACTTCTGGTATATTATTTTTCATGGCGCTCAACAATTCTATTTCTTTATTCAGTTTTTCTTCTGTAATACCTTCTTTAATTGGTGCAATAAATATGTGTCTTATCATTTAAATCATTCCCTTAATTTTATCGAATTTTTAAATTATCAACTTTACATATCTTCTACTTAGTGAAATGCTTTGTGACAAATTACGACCTTACAGTACTTAACTATTTCTTCATATCGCATCTTAGTAGAAATATTCCTCTTAAAGTTAACAATTCTAAATATAAATCCTTCGTGTTACTCGAAGTCAATTGGTTTAGCTTCTTAAAATATTTAATAAATCGCGACGCTCCACCAAAATTAAAAACCCTAAAAACCAAATTTTCATGGTTTTTAGGGTTTTTCTTTTATATTATTATTCCCACTCGATTGTGCTTGGTGGCTTAGAAGTAATATCATAGACTACTCGGTTGACGTGGTCTACTTCGTTTACGATACGGCTAGAAATCTTTTGTAAGACTTCCCAGTCGATACGTGCGAAATCACTTGTCATACCATCAATAGAAGTTACGGCTCGGATACCCACTGTGTGGTCATACGTACGGTAGTCTCCCATTACACCTACTGATTGGATACCAGGCAATACTGTAAAGTATTGCCAAATGTCACGTTCAAGACCTTCCTCACGGATGACTTGTCGTAAGATTGCATCTGATTCACGTACGATTTCTAGTTTGTCCTCAGTAATTTCACCTAGTACACGGATACCTAAACCTGGACCCGGAAATGGTTGTCTCCAAACTAAATGTTCTGGAATGCCTAATTCGATACCTAATTCACGCACTTCATCTTTAAACAATGTGTTGATTGGTTCGATTAATTGGAAATCCATATCTTCTGGTAATCCACCAACATTATGGTGAGATTTGATTGTTTGCGCAGTCTTAGTTCCTGATTCAATAACATCTGTATATAAAGTACCTTGCGCTAAGAAATCAACGCCTTGTAATTTAGACGCTTCATCATCAAATACATATACAAATTCGTTACCGATAATTTTACGTTTTTGTTCAGGATCTGAAACGCCATCTAACTTACTCATGAAACGTTCTTGGGCATTAACACGAATGATATTCATGTTGAAACCTTCACCAAATTGTTCCATAACCATGTCGCCTTCGCCTTTTCGCAATAAACCATGGTCAACGAAGATACATGTTAACTGATCACCAATTGCTTTGTGTAATAACACTGCTACTACTGATGAATCTACGCCACCACTCATCGCACAAAGTACTTTGCGGTCTCCTACTTGGGCACGGATTTTTTCAATTTCAATTTCGATAAAGTTTTCCATTGACCATTCACCTGTACAATCACATACACGACGCACGAAGTTACGTAGTAAATCGTTACCGTATTCTGTATGACGTACTTCAGGGTGGAATTGTACGCCATAAATACGACGCGCTTTATCTTCGATAGCAGCATAATTTGTGCTTGGGCTATCTGCAATGACTTCAAATCCTTCTGGAATTTCAATTACTTTATCTGAATGACTCATCCACACGTTTTGTTCTTCTGGCAAGCCAAAGAATAACTCGTCCGTCTTAGCGTTAATAACAGCTTTACCATATTCACGTTCATTAGCACGTTCAACTTTACCACCTAATAATTTGGTAGTCAGTTGCATACCATAACAAATACCTAAAATTGGAATACCTAAGTTATATATTTCAGGATCAATTGTAAATGAATTTTCTTCATATACAGAATTTGGTCCTCCCGAAAGAATGATGCCTTTAGGATTTAAATTTTTAATTTCATCAATACTGATTTCATGATCATGTAACTCACTGTATACGCCCATTTCACGAATACGTCGTGTGATTAATTGGTTGTATTGGCTACCAAAGTCTAAAACAAGTATTAATTCTTGCTCTTTCGCCATTTCCATAACTTTAAATCTCCTTTAACTTAGAATGAATAATTTGGTGATTCTTTTGTAATTTGAACATCATGTGGATGACTTTCTGCTAAACCAGCAGGTCCCATACGTGTAAATTGTGCTTCTTCTCTTAATGCTTCTAAGTTTGCTGAACCAGTATAACCCATACCAGATCTTACGCCACCCATTAATTGATAAACTGTATCTTGTAAAGGTCCTTTATATGCAATACGTCCTTCAATACCTTCAGGAACGAATTTTTTAGGTGTTTTATCTTCTTGGAAGTAACGGTCATTAGAACCACTTTCCATAGCACCTAATGAGCCCATGCCACGGTATACTTTATATTGTCTACCTTGGAAGATTTCTGTTTCTCCTGGGCTTTCTTCTGTACCTGCAAGTAAACTACCTAACATTACTGCATGTCCACCTGCAGCTAATGCTTTAATAATATCACCTGAGAATTTAATTCCTCCATCAGCGATAATCGCTTTACCGTGTTTACGCGCTTCTGTAGCACAGTCATAGATTGCTGTAATTTGAGGTACACCAACACCTGCAACAACACGTGTTGTACAGATTGAACCTGGACCAATACCAACTTTAACAACATCTGCACCTGCTTCATACAATGCTTTTGTTCCAGCTGCTGTTGCTACGTTACCAGCAATTAATGTAACTTGTGGGAATGTTTCTTTAATGTGTTTCACTTGTTTCAATACACCTTTAGAGTGACCATGTGCAGTATCAATTACAAGTGCATCTACACCCGCTTCAACTAATTTTTGTGCACGGATATCTGTATCTTTAGCAATACCAATTGCTGCTGCAACTAATAATCTACCATGCGCATCTTTAGCTGAATTAGGGAATTCAAGTACCTTTTCAATATCTTTAATTGTGATTAAACCTTCTAGACGTCCATCTTTTACTAATGGTAGCTTTTCGATTTTGTGCTGTTGTAATAAATCTTCTGCTTCATCTAGTGTTGTACCAACTGGTGCTGTAACTAAATCTTCTTTAGTCATTACATCAGAAATTTTGATTGAAAAGTCTTCAATAAAGCGTAAGTCACGGTTCGTAATAATACCTACAAATTGTCTATCTGTTGTATTGTTAACGATTGGCACACCTGATATACGGTATTTGCCCATCAATGCTTCTGCTTCATATACACTTTCTTCAGGAGTTAAGTAAAATGGATTTGTTATTACACCATTTTCAGAACGTTTAACTTTTTGTACTTCGTCTGCTTGATCTTCGATATTCATATTTTTATGAATAACACCTAAACCACCTTGACGTGCCATAGCGATAGCCATTTTTGATTCAGTTACTGTATCCATACCCGCAGATAATACTGGTATATTTAATTTTACACCTTCTGATAATTGCACACTTAAATCTACCTCTTTTGGTAACACATCAGATTCCGCTGGTAACAATAACACATCATCAAACGTTAGTGATTCTTTTTCAAATTTATTTTCCCACATACTCGTACAGCCTCCTATTATTTGTTTTATAGTTACATTATTCCATAACTTCTGACTTTTGTTGATACTTTATGCCATTAAAAAAGAAATTCAAAACAATCGCCGACACTGCTCCTAGTACAATACCATTCTGGGTTAACCAAGCGAAATTATCACCTAGCGCTTTAAATGCTTGCGGTACTGCACTTATACCCGTTCCTAGTCCAACTGATACAGCAATTATCAATAAATTATTTTGATTCTTAAAATTAATATTACCTAATATACTAACACCATATGCCATGACCATGCCAAACATTGCTATCATCGCACCACCTAATACTGGTAGTGGAATCATATTAGCCATTGCGCCTATTTTGGGAATACATCCACAAACAAGCAACATGATCACCATGCCATAAATCACATTATTCTTTTTCGCACCTGATAAAGATACCAGCCCAACATTTTGTGAATAAGCTGTATAAGGAAACGCATTAAAGATAGAGCCTAGAATAATCGCAATACCCTCTGCAGTATAACCTTTTCTAAAATCTTTACGCTCTAACTTCTTGCCAGTAATTTCACTTAATGCATGGTATACACCAGTGGACTCAATTAAACTAACTAATGCGACAATGAAAAATACTAAAGTCGCTCCGAAATCAAAACTAAACGTTGCAAATCTAAACGGTTGTGGCAAAGCAAACCAATGTGCATCACCAATCTGTTTAACGTCTACCACACCAAAGAATGATGCCAACACTGTACCAACGATTAAACCGATTAGTATCGCAATAGATTTCATAAACCCGGTGGTCAATCGTTGTACAACTAAAATAACAATCAATGTTGTAACACCTAAAATGATATTTTTAGCATCACCATAATTTTTAGCGCCTTCTCCACCTGCTAGATAATTCATTGCAACTGGCATTAAATTAATACCTATAATCGTTACAACGCTCCCTGTTACGACTGGGGGAAAGAATTTAACAAGGTGCGAGAAGAATGGCGCAATGATGACAACTAGAATGCCTGATAGAAACAAAGAACCATATAAATCACCAATACCTTTCGTTTGTCCTATAAGAATCATCGGTGCCACTGCAGTAAAGGTACAACCTAATACAATAGGTAAGCCTGTCCCTGTACCTTTCCAAACTTGCAAGAATGTTGCTAAACCACACATAAATATATCTACTGTAACTAAAAATGCAATTTGTTCTGGTGTGAAATCTAAACTCGTTCCAACAATAATTGGAACCAATATAGCTCCAGCATACATCGCTAATAAATGTTGAAGACTTAGTATAAATGTCTTCATTAATTTCCACCTACAAATGTAACTTTATTACCTTTTAATGAAGCGATTTTACATAAAGAAGAAACTGTTAAACCAGCTTGTTCTAAACGTTCTCTACCTGGTTGGAAACTTTTTTCAACAACAATACCAATGCCTACGGTAGTTGCTTTAGCTTGCTGAACGATTTCATTTAATCCTAGTGATGCATCGCCATTCGCTAAGAAATCATCAATAATTAATACACGGTCATTTTCATTTAAGAATTCATTAGACACGATAACCGTGCTCGTAGTGTTTTTAGTAAATGAATGAATTGAAGCTTGAAAAACATCCTTCGTCAATGTGCTTGGTTTTGCTTTTTTCGCAAATAAACATGGCACATCAAAATGTAATGATGCCATAATTGCAGGTGCAATTCCTGATGCTTCGATAGTTAATACTTTGGTAATTCCTTCTTCTTTGAATTGTTCATAAAAGGTTTGTCCCACACTATGCATCAACTTAGCGTCTATCTGATGATTTAAAAATCCGTCTACCTTAAGAATCTTCTCATCAATGACCACGCCATCATCTGCAACCTTCTGTTTTAACAAATCCACTCAAAAAACCTCCTCATTTTGTATACAAAAAAAATCCTAAACTAACTTAGTTTCAGGATCTATGAGTGAACGTGCAATACCAAAAGAAGCCATTCTCCATTTTATAACGATTACGCGTCTGAATTATCATTTACATTAATTTCATTTCCCTAAAATTGTAAAATGTAAATTTGTATCAATGGTAATGTTATTATTATTTTAGCTTTAACAGTCTCTAAAAGCTCAATATAATATGAATTTTAGTCTTGTGTATTGTATAGGTTACTCATAGTCATATCGTTAATGGCGACATGGTAGAAACTTCTAAAGCCGTATCCTTTAGATTATATGAGTTAGATAAATTATTAACTGATAATAGCAAATTTCACGATTATTTTCAATATGTCATTTTATGTAATCGTTTTTATATAATAAAATTGTAAATTCATTACCATTTTATGTAAACGCTTTATCCACATCTTAAATAGTATTTGTAACTATAATCGCCTAGTTATATAATAATAGTATATTCGTTTTATTAATTTAGTATGCGGGTAAATATTACTAACCACATAACATCGGATGGAGGGACTTTCAAATGTCAGATTTCACAGTTGTACAAAGTAAAGAAGAAATTTTAAACACGATTGAAAAAAAATTAAGTGAAGGTTATAAATCCTCAGAACTTTCTGTTTTGAGTAAATCAAAATTACACATTGATGAATTACATGATTCTGAAGTTAATCTAACATCAACAAGTGGAACATTTAGTGATAAAGTGGCTAAAATCTTAACTGGTGAAGATGGTGAAGAAATTGTCTTATCATATTATCACATCTCAGATGAAGAAAAAGCACGATATAAAGATGCAATCCTAGATGGTAAATATGTAGTAGTAGCGAAAAAAGACACTTCTGCACATGAAGAGGTGGAAGATAACAACGCTGCCTATGACCCAAAGCCTAAACCTGGCGTAACACATTACGCCGAAGAAACACATGGTCCTAAGTCATAGTTTAAAATGTAACGCATAACAATTATAATTCAACAAAATCGTACTTATGCACCAATCCTAATCAAATGACATCGGATTGGTGCTTTAAATTTTTCTATTTTTATCACTTTCTTACATAAATTCTAATAATGATTTAGCTGCATTAACAAATTTATACCGAAGCCATTACAAACAATGCTTCTATGTTATAATGAACGCAATAATTTTGGAGGTGTCCCCATGGAGTTTAAGACTGTTACATCGATTGATGATCCTTTATTCGAATCAGCATTAAAGATATACGATGAAAAATTTGATATCGGATTATCAGAAGATAAACAAATCTTTAAGCAATCAATAAAGAATGCACATACTAAAGACGATTATTTATTTATTGTTGGTATTGAAGACGATCGACCAGTAAGTCTAGCAACAGCACATTATGAAGCAACGACAAACTCTGCGTTTTTAATTTATCTCATAGCCATCAATCAGTCTAACCATAGCGAACTGATTACCAAAACCCTTGATCAAGTTGAACTCGAAATCAATAAATTGTCCAACCAATTACACGCACATGATGTTAACTTTATTATGTTGGAAGTGGAGAAAGAGCCTTCAGAAATAGAAGATAAAGATATACAAATTCTAGAAAACAGACGTGAGTTTTTATATGAACATGGATTTGAAAAACAAACGGATATTGATTATTTAGCACCTAGTATCTATGGATATGCAGATGGTGTGCCAATGGATTTATTTATTAAATCGAATATTGAATTGACTAAAGATATATTTGGACCAAGCATCAAATCGAACTATATTCTTAAATATGTTTTTGCAAATAAGATTTCCAGAAGTATTATTTATCCTTTATTAGAAGAAATGGATTTACGCAAACGATTGTGATAGACACTTGAAATCACTAGTTAAACAGGTTAAAATGACGTAGAGGTAAGACTGACGTTTCACTAACCGAAGACAAACGTCTGTATACATAAAACCAATTACTTAATTATGAAAGGACTTATTTCTATGTTAACCAAAGAATTTGCACAACGCGTGGAGCTAAGTGAAAAACAAGTCCGCAAGATCGTTCAACATTTAGAAGAACGTGGCTATCAACTTAGTAAAACAGAATACCGAGGCCGTGAAGCAACTGATTTCCAAGAAGAAGATATCGAACTTTTCCAAGATATTGCAGATAAAGTTAAGCAAACAAATAGCTATGATTTAGCATTTGACGAATTAGAAAAAGAGAAAGATTTCTTACAAGTGCTTGTTAAAGACGAAGGTAGTAATCTTCCAACAGACCAAAATGTTTCTCATTTAGTAGAAGACTTACGTAATGAAATTCAAAAAATGCGTGACGAAAGACAAATGTTAGGTCAAATGATTAACCAAGTGCACCAACAACAACGTGAATTGCATGAGATGCAAAGTCAGATTACATCACAATTAAATGATAATACAGAGTCATTAAAAGCTATACAATCTTCTACTGATGAAATAAAAACAACTCAAAGCGCGATTCAAGAAGCGCAAATAGAACAACAAGCCGTAGCACAGACTAATACCGAATCTAAACAAGTACCTACAAATGAAGCAACAACTGCTTCAGACAATAACTACACAGAAAGTACGACTGAACAGAACACTAAATCAGGTGAAAATTCGGATGCCGACTCAGTAAAAGAGCAAAGCATTAAAGCAGATGATACTGCTCAAGTTACGACACCATCATCTGCTCAGGCTAAGACAGAAGAAGAGGAAATCACTTTAGTTAGCGATTCAGTTGATACTGATACAACACTAGAAAACAACAGTGACAAAGTTGAATCTGGCCAAGAAGCTGTATCGACAACAGCAGCTACAGATAATCCAAGTAGCGCAAGTGATAAAGACACATCAACACGTGACGAAAAAGTTGAACATTCTGTTGAATCAGACAAAGCAGAAATCAATACGGATGATGTGTCTAAAGAAACAACTCAAACGTATACTTCTCAAACTTCTAACAATGAACCTAAAGAAGAGCGTAAAGGCTTTTTTGCTCGTTTATTCAATTTATAATATAAACTATAATAACTCAGCAAGTTACAATAGCGACCTTCAAGGTCGCTATTTTTTCCTTTTAAATATCTACGCCCAGTTAAATTTCCATTTTTTTACTACGCTTAAACGCACAAATTTCATAATATTAATACGTTAATAATAGCGACACCCCTTCTATCCAATATCAATATAAAACAATATGATGTTATTTATATAATTCAATTATTGTCAGAAAATAAAATCATTTTCATTTTATAAATTATTTTGAGTAATAGACTTGAATAATATTTAATTAGCTACTATCCTTAGTATGCGTATCGGATTATAAAACAAATTTTTCAAAAGAAAGTGTAGGTCCTTATTTATGTTATTAACAATACTTAACATTATTATTTTTGTGGCCTTTCTTATTTTATTATATGCGATGACACGTCGACACGTATCATTTCCAAAGCGTGTATTTACTGCTTTAGGGATAGGAATTGTATACGGTGTCGTGTTGCATTTAATTTATGGGATTGATTCTAGCATCACTAAACAAACAACAGATTGGTTTAGTATCGTTGGAGACGGCTACATCGCACTATTACAAATGATTGTTATGCCTTTAATCTTCATTTCAATCGTTTCAGCATTTACAAAAATTAAGATTGGTGAAAAATTCGCTAAAATTGGCATGTATATTTTCATCTTCTTAATTGGTACTGTAGCAATTGCTTCTATTATCGGAATTATTTCAGCATTAGTATTTAACTTAGATGCCTCTTCTATCGATTTGGGTCACGCCGAAAGTTCACGCGGTAGTGAAATTGCAAAAGAAGCAAAAGATATGACAGCTAGTACTTTACCACAACAAATATTACAGTTGATACCAAGTAATCCATTCTTAGATTTCACTGGTCAACGTACAACATCTACAATTGCAGTTGTTATCTTTGCCGCATTTGTTGGTTTTGCATTCTTACGTGTAATGCGTAAACAACCAGAAAGTGGTAGCGTCCTTAAACGTGGAATAGACGCACTTTACAACTTAGTTATGGCTATTGTAACGTTCGTTTTACGTTTAACACCGTACGGAATCCTAGCAATCATGACTTCAACTATCGCTACAAGTGATTTTGGCGCTATTTGGACGTTAGGTAAATTCGTTATCGCTTCGTATGCAGCATTAATTGCAATGTATATTATTCATTTAATTATCATTTCACTATTAGGATTAAATCCAATTACTTTCATTAAAAAAACGGGTGAAGTGTTACTATTCGCATTTACGTCACGTTCAAGTGCCGGAACATTACCAATTAATGTTCAAACTCAAAAAAACAGATTAGGTGTACCTGACGGTATCGCAAATTTTGCGGCATCATTCGGATTATCAATTGGCCAAAATGGATGTGCTGGTATTTATCCAGCAATGTTAGCAATCATGGTTGCACCCGTTGCACATGTTGAAATCAACTTACAATTTATTCTTACTGTTATCGGTGTTGTAGTTATCAGTTCCTTTGGTGTAGCTGGTGTTGGCGGTGGTGCAACATTTGCATCTATCTTAGTATTATCAACATTAAACTTACCAGTCGCATTAGCAGGTGTACTCATCTCAGTAGAACCTTTAATTGATATGGGAAGAACAGCACTGAATGTTAATGATTCTATGTTAGCAGGTACAGGTACGGCTAAGTTAACAAATCATTTAGACAAAAATGTCTATGATTCAAATGAATACGCAGAAGTAACTGCAAACAACTAAATTACACAATTTAAACTTATCAAACATGTCCATTTAAAATACTGTACTGCTCTATCAGTATTGTGAATGTGGCATGTTTTTTTAATTCAATTCATTTTAGTGTTAAAACGATTCATCAATAACACTTAACTTTCCCACTAAATGCTCAATCTTCCAATAATTATTTTACAGTAATTCCATAACACTACTATTCAAGTGCATATATAAAAACACACCTCTATTTTATATGGAGGTGTGTAATACATTGTCTATTATTTTCTACTTGTATTAGCTAGTATGCCTCAGGTTTAAACGGCCCCCAAGTCACCTTTGCTTTACTATCTAACGGTAGTGATTCTACAGATCTCGCAACATCGTCAAACCACTTTAAAAATGCAGGATCTTTGTCTAATTGTGCTTCAACACTATCTTCTGTAATATCATGTAAATACCAGGTCTTACTCTCAAACTCAAATTGAATTTGAGAATATGCTATACGTGACATATTTACACTATCATATAAACAATTGACTTGTTTCACTAGATTAGGTGCTTGAGTAATTAAATTCTGTGAAATTGTTCGCTTATAATCTTCATTATCTAAATCATTCCACATTCTTAATTGACCATTCATTTGGAAAAAGATATCTATCGTTGATGCTTTATCATCAAATGATATAAGAATAAATACGCGTTCAGCTGTATGTTCAACAGATTTAATTGTCCCAACAACAATTTTTTGTGCCATCTTCACCCAATATTCTTGAGCTTCATTTGGAGTCAGTTTACTAGAAGAAGAGTAAATGTATCTATCACTTGGGTTATTTTGCTTATCTTCATGGTCAGATTTTTTATGAAATAGCTTTTCAAACATACTCATCATCTTCAACCCCTTTTCCACTCAATATTTTATTTGAGCAAATTTAATATGCATCAACAATACGATAGTCAAATGAAGCCATGCTATTTACGAATGAAACCTGAACTATTTAAATGATCCAACATATCTAATCTTTGTTTTGAACTCATGAATTGTGCAATTTGTTCTGACCAAACCTCGCTACGCTCACCATTTGTACGTACTTTATAATAGTCACTTACTTCTTGATCATATTTATCTAACGACTCTTTTTGCACTGATTTATCTGAATTATAACGGTCTTTATGGAATACACTCTCAAATGGCAAACGTGGTTTTGGACTACCATTTTCATCTTCATTAGGTACGCCTAAAGCCATACCAAATAATGGGAAAGTATGATCTGGCAAATCTAATATTTCTCTTACTCGCTCAATATCATTTCTCAATGACCCTAAGTATACAATGCCATAACCCATATCTTCAGCAGTTACTGCAATATTTTGTGCTACCAATGTAACGTCTACAGTACCAACTAGGAGCCCTTCAGCTGATTCAAATGATGTAGCCATATCTGCTTTAGTATTTTCATCAATAATAGAGTGTCTGTAATAATCAATTACAAATACAAATAAATACCCATTTTCTACTACATACGGTTGGCCCGAAACTTCCTTTAATTCTTCTTTAATTTCAGGATTTTCAACACCTATAACAGAATATGTTTGTAGATAACTAGAAGTCGAGGCACTCTGTCCTGCTTCTATCAATTGCTTAATATGTTCTTCTGGTACATTTTCTTTCTTAAAATTTCTAACTGAATGGTGTTTTTTCACCAAATTATAAACATGTTCAGACATGTCATCCGCTCCTCTTTTGTGTTTTTGTACACATAGCTTAACAGACATAAATATGGATTGCTTATATTATGTTTACCCAATTTCCCTATGCTCTAAAAGGAAATGAAGCAATTAATTAGTCGATTAAAAATATATTCCACACTACTAATTATATCTCTATATATTAATAGACTATTCAGAGCGTCCTCGTACTTCTATATAACAGTCATTACTTCAAAACTGCTATAGCTTCGCTATTAATAGTTACATTTAAATTTTCATTTTTTGTACATATTTTATCAAGCTATTCAAAAATACGTTTTATTCATCAAATTATTCAGATACCTTGTACTGTAGAATCTGGTTATTTACTGTTACTTATAATGAATAACTTATTGTTTTTCAACATAGCATCTATGTAATTAATCAATACTACAACCAGTAATACCTTTTCAAAATATACTCTATCAAAAATGCAATTTGTCTTATTTTCTTTAGTTCAGTTCTCAATTTTATATGTTTAGTTGAGAATAAGTTGGCTATTTATGAAATATAAATTAAGCATTAATGACTTAAAACAGGTTACCAAACGTCCTAAAACAACTTCTCTAGATGAAATAAATTTGTAATTAAGTGGCGTTATTTTACTCTTTTCACAAGCAAGTTCTCATTGTTGACGAATCATATAATAAATGTAATAATGTAAATTATAGAGATTAGAATTATTATAATTAAGTAATCATAATAATCTACTTTCCAGTAATTCTAATCAACTTATTACAAATTAATCAGGAGGATGTTTTTATGTCTTTAATAAATAAAGAAATTTTACCATTTACAGCAAATGCTTACGATCCAAAGAAAGATGAATTCTTTGAAATCTCAGATGAAAATATAAAAGGTTCATGGAGTGTCGTTTGTTTCTACCCAGCAGACTTCTCATTCGTTTGTCCAACTGAATTAGAAGACTTACAAGGACAATATGATAAATTACAAGAATTAGGCGTTAATGTATATTCAGTATCAACTGATACACATTTCGTACACAAAGCATGGCATGACCATTCAGATGCAATCAACAAAATTCAATACGCTATGATTGGTGACCCTTCTCAAACAATCACTCGTAACTTTGACGTTTTAGATGAAGAAGCTGGTCTTGCTCAACGTGGTACATTCATCGTTGATCCTGATGGTATCGTTCAAGCAGCAGAAATTAATGCTGACGGTATTGGTCGTGACGCTAGCACATTAGTACACAAAATTAAAGCAGCACAATATGTGCGTCAACACCCAGGCGAAGTATGCCCAGCTAAATGGGAAGAAGGTTCAGAAACATTACAACCTGGTCTTGACTTAGTAGGTAAAATCTAAGGAGGCATCGATTTAAATGCTTGATGATCAACTTAAATCACAATTACAACAATTACTTCAATTAATGGAGGGTGACGTTGTACTCAATGCAAGCATTGGATCAGATGACAAATCTAAAGAATTAAAACAATTATTAGAAGAAGTCGCTGAAATGTCACCCCGCATTTCAATACAAGAATCAACACTTAAACGTACACCTAGTTTTTCAGTTAATAAACCAAATGAAGAAACAGGTATTACGTTTGCAGGTCTTCCAATGGGACATGAATTCAATTCGCTTGTGTTAGCATTATTACAAGTGAGTGGTCGTGCGCCTAAAGAAGAACAAGCAGTTATTGATCAAATCAAAGCATTAGACCGTCCGTTACATTTTGAGACTTATATTAGTTTAACTTGTCAAAAATGTCCTGACGTTGTCCAAGCTTTAAATTTGATGAGTCTATTAAATCCTAATATTTCTCATTCAATGATTGATGGTGCGATTTTCAGAGAAGAATCTGAAAACATCATGGCTGTACCAGCTATTTTCTTAGATGGTGAAGAATTCGGTAATGGTCGTATGACAATTCAAGATATCTTAACTAGTTTAGGAAGTAAAGCAGACCCAGCAGAGTTTAATGATAAAGACCCATACGATGTTTTAATCGTCGGTGGTGGCCCTGCTAGTGGTAGTGCAGCCATCTATACTGCAAGAAAAGGATTGCGTACAGGCATAGTAGCTGACCGTATCGGTGGCCAAGTAAATGACACTGCTACAATTGAAAATTTCATCACTGTTAAAGAAACAGATGGACCGAAGTTTTCATCAGCACTAGAGGATCATATCAATCAATACAATGTTGATGTGATGACAGGCATACGTGCAAGCGCAATTGAAAAAACAGATCATGGTATTGATGTTACGTTAGACAATGGTGCTCAATTACAAAGTAAAACTGTAATTATCTCAACAGGTGCACGTTGGCGTAAATTAGAAGTACCAGGTGAAGATGCGTTGATTAATAAAGGCGTTGCATTCTGCCCGCACTGTGACGGACCTTTATTTGAGAACAAAGACGTTGCCGTTGTCGGCGGTGGTAATTCAGGTGTTGAAGCTGCTATCGATTTAGCTGGTATCGTTAAACACGTTACCTTGCTAGAAAGAAACGCAAACTTGAAAGCTGATAAAGTACTACAAGAACGCCTTACCTCTTTACCGAATGTAACTGTAATTAAAAATGCACAAACTACAGAAGTACTTGGCGAAGATGCAGTTACAGGTCTTAAATATCAAGATAAAAACAGTGGCGAAGAGCACACTCTTGAATTAGAAGGTATCTTCGTACAAATCGGTTTATTACCAAACACTGAGTGGCTCGACAATTACGTTGAGCTTAACCAAGCTAACGAAATTATGATTGATCGTAAAAATGCAACAAGCATCCCAGGTATCTTTGCCGCAGGTGATGTTACCGATGATAGAAACAAACAAATCATCATTTCAATGGGTGCAGGCGCTAATGCAGCATTAAATGCATTCGATTATATCATTCGACATTAATTACTACCCTATCAATTTAAAATATAAATTCAGTGGTAATATGTCTAGAACATAATTCCTATCAGCAGAGAGCCGAGGAAATCATATTTGATTTCCATCGGCTCTTTTTTATATTTAAAAGCTCATCAATCAAACCATCACACTTATTACTTTAAATGAGTCTTCAAATCTAAATTACTTTATGACAAAAATGATTTAACTTATTATAAAATTGCTAGCGTATCTTTTTATTATTTTATAATAGTCTATTTGTTCAAGAGATTGTGCATTTATTATTACATAGCATATTTAAATCAATAGCACTACATGATACGCTTAAGTTATAATTTTAAAGAACGCGTTTAAACATTCATCTTCTGTGTTTATATTCGCACCATTATTATCAAAGGAGCAGTATTATTTTATGAAAAAAAGCATACTATTATCGTTAGTGTTAGTCTTATCCATGATACTTTCAGCATGTTCAAATAGTGAATCAGACGATAACGACCATCAACATAGCGAAAGACACGCGCCAAAGAATGTAAAAACTCTTACTGAGAGTGATATTTTCCACTCAGATAAAAAAGGAAAAAAAATTAGCGAAAAAGAAATGAACGATGCAATTACAAAATATTTAGCAGTCAATTCAGATATTCTAGATAACAAATACCTAATTCAATATAAATTAGATCAACAATCAAATTCTGATAAGAAAATCACAGATGCACAAGCAAAAAGATTATCCAATTTATCACATTTAGCAGTTAAAAATGACGTTCGTTTTGAAAAATTCATCAAGCATAATACACTGCCTAATGGCTATCAAGATAATGTAGAACGTATTCATAAATATTTCACCGCTTTAAATACTACGATTAAAGATGCGGATGAAGCTATCGAAGAATTAGATTATCAACCTCAAAATGAACTTAACGTCGTTGATGTTTCAACGAAATATGCCGGGGACGTGAATGGTAAGCAACAAGATAAAATCAAAAAATTCCTCAAATCAAAAGATATAGAGACAAAGGCAATAGATAAATAATGTCTAAATAGTGACAAAAAAAGACTTTTAAAGGTGATGAGTCGTCTCAAAAAAGTTGATAATTTGGATAAATTATATGAAATTTCGTATTATTGACAGATTAATTACAAAATGATGACAACACAAATTACTTGATATACCTTAGCTTACACCTAAAAAATGCATATTTCGACAGTTTACAGTGTCTTATATTCGTAAAAAACCTTACATGATTGTAAGGTTTTTTAATACAATATTCCTTTTTTTCTCAAATGGTAATTTGTTATGATAATGGCAAGTTAAGAAATAAAAATTATAAAGAAGCACAGCCGATCGTATTATAAATTGGGAGGTTCCATAATTATGATTTTAACCATCTTATTTGGAGCAATGGCTGCTGTCTTCATAGCTTATTATCTCTTTGAGAAACAAGAAAAATATGGCGTTATATCATTTAAATCAATCGCTCTTAGCATTACTTACGTCATACTTGCTGTGATTGTTGGTAGTTTCTTAGACAATATAAACACGATATTCCAAGGATTTCATGAAAGCTTAACAGCAGCTAAAAAATATTAACCTGAACCTATTTTTATAGGTCAGGTTTTTTTATTACTTTATTTAATGTCTAAAACATAAGGAACGCAATTTTCTACTTTTTTATCGACTGCACTTTCTTTCGATTCATACCCAAAATAAACTAGAATACAACGAATTACTACTTGATGCGCAACAATTGCTATATTTTCCTCACTATCTTGTACTTCCTTTTCAAAAAATTGTTCTATTCTATATAGAACATCAGCGTAACTTTCCCCTTCTGGTGCTTTTTGTTCGAAACTATGACGGAAATACTTGTAATTTTCATCATTAAAATAGCGTGAAAACTTAGTAGATTGTTCTAACTCATCGACCATTTCTCCTTCAAATTTTCCTAATGAGCGTTCTCTTAGCAAAGGCGTTTTCGTTTTTGATATCTTTTCACTTGGAAAAATAGCCTGTGCTGTTTGCTTAGTTCTCGTTAAATCTGAAAGATATACATGATTAATTTCCTTATCTTCAAAATAATTTTGTAAATCAATTGCTGACTCTTTCCCTTTATCAGTTAACGGTACATCCATTTGTCCACAAAAATAATGGTTGCCGTTCTTTTTGGCAAAATTTGATTGCGATTCTCCATGTCTAATTAAATAAATTTTCATATTCAAAATCCTCCATTTTCAATATATTATTCTATTGTCTTTTTTTACGATTCAAAACTAACAAAATTGTAATATTACTTCCAAACACTATATTTCACCTCATTTTCTTGTTAGCCTTAATTATGAGGTGATAATCAAATGGAAGAAACTTACAGTAATCACTATAAGTCTAATATTCAAGGAAATCGTGTCTTAGCATCTATAAGTTATTTTAGTTTATTCTTTGCTCCTATCATAGTCCCTATCGTCATTTGGATTTTTGCTGACAAACCAGCATCTCAACATGCATCCAAATCACTCGTCTATCATATTATAACGTATTCGGGACCAATCATAGCACTTGTAACAGGTTCACTCGGCATGTCATTAATGCAAAATACATCTAACAATTGGATTACTATTATTGCAATAGCCATTGCCTGTCTACTAGCGTTTGCGACATTATGGTATACCATAAAAAATGTATATCGAGGGGTAAGTGTATTAACTTCTAAAACAGCAATTTTTTATCCTTAATCTGAAATTGTTTAAAACTAACTTTCTAATTAACTAAATTTGACAATATTTAAAACTTTAATAATCATTATATACGTGTCCTTGATTATCTATTAAGATGAACAAAAGGAGACATATAACATGAAAAACAAACTTACTTTAGCTTTAATTAGTATTTTAGTCATCATTGGCATTGTAGTTACAATTGCCATGGTCGTTTCAAGCCAAACAAGCACATATTATGGTTATATGAAAAATAGTAACACTGCTGAAAAAGTCGTGAGCGAAAAAGATGGTCTTGTGACACATAACGTCAAGTTAAAGACAAGCGATGATTTCACCCCTAAAAAAGGTGATTTTGTTAAACTTGTTTCTAAAGATGAGGGCAAGACATTTTATAAAATGCAAGTCGTTAACCACGATGATATTCCTCATGGTTTAATGATGAAGATTCACGAAATGGATATGAAAATGTAAATATTAAAAAGAACCAATAACTAACAATACACATGCTACTCACCATTGTTGAAATTTCAACAACGGTAAGCAGAAATTTGTTCAGAAATTGGTTCTTTTTAATTTAAATATTTAGTTTATTGTTTTTTCTTCTTATCTTTCATAAATAACAACAATTCAATGGCAAAAACAATAATTAGAGAAAATCCAAATAGTGGCATTAATATACCCAGTATAATTAAAAATACAATTACTGGTAGCGACATTGGTTTCTTAACTCTATGTGGTACTTTAACAGTCTTGCCTTTCAAACGTTTAATCCATGACGTAAAACCAAATCCAATGGCTGCAAGCAATGCAAGACATACGAATAGATTAATAACTTTATTAGCAATGCCAAATAGATGGCCTTCGTGTAATGGAATACCCCAAGTAAACCATTTACCAATGATGCCGTATTCTTGATACTTCACTTCTCCTAAATCCTTACCATTATATTGATCCATATATAGCGTCTTCTCATCATACGGAGAAACATCTAAACCTGTCACACCTGTATTACTCCCCTTAGAAACTGTGAATGTCCCTTCAACACTTGACGGATAAACAATTGAAAACGGCTTATTAAAATTATCTTTTTCTGCATTTTCAATTACTTTATCTAATGAGATTTGATGCTTCAAATCTGTTTGTGGCATTGCACCACCACCATGATGCGCTGCATGCTCACCCGAAGCAGGTTGCTTATTACTTCTAGTCGCCCATGGGATTTCATTAACATCTGATTTTGGAGGATTAATTGCCAATTCTGATTGTCCTAGACTACCTGAATTGTTCATAACATCTGAAATTTTCGCTCCCATAAATCCTGACCATGGCAAACCCGTTAGAACAAGAACAAATACTGGTATAGCAATAATGACACCGGTGATACCATGCCATTTTTGAAATCTTAATTTCTTACTTTTATTTGTGATCAGTTTTTTCTTAATAAGTAAATATGTACCAGAAATAATCATAAAAATAGTCCAACACGCTGTTAATTCAACCAAATAGTTAATTACAGTATTCTCTGTAAATAATGAACTATGAATATTTCTAAGCACATTTGCATATGTATGTTTCGCATTTTGATCTGCCACAATTTGATTATTTTGGTCTAAAAAGACATACCTTTGATTCCCTGCCATATCATCTAATGTTATTCGATTATTGTATGGCTCAGCCAACATACTCACCTTACTGACATAGAAACCATCAAACTCTTTTTCTACATCATCTATAGCTTGATTCATAGATTGATGTGTTTTGATTGAACTATCTCCAAAAAACTCTGTTTTATAAATGTTATTTTCGACTTCTTGATAAAAAAGGAAACCAATACCTGAAATTGTTAATGTAATTAATAATGGTGTAATAAATATAGCCGCATAAAAATGTAATCTTTGTAGTGGATTAAATGTATTTTTCAATCTCATACCCCCTCTCTTTCAATATTATAAATAACTAAAAAATATAATATGTAGATAAATTGTGACTTTTCATTAATATAGTATTTTATTTTTTATATCTATTTAATTTAACTATACAGAAGCTTTGTTTTAACATAAAAAAGACTAAGTTATCCATTTATTTATAATGGCTAATAACTCAGTCTCTTTAATTTAAATTTCCTTGGAAATATTTAACTACTTTTACTAAATAATAAATTAATTGAAAGTGTAATTAATATAGCACCTACAGCATAGTCAAATATTGCTTTTACCTTTTTGTTTGTAAACAATAATTTTATATATTGGAAAATATAAACACAAAAGATAAACCATACTAAAATGACAGTAGTAACGATTGCTGATAATATTGCAATTTGTGAAGAAACACCCTCACCAGCTGTAATAAATTGCGGTAAAATACTTATGTAATACAGTAAAGCTTTAGGATTTAATAATGTACTTAAAAATCCTTGTCTATAAGAGCTTAAATAGCTAATTCGTTTAGCCTGCATATGCTCCTGGGAAAACTCCATCCCTTGCCTTGCAGTTAAAATACTTTTAATACCTAAATAGACTAAATAACATGCACCAAGTATTTTAACTACTAAAAATACATAATACATATTCGCTAAAATAAAAATAATACCAAACACTGCTAATAATGAGTAGCATACATGCGCACTTGTGATGCCTAATGCCGCCATTGCTCCGTTCCCTTTACCCGATGTAATAGAATTCTTCATTACTACAAAGAAATCAGGTCCCGGCACAATAATAATCATTAGTGTGATGGTTATAAATGCTGCGATTCCTTCCATCATATCACCCCTGTTGCTTTATCCTATCAATCACTCCTTATTTGTGCAATAGAATATAATAAATCACTCTAAAAACGATTACATAATCAAAGTATTGAATCAAATTCATCCAAAAAATTATAGCGTTTACATTGTGTATTTACCTAAAACTTGGTATATTATAAGTGTAGTTGGGAACCGACTACTAGTCTTTTATATTCATGAACATATTACTCTAAAAGCGACGCCATATGGTGTCGCTTTTTCCTTTTTTAAAGTTTATTTGTTATGAATCCAACTATTTTAACTTAATAATTTTAATCCAACTGTACTTGCAAGAATTACGACAATACATAATATTCTTTTTATATCCGTAGACTCTTTATAAAAAATCATACCAAGTAACGTTCCTCCAACTGCACCAATACCAGTCCATACTGCATAAGCCGTGCTCATAGGTAAAGCTCCCATAGATATTGAAAGTAAAATAAAGCTTAGTACAAAAGTTACACACATCAACCATAAATTTATTTTCTTTTGACTATTAACATATGCATTCAAAAAATTGATACCTAACATTTCAAATATGCCTGCAAATACTAAAATAATCCACATCATTTTGCTTCATCTCCTTTATCTGTAGTAACTAACTTCAATCCAATAACACCTATCAATAAAGTAAAAATCAAAATCACCTTTCCAACATTAATCGTATGGGCGAACACTAAGAAATCAAAAACAGTAACACCTGTCGTACCTAAACCAACAAATACTGCATAAGCCGTCCCAACAGGTAAGCTTTTTGAAGCATTGATCAGTAAATAAAAACTCAACACGATAGCAATAACCGTAAATAACCATTCAATAGTTGATGATGCGTGCGTCAATCCAACAACCCACCCAATCTCAAATACAGCTGCAATGATAATTTTTATCCAATTCATTTTAATTCCTCCTTATATAAAATAAAAAAGCCTGGGAGACAGTAAAAATACTATCTCCCAGGCTTTTATCCTTCCGTGTCACATTTATCATGTGGCTTTCTCTCGGACCAGTCCAATTATAGTTTAATTGCGGAACCCTAGAAAGCTATTATTAAATTTCATTATATCTTAGCAAAGAATCAATCATAATTCAACCTAGTATCATTCAACCTCTCACATTATAATTATTCCAATCTAATGTAAGCGATTCATAATATTTTAAGTTCTTAAATTAAAATTATTTTAATTTATTTAAGCAAAACCCTCTACAATTTGGAAATCATCATGTATAATAAGAGTTACATTATAATAATTCTAATTTATATAGAGATGTCTAAACTCACCTCCACTTAAATTAAATGCTTAAATTAGAACTCAAAAAAATAGAGAAAGAAGGAACTATTATGCAACTATTAAATTATAAAATGCAAAATGATGAACTTGTAGCTACTGTTTTATCAGATAAAAAACAACTTTTTAAATACAGTTTCGATGTTACTACACCTGAATATGAAATTTTAGAAGTTTTAGAAGAAATTAATGAACACGTAGATAACGGACAACATCCATTAGGTTGCTCTTTATTGAAAACATTCACATACGAGGACGTGAGTCGTCACCATGCCTTATCATAAAACTATTTCTAAAAGATGAGTATCGCTGTTAACTTTACACAGTATACTCATCTTTTAATTTTTGATTACGATAAATAGCCATTCCAGTTTTTAATTTACTGAAACCCATTTCTTCATATAATGCTTCATTACCTGTAGTAGCAATTAAGTGCACACACGATAAATCCCCCAGATGTTCAAGCATCTGTTTGATAATTTCTCTACCTATACCTCGCTTTTGATAATCTGTATGAACTACTAAATCATATATTGCTGCATTGTACACACCATCTGATAATGCGCGTGAAAAGCCAACAACATGCCCATTTTCCTTAGCAATAATAACATGCGTACTAATATTAAATATTTTGATGATTTCTTCTTGATTGTGATTTAACCAACCATTAGATTGATATACTGTTAGCATATCTTCTACGTCATTTATATTAAATTGATATTCATATTGCAATGCCATACCAAATAACCACCTTTATCCTTACATTAAAATAACACACACATCTCATTCTATTTATAAATGACATTATAAATTTATTATTTAATGAATATGTTTTGATTAATCATAGTTTAACATGATTAATGCTAAATTCCTGTCAAAAACACTATAATTATTCCAATACAAAGTTTGCTCCTTCCACTCATTAAATAAAAAATTTCAAAAAAGTTATCTCTTTATTTTTACGGGTACATGTATAGTAAATGACTTAACTCTCACTTATGAATTAAGGAGGGATAGCAATGCTATATCTAGCTATTTTATTGATCATTGTCGGTGTCGTACTATTAATCATGAATAAAATAACACCTAAGCGCAAAGATGCGAGTAAGAAACAAAGTTATATTAGTTTTGGTGTGATTTGTTTGATTATCGGTGTATTTTGGCTTGTTGGTACCATCATCAAAATGAGCCTTTAATACCATTTAATTATTAATAATTTAAAAATCAGGAGTCTAGGCTAATCTCTTACGTATATCATATACGTTTACAGATAATGCTAAACTCCTGATTTGTATTTAAACTATAACAAAGCAGCTCTAATTTTCACATTATGCTCAAGGTATGCCTTTAAACAACTTAACATATAGACCCAACCTTCTTTTTGCCCTAACACCTGTTCTACTTCACTTTCGTCAAAATCTTTTTCAATTGTGGTTACTACAATACCCTCGTCATTTTCCTCAAGATGAATTTCAACAGGATGATTCCCCCATGTAAACTCAATTAAACGATTCTCTTCAATATGAGTAATCTCAATATCTAATTCTGCATTATATTCAGCATATTTTAAGGTAATAGTCTTTCCTTCTTTCCACCTATCCGAACTATGTGAAAACCAAAATCCTGAAATTTCTTCTGGATTAACAAACGCTTCAAAAGCTTTATTTGATGTAACATTTATTTGCATTTTAGTTTGAATATCCATATATTCACTCTCCTTTTTTAATACTATTTATATTAAACTTACCCTATTTAACTCCATTACAAATGTAACGATATATAAATGAATCTACCCTCATAACATTTTGCAAAACTGAACTAATTTTATATACTAGTTTGTAATTACAACAATTCATTCGAGGAGTTGATTTATATGTTAAAAAGATTAGATGAAGTAATGATTTATGTTTACGACCACGAAAAAGTAATTCAATTTTGGACAAAACACTTAAATTTCACGGTATCCGAAGATACAGAAGAAATGGGTATGCGTGTAGTTAAATTGCTGCCACAAGATCAATCTGAAACTGCTATCGTACTACAAGACAAAGCAAAGGTTGATGAAATGAATATGGGTGTAAGTACAGCAACACCTTCACTTATATTTGCAACTACTCAATTTGATGAACTATATCAACAATTAAACGATAATGGGATTACTGTTGGTGACATTATGACTTTACCAATGGGTAGAGTATTTAATTTTGCTGATCCAGAAGATAATTACTTTGCTGTAAAAGAAGTTTAATTTTTCATTTACAATATACAGTTAAACATGTACTATTTTTTAAAAATAAAATTTTCTCATTTTAACGTTCGATTTAACCTAACTGTAAACTGATAACAATATCTAAATATATGTAATTTTGTTATAATCTTGTAATCAATTATTCTAAATTGTTTGGAGCTTTAAATGAGAAATATTATAAAGGATTACCTATATTATGGTGTAATGTTAAGTATTGTAATCATTATTTGTTTATTCTTATCCATACTGTATATTTGGAAACAAGATCAACCAGCAAACAAAGACCATTACAAGGATTTTGCATCACTTAAAGCAGACACTAATGCACACAAAGACTGGGAAATTAACACCAAGACAACCAATAACAAAGATATACTCATTACCGCAATTCACGGTGGAGGTATTGAACCAGGAACATCAGAATTAGCAAAAATCATTTCGAAAAAAGGTGACTACAATTTATATAGTTTCGAAGGTTTACTACCTTCAAACAATAAAAAACTCCACATCACCTCAACAAATTTTGACGACCCTAAATTAACAGAAATGGTATATAAATCAAATGAAGCCATTTCCATCCACGGCATTGAAGAAGACAAAAAAGCCGTTTATATTGGTGGAAAAGATAAAAAAATGGCAAAATCTATTACTAAGTATCTTGAAAAAGAAGGTTTCAATGTTGAAAAAAGTCCTCACTATGTCAATGGCAACTCAGAACATAACATTATAAACAAAAATGATAGTGGTTCGGGAGTACAAATAGAAATATCAACTAAATACAGAAAGCAATTTTTTGAAGATGGCAAATTAAATCGATTAACACGTGAAAACACAAGTCACTATAGACAGAATATCTATGATTTCGCCGAAGCTGTAACAAAAGGCATCAAAGCGCAGACAAATAAAAAATAAGATTTTATAATATAAGCATGCTAGGATAATTTAATTTTATTGTTCTAGCATTTTTTTATTTTCAAGCAGTCAATATGATTGCATTAAAAAAACGATTAATTCATAAGAAGTAACCACAATTATTCTTAAAAAGGTTTATAATAGGCTATTTTTACATACTTCTTTTGATATAACATACAATGGAAAATTTTATGTAATTACATTATTGTAAGGTATATTGTCACTTTAAATTGTAGATATAATATATTAAAATCTCTAAAATATAATTTAACATCTCGTTAGGAGGAATTATTTTTGAGATCAATCTACAAGCTAATATTACCTATCTTATTATTATTAGTTTTCATCTTTTTGGTATTAGTTGGATGGAAACTTTATGCGGAAAGTCATCAAGATAATAATAAAGTACGCGATTACGCTAAGTTTAACCCCTTAATTCACAACGAATATTATTACGTCAAAATACAACAACCAATCAAAAAAAACGTTAATTATGCAAATAATGGTCAAAAATTCATTAGCTATGCATATAAACAAACTGCATCCAATCATTCCGGTAATACAAAAGAAATTAAGTTTAACTCATTTAATGAGCATAAATTAAAACCAAATCATTACTTAAAACTTGAAGTACGTTTAGGTGATACCCAAAGTTATAAAGAAGTACAAAAATCCCAAGTACCTAAAGCAGCATTAGACAAAATAGATAACTAATTGAATCAATATACGAACATAGCAGATTTGCTCTGAAAATAAGTGAGTGAATCTGCTATGTATATTTCATTTATTAATGAGAATACAGCTAGTTGCCAGAAAAAATGATTTATCGTTAAAGTAAATTCACTTGTTTTCAAAGCATATTCTCCCTTCTCTATAACTCTATTTTCACAAATTCCAAAAAACACAAAAAACCCCGTAAGCATATGCTTACGGGGTTGTTCAGATACAATAACTATTATTGTTCTTCTTTAACATATGGTAATAATGCCATATGACGAGCACGTTTAATAGCTAAAGTTAACATACGTTGATATTTAGCTGAAGTGCCTGTTACACGACGTGGTAAAATTTTACCGCGTTCTGAGATAAAACGTTTTAATAATTCTGTGTCTTTATAGTCGATGTGTGTAATTCCGTTTGCTGTGAAATAACAAACTTTTTTACGACGACGTCCGCCTCTTCTTGGTCCACCTGCCATGGTTAACTGCCTCCCTTATTGATTATTTTTTTATAACGTTCATATGCGTTCTTTATCAATCACTCTATGGCGATTCATGTTTATACGTTTTTATTATTAAAAGATTTATAAATATGTGTGAAGTATTGTATTAAATCTTTACGTGTGTGTATATGTGCACCACTAATAGTATAAAATTATATGACATTTGTCAATATGTTATAAACTATTAATACACATTTCATAGTAATATTTTCATAATTCAACAAATTGCAAACGTAAAATAACTACACATCATTCAATCATTACAATTAATGATTTAAGACGAGTTTTATTTTTTCACTGAAACCGTCGTATTGGTTATTGATAAAGAAATGTCCGCCATCGAAAAATTGATAATCAACTTGGCCTCTCGTTAAATCTGACCACTTGTAGATATCTTGATCACAAATCTTATCTTGTTTGCCAACAAAGACAGAAATATTTGCTTTTACTTTTTCAGCTTTAGGCTTATTATCGTAGTAATCTATTGCTAAGAAGTCATTTTTAAGAGAAGGTTTTACAAGCTCCCATAATTCTTCATGTGCTAAGACTTCTTCTGGTGTGCCACCTTTATCTTTAATAAATTGCTTGAATTCTTCATCTGTCATATTCGCAATATTATTGTTTCGGTCTATACATCCTATAGGTTCGCTTGCGCAGAGAATCATATGCTCAGGTCTATAACCTAATGCATCTAATTTATAATATAATTCATATGCTAAGATAGTTCCTAAACTATAACCTAGTAAGATAAATGATTCTGGTTTTTCTTTAACAATTTGGTTTGCTAAGTCATCAACCATATCTTCAATGCTATCTAACGCATCTTCAATCAGTCGTTCACCACGTCCGGGTAACTCTAATGGTTTGAATTGGATGTGGTTTGGTAATTTTTCTTTTAACGGATAATATAAGGTTTTGCTTCCCCCTGCAAACGGAATACAAAATAATGTTGTCTTTGCCATATTCTCGCCCCTTAACATATACATTCTGCATTAAATGTATGTGTGATGTCTGTGAAATTTACTTTTATATCTTGATTAGCAGTTTCTAAAATTATTGAAAATGCATATTGGTTAAATAATAATTTATGAAAACTGGATAAACGTTGTTCTTGATTATTTACTAATTCAATCATCTTATAAGTTTGATGTTCTGGAGTAATAGAAAAACTATCTAACGCTTTATAGATTCCAGTTCCGAGCATCTTGATATAACATTCTTTCAATGTCCACACTTCAAAAAAACGGTTCAACTGCGCTTTATTATAACCATCTTTCATAATGTATTGATATTCTGCTTGCACAAAATAATTCTTAGCAATCGTCAAATCGATTGGTTCTATTTTTTCTATATCAATACCTACATTTATGTCACTGACGATACATACTGAAAAACCATCCGTATGTGAAATATTTAAGTGTTTGTTATATGGCCTATACAACAAAGGTTTCCCATAATCGCCTGTTTTAAACGCAATATCGTTAATTTCATGCCCTGTTGCCGCTTTAACACAAAAACATTTAAACATTTCTGAGTATTTAGCTTTTCTTTGCTTATTTTGATAAATTGAATCACTGGTATCTAATATATATACAGTAACTTCCACTGTATCACTTCCACATTTTGTATTAGCAAAGCAATTGAAGCAGCAAATATATATTTGCTGCCTCAGTTGTTGCTTAGAAATTATTTTTTGGATGACTGATCATTTTTGATAATACTTCATTATCTGTTGGTTTCCACTCAAAGTTTAGTTTTTCCAAGATATAATTCGTCTTGAAATCTAATACTTCAAAGTGTGATTTGTTAAACATATTATTATCTAAAATACCAGTGTGTAATAGGAAATCATTGATTTCATCACTCTTAATACCTTGTTCGATACATTCCATTAAGAAGTCCATAAAGTCATTCCATTGGATGTTTTCGATATGATAATCATGTTGATTATAAACATTCATCAATTGCGTTAATGTTAAATGATGTGTGTTGTATATATGATGTATTTCATTGCTTAGTTGATTGTTCTTAATC
The DNA here is from genome assembly GCF_022346615.1 of Staphylococcus sp. ACRSN. Lineage (GTDB taxonomy): Bacteria > Bacillota > Bacilli > Staphylococcales > Staphylococcaceae > Staphylococcus. Next base: position 308,137 of record NZ_JAKRNS010000001.1, on the reverse strand, counting down.
AAAGTACTACAAGCTTCAGCAGCTTGATCTACCGGTGTAAATTCTAAACTGTCATTTGGAAGTTCTGGGAATTTTTCCAGTTTCTTAAATGATTTAATAACGCTATAGAATGCATTATTTTCTTCATTTTTTTGGAACAATCCAGTTCTAGAATCACACTGTAAGTTACCAAGTCTATAGATATTTGTTTCTACTCCTTGTTCTCGACTATCAATTAAGATTTTTTCAGCTTCGATTTTACCATCTAAATACACATTATTTGGTTTTTGACCAATATCAACATCGTATTCTGAGAATGTTAGTTGTGCCTTGTCTTCAACTTTACCTGAAGCTATTGAAATTGTAGACATATGGTGTATTTCTTTTACTTTGCCATCTTGTGCAAATTGAATTATTTGTTCAATTCCACCAACATTGGCGCCGTAAGATGCATCTTTAGTTGCAAAGTGATTTACGTTTGCTGCAGCATTGACAATTAAATCAATTTCTCCAGACAATGCTTCATAAGTCGATTCACTCATACCTAAATGTTCAGTCTCAATATTACCTTCAACGATATGAATTCTATTTGCAAATGCTTCGTCAATTTGAGATTCAAAATAGTAAACCCAGTTATTGTGCAACTTCGTTTCGCCTGTAATCTCTTTATTACTACGAACCATCACATAAATATCAAAGTCAGTATCTTCTAACAAATTATTTAGTAGATAAATACCAAAGAATCCAGTTGCACCTGTAAGCAATACATTCTTGTTAGATTTAACCGCTTCTACATCAATCACATCATATTGTTCTGCACTGTTTTCTTTATAACTTGCGATTTCTTGCATGAATGCATTACTAAATTGATGCGGTTGTTCTAAGTTAAACTCTTTTAGAGATGCTAATTTAGTCAACAAGTTCGTGTCTGCACTATCGTCTAACGATTCACTAATACGCTCAATCGTTTGTAGTTCAAATAAATCTTTAATAGAAATATTATATGTTTTAGATAATTCTGACGTTAACTTAATGGCTTTAATAGAGTCGCCACCAATTTCAAAGAAGTTATCATATACGCCTACTTGTTCGACATTCAAGACATTTTTAACTGCTTCTACTATTGTTGCTTCTGTCGCATTTCTAGGTTCAACATAAGCCTTGCTTTCCACTTCAATTTCAGGTAAAGCACGTTTGTTCAATTTGCCATTAGCAGTCAATGGTAATTGCTCAATTTGCATCATATATGCAGGAACCATGTAGTCAGGAACTTTTTTACCTAATTCTGCTTTAATATCACTAAATGATATCTCTTGGTCAGATACTAAGTAAGCACATATAGATAAATCGTCGCCAACCATTTGTCTAACAATAACACCTACGTCTGAGATACCATCGATTCGGCGTAAGTGACTTGCAATTTCGCCAAGTTCAATACGGTAACCACGAATCTTAACCTGCTCATCGATACGCCCAATATATTCAAGCTCACCATCTGATCTCCATTTTGCTAAATCACCTGAACGATATAACTTACCTTCTCCGAATGGATTATCGATAAATTGTTGTTCAGTCAATCCAGGACGGTTTAGATATCCGTGCGTAACCGCGATTCCACCGATACATAGTTCTCCTGGAACACCAATTCCCATTAGATTATTCTTCTCATTCAAAATGTAAATTTGAACATTTGAAATCGGTCTACCAATTGGAATAATATCGTATGTTTCACTTGGATATAGCGGATTACAAACGACTTCAATTGATGCTTCTGTTGGTCCATATAAGTCGATCAATAATGAGTTATTCGGTCTACCAAGTAAATCATTAAATCGATTTACTTGTTCTGGTTTCAATGCCTCACCACTAGATGGAATATAGTTAATCGACGCAATATCATCCATTCTATTTGTTGATTTAATGTAATCAATAAATACGCCTAACATCGAAGGTACAAAGTGAACCATCGTAATATCATTTTCTTGAATGATTGAAGCAAGCTTATCAGGATTACCTTCCTCACCAGATGGTAATAACACTAGTTGTGCACCTACCATAGCAAATCCAAAGATTTCCCATACAGATACATCAAATGTGTACAGTGTTTTGAATAATACTTTATCTTCACTATTAATATTGAAATCTTTAATCATCCAATTAATACGGTTCATTACACCTTCATATGATACGATAACCCCTTTTGGATTACCTGTAGTACCAGATGTATAAATAATGTACATTAAATCATCGGCACTAACGACACTTGGTAAATTCTCTGTTGGAAGATGGGCTAATCCAGCCTTATCAGTTAAGTTAATAATGTTACCATCATACTCAATCTGTTCGTCTAACGTTGCATCCGTCAATAGGATTTTAGGTTGGCTATCGTTTAGCATATAGTTAATACGATCCACCGGATTGTTCGGGTCAATTGGAACATAGGCTCCACCTGCTTTTAAGATACCGTAAATACCGATCATCATTTCTAAACTACGTTGTGTCAGCATGCCAACTACCATGTTCGGTTTTACACCTTCACCGCGTAATTTATAAGCAAGTTGATTTGCTCTGTCATTCAATTGTTGATAAGTCAGACTTTCCCCTTCATAAACAATCGCAGTACGGTCAGGTGTTTGTTCTACTTGAGCTTCGAAATGATCCATAAATATACGTCTATTATCTAATGCTTCACGTGTATTGTTAAATTCACCTAATATTTGCGTTCTCTCTTCAGACGTTGCAATGTTAATTTCGCCTATTTGATTTTCTGGTTGTTGTACTACATTAGCCAACAATTCGACATAATGCGCTAACATACGTTCAACCGTTTGATGTTCGAATAATTCTGCACCATATTCAATAGATACTTTATAGTCACCATCATCTTCAATCATCATGTTTAAGTCGAACTTAGCGTTGATGTTTGTTGCTTCTTTAGGTTCAACAATCCAATCTTCAATATCTAGACTTTCTTTTTCATTATTTTGCAATGTGAATAACACATCAAATAATGGGTTTCTTGTTAAGTCACGTTTTTCAACAATTTCATCTACCAATTCTTCCAGTGGATATTCTTGGTGATCATATGCTTTCAACGAAACATCTTTCACTTCATTGAGTAATTGATTAAACGATTTATTGCTTTCAGGATATGCACGCATCGGTAATGTATTTACAAACATACCGACAATATTCTCTGTATCTTGATGCGTACGCCCAGCAATCGAACTTCCCACGACAACATCCTCTTGTCTGCTGTATTTATGCAATAACACCATAAATGAAGATAGAAGAATCATGAAGTCAGTACATCCTGTTTTTTGTGTTAAACGACTGATTGCATGTCTTGTTTCTGCTGGAATTTGAGCGCTAACCGTCTTACCTGTAAAGCTTTGTGATTTTGGTCTAGTGAAATCGTATGGCAAGTCTAATACTGGTGCCTCTTCTTTAAATTGAGATAACCAGAATTCACGTTGATCACTTAAGTCACGTGTACTCATCCATTCACTATAATCTTTATATTGCACTTTTAATTCTTCTAATGTTTGATCATGATATAAAGCAGTAAATTCCTTAATAATCAAATTGATTGAGAAACCATCTGAAATCACGTGATGGATATCGAATAGTAGTACATAACGTGACTCAGCCACTTTAACAATTTTGACTTTTAACAATGGCGCTTGACTCAAGTCAAATGGTTGCACGAAATCATCTAGCAACGTCTCATAATTATCTGTAGAAATCTCAGCATATTCAATATTGATTTCAGCTGAATCATTAACAATTTGTACTGGTTCACCATCAATTGTCTCAAAGTGCGTACGTAATGTTTCATGACGTTCAATTAATGTTTGGAACACGTTTTGTACACGTTTTGGATCTACTTCACCTTGAATTTCTAGCATGCTTGGCATATTATATGCTGTTTGACCTTTCACCATTTCATTTAAGACATATAGTCGTTTTTGTGGTGAAGATGTTGCATAATAAGCTTTTGTTTCTGCCTCTGGTATATGTTGTGCAGTTGTTTCGTTAGCATGTTCATCAACAATCTTCGCTAATTGAGCTATTGTTGGATTTTCGAACATAGCCTTCAACGGTAAACGCACACCATTTGAAGCCTCTATCTTATTAATAATACCGATAGCTTTTAACGAATGACCTCCAATTTCAAAGAAGTTATCATGAATACTTACTTTTTCGATATTAAGATTCGTTTCATAAATTGTCGCGAGCATTGATTCAGTTTCATTTGTTGGCGCAACATAAGCTTTACTTTCAACTTTAATTTCAGGTAGTTTTTTCTTATCTAATTTACCATTTGAAGTTACTGGCAATTGTTCAATTTGAGCCATATACGATGGCACCATGTAGTCAGGTAATTTCTGGCTTAAAATAGCTTTGACATCTTCATTGACGATATCCTTATCAGATACGAGATATGCACAAATTGCAAGCTCTTCACCAGCCATAGGTTTAGCAATGACAGCTACATCTGAAATATAATCAATTTGGCCTAATAAGCTTTCAATTTCACCCAATTCAATACGATAACCACGAATTTTAACTTGTTCATCTATACGACCAAGATATTCTACATTACCATTTGCGCTCCATTTTGCTAAATCTCCTGTACGGTATAATTTACCATCACCAAATGGATTGTCGATAAATTTCTCTGCTGTTAAATCCGGTCTGTTGAGATAACCTTTCGTAACACCGACACCACCGATACAAAGTTCTCCCGGAACCCCAATACCCATTAAGTTATTATCTTCGTTCATAATATAAGCTTGGATATTGGCAATTGGCTTACCAATAGGAATCGTGTCATAAGTTTGATCTGCAGTACATGGATAATAGATAACTTCTATAGAAGCTTCTGTCGGTCCATATAAATCGATGAGCAACGAGTCATTCTGTTTACCAATAACTGTATTGAATTGGTTCACTTGTTCTGGCTTCAACGCTTCACCACTTGCCAACACATAATTAACAGTTGAAATGTTGTCTACTTTATTTGTTGATTTTATAAAATCAATAAATACACCTAACATAGATGGAACAAAGTGTACCATTGAAACTTGATGTTGTTCTAATAAATCAGTGATTTTTTCTGGGTTACTCTCTTCTCCAGATGGTAACAGAACTGCTTGACCACCTATCATAGCAAATCCAAAGATTTCCCATACTGACACATCAAATGTGAATGGTGTCTTAAATAAAATCGTATCATCACTGCTGATATGATATTTATCAATCATCCAATTTAGACGGTTCATAACACCTTTATAAGGAACCATAACACCTTTAGGTTTACCTGTTGTACCAGACGTATAGATGATGTACATCAAGTCATCGACTGTTGTTACAGGTTCTAAATTATCTGTAGCTTGCGTTGTAACCATCGCGTCATCAGTCAGATCAACTACCTTATTATCAAACTCAATAGACGCATCTAATGACTGATCCGTTAACAATACACTTGGCTGACTATCCCCTAAGATATAGTTAATACGATCACTTGGATAGTTAGGATCAATCGGTACATATGCACCTCCAGCTTTCAAGATACCGTATATTCCAATCATCATTTCTAAACTACGATTTGTCATTAGACCTACCGGTGAATTAGGTACTACACCTTCAACACGTAAATAGTTCGCTAATTGATTCGCTTTCGCATTCAACGCTTGATAAGTCAAACTTACACCTTCATATGTGATAGCAGTTTGTTTTGGCGTTTTAGCCACTTGAGTTTCAAAGCGTTCCACAAATGTTTTCGTATTATTAAATGGCACGGCTGTATCATTGAATTCATTGAAGATAATATCTTTTTCTTCCTGTGTAATCATTTCTAAATGACTAATTTTCTGTTCAGGTTGTTGAACACTATGCTCTAAAATTTCAACATAATGTGCCAACATACGTTCAACAGTTTCACGATTGAAGAGTTCTTGTGCAAATTCAAGTGCAATGCTATAGCCTTGGTCATCAAAGATTGTCATGCTTAAATCAAATTTGGCATTCGTAGTCGATGGCTCTTTTTGTTCAACTGACCAATCATCGATTTGCAAACTTTCTTTTTCATTATTTTGTAATGTAAATAATACATCAAATAATGGATTACGTGTTAAATCACGTGTCTCAACAATTTCATCTACTAGTTCTTCTAATGGATATTCTTGATGATCAAATGCTTGAAGGGATGTGTCTTTCACTTCAGCAAGCAATTGTTTAAATGACTTCTCACGTTCTGGATATGCACGAATTGCTAGCGTATTAACAAACATACCTAACATTTGCTCTGTTTCTTTATGCGTACGACCAGATATCGGACTACCTACAACGATATCTTCTTGTCGGCTATATTTGTGTAATAGCACCATGAATGATGACAACAAGATCATATAATCAGTACTGCCCGTCTCTTGTGCTAGTTGTTGAATTGCAGTTCTTGTTGTTTCAGAAATAGACACGCTAACTGTTTCACCTGTATAGCTTTGGTGATTTGTACGTGAATAATCATAAGGTAAATCAAGCACTGGTGCTTCATCACTAAACTGTGACAACCAGAATTCACGTTGTTCATTTAAATCACGTGTATGCATCCATTCACTGTAATCTTTATATTGTACTTTTAATGATTCTAATGCTTGATTATGATATAGCTCTGTAAATTCTTTAATAATAAGATTTATAGAGAAACCGTCAGAAATAATATGATGCATATCGAATAATAGTACATAACGCTGTTCTGCACATTTGACCACTTTAACCCTTAATAAAGGTGCGTTGGCTAAATTAAATGGTCTGATAAAGGCATTTAACAATGGTTCGTAATCTTCAGTATACGCAACTTCATAGTCCACATTGATTTGTACTTTATCTTCAATAATTTGTACTGGTTCACCATCAATCGTATCGAAATGTGTACGTAATGCTTCATGACGATTTACTAGTTTTTGGAATGCATTTTGTACACGTGCCACATCAACACTGCCTCTAATTTCTAACATACTTGGCATATTATAAGATGTCTGACCATCCATCATTTCGTTTAATACATATAAACGTTTCTGTGGTGATGATGCCAAGTAATGTGATCGAGTTTCAGCTAATGGAATTTCTTGGTTTGTTGATGCTGTTGACTCATTTTCAATCGCGCTCGCTAACTGTGCTACCGTTGAGTTTTCAAAAATTGTTTTCAATGGTACGCGTACAGATAATCGACTTTCAAGCTCATTAATTACACTGATAGCTCTCAGAGAATGCCCACCAATTTCAAAGAAATTATCTGTTGCACTTACGTTTTCAATATTTAGTACATTGCCAAATACCGTAGCTATTGTTGCTTCCATTTCATTCCTTGGCTCAACATATACTTTCGTCTCAAGCTCAATTTCAGGAAGACCTTTCTTATCTAACTTACCATTCGCCGTAACTGGTAATTGGTCAATTTGCGTCATATATGTCGGAATCATATATTCAGGTACTTTCTTAGATAAAACTGCTCTGACAGAATCAAAATTTATAGCATGATCTGAAACAAAATATGCTGCAATCATTGCTTCTTCGCTACCTTTTGGCGCTTTAGTAACTACAGCTACTTCCGCTACTTCATCGATTTGAGCAATCAAGCTTTCAATTTCACCTAATTCAATACGATAACCACGTATCTTGACTTGTTCGTCAATTCTGCCAAGATATTCTAATTGACCATCTTTTCTCCATTTTACTAAATCGCCTGTGCGATACATTTTACCGGTACCAAATGGATTATCAACATACTTCTCAGCTGTTAAATCTGGTCTATTCAAGTAACCTTTTGTGACATTGGCACCACCAATACACAATTCTCCTGGCACACCAATACCTAATAAGTTATTATCTTCGTTTAAAACATAACCTTGGGAATTGGCAATCGGTCTACCAATAGGAACCTCAGTATAAGTTTGGCCTGCAAATACAGGGTAATATGTTACCTCGACCGTTGTTTCAGTAGGTCCATATAAGTTGTATAGCAATGTTTGGTTTGGTCCGCCAACTAAATCATTAAATTGATTCACATAATCGACTTTCAATGTCTCACCACTCGTAAATACATGGTTTAGCGAAGCGATGTTGTCTTGTCGTTGTGTTGTCTTAATGAAATCTATAAAGACGCTGAGCATTGAAGGAACAAAGTGTGCCATCGTAATATCATACTCATCGATTACGGAAGCAATCTTCTCTGGGTTACTCTCTTCTCCTGAGCGTAGCATAACAATTTCGCCACCCATAACTGCCCAACCAAAGACTTCCCATATAGACACGTCAAAGGTAAATGGTGTTTTGAATAATATTTTATCCGTTGCACCTAATTCGAAGTAATCGACCATCCAGTTCAAACGATTCATTACGCTACCATATGGTACCATTACACCTTTAGGCTTGCCTGTAGTACCAGAAGTATAAATGATATACATTAAGTTCGTTTCATCAATCACGAGTGGCAGGTTATCCGTTGGTAGACTTTCAAGGAATGTATTATTCGTTAATTTAATAATTTCTTTCTCAAATTTAATACCGTAGTCTATGTTTTCATCGGTCAACAACGCTCGTGGATTACTATCTTCTAAAATAAAATTCGTACGCTCATGCGGATGACTTGGATCTAATGGTACATATGCACCACCTGCTTTTAAAATACCGTATATACCAATCATCATTTCTAAACGTCGCTGAGACATAATACCAACTAAGTCATTTGGTTTAACACCTTCATTACGTAATTGATATGCCACTTGGTTTGCGCGTTCATTTAACGTTTTATACGTTATCGTTTCACCTTCAAATGTAATAGCTACTTTATCAGGAGATTGTGCAGCATGTTGTTCGAATCGTTCAACAAGCGTCACAGTATTATCTAATAATAAATCTGTATCATTAAATTGATTCAAAATCACATCTTGTTCTGACTCAGTAATAATATCAATATCGCTAATATGTTGTTCTGGTTGTTGTGCTGCATTCGCAATCACTTCAATAAAGTGATTTAACATACGTTCAACCGTATCTCTTTCGAATAGTTCTTCTGCATATTCCAACGATACTTGATAACCATTATTTTCATGAATCGTCATACTTAAATCAAACTTAGCATTCGTGTATGCCGCTTCTTTTTGCTCAACAGACCAATCTTCTATTGCTAAGCTATCTTTTTCGTTATTTTGTAATGTAAATAACACATCAAATAGAGGATTACGCGTTAAATCACGTGTCTCAACAATTTCATCAACAAGTGCTTCCAATGGATATTCTTGGTTATCAAATGCACTCAAAGCCTGTGTTTTCACTTCTGATAATAATTGGGCAAATGATTTCTTGCTCTCAGGATATGCACGCATTGGCAACGTATTTACAAACATACCAATCATGTTTTCAGTATCTCTATGTGTACGTCCTGATATCGGGCTACCTATAACGATATCTTCTTGACGACTATATTTATGCAACAATACCATAAATGAAGACAATAGCACCATATAGTCCGTGCTTCCTGTTTCTTGTGTTAATCGTTGAATATCCTGTTTAACTGTATCAGGCATGTCTACCGTTAAAGTCTTACCGGTAAAGCTTTGTTGATTTGGTCTTGAATGATCGTATGGTAAATCTAATACCGGCGCTTCATCTTTAAACTGATCTAACCAGAACTCACGTTGGCCACTTAAATTACGTTCACGCATCCACTCACTGTAATCTTTATATTGAATATCTAATGGTGCTAATGATTGATTATGATATATTGCCGTGAACTCTTTAATAATTAAATTAACTGAGAAGCCATCTGAAACGATATGATGCATATCAAAGAGTAAAATATAATGTTGTTCTGCTAACTCAACGATACTCACTCTCAGTAATGGTGCTTTACTCAAATCAAATGGTCGAATAAAATCACTCAATATTGTTTCATAATCATCTATGTTGGACTGGTTGTAATCAACAACTACTGTTGCAGAATCATTAACAATTTGCACAGGTTCTCCATCTTTAGTTTCAAAATGCGTTCTCAATGCCTCATGTCGATTGACAATAGTTTGGAATGCCTGTTGCACACGTTCCACATCAACTTCACCTTTAATTTCTAACATGCTTGGCATATTATAAGCTGTTTGACCATCCACCATTTCATTTAATACATAAAGTCGTTTCTGCGGTGATGATGTAAGATAAAATGCTTGTTGCGTCGCCTTCGGAATACTTTGTGTACTACTATCAGTTGCATATTGTTCAACTGATTTTGCTAATTGAACTATTGTTGGACTTTCAAAGATAATCTTCAGCGGTAAACGCGTTCCGATTCGACTTTCGATTTGATTAATAATACCAATAGCTCTTAGAGAATGTCCGCCAATTTCAAAGAAGTTATCCGTAATACTCACTTGCTCAACATTTAAGACATCTTCATAAATGCTTACAAGCATAGATTCCATCTCTGTTGTTGGTGCAACATAAGCTTTACTTTCTACTTTAATTTCTGGTAATGCTTTTTTATTCAATTTACCGCTTTGTGTTACTGGTAAATCATCGATTTGCATTATATAACTTGGCACCATGTAATCTGGTAATTTATGACTTAAGTCTGCTTTAACTGCTTCTAAGTCAATTTCTTGGTTAGCAACAATATAAGTACAAATTGCTAAATCACCATCTGTCATTGATTTTGTTACAACGGCAACATCTAATAAATCCGTATTTTGGCGTAATACACTATCGATTTCACCTAGTTCGATTCGGTAACCACGTATTTTAACCTGTTCATCAATACGACCTAAATATGCAATATTGCCATCTGCATTCCAACGTGTTAAATCACCAGTACGGTACATTTTACCTTCACCGAAAGGATTGTCTACAAATTTTTCAGCCGTCAATTCTGGTCTATTTAAATAGCCATTTGTCACATTGACACCCGTAATACATAGTTCTCCAGCTACACCAACGCCCATTAGATGATTATCTTCATCTAGAATGTAAGCCTTAGTATTAGCAATTGGTTTCCCGATTGGAATAGCGTCATATTGTACACCTGACACACAATCAAAGCTAGTAACGTCAATTGTAGTTTCTGTAGGTCCATAGAAATTCAATAATCTTGTATTATTTTCTAAACCAATGTGTTCATTAAATTGATTCACTAATTCTGGTTTTAACGCTTCACCACTTGCCAAGACATATCTCAAACTTGAAACTAAGTTCGCTTGATTTGTTGTCTTAATGAAATTAATAAACACACTAAACATAGATGGTACAAAGTGGACCATTGTCGCTTTGTTGGTATGAATTAAAGACATAATCTTCTCTGGATTACCTTCTTCTCCAGAAGGTAATAATGCTGCTTCAGCACCTATCATCGCAAAACCGAACACTTCCCATACAGATACGTCAAATGTAAATGGCGTCTTGAAACAGATTGTATCTTCATTTGTGATTCCATATGTTTCAATAATCCAATTCAAACGATTCATTACACTCTCACCAGGAACAAGTACACCTTTTGGTCTACCCGTCGTTCCAGAAGTATAAATAACATACATAAGATTCGAAACATCAGTAATATGTGGTAAGTTCTCTGTCGGCAATGACCAAATTGATTTATCTGCTGTTAAATCAATCACCTTATTATCAAATACAATATTTTCATCTAGTGGTTTGTCTATTAACAAGACTGGCGCTTCACTATCTTCTAAAATATAATTAATTCGCTCGATAGGATAATTTGGATCAATTGGTACGTATGCGCCTCCTGCTTTTAAAGCACCAAAAATACCGACAATCATTTCTATACGACGATTCGTCATAACTGCAACAAGCGAGTCTGCACCGACGCCTTCAGCACGTAATTGATACGCCATCTGATTAACACGTTCATTCAATGCTTGATAAGTTAAACTTTCTCCTTCAAATGTAATAGCAACTTTATCTGGCGCTTTTGCCACTTGTTGTTCAAAGCGTTCAACAAATGTTTGTGTATTATTGTATGGCACTGTCGTATCATTAAAGTCATTTAGAATCATATTTTTCTCTTGCTGCGTAATCAATTCTAATTCACGTATGTTATGTTCTGGATGCGCAGTGATTTCCGATAAAAGTTCCATAAAGTGTGATAACATACGTTCGATTGTTTCACTTTCAAACAACTCTTCAGCATATTCTAATGCCACTCTATAACCATCATTGTCATGAATTGTCATGCTTAAATCAAATTTAGCATTTGTAACTGATGATTCAATTTGTCTCGTTGACCAATCGTCAATTTGGAAGCTTTCATTTTCTGTATTTTGCAATGTGAATAATACATCAAATAGCGGGTTACGTGTTAAATCACGTTTTTCTACAATCTCTTCGACGAGTGCTTCCAATGGATATTCTTGATTATCTGACGCTGCTAATGATGTCGCCTTCACTTCATCTAACAACTGCATAAACGATTTGTTACGTTCTGGATTCGAACGCATAGCCAATGTATTAACAAACATACCAATCATATTTTCCGTTGCTTTATGTGTACGACCAGAGATTGGGCTACCCACAATAATATCTTCCTGACGACTATATTTATGCAATAACACCATAAATGAAGACAATAGAACCATATAGTCTGTGCTACCGGTACGTTGAGATAGCGATTGTATTGCACGCTTAGTATGCTCAGGCATTTCTAAACTCACAGTTTTACCCGTAAAGCTCTGTTGATTCGGTCGCGCATGGTCATATGGCAAGTCGATAACTGGCGCCTCTTCTTCAAATTGAGATAGCCAGAATTGGCGTTGGTCATCTAAATCTCTTGAACGCATCCATTCACTATAGTCTTTATATTGAATCGATAATTCCTCTAATGTTCTCCCTTTATATAGCGCAGTAAATTCTTTAATAATAACGTTAATAGAAAGGCCATCTGAAATAATATGATGCATATCAAAAAGTAATACATAACGTTTTTCGTCACACTTCACCACTTTAACACGTAACAATGGCGCTGTAGTTAAATCGAATGGTCTGACAAACTCGCTTAATAACGCGTCATAATCTGTCGTATCTATTTCATCATAACCAACTTCAATTGACCCCTCGTTATCGATAATTTGTACTGGTTCACCATCGACAGTATCAAAGCGTGTTCTCAATGCTTCATGACGTTCTACAAGTGCTTGAAATGCATTTTGCACTCGTTTAATATCTACATCGCCAACGATTTCTAACATACTAGCCATATTATATGCTGTCTGTCCTTCGACCATTTCATTCAGTACAAAAAGACGTTTTTGAGGTGAAGATGTAAGATAATACGGTTTTGTTTCCGCTTTCGGAATCTCTTGTCCTAAAACATTTGATTCTTCACTCTCAAGTAAATACGCTAATTGCGCTGAAGTAGGATTATCAAATACAGCTTTTAATGGCAAACGTTTTGCAGTTGTACTTTCAATTTCATTAATCACACTAATTGCTTTTAATGAATGTCCTCCAATTTGGAAGAAATTGTCAAAGACACTTACTTGGTCAACATTCAATACTTCTGCAAAAATATTAACAATCACTTGCTCCATATTATTACGTGGTTCAACATAATCTTTACTATCAACTTTTATTTCCGGTAATGCACGTTTGTTCAATTTACCACTTTGTGATACTGGTAACGATTCGACTTGCATTATATACGCAGGAACCATATACTCAGGCAACTGTTTGTTTAATTGTGCTTTAATAGCTTCAACATCTATGTCAGCATCCGAAACAATATATGCGCAAATTGATAATTCTTCATCTATTACTTGCTTCGCTACGACAGCAACATCCGTTACAATTTCATGCTGACGTAAAACATTTTCAACTTCGCCTAATTCAATACGATAACCTCTGATTTTAACTTGTTCATCAATACGACCTAAATAAGTAATATTACCGTCAAGTTCCCATTTAGCTAGGTCACCTGTACGATACATTTTCCCTTCACCGAATGGATTATCTACAAATTTTTCTGCAGTTAATTCAGGTCTGTTTAAGTAACCCTTTGTAACATTGGTTCCGGCAATGCATAATTCACCTGCGACGCCAATAGCCATCAAGTTATTATTTTCATTTAATATATATGCTTGTGTATTTGCAACTGGTTTACCAATAGGAATGGCGTCATATTGTTCACCACTGATACAATCAAAACTTGTTACGTCTATCGTCGCTTCTGTAGGACCATATAAATTAATTAATAATGTATCATTTTTGCCACCTATTAAATCATTAAATTGATTTACTAACTCTGGTTTTAATGCCTCACCACTTGCTAAGACATACCTCAAACTCGACACAGCGTCAGCTTGATTTGTAGATTTAATATAATTAATAAACACACTGAACATAGACGGTACAAAGTGGACCATAGTCGGTTGTGTTGATTCAATAACTGATACAATTTTTTCAGGGTTACCTTCTTCACCTGATGGTAGTAGTACTGATTCTGCACCGATCATTGCAAATCCAAACACTTCCCAAACTGATACATCAAATGTAAATGGCGTTTTGAAAAACACCTTGTCTTCGTTCGTAATATCATACTTATCAATCAACCAATTCAAACGGTTCATCACACTTTCGCCAGGTACAAGTACACCTTTAGGTTTCCCTGTTGTACCAGACGTATATATGACATACATCAGGTTAGAAACATCCGTATTGTGAGTTAAGTTAGTTGAATCTAATATTTCAAACTTTTGAGTTTGAGTGATATCTATAACTTTGTTGTTATAAATGATGTCATTGTCTAAAGATTGATCGGTTAATAATACTTTAGCTTCACTATCCTCTAGAATATAATTAATACGTTCCGTTGGATAATTTGGATCTATCGGCACATAAGCTCCTCCAGCTTTAAGTGTTGCATATATACCAATAATCATTTCTATTCTTCGATTAGACATAATTGCCACAAGCGAATCTTCAACCACACCATCTGCACGCAATTGACGTGCCATCTGATTTACTTTAGCATTTAAGGCTTCATAAGTGAGACTTTCTCCTTCAAATGTAATTGCAGTCTTTGTAGGATGTTGTGTCACTTGTTGTTCAAAACGTTCAACAAATGTCATTTTATTATTTAACGCTAATGCTGTGTTGTTAAAATCTTTCAAAATGGTTGTTTTTTCTTCGCCGTTTACAACTTCAATGTCCTTGATTTGGGTCTCTGGCTGATCAATCATATGGTTTAATACGTGGAATATCGTTTCGTGAAGATTGTAGATACCTGATTCGTCTAATGCATCGATTTGGTAATCGTAATCGATATCCATTCCCTCACCATTACTTCTATTACTAAGATTGACACTTAAAGGTGAGTTGTTTGTACCATTATCTAACCATTCATCCGTATATCCTTTTTTGACAAATTCTGCATCATATTGCGTATTTTGGAAGGAAACGAAACAGTCTACTAAGCCTTTTTTATTGCCACTATTTTCCACAATATAATCATATGGATATTTTCTATGTTTCAATAAATTCAAGCTTTCTCTACGAATCTTTTCAAGATAGTCTCGAACTGTTTGTTCTGGATCAGTATCAACAATCATCGGTAATACGCGTGAAAATATACCCGTTGATGATTTTTCCTTTTTCGTATTCCTGTTATGTATAAGTAGTCCGACAGAGTTTGTTTTAGAAAGTGTATTTTTGTGCTTGATGATTTGCATGATAGCAGAAAACAAATTACTAATACTAATTTCATTATCTTCACAAAATTGGAAAATACGTTTAGTTTCATCCTCAGGTAATTTAATGCTTATTCTTTTACCTACAGCGCTATCTAACGTGGATTTATCAAATAAAATATTATCTTCGAAATTTTCTAATTTTTCTAGCCAAAATGCTTTATCTTTATTAAAACGATTAGTTGTCTCATATTTTTCTTCTGTTTCTATGGCTTCAAAATAAGTTGCACCAATATCTTCCTCAGATACAGATTTACCTAACAACTTCTTAATGAGGTTATTAACTACAATTGTTACGCCCCACGCATCACTAATTAAGTGATGTTGTAATAAGAAGATACCATAGTACCCTTCAGGATATTTAAAAATGACAGTCTTATATAATTTCTCATCCAAATTAAAGATATTCGTGCTTGCTGTTTCTTTAATCCATTTTTCATATCCGTCTTGATCTTGATAAAAATCATGATATTCAAAATCTTCATGTTCATAATCTACTAAATATTGTTTATATACGCCATCTTCCTTTGTGATTCTGATACGAAGTGTATCATGTTGCTTCACAATTTCATTAAAGGCTTCATTAATTTCATCATATGTTATGTTATTTCTCATATGTACTACGCCAGCGATGTTACTAATACTTGTATTTTCGTAATATTGTTCAATCTGTAATATTTCTTTTTGTGCATAAGATAATAATTTTGTTTCAGTCAATGCAGCGAACCTCCTATCAATCTACAGTAAAAAAATATAATAATATTATTCTATTTTATAACCAATCGTATAATAATTATTATAAGTTACAGTTACATAAATTAATTCCCATTTATACTCTTTCTAAACATTTTAATATCTATTTTCGTAATATTTTTAATGAGCAATTTTGTACTTAAAATTTAAATTTAAATTTTTATTATTATTATTTTAATATTAATCTATTTAGAGCTTTTCGATTAAGCTATGTTTTATAATTTTTATATGGGTTTTCACTACATGTTTTTATCCATTATGTAAAAAAACATAAAAAAATACACCTCCATTTCTGAAGGTGTACCTTTTCATTGCATTATATTTCACACATTTCACACACATATATAATACAATTCACACATATTATGATTAATCTTTGAATCTACATTTCGTATTCACACAATACTTGTAGATTAAAACGGTAAATCATCATCACTAATGTCTATCGGGCCATTCGCATTTGCAAATGGATTATCTGATTGTCCATTATTGTTTGATGGTTTGTTATTATTTTGATAAGACGTGTTTTGACCAGATTGTTGTCCACCGAAACCTTGGCCATAGTCTTGGAAATTATTATTTCCATCCTGTTGTTGGCGTTGGTTTTGACCTTTAGGTTCAAGGAATTGAACACTATCACAAACAACTTCTGTGACAAAAATACGACGTCCTTCTTGGTTTTCATAGCTACGTGATTGAATGCGACCGTCAACGCCAGCCAAACTACCTTTAGATAGGTAATTATTTACATTTTCTGCTTGCTTTCTGAAGACAACACAGTTAATGAAATCAGCTTCGCGTTCCCCTTGCGCATTTGTAAACGTACGATTTACCGCAAGGGTAAAAGTCGCAACACTCACGCCTGAGGGTGTTGTTCTATATTCTGGATCTTTAGTTAAACGACCGACTAAAACAACTCTATTTATCATTTAAGCGACCCCCATTAATTATTTTCTTGTTTTATCTTCGTCTTCACGAATAACGATAAAACGGATGATATCATCATTAATTTTAGCTAAACGTTGGAATTCGTCAGTAGCTTCATTGTTATCAGTTTGGATACGTACGATATTGTAGTAACCTTCTGTGAAATCGTTGATTTCATAAGCTAAACGACGTTTGCCCCAATCTTTAGTTTCTAAAACTTCTGATACGTTAGTTGCTAAAATTCCGTTGAAGCGTTCAACGACAGCTTTCTTAGCATCTTCTTCAATGTTTGGACGAACGATATACATAACTTCATATGTTCTCATATTATAATTGCACCTCCTTGTGGTCTATACGGCTCATCATATTGTATGATAAGCAAGGAATAATTTTCATTACTCACAGTCAAGAATTATAGCATAAGGTATTACTTTTTACAATGATAATCCAAACCCTACATACATATTTCTAATTACTATGTTTCATATGAAACATTTTTTATTAAACTACAAAAACCCCCTCTAAAATCATTACAATATTGTATTGCAACACAATTTTAAGGTACTTCTATTATTAAATTTATAATTATTTTTTAAAAAGTTTTAATGTACTTCCACATATGGTTGCTAAATAAATATAATTCCATTAGCATAACAACTACGCTACATATTTAGTTGTTTATCACTTTGCATAACGATTATTGTCACGTAATTTTAAGCACATTATAAGGAGAAAGCTATGGTTTCTACAATCAAGAAAAGTTTAATCTCAATGAGTGTTATTTTCGCATCAACTTTGACAATTCAAGCTACAAACGCTTCACAAATTGATGCTAGCGAAAAAGGCACAATGGGTTATGGTTATCACAAATATGTTTCGAATCATCCGGATATAAACGCTAAAAAACAAAACTCAAAGCAATTGCAATCTGAAGCAGGCAATAGCGGAGATCGTGTACTCGATATTTCCGAATGGCAAGGCGACTTATCAGAACAACAGGTCAAATCCTTAAAAGATAATTATGATTTCATTATTATTCGTGCCCAATATGGCTCAGAAAAAATAGACGCATCACTTAGTCATAATTCAGCTATTCTGGATAAATATAATATGGATTTCGGTGTCTATTCTTATAGCATGTATGAAAATCCAGATGACGCGCGTTATGAGGCACAAACATTATATAATCGTGCGCCAAAAGCAAAATTCTATATTAATGATTTTGAGCAAAATTCTGTTACTTCAGGTACGACAGACCAAAGTACAAACGCTTGGTATGATGAAATGAAAAGCTTAGCAGGTAATAAAAAAGTGCTCTTTTATTCATATGAAAACTTTATGAAACAACACGCAACCCAATCTGCCAACAACTATGACGGCGTGTGGATTGCCAACTATAATGAAGCTCAACCGACTTCATCTCATGTATTATGGCAATACACAGATAGTTATAATTCTCAAGAACTCAATCAAAATGTTGATGCGAATTATACTGGCCCAAATGTTAATTCTGAATGGTTCACGTCTTAAATATATATTTTTATATCATCATATCTTTATTTCGATATAAAATAGCGCCCACAGCATCCAATTGCTGCGGGCGTTTTATATTTCGACTACTTTTAAATTTTAATTAAACATTAAATCTGAAGTGTACGATGTCTCCGTCCTTCATAATATATTCTTTACCTTCAAGACGTTGTTTACCAGCTTCTTTAGCACCACTTTCACCATTATATTCTACATAGTCATCATAACCTGTGACTTCAGCACGAATAAAACCACGTTCAAAATCTGTATGAATAATACCTGCACATTGTGGTGCAGTCATACCTTTAATGAACGTCCAAGCTCTGACCTCTTGAACACCTGCAGTAAAGTATGTTGCTAAACCTAAAAGGTCGTAAGTCGTACGAATCAAACGATCTAAACCAGGTTCTTCAATACCTAAGTCCTCTAAGAACATCTCTCTATCTTCATCATCTAACGTTGCAATTTCTTCTTCAATTTTGGCACTGATTACAATTACTTCTGAATCTTCTTTTTGTGCATATTCGCGAATTGTTTTCACTTTTTCATTGTCTTCGTCACCAATTTCATCTTCACCAACGTTAGCAATGTATAACATATCTTTCGATGTTAATAGTTGTGCATTTTTTACATATTTTTGATCTTCATCTGTAAATTCTAGACTTCTCACTGGCTTACCTTCAGCTAACGCTTCTTTTATTCTTGATAAAATGCGGACTTCATTTTCAGCATCTTTATCTTTTTGACGCGCCATTTTTTCAATTTTTGGTAAACGTTTTTCTACTGATTCTAAATCAGCTAACACTAATTCCATATTGATTACTTCAATATCATCGATTGGATTCACTTTACCAGAAACGTGTGTCACATTATCATCATCAAAGGCACGGACGACTTGACATATTGCATCAACCTCACGAATATGTGATAAGAATTTATTACCTAAACCTTCCCCTTTTGAAGCACCTTTGACGATACCAGCGATATCAGTAAATTCAAATGTTGTCGGAATCGTTTTTTTAGGTTGAACCATCTCTTCTAAAACATTTAATCGACTATCTGGAACTTCTACAATCCCTACGTTTGGATCAATCGTCGCGAAAGGATAATTCGCTGCGAGTGCACCTGCTTTTGTTATCGCGTTAAATAGCGTAGACTTACCGACGTTGGGCAACCCAACTATACCTGCTGTTAAAGCCATTTATTCATTCTCCTTATTTTCAGCATCTTGATTAGATACTAGTATTTTCTTTAATTTTTTATTAAACGTTTGTCTAGGAATCAAAATACTTCGCTGACAATTTTCGCATTTTATTCGGATGTCTGCACCTACACGAATAATCTTAAAACGATTCGTTCCACATGCATGCTGCTTCTTCATCTCTACAATATCATTCAAACCGTAATCTGATGTCATGTTGTTACACCTCCGAACTTTCTATGCTTTATTTTGTTGATTCGAATCATATTGTACCATAACTGGTTGAGGCACTTTAATACCGTTGACTTTAAATAATTTATGAATTTCTTTTCGCAATATACGCGCCCCAGAAAATCCTTCTCCTGGAACAGTTTCAGCAGAAATACTCAATACAATTTCATCTCTCGTAATAGAATTGATACCTATTACATTCGGATTGGATACAAATAGATAGTATTTAGATCTCATCGCTTCAAAATGTTTCGTCAAAATCTCTTCCACATGATCTATATCTTCTTCGACTGAAACAGGTATTTCAACAATGGCTTCTCCGTTCGTCACAGAGTAATTTGTTATCTCACCCATACTACCGTTAGGTAAAGTCGTCAACTCACCACTTACTGTATTAATACGTGTTGATCTTAACCCTATTGCTTTTACGGTACCTTCTGCAACAGTTGTACCAGCACTATTAATTTTAACATAGTCACCTACATCAAATTGATTTTCAAAGATAATAAAGAAACCAGTAATAATATCTTTCACTACAGTTTGTGCACCAAAACCAACTGCAAGACCTACCACACCTGCACTTGCGATTATTCCTTCAACACTAATACCAAATTTACTTAAAATCGTCGTCAATACTATAAACCACACTACATATGAAACGACATTTTGAATTAGAGAAATTAATGTGTTGGAACGTTTTTTATTCGCTTTTTTGCCTTTATTTTGTATTTTGAAAAACTGTTCTATACCTTTATTAATAAATCGCAATACAATCCAAGCCACGACGATGTACACAACGATCATAATTAAATTAGAAAGTAAGTTTTGGTACGTTTCTGGCTTAGTAAGCGGCTCTATCAATGAGTATAAAATACTTTTAAGTTGATTCATACGTTCGTCCTCCTTGTCACATCATTGCGTCATTTAATTTATTATATCGAATTTGATTATAAAATAAATACTACCTCAGATTTAAAGTTTTATTTAAATAAGATACCGTTTCATACTATTTTAGTTATGCATTTATTATTCGACAATAAAACATGGCATAAGAAAAAGAACCATAATTTAAAATCATGATCCCCTAACATCCAAACAGTAATTTTACTATAAAGGGACGCCATAACACAAGCTTTTCACCATACATCACTAGGCTTCACCAACACTTAGCATTATATATGAATTTAGTCAGGATTCACAAAAAATTATATGCAATACAATTTAAACATTATATAAATAATAACATTTCGGCATAAAAATCGTACATTTAGGGAAATTTTACCAAAAACAATGATAATTATTGTAATATTCTGACAAAGGAGGTGTATTGTAGCTATTTTGTTCGAATGATTCTCTATTCTTACTTTTTTGTAGTCACATATTGATATAGTTTTATTTTTCTATAATTAACTAAAATGATTTAACAGAATTTTAGTTATGCATATATGTTTTCAAAAATCATCGTCTTATGTATTTGTCATATATTTATATCAATAATTAACTAGCAATATTCTAAAACACCCGAAAGATTGCACAACGTTATTAACAACCAATCATTACTATATGATTATTAAGTTTATCTAAAAAATCTTCCAAATTTCTATAAGTATTGCGCACTTACTGACCCTTACATCGGTAAGTGCATTTTTATTCCCCCCTAGTTCCACAACCTAATAACCCCTTAAATTTATGCTATAGGCTTATATTAATCATTAATTTTTCCCTCATACCTCTGTATTATAATTAAAAACTCAACCAAAATAGCACTTTGATTGAGCTTCACATAATTCTATAGCTATATTTGATTGCTAACTATTATGAATGAATATTACCTATTTACTTATTGATTTCTATTAATTGTTTTTCTAAATCGTTATAAAGTTTAAATATCATCACGCGTTCACCTGTACGTGAACTTAAATCCGTATGAAACCCTTTGACTTCTTCATCAGTAATAGATCTTACAATCTCATACAAAGCATCTATACCTGACTCCACCAATTTAGAACGTGTCTTTTTAATTGTTAGTAAGCCTTCATTTGTCTCACAAACTTTGTATTCAGCTTGGGTCAGTACACCCTGTAAGCTCACGATAATCATATCACGTAGAATATCTGTTTTGACTGAAAGCGAACCACGCCCAAGGAAATCTTTTTCCCATTGAGTGATGGCTTTACTAATTTCAGACTCATATGTACCTTTCTTTGTCTTCATTACGCATACATCTCCTGTAGAACGAGTTTAAGAGGTTAAACTAGCATTGATTATACCAAAAACAACATTTCATTTTTGGTATATTTTCTCCATAATATCATAAATTCTTTTTTAAAATCACATGCTTCTTTTAGCAATAATAATATCCACTTGTTTTAAAATTTTTAATTTTAAAACATTGCATATACCTTTTTAATATATCAAGCATACCATTCTTTCCAATCACCAAATTGATCGATGCTTGCTAATTTCAGCCACCCATTAACTACTTTTTGATGAAAATCAGGCAATGATTCTAATAAATCAGCAACAACATGTTGTGGTGCTTGTATAACAATTAATAACCTAATAGGAGAATGATACATCTTATTATCAGCTGACATTACTGATTGCCACGGCAAACCTGTTAATAAATCACTAGCATTCCCTTGCATTACACCTATACCTGCAGTAACAGTTTGTGTTATTTTACTTCCGCTTCCATAATAATGTGGTGCAACCGTTGAAGCATAATACTGTAAGTTAATCCATTGTGCAACCGTTGCAGGTCCTGATACTATATTTGATAATATACTACCATCTTCATCATCTCTCCAATTGTAATTGTGTAAGAAAGCTCGTCCTTCTAAATTAATTGATTTCGTTAGACTTCTTTCACCAATAATAAATGATGCATTTTTGGCTAGACCCCATTCTGGTCTAATTTCGCTCCAATCATTAGCTAATCTATGCACTTCTTTATTTGGATCTTTTTTAGTAAGATGATTATTTGGCAATTGAGCTAATCGCGTTTCATTTGCCAATCGACTAATTTCAGGCATACTTATTTCCAATGCTTCATAAGCTTGTTGCGCAGCACTAGATAACTCTGGCAAGTATATCCACTCTAATTCATCTGTAGATGTCCGATGTTCTGCAGATGCAAATGCTGTAGTCGAAGGTACCAAGACACCTTCTTTCTCAAGACCTGTTCTCACTTCTGGCAAGTTACATAGTTGCGCTAATACTTTCGCATTAAATGCACTTGAGGCACCACCACATGCGCCGCAATCTAACGAAGCTGCATATGGATTATTCGCACTATGACTACCATGACCACAAAAAACGACCAATGGCGCAAAATTTTTCGTTAAATTCATCAATTTCAATGCTTGTAATGCATACGCTACTTTTTCTTCATCCGTGAAACCAATCGGTAAATGTTCTTCATGATTATGCTGATAATCTAACGTTAACGTGGTATCTTTAGGCTTTTGTAACCATTTGCTATAGAATTTTCTAATCAAATCACCCGTACGTCTTGGGACAAAGCTACGCGTAATTGTTTGTAATGTTAACCATGGTCCACTCAATTCTGGCAATAGTAAACTTGGTAATGCATTTTGTTTCATTTTCTTAAATGTATAGGTCACTGATTGTAATACATGCTTCCGTTGTTGAAATGCGGTTGGTTCACGTTCAGCAGTATATTCTTTAATCTTGTGTTGTGGTTGATTCATGACAGGAAGTGATGGGTGACTATGTGGTTTTCCTAATTCACTCTTTGCAATTGGCAGACCGAAAAAACCTGCAATACCAATTGTTTCAAATTCTCCTGCCGCTTCTATCTGACGACGAAATGGTTCTGATCGTACATCAATACAAAATGCAAGTTGCGCAGATGGTATCTTTGATTGGTTAACATTATCTGTAACAGTTGAGGTAAGCTGATTTTTCATTTGTTGTTGATATGTTGCTTCCCACGCCTCTAACCATATTTTTCTACTCACTTGTTGGTGAAAACGGCAAGTAAACTGAATATGTTCTAACTGGCTTTTCTGTGGTAAAGTTTGCCATTCTTCAAATGAATAACCTCCCCATTCTACCCATTCTAAAATACACTTAGTCCACAACGATATGTCGTTATGACTTTTTCTTTCAATAGGTAAATACGGTTCTACTAAACACCATTCTATAGCAAGTCTAATAGCTAAATATGTACGTATTAAATGGTGCTCATGTGGGTTGTTTTCTTCTAGCCATAACATCATCCCAGCCCACCCAGGTAATGCTAATAAATGTTGTTCAATATAAGTTTGAACTTCAATTCCAGCAATATTAAAGCGGTGAAGTACTGTATTTAATAAATCCTCTGGGTCATTGGGTAATGATTTAATACGTTGCCGTTCTTTTTTGGTAAGCGCAGGGTCATGTTGTACAAGTCTATACCACGAAGCAAAAAAACCTCGTTCTCTATCAGGCATTGTCCATCCGGATTGTGCGTCATCCACATATAATTTACACCATTTTATAACATGATAATCTACGTAATCACTAATTTTAATGCCACGCTTATCTTTGACCAGTGCGCTTTTCAATTGTATGCGTTCAGCTATATTATCTTGATCCTTTTGTGTTAATGCTATCGCAAATTGTTTCGCTTGTGCTTCCTTCTGTTCATTCTCTTTACTACTTGATTCATATAGTTTAATTGCATTATTTACAAATGAACTTACCCGATTAAAAGAAGCTGGTTGCGCTGTTTTTTCCAACCATTTATCAAGTCTTTCATCAACTTTAGAGATATCAATTTCACCATTCTTTTTAGCTTCTAATATTGTAGCAATAGCTGGATACATATCCACTTCTCTTACTTCTTTTAACCAATGTGCAACGTCATCAAAGGTTTTATCCTCTAAGTTTGCCCATGGACTTCTCGCTGCAAACACTGAAATGGGTGACAAAGGAACGATAACTTTGCTCGCAGAGGCAAGAATCTGGTTTATATTTTCACCGTCATGACTCGTTCTATTATTAAGGTTTTCTTTACCATTTACATCCATATCAGCGTCCTCCTTTTGACAGATATTCTCTAAGATAATTGGGGTGACGTTCTACTGTTGTTGATTTAGCATCTCCAATATTTACCAGCCACATGTACAGAATTGAAAAAGCTTTTGTATTACGATGGCGTGCCACCCATGTACTCATGGCACTACCAAATAATAAGATAACTGCTACAATCACTACTATAAACATAGGAGGTTGCGTACTTTGGAAGGCAATTGTATGTAAGGCTTCTGTTAAATAATGATGCACCAAATAATACGCAATACCAACAGTTAACAATATGCCTAAACCGATAATGCGACCAAATGTCCCTTCTCCAAAGGCCACTAATTGCGCCCATGATACAGACAATGACCAAGCCAAGATTAAACCACTAATGAGTCTGTAACCTTGATCTGGTTCACTCAACCAAAAACTCAAACCAATTAACAATGCAAGTAAACGACCTGCAAGAATCCATAAATAAGACATACGTTCATTAGCACGACTCGGCACGTTAAAATGTCTAACTGCAGAACCTGACCTTAGGAACAACGTCGCTTTAAACAGACCGTGTAACATTAAATGGATAATCGCAGGTATATATGCCCCAAGCGCACATTGAACCAACATGAAACCCATCTGTCCAATCGTTGAACCCACTAATAGTCGTTTATAGTCAACATGGACTAAACTAATACCCGCACCAATTAAAACTGATACACTTGCAAAAAATATAAGAATGATTGTTGCAATATCACCATTAAATAGTGGGGAAAATCGAGTCAACATAATTCCACCAGCATTTACAATACCCGCATGCATAATGGCAGAGACTGGTGTAGGTGCTGCAACCGATTCAATCAACCATCTTTGGAAAGGCCATTGTGCCGCAGGAATTAGTACTGCAATAATGATTAAAATGTTAATCATTAAGCGTTGCCACTCTGAAATATGCGCTATGTTGTCTTGTGTGAATATATCTACGTAATGCCAATTGCCAGTTAATCCACCAATCCAAAGAATAGCAAGCAATAAAGCAATCCAACTGATTAAAAATAATCTTCCCGAAACTTTGGCAGCTTCTCGTGTTACACCCCAAGCTTTTGTCAAACAAATCAGTAATGTTAAACAAACGAGTGTCAATCCCCAATAAACGACCATAATTCGTAAATCTGCTGTTAACCATGCGCTTGCTGCAAAACTTGTCATAAATGTAAATAAAGCAAAATATTTTCTATAATTTAAATCTCCTGAGAGATAACGAATACAATATCGTTGAATAATTAATCCAATACCTAATACAAAAAAGGCCATCAACCATGCTAATACGTCAGAATACCATATACCTAGTTCCATGTTTTTTCCTGCCACTAACAAACCAATAAAGGCAGCCATAGGTGGTAAGGCGACAATCCATACATGTATACGTACATAGGATAACGGTAACTTAGTTGATAAAAATAATATGCCACTCACTACCGAAATGCTTAATGCTATAAAAAATATAATAAAAAATATAGAAACATCAATTGTTGTATGCATGGCGATTCCTCCTTTTCAAGCGACATAAACTCAAATATATGATTGTCACAAATTATTTTCATCTAAAAATAAAAAGCCGACAATATATAATAAATCAACATTGATTTATTAACATTGCCGGCTTCAATACAACGCATTTCATATCACTAACAAAATGTTTTGTCTTGCTACCTCATATATTAAAAAGTTAGATTTTAAATTTAAATATCAATCGTTCACATTAGCCGTACGATCTCTGTTTATCACAGTACATCATTCACCTTTTCATCAAGCCAATCTTCTATATTAACCTAATGCTAAGGCGTCAATCTTACATATAATACAGTTACCAACGACTTTCTTTTTTGATTCAATAATTTTACGATATACTGATTATTCGTGATTGTCAAGAATTTGCATTGCTATTTAAACTGTAAGCGAAAGCGTTTTTCGTAATTAAATTACTTAAATTCTATTTCATCATTACTACTATTAGCATAAAATATGAAACAGATTAATAAGATACCAACAATCTCTACTATCGTAACTAAATAGATATTAGTAATAATTAACCCAATAATAGTAGCTATTAGTACAATACTCAAGAACAATAACTTTTTATCAATAATAGCGTTGTGCAATTGTGTATCAATAAATATTACCAATAAAAAAATGAAAAAGGCGAATGTATATATATATAATTCAACTTCGCTAATTTCATGATTAGCCAATACTTTATTCATCACTAAGAAAATAAAATCTAATGTGAAGATAAGTGCTAAATGAAGATATGCACTCGCAAATCCAGTCGCATCATTTCGCTCATAATTCAAACTCTTCTTATAATGTAACGTATAGATCATGAACAAACTCACAACTAAAATAAAGTACACAATATCTAATATATTTATATGTGTAATTTGTACATTATTAACAATTTGTACTATTCCTTCTCCAAATAATAGAATCATAAACAAACTCAGTCGCTCAGAAAAATGTGAAAAGAACAACGGGTTTGCCTTTGAAACTTTTAAGAATAGTACTGGAAATATTGCCATAATTATAATACCTACAAAATAAACCCAAAAATTGACTCCAGCAGGTAACGAAATCGAAATCAGTGAGAAGACAATCATTATAAACAAACCGGAAACATAAACTTTTACTAACTGTGCAGTGACAGCAGTTTTATTCATTTTATAATTAATACAGTATTGTAATATGATACTTAAAAATATTAACATCGAAATCATAACAAACGGTTTAAATGTTTGTTGAAAGTCTGCATTGGTTGCCTTCGATAGTAATAAAATTAAAAACATATCAATAAATACAAATAAATATTGATACCATTTTTGTTCAAAAAACCTGTTTACCAACAGCGTCCGATAAACCCATATCGCAAAAAAGATTAAGAACATTGTAAAATTTTTGCCCAAACTTTCAAGCGAAGCTAAATCTTCAGATATCGTTTCAACTGTATGATTGATTGTAGATAAGACAAATACAAACACCAAGTCAAAAAATAATTCCGACATACTAACTTCTTTCTTTTTCATCAATATTTTCTCCTATTCTTTATATCATCGAAACTAGATCATTGTATGATTGACTCACAATACACGAGGCACAACATCATGATATTACTCTAATTTAGACGGTGTGTTTTAAACGTTTGTTCTAATGAAAAATAAGTAATTTCTTCTTTATTCAATAATGATTCATCTAAACTGACCTCAAAGACTTCACTACTATGATAAGGCTTGATAAAGTAAGCTGGATTATGACATTGTAATACACATTGATACTGCGTATAATGCGCCATATTATTATCTATTACTGCTCCTCTTGGAATACTCACATTATCTAATACTTTAAAGCAGTTATTTATATTTTGTCTTTCATCTTCAGGATCCATCTCTAAATGATGACGTAGATAGGTTGCACGTATAAAACGTTCCGCAGATGTAAAGCCGCCCGGCAAACCATGAGTTCCACCTTCAACTCCCAATGTCGCAAATACCTGCTCACCAAATTGTTTTTCTCTTCCATTTTCTGGCGTTAAATGAACATAATTTTTAACATTTTCTAAATGCCATTCTAACTTAGGATTATTCGTCAGTACATGCACAGGGTTTTCTTTAACAGTTAATAAGCCTGCGTTAGGCTCTACTGAAATTGTGTCACCCGTTCGATCTGTAATTATAAAATGCAATGGAGGAATATTATTTAATGCCTTGTTCTCTACTGCAATAATATTAACTTTATTTATATTTTCCTTTAATGTTTCAATTGAATCATTTAATCCTAATGCCCATACAATAAACTCTTCAGGCCCCATATTAAAATAACCTTCTCGCGACTCTGAAGCATAACTCGCTTCACCCGTAAAATAATGATTAGAAATGGCCAAACCTCGTTCATTGACACCATCTCCAAAGCTATAACGCCCTACCATAACTCCTGTACCAATAAATCCATAATCTAATTCCGTTGGACCTTGAACATCAAACGTCCAATTATATTTAGAAGGTACCGCTATTGGAATACCATTAAATTCAAAATCAAAATCCATGGTTCTTGCTAAATAATTAATATTTTGAGGTGATAATACCGAAAATCCTGTACACATCCTCAACCCTCCATTTCTGTTACTGTTGTTTACTTTCCACAGTTAACACGCATTTTACCACATCTCAATTCAAAAATAATCACTATTTATATTTTTCTAAGATGTTATATTTTGCCAATCCTAATTTTTTAAAAATATAGTATCACTTACATATTTGAATATTATTTATATATCAAATAATGATAGAATAAAAATCAAATGAATGGAGGTAGTATTTAATTTGGAAAATGAAATTAAACACAACTCATATGGATTTAGATTTAAAGGTGATTTTCAAAGTAAGGTTGCAGGCCTAAATGCTATTGGCTATGAATTAAGAGACACACATGATTATCGCTGGCATGGCTTACATAGAGGAGAACAAGATATATACATATTTCAATATACTTTGAATGGTCAAGGTGCTATAAACATAGACAATCAAACCAGTTATTTGGAAACTGGTGAAGCTTTTTTTGTACATGTTCCAAGTGATCACTGTTACTTTTTACCTTCTCACTCGGAAGAATGGGAGTTTATTTATTTCACCATGTACGGCGATGAAGTTGGTCGCTTATTTCAGCAAATCATTACTCATTATGGTCATACTTTTAAGCTATCCCTGCATTCTGAACCAATTAAACATATTATAGAAACATTAAAACGAATAGAGACATTAGGCATCAAACATGGCTATGATGCATCTTCTTGTGCATATACTTTTATTATGAAATGCCTTGAATACTTTGAGTATGGCCAACAACAAACCCAGCAATACCCAATCACCATAGCCAGGGCGATACATTTTATCGAAAATAACTATAAACAGGACATTACACTTGATGATATTGTAGCTGTTTCTCAATTATCTAAATATCATTTTACACGTCAATTTAAAAAATCCGTAAAAGATACACCCATTAACTATTTATCCAAGACGCGTGTTAAACAAGCACTCGTTTTATTATCTACAGACGAATTGAATATTGAAGCCATTGCTTTAGAAGTTGGTTATACATCTAGTAATTATTTTAGTAAGGTTTTCAAAAAAATTGTCGGGGTTTCGCCAAATAGATATAGAAGAGATACTTCTATTATGTCCGTCGACAAAATATTCATCGATTAGCAGTAGCAATATATTACTCATTTCAATTTTATTTACGATTGAACATTCTTCCTAAAGTAACTAAGCTATAACTAAGCTATAGCGATTCAAATATAAACTTTAAAGTTAAATATCTGAATTTTCGAATAATAATTTCGGATATTTAATATGCTACTTTTAGGAGGATAATATATGAGTAAAATTACGTTTTTAGGAGCTGGAAGTACAGTTTTCGCAAAAAATGTATTAGGTGATTGTATGACAGTTGATGCTTTACAAGATTTTGAATTTGCTCTTTTTGACATTGATGAAGAACGCCTTCGTGATTCCGAATTGATGTTAAATAACCTTAAAAAGAACTTAAATTCTACAGTGAAAGTAACTGCTTATCATAATAGAAAAGACGCTTTGCGAGGAGCAAAATATGTCATAAATGCTATTCAAGTTGGAGGTTATGATCCTGCAACAATTACAGATTTTGAAATCCCAAAAAAATATGGCCTACGACAAACCATCGCAGATACACTAGGTATTGGTGGAATCTTCCGAAATTTACGAACAATTCCAGTTATGCAAGCATTCGCACGTGATATGAAAGAAGTATGTCCAGATGCATGGTTTTTAAATTACACAAATCCTATGGCTGTTTTAACAAACATTATGTTACAGGAAGGTATTAAAACAGTTGGTCTATGTCACAGCGTTCAAGTTTGTGCCGATCACCTATTAGAATCTTTAGAAATGCCTAAAGATAATATTCAATGGAAAATTGCAGGTATTAACCATATGGCATGGTTACTTGAAATTAATCAGAATGGTGAAGATATCTATCCTGAAATTAAAAAACGTGCTAAAGCAAAACAAAAAACGACACATGATGATATGGTCCGTTTCGAACTACTAGATAAATTTGGCTATTATGTCACTGAATCTTCAGAACACAATGCAGAATATCATCCATACTTTATTAAAGATCAGTACCCTGAATTAATTGATAAATATAATATTCCATTAGATGAATACCCACGTCGTTGTGTTAATCAAATTGAAGATTGGAAGCAAATGCGCGATGATATCGTAAATGATCAAAATTTAACACATGAACGTTCTCATGAATACGGCTCATACATTATTGAAGCAATGGAAACAGACAAACCATTTAAAATTGGTGGTAATGTTTTAAATACAGGAGGATTAATTAGCAATTTACCTGAAAATACTGTAGTAGAAGTGCCTTGTTTAGTTGATGCCAGTGGTATCGCTCCTACTTACATTGGAGATTTACCAGAGCAGTTAGCAGCATTAAATCGTACAAACATCAATACACAATTATTAACAATTGAAGCTGCCCGTTCTTTAAGAAAAGATAAAATTTACCAAGCAGCATTGTTAGACCCACATACAGCATCCGAACTTTCAATCGATGATATCATTGCGCTATGCGATGACTTAATTAAAGCCCACGGCGATTGGCTACCTGAATTTAAATAATATTTCATTCAATAAAATAAAAACCAGTCTACTATGCTCAATATTTTATTGGGCGTTAACTGGTTTTTATTAACCCTATTTTAATAGGTCAAAGTAAATATAACGTCAAAATTATTAAATCTATAGTCAATCATAAAGTATTCGAATAGATTAAGTGCTATCGTTATTTTTTATACCATTAAATAAAAGCGCTTACATTCTTATAACTTTGTCAAGGGGTGATATTATTGCAAAAACAATTAACACGTAAAGAGAAATATTCATTCGGTTTTGGTGCATTCGGTAAAGATTTAGTCGTCAACCTCATTGGCATTTATCTAATGTATTATCTTACAGATATACTCGGCGTTGCAGCGAGTTTTGTTGGAACTTTATATTTTGTAGCTCGAATATGGGATGCAATCAATGATCCAATCATGGGCATGATTGTTGATAAGACCAAAACAAAGTGGGGAAAATTCAGACCTTGGTTAGTAATTGGTACGCTCGTCAATTCAGTTATTACTGTTTTAATATTTACCAACTTTCATTTAGAAGGTACATCTCTATATGTCTTTATTTCAATTATGTATATTATTTGGGGCATGACTTATACAATGATGGACGTTCCTTATTGGTCCTGGTTGCCCAATTTGACAAACAACCCAACAGAACGTGAAGAAGTATCTGTAATTCCACGTATCTTTGCAAGTTTAGCAAATTTAATTTTAGGCGCATTAGGATTAACTATTGTTATATTTTTAGATGATTTATTCGGAAATGGTGATCAATCAACTGGTTTTCTAATCTTAGCCTTTATTACAATTATTATATTTAATATAACGATTGGTATTACTGTAAAGAATGTACATGAAGCACCTACTAATATAGATACAGGTATCACATTAAGATTCAAAGATATTTGGAGAATATTATTTACCAATAAAGAATTATTAGCCTATATAGGAATGATACTTACCTTCTTCCTATGTGGCCAATTGATTGGTAATGTCATGATATACTATTTTAGTTATGTTACTGACTCAAAATTCTTATTTTCTCTTTATAATGGGATGGGCTTCATGGAAATTATCGCTTTATTTTTATTTCCTAAAATTGCAAAATGGCTATCACGTGAGCGTGTATATCCGATTGCCACGTGCAGTATTATCTTCGGATTACTTGTCATTTTAGCTGCGGGTTATATTGCGCCAAAAGCATTTATTCCTGTAATTGTAGGTACGTCACTTATTAAAATTGGTTCTGGGCTCATTATGGGTATCATCACTGTTTCAATTGCTGATGTTATCGATTATAGCGAAATGAAATTCGGCCAAAGAAACGAAAGTGTTATTACTTCCACACAAACCTTTTTAATGAAAACTGCAATGGCCTTTTCGGGTCTTGCAACTGGTTGGAGCCTTACATTATTAGGCTATCAACCTGGACAAGAACAAAGTGAACTTACTAAAAATGGGTTGCGTGTTATTATGGTTATTCTCCCAATTATTTGTATCATAGCAAGTTATTCAATATACAAATGGAGTTATCATTTAAAAGGCACGTATATCAAAGACATCGTCAATGTGCTTAATAATAGAAAAAGTCAAAAAAGATAACACGTGCATTTATCTATCTCATTGCCCAGTAGTTTAAACTTTAAACTAATTCATTTTAACTGCATTATCGTTAAATTACTTGGCATTTTAATTTTGACTTATTCAATATACAACTAGCTTAAAATATTAAAATATTAAAATACACCCTAACATATACATATTCAATTTCTAATTGATTGAAGTGTTAGGGTGTCATTATTTTATTTACTACTTAAATTCTTTTTGAAAGATTCCATTTTTTCTTTTTTATCTACAGCATCTGGTTCAAAATACCAAATCCCATCATCTTCGATTAAATCTTGACCTGAAAGTGATAACTTATCTATGGAAGTCGTAGCATCTTTATATTGTGAATATAATGTTTTCAGTGAATTAATATCAAAACTTGTTTTTACATTTTGTTCGCTTACCTTTAATATTTTATTTAATTTAAATATATTATTAGTTTGGGACATTTTCTTAGAAAGTTCAGCTATGACCTGCCGTTGACGTTCCGTACGACCTTCATCACCGCCAGCGCCATCTTCCTTTCTACTACGCACATAATTCAATGCTTTTTTACTATCCAGATGTGTTTTTTTACCTTTTTCAAATTGTGATCCATTATAGCTAAATGTCGCATTACTTTTCACATCTACACCATCAAAGATATCAATTAATTTCTCAAAACCATCCATATCTACTGTGACATAACCGTCTATAGGAATATTAAAATTATTTTCTATTGTATGAATTGCTGTTTTGGGACCACCATATGCATAGGCATGCGCAATTTTTTCACTTCTACCTTCACCTGCAATATTTGCTCTTGTATCTCTTGGTATTGAAATTAATTTCGTTTTTTCTTTTTCAGGATTAATAGAGGCAACTAATATGGTATCTGTACGTTGTCCCATATTTTCCTTTGCTCTTGTTGCATCCGAATCCACACCAAATATCGCAATAGATATAGGCTTTTTATCCTTAATCTTTTCTGGACCACTATCTAAAGATTCAATACTATTTTTGGAATCATGAATTGCGTGGTTAAAGTGGATGACTTTATATAGTAAAAAACCACCCACCAATAAAATAAGTAATAGTAATATCACTACTATTTTTCCTTTTTTTGATAATTTCATCTCAGGACCTCCTTAAACGCTACCGTTTAATTATTTCTTCTTGCTTAATCTTACGTATTACAGCAATCATTGATCCCAAAGCTAAACTAACACTCATAATAGAGGACCCTCCATAACTCAACATAGGTAACGTTACACCAGTTAATGGAATCATTCCTGAAATACCAGCTAGGTTTATAAAGACTTGCATAAATAAGTAACTAACAACGCCGACACATATTAACTTATAAAAATGGTTATCTGTTCTATTTGCATAGACCAAACCTTTAAATAAAACAAATCCATATAGTGCTAATACAAATAACACACCAATCAAACCTGTTTCTTCAGAAATCACAGTAAAAATAAAGTCCGTGTGTGGTTCTGGTAAATAGCCTCGTTTCAAAATACCATTGCCTAATCCTTTACCAAACATTCCACCATTTCCAATAGAAGTTAATGCACTTGTTAATTGATAACCATCGCCATTTTCATATTTAAATGGATTCAATACAACTTGTATTCTTTTTAATCTATATAGATTTTTCGAATCAAAAATCAACGTATAAAATATGTATAGCAGCATAGGTATTGCGGTAAAAGCTAAAATTTGCAGTTTAATTTTATTTTTAATCTCTGAATACAATAAAATAGATCCTATAATTGCTACTGTTAGCAGCGTTCCACCTAAATCACCTTGCATAAGTACAAGTAACAAGCCAACTCCTAATACACCCAATGGCGGTATCATATGCTTTAATTTATAATCATTTTTTAATGTGAGAAATTTATCAATAATATAAGAAAGATAGAAAATAGAAGCAAGCTTTAAAAATTCCGAAGATTGAATACTAAAGAACCCTAGATTTATCCAGTTCTTTGAACCATTAACCTCTTTACCTACTAAAATTGTGAGTAACAAAAGCGCCAAGGTACTCAATACAATAAATTTTTGTATTTCTACATTTTTAATAGCATTGATATTAATAAACATACTAATGAATATAATCACTAAAAATCCCATAACAAAGAACAAAAATTGTCTTTTCATAAAATAATTAGCAGCTACTGGCACACCACTAGTCAATGTACCTTTAGATGCTGAAACCATACTTGCACTATAGACCATAATGACACCAATAGCGCCTAATAGAACATAAACAATAATTAAACTAACATCTAAATATTTCATCTTTCTTCGTATCAAGTCAAAAATACTTTTTCATCTTTATACCCCCCATAACTTATGCACTCTAGTTAACCATATATGATAAATGCATACAATCATACTTTAGGCTTACCTAATTATTTTTTTAAAATATTTAAACTATAAAATTAGATTAGTTTAAACATTTTAAAGCCATAATCAAATCATTTTACCGTTACCACATTCTTGCTAATGGAAGTATTGGAAATTTACGAATTCAAACTTCACAGAAATTCTAACTGAAATATCTCTATTGTTTATCATATATGTAGCTATTTTCTATATCATTTCATTAATAAGCTATAAAAAATTAGAATATTAAAGATTATGCAATATAAAATAAAAACTGCATGCCGATTGATTCATCGACATGCAGTTTTTTTATTTATTTTAAGTGTTTTTCTTTTTCTGCTTCTCTTAATTCTACGCGACGTATTTTACCAGAATTGGTTTTTGGTAAGTCATCCACAAATTCAATCGCTCTTGGATATTTATACGGTGCTACGTCCTGTTTAACGAAATTTTGTAACGCTTTTGTTGTAGCTTCATCACCTGACACGCCATCTTGAAGAATAACAAACGCTTTAACGATGTTTCCTCTGATTTCGTGCGGACTTGCTACAACAGCACACTCTTTAACTGAAGGATGTTTAGTTAAAGAATCTTCTACTTCAAACGGCCCTATCGTATAACCAGAGCTGATAATAATATCATCTCTTCTACCTTCAAACCAGAAATAACCGTCCTCATCAATTTTAGCTAAATCGCCTGTAATAAAGTAGTCACCTATAACTGGATCTTTAGTACGTTCTGGATCTTTATAATATCCTTTAAATAAGGCTGGTAAGTCTACCGGAACTGCAATATTACCTATTTCTCCAACTGCAGCTAAATTCCCATCATCATCTACGACAGTAGCATGACTACCAGGAATCGCTTTACCCATTGAACCTGGTTTTGCTTCAGTATCCTTTAAGAAACCAATTAGTAATGTACTTTCTGTTTGACCATAACCATCTCTTACTTTAAGACTAAAGTTTTCTTGAAATTTATCTACAACTTCTTTATTCAATGGCTCTCCAGCAGATACCGCACTGTGTAAATGCTCTAAATTATAATCTATAAGATTTGGTAATTTTGCCATTAGGCGATATTCAGTAGGTGTACAACATAAAACATTAATCTTATAGTCCTGTAATAGTTGTAAATATTTTTCTGCATTAAACTTACCATTGTATACAAATGCAGTAGCCCCAGATCCCATTATAGATAAAAATGGACTCCAGACCCATTTTTGCCAACCCGGTGCCGCAGTTGCCCAAACGATATCATCGTCCGATATGCTTAGCCAATGCTTTGGTGCCATCTGCATATGCGCATAACCCCATCCATGTGAATGAACTACAGCTTTAGGATTTCCAGTCGTACCAGAAGTATATGAAAGCAAAGCGACATCGTCTCGTGTTGTTGTTTCACTTGTTAACGAGTCACTAGCACTAATTTTTTCATCATCTAATGACGTCCAGTCAGACTGTTGACCCCCGACAATAAATTTAGTCAGTTGATGATATACATCAATATCAGTAAATTCACTTGTACGTTCCGCCATCACTACAACTGCTTTAACTTCACCATGTGTAATTCTATATTGTAAGTCTTTTGTACGTAACATTTCTGAACTAGGAATAATCACAATACCTAATTTAAGTGCCGCCAAATATATTTCATATGTTTCAATACATCTTGGCATCATCACTAAGATTTTGTCCCCTTTTTTCAAGCCGTAACTCGAAAAAACATTACCTACCTTATTCGCATTATTTATTAAATTATGATACGTAATTTCTTGTTTTTCT
Organism: Staphylococcus sp. ACRSN; assembly: GCF_022346615.1. Taxonomy (GTDB): domain Bacteria; phylum Bacillota; class Bacilli; order Staphylococcales; family Staphylococcaceae; genus Staphylococcus. The sequence continues at coordinate 270,253 of NZ_JAKRNS010000001.1, read as the reverse complement.
CCGGATGCCTCTTCAAAAATAATCGCCCTCTTCGACTGATCTACTGCATATTTTTCTATCTCACTTACGATATTGTACTGCTCTGGTGCGATTAAGTCTTTTTTATCCATTGCTTACTCTCCTTAAATCTAACGCAAATTTCAATTTTTAAGAATTATAGATTGCGTCATTCGTTATAAACGACATTATATTATTTAAATCTATTCCTTATAATTTTAATTTTAAATACTGAATATGTAAAAGGATACGATTTAATTTCAGAATTTTAACATAATATTTTTTACTAACAAAATTTATAATTAAATAAAATAGTCAGAATTTTATTACAGTAATAATAAAACAGATAACTTTGTTATTCAATACAACCGTGATATAATATTATAATGTCAATTTTTATAAGAAAGAAGTGATCTTAGTGACAGAAGCAGGAACGTTTCATGTCGAAAAAAGAATCCCATTATTTATAGTACTTCTATCAGGTGCATTTATCACCATACTTAACCAAACATTACTTGGTACAGCACTACCACCAATAATGAAAGATTTACAAGTATCCGAAAGTACAGTTCAATGGTTACAATCCATATTTATGCTTGTAAATGGTATTATGATACCAGTTACAGCTTTCTTAATCGAAAGGTTTACATCTCGGCAATTATTTTTAACCGCTATGATTATATTTGCTTCAGGTACACTACTCTGTGCAGTCGGACCTGAATTTACTACATTACTTATCGGCCGTGTATTACAAGCTGCAGGTGCAGGTATTATGATGCCACTAATGCAGACAATTTTATTTTTACTCTTCCCAGTTGAAAAACGTGGTACTGCCATGGGACTTTTCGGTTTAGTTATCGCATTCGCACCAGCGATTGGTCCTACACTTTCAGGCGTATTAGTAGAACACCTATCTTGGAGAAGCGTCTTTTACGTTGTGCTTCCTATAGCTATTATTATCATCATCACATCTTATTTCCTATTAAAGAATGTCACAGAAACAACACAACCAAAACTAGATATTCCATCAGTCATTTTGTCTACACTAGGATTTGGCGGACTACTTTATAGCTTTAGTTCTGTCGGAGAAGCAGGTTGGGCAAGTATTCAATTCTTAGCACCACTTATCGTCGGAATCATTGCTTTAATCGTATTTATTCGTCGACAACTAAAACTTAAAGAACCTATGCTTGAGTTTAGAGTATTTAACTATAGTATTTATACACTAGGTACTGTATTAAGTATGTTCGTATTTGGCGTATTAATAGCAACTAATATTATATTGCCACTTTATATGCAAAACATGTTACAATTTTCAGCTTTAGAATCGGGTCTTGTTTTACTACCAGGTGCAATTTTAATGGGAATAATGAACCCTGTTACTGGCTATCTATTTGATAGATTCGGTGGAAAATGGTTAGCTCGTCTAGGCTTAATTGTATTAGTTGGTTCAACAATTCCATTTACTATGTTAACAGCACATACAAGTTTCACATATTTAGCTATCGGTAACGCTTTACGTATGTTATCTATTTCCATGGTAATGATGCCAATGACAACATTAGCCATCAATCAGTTACCAAATAATTTAATCGCGCACGGTACTGCAATGAACAATACATTTAGACAAATGGCTGGCGCAATTGGTACTGCTGTATTTGTTACATTAATGTCAGTTACATCTATACCAAAAGAAGGTATTACTGGTATTATTCACGGAGTGAACGTAACATTTACTGTTGCTGCTGCGATTTCAGTAATCGCATTGATATTGTCGTTTAGATTATCTGATCAAACTAAACCTTCTCGTAGAACAATTTAATTTACATTTTTTAGTATTTTACTTTTGTGTTGAGGATTAATTAACATTTAAATTAAAATGACGTAGGTTTCATATCACTGAATTGGACAATTCTTAAAGGAACTATTTTTTCAATGCAGTGATTTACTACGACCTATACGAAACCGAGTATAAGACATAATGTTCTTATACAAAGGAAAAAGGCAATTTCTATTGAAATAATATAGAAATTGCCTTTTTCATTATTGCTTTGATTTATGAATACCACGTATGTTGGCGAGACTCTTGAGGGAACAGGACAAGCTGAAGACTACAGGCTGAAGCTGTCCCCTAGGAAAGCGGGCTAACAATACAAGTATTGAATAAAAAGACTATAGATGAAGTATTGTATATTTGACGATTTGCATTATAGATTTTATATTCCAATAAAAATTAAAATGCAGATTGTAATGCACTTTTTCATGTGTAAAACCATCATTGTTTGAACCATATGTTGTCGAGACTCCTGAAGGAACAAGACAAGCTGAAGACTACAGGCTGAAGCTGTCCCCTAGGAAAGCGAGCCAACAATACAAGTATTGAATAAATGAAGCACTCAGATAAATTGATTTAATTCATCTGAGTGCTATTTTTCTGGATTTTATGCTCTAGACTCACCTTTATTTTATATTACTGTTATTCACTAACAACTTCTTCTCTAACCCTATTCTGTAAGCAATCAATACCTATCCAAGCCCCAATAAATTCATATTCTTTATTCATTCTAACTTATGTAAAAATATTGATTTTTTGAGTTTAACTATGATTGTGTGGCATCATTATAATTTTTGTGATTTAATTCACAAATTTTACATAATATTTCACTCAAAATCCAATTTATGTATTTTATAATATATAAATAAAATATTATAAATGGAGGATTAAATGTGGATTTTGTAAATATAGTTGTAAATACATTTACCGACAAAGGCTTTCTCAGTGCCATAGCATCAACTGTCTTAATTATTTTGCTTGGCTACTTTTGTAGAAAAAAAGAAATATTCAATGCACAAGCAGCCAAAATACTATCAAAAGTTGTGCTGACTGTAGCACTACCTGCGCTCGCATTTTCTGCTTTTATGACCGACCTAAATCAAAAACATTTAACACAAGGTATTAATGTTTTGATTTGGGGGATTTTAATGTATATCTGTTTAATTATATTAATCAAACCCTTTTATGCGAAATATAGTGGAGATAAAAAGACAACTTTAGAAATCTTATCTGTCTTTAGTTCAACAACTTTTTTCGGCATTCCTATAATCAGTGCAATGTTAGGTCCTATCGGTGTAATTTATGCCAACATTTTCAATATTGGTTATAGAATATTTTTATATTCCTATGCTTATATTAAAATGAGTGGTCTAAAAATGGAGCTTAAAAACCTCAAAACAATGTTTTTAAACCCAATTGTTATCGCGACATTTTTAGGGTTACTAATCTGGTTAGTTCAAGACTTAACACCACATATCACAGTACTAAATAGCCAAAAAGGTAATCCAATATCTGTTTCAATTTTCCGTATTGACCAAACACTTCCTTGGATTTATGCACCAATACTCTTTTTATCTAAGCTAGCTTCACCACTTGCTTGGCTATCTATTGGTGCCACTTTAGCTGAAATTAATTTTAATGAAGCTGCTAAAAATAAAACAACTTGGTATTATGCAGGTATTAAAACAATCATCGTACCATTAATAAATCTACTTATTTTTATTATCACTACATTGACTGGCATCCTAGTATTCGATATGAACGCAGTAACAACAATGATTGTAATGATGGCAACACCGGCTGCTACCGTAGCAGTAGCTTATGCAATCAGCTTTGACAAAGAAGCAGTACTTGCATCCAATGCATCATTATTATCAACGATTGCCGCAGTATTTGTTATTCCAAGTTGGTTAGTTATATTAAAAATAATTGGTAATCTTGGCATTTTTTAATATCACATCTTAGAAAGTAGGTTATCTTATGTTTAAAATTATTTGTTTCGGAGTAAGACCACATGAAATTGAAATTTTTAATCACTTCAATACTTATCAATTCGAGTTAACATTGGTGGAATCCCTACTCACAACTGACAATATTACATTAGTTGATGGACATGATGCAGTACTACTAAGAGCAAATTGCCATGCAACAGAAACAAATTTGAAGTATATGAAGGCACAAGGCATTCATTATGTTTTCACAAGAACAGTGGGCACATCACATATAGATTTAGACGCTGCAACATCACTTGGTATTAAGGTTGCAAATGTTCCTAGCTATTCACCGAATGCAATTGCAGAACTATCACTTACATTAGCGTTAAACTTACTCCGCAATATTCCATTTACGACAAGTAGGACACATCAACTTGATTTTAGGGTTGATAGCAAAATGTTTAGCAAAGAAGTGAGAAATTGTACTGTAGGTATAATCGGAACCGGAAAGATTGGTTATACTGAGGCAACATTATTTAAGGGCTTAGGTGCTAAAGTATTAGGCTATGATCTTTATCCAAATGATGCATGTAAAGATACATTAGACTACGTAACTTTGGACGAATTACTTAATCAAAGTGATATCGTTAGTATCCATGTTCCTCATATTCCTGGAGAAAATGATGGTATGATTAATCAATCTTTCTTAGAGAAAATGAAATCCGATGCTATTTTGATTAATACTGCACGAGGTGAACTACAAAATAACCATGATATTGTCACTGCTTTAGAGCAAAATAAGATTGCTGGTTTTGCAACAGATGTATTGCCAAATGAGCAAGGTGTCTTCTTTAAACAATTTGATGCATGGTCACCTATAGTAGATAAAGATGTTCAATCATTACTCAATATGTATCCTAGAGTACTTATTACACCGCATATTGGTTCCAATACAGACGAAGCTGTTTCCAATATGGTTGAGACGAGCTTTAAGAACTTTGATGATGTACTTAAAACAGGTAAATCGCTTAACTTGTTATAGTTAAAATGTGTTTATGAACAAGTCAAAGATATGAAAATTTAACTTTTCTATCTTAATAAGCATATTGTATCGACTTTGTAACATGCTAACGCTCGACGTAGTATAAGTGAGTGATTACCCACTAAATAAGCATGCACCTTCAAATCGTAAAATTTTAAATATAAAAAGAGCTAATCTATTGAGATTAGCTCTTTTATTTTCAGAATGGAGATTTATGTCCCATTCTCTGGTTTTTTCCTTATATATTTATAAACTAGATTAATCAGCTGACAAACGATTGATAGCAATTTCCCCTAATGATTTTGCAGCAACAATAAGTGCATCTTCATTAACTTCAAATTTAGGATGATGGTTCATATACGGTGTTTCTACAGCCTCTGGTTTACATCCTACTATATAGAATGTACCTGGAATCTCTTTTAAATAGTAAGCGAAATCTTCCGAACCAGTAACCGGTGGAATTTCAACTAAGTGTTCATAATAATCGCCCTTACTCTCACTCAAGATATCAGCTACATTTTGTGTATGTTCTGGATGATTATACAATACTGGGTAACCAAATTGATAATCTAAATCATAAGTAACATCAAACCCAACTGCTACACTTTGAGCAACTTTATCAATTTCTTGATACATAAATTGCTCCAAATTATCATTCAAGTATCTTGCTGTCCCTTTAATCGTCACAGTATCTTGAATCACATTTGCTCCGCCGGGTGCTTCGAATGCACCAATTGTAATAACACCCATTTCTAGTGGATCAATTCTTCTCGATACAATTGTTTGAATCGTATTCACAAAGTTTGTTCCAGCTACTAATGCGTCATGTGTTTTGTGTGGACTTGCAGCATGGCCACCGAGTCCTTTAATTTTCAATGTGAAAGTAGAACTTCCTGAAAATGCATTACCTTTATTATATGCAATAACATTTGGTCCAATAATTGGTGCAACGTGAATTCCATATATTTCATCGACATCTTTTAAGGCACCTGATTCTACAATTTGTTGCGCGCCACCTGGAGGCATCTCTTCAGCATGTTGATGAATAATTTTAACTGTACCGGAAAGTTGTTCTTTAATTTCAAGTAGCGAATCAGCTAAACCTAATAAATATGCAGTATGTGCATCATGCCCACATGCATGCATTACGCCTTCATTTAAAGATTTGAATTCTACTTCTGCTTCTTCTGTAATTGGTAATGCATCAAAATCTGCACGTAGTCCAATTGTCTTTCCTGGCTTATTCCCCTTAATTTCAATGATAACCGCATTGCTACCTTCTACAGGTTGCGTTACAGTTACATCTTTCCCTTTATAGAAATCTTTGATATATTGTGCCGTTTGCTCCTCTTGGAAAGATAACTCAGGGTGTTGATGCAAATAACGTCTGTGTTTGATCATTTCACTTTCTTTTTTCTCTAACTTTTCAAACAATGCATCTTTTAAATTCATAAACATTCACTTCTCTCAATTATTTTTAAAATTATATGACCCACATACAATTTTAAAATGTTTTTAATACTAATTCAAAGAATATAAATTGATTGATGTGAATTGACTTTTTTGAAATAAAATTACTCTTAAAATAATGTAATTTTCTCATAAACAATTAATATACCATGTTGTTTATTTTCCTATTCAGTACAAGTATCGCCAAGTAATGCTTGTTCAGTTGTTTCCTTTTTATACGTTAAGAACATCATCATACTCGCAAGAATAACCATGATAAAACCGAAATATGGTGTCATTGTAAGTGAAAAATGGTTTAATACAAATCCACCAATGACCGATCCTAAAGTGATACCAATATTAAAGGCCGCAATATTTAAACTTGATGCAAAGTTAACTGTAGATTTTTGTTTTCTTTCTGCAAATAATACAACAATAAGCTGTAATCCTGGAACATTCATAAAGGCAAATAATCCCATCAATAACACTGCAATTGTACCGATAAGCTGGTGTGTCACTGTAATACCAACAAATAATAGTACGATAGCTTGAATTGTAAAGATAGCTACTAGTACTTTTGTCGGTTGATGGTTTGTTAATTTTCCACCTAAAGTGTTCCCAATTGCAACCATAACCCCATAAACAATCAGTAATATAACTACGGCGTTGTCACTATAGTGCATTACATCTGTCAAAATAGTAGTAAGATACGTGTACACAACAAATGTACCACCATAACCTAATGCAGTAATTAAATAAATCATCATTAATGATTTATTCTTGAATACTTTCAATTGTTCAACAATTGGTGCTTGATCATATTCATTTAAATCTTTTGGTACAACTAACCAGTTTCCTATAAGACTAATTAAACCGATAACCGCAATTGCCACGAAGGACATTTCCCAACCAAATTGTTGACCAATCCAAGTACCTAATGGCACACCTGTTATTGTAGCAACTGTTAATCCAGTAAACATCATTGCAATTGCACTTGAACGTTTATCTGGTGTAACTAAATCACTTGCAATTGCAGTAGCAATAGACATAAACACGCCATGCATAAGTGCTGACAAGATACGCATAGCCAATAACATACTAAATGTTACAGATACTGCAGCTAAAGCATTGGCAATAATAAATATCAACATAATACCTAATAGCAAGTGTTTACGTTTCATCTTATTTGTCAATGGTGTAAGCACCGGTGCGCCTATCGTAACTCCTATCGCATATAGTGATACTGTTAATCCTGCCATTGAAATACTTGTGTTAAATGATGCTTTAATTAGTGGTAACAAGCCTACACTAATAAATTCTGTCATACCAATCGCAAAGGCTGACATAGCTAATGCAAAAATAGCAAATTTATTATTATTCATAATTTTTATGACTCCTTCTTTTTTATTATATGTGTTAATATAAACTACACATACACAAAGAGGAAGTACGCACTTAAAAGTGCTATAGGTACTTTTTAGTTCCTATAAGGAGGAGAAAATATGAGTAAAACTTATAATATCGGTGTAGAAGCTACAATAGATGTTATCGGAGGTAAATGGAAACCTGTTATTTTATGTCATTTGCAAAACAATGGACTTATGCGCACATCTGCGTTAAAACGTGCAATACCTTCAATTACCCAAAAAATGTTAACACAACAACTTCGCGAATTAGAAAATGACGGCATCATCAATCGTATCGTCTATGATCAAGTGCCACCTAAAGTTGAATATGAGCTATCTGAATATGGTGAGACACTAGGAAAGATTTTATCTTCTCTTTGTTATTGGGGAGAGTTACATGCAGAAAAAATGTACAATCGTGGAGAATCTGTGAAATTAGAACAACAAGATTTTGTAAATATACCTGGATAACCCATGTTAATGTAGCACACATAAATAATTAAAAAGCAGCAATTTTCTCTACGAAAATTGCTGCTTTTTCGTATTACAATTAACCTAGTAATACGAATTATTTAATCAATATATAGTTCACTTATTGCAAACAATGTCGCTTTTCCTGCAAGCGTCAATGTCCCATCTTTATATGTAGCATAAATACTTCCACCACGTGCCGATGCTTGATAAGCGTTAATCGTTTCTTTATTTAATTTTTCAGACCAATAAGGAATAATATGACAATGACCGGAACCACAAACTGGATCTTCATCCACATTTAGCTTGGGCGCAAAGCTTCTAGATACACAGTCATAATCAGTTCCTTCAGCCGTCACTTGTAGTAACAATCCTTCTAATTCAGCTACTTTCTTTAGATCTGGTTTTAAGTCAATAACAGACTTTTCATCATCTAATACACATAGCAAGTCTCGTCCCTTAAAAACTTCACGTGGTCTTATACCAATTGCCGCTTCAATTTCATCTAATTGATTTACACTTTCTAAATCATATGGCGGAAATTCCATCTCATATAGCTCATCATTTCTATTTACTATCAAATCACCACTCATCGTTGTAAACGTTACAGTAGATAATGCGGCATCATAATAATTCATTAACACATAAGCTGTAGCTAACGTAGCATGCCCACATAAATCAATTTCTCCGCCGGGCGTAAACCATCTTAAATGATATTTGTCACCTCTTCTAACTGCAAATGCCGTTTCTGACAAATTGTTCTCTTTGGTAATTGCAAGCATAAGTTCATCACTTAAACTTTCTTCTACTATACAAACGGCAGCTGGATTTCCACCAAAAACATTTTCACTAAATGCATCTACTATATATTGTTTCATCAGCATCCTCCTTTTATTAATCTTTATTTTAGAGAAAGATTAATAAAAAATAAATCTAGCAAAAAATATTAGTCTCACAAACTATAGTCATTACTCCACTGATATTAATGATTATAGTTTACAAAATCTGATTAAAAAGACGTTTCAATTCTAGCAAAACACCTTCCAAAATATGCTAAGTATATCGTTCTATTGATTAAATTAACATCTCGCTTAAAACGCCATAACCTCAACTTTAAATCCTCCTGGTGCCATTACATAAAATGTATAACCATGAGGCGTTTGCTTCGGTGTTGGTGCTTCAAATCCACCTTCTAATAATTTTAAATTAATTTTATCGACTTGTTCTTTCGACTGTTGAGGAAAGCCAATATGAAACGTTTGTGGATACGATACTTTACGCCCTTTCATTAACGTTAGAATAAACCCTTCCCCATCTGTTAGTACCTCTGGATTTCTTCCTTGCTCAGTTTTCATTACTAAACCAAAATATTTAATTAAAAAATCCCTCGATTCCACAATATCATCTACAGTTAAATTAATATGTTTCAATAACATTTTTAATCCCCCTTTATTTTATATAATACTAATTTTATATTAATTTATTTTTCATAACATCCGCGCATCGTATGATTTTTCCTTTCACACAACTCACAAATGTAAACTTATTTTTATTTTAAGTTTACATTTGTGGTAAAAAAGTTTTATGATAGCAATAGACTGTAATCAAAAGAGGTGCAACATGAATATTTTTATAACAGGAACGAACACAGATATTGGTAAAACATATATCACAAAACAATTGTTTACATTATTAGAAAATGATGGGATAAAGGTGTGTATTTTCAAACCTTTTCAAACTGAGGAAAGTGCACCTGGACAATATCCAGATTTAGAAGTCTATAAAACTGAATGCGGTCTTGGGTACGAGGAGACATCACTCTATACTTTTTCAGATCCTGTATCACCTCATCTTGCATTCAAACGTGAGCCACATCAAATATTTAATCGAAATAAGATACTCACTAAATTACAACATTTAGAAAAACACTATGACTACATATTAATAGAAGGCTCTGGTGGTATCGCAGTACCTATTTATGAAAATGACGATAGCTATTATATGACAACCGATTTAATCAATGATACTGCAGATTTCATCGTTAGTGTAGCACCTTCTAAACTAGGTGCAATCAGTGACATAATTGTACATCAATCCTATTTAGAACAATGCGTATTACCTAACAATGTTATTATCATGAACAAATTTAGTCATACAGCAATTGAATTAGACAATAAACAGACAATAGAAAAAATGCTTGCTACAACTGTGTATACTTGCGAAACCAATGTACATAGCATAGTATCTTCAAATCAACTATTAGCAAGATTAAAAGGAGCAAAGTATGATGAATAATAAACAACTTATAAATAAAGATTTGAATTATGTTTGGCATCCATTCACACAAATGGGCGTTTACGGACAATCAACACCTATCATTATAGAAAAGGGACGTGGTAGTTACCTATACGATACAAATGGAAAAAAATATTTAGATGGTTATGCCTCATTATGGGTAAACGTTCATGGACACAATAATAAACAACTCAATCATGCCATTCATCGACAACTTAAAAAGATTGCTCATTCTACCTTGTTGGGTTCTTCCAACATTCCTTCTATTGAACTTGCAGAACAATTAGTTTCCATTACACCACAATCACTGCAAAAAGTATTCTATTCGGATACTGGTAGTGCAGCTGTAGAAATCGCGATTAAAATGGCTTATCAGTATTGGAAAAATTTGAACCAACCCCAATATGCTAATAAATGTAAATTCTTAACATTACAGAACGGTTATCATGGTGACACATTAGGTTCAGTTAGTGTAGGTGGTATTGATACCTTTCATCAAATATTTGAAGATTTAATCTTTGAAAACATTCAAATTACAAGTCCATCATTGTATCAAAGCCAATACAATACAGAAGAAGCAATGTTACATGCCATTCTAGACGAAATCGAATCAACTTTACGTCAACAGGCTGATGAAATTGTTGGGTTTGTCATAGAGCCACTCATACAAGGAGCTACTGGTCTATTTGTCCATCCCCATGGCTTTCTTAAGGGTGTAGAGCAGCTATGCAAAAAATATAATATCTTACTCATATGTGATGAAGTAGCTGTCGGATTTGGTAGAACTGGAAAGATGTTTGCTTGTGAACATGAACAAGTCGAACCAGATATTATGTGTTTAGGCAAAGCCGTTACTGGTGGCTATTTACCTTTAGCCGCAACACTTACCTCCCAACACATATATGATGCATTTTTAAGTGATTCACATGGTGTTAATACATTTTTCCATGGTCATACGTATACAGGAAATCAACTTGTTTGCGCAGTCGCTTTAGAAAATATTGAACTGTATAAAAAAAATCAGGTTATACGTCACATTCAACAAACTTCTAAATTGTTGCATAATGAATTGCATAAACTTGCAACACATAATCATGTTGGTGATATTCGAGGAAGAGGATTAATGTATGGCGTTGAATTAGTAGCTGATAAAGCGTCAAAGCATCCTTTATCTATAGATCAAGTTGAAGCAATTATTGCTGAATGTAAGGCACGTGGTTTAATGATTCGTAACTTAGAAAATGTCGTGACCTTTGTACCTATACTTACGATGTCCAACAAAGAAATTAAAAAAATGGTAAACATTTTCACAAAATCTTTATCAACCATCCTTGATTAAGTTAATAATATTAATATAACCGAACAATAAAAGGGTGATTAAGATTAACTTTGAAGCACGTCTAAATAAATTGAGACAACAACCTACTTTTAGAAGGTTAAACACAGCAGAATATGTTTCTAAGAAATATATTACCATTAACGGAAAAACTTATATCAATTTCACATCGAATGATTATTTAGGATTGGCACAATTACCAATCAACGTAAATCATCTCAATGATTACCTTGCATACTATGGCATTAACTATGCTAGTTCTCGCTTAGTTAGTGGCAATAGTATACTTTATCATGAGCTTGAACGTTTATTCTGCTCATATTACCCATTCGAAGATTGCCTTATTACTAATAGTGGTTATGATGCAAATTTAGCTATATTCAATATATTTAAAGGGCAAGACGTTGTTGTGTTTTCAGATGCTAGAAATCATGCCAGCATTATCGACGGTATTAAATTAAGTGGTTTATCAAAGCAAATTTTCCCACATTTAGACTACGATACATTAGAAGAACAACTCAGCCATTACCCAAACACTACAAAAGTCATTGTCACTGATAGTATTTTTTCAACTCATGGTGACGTAGCTGATTTGCATCGACTTACAACACTAAAAAAACGACACCCTAATACGCAACTTGTTGTGGATCACTCACATGGTCTAGGTTTAGAAATCTATGATAGTTTAGATAACATTGATATTTTAACAGCAAGCTTGTCTAAAGCACTAGGTGCACAAGGCGGAATTATTATGTGCTCTCATATTATCAAACAACTGTTAGTGAATTTAGCTAGGCCTATAATTTATTCAAGTGCACTTCCCTTATACAATTTATATCAAATCAAGCGACATTTACTTTATTTACACGCCCAAACATACCGGGAATCTAAGTTAACTCAATTGAGTATATATTTTAACACCTTGTTTAACTTTAAGATGCCATCTAAATTTAAACCGCCAACTTCTCCAATCAAATATATTGAGTTTGATAACTTTAAAGATGCAGAAGTAATCTATAAAAATTTATTAGCACAAGGCATATTTGCAAGTTATTTTAGGTATCCAACCGTTGAAAAGCCCATATTACGTATCTCATTATCCTATTTTCACAATAAGGATGATATACATCTATTATTACGTGCATTCCATAATTTTAAAAAAGGAGATTAGATTATGTATAGTATTAAGATGCGTTCAAGCCAACAAAACAAGCATATTAGTGGTGCAGAAACCATATGTAACGAAACAGATATCACTGACAAACTACTTCACTTTTTTAACAAAGGGTTTAATCATGAAAACGGCGAAGTAGATTTCTTAAATTTAAAAATTGAAAAAGTTTCACTTCCTTTAATAACTATTGAAAGCTTGCCTTTATATGATAATAATGAAAACATTCGTGATTTAGCGGCACAAGTCCACATTAATGAAGACGTTCTTCAAATAGCAATGTCTTACATCAAAGATAGCAACAGTTATAGTGGTGCAATCGTCTTGTCATCCAATAATGGGCATCGATTAGATGGTTCTGATTTACGAGGTATTCGTGTCACTAATTTCATGTTTGAAAGACACAATCATCATAATGATAGAGTGCAAGACGCTTTAGCAATCTCGGCTTGTATTAATCGTTTTGAAGGTGTCGTTGCTGAGCTTTGCGTTTCTGACGACTTGAATTATACAACTGGTTATTTCGCAACCACATCAACAGGCTATCATCGAATTAAAAACATTAAGCAAAGCAATTCAAGACATGGCGGTAGAATCATATTTGTGGATGATACTATTAATTTAGACGAATATCGTCATTTTTTAGAAACTATTCCTAAAAAAGTTCTCGATAACACGCCATTATAATATCCATCATAAATTTTACACATTGGAAAAAGAGAGCAAATCTATTACAGATTCGCTCTCTTTTTTATGCATGGTGATTTATTCCCCATTCTCATCATACCTTTAGCAAGTGTTAGTTTGTTATTAATTGATTACCTTTTTATTTCTTTGTGCTGGATGTGATTTACTAATATGACTCTGTCCTTTGCCGTATAGATGTTCTCGTAAGGTAGTCCCTTCGTATGAAGTCCTATAAAGTCCTCTTTTTTGCAAAACAGGAATAACTTCATCAATAAGTTCTTCAAATGTGCCTGGACTATATGCTTGCGTTATATTAAATCCAGAGGCACCACCTTCGACTGCCCATGTTTCAAATTGATCAGCCACTTGTTCTTTAGTACCAATAAATATAGCGGCACCATTACCAATACAATGATGCTTCAATGCTTCTTTAAAGGTCCACTTTCTTGTAGTATCTTTTGCATAATAATCTAAATCCACTTGAATAGCATCTGTTTGAATATCTTCCACATAACTATCTGGATCTATGTGTGAAAGATCTATACCCGTATGACCACTTAATAATGTCGCAACGCCTTCATGACTAACATATGACTCTAACACTTTATATTTCTCATAAGCCTCCGCTTCTGTCTTACCCACAATAGGTAATACCATCGGATAGACTCGAACATCACCTTTGCCTCTTCCATATGCTGTTGCCTTCGTTCCTATCTCATCTACAAACTGTTGTAGATCTGCTAATGAGTTATGTTTAGAAAACACTGCTTCTGCATGCTTTGCTGCAAAGGATTTTCCTCTTTCAGATGCACCTGCTTGAAATAATACCGGTGTGCGTTGTGCAGATGGTTCCACAAGATGCGGACCATCAATATCAAAGTATTGTCCATGATATGTCACAGCGTGTACTTTGTTCGGATTTGCGTAAGTGTCTGTGGAAACATCTTGTACTACTGCCCCATCTTCCCAACTCTCTTCCCACAATTTATATGCAACCTCTAGAAATTCATCTGCACGATTATATCGTTCTACCTTTGATAATCGTTCAGGTAAACCTAAATTTACCGCTTCACTTTCTAAATAAGATGTCACAACGTTCCACCCAATACGTCCATCTGTCAGATGATCTAAGGTAGATAATTGACGAGCCAAACTATACGGTTGACTATATGTTGTAGAAATTGTAGGTACAAATCCTATGTGCTGGGTAGCAGCTGCCATAGCTGATACAATGGCAGTTGGCTCATGTGAAGGTAATTGCACGGCATACTTTGCTGCTGTATCAAATGAATTATTATACGTATTGTAAGTACCTAAAACATCTGCAATAAATATTGAATCAAATTTACCTTTTTCTAATGTTTGTGCCAAATTTGTCCAAAAACTTAATTTATTATGCTCAGTTCCTCTATCCTTTTCATGCTTCCATAGCCCCGATGAATAAGGTGATGGAGAATTTTGTACAAATGCATTAAAATGTATTTTTTTAGTCATTATTAAATCCCCTTTCATGCCCATGTATAGGTATAAACTTTCGGAAAATTCAGTATTTTTAAATTAAAAAGTGGCGTATGAGTGACTAGCTTTCAGTTTCTTTAACACGTTCAGATGGTTGATATACTTCTGCTTGAATTGTCTTGGGTTGCTTCTTATGATCTGCACTGAGTACTTTAAAGAACGAAATAAGCATCAAGATAATGATTACTGAAAATGGTAATGCTGTGATAATCATCAAATTTTGTATTGATTGCATCCCTCCTGTATAGAACATAATAATTGCAAATAATGCTAAAATAATGCCCCAACTTACCTTTATTAACCCTGATGGATTAAGAGAACCTTTAGAAGTCAGCATACCTAATACATAAGTTGCCGAATCAGCAGAAGTAATAAAGAATATTGCTACTACAATAATAGTTAAAATACTTAAAATAAATCCAAATGGAAAATGTTCAAGCACAGCAAATGTTGCCGTTTCTGTATTAAATGATGAAATTTTTGCAATGTGGTTGGCCTCTAAATAAAGTGAAGCACCGCCAAAAACCGCAAAGAACACAAAACAAATGAACGCTGGTACAAATAACACACCCAATATAAATTCCTTGATTGTACGCCCTTTTGAGATACGTGCAATAAATATTCCAACAAAAGGAGACCATGCAATCCACCATGCCCAGTAGAACAAAGTCCAATTTTTCATCCATGAAAATCTTTTATCATTTGCATCTAAAGGTAGACTTAAACTCATTTTTAAAAAATTAGCCATGTAGTTCCCTAATGTATTGGTGAACATATTAAGTATGTATAGCGTTGGTCCCACAATAAATACGGCGACCAGTATAATTACTGCTAAAATCATATTGATATTACTCAAATGTTTGATGCCTTTACTAATACCGGACCAAGCTGAAATCGTAAATATTACTGTGGCCATGATAATAATAAAGGTTTGAACAAATAGATTCGATGGCACCTCGAATAAAAAATTCAATCCGTCATTAATTTGAGCTGTTCCAAATCCAAGTGTTGCAGCGACACCAGTTACTGTAGCAATTACAGCTAATATATCACTTACATTTCCTATATAGCCTTGTAACTTGCCCTCTCCTAGCAATGGTTTTAACATCGCACTAACTAAACCAGGATATCCTTTGTAAAAACTGAAATACGCAAAGACAAGTGCAACGATACAATAGACTGCCCAAGCATGGATGCCCCAATGGAAAAAGGAATATTGCAATGCCGATGCTATCGCTCCTTTAGAACCCTCTTTGTGGTCTGGTGAAAGTATAAATGCATCACTCACTGGTTCTGAAGTGGTCCAAAACACTAATCCCATGCCCATACCTGCACAAAATAACATTGAAAACCATGATATTAATGAAAACTCTGGTTCTTCATCTTCTTTACCTAATTTAATATCTCTATAATTTGAAAATAATAAGTATAGACACAATACTAGGAAAATAACGACCAAAATAAGATAATACCAACTAAATTGAACAGAAATATACTGAGTCAAGGCAGTCGTAAAAGTTTCAAATTGCTTCGTGAAAATTGCCCCATATAAAATAAATGCTGTACATATACCAATAGAGCTTAGAAAAACTATGTTATATTTTGTTTTCATAATGCCTCCTTAAGCCATATTAGACAAAGTATCAATCAATTTAAAAATCAATAACTTATTATAATTAGTACTTTGATTTTTATTCCGATATGTTTACTATGTTTTAACGTACGATACACTACTGTATAATCAGTGTCAATTCAATTTTTAATTCTATATTGAAAAAATGAATCATCGTATTAGCGCTAAATATGAATAATCCTATAAAATAGGACTTTTTAGCGAACAAAATAAAACTAATTACATTTTAATCATTATTAATTGATAATAAATTAATTTTATATAATTGCATTAGTTAAAATTTGCAATAAAGTTATTTTTCAAATATTATAGATGATAATTACTTACGTCTTTGAACACAAAGGAGTCATTTTAATGTCAGATCACCTTCAAAGGGGTTTAAGTAATAGACATATTCAGTTAATTGCAATTGGCGGAGCTATTGGTACAGGCTTATTTCTAGGCTCTGGTCAAACAATTTCATTGACTGGATCATCTATTATTTTTACATATTTAATTATTGGTGTAGTTCTATTCATGTTTATGCGGGGACTGGGAGAATTATTACTAAGCAATTCTAGATATAAATCGTTCGTAGATATCGCAAATGACCAACTTGGTCCTTATGCTGGTTTCTTGATTGGTTGGACATACTGGATGAGTTGGATTACTTCAAGTATGTCCGATTTAACAGCTATGGGATCATATGTGAGCTATTGGTCATCAAATATACCAAACTGGCTTACAATTTTATTCATCGTTCTGTTACTGATGGCTTTTAACTCATTAGGTTCTAACTTATTTGGAGAAATCGAATTTTGGTTCTCTATGATTAAAATTGTCACAATCGTCGTATTAATCATTGTCGGTTTAGCATTTATTTTTTTAGGCTTTAAAACTGATCATTCCACTGCTAGTTTCAGTAATTTATATGAAAATGGTGTGTTCACTCATGGTGCATATGGCTTTTTAATGTCATTCCAAATGGCAGTCTATTCATTTATAGGTATCGAGTTAATTGGGGTTACTGCAGGAGAAACAAAAAATCCTCAAGTTTCTATACCTCGTGCTGTTAATAGCGTTCCTATTAGAATATTATTATTTTATGTTGGATCACTAGTCGTTATTATGTCCATAACGCCGTGGAACCATATATCAGCCGATAAAAGTCCGTTTGTACAAGTATTCGCGCTTATTGGGATACCTTTTGCAGCTAGTGCGATCAACTTTGTAGTATTAACTGCTGCCGCTTCTGCTACAAACAGTGGTATTTTTTCAGATAGTAGAATGCTTTATGGTTTAGCACAAGACAAACAAGCACCAGCTTTAATGGGCAAGACTAATAAGCATGGCGTACCACATATAGCGATGTTTATTTCAACCTCTATATTGTTAGTAGCGGTAATGTTAAACTATATTTTTCCGAATACGATGCAACTTTTTATTTATATTACAACAATTTCAACGGTATTGTATTTACTTGTTTGGATTTTGATTATAGTTTCCTATATTAAATACGCCCATACAAATAAAAAAGAACATAAGCAAAATGTGTTCAAATTAAAAGGTGGCTTTATATCAGGTTATACCGTCCTTGCATTTTTCTTTTTTGTTTTCGTTTTATTATTCTTTTCTGACGATACAAGAAAAGCCGTTTATTTCTTACCTATATGGCTCATTGCTACTATATTGATGTACATGCGAGTCAAACGCAAAAAGAACCGAATAATTAAAGACAAGGCCTGAGTATATATTAAAAAATAAAAGCCCTTAAAAGAATTTTTAAAATTCATTTAAGGGCTTTTTTATCTAATATTCTGTGTTCATCAATGTAACAATCACTATTTTATGAAATTTCTGAAGGACTTGCGCCTGAAGTTTTTTTACGTAAATCATATTCTATTTCTTCTAAACTACGTCCACGTGTTTCTGGTAAGTATTTAATTACAAATATCATAGCTAATACACCTATAATTGCAAAGATTAAGAATACCCACTCTGTACTTAACGCTCCGTTTAACACTGGGAAGAGCTGTGCAACCAATAACGTACCAAAATTCAATACTAAAGTTGCCATACCTGTTGCAGCACCTCTTGCTCGCATTGGGAACATTTCTGGCAACATTACCCATAGGATAGGACCCCATGTCATTCCAAAGAATACAATAAACAATGACAAACAAATAATAATTATTATGGCTGAAGATTCAATACCAATTGTCCATATTAAAATTGCCATAATCAACAATGAAGCTATCATTCCAATATTACCAGTGACCAATAATTTCTTACGATCAATTTTATCTGCAATAAATACTGCAATTATAGTAACGATAACATTAATCGTACCTATACCAACCGTACCTAATATAGATGTAGCTTCACCTAATCCTGCTTTACTAAATATCGTTGGTGCATAAAAAATTATGGCATTAATTCCTACTATTTGTTGAAACAATGCAAATACACAACCAATTATTAATGTAGGTCTCAACCATGGTGATTTTAAAATTGCCCAAGTAGATTCAGATACAGCTGAAATCTCTCTCATCTCTTTTATTTCTGTATTAATTTCTTTTTCATTATTAAATGTAATCTTCATTACATCACGTGCTGCTTTTTCACTACGATGTTCTAATAACCATCTTGGACTTTCCGGCATAAATGCTATACCTACTAATAAGATAACAGAAGGTACTACAGCTAACCCTAACATCCATCTCCAACCTTCTATATCGGAAAATGCAAAATTCACAAGATACGCTGCTAATATACCAATCGTAATCATCAATTGGTTTAACGAACCCAAAGAACCACGGTATTCTGTAGGTGCCATTTCTGACAAGTATACTGGAACCGTCGCCATTGAACCACCTACTGCTAAACCAATAATCAATCTACCTAATACTAAAACAGGCATATTAGGTGTAAATGCCATAATTAAAGATCCTATAATATAAACAATTGCAATAATTAATACAAGTCGTCGTCGTCCGATTTTATCGGATAAGGGACCACTACTACCTGCACCAATAATCGCACCTACTAACATAGATGCTACTACTAGCCCCTCTGTAAAACTATTCAATGGAATATCATCATGTATAAATAGTAACGCACCAGAAATGACACCGTTATCATATCCATACAATAAACCACCGAGTGCCCCCAATATAAATATTAAACTTTTATTTACTTTCACTTTATTACAACCCCTTCAAATTTATTATTTTATTATAATCTTATTTTGAAAGCGTTTCAAACAAAAATTTACTTATATTCCATTTAAATTAGAAATTTAACTTTATAAACATTAGTAACTAATATAGTTTAATGTAATCGTGTATATTTTATTTATCAGAAATTAAATATAATAGCACCTCCGTAAAATTCAATTGACTATGAATTCAACGAATATGCTATTAATTTACTGATACAAATAGATATAAATTCAAAAAAATTCTCCATCATAGCTAATTAAATAACTATGATGGAGAGGTTTTTACATTTTAGTATCAACTTAGTTAATTTTGTTGTAGTCGCTCTTTAAAATACTTACTTTGAAACCGCACATCACTCTTACGTGCGATTTGCAATGCTTGAACCATCGCCCACAATACAAACAGACTACCCATAGTATCTGTAAAATAATGTGCTTGTAAATAAATTCTAGATATCATAATAGAAATAACCAATACCAGACTTAACACATATAGTATACTGTTACGCTTCAACAATAATACAAGTACAACCAACAAACAGACACTTAGTACATGCATACTTGGGAAGCTGTACCCATCAAAGGATGCACTCGGTCTTGGGCGTTGGATAATGTTTTTCAAAAATGTGCCAATGAGTAGTACACAGAAGCACCAAAATCCATACCACCAAAATTTGAATTTATTAACAAAAAATAAGATAGCTAAAATAAGTAGTATCAAAATCAAACAATTGAATGGCGAAAAAACATCCGAAATGATTTTCAGATAACGTTCTACTACATTACTACTCAATGATTGATGTAACCATTGATACACTGCTGTATCAACATTATTTGTTAAATTTAGATGTATACATATCATTAAGATAAGTAAGCACACACTTGGCGGTAATATTTTCCAATAATTTTGCATGTATTTCTTTTCCCTTCTACGCTTAAGTTGTCATTTTAGAGATACGATGCGCCATTGCATGCCAAACAATAAAATGAAACATCCACTGTCTATCTAAATAAATGACATGATTTCCATTTTTTGTGCCTAGACAGTTTCTATAATATAACGCTTAATTTATAGTAAAACAGAATATTACCCCGACCTCAATCGTACTTTAGGACTACCTAAAACGCAGATGTATGAACATACAATATATGAATAAATATTCGTTTTATATACAAATGCAACCTATGAACATTTTGTATTTTTATGCCTTTTTTGCATAAAAAAACCCTCGTGTTCTCTTTCGAGTCTCGAGAGTTAAATATAATGCTAAAATTTTCGCTAAGTTACGAATTTGATAGCTTATTTTTTAATACTTGTTGCTCTTCATCAGAAATAAATGTATATTCTACAGCCTTTTGATTAATCATTTTTATTTGTTGAATATTGATCAAATCATGCTCTACTAATAACTCATATTCAGCATTCAAACTCGTTTGCGTAACCGTACGATTATCTGTATTGATTAGAAACGGTATGTCTTGTTCCAGTAAATAGGTCATATTCAATTCAGATAAATCTTGTATAGCCTTCGTTTGAATATTACTTTTAGGGCATATTTCTAACAGTATATTTTGCTTTTTCACTTCTTGTAACACTGCTTCATCCTGATTAATTGCGACACCATGACCGATGCGTTTTGCACCCATTCTTATTGATTCCACCACATTTTGCACACAACCACATTCACCTGCATGCAAAGTTAAATTAAAACCTTTATCGACACCATACTGTATTTGTGACTCAATTTTTGTGGGAGGAAAAGGTGCTTCCGGACCAGCAAAATCAATACCACAGACAAATTGACTATCACGTTGTTGTAAATAGTCAAATAATGTCGCATTTATTTCTGCTTCTTGTTGACGCATGGCACAAACCAATATATTCACTTTAACATCAGTTAAAGCAATAGCTGAGTCCACGCCCTCTTCTATTGCTTCAAAGATTTCTGTTAAATTCAAACCTTTATCCATATGAAAGAAAGGTGCAAATCGAATTTCTATGTATTTCACATTGTCACGGTCTGCTTGTTGCGTCACGTCTATGACCGCTCTTTTCAAACTATCTTTCGTTTGTAATACCTTAAGTATTTCATCAAAGCATTGTAAATATTCGTTCAAACTTTCGCAAGATTCGCTGACAATCAAATTATCTTCATTGAGTACAATCTGCTGTTCAAATGCGAGTTGCTTAATCAAGTCACGACTTACTGAACCATCTAAATGGCAATGCAGTTCTATTTTAGGTACGTCTTGAATGCACTTTTTCATCTTCATAACCTTCCTTACTTGAAAGCCATCATTTATTATAATCACTTATCATAATGAGTGAAACTTCTTCAAAATTCATTGATACACTATAACATTTTGAAAAAATAATTTCTATATAAATGATAATTCATTATATTTTTGCAATATCACTAACTCAATATAGCATTTGTGATGTCACTATCAAAGTGCAAAGTGCAATCAAAGCGACCGCGCATAATATTACAATAATCCGTAATTCCCTGAGAAAGTTTTTCCTTTGTTGTCCTTTATTCACAAGAATCACACCTAATATCACACTAACAATTAAAATCAAAAGAAAAATAAAAGCAAATTGATTTAACATTGCCATATATGCCAACGCTCCTTATAATTATGACGCATTTTTCGAATTAAATTCACGACATAATATTTACCCCCATGCTTATATTTATTTATTTTTAATATAAGCATGTGATTTTAAATAAGAGATAATATAACGTACAGATTCTTCTACGCTATTATTTTCAGTATCAATTACAATTTCTGGATTAACTGGCTCTTCATATGGTGCATTAATACCTGTAAAGCCTTGAATTTCACCACTTCTAGCTTTTTGATATAAACCCTTAGGATCTCTCGCTTCACATTCATCAAGGCTACATTTTGTATAAACTTCAATAAATTCATCATCTTCTAGTAATTCACGTACTGCGTCTCTATCTTCTCTATAAGGAGAAATGAACGCCGTCACGGTAACTAAACCAGCATCAACCATTAATTTACCAACTTCACCAATACGACGAATGTTTTCTTTTCTATCTTCTGGGCTAAAACCAAGATTATTATTTAAACCATGACGAATATTATCGCCATCTAAACGGTATGTTTGAACTTGTTGTTTAAATAATTCTTGCTCCAGCGCAACTGAAACCGTAGATTTACCCGATCCAGATAACCCTGTAAACCAAATCACTACACTTTTATGTTTATTGCGATGCTGTCTTTCAACTTTTTTTACTTCCGAATCATGCCATGTAATATTTTTAGATGTACTCATCATTGGACTCCTTTGATCATTATTTCTCTTGTAAACCTCTAATTAATACTTCAGCTACTTCTGGTCTTGAGAATTCTTTCGGTAATGATTCACCATTTCTTAATTTTTCACGTACTTTTGTACCACTTAAATGTAAGTGATCACTAGCATCATGCGGACATGTTTTAGCTGTTGCCATATTCTCACACTTTTTACAATAAAATGCATGCTCAAATTTTAGGATATGGATACCTAATTCATCTTCATATTGAGAAATTAATTCCTGCGCTTCATATGTTCCATAGTAATCGCCTACACCTGCGTGATCACGACCGACAATAAAATGCGTACAACCATAATTTTTACGTACTGTAGCATGTAAAATTGCTTCACGAGGACCTGCATATCTCATCGCAGCTGGGTAAATAACTAATCGCGTTCTATCTGCTGGATAATAGTGTTTTAATATCGCTTGATAGCTTTCCATTCTAACTGCTGCTGGAATATCATCTGATTTCGTTTCACCAACAAGTGGGTTTAATAATAAGCCATCTACTGATTCTAAAGCAGCTTTTTGAATATATTCATGGGCTCTGTGTACAGGGTTTCTTGTTTGGAATCCAACGACCGTTTTCCAACCTAAATCATTAAATAATTGTCTTGTTTCAACTGGGTCTAAGTGAAAATCTACAAATTCATCATGCTTTGGTCTATCCACTAAATGCACTGGGCCTGCTAAATAAATATTTCCTTTTTCGTAGACTTTTTTCACACCTGGATGATCAACATCTGTCGTACCGTATACATATTTCGCTTCTTTTTCTTTGTCATACTCATATTTTTCTTCTAAATCAAGTACGCCGTAAAGATGTTTATCCTCACCATATAAAGCTATTCTATCACCGATATTTAACTCATCTGCTCGAGATTTATCGACTGGCAACGTGATTGGAATACTCCAAACCAATCCATTACTCAAATGAACATTTTCTACCACTTGAGTATAGTCAGCTTCACCCATAAAACCTTCTAATGGACTAAATCCACCAATAGAGATGAGTTCTAAATCTGACAAACTCCATGGGTTTAACGTAATCTCAGGAAAATTCTGTGCTTCTTGAATTAATTGTTCTCTGTCAGCACCTTCTACTTGTCTATTAATCAATGTCCCACCATGAGGCTGGATTGTATCATTTTTTTGTTTATTTGTTACTGTCATCGTTATACACTTCCTTCAATTTTTTAATCTAGTTCATTTACGTTGGCCTTTTTTTTAGAAACAGAAAAAGGCAATTTTTTATTTTGAGATAATGCAAAAAATACTAAACCTATCCAAACAACAATAAGGCCTACTTTTATAGTTAAAGATACTGTTGTACCAGGATTAAACACACTTAATAGTGAACTACTATTTGTAAAAATAATTAAACCACTCACACAAACTGCTAAAATATTCATTGGTAAAATTTTGACAAACCATGCAGCGATTGGCGCGGCTAACATACCACCTACACTCAATGAAATTACCAATGCCCAGTTGATTTGATCCCAACCAAGGAAAATAATAAAGCCAAGTGAAGCTGAAATCGTAACAAAAAATTCACTAGCGGATACAGTACCAATAGCGTATCTCGGCTCTAACTTTTTCGATGCTAATAGTAATGGGGTATTAACTGGCCCCCAGCCACCGCCACCAACAGCATCTAAAAAACCTGCCACTAAGCCTTGCGGTATCATTGCAAAACGACCGCCTTTGTCGGGATTAATATCGTCAGAAAGCTGTTGATTTCTTTTAAATAAGAATTGATACAAAATATAAATTCCCATAGTAAGTAGGAACACGGCAATAAACGGTTTAATCAAGTCGCTGTGAATATTGCTAAGGAACGCGGCGCCAATAAATGCAGTAATTGCACCTGGAATGGCTAACTTAATTAAAGTCGGTTTATGCACATTTTCGAATTTCAAGTGTGACGTTCCTGATGCTGCCGTAGTAGCTATTTCAGAAAAATGAATTGTCGCTGAAGCAATAGCTGGAGCCACGCCAAACGTTAATAATATAGACGATGAGGAAGCACCGAAGCCCATTCCTAATGACCCATCTATCAGTTGTGCAAGAAAACCAGCAAGTGCAAATATAAATAATTTATGCATGCGTCGTACCCCTTTCGATTTATTAGGTTATTGAATCTAACCATGTTCTTACTTCACGTTGTTTATTTTTATTTAGATAATCTTCAGACAATATTTCTTTTAAAAATTGTCTTCTCTGAGTTATCGATAAATTACTCTGTTTAACTCGTTGTCTACATTCATATAAGAAATCTACATATGTTTCATAATGCGCATCAAAGCGTTCACGAAATTCTTGTAATATTTGAGAAGTGAGTCCTGGGCTCGCACCATGTGTCGAAACGCTAAGAGTCAGTTTGCCTCTTTGTAAAATACTCGGAAAAGCAATATCTCCAGCTGTGACATCTTCGGCGTAGTTAATTAAAGCATGGGCTGGTTTAGATTTAAGAACCTTGGTATTTGTATCAGAATTATTTGTTGCTACTACAATCAACGATGCAATTTGAACGTCACCATCGCGAAATTCTCTTTTGCACCATTTAATTACAGAATTTTCAAATAATTCTTGCAACACCGTGGTCAGTGTCGGACTAATAACAAGAATGTGACTTGTGTATTCCATTAATGTTATTATCCTCCGTTCTGCAACTTTCCCACCACCAACAACTACAACCTGTTTGTCAGATATATCAAACATGAGTGGAATCAAAGGCATTACTTCACTTCCCTCTCTACATTTATATTTACTGGCTAATAAGCTCAAATGTTTCTAATACTCTATCTTTCAATGCATGCTGTATATACTTATGATGACCAAGTCTATGACAAAGTACAATGTCACAATCTACATCATAACTATTCACAGTACTTTCGATATGTTGTTCTAATATACCTGTAAACCACAAGTACGGGACAATAAATATTTGAGAATGACCTGCTTCAACTGCCTCTTGCAAGGCATTCTCAAACTTTGGACCACAAGCTGCTAAGTAACAAACATCTATATCGGATAAATCAGTAAGATTATATAATTGATCTCGAATCGCTGTAATATCCTTTTGTGTTTGTGGATTATAGCTACCTCTACCAATCACTAATACTTTTGCATCACTTTTCGGTTCAATACCTGTTTCTTCTATTCTTTCTTTCAAAATTGTAGTCAATCGTTGTTGTACACCCAGTGGTTGACCATACGAAACGCTAACATGAGGATGTTTAAGTTGGTTTTCTTCAATCTCTGCCGGGATATCCTTGAAATAGTGTCCAGCACTTAAAAGTAATACCGGTATTACTGAAATTTCTGTCGCACCTTGTTCTACTAAACGTTCAAATCCTTGGGATAAGTTAGGACTCGTTAATTCCAAGAAACATGTCTCTTGCAACGGAATATCTATTTGATTTTTCACCTTTTCAATGAATGCTTCCGCTTCTTCAACCGCTTCAACCACTCTACTACCATGGCTGACATATAAGACACCTCGCACACTAACCCCTCCTTATTATTGATACGTCAATTTGGCAACTGCTTCATCAACAGGTAACGCTTCAAACCAACTAATTTGATCTCTGAGTCGAACGACTTCACCTACAACAATCATCGCTGGATTTTCAATTTCTTTAGCAACTTCAACGATATTGTCTAACGTACCGACAACCGTTTTCTGATATTCAGATGTCCCTAAATGCACCAATGCTACCGGTGTATCAACTGAACGGCCGTTAGTTGTCAACAATTTACATATTTCAGGAAGTTTCTTTACGCCCATATATATGCAAAGTGTTTCAGGTCCTAAAGCTAAATGTCTCCAATACTCATCTTTATCAATGCCTTTATTGATAACACCTGTTACAAATGCTACAGACGAACTATAATCGCGGTGTGTAACCGGGATACCAGCATAAGCTGGTGCAGCAATACCAGAAGTTATACCTGGTACAACTTCAAATGGAATATGCTGCTCTGCCAATACCTCTGCTTCTTCTCCCCCTCTACCAAAGATAAAGGGATCTCCACCTTTTAAGCGAGTGACAGTTAGGCCTTTTTTAGCCAAACTTACTAACAATTTATTTGTATCTTCTTGTGGTAATGAATGATGATTTGGATCTTTACCACAATACATAAATTTGGCTAAAGGTGAAGCATGATTTAATAGTTCTTTATTTACCAAACGATCATATAAAATAACATCTGCTTGTTCTATTGCCTTTAACCCTTTTACCGTTATCAAATCAGGATCTCCTGGACCTGCACCTACTAAATATACTTTGCCCATCCTGTCACCACTTTCTCTAATTATTAACTGTGGAACACTTGACCATCGTTAACAGCATCTACAATGCCGGCACGTACAACGAAGTCACCAAAATGTTCTCCTTCAGTTCTTTCTTTTGCATATTGTAATAATATTGGTCGTAAGCTTTCTAAGATTTCTGCCTCACCAATGTTTTCTTTGTATATTTTGTTTAAACGATCTCCTGTAAAACTAGCACCCAAATACATGTTATATTTGCCTGGCGCCTTACCTATAAACGCTATTTCCGCTAAGGCTGGTCTAGCACAACCATTCGGGCAACCCGTCATACGGATTGTAATTTCTTCTTCTTTCAATCCTGCTTCATCCAGTAAATCTTCAATTTTTGTAATTAAAGCTGGTAGATATCTTTCAGACTCTGCCATTGCTAGGCCACAAGTTGGAAAAGCAACACATGCCATTGAATTACGTCGTAATCCACTATAATGTTTTCCATCTGTTAAACCGTACTCAGAAATTAAAGCTTCAATTTCCGGCTTTTTCTCAGCATCAACATTTGCAATTACCAAGTTTTGGTTTGGTGTTAATCTGAAATCACCTGTATGAATTTCTGCAATTTCTCTTAATGCCGTCTTCAATTTATAATCTTCAGTATCTTTAACACGTCCATTTTGTACAAATAAGGTAAAGTGCCATTTACCACTACCTTCTGTCCAACCATAACGATCTCCATTATGATCAAAATGGAATTCACGTGGATTTTCTAAATGCCAACCTAAACGTTCGTTCAACTCATTTAATACCCAATCTGCACCATAGCGGTCGACCGTGTATTTAAAACGCGCATTCTTACGCTCTTGTCTATTACCATAATCACGTTGAATCGTTAAGATTTTTTCACAAACATCTAAAACATGTTC
The DNA here is from genome assembly GCF_022346615.1 of Staphylococcus sp. ACRSN. GTDB lineage: Bacteria > Bacillota > Bacilli > Staphylococcales > Staphylococcaceae > Staphylococcus. Next base: position 241,753 of record NZ_JAKRNS010000001.1, on the reverse strand, counting down.
TTTTGGGAAATATCCGATTAAACGGCCAAGTTGAGGGTATGTTTTTGTATTACCATGTGTCATACCCATACCGCCACCAATTGTGACATTGAATCCAACGAGTTTACCGTCTTCAATAATAGAAATCAAACCAATATCTTGTGAGTAAACATCAATATCATTTGATGGTGGTACAGCGATACCAATTTTAAATTTACGTGGTAAGTATGTTTTCCCATAAAGTGGTTCTTCTTCAACGCTTGTATCCATCACTTTTTCTCCATCTAACCAAATCTCATGATAAGCTTGTGTTCTCGGTGATAAATGAGCACTGATATCACTAGCAATTTGGTTCACTTCAGCATGCACATCTGATTGATATGGATTTGGATTACTCATCACATTACGATTAACGTCACCACATGCTGCCAATGTATCTAATAAAGATTGATTAATATCAAACATCGTTTGCTTAAGATTTCTCTTTAAAATTCCGTGGAACTGAAAAGCTTGGCGTGTAGTCAATTTAATCGTCTGATTTGCATATTCATTAGCAATATCATCCATCGCAATCCACTGTTCTGATGTAGAAGCACCACCTGGCGCACGTACTCTAATCATGAAGCTATATGCAGGTTCTAGTTTTTGTTTACGACGTTCATCACGAATATCTCTGTCGTCTTGCATGTAACTACCATGGAATTTCAAAAGTTTTGTATCATCTTCAGCAATTGCTCCAGTAATTCTGTCTGCTAAACCTTCCTCAATTGACCCGCGAAGATAGTTACTTTTCGTTTTGATTCGTTCCATTTCATCAAGTTTCTCTGAAAAGTTTAAATTCGAATCAGCCATACTATCATCCCTTTCTCCTAGTAAACGTCACGTTGATAACGTTTTTCTTTTTTCATTTCCGTAAGATAAGCTTCAGCTTCTGTTTCTGACATACCGCCTTCTTGTTCTAAAACATAACGAATCGTTTGATGTACATCTTTCGCCATTTGTTTCTCATCTCCACATACGTACAATGCTGCACCATTCATTAACCATTCGTAGAAAGTCGTACTATGTTCTGCGATTCTGTGTTGCACATATACTTTCTCATCTGAATCTCTAGAGAACGCTAAATCCAATTTCGTTAACACATCATCTTTAAGCCATTCTTGCCATTCTGTTTGATACAAGAAGTCAGTTGTAAAGTGCTGTTCGCCAAAGAACAACCATGTTTTACCTTCTAATCCTAACTCTTCTCTTTCTTGCATATAGGCTCTAAATGGTGCAACCCCCGTACCTGGACCAATCATAATTACTGGTGTTTCTTCATCAGTTGGGAATTTAAAGTTTGGATTTTTCTTCAAATAAATCGGTATTGTATCTCCAGGTTGAACTCTTTCTGCTAACTGTACAGAACATACACCAGAACGGTCTCTATCATGCGCGTTATACCTTACTGCACCAACTGTGATGTGTACTTCATCCGGATTCGCTTTATAACTACTAGCAATTGAATACTCTCTTGGTGGTAATTTTCTTAAAAGTTGATAAAAATTGTCAGGCTTGAATGACTCAGATGGATAATCAGTGAATAAATCTACCAAATCTCTACCATCTATGTATGTGTGTATCCATTCTGGATCCTGAACCTTTTCTATCAATTGTTCATTACCAAGCAAGTCTGCTGCTTTTTGCAACAATGGTTTTGTCAATTTTGTTATTTCAAAATGTTCTGTTAATGCTTTGCGTAATGGTAACGTATCTCCATCTTCATTGATGACGATTTCTTCTGATTCATCAAATTTCAATGTATCAATCAATAAAGTAACCACTTCAGGATCATTTTCCGGGATAACTACAAGACAGTCACCTGGCTCATATTCTTCACCATAATTATCAAGTAATAATTCCACATGTCTTACTTCTTTATTTGAACCTCTACCATTTAAATTAATATTTTCTAACACTTCTGCTTGATAAGGATTCGCTTTAGAATAGCGTTTTTCTTTTGCCGAAGAAACAGTTTCAGTAGATGTAACAGTTTGTTGTTGAACGCCTGAAGTACTGTTGAGTTTTTCAATATTAGCATTCATCCATTTTTCTGCTAAATCGTCATAATCAATATCGCAGTCTTGACGATCAATGATTCGTTCTCCACCAAGTTCTTCTAATTTCTTATCAAAATCTTTACCTGTCTGGCAGAAATATTCATAAGATTCATCACCTAAAGCTAAAACTGAGAACCTAACGCCCTCTAATTTCGGTGCCTTTCTACCATGTAAAAATTCATGAAAACTTAGTGCATTATCTGGCGGATCACCTTCACCGTGCGTAGATGAAATAACAAATAAATCCTCTACTTTTTTCAAGTCTTTTGGTTTAAAATCATCCATCGAGCTTAATTTCACTGTGTAATTATGTTCTACTAAGCGATCTGCAAATATTTCCCCTAAACCTTGAGCATTACCAGTTTCTGAACCATATAAAATGGTAATATGGCGATCACTATTTGCTTGGGGTTCATTATTCAGGACATATTCTGCCACTTGTGGTGTTGGCGTGGACCCATTCGCTACAGCTTGTTGATTAGCAGTTAGGTAACCACTAAGCCATGTCTGTTGCTCAGGTGTAAGATTTTGAATGATTTGATTCAGTTGTGTTGCTTGTTCTTCGTTGAATGGACTGTTTGTTACAGATAAATTCACAGCAAGTTCACCTCATATAGTCTATTTTCATTGCTCTTTCATTGCTCACTTATATATACATTGCTTAATAAACACGCTTAACTGCTTTTTAAAACAGAAGTACATTACGTGAATTTTCACGTAATATACAACTTAATTATTTATATAACTGATTAGTTTACTAAGGTTTAAAGATAAAAAAATATGTGTATAACATTGTTAAGGTCGTGTTGTATGCAAACCACATTCAGTCTTTGTTGAATTCGTCCATCTTCCAGCTCTAGAATCACCAGAATCACTTACAGCTGAAGTACAAGGAATACAGCCTATACTAGGATAGTTGAAATCATGCAGTTCGTTATAATGTAAATCATATTGCTTGATGTAATCCCATACATCATCCCAAGTCCAATGTATTAATGGACATACTTTAACCGATTGGAAACGTTCATCTTTGTTGATAAAATTTGTATGCTGTCTCGAAGGTCCTTGCTCTCTTCGTAAACCTGATACCCAAGCTGTCGCACCTGAAAGAACTTCTTCCAATGGCTTAATTTTTCGAATATAGCAACACATATTTGGGTCACTTTTCCAAAGTGCCGGTTTATATTCAGCGGATTGTTCCTCTAATGTTAAATCTGGTTTCTTTAGTTTAATATTAAGTTCTGGATAACGTGCTTTCACTCTATCTATCAAATCGTAAGTTTCTTGAAAATGAAGATCCGTATCTAAAAAGACTATCTCAGCATCTTTTTTCACGCTATAAATCAAGTCGATAAGAATCATGCCTTCAGCTCCAAAACTGCACGAATAGATAATAGAATCGCCATACGTTTCATAAGCCCATGCGATTACTTCACGCGCACCTTTTGTTTCGTCTGTAATATCAATATTTTCAAACGCGTCATCATAAAAGTTATCATACGTAATTTTTTCTACTGACATTAATGGGTTCATCCCCTTTTTCTTTAATGTGCTCCGTAAAACTCCGCGCTACATTTTCGTATTTAGAATTATTCGAAAATAATTTATGTTAATCACTTTACTCACTGTCATTTTTTATGTCAAGTCCATTTGGTGCAATAAATAGCAATTCTAATTCAATTGAGAATATGTTATAAAACCCTATTAAACCAGCGTTTAACAGCAATTTTTATAATCATTTTAAAAAGATAATTACAACAATCTAAAATCCCTACAAACCTTGTCAACATTGAGTTTATTAACAAATTTAGTTTTTTGAAAATTTTTATTTTTTATAATGATTCTAATTTAGTTATTCATTTCATTGAGTCTTTTAGCTAAAAAATACACTTCGTACATTTAGTGCATAAAACTAACTGACAAAGTGCATAAAAATTAAATTTTCAAATCCGATACATCACGTCTGTAGTAACTATCTCTTTATGAATACCCTAACGTTACAAGTCATACAAATTATCAGTACGACTACTTTCATCCATCAATCACTCTGATATTTATCATTTAATTGACGAATCAAATGCTTAAATTCTGCTTCTGATTTAAATTCAAAAGTGATATGTCCTGTTTTACGTTTAGTTGCGATTTCTACTTTTGCACCATATTGTGCTTGTAATTGTCTTTCTTGTTGACGAATAAATTTCGGTTTATCTATCGTATTTTGTTGCTGCTCTGATTTCATTACATTAACAGATAAATCCTGCACATAAGACTCTAAATGACGTACACTCCACGATTCTTTTACTGCTTGATTCGCTACCTGTTTCATTTTTGTTGGATCTTTAATAATTAATAGTGTTCTGCCATGAGCACCAGAAAGCTTTCCTTCTTTGACCATATTGGCAACATCATTAGGTAAATGTAATAACCTCAACATATTAGCTATATAAGGACGTGATTTACTCAAACGCTTGGCTACTTGTTGTTGGGTTAACTTTAAATCCGACATTAATTTTTTATAACTTTCCGCCTCTTCTATAGCATTTAAATCTTCACGTTGTAAGTTTTCAATGATAGCTAGTTCCATCATATCTTCATCGGTTAATGATTTAACTATAGCTGGAATATACGTCATGCCTGCTAACTTAGACGCTCGAAAACGTCGTTCACCAACAACAATGGTATAGCCCGTTATAGATTTTCTAACAACTATAGGTTGTAATACACCATGATTCTTAATCGATCCCGCCAAATCCTCTAACTTAGCATCATCAAATGTTTTTCTTGGTTGATAAGGATTAGCTTTTATTTCATTTATCAATATTTCTTGTATTTGTCCGTCCTTCTCTAGTTGCAATCTTTGATCTTCTACATTCACAATCTTCACCTCTTCTTCCATTACATTTTTAAAGTAAAAGTGAAAAATAAATTATTATATAGCTTATAGTATAGCATTGCTCATTTGACACTGGATAGAATATAGGTATTTTTAGTTAAATCAAAATTTTCAGATAAGTTGTTGACAAATGATTTTCTAGTGTGTAATCTTAGGTATATCAAATTCATAACTTAAACAAATCAAACACAGTAATAAGGAAAGTAAAACTTAAACTACTGACACAGAGAGTCTTTGCTACGCTGAAAGAAGACACAGAAAGAGAGTTCGAAAATGGCCTTTGAGTGTTGTTGCCAATATGAGGTTTCAACGGGATCGCCCGTTATAGCGATACAGTATTAACATTTTGTTGAATGGCGTACTGGATTTATCCAACTCGTCATATACGTCGTTAATACTCATTTTAATTAGATTGATTAAAGTGAGTTTTTTATTGAACATATATGACGACACAATTCAGTTCGAAAGATACATAAACAATATGGCGTACTGGATAAGGTTACGTTAGCGATAACGTGACAAACTAAGGTGGTACCGCGAGCTAAGCTTTCGTCCTTTACATCCGATTTATTCGGGTTTAAAGGACGGAGGCTTTTTTATTTTTAACAAGGAGGTTATCGATTATGAAAAATACTGAACTAGCACAAATTGCTTTATCTGAAGATCAAACTGGCGCAATCGCAAATCCAATTTATTTATCGACGGCATATCAACATCCACACTTAGGGGTTTCAACAGGCTATGACTACACACGCACAAAGAATCCAACACGTTCTGCCTTTGAAGATGCTTTTGCAAAATTAGAACGCGGAATCGCATCATTCGCTACCTCAAGTGGTATGGCTGCAATCCAACTGATTTGTAATTTATTTAAATCAGGCGATGAAATTCTTGTATCTTTCGATTTATATGGTGGCACGTTTAGGTTGTTTGATTTTTATGAGAAACAATATGGCATTCATTTCAAATACGTAGATTTCCTTAATTATGAAGAAGTTCAAGATCAGATTACTGAAAATACTAAAGCACTCTTTATCGAACCTATTTCAAATCCACAGATGATAAAAATTGATTTAGACCCTTATTACATTTTAGGTAAAGAGTTTAATCTATTAACTATTGTCGATAATACATTCTTAACACCTTACCTATCGACACCACTTGAAGATGGTGCAGATGTGGTACTACATTCAGCTACAAAGTATATTGGGGGTCATAATGATGTCCTTGCTGGGGTAGTGACGGTTAAAGATGATGCGTTAGCACAACAACTAGCTGACTTTCACAATATGATTGGTGCAACCCTTGCCCCAATCGATAGTTACTTACTACAACGTGGTTTAAAAACGTTGCACCTTAGAATGGATCGTTCTGAATACAATGCAAAATTATTAGCTGAACGATGTAGTAACTTAGATGCGATTGATGAAGTACTCTATAGCGGACAAACAGGCATGCTAAGTTTGCGTTTAAACAAGCATTTTAAAGCGAATAAATTTTTGGAAAATTTAGAAATTTGTATCTTTGCTGAGAGTTTAGGTGGCACAGAAACATTTATTACTTTTCCATATACACAAACACATGTAGATATGCCAGATGAAGAAAAAGATAAACGAGGTATCGATGAGCATCTACTTAGATTATCTATAGGTATAGAAGATTATGAAGATATAGAAAGCGACATTATACAAGCGCTAGAAAAATCTAAAGAAGGAGTGATTTCATGAGTTTATCAAAAGAGACTGAAGTAATATTCGATGCACATAGAGGGACAGATTACGATTCAGCTAACCCACCATTATATGATTCATCAACATTCCACCAAAAAGTATTAGGTGGTGGTGCAACTTATGATTACGCACGAAGTGGCAATCCTAACAGAGCATTATTAGAAGAAAAATTAGCCAAACTTGAAGGTGGCGACTATGCTTTCGCTTACGCTTCAGGTATCGCAGCAATTTCTGCAGTATTACTCACATTGAGTGCCGGAGATCATGTTATTTTACCTGATGACGTTTATGGTGGTACATTCCGCTTAACTGAACAAATCTTGACGCGTTATAACATTCAATTTACAACTGTTGATACTACGAGATTGGAAACTGTAGAACAAGCCATTCAAGATAACACTAAACTTATCTATATCGAAACACCTTCCAATCCTTTGTTTAAAGTAACGGATATCAGAGGTGTGGTACAAATTGCACAACAACATCATTTATTAGTTGCTGTTGATAATACATTTATGACACCCCTTGGTCAATCACCACTTGAGTTAGGTGCTGATATCGTCGTGCATAGTGCCACTAAATTTTTAGGTGGCCATAGTGATATCATTGCCGGTGTTGCGATTACAAGTAATAAAGAAGTTGCAGACGCCCTTTACTTATTACAAAACGGTACTGGTACTGCGCTATCTGCACAGGATAGTTGGACGCTTGCCAAACATTTAAAAACATTGCCAGTACGCTTTAACCAATCTGTTTCAAATGCTGAAAAATTATACGACTTTTTAATAGAAAGAACTGAAATTGCAGAAGTCTATTATCCAGGTAATGATGAATTACATTTATCACAAGCCAGTCATGGCGGTGCAGTCCTTGGATTTAGATTAAAAGACGAAACAAAAGCACAAGCATTTGTCGATGCATTATCATTACCACTTGTTTCTGTCAGTTTAGGTGGCGTCGAAACAATATTATCACACCCTGCTACAATGTCACATGCTGCGGTACCACAGGAAGTACGTGAGGCACGTAACATTACGTTTGGTTTATTTAGATTAAGCGTTGGTTTAGAACAACCCGAAGAATTGATTGCAGATTTAAATTATGCATTTAAGGAGGCTTTCAATGAGTCGATTACTCAAGGCATTAAAGAACAATATTCTAGTCGCTGACGGTGCAATTGGAACCATCTTTTATTCTGAAGGTTTGGACACATGCCCTGAGGCTTATAACTTAACCTATCCAGAAAAGGTACAGCGTATACATCAAAGTTATATTGATTCTGGTGCGGACATTATACAAACCAATACTTATGGTGCTAACTTTGAAAAATTAAAAGTATTTGGATTAGAACATAAAGTTAAAGAGATACATCAATCTGCGGTACGCATTGCTAAAAAAGCAGCTAGTGAAGATACTTTTATTCTAGGTACCGTTGGCGGATTTAGAGGTATTAAACAAGAAGATTTAGAACTGACAGCAATTCAGTACCATACAGAAATTCAAGTAGACACTTTAATAGAAGAAGGTGTTGATGGTTTACTCTTTGAAACGTATTACGATTTAGAAGAATTAACCAACATTATCACTGCAACCAAACGCAAATACAATATTCCGGTTATTGCACAACTCACAGCATTAAATACAAACTATTTGAGAGATGGTACGGAAATTAACGAAGCACTAAAGACATTAATCGCAAGTGGTGCAGATATTGTCGGCTTAAACTGTCATCACGGTCCACACCATATGAAAGAATCATTTTCTCACATTGAATTACCAGATGATGCATATCTATCCTGCTATCCAAATGCGAGTTTGCTAGATATCGATAACAGCGAGTTTAAATATAGTGATAACGCTGCATATTTCGGTAAGGTAGCGCAACAATTGATTGATGAAGGCGTAAGATTGATTGGTGGTTGTTGTGGTACAACGCCAGAACATATCAAATTCATCAAATCATCCGTAGCTGAATTATCACCAGTTACAGATAAAAATGTGATTCCAATCACTAAAAAAGTAAAAAAACGCACCTCTCATACATCATCAAAACAAAATTTAACAGATAAAGTAAAAGAACGCCCTACTATTATAGTTGAATTAGATACACCTAAACATCTTGATACAGATAAATTTTTCAGAAATATCAAAAAACTTGATGAAGCAGATATCGATGCCGTAACACTTGCAGACAACTCACTTGCAACTGTACGTGTTAGCAATATTGCAGCAGCTAGTATTATCAAACAGCAATTCGACATTGAACCACTTGTCCATATCACCTGTCGTGATAGAAATCTCATTGGTTTACAGTCTCATTTACTCGGCCTATCGTTAATCGGTGTCAATGAAATATTAACAATAACTGGCGATCCTTCAAAAATTGGTCATCTACCAGGTGCATCCAATGTATACGATGTAAACTCGAAAGGCTTAACTGAAATTGCATCACGATTTAACCAAGGTATCAACACTGATGGTGATGCGCTGAAGGTCAACACAAACTTCAACATCGCTGGTGCGTTTGATCCGAATGTAAGAAAGTTAGACGGCGCAGTTAGACGACTAGAAAGAAAGTTAGAAAGTGGTATGAATTACTTTATAACTCAACCCGTTTACAGCGCTGAAAAAATCAAAGAAGTATATGAAGCAACTAAACACTTAGACGTTCCGTTTTTTATCGGTATTATGCCAGTAACAAGTTACAAAAATGCATTGTTTTTACATAACGAAGTGCCTGGCATCAAGCTATCTGACGAAATGCTCAGTCAGTTCGAAGCCGTAAAAGATGATAAAGAAAAAACAAAAGCTTTAAGTTTACGACTTTCAAAAGAACTAATCGATACTGTTCATGAATATTTCAATGGTCTATATTTAATCACACCATTCCAAAGCGTCGATTACACACTTGAACTTGCATCATATTCAAAAACGATTACTTCAAATAAACAGGAGGCAATATTATGACAATTCAAACATCAAACTTAGGTTTCCCAAGATTAGGTAGAAAAAGAGAATGGAAAAAAGCTATCGAAAGTTACTGGTCTAATAAAGTAGACTTAGATACATTACACCAGCAGTTAACTGATTTACACAAAGAAAATTTGTTATTACAAAAAAATTATAACTTATCAAGTATTCCAGTTGGTGATTTCTCACTTTACGACCATATTCTTGATACATCTTTACTATTTAATATCATCCCAGAACGTTTCCAAGGTAGAGAAGTAAATGATGATTTATTATTCGATATTGCTCGCGGTAATAAAGAACATGTTGCAAGTGCATTAATTAAGTGGTTTAACACAAACTACCACTACATCGTACCAGAATGGGACAATGCAGAACCAAAATTAAACAATAACGTTTTATTAGAACGTTTCAAATACGCACAATCTTTAAATGTTAATGCACATCCAGTTATCGTTGGACCAATTACATTCGTTAAATTATCAAAAGGTGGCAACCAATCTTTTGAAGAAAAAGTAAACACATTACTTCCATTATATAAAGAAGTTTTACAGTCACTTGCTGATGCAGGCGCTGAATACATCCAAGTTGATGAGCCAGCATTAGTTGAAGATGATAGTGCCGATTACGAAGCAATTACTACAGCTGCTTATAACTATTTTGCAGAAGCAGGACTAGAAGATAAATTAGTCATCCAAACATACTTTGAACGTGTAAACTTAAAATTCTTAAACAGTTTACCAGTTAAAGGTTTAGGTTTAGACTTCGTTCACGACCGTAACTTTAACCTTGAACAAATTAAAGCAGGCGACTTAGATCGTTCTAAGACACTTTATGCTGGTATTATCGATGGCCGTAATGTTTGGGCAACTGATATCACAGCTAAAAAAGAATTAATCGAAACATTACAAGAACATACAGATAATTTAGTCATCCAACCATCGTCTTCTTTATTACACGTTCCAGTATCGTTAGACGACGAAACATTAGACGATTCAATCGCTGAAGGTTTAAGCTTCGCCACTGAAAAATTAGACGAACTTGATGCTTTAAGAAGATTATTCAACGATAACGATGATGCTAAATATAATGAATTAAAAGCAAGTTATGAACGTTTCCAAAACCAATCATTCAAAAATCTTGAATATGATTTCGATAGTGTTCCAACATCACGTAAATCTGTATTCGCTGAGCGTAAAAAAGCACAAGATGCGCGCTTAAACTTACCTGACTTGCCAACAACAACAATTGGTTCATTCCCACAATCACAAGAAGTACGTAAACAACGTGCTGATTGGAAGAATAACCGTATCACAGACGAAGCATACAAAACATTCTTAGATAATGAAATTGCTCGTTGGATTAAAATCCAAGAAGACATCGGTTTAGACGTACTAGTGCACGGTGAATTTGAACGTAATGACATGGTAGAATTCTTCGGTGAAAAACTTCAAGGGTTCTTAGTGACTAAGTTTGGTTGGGTACAATCATACGGTTCACGTGCTGTTAAGCCACCAATCATCTATGGCGATGTTAAATGGACTGAACCATTAACGGTTAAAGAAACATTATATGCACAAAGTTTAACTGACAAACCTGTCAAAGGTATGTTGACTGGTCCAGTTACAATCTTAAACTGGTCATTCGAACGTGTAGATTTACTTCGTGAAGAAGTACAAGATCAAATCGCACTTGCTATCAATGAAGAAGTGCTTGCATTAGAAGAAGCTGGTATCCAAATCATCCAAGTCGATGAGCCAGCATTACGTGAAGGTTTACCATTACGTTCAGAATATCATGCAGATTACTTAGATAAAGCTGTACGTTCATTTAAACTTTCAACTTCTTCTGTAGCTGATGAAACACAAATTCATACGCATATGTGTTATTCTCAATTTGGACAAATCATTCATGCAATCTATGACTTAGATGCAGATGTAATCTCAATCGAGACTTCTCGAAGCCATGGCGATTTAATCCAAGACTTTGAAGACATTACTTATGACTTAGGTATTGGACTTGGCGTATATGATATTCATAGTCCACGTATCCCAACTGAAGAAGAAATCACGACAGCCATTGATCGTGCTTTACAAGAAATTGATCGTTCTTTATTCTGGGTTAATCCTGACTGTGGTCTAAAAACACGTAAAGAAGATGAAGTTGTCGAAGCATTAACTGTATTAGTTAATTCAGTTGATAAATTACGTAAAACAACAAATTCAGCAACAGTATAATAAAATTCATTGTAGGTGATCGTTATGAGTTATCCATTATGGAAACAGTTAGAACAACTAAAGACATTAACGTGGGTCGATTTGACCCACACCTTTGATGAAACCATCCCATGTTTCAGCGAATTTGAACGTGCTAAAGTATCTACACTCTTTAATGTACAGGACGATGGTTTTTACGTGCAGAACTGGGACATCGTTACGCAATACGGTACACATATTGATGCACCAATACATTTTGTCGAAAACACGAGATATTTGCATGAAATTGAACTCACTGAATTAGCCTTACCCTTGATTGTCTTAGATTTTTCAGATGAAGTTGCTAAAAATTCAGATTTCATTTTGACTCAAAATCACATCACACAATGGGAAGCTGAAAATGGTAAAATTGAACCTGGCACATTCGTTGCATTACGCAGTGATTGGTCGAAACATTGGCCAGATATTGAGCGTTTTGAAAATAGAGATAGCGAAGGTAATCTACACTTACCTGGTTGGGGTTTAGATGCTTTACAGTTTCTATTCGAAACACGTCATATCAAAGCGATAGGTCATGAAACCTTTGATACTGACGCTTCAGTAGATGTAGCCAAAAATGGTGATATCATCGGAGAGCGTTATGTTTTAGGACGAGACACCTATCAAGTTGAACTTTTAACAAACTTAGATCAATTACCAACACGTGGGTCTATTATTTATACCATTAGTCCCAAACCCAACAAAGCACCAGGTTTTCCTGTACGTGCTTTTGCAATTAAACCTTAATTCAAACTATTTTTAAAATTAAAACCTAGCCATTATAAATGCTAGTTATAAAAAATTGAGCCCTTTTTGTAACTAGTCATTTCCCTTTCATTAATATATAGTAACCCCAAATCAATTCTATTACTTGGAATGATTTGGGGTTAACTTGTATCATAAAAGATATAGAGTTGAATTTAAAATTTACCATTATATTGCAAGCTTTTATCATTCGCTAATATTGTAATATAACAAAATTCATTCCAAATAATTAATAAAACTATACAATAATGTTATAATTTTTATAAATTTCATATAAAAATATCATATGTATGAAATTTTTGTATTTTATATATTCAAGGACGAGGTGACATTTTTGCAACTCAATCAATCAAACACCCCTTTTGATTCTACTCAATTGGGTCTCATAAATCAGCTACTACCCATACTCTCATCTGAGCAGAAACATTGGCTTAGTGGCTATCTTATCAACACATCTGCAGAAGATTATACTGCTAAAGATGACGCTACAGCATCTTTAACTTCTACAACATCAACAGTTGAAGATGCAACCGAAGACACTCAAACAGTGACTGAACCTTTAGATATTCATATTCTATTTGGTACAGAAACAGGTAATGCCGAAGAGGTGTCTGAGCAATTTGAAACAACACTAAAATCTCATGACTTTAATGTCCATTTATGGGATATGGACGATTTTCCAAAAGATCAATTAACCACTGTAGATTATCTGTTTATTATCTGTTCTACTCAAGGTGTAGGTGAGCCACCAATTAACGCTATTGACTTCCATGAATATTTACATGGCGATTCGGCTCCCCACTTAGACTCATTAAACTTTTCAGTATTAGCTCTTGGAGACCAAGACTTCCCTGACTTTTGCCAAGCTGGTAAAGATTTTGATAATATACTTGAAAAATTAGGTGCAAATCGTATTGCAGATCGCGTGGATTGTGATTTTGACTTTGAAGAAACTTCCGAACAATGGATGTCAGATATGGTCGAACTGTTGTCTGCACGCTCACCTGGTAAATCACAAGAATCCGCTACAGAGGAAGAAGTAACACTAGAGACACCTGGGGAAGGCTATTCTAAATCCCATCCTTTTGAAGCTAAAGTCATTGAGAATACTATTTTAACTGCACCAGAGGCAACCAGAGAGGTAAGACATCTATCGTTATCTCTAACAGGTTATGGTGAAACCTATGAACCGGGTGATAGTTTAGTAATTATTCCTGAAAATGCCTCATCCTTAGTCAACAAACTGATACATGCTTTAGGATGGGAATCTGATACACCAGTCCAAATAGGAAAAGACGCTGAAACTGTAACCGTAAAAGACGCATTTACACACCATTTGGAGATTTCTAAACTAAGTCCATCACTCATTAAACAAGCCGCAGATGTATTTAAAAACCCTATGCTAAGAGCAAATGCGCAAAAAGATGCTTGGATAACTAACTATATATATGGCAGAGATTTAATTGATTTAATTACAGATTTTTCACCATATAGTATTGAGCCTCAAGCGTTGATTGATATTTTAAGAAAGTTACCACCAAGAGAATATTCTATTGCGAGTAGTAATAAAGTGAATACAGATAGCGTTCATCTTACAGTACGTGTCGTACGCTATGACGCCTATCATCGCGAACGTCTAGGTGTTTGTTCTGGCCAACTTGCTGAACGTACACCAATTGGAGATAGCTTACCTGTATATTTAAAGAAAAATCCAAACTTTAAATTCTCATATGATAACAGCACTGCAACAATTATGATTGGTGCCGGTACTGGTATCGCTCCTTACCGGGCTTATTTACAAGAACGTGAGTACTTAGGATTAGCAGGTAAACAGTGGTTAATCTTTGGTAACCAGAATTATAGTACAGACTACCTCTATCAAACAGATTTAGAGCGTTGGTTAAACGATGGTGTATTAAGTAAATTAGATTTAGCTTTTTCTAGAGATACAGAAAATAAAATTTACGTACAACATCGTATTGAAGAAAATGGTGCCGAATTTTATCGTTGGCTTGAAGAAGGTGCAACAATCTACCTCTGTGGTGATAAAGATGATATGGCCAAAGGCGTACATCAATCACTTGTTAATGTATTAATACAACATGGTGGTTATGATGAAACAGCAGCAGAACATTATTTAACAGAACTGATCAAAGCACAGCGCTACCAACGCGACGTATATTAATAAATATTAAAAGCAGTGTAAAATAACTTTCACACTGCTTTTTAATATGATTTCAATGGTTGTACTCATATCAAATATTTAATTGTGTTATCGAAACTTAACTACGCTTTCCTACATATTCAAATATACCAGCTGCGCCCATACCGACACCAATACACATTGTTACCATGCCATATTGTGTATCTGGACGTTTCTTCATTTCTGATAACAGTCTCCCCACTAACATTGCTCCAGTTGCACCTAACGGATGACCTAAAGCAATTGCCCCACCATTTACATTTGTCTTTTCAATATCTAATCCTACCTCTCGGATAGAAGCCAATGTTTGTGACGCAAATGCCTCATTCAACTCTACTAAATCAATGTCTCCCACTTCAAGGTTCGCTAACTTCAACACTTCCGGAATCGCATACGCTGGTCCAATACCCATCAATTTAGGATCGACACCAACTGCCTTAAATCCTACAAAGCGCGCAATAGGTTCGACACCCAATTCTTTTACTTTGTCACCTGACATTACAACGACAAATCCAGTTCCATCTGTCAATGGTGCAGATGACCCTGCCGTCACTGTGCCGTCCGCTTTAAATACAGTTGGTAATTGAGCTAATGATTCAGCATTTGTGTCTGGTCTAATCAATTCATCTGCTTTCAATATAGACTTTGAAACAACAGGTCCTGTAGCATCATACGTCACTTTATTTACTTCTATTGGAATAATTTCGTCTTCAAATTTCCCTTCATCTTGTGCTTGTTTAGCACGTTGATGACTTTGAACGGCATATGCATCTTGATCTTCTCGAGATACTTGATAAGTATCTGCTACTGTTTCTGCAGTTAATCCCATTGGATGAGATACGCCAGAATCCTGTTCTTGCAAAATAGGATTATTAGTAGGTTCGTTACCTCCCATTGGTACTGCGCTCATCAATTCGACACCACCCGCAACGATGACATCTGCTTGTTCAGCAATAATTTGATTAGCTGCATGCGCCACTGTTTGTAAACCTGAAGAACAATATCGATTGACTGTTTGTCCAGGCACCTCTTGAGGTAGTCCCGCTAACAGTGCAATGGTTCTGGCAATATTTTGTCCTTGTAATCCTTCTGGGAATGAATTACCTACAATCACATCTTCTACCATACTTGGTTCAAATTGACCTCCGACACGTTCTAACACACCTTTTAATACTTTTGCTGCCACTTCATCTGGTCTTTCATGTGCCATTGCGCCACCTAACTTTGCTTTGCCTGCTGCCGAACGTCCATATGCTACTATATATGCATCTCGCATTTAAGATCATCCTTTCTGTTATCTATAAAATTACGTTCCGATTAATTGCGTAATGGCTTCCCTTTTTTCAACATATGTGAAATACGATCATATGTTTTTTTGTTTTTTAATAATGTTAAGAAACGCTCTTTTTCCAATTTTTGTAGATAACGTTGGTTAATATACGTGTTTCTCGGAACATCTCCTCCAGCTAATACTTCTGCAACTTTAAGCGTAATTTCATAGTCATAATCACTGATAAAATGACCTAAACGTTGCGCATCTAGCTGTGCTTCTGCTAATGCCTTAAAGTCTCTGCCTAATGCAATATACTGACCTTTTGTCTTAGGTATATAATTTGTTTCCGCTTCATATTGCGCACGTTTCAAAGCAACATTAACGCGATTTTCTGTATTAAATATGACTGTATCTGTTTCTCTTAAATAACCATATCTAATTGCTTCATATGCATTCGTTGAAACTTTAGCCAAACCAACATTCATTAAGACTTTTGTAATAGCTTGTTGTTTGTCATCATGCTTATGATTTCCACGTAAGACTCTATCCGACAATTCTGCCAAACCTCCACCTGCTGGCAACAAACCTACACCTGTTTCTACTAACCCGATATATGACTCGCTTGCCGCTACCACAATCGGTGAATGGAGGACTAATTCACAACCACCACCTAAGGCTCTACCTTGAACAGCTGTGACAACAGGTTTTAACGCATGTTTTAATCGACTAAAACTATAGTGTAAATTATCGACACCTTTACCAATTTCACTGTCTACAGTACCCGTTTCATGTGCTTTCATCATTAATTTAAGATTCGCTCCAACACTAAAGTTTGCGCCATCTGCATAAATTACCATGCTTGAATAATCTTCACTCTCAAGCAAATCTACCGCAGCAACCAAATCATTCACAAAATCATCTGATACAACATTATTCGCACTCTGTAACTTTAGTAATAATTGGTTACTGTGTACCACAGATAATTTAGAGTCAGAGTGATCCCAAACCACTGTATCGACATATTCTGTTATAGACGTCGTACGTTGAATTGACTCCCCTTCAGCATAAAATGACTCATTACGTTGCTCAATCCAGTCTGGTAATTTACCTAACTCTTGTTTCATTCTAGATTTCACACGGTCAAATCCAATCATGTCCCACAATTGGAATGGTCCTTTTTTCCAATTAAATCCCCATACGATAGCGCGATCAATATCTTTATAATCTGTTGCAGCTTTCGGAACATTTAATGCAGAATAATAAAAATTATTTCTCAATGTTTCCCATAAAAACACGCCTGCATCATCTTGTGCATTGAATATAACATCCAAATTATGAGCTAATTCTTTATTAAACTCTCTTAAAATAGATTGTTGTGGTGGTGTAGGTTCAACATAAGTTCCACTTTCATAATCAAACACAAGTCTACGTTTACCTTCTTTTTTATAAAATCCTTGCTTAGTCTTATTACCTAGTGCACCATTTTCAAAAAGTGTTTCTGCAATTTTAGTATCATGGAAATAGGGTTGCTCTTCAGGCACCTTTTGCATACCACCAATCACTGCCTTAGCTATATCTAATCCCACCAAATCTGACAGACCATATGTCCCCATCTTAGGACGACCAATACTCTTGCCAGTCAATGCATCAACTTCCGTAATCGTCAAACCACTGGATTCTGCTCTATACATAATATCGTTCATCGTTTGTGTACCGACACGGTTTGCAACAAATCCTGGTACATCATTCGCAACTACTACCCCTTTACCTAACACATCTTCAGCAAATGCCTGTACTTGATCAATATATTGTTGTGCAGTATTCGCATTAGGTATAATCTCTACCAACTTCATAATACGTGGCGGATTGAAGAAATGCATTCCAAAGAAACGTTGCTTATCTTGTTCATCAAATGCTTGTGCGATAGCTTCAATTGGAATTCCAGAAGTATTCGTTGCAAAAAGCGCATCTGGACGAGCAACTGCTTTTACTTTTGTCCAGACTTGGTGCTTAATGTCCACTTCTTCTTTTACTGCTTCAATATAAATATCTCCATCTTCACCTTCAGTCAAATCATCATCAAAATTACCATATGATAAATTGGAAGCAAAATCTAAATCAAATAATAATGGACGTTTGGGATTTGTAATAAATTCATATGCCTTTTTAGAAATTTTATTAGGATCTTGTTCATCGATTACGATGTCCAATAATTTCACTTTTAATCCTGCATTTACAAGTAGTGCAGCGATTTGGCTTCCCATCGTTCCTGCACCTAATACGACTGCTTTTCTTATCGTCATACTAAACCCTCCAAATATATTAATTTTACATGTCAGTTATTGAACGCTATTTATATAAATGCCGAATCACCTGTAAGTGCACGTCCGATGACTAACGCATTGACTTCATGAGTACCCTCGTAAGTGTATATCGCTTCTGCATCGGCGAAGAAACGTGCAATATCATACTCACCAGCTAAGATACCATTACCGCCATGAACACCTCTGCCCATTGCCACTGTTTCTCGCAATCTCAATGAATTCATCATCTTAGCAGCAGAAGTGGCGACTTCGTCATATTCACCATTGGCTTGCATGCGCGCAAGTTGTGCACATGTTGCCATTGCTTGGGCTAAATTACCTTGCATCATCGCTAACTTTTCTTGAATCAATTGAAATTTACTAATTTCTTTACCAAACTGTTTACGCTTTGTTACATAATCTGTAGTTGCCTTCAACGCACCAGCCATTGCCCCTGTTGCCATGTATGCTACACCAGCACGTGTGGAATATAACACCTTTGCAATATCTTTAAATCCATTGATATTTTGCAAGCGATTTTCTTCTTTAACCACAACATTTTTAAAACGTATGCGCGCATTTGGAACGATACGTAACGCAATTTTATGTTCAAGTAATTCAATTTCAACACCATCTTGATTAGGTTCTATAATGAACCCTTTAGGTTTACCTGTATCAACATCGACAGCATATACCGGCATCACATCAGCTACATTAGCGCCTCCAATCCATTTTTTCTCACCATTAATAACCCATTCATCTCCTTGACATTTAGCAGTCGTTTCTAGTCCTCCCGCGACGTCTGAACCGTGCTCAGGTTCAGTGAGGGCAAAACAAGTGCGCAATTCATGAGATTGTAATTTAGGTAAGTAATAAGCTTGTTGCTCTTTGCTTCCACCAAACCAAAATGAATTATGACCTAAACCTTGATGTACACCTAACAATGTTGCTAATGACACATCAAATCTAGCGATTGTATACGACATAAAGAACTGGAATAATTGACTAGGGGTACGTGCCCCTTCACGTCCTTCAAATAATAGTGGATTATTAAAATAGTTTAATTTGCCTAATTCTTCAAAGTAACTTTCTGGTTCTGTCGCATTTAACCAATGCTCGTTTACTGAGTCACGATACTTTTCTTCTAACATGTCATTAAGTTGCTTTAATAATTTAACTTCCCCTTCAGTTAAATCTTTCGCCACGCTTAAAATATCTTCTGGATACAATGCTTTAATCACTTCTTCTTTTGTTGTCATAATGATGACCCCCATCCTTCACTTTTATATAATGATAACGCTTACATTAATGCACAAAATTTTTTATCCTATGTTGTTTGCATATATTTTGATGTTATACGTTTAATGAGATTGCGCTTTTTGATTCATTAATTTTTGTAGTTCCAATTTATCTGGTTTCGATGTTGAATTCAGTGGCATATGCGTCACTTTGAGATACATTCTCGGTACTTTATACCCAGCTAATTTTTCTCTCATATGTTCATTTAATTTCATTTCAAAATCTGGATCATCTTCAGTCAGTACAACTGCAGCCGCTACAGATTCTCCATATTTGGGACTATCAAAGCTTAACACGACGCCTTGTGCGACTAATGGATGTGTCGACAGAACAGCTTCAACTTCTGAAGGTAAGACATTTTCTCCACCTGTAATAATCATTTCTTTACGACGATCTACAATAAAGACATCGCCATCTTCATCTACTCTAGCTAAATCACCTGTTAAAAAGTAGCCATCAACAAATGATTTCTCTGTTTCTTCAGGCTTATTCCAATATCCAGGTGTCACATTTTTACCTCTTACTGCCAACTCACCAATTTCACCAACTAATACATTTTCATGATTATCATCCAATACACGTATATCCACAAACATAATTGGTTTGCCTATACTACCAGGTTTTTCCACACTATTTTCAGGTGTATTGACCATAACAAGTGGTGCTTCTGTTAAACCATAACCATTAATAATATGATGTCCCATACTCGTAAATTTCTGTTGCACACCTGCAAGAGGTGCTGAGCCACCTTGCAATAAAAATTCTATGTCTTTAAAACTTTCAAGTTTGAAATTATCTGCTACAAGCATCGCGTAATACATCGT
This sequence comes from Staphylococcus sp. ACRSN, assembly GCF_022346615.1. GTDB lineage: Bacteria > Bacillota > Bacilli > Staphylococcales > Staphylococcaceae > Staphylococcus. Next base: position 221,160 of record NZ_JAKRNS010000001.1, on the reverse strand, counting down.
TGGTATTAAAATTAAATAATTCGGTTCGAATTCCACCATCAAACGATTTAAATCTTCTCCATTAAAATAACGTTGGAGTACTGCCGTGCCACCTGCCATTAATAACGGTAGAATTAAATCATTAAAGCCTAACACATGAAACATTGGCGTTGAGATAATAGTCTTATATGTCGCATTAATCTTATACGTCAGAACTGTGCTGATTAAATTGTTAACCAACGAATCATATGAAAACATAACACCTTTTGGCAAACCAGTCGTTCCACTTGTATACATTAAAATGGCTAGTGTATCACCTTCAACCTCTACGGATTCAAATGGTTTATGATTGGTAGGATCGACGATTTGATCATATTCTGTAGAATCTACATCCATATATAGCAAATCATCTGCCATGCCTTGTAAACTTGATAAGTGCTTTGCTGCATAAAATATATGCTTTACGTTTGAATCGGTAATAACATTTTCAATTTCTTTTGGCTTAAGTCTCCAGTTAATTGGTAAATAAACGGCACCTAATTTAGTAGTAGCAAATAGTAAATCTAACAGTGAAACATCATTCGGTGCGAAAATACCGACTACATCTCCTTGACCTATGCCTTCATTTTTTAAATGACCTGCTAGATTTTCTGCCCTCTTATTCAAATCTTGATAAGACCACGATGTGCCTTTAAATGGATCTATAATCGCCGGTTTGACTTCATCATATGCTGCTCTTGTTTTAATCCAGTCGTAATTCATATTCTTCTCCCCCTTTTAAATACGCTTTCCCGACCTTATAATTTGAGCTAAACCTCCCCACTTGTCATGATAAATTGCCGGATTCGTCACCTTTATATCCTCTGCAATGATTGGTTTGAAATCCATGTGTGCTAAAACGTCACGTTCTACGTCTAGACCTGCTGCAACTTCAATTAATTTCAATCCATGTTCTGTGAGTTCAAATACACCTCTTTCAGTTACAAAGTACACCATTTGCCCAAGTTCTTGCGCATACTTTGCATTAAAATCTATATTGCCCACTTTCTTAACAAATTTATTGGCATGACCTTCTTTATGGATTTCAATTTTTCCATGTCCAAAATCAAGTTGACCCCCGGCAACCATTGTTCCTGAAAAGACAATACGCTTTACTGTTTGGCTAATATCAATAAAACCACCGCAACCATTCATTTTATCTCCAAACTTTGATACATTAACATTTCCGATTTCATCCACCTCTGCAAAACTTAAATAAGCGACGTCCAAACCACCGTTATAAATAAAATCCCAAGTTTGATCATGCCTCATTTGTGCACTTAGGTTATAATTCATCCCAAAGTTTTGACCACTGCTTACTATACCGCCAAATATGCCAGTATCAATATTCAATTGCACCAGTTTACCTGACTGTTCCTCTATCAATAAATTAGATAATTCATTATTTATGCCAAATCCTATACTCACTACATCATCTAGCCTTAAAAACTGAGCAGCACGACGTAATATCACTTTGCGAGCATTCAATTGTAAAAATGGTTCTCGAATTTGTGGTACACGATATCGTCCAGCAAGGGCAGGATCATAATAATTTTGCATTACTTGTCTATGATATTTAGGATTTTCATTAATAACGATGTAATCCACTAATTTTCCAGGAATAAAGACATCCCGCGGATTAAACCTACCATTCTGTATCACTTCTTTAACCTGTACAATGACTTTACCACCGTTATTATGCGCCTTTAACGCTACACTATAACCTTCTCCTAGATGAGCTTCATGCGTCATATAAATATTTCCGTCTTGATCTGCATAAGTACCTCTTAACAAAGCGATATCAATATTTGGAAAGTCATATTTCAAATATGGTTTTTGTTCAACTTCTACTAAGCTTACCAAGTCTTCTGTAGTACGTTGATTAACCTTACCTCCACGATATCTAGGATCGACATTCGTATTCAAACCAATTCGTGTTAAATAGCCAGGTGAAGCAGATGTATGATTACGGTAATGTGTTGTAAGTACACCTTGTGGTAAATAATATGCCTCAATTTCATTTTCCTTCATCGCACGAATTGTTGCTGGCGATGCCGTTATAATACTTGTAATTAACCTTTTCACCATATTTCTTGTTACAAATGAATCTAAATCAACTCCATCTCCCCGATAGTCGCTGATATCATTGGCTAACATAAATGTTAAATTCTTAGGTGTCCGAACTTCATCATAATAATCAACCAATACCTTTAACAATTCTACCGGTAAATTAGCTGATGACAATGCTGCCATAGCAATTGTATTATCGTCCTTTATAATGTCTGTTACTTCAGATAATGGAATAATCTTCATACCAATAAGCTCCTATCCTTCATTAAATGCAACACAACAATTTGACGCTAAACTTCACAATCATCTCCCTTTTGAATAATGTAAGCCCTTTCATGTAATATACCATTAATTTTGAGAAATATGCAAAAATTTAAAATTTTATAACTATTTTAGAAATGATACATTTATGTGACGATACGTAAATTTGTGTGTAAATAGAAACCACAAATACCTAGGTTCTCGCCTCAGAATACATTTGTTACTTTTGTGTTTTTTAACAGTTGTTCATTATATATTTATCCATTCGAACAAATAAGAGATTCCTTTTATAAAGAAATCTCTTTTAATATAACAACCAAAGCACAAATAAAATATGCTATCATATTAATTGTCTAAACATTATATATTTTTTACATATTATAATAATATATTCGTTACTTTAAAAAGATTCAAACACTTTTAAATATGATTACAAAATGGAAAATTCATCTCATCCAATAATTAGGGAGGTTTAATTTTGGAGAATCACAAATTATCATACGCCCAAACAGAAATTATTCAAGTACAAGAATACTATAAAGACGCTAGTATTAATAACTTGGCTGGACTTCTTTATATTAAAGATAAGGTTACAATATCCAAAATTGAACAAGCATTAAATTATTTAATAAAAATACATGCAAGTTATAGAATTAAAATCAAAAAAGAAAAGTCAGAATATAAGCAATATATTAGCAATCATAAAGATAAAAAGTTTGATTTTATTGATTTCAACAATGATCCAGAAGCATATCATCATTGGATTAATGTGGAAATTAAAAGAAATATATTTGATAATGATAGTGATTTATATAAATTTACAATTTTACGACTTCCTGAAGGCAATATGGCTGTACTTACGTTACAACATCATATCATCTCAGATGGTTGGAGCCTGACAATAGTTGGAAATGTATTAAGTGAATATTTAATAAATGAAAATAAGCAAGAAACTTTAGCATATACTTATTTAGATTATGTTAAAGAGGAATTAAAATATACGAATTCAAAAAGATACGAAAGAGATAAACAATTTTGGTTGAAAAAATTAGAAAATTTCGAAAGTAACCAATTATTTAAAAAGCACTCTACGCATTGTGCACAGGGAGATAGAAAAGGTTATAGCCTTTCCGATATAGATACACATAAAATAAAGGTATTTTGTGATAAAAATAAGATAAGTATAAACAACCTGTTTACTACTGCTATGATTATTTTAAAATATAAAAAAACTTATGCAGAAAAAATTTCAATTGGTTCAATAATGCATAATAGAACTAAACAAATTGAAAAGAGTATAACCGGTGTTTTTTCAAAAGCATTACCATTGATAGTAGATGTTTCTAGTAATAATTCTATCAGTGAATTATTAAGTAAGACAAAAATCGAAAGTTTTAATTTGTTAAAACATCGAAAATATCCCTATAGTCAAATTGAAGATGATAACAAGAATAAATATGGGATGTTAGATTGTACGATTTCTTTCCAAAATAAGCAATACAATTCCAAAGTCATAGAAAATGGTTATTCAGACGTATGGCTAGATAATGGATTATGTGATACACCATTAGCTATCAGTATAAGTAATAGAAATAGAAACAGTGTTTTAGATATTGACTATGATTATCAAATTGCTATTGTTAATGAAAAAGAAGTTAAATACTTACATAAAGCCATAGTGAAACTTGTAAAAGATATAATAGAACATCCAAATAAGGAAATTAAAGATATAAATTTAATTACTGACACCAAAAAATAAATTACTCGTTAGTTATGATTTAAACCTAATTAAGTAAATGCAATTTGAATATGTTATGAATATTAGAAATGCAATAGGATTAGTATTAATAATGGTGCTTATAATTAATATACTTCACTATAAATCCCCCTTACTACATCAAATAGTAAGGGGGATAGTGTATATGTTCACGGCTTTTTCTGTTAACTACATTATGACATTCATCATTAGAAACCTGTGGCAATAAATACAGCAACAATTGCTCCTATAACTATGCTTTCCATCAGATATAAAGATAGAATAAGTCATCGTCCTTTAGAATATTCAAGTCAATATAGCAGCTAATACGATACGTAATTTTGTAAAATCACTATTATAAAAATTCATTAAATATTAACTCTGTTTCCACTGGCGCTACAAGAATGTTAAGTAACGTGGTTACCGATGTATTTAAATGACATATCTCTAATGTAAAACACTTCATAATTTACATTTCATCTTTAATGTATGAAGTAGTATCTTTATCCTACTTTTACTTATCCTCATTTTGTTTGTTCTTATTTATAACTTTAAAAACTTTTTCAAGAATATAGTTCGTTATCATAAATATAACTATAGATATTATTAAAACAATAATGAGATTATACTTTTCGTAAAAACCACTGAACGATAATATCATAGAAATAATAAAGTATGAAAAAAAGCTTATTATAGTTTTCAATTTACAGCCTCCTTTTATCTGTTATTGTATGGTCATCGAACCTCTGAATCCTCAATAAACCACAACTGTTAGAAATTAATTAACTTTGATTCAAATTTACATTATTCAATCTTTATGATTTGCATAAATTTTTGTGAAAATCAAAAGTACAATACATAGAAAAATTAGAAATAATGTCATCCAAGTCCTCCTTTTAAATTATTTCAATCCTACTTTTTTATATGTATAAACCATAATAATGACAACAAGACTACCTGCAGTTAGAATTAATGAATACGTACTCGTCTCAACTGGTTTAAAATAATCCGTTGAAATCAAATGCTCTGACGACAAATAGATCAATATATAGGCGATAATGCCACCTAGCAATCTAGTGAGTGATAGTATGGCTAACTTTGTATACGTGCTTGCATAGACCAATGCTATTACTATCAGTAATAAAAAAGGTATATAACCCCACATTGTACTTGTATAGTAGTCGATTACGATTGCTAAGTATTCAATAGGTAAGAATGCTAAAATATACACATGCTCTTTCAATTTACTTTTATTTTTAGGTGCTAATTTCTCTATTATAGGACCAATAAAAATACTAAAAACTATGAAAGGTAAGACAATATAATAATTACCTTTTGATTCCAAATCGTTAGTAAGACAAAATACAAGAACTAAAGCCCATATGATATACCACAGTATAAATAAAGCTGTTCTTAATTTATTAATCTGCATATATACTCCCTGAATTTATATTTAAACCAAAAACTATGTTAACGCAATATTATTTTTATTGGTAGTCTATATTATTTTTATTTTTTATGCTTAATTATAATCTATACACATATTATTTCATATATACATCAATCTCATAACTTGTGAGATCATATTATTCAATTAACCCTCCCTTTTCAATCATTCAAATGTCTGTTCAAATAAATATTTCTTGACCTTGGCAACTGAAGTAGATAAACAATTGGATACAAAAATTCACGAAAACAAAGTAATAAATTCTCGTCTAATTGCATGTAGGCTTTAAATTTAATTTAAATTACCCAATTCATCATTTCTAGGATTAACCTAATAAAGTAGCGATTTAACAACTATAAATAAGCATTAAAAAAAGACGGCTACTAACCGTCTTTTTCTGTCTATGTATAAATAATATAGTTTTTATTACTACGTTACGTAAATACCATAATTACCATACCAATACCTGCCATAGCGTTGTTCAACATATGTACCATCATGCTATCTTTTAAGTTTTTACGTCTGTTATATACCATATAAAAAACCATTCCCAAAGTCATATACATCAAAAAGCTGATCCAGTTAGTTGAACCGTGGAGTGATGAAAATATAACAGATGAAACAATCAATGGTAATAAAAATGCAGATTTTCTAAATATAGTTTCTTTAAATATCCCTCTAAAAAGTAATTCTTCTAAATATGGTGCTACAAAAATAATCACAATTAAGAAAAAGATTAATCCTATAACTGATGAAACGCTTAAATTACTCAGTTGTTCCATTCGATTTAGCAATATTTTATCATTTTCAGATGTGTTGTCGTTATAAACAGATTGCATAATAAGACTAAAAACACCAATAGTAATACGCAAAGCAATAAACCACAAAATATTAATTAAAATATCTTTCAATTTAAATTGATGTTGCTGGGTTTCATAACTTCTTTTTTGATAATACCATCGGAATAGCCACATCATGAATATCGTCCAAATAATACCAATGATTGTTATCCCGATGATGATCCACAAATTCACATGATTAACGACAGAGTATATAATCGAGCTAGCAAAAATTGTCGGTGACGACACAAGAAACATTAAACCTATAAATATGACGATATTAACGATTCTATTACCTTTTGGTTTAACACTATTTGAGTGATTCATGTTCCACATCCTTTTCAACAAGTTTTATTATACACATTAGATAATAGCATAGTATCTTTGACTACTATATTAGTATATGAACTTTCAAAATGATAATTGAATTGTAATTTTCTCATTTCAACTACTTCCCTAGTTAATACATTTCCTATTCCCATTACCTATGTTGTTATAGTATATATCATAAATCGTGTACTGACATAATCATCATCGAACACATTAACCTATTACATATAGTGTTCAGAGGTTTTCCTATACTAACTATGAACTTCTAATAATCGAATAACTACGTTACTTGTGTGTAGTCGTCACTTTACCATTCTTATATTTCACATGTGCACCTTTTTGAATTGCATCGTAATCCTTTTTAGGTACGACAATTAAATGCTCTTTATCTCGTTTATCTTGAATCGTAATCGTATATAGCTTATCTTTTGCAGTCATATTATTTTGTAATATATGATGTTGCTGCTTGATGTTGAGATTATGATGTTGCATTACAATCCAAAAAAACAAAGTATTGTTGAAATACATTGATGCCAATTGTTGATCATTGTATGGTGCAGTAGGCGTAATAAAGGAATGATTAGGTCTTGATAAAGGTTTCGTACTACTTGCTTTAGTATTCGCTTTTTGTGAGGTCGCATTTCTTGAACTATTGATATTAGCAGACATATTACTTTGAGCAGCTCGTGATGCTACACTTGCGCGTGCACTTGAAGATGTACTTGTAGCACTACTCGTTGAAGAACTGCTTGAACTACTTGTACTACTTGTACTGCTAGTGCTACTACCAATAGCTTCTGTTATAGGTGAAAAAAATAAAACTAATATCGCAAGCGCACAAAACCAGACACTCACCTTATTAATCATCTTTACTTACCGCTCCTTTATCCTTTACCTCACCCTCGATTTCATTATTATCATACGTCATATAAGGTAAACGATATACGTGATATTTCTTACCATCTTTAATAACATAAGGTTTTTTCTTACTATCTTTCAAAATATGTTCATAAACATTTTTACTTTCAGTTGTATATGTATGCGTCTTTCCATTTTTACCTTTATAACCTATTTCCGCTCTTGGATAATCTTCATCCCCATTCGATAATTGCTCAAAATAGATTAATTCTTGCTTATGTTTATCTGATGCTTCCTGCTTTGGCTGTTTTTCTTTACCATCTTCACATCCTACAATTAAGACACTCATTATTAAAATGCCAATCAAACTTACAATACTTTTTATTTTCATATTTAATACCTCCTAAAATACATTTTAACAAATATAAAATAGCTTGTTATTAATTTTTATAATTTTTATGTTAATTATTTTTAAATCAGCGCTTTACTAATAGTGGTATTTTACATCTAAAATGTTTATTTTCTATCATTCGTGGAAAATGTAGTTATATATTCAATTCTAAAATTATTAAAATTTCGTTCGATTATTGTTTTGTACATATATATGACTAAATTATTAATAGTTTGATTTGAAATTCCAATGCAAAAGGTTGTTTTATACGCATTATATTAACCTGCTCAGTAATTTAGATACATCCGTTCCTACGCTTTGTATTCCACTCTGTTAGATATTCACTGTTTTAACAACGTTTTTCAAAGATTATAAATAGGCGGTGGTATGATGAAAATAGAACAATGTATAGAAGACTTTATGAATAGTATTGTTAAGAAAGATGCCGAACTTTTTTGTAGCTTATTGTGCCCTAAATCACTCTCTCGCATTAGAAAGAGAATGTATACTAATAAAAAATATAAAAGTATCAATCGCTTTGTAAAAGAACAATATTTAGATAAATTAACGCGTATTGTGACACCATTCTATCAATATGATTATTTTAAAAATGGAGATAAATATATTGTTAGTTATCAATTTCCCCAAAGTAATACTTATTTAAAAACTGTATTTATTATTTATGAGAATCATCCTACATTATTAATCAATTTAGATATTAATAAAGTCCAAGTAAAGGTGCATTATAATAACTAATGATAATCATTTACACGTTAATTTGTAGCAATGCATACTATAGATCATTTCGACATATAAAAAAGAGGTAATCGTAATCAACCATTATAATCCTTCAAGTACTAAATGGTTTTATTACTTTACCTCTTTATTTTTATATTTAAATAGCGATTACAACATTTTTAAACTACGCTTTCGTATGTTTAGGAATAATCAATTGCGTCATAATAACGCCTGTTGCCATAATACATAATGTAATTAGGAATGTTCCCATAGCAGCCATTTCTATTGAAGTATGTGTTTGTAGTATGGCATATACTGTAGTACTCAACGCAATACCAAATGCACCACCGAGTGTAGCACACATTTTATACAAACCTGTTGCTAGCCCTACCTTTTCATCTGGGACAGTCAATAAGGCTATTGTTAGACCTGGCGTTGCACATAGCCCATTACCAATTGCACAAATAACAAATCCAATTGTCGCAGCTACGATATACCACTGAGGTGGTAAAATGGTTAAACTAATCAATATGAGACCCATTGAAGGAAATAGTGGGCCCACTAATAACATTGGCTTACCACCATAACGTACTGATAAACGCTCTCCTATACGAACCATAAAGATTGCCATTAACACATATGGCACAGTAACCAATCCTGCTTGAAAGGCATTTAAGCCAATTGCCGTCTGAACATACATATTAAATACGGTCATCATACCAATACCTGAATTCATGATAACGTTACTCAAAGAAGAACCTACAAATGCACGATGTTTAAATAATGAAAAATCAATAAACGGCATTGCTTTCTTACGTTCAAATAATAGAAATACTACGCCTGAAATTATAAATATTATAAGGCAGCTTACTGAAAACACACTTAACCAGCCACGTTCGAAACCTTGCGTCATAAACAAAGTAATACTGCCTATCATAACAGCAAACAAACACATTCCGATATAATCAAAGGGTTGACGATCAATGATTTCCTTCTCGACTTCTTTAGTTCCTAACAATAATACAAATGCAATTAATGCAATTACGATTGAAATGACAAAGTTAACTTGCCAAGTCATATAAGTTGCTACAAAACCGCCGACCATCGATGCAAAGCCAACGCCTCCGACACTTGCAATCATTAAGTAACTAAAGGCTTTACGCAATGCTTGCCCCTTAAACTGGTCGTTTAATACACCAACCGTTGCTGGCAACAGTATCGCTGCTGATAGTCCCTGCAAAACCCTACCAATAATAAGAAATGCAGTAACGCTAGAAATGATAATTAATACTGAGCCAATCACACTTAAAATGATGCCGATATAAGTCATTTTCAACTTACCAATTTTATCTGCGACATCTCCTGCGCCTACCATAAATATACCCGTGGCAAAGGATGCGAGACTAACCGATAAATTCACTACGGCAGTCGTCGTGTGATATGTTGCTTGTACTTCCGTAGATATATTAATAAACGATTGCGCAAATAGCCAATACGTTAAAACACTAAATACAATAGCTAAAATCAACTTATTTCCAGATTTTTGCTTTTTAACCATGATGTGTTTGACCTCCTAATCTATATTGGTGCATAAATTCAAAATACAATACCTATCATCGAGTACTTTATGATTAGACTTCCCCACACATCAAGTCAATACATGACATACTTTTTTATCGAAAACACAATTTTATGTAATACATCATTGCGTTTATTATTTACTACTCGAATATCATAATTTGAGAAAAATACACACAAGTTAGATATTACCATATAATTATCGTATTGCGTGCTATTCATGACCTTATTCAATAAAACATAGTTAAATTGTCACTTTTAAATATTTTTCACTTCCATCGCACAATTGGCTACATAAAAAATAGCAGGTAACAAATGGCTGAAATTACACTAAGACTTAAAAAGTTGGAACGATACATTCTAACTTCAAGCCACTTCATGTAAGCGCCTGTTACCTGCTTTTAACCATAATAAATTAGCTAAATACTATTCATTTACTTCTGAAAACAAGCCACTATCATTAGGTTTATTTTCTAAATAGCTAATTTTATTATCACTATCTAATTTAGCAATATCTATACCTTCTTGTGTATAGACACCTGTTTCATATCTTTTACCACAAACCGCCCATCGTGTTTGGTAGCTACCGTCTTCATTTTCAATCCAACCGTCATACATATGTTTCAAATCTGAATTAATCTCAAACACTTTACGTACAAATTGCTTCCAAGCTTCAATACCATGATAAGCTTGACCATTCAACACAAAGGTAATATCTTCACTAAACAGTGCGACTAATCCATCAAAGCTTTCCTCACTCAAACGAGATTCATCAAATAGTTTAAAATAAGCATCCAATGTATGCATAACACTCACCTACAATTCTTATAATAATTTCAACTAACATTCTTTTATTTCCTGGGAATTAACATGCATCATTTCACTGATTTTGTACATTATCCTCACAACAAATATTTAAAATAGCAGTGAGATTAATGCGATTATTGGTAAGCCACCTTGTTTCAATATGATACTCTTATCACTAGATAAACCACCATAAATTGCTACGATAATAATATATATTAATATCACAGCAACCATTTCTTTTGGATGACTCGCAAATAAGACAGCATATAAGAGAACAAGGCCGATCACACCATTGTAAACTCCTTGATTCTTAAGCAGCACATTGACGTTTGAATCTTTCAATTTTTCTCGTGAAATATTGAAAACCCTACTTGTACTAGCAGATGTCGTAGCAAAGGTCTCTAAATACATGATATAAAAGCATTCTAAAGCTACTAATACTGTTAAAATGACTGAAACAATATTCATTAAGGTCATCTCCATTTAATAGATTTTGTCATTAGATTATTTAAAATGCTAATTACCTACAATTATTAGCATTTTAAATAAGTTGATTCCTACATTTTACTGTACTTAACTATGGACTACCAGAATTTCTTCTTGAATGATATAAAGTTTTACCACCTATCACCTATACTTACACGATTAACTTATTTTGTGGATTTTTGTTCTTTCGTCATTGCCTTTGCGACTGCATGATCTAAATGATCTTCGGAACTTGATAATGTATCGATAATATGATCTTTATCTGCAACACTGCGACTTTGGCTCAATTTATAGGCTGCATAAAGTTCAGTTACTTTTATTCTGAATCCGACTATTCCTTTCACCTGGCTCTTGGATTTTTCAGACATATTATCCCAAGTCGCACCATGTTCTCTGTGTGCTTCATATTTATTCAATAGCCTTGTCAAGTCAGTTATCAATTCATCTTCCTTCAATAATCTACTATTACCATATACTTGTATACTTTGATAATTCCACGTTGGAACATCATCATTTTCATACCACGTAGAAGAAATATAGGCATGAGGTCCTTGGAATATAACTAAGATATGCTCCCCCTTATCCAATGTTTTCCATTGTTGATTTCGTTTTGCAACATGCCCTGTAATATATAATGCATCCCCATCTTCCTGAACATTTACAGGGATATGTGTAGCTAACGGTCTACCTTCCACTGTCGAAATAATAGTAGCAAAGTTATATCGCTGTATAAAATCTTTAATTTCTTGATAATCTTCTTTACGATACTGTTTCGGAATGTACATTGCTATATGAATCCTCCTTTAAAGGACGAGACATTATAAAATCAACTTGTCTTTCATCCCCCATGTAAAATGCATGCTCATCAATTTTGCTAAACCCTAAACGTTCATAAAATTGTATAGCGTTATTATTTTTCTCCCACACACCAAGCCATATTTGATCGCAGCCTTTAGTTTCTGCTACAGTTACAGCACGATTAAATAGCTGTTTACCAAGTCCAAATTTTTGAAAATCTTTCAATATATAAATACGTTCAATCTCTAAATTATTTCCTGGATATTGTTCTGTTTGTGCATCCAAAATGTTTACCTTTAAGTAGCCAGCCAATTTTTGCTGATAATATATAATATAAAAGTATGAATGTGGATTTTCAATTTCATGTAATAATTTATTCGTTGTAAATGCATTTGCCAAATACTGTTCGATATTCTCTGTCTTATTTTGAGCTCTAAACGTTTCATCAAATGTTTGAATGCTTAAATCTTTTAATGCTTCTATATCTTTTTTGGTACATACTTGTATCAAATTTTCACCTTCTCTGTTAATAATCGCGTTTATTACCTTTTTTAACATACAGCCAATCATCTGAAATATTCTCTTTTACTCTTTGTAGCATCGAAGCCAATTCTGTAATTTCAGTTTCCGAAAAATGATTGAGTGCAACTTTATTTGAATGCTCATTTTCCCTAATAATCAAAGTGTATAACGATGCTCCTTTTTCAGTGGCATATAATAATTTGTTCTTTTTATTATCATCATCTGCTTTCTTTTCCACAAGTTCATTCTTAACCAAATTGGCAACTGCACGTGATGCGGTTGTTCTATCAATTTTCAGCATTTCAGCTAATTTTTCTTGAATAATACCTGGATTTTCACAAATTCTAACTAAATAAACAAATTGTCCTTTAGCTAAATTTAACTCTTTAAACTCAATATTACTGATTGAATCAAGCGCTCTCGCGATAACACCTATATCTCTTAATATATCTTTCATCTTTAAGCTCCTTTTTGTTGCATTTGCAACATAAATATAATATACCATATTTTTAAAAAATTAAAACCTTAACTCGATCTACATTTACAAATAAAAAAAGTTGCAACAGATGCTAAACATCCGTTACAACTTTATATTTTGATTAATTATTGTACTTTCTTTTCTTTAATTATGCTTTTCGTAACATAAAACAGGTAATAGGCAATACCTATGACAAACCACATTAATGTATAGAACTTAGCTTGACCACTTAGTCCCCAAAATACGGCAAATATACAAATAAATATCACTAATGGCATCACAGGATACAGCGGTAATTTAAATCCAGGTTCTGGTAAATCTTTACCCTCTCTACTACGCAGTCCATACATACCAATCGTTACAAACATAAATGCGACAAGCGTACCTGCAGATATTAACTGTGCTAGGAACGCAAATGGGAAGACCGAACCAACTAATACTGCTACAATCGTTAAGACAAGTAGCGCTCTATTCGGTAAATGTTTGTTGTTTAGACGTCCAATCCAAGCTGGTAAGATTCCATCTCTACCAAATGAATACAATAGTCGAGAACCAGCTAACATCATACCAATCAACGCTGTAAACATACCGATGACAGACACAGCTTGAACAATGATAGCCACCGTTTCATGACCACTTGTACGCAACGCCCAGCCTACAGGTTCAGCATTATCTTTATACTGTGAATAGTCAAACATACCCACAAGTACTAAAGATACAGCCACAAACAATGTCACTGCAATAACTAATGAACCAAGAATACCTCGTGGCATTGTCTTATGTGGATTGATAGCTTCTCCAGAATTCGCAGCAATAGAATCAAATCCAATATAGGAAATAAATATTACTGAACTCCCTGCATAGATACCTTGCCAACCACCAAATGCTCCGTCTGCAGTCATCTTATACTCAGGAATGAACGGTACATAATGTCCAATATCTACGACACTTATACCGACAATTAAGAATAAGATAATTGCCATAACCTTTAATACAACCAAAACATTTTGCACACGGGCCGTTTCAGACGCACCACGCGATAATAATAAAGCTGTTATAATAATAACGATTGCTGCAATAAGATCAATGATTCCGCCATTTGTTCCTAATGAGTTAGATAATGCATCAGGTAACGTCACATGGAAGGGTTCGAATAATCCTCTTAAATTCGCTGAAAACCCAGATGCAACAAACGCAACAGCAATAATATATTCTGCAATTAATGCCCATCCTACTAACCAGCCAAAAAATTCACCGTACAATATACTTATCCAAGTATATGCCGATCCCGCAACTGGCATGGCTGATGACATCTCTGCATATACAAATGCAACGAGCGCAGCTACTATAGCAGACACAAGGAATGACAAACTTACGGATGGTCCTGTGTGATCCGCCGCTACAACACCAGGTAAAGTGAAAATTGCAGTCGAAACAATCGTTCCTACACCTAATGCTAAAAAGTCTCTTACTCTTAGCGTACGCTCCAAATGCGCATCTTTATTTTGATAAAGTGAAAAATCCTCTTTTTTCAATATTCTTTTAATAAAATTCATACTCTATTACTCCTTGATGTATTAAAAACAAACACGTTTTTAAGTATAATCATTTTTGAATATAATGTATATATGAATTTTTGAGGAATTATTAACATTTTTGGATAATCTTTATATTTTCTGCTTATAATTTAATTCATTATAGAACTTAAAGTTATATAGTGCTAATGATTGCTAAGAATAAACTATTTTACCGAACTTACATTGTGTCGGTTACTTCTTTTAATAATTTAAGCGAATATTTTCTCGATTCAAAATCATAAATAGGACTCAACGTCATCACTTCATCTATATTTAACTTAGATTTCAATTCCTTCAATTGTTTAGCAACTGTCTGCTTAGAACCTATCAAATACGTATCTTTAATTGCCTGTACCTCTGCCCATTCCTTTTTAGTATGAACTTCACTTAACGCTTTATCAGGTGACACGAGCCTGGATAACACACCTCTGTGCAGATAAAAATTAGCATGCACGGCACTTTTAGCAAGTGCTTGCGCGTATTCATCTGTATCTGCCAAAATAGTCTTAATCGCTACAATCACCTTAGGATGGGAGAGGGTCGTTGATGGTTGAAACTGCGCTCGATACAGTGCTATAGCTTCATCCATCGCACCAGCTTCATAATTGATAAAATGTGCAAAGACATATGGTAAGCCCTGTTTAGCAGCTAATTTAGCAGAGTCATTACTCGTTCCCAATAACCATAATACTGCCGGTTGGTTTACTTTAGGTGTCGTCTGTAATCCCTTAACTACTGAATCTTCAGGAACTTTATTTCTAAAATAATGAGCAATTTCATCAAGTTTTTGTGGAAATTGATCCACATTTCTTTTAGCAATCACGCCACTTTGCAATGCAATATTGGATAGGTGATGTCCACCAGGCGCTCTGCCCACACCTAAATCTACTCTTCCAGGAGCTAATGCACTCATGACATTAAACATCTCTGATACCTTATAAGAACTGTAATGAGGAAGCATGACGCCACCAGAACCAACACGAATATTTTTCGTCTTAGCCAAAAGAAATGATGCCAATATCTCAGGAGCAGAGCCAGCTAATGCATCCGTACTATGATGTTCGGACAACCAATACCTTGTATATCCGAGTTCATCTAAATATTGAGCCAATGCGACAGTGTTATTAAATTCCGTTTCACTCGACTCCCCATCAATCAATTGTGTTTGATCTAAAATACTGACATCCATCTCTCTCACTCCTTAAATTATATTTAACCTCTAAATCCTGGTTGATATTGTGTTGGTACAATAGCTTCTTTAGCAATTTTTCTCAACTGCTCATTAGCAGTAAGCGGCCAATATGGATTGCGCAATAATCCTCTACCTACAGCTACCATGTCTGCTTCATTATTACCTATTACCGCATTAGCTAAAATAGGGTCATCTAATCGGCCAACAGCAATCACTGGTATATCTAATGCTTCTTTCACCTTTCTAGCATAAGGTAATTGATATGCAGCATGTGTACCTGGTTTACCGTGTGGTGATATAGGACCTTCACCACCAGCAGAAACATCTATCACATCGGCACCAGCTTCATAATAAGTACGTGCAATTTTTATACCTTCATCAATACCGTACCCATCATCTACAAATTCTGTCGCAGAAATACGCACGATGAGTGGCATTTCTGACGGCATTTCTTCTCTTGCTGCTGCAATCACTTTCTCACCAAATAACGTTAGTCTTTCACCAAATTCATCACTGCGGTGATTAGAGCGTGGTGAATGAAATTGATGAATTAAATATCCGTGTGCGCCATGTATTTCGATTGCATCAAATCCAGCTTCTACAGCAGCTCTTACAGAATAGCGATATTTCTCAATCATTTGATATACTTCAGCATTTTCCAATGCACGCGGTGTCTTAAATGTTTCATCAAAAGCAATCTCAGAAGGTCCAACTGGTGTTTCAGCATTTTCTGCTTTTCTACCTGCATGCCCTATTTGGATTGCAGCTTTAGCATCATATTGATGAATTCCTTCAACAATAGATTGTAACTTGTTTTTTTGTTCCTCATTCCATAATCCTAAGCAAAAATCTGAAATCCTACCGTCAGGTTCAATATTAGTCATTTCAACCATTACTAAACCAGAACCTCCAATTGCTCTACTTATATAATGATGATAGTGCCAATCTGTAGGTATCCCATTCTTTTCAACTACACTGTATTGGCACATCGGTGACATCATGATGCGATTTTTTATTGTTAAACTTTTTAAATTTACTGGTGTAAATAGATGATTATCTGTCATTTATAATTACCTCACTTTTATAATATATGCGCATGCATATAATCACATATTATATGCCTACAGTCAAATTTTTTTATTTTTATAGTTACTTAAAAGTGCGTACTTTCATTTTTGAAATTAAGTGTTTAAAATGAGTCTCATGAATCTTATATATGCACAGACATATAATTAAAAGGAGCGTTATTATGCAAAATATTAAATTTTATAATGGTAATACAATGCCACAATTAGGTTTAGGCGTATTTAGAGTCGAAAATGATACTACTGCTAAAGATGCCGTTAAACATGCCATCGTTAATGGTTATCGCAGCATTGATGCAGCATTAATTTATGGCAATGAAGAAAATGTTGGTTTAGGTATTAAAGAAGGTATTGCAGAAGCCGGTATCACTAGAGCAGATTTATTCATAACTTCAAAATTATGGTTATCTGACTATGGTAAAGACAATGTTGCTGTAGGTTATCAAAAATCTTTAGATAATCTTGGTTTAGACTATTTAGACTTATATTTAGTCCATTGGCCAGGTACTGACGAAGCAGTCATTATTGATACTTGGAAAGGTATGGAAGAATTATACGAAGCTGGTAAAGTTAAAAATATTGGTGTAAGTAACTTTACAGTAGAGAACTTGGAAACATTAAAAGCACACACTTCAATTAAACCAGTAATCAACCAAGTTGAATTCCACCCATATTTAACTCAAAATAATTTGAGAAACTATTTAGTTAAAGAAGAGATTCAAGCAGAATCTTGGTCACCACTGATGAATGCCGAAATTTTATCAGATGAGACAGTAAATGCTATTGCAAACGAACTAGGTAAATCACCAGCTCAAGTTGTAATCAGATGGAATATCGATCACGGTGTTGTCACTATACCTAAATCAATTACGCCTCATAGAATAGATGAAAACTTAAATGTCTTTGATTTCTCATTATCAACAGAACAAATTGAACGTATTGATGCATTAAATCAAGATAGAAGAATTGGTCCAAACCCAGAAGAATTTAACGGTTAATCATGACGCAATTTATTATATAAAAGAACATTCTATACAGAATATCGGCTAAAGTTATCCCTTGTGAAAGCAATAGCTATATGATCTATAAAAGCCCCTAAATGAAATCTACTTTTCATTTAGGGGCTTTCTTAATATAAACACTCTATGCTTTATTAACTTACGATATAATCTCAACTATTCTGAAATGCGAATAACAATCTTACCAAAATTCTCACCATGAGTTAATGCTTTTAATGCTTCTGGTGTTTCCTCTAAATTGTAACGGGAACCAATAACTGGTTTAATTTGATGTTGTTCAACAAGATCAATCATATTTTTAAAATCATTCGGGCTACCCATCGTTGAACCTAGTAAGGTGATTTCTTTCAGTGTCATTGTTGGTAATAATAGATTGGGTACTGGACCGCGTGTTGCACCAAAGCTAACAATACGACTACCCAATTTACCAATATTAATAAAGGATTTAAACGACTCTCCACCAACACTATCTATAGTTAAATCCATGCCTTGTGATTGGTCTAACAATTTAGTTTCCCAATCTGCATCTTTATAGTTCACACCGGATTGTGCTCCAAGTTTAAGTGCACAATCAATCTTCTCTTGTTGGCTAGACGATACATATACATTTGCATTTAATGCTTTGGCAAATTGAATTAAGTACGTTGCAACGCCCCCACCAGCACCTGGGATAAATACATTTTCATTCGCTTGTACATTGCCTTTAGTAATAAGTGCACGATATCCCGTCAAACCTGACAACGGTAGTGCAGCCGCTTCTTCCCATGATAAATGTTGTGGTTTAGGATACACATTTTCTGCTGGAATTTTGATAAACTCAGCAAACGTACCATCGACAGGCATCCCTAAAATAGTAAACGCTGCACTTTTAACATTGGGATTATTCCCCCAGTTCAACCCAGGGTTAATAATCACTTTAGCTCCAACAGATACATCTGTAACGTCATTACCTATAGAAACAACCTCTCCAGCGCCATCAGAACCGATAATCTTCGGCACCTCAGTCCCTGGATAATTACCGCTTGCAATCATCACATCACGTCTATTTAAGGCAGCAGCCTTTAGCTTAACGACAACCTCACCTGCATTTGCCACGGGTTTTTGTACATCTTGTATAGATAAATTGTAATTATCTTCAACATTATTTAGTACGATTGCTTTCATAGTTTCTTTTTCTCTCCTTTAAAAAGCTTCAATTAGTCATGTATCTTCCAGTTATTAAACATTTCTGTTGTCTCAACAGTCTGTCGATCAATATATAAACTTTTCCCTTGATCCAATGTTTTAATCTGTTTCATTTCATCTTCTGTCAACTCAAAGTCCCATATATCTATATTTTCTTCCATTCTATTTCTATGTGTAGATTTTGGAATGACTGAAACTCCACGTTGAATGTGCCAACGTAACATAATTTGAGGGACAGTCTTTTGATGCGCCTCAGCAATTCCACTTAATATATTATTGTTTAGAACTTCTTCAGTAGTTTTCGCTAATGGCGCCCATGCTTGTGGTTGAATATCATATGTGTTCATAATATCTATTGCATCTTGTTGTTGGAAGAAAGGATGCATTTCAATTTGTAATACCGATGGGACCACTTTACTATTCATAATCAAATCTACCAATTGTGGATTATCAAAGTTACTTAAGCCTATTGCTCTAATTTTACCTTCTTTATGTAATTCTTCCATTGCGCGCCATGAACCATAGTAATCATTAAATGGTTGATGAATTAAATATAAATCAATATAGTCTAATCCTAATTTTTCAAGTGATGTCTCAAAAGCTTGTTTTGCTGTTTCATACCCTGCATCTTGCACCCACAATTTTGTTGTGATAAATAACTCTTCTCTTGGAACGCCTGACTTTCGAATCGCTGCTCCGACTGCTTCTTCATTCATATAAGCAGATGCTGTATCAATCAATCTATAACCAGATTTTAATGCATCTAATACTGCTTGTTCACAGATATCTAAATCTTCTATTGTAAATACCCCAAATCCTTCAGTTGGCATTTCCACACCATTATTTAATATTACGTATTCCATAATTGCAATTCCTCCTAATCATTATATTCAAAGAGACTTTCTACAGACATTGTTAACACGACGCTTTCACCTAGTATCCGTTAATCAATATCCTTTAATTTTGCTATATCTTCATCTGTACGATTACCATAAACCTTTATCTTCGATAGTTCATTTTCTAAAGCAGTATATTCTTCTTCACTTATGTGAACATCTGCTGCTCCTAAATTTTCATTGACTCTACTCTCTTTTCTCATGCCTGGAATAGGCACAATAAACGGTTCTTTATATAACATCCATGCAAGTGAAATTTGTGCAGCTGTCGCTTGTTTTTCATTAGCATATTTTTGAATCAAATCAATTAGAGGTTGATTTTTATTCACATTCTCTTCATTAAATCGTGTAATCACACGTCTTACATCATCGCCTTGATATTGATCTTTATTACTATACTTTCCAGATAAAAATCCACTCGCTAAAAGTGAAAATGGTACAAAACCAATGTTCAATTCTTTACATGTAGGAATAACATCTTGTTCAAATTGACGCTCCATCATTGAATATTCACTTTGTACTGCCGTTAAAGGTGTAACCTCATGTGCACTTCTGATTTGCTCTGCAGTTGGTTGCGATTGACCCCAACCACGAATCTTTCCTTCGACAATTAATTTTCCCATTACACGCGCAACATCCTCAACTGGAATATCATCATTCACACGATGCTGATAATAAATATCTAAATAATCTGTGCGTAGTTTCTCAAGTGATGCATCCAAATGAGCTCGGATATGTGTTTCTAGTTCTTCAAAAGAGCCTCCGACAGCATTGCTGTCGATATATAGTTTCGATGCTAAGATAATATTTTCTCTAAATGGTTCAATTGCTTTACCTACTAACCTTTCATTATGTCCATCTCCGTATACTTCTGCTGTATCAAAGAATGTACATCCTTTTTCATAAGCTAAGCGTATTAATCTAATAGCTTCATCTTCACTTGGTATTTCACCGTATCCATGGCTAAATCCCATACATCCATATCCAATACTAGAAACTTCAATATTTCTCAGTTTTCTATAATTCATTCTCATACCTCCATTTTTAAGTAGCTTTGCGTTTTTGATATTTAATATAGTTAAAGTATAAAAAAAGAACACCTTCTATAGAAGATGTTCTTTAGACTAACGTTATAACCAAAAGGTTATAACCTCTCAATTTATGTTATTAATTCTTTTTGTAACAGCTAGATAACTTCCACAACATGTGAAGGTAAAAGATCAGAATAAAAGACACCAAAAATAAATTCACAATCCCAATCCACTTTGTGCAACTGAACTAATGGATGCACATTATCCCATTCATCTGCCATCAATACCAAGCTATCTTTTCTAACAGCATCATTAAATGTATGGGTATTATAAATTTTAGTGTCTTCAATTTGAATTTCAGGAACTTGTTTCAATTGATTTCGCACTGCATCAAATACATCACTAATCCCTTCCTCTAACAATATTATTTTTTGTTGTTTCAAATCATTAAAAGTCAATGACTCTCTATGATTAAATAATTTGTTTTGAGATGGTACACCAATTCGAATCGGTAAACGATACAGTTCTATACCTTCACAATGAAAATAATCCAATAGTGATTGATCCAAGAAACCAATCACGATATCAATAGATTCACCTATATTTTGTAATATATGATTAATTTTATCTTCTGAATTTTCAAAAGGAACAATATTCAATTGAATATTATCTTTACTTGCTTTGATATCTGGCCAATGTTGTATTAATAATTCGCCTGGCGTCATTGGTGAAACCCCTAAATTAATCACTTGTTGGTTTTGTTCTTCTATTTTTTTCGCTTTCGCAAGTGCATCGTCAGCATAATTAATTAAATTTTTGCTAGCTTCATAAATAATTTTTCCAGATTCAGTCAATGTTACACCTTGTGCATTTCTATTTAGCAATGTCAGCCCCAAATTTTTTTCTAATGCATTGATTTGTTTAATGACAGCAGAGGCAGAAATATATAACTCTATGGAAGCTTTATTAAAACTGCCTAAATCAACTACCTTTAAAAATGTTTTAATCTGTAAATTATACATTTTTACTCCTTAACTGTTCTATAAAAAATAGTCTGTTTTTCATTTTATTTATAAATGTTTCGAACTTATGTTATTTTAATTTTAGTATATCAAACTCTACAATGAAAATTGATGATTTAAACTAAAGAAACATTCAACAAGTTCTATATTATAGAATGTTTCTTTATTATTTATTCAGCAGCTTATTTTTCAGTTCTTTTCTTTCATAATCTAAAGAATACGGATCATTAAACCAATATGTTTCAGCCTTCACATGAATCACATGATTATTTTTTACTGCTGGAATATTTTTCCACATTTCTGTTTTTTCAAATTCTGGTTTAGCTTTACCTTCACTCATTGTAATAATATAGTCTCCAGAATATTGTGGTAATTTTTCCTGTGATAGTTCTTTCCATCCTTCCTTTTTCACAGTTTTTTGTAGTGCTTTAGGCATGTCTAAACCAAATGCTTGATAGACCACTTCACCACCACGTCCCCATGACTCGCCAAATGCATAAATCGTTTTACTAAAATCATCAAATATAGAAATTGTTGACTCTTCTCCAATATATTGTTTGATTTTTTCTCCATCTTTTTTCGTCTGTGATTTCCAATTTCTTACCCATTTTTTTGCTTCAGATTCTTTTCCTAAAATTTTCCCTAATTCTATTTGTGTCTCTAAATAATCTTTTTTACCATATGTTATTGGTACTGTTGTTGCTATTTTATTATATTTCTTAACATTTTTATCAGTAGAGTCTACAATAATGAGATCCGGTTTCAATTTTGCTACCTTTTCTACATCATTTTCACTTAATTTTTGAGTGTTTTTAAATTTTTCTTTTAAAACATCACTTTTATCTATATCTTTTGTGACTCCAACAATATTGCCGCCTAAATATTTTAATCCACCTGCATATGTATTAGCGACAACTACAATTCTTTTAGGATCTTTGGGAACTTTTATTTTTTTCCCAGTATCTAAAGTATAATCTCTGGTTGCTTCATCTTGTTTAGACTTTGACTGTGCACTACAAGAGGCTAATAAAAACATTGCCACTAGTATTAATATCATATATTTTTTCATCATTGCACTCCCTTTAATTGAAAGCGATTATCATTTTCAATTTTATGAGTTTTACAATGATTTAGCAATCATTTTTAAATATTTTTTATAAAATTTATTAGTTAAAATATTAGGTTGTATTTACCATTTAATTATCATTTACATAACTTTGAAAGTAAAAAAACTGCTATGTATAAGGATAACCATTATACATAACAGTCTTAAAAGCTATGAGATAGCCATTCATTCCATATATTGTTATTCTAATCTGTGCAACAATTCAGCTTTAATAACCTTTATTGCGTCGTTGTAATCTTTATCTTTACTTACTTGAGCATTAACAATCAATAAATCAATTAAAAATTCATCTGTTTTTTCACTAACCTCATGTTCAAATTGATGCAAATGGGCCTCAGATGTTTGTGTATTTTCTTTTATAATTTGATAATATTGATCAGCACCTAATCCGCCTTCACCAATCATGACAGAAATGTCATCAGAGCGTGTTTCGTTTATACGTTTGACTTTGATTCGTTTGTTTTCACGTACTACCATTTGAATCCCTCCTCAATACACATAAGTGTACTTGTATATATTAGATTCATAGCGATTTAAACGATGTACTTTCTATGCTATCTTAACTATCTTAGCTATGTAACATTACTTTCAGGATTAAACTTCCAACTGTTCTTCATTTACTACAGTGTAATATTACATCTAAAAATTTACAACCCTATTGCTCAATTTCCAAATCATTTTGGTAATTATTTTATAAAAAATTTAACCCTAACAATTTTCTATGTTATATACAAATCTATTTAACGGAATATTCACAATTATCATTAAAATCGCCTACATCTTCTTTAAATATAATTGTATAATTGATAACGATTATTATTTGTATTTAAGAAAGAGTGATTAATATGGTGAATATTAAGACTGGATGCTTAAACAAATGTTACACAGTAAAGTACATGAATATTGAGAATGACAACTTAGTACAACGTTTAAATGCCCTAGGTTTAAACATTGGCACTAACTTAAAAATTAAACAACGTTGTCTATTCAAAGGACCTTGTATTTTAGAAGTTAACGGACAGAATTTAAGTATTAGAGGTTATGATGCATGTCAGATTTTGCTAGAGGACACACATGGCTAATAGTTATTGTATATTGGGAAATCCCAACGTAGGAAAGACATCTTTGTTTAACGCACTTACTGGGACATACGAATATGTAGGAAACTGGAGCGGTGTTACCGTTGAAAAAAAGATTGGTCGTCTCAAAAATAACCTAGGCAACCTCGTTGATTTACCTGGTATTTATGAAGTTTCACCAATCTCTAAAGACGAAACCGTTGTTACGGAGTATTTATTGAATGATAACTATTCTGGCATACTCAACATTATTGATGCAAGTCAGTTAAAACGTAATTTACAATTAACAGTACAACTAATGGAACTCGGTGCACCTCTGATTATCGGTCTCAATATGGTAGATGTAGCTGCTAAACGTGGCATACATATCGACCATCAAGCGTTGATGCGCAAGTTAAAGATACCGCTTATGCCTATTATCGCACGTAATGGTAAAGGTACACAGAAAGTATTAGATGCACTTAATGATAATTGTCTAACACGTCGCTCACCTTTAAAAATAAATTATGGTAACCACGTAGAAACAACCATTACTAAAATACAACAAATCATCGGGCAACATTCTGATATTAATCAACATCATTTACGTTTTATCGCAATACAATTTTTACTCAATAATCCAAAGATATACGATCAATTGACTGACACAGTGATTAGTCAAATCGAACCATTAAAAACGACATTAGCTAATAACTTACCACAATCAATTCATACATGTATTCACGATGCACGTGCTGCATACATAGATGTATTATTAGATGGTATCATCGAATATCCTAATGAAGAAAAACAGTATTTTTCGAATCGCTTAGACAAATTATTAACACATCGTATACTTGGCATTCCAATATTTTTAGGAATTATGTGGTTAATCTTTCAAATTACTTTTACTTGGGTTGGCACACCGATATCTGATCAACTCGATGAATTTTTCGGTGGTGCACTTACCGATTCCGTAAAAGCAACTATGGATTTTTTGCATATTTTTCCATTTTTACAAGATCTGGTTACTGACGGTATTATTGCGGGTGTCGGAGCAGTATTGGTATTTGTACCACAAATTATCGTACTCTTCTTCTTTATCTCGTTATTAGAAGACTCGGGTTATATGGCGCGTATCGCTATTTTAATGGACAGAATTATGGAAGTCTTTGGATTAAGTGGTAAATCTTTTATTCCTATGATTATTGGTTTTGGCTGTAACGTACCAAGTATTATGGCCGCACGTAGTATAGAGAGTGAAAAAGAACGACTTACTACTATATTAATTGCACCATTTATGTCGTGTTCTGCTAGATTACCTGTCTATGCACTATTTGTAGGTATATTTTTCAAGTCACATCAAGCGCTTATTGTACTCAGCCTATATATTCTCGGCATTGTCGTAGCATTATTGACGAGCGTGTTACTAACTAAAACTGTATTAAAAAATGACGATTCTGTATTTATTATTGAATTGCCAACCTATAGACTCCCTTCTTTTAAAACACTATGGAGAAGTACTTGGGAAAAGGCAAAAGGTTTCGTTAAAAAAGCTGGGACATTTATCTTTGGTGGTTCAGTAGTCATTTGGCTATTAAACTATACAGGTCCAAATGGATTTAACGTTGATATCAACGAAAGTTTCTTACATATGATTGGAAGTGTTTTTGCTTTATTGGTTGCACCATTAGGATTTGGCACTTGGCAAGCTGGTGCTACTTTGATACCTGGATTCTTAGCCAAAGAAGTCATTGTCAGTTCAATGGCGATTATTTATGCGTCTGATGAAGCAGGATTAGTTAATATAGTTCAAAGCCATTTTACACCTCTAACAGCATACTCATTTATGGTGTTTATACTTTTATATATACCATGTTTATCTACCGTTGCGACAATTCGTAAAGAAACTTATTCGGTAAAATGGACAATTTTGGCAGTAGCTTATCCTATTCTTGTAGCTTATGTATTATCTTTAGTCCTATATCAAGTAGGTCAATTATTTATATAAGGGAGTAAAATTATGACAATTGTTATTAATTTAGTATTGTTTTTAGCGATATTTGGATACGCCACATATACATTAATAAAGTTTATTAAAAAATCTAAAGTAGGCAAGTGTTCATCTTGCGGTTCTAACCAAAAATGCAGTACACCTATTCAAAAAAGTCATATTTTTACATCAAATGACCAACATTCCAATTAAAGTACAGCTATTTTAAAATTAAAGCTAAATCATGTAAATACATCCTTCAAAATATCGACAAATCGTGTCACTTTGAAGGATGTATTTATTTTTAACATTATAAGTTACTATAGTACTCAAACTCATTTACAATCTTCTGAGCTAATATATATTGCGATTTCTTACTATCCTCTTCTGCTTATAATCTAAATATCCTAAAATAATTTTTACTTATTAAATTTTCCTCACCGATAATACAAACAATAATATATAAAATTTAAATAAATTTTTATATTATATAACCAACTAATGTGTTATCATAAAAATCTGATAATTATTAATTATTTTTATTAAATTAATTTTTTTACAGAACTATATACACTAATTATCAATTGACTTCTAGAATATACACTCAAATTAAATCATATTCTGTTACTACAGATACTAATTCATGATCGTTTCGACATTAAACGAATGGAAGGATGACCAATACATGACTAACAATGTTTTAGACATTAGCTATTTAGAAATGGATTATGCAGAAGTGGGCGACACAAAAATTTATATTATACCCGTCGTTGCACCTAATTTAATCTTAGGAAAATCTAAAGGAGAAGCCGTTGATAATTTCAAGCAAATTTTATGTTCATCTAAGCTCGTTCAGTCATTTGACGTGACCATTAATCCTAAAGATGATAAAGAACCGTTTAAAATCTTTGCTGACCACGAATATTGTGTTACCGATTTCGCTTCACTTCAAAATATTCAAGAACAAAAATATGATGAATGCAATTTCGGCTTAAGACTATATATTCCTTCAGAAAATGCATATCAGTTAAAAGTCATTAATAACGATATATTAAATGCCTCAAGCATGCCTGATTTTGGTACAGCTAACATGAGTAAAGACTTAAATTACGATACACTCATTCCTTTAAAGGATGCAATCATCGAGCAAATTCAACAGAAAAATCACAACGATACACCTGTTGACGATGAAAATGTAGAAGCAACAACAATTACTCATAACGTCGAACATTCAGATATTAAATTATTGAAAAATAATTTATACAATACATTGGATTCATTGATAGATAAAGTCTATTTGGATGATGATAAATTAACATTTAAAAGTATTATTAAAGATAAAGATTACGATGAAAAGGTTCTACCTACATACCAAAAATTAGAACAACTAACTGAAGATGACTTTTATCAAGCTAAAAATGATAAATTATATACTTTGCAGAAAAAGCGCGAAGATATCATCAACAGTATTTATAATCAGCTGATTGCAGATTTATGGAGTAAAAACATTGAGGCTGACACACTAAAAAATTATAAGTCTGCTGATTCTACATACCATAACGACTATAAAATAATTGAACAAAAATTAGAAGAGGCTTTAAGTGTTATACCAAATAAAGTAAAGACTCATTCGGAACAGTTAGAAACGCAATTTGAACAAGATAAACAAACGCGTGCCGATAAAGCGCGTAGAGATATGGCAGATAAGATTGAACGTGAGGAACGACCAATATTAACTCATAAGATTCATGAACTAGAAGAGACCCTTACAACTAAAGCAAATCAATCTTATAATAATCAAATCAAAGTACTCCATGCCGAAGTGCAAAACAATTATGAATTACAAATCTCTAAAATTGTTGATGACGTTATAAAAAATCATCAACAGACAATAGATGATAAAAAGTCAGAGCTACAACAGTTAATGGATCATGATGTAGCAAGTCTAATTCAAAAACGCAGTGATGATATCGATAGCTTACGTCAGGAAATCAGTAAATTAGAGCAAGATTTAATTCATAATGAAACTACGTTTAATGAACGTCTAGAACTTGCTGTTGAGAAAAGAATGAATGACTATGAACTGAAAGATGCTCAAATGACAGATGAAATCAATTTTTTACGTGTGGAAATAGAAAAGATCAAACGCGAAAATTCAGATAAAAACGAAGCAATTCGTTCAAAAGAAATGGAACTAAAACATAACCGTGCGCAATTAGATAGATTAAGTCAACAACTTGAACAAAGTAATCAAACAAGTTTGAGTATCTCGGCACAAGCCTTAGAAATCAAACAGCAAGCCTTGAGCTTTGCTCAACAAGAAGATAATCAACCTACCCTTAGCAGAGTTGTTTCTACACAGAATGGTGATTTAAATCATATATTAGGTGATGACGCCGAATTAGCAAAGCGTTATGAACGCAGTAAAAAACCGTCCTTTTTCACTTGGCTAGGTGGTTTATTCTTATGTGCCGTCCTAGGTACTGGCGCACTCTTTGGCAGTCACGTAGCAAACGCTAAAGATAGCACTCATCAAGAACAGCCAAAAGTTGAACAGTCTCATAAAAAAGCTACAGATAAAAAGTAATAATGCATCATAGAATGACCTATTATAGGGTATCAATACTATTTAGGTTATAGCAGACAACTACCTTAATTTGATTCTAATTATCCTTATACAAACAATATGGGAGTGAGCACATGAACCAAAATAAACTAGACGAAATCAATCGACTTGCACGAGGTACAGTTAAAGAAAAAAAGATTGCATTAACTTATGGTTATCAACCTATTATCGACAAATTAAAAAAAGACAGAAGTAAAGAGGTTGCTCACTTTGCCGGCGCCATAGACGCCAATGTAGATTTAAAATTACATCAAAACAATGTGTATTATGACCAACAAAAAGCATCATTTCAAAAAGTATTAAAACAAGCGATGCAATATATGTATGCAACATTAATTACCATCGCTATCGCAGTTATATCAATCATTATCGCAGTCATCACTTTCTTTATAGATTCTACCGCAATGATTGCACCCTACATTATTATTACAATTATAGCTGTTATCGGTTCAATTATTCTATTTATATTATCAAAGCAAACAGAAGCAACATACTATAGGTATAAGCAATCACTATCTAAAGCCAAATATTTACTCAATGTCGCGCAAGCTAATTCTCAATCCTTGCAAGCCCAAATTAACAATGAACACATGTAATACAAAAGATAATTGCTATATTCGAAACATCAATTAAAAATAGGCGAAGACATCAGATATGTCTTCGCCTATTTTTATAATTTATCACTGTTGATGATCAAACCTTATACTAACACTTGTTTTAATGCCGCTATAGATGCATCCACACCTGCTTCAGGAGACATGGTTAAATCTTCCATTTCAAGGGATACAAAATCTTCGTAACCAACCATGCGTATCACTGAAAAGAACGTCTTCCACCATTGTAAGTCTTGTCCATAACCAACAGCCACATAGTTCCAAGCACGCTGTTTCACATCATCTATCTCTCTTGTTTCAAGCAACGTTGTAACATCAGCAATACCATCCTCGATGCGAACATCTTTACCATGAACATGATGAATTGCACCTTCCAAACGACGTGCACACTGTATAGGATCTGCACCCATCCATAATAAATGACTTGGATCTAAATTCATGCCAATTATTGGATCAACTGCATTTCTCAACTGCAATAATGTTTCCGGATTATATACAAGTTGAGAACTAAAATTTTCGAGTGCAATCTTCTCAATACCGTGAGACTTAGCTACCTCTACCAATTGCTTCCAATATGGAATTGCTACATCATTCCATTGATAAGCAAGCGCATCTTTTAATTCTGGAGGCCAACTCACTGTCGTAGTTATCCAATTGGGCATGGTATCTTTAGGTGATGCAGCAGGTAATCCACTCATCATAACAATTTTCTTAACACCTAACTTTTCAGCTAATTTGAAAGTATCCATTGT
Organism: Staphylococcus sp. ACRSN; assembly: GCF_022346615.1. Lineage (GTDB taxonomy): Bacteria > Bacillota > Bacilli > Staphylococcales > Staphylococcaceae > Staphylococcus. The sequence continues at coordinate 190,607 of NZ_JAKRNS010000001.1, read as the reverse complement.
TACCTTACGATGTTCCCTGCCAAGTTCACCAGGGGCAAGTGGATTGCCTGAACAATTCAATGCAACAATCTCGACTTGATAACGTTCCAATAACTGTTTGAAATCAATTAAACTTTGCGTATCATTTAATAATTGACTTAAATTAACATGTGGTGCTGGGGACCAACCTCCTGTAGCAAGTTCAATATGATATACATCTTGTTTTGTTATATAGGCTAATACTTCCTCTAATGATAAATGTGCTAAACTATCCGTTACGTATGATAACTTCACTGTCTCTCACTCCGCTTCTTATTGATATAGGCGTGGCTTCTCATCAAATTTAATATCTACTTTATAACCATTATCTCTTGATTCAGAACATGCGTTGGTTGTTACAGATGCCATATAGCCATCCCAAGCAGAAGGGCCAGTTATCTCGTCGTTTTTAATACCATCTACCCATAATTGCAATTCTTTATCATATGCCGATATAAAACGTTCTTTCCAGTCACTCGGAACACGTGTGTAGTCTTTTTGCTCTGTTTTCACATTGAAATATGTCGGGTTCGTCAAACCAATTTCTCCCTTTTCACAAACTACCTTACAGTTAATATCATAACCAAACTGACAGTTTACAAATACTTCTAAATCAATACAGACACCAGATTCTGTTTGTAATAAAATCAATTGTGGGTCATGTAACTTAGGATGTGTATATTGCGTTTGTTTTTTAGGTAAAATAACTTGTGCTGATACAAAATCCTCTTGCAATAACCATCTTAAAGCATCTACTTCGTGTACTGCTGTATTTTCAACAGCCATTGGTGTATCGTATTTGGAATCAACCGTTTCATTTCTATGTGTACAGTGTAGTAACAATGGTTCACCCAATACACCAGTATCCAACTCACGCTTCATTTCTTCGTAACCTCTATCATAACGGCGCATGAAACCAACTTGTACTAAGCGTTTATTCTTCGCTGTTTCTGCATTTACAATATTAGTACAACCAGATGATTCTAGAGCTAAAGGTTTTTCACAAAAGACATATTTATTATTTTTAATCGCTTCTAACACATAACCTTCATGGGTAGGGTCCCAAGATGTAACGACAATGCCATCTATTTCATCGGAAGCAATCAACGCCTCAGCATCTTCGTAAAATGCCGCTCCAATTTCTTTAGCATATGCAGTTGCCGCTTCAACATTAATATCACTAATTGCTGAAACTTTTGCACCATTGACTCTATTGTTGATTCTATCTACATGATCTCTACCCATTGCACCAATTCCGATTACACCAATTCTTAATTCCATATCTTCTTCATCTCCGATCATCTGTTTTGAATAAATGCTTTATTTTTGTTTTCCGAACCACATGTTTGAATTATTTTTTCAGCTACTTTGATAATAGCTTGAATACTCGGTTTCAATATTTCTTGTGGATTGAATAATTCCTCTGATTCATTGAGTGTCTTTCTTAATTGATTTGACCACGAAATATTAATTTCCGTATTAAAATTAATTTTGGCATGTCCCAAGTTAATCGCACGTTGCAAATCATGGTTGGATATACCTGACGCTCCATGCAATACGAGTGGCACATCCACTTTAGAGCCAATTTCCTCCATTTCCTTAAACCCTAAATTTGGTTCACCTTTGTACTTACCATGTACAGAGCCCAATGCAGGTGCTAATGTATCTAAATTGGTCTGTTGTACTAATGCCACACATTCATCTATATCAGCATATTTCACTTGACCTGCCAAGCCATCTTCGACACCACCAACAGCACCGACTTCACCTTCAACGATAACGCCATGTGCATGCGCATATTCAACGACTTCCTTGGTTTGCTTGATATTATCTTCAATTGCTAACTTCGAACCATCAAACATAACAGAGTCATATCCTGCATCAACCGCTTGTTTACAACCCTCTACCGTCAAACCATGATCTAAATGCACTGATACAGGTACTGATATACCCATCGCTGTAATTTTGTTTTTTATCGTTTGTAAAATGAATTCATAACCACCTAGATAAGCAATATTTTTATCCGTCGTGCCAATAATAATTGGAGATTGCATATTTTCAGCAGCTTGCAAGACACCTTCTATCCAAATCAATCCATTAATATTCATCTGTGGAATTGCAAATCCTTCTGATTTTGCGTAACGAATCATATGATTTTCCAAAGAATTCCCCCTTTACGAAATATATTTTTCTTTTTGCTTATGTTGAATCTTATTCAAATAGTCTTTCGCATTTTTAGCATAAAGAAAAGGGTTCGCTTTAGCAGGATCCTGTTCCGCCTCCACAACAATCCACCCTTTATAATTAGCAGCTTCTATTGCTTTTAGTATCGGTTGAAAGTCGATATAACCATCACCTGGTACTGTAAAGATGCCTTGTTTAATACTGTCAAGAAAGCTACTATCTTTTGACTGCGCAATTTGTTGCACATCTGGACGAATATCCTTGAAATGAATATGATGAATTCTTGATTTATATTGTTCAAAAATGTCTAAAGGCGCTTCCCCTGATAATGCTAGATGACCCGTGTCAAATAGCAATGACACTGTATCAGGATTGGTTTTGTCCATTAATCGTTGAACTTCAGCGGTTGTTTGAATACCTGTACCCATATGGTGGTGATAGACAATCCTCATATCTTTCTCACGTGCTAATTTGCCAAGTTTTTCCAAACCTTGTATTAGTAGAGACCATTCTTCGTCTGTAAAGATTGGTTTTTCCGTGAAAACTGACATATCTTCTCGTTTTTGAATGCTTTTGCCCTGTTCACATACGACGATGACCTTTGCTCCTAAGTCATATAAAAAGTCTCTGTGTTTGATAAATGCAATTTCCGTTTCTTCATATGGTTCTGTCGTTAAAAATAAACTCAACCATGCACTCGCAACACTCAAATTTCTCGGCTTTAAATACTCAAGTAACTTAGAAGCCTCTTTCGGATATTTATTGCCAATTTCCGTTCCTTCATATCCAGCTAACGCCATTTCGCTAATACATTGTTCAAAAGTATTCTCTTTACCTAATTCTGGTAAGTCATCATTTGTCCATGCAATCGGTGCACATCCAAAACGTATATTTTCAGTCATAAGATCATCCGCCTTTTAAGAAATCGCTTACATTAATTGCTAAATTGTTTGATTTTCTTGTTCTTCGATAAAGGTCTCTAACTTATTACTCGTTGGCATCGCTTCTGATGAACTATGGCTACTCACCACGATAGCAGCAGAAGCAGCGCCATATTTTAAAGCTTCATCGATTGCTTTACCCTTAACCAATGCATATAGGAATGCTGCAGCATATGAATCGCCTGCACCAAATGTTTTGATGACTTTGGCTTTAAACGCCTTACCTTCATAATATTCACCAGATTTGGTATAAGCTTTGGAACCTTGAACACCGTGTTTGATAATGACCAGTTCGGGCTGATATCCAAACAAAATACGGCTAATTGCTTCGTCTGTTTCTTCCACATAACGCTGAATCATATCATATTCATCTCTAGTGCCAATGACAATATCAGCTTGTTGCGCAACTAATTCATAGTAAATAGAAGTTTCTTCTAAACTTTGCCAAGTATATGGACGATAATCTATTTCAAAGACAACTTTTACATCATTGGCTTTAGCAATCGACAATGCTTTTAACACTGCTTCTCTTGATGGAGATTGTGCCAATGCCGTGCCAGAAATCAATAGATATTTACTCTCTTTAATGTAATTTTCGTCAACATGCTCCGGCGCTAAGTATAAATCGGCTACCTCTTCACGATACATCAAAATATTAGATTCCGTAGGGCTTTTAATTTCTGTAAAAGTAAGACCAGTCTTGTGTCCATTTTCATCTATATGAATTTGCGATGTATCCACACCTAATTGATTTAAATAATCTGTGATATAACGACCATGTTGATCATCTGAAACATTGGCGATTAACCCCACATTTAAACCTAATTTAGATGCTCCAATACTAATATTCACAGGAGATCCTCCGACATATTTGCGGAAAGTTTCCGTTTCTTCCATCGGTCTATTTATCTCAACTGCATTTAAATCAATTGCTGCTCTACCAATCGCTACGATATCTTTTTGGTTTGTCATTCCTACCCCTACTTTCTGTCTATAATCCATTCATGATCTTTTTGATTATGGAACTTCCATACTTTCTGAGGACCCGCCATTACATTCAAATAATAGCCATTATAACCATCTGGAACCGCAACTGGATGATAACCTTTCGGAACAATAACAACGTCACTATGCTCGACAGCCATCGTTTCATCTAAAGATTTATCGTCCGTATAAACACGTTGAAAGACAAAACCTTGCGGTGGATCCATTTCATGGTAATAGATCTCTTCAAGAAATGACTCATGTGGTAGATTATCTACATCATGCTTATGCGGTGGATAACTTGACCAATTTCCTTGATCTGTATAAACCTCTACGACTAATAACTTCTCACTAGCAGTATGGGAATCTGGTAAAATATTATGCACATGTCGCTTATTAGAATACTTACCTCTATCTTCGACAGAATTTTCACCTGCTGGAATTAGCTGTGTAGCACGTTCTTTATCACATGGTGAATAACAAATAATGACACGCGCATCTCTTTGTGCAGTAATCTCAATTTCATGTGCTTTAGAAATATAAATACTATCTGTTGGAACTTTTTCAAACACTGAATCTCTCGTACCTAAACCTTCATATTTATCATTGCCGTCTGAAACATCAATCTGGCCCGTCAAGGCTACCACACATGCTTCAAAGTCATTTGTCGACTCACTATATATTGCTGTAGCTTTAAGATCAATAACTTTAATACCTGTATATTCTAAATCCACATCTGATGGTTTAAAATCTTGTACTATCTGTACATCATCTTTCAACGGATGGTGTACTGGTTTCTTTAATAATTCAGCCATATCTCTATACACTCCTTAATATTGAGGTTCGCCGTGACGTGCAGTTACTACTTTACGATGAGTAAAGAAATCAATACTGTCTTTACCGTTCGCATGTAGTGAACCAAAGAACGATGATTTCCATCCAGAGAATGGGAATACTGCCATTGGCGCCGGCACACCAAGGTTAATACCTAACATACCTGCATCAATAAATTCTCTGAAGTATCGTATAGAGGAAGCACTATCAGTGAATAAACAAGCACCATTAGCAAATTCTGATTTATTAGCTAATGCAATACCTTCTTTAAGGTCTTTCACTTTTGCTAACGATAATACTGGCGCAAAAATTTCATCCTGCCATAACTTCATATCCGTAGTGACATCTTCAAAAATACTTGGTTTAACAAAGTAACCTTCGTCCTTATTACCTTCACGACCATCTAATACAAGCGTTGCACCTTCTTCAACACCTTGATCTACATAATTCAATGTGCGTGCTTTATTCTCTTCTCTAATAACTGGTCCTAAGAACACGTTGTCTTCTAAGCCATTACCAATGACAATATCTTTAGCTGCTTGAACCAATTTCTCTTTAAACTCATCATATACACCTTCTTGAACCGCAACTACTGCAGCTGCCATGCAACGTTCACCGGCTGAACCAAACGCTGCACCGATTACATCTTTTACAGCAGAGTCAATATCAGCATCATTTAAGATAATTGTATGATTTTTAGCACCTGTTAAACATTGTGCTCTTTTTAAGTTTTCAGTAGCTTTTTTATACACATATTCACCAACAGGTTTAGAACCTACAAATGAAACCGCTTTTATTTTTTCGTTTTCACAAATACCATTCACAATGTCATGTGCACCATGCACAACATTGAATACACCTTTAGGGAATCCAGCTTGTTCTATATATTCTGCAAGCTTATTAACAAGCAATGGCGTCTTCTCAGATGGTTTAATAATAAATGTATTGCCTAATGCAATTGCCATTGGGAACATCCAACAAGGAACCATCATTGGGAAGTTGAATGGCGTAATACCACCGACAACGCCAACAGGATATCTATAGCTTGTCCCTTCAATATTTGTAGCAATACTTGATAAGGAATCTCCCATCATTAGTGATGGAGCTCCTGCTGCAAATTCAACGTTCTCAATACCACGTTGAACTTCTCCCAATGCCTCACCAACACTTTTACCATTTTCTTTCGTGATAATTTCTGCTAACTCTTGTTTATTTTCTTGTAAAATTTGTTGTAAGTTGAATAATAAGCGTGCTCTTTTTGGAACTGCAACCTGACTCCATTCTTCAAATGCTTTTTGAGCAATTGCTGCTACTTCATCTAATTCTGCTCTTGTAGACAATGGTACTTCTGCGATAACTTCCTTCGTTGCCGGATTATATACTTCGATTGTTTCCTTCGATTTCGAATCTACCCATTCACCATTAATATAATTTTTTAAAATTTCTGCCATTTCTTGTTCCTCCTCCTTGGAAAACGCTTCCATTTTTTAGTATAATTTTGGTTAAATATTGATTACTTATTGGTTATTTTATAAAAAGGGGTGGTTTTTGTCAACTTTTTGTCATTTTTTAATTAAGTGTTGAGTAATATAGAAACATTGTATATTATATAATTATTGGGGGTAACTAATATGAAAACAAAAAGGATACACGCAATTGAATCTTATATAAATGAGAATCAAGCTGCATCTATTGATGAACTAAGTGATTATTTTAACGTTTCAATTAATACGATTCGTCGAGATATCACTATCCTATCCGATATGAATAAAGTAAAAAAAGTCTACGGTGGCGTAAAAGCAGTTGATAGTTCAATCACACAGGCGGTCGACTATTCCAAACGAAACATTGAACATTATGATGAGAAGATACACATTGCAAAGACTGCAGCAAAGCACATTAAGGCGCATGATGTCGTTTATTTAGATACAGGTACAACAACTGTTCACATCCTTGATTACGTAGATACTGAACTGCCTTTCACAATTATTTCAAACAGTTTAGATATCATTAATAAAGCATCCGTATTCAAAAATGGGTCATTGTTTGTGATTGGTGAACAGTTCAAGTTTAGAACACGTTCGTTTATCGGTATTGAATCAAATAATCTCATTGAAAAATTCAATATCGATAAGGCATTTATGGCTGCAACCGGTGTTGATATCAAAAATGGGTTATCCAATGCAGAATTAGAAGAAAACATAATCAAAAAGTTAATCGTCTCACGTTCTAAATATGTCTATGCGCTCACAGATCATACAAAAATAGGACGATCTACTTTACTGACATTTATGGAATGTGAAGAACTCGATACACTTATTACCGACCAGACACCAAACAATGCATTTATTGAATTTCTAAATTCAAAAAATGTCACGATAGAAACATAGCATTCACTAAACCGTTCATCATTTACAAAACAGAGGTAACACCTATTAAGTTAGGTGTTACCTCTGTTTTGTCATATATTGACAGTTTCTTTACTGTGTCATATCCGTTTCAAATTTTATGATGTACATTCCCTCTAACAAATTCAGAGACAAGTTTACAACTAAGTTGAATATTTAAATACAAAAAATTGAATGTAACAGGAACCTAATTTTCCTAAATGCGTTTTATCGCTTCACCTATAAACTTCACCCAATAGTATATTGAAAAAGTTTAAATTTAAAATTTTTCAATGATTTCAACTTCTGGCCAAACAATATTACAGACCGAGACATTTAATGTCCCAGCCTGTTTTTCTCATATATTAAATAGGATAGTACGGATGTACACTTTCCCTAACTGTTGTTTTAGATTTTACAATGACATCTTCAGCCGGCAATTGATAATATTCCGGACGGAAGAGTTCAATAGAAATAAACTCACCTTGAAAATCTATTTCTCGTAGTGCATTAAATATACCTTTAATATCAATGACACCATGTCCTGGGAAACATCTATCCTCATCCGTTAAAATACCGATTGGATAGTCGTCTACATCATTGATATGTAATAAAAATATGCTTTCTGGTTTTGCTTTACGTAAATCTGACAAATTAGATCCCATTGCATGAAAATGGAAAAAATCTAATACCAAACCAACATTTGCTTTTGCTACATCTTCAACAATTTCATAGGCTTGCTCGAAAGTGTTCACCGTTGCAAACGGCGCTCCTAAAAACTCTAGCGCAATTTTAATATGGTATGGTTCTGCCAACTCAGCAAATTCAGTCATCACGCTTACACAACTATCATGGATATCTTGATTTAATATTTTAGTCTCTGTCACTAGCGGTACTAATACGATATATTTCGCACCTAAATAATCCGCAATTTCTAACCATTCTTTAAATTCGTCTAACACCTTACGATAATCTTCATCTGTTCTATTATTAAAAAATTGTAAGGCATTTAAACTTAACGGTTTGATGTTATGTGTGTCAAAGAATGCTTTCATATCTTCTAATGTATGTTCTTGCAAATATTCTGGCATCTTATCCATCTGTATTTCAATAAAATCATAACCATGCTTATCGCATAATTCCAATTCTTGTTGAAGTGTTGCGTTTTCTTTTGTCGTCGCCACATTATATCCTAATTTCATAGCATATACCTCACCTATTATATAGATTTAAAATAATTCTTTCTTTAATCGCTCCAACATAAACTGTGCCGATTCATCTGCTCTATCAACCCATGCAAACACTGAATTTGTAGCAATTCCATCAAATTTCATTTCTTTTAACTTCCTAAAAATCGTATCAAAATCGACTTCACCTTCGCCGATATTCAAATGTTGATGGACTGTTACTTCAGCTCCTGGAGGATTTACGATATAACGCAAGCCGTTTGCTGCTGTATGATTAAATGTATCAGAAAATAACACATGCTGTAATTTGTCACCAGCATCATCAAACATCGTTGCTATATCCCCAATACCGTCATCGTGGAAGAATGTATGTGATGTAGAGTACACTAAATTAATCCATTCTTTATCTAAACCACGAATCATACGTAATGCTTCATCATTACGCTCAATAAAGTCATATGGATGTGCTTGTAGATTCAATTTCATGCCTTCCTTTTCAAAAATAGGCAATAACTCATCCATCGATTTTATAAACTTCTCTTCACATCTTTGTTGTTCATACTTACTGCCATTAAATTCTGTATTCATTACATCTACATTCAAGTCACTTGCAATTTCAATCGCACGCTTCCAATTTCGAACTGCACCTTGGCGTTGCTCTTCATCAGGTCCAGACCATGCCATTACAGGTAAAATTGAAGACAATTGCACACCTGCATCACTACACCATTTTTTTACGTTTTTAATCATCGCTTTATCCACTTTTGGATATTTATAGAATGGAATAAAATCTTCTCTAGGAGATAACTCGATATAATCATAACCGAGTCTCGCCGCTCTATCGATTACTTCTTTCATTGATAAATCTGTATACATTGCTGGATCTAATGCTAATTTCATATTATTACACGCCCTTTAATTAATATTGTTTACCTTGTGCTAGCTTTCCCACTTTCAAATCGAAAGCAGCCTGCGTCTTTTCAGAATTAGAAACTTCAGGAACACCAACATGCCACCAACTTTCATAACCATCAGTCATTGTTTTTGGTAACACTTTTATTTCGATTAACGTACTAATTTCTTGTCGTTCAGCATCTTTAATCGCCGCTTCTAACTCCTCTAGTGAATACACTTTATAAACTTTTGCCCCATAGCCCTCAGCTACTTTAGCATAATCAATATTCAATATTTCATTATTAGCTGTTCGGAACTCGGTATGATAACTATTCACACCATTTTCCATTTGTAAATTGTTGATACAACCATATCCAGAATTATCAAATAATAGCACATTGATTTTTTTGTTATATTGTAATGAAGTTATAAATTCAGAGTGTAGCATTAAGAAGCTGCCGTCTCCCACGAATGAATACACTTCATGATTAGGATCCGCTAATCTGACACCTAAAGCACCTGAAACTTCATATCCCATACATGAATAGCCATATTCAACATGATAAGTGTTAGCTACAGAAGCATCCCACAATCTTTGTAAATCTCCAGGAAGCGAACCTGCAGAAGTTATGACATTGCTATTCGGAGATACAGTCTCATTCAATTTCAAGACAACTGAACTTTGCGTTAGCTCCGTACCTAGTGCATCTGAATATTCATTTAAGATATTTTGATCAAATTGTTCCTTAATCTCTGGATCAAATTGATTACGATCAAACTTAATTTGGCTTAATCTTGTTCTTTCAGTTTGCCATTCATCCTTTACTTCACCTATTGCTTCACCATAGCTCGTTTGATATTCCGCACTAAGGCGTCCCAATAAACTTTGCAATGTAACTTTAGCATCAGCAACAATTTGAACCGCATCTAATTTATATGCTTGCATACGATTCACATTAATGTTCAAAAACTTTGTTTTATCAAAATCAAAAGCTGTCTTAGAAGATGTGGCAAAATCTGTGTACCGCGTTCCAATACCAATCACTAAATCAGCATCTGAAGCAATTTTGTTCGCAGCCAATGTTCCTGTAATACCCATGCCGCCTAAATTATTCTTGAACGTTGCTTCTACAGTAGATTTACCTGCCTGTGTTTCTACTAAAGGTATATTATATTTTTCTGAAATTTCAATCAATTCATCGCGTGCACCTGAATACTTAGCACCACCGCCAACGAGAATAACTGGTTTCTTGCTATTTTGAATCGTTTCCGTCATTAATGCTATTTCTCTTTCTACTGGTTCAGGACGATCAATATAATGTACACGCTTCTCAAAGAAAGACTCATCAAAGTCGAAGGCTTCACCTTGAACATCTTGTGAAATACAAACCGTTGCTGGTCCCGCTTGTGCCGGATTAGTCAATACTTCAAATGCTCTAATCAAAGTAGACATCAACTGCTCTGGTCGTGTAACCCTGTCCCAATAACGTGATACTGCTTTCAACGCATCATTAGTAGTTGTAGTTAAATTGGATTCATGCTCTACTTGTTGTAATACAGGGTCAGGTTGTCTCGTTGCAAACGTATCGCTAGGTAATAATAACACCGGAATATTATTTGCAAGTGCTGTACCAGCTGCTGCTGTTAAATTAGCAGAACCTGGTCCCACTGAAGTGGTTACAGCGTATATATTGCGTCTCAATCGCTGTTTAGCAAACGCTATTGCAGCATGAGCCATGCCTTGTTCATTCTTACCTTGTATAATTTTCAAGTCTCCTGGACTTTCTTCGAGTGCTTGACCAATACCTACCACATTACCATGCCCAAATATATCCATAACGCCTTCAACAAATGGCATTTCTTTACCATCAACGCTAATATATTGTTGCTTTATAAACTTTACTACAGCCTGTCCTGTCGTTAATCTTATTTTATTTGCCATAAAACCATCCTCTCTAACCTACTCAATAATTCCAAAACTTAATCAACTTATGACCATCATATATTTGTTACCGCTTTCAGTCAATCATTATAACTCCATCTATAAACTTTATTTTGCTTCTTCAACCACGTTCTTCCCGATAACCTCGCCCTTTTTTGTTGTAGACTTAAAATATTCTTCAATTTCTTCAAGCGACTTATCTTTTGTTTCTGGCAAGAATTTTTTAACAAAAAATACCGCAATCAAGTTTAAGACAACAAAAATCGTAAATGTTGAGGCTAAACCTAAACTACCCAACAACATTGGAAACAGTAGACTTACTAAGAAGTTCGTCATCCAACAAAAGAATACACTTGCCCCCATACCTAGACCTCTTACTTTTAAGGGGAATATTTCAGATAACATCAGCCAAGTTACTGGTGAAACACAGCCTTGTTGAAATGCTAAGAATGTCACCGTCAATAACAAGATTACAAAAGGTAACACGACCGTTCCTTTTAAAAATAATGGGACAATGCTCAACAATATTAATGTTGCAACTATACCCAATTGACCAGTAATTAACATTGTTCGTCTACCAATCTTACCTAACAACCAAATACCAACAAACGTAGCAGCAACCGAAATAACACCATTTGCAATATTTCCAACTAAAGCTGCTTTCGTACCAAACCCAGCATTACGAAGTATTTCCGTACCATAGTACATAATAGAATTAACACCTGTAATTTGTTGGACTACCCCTAATCCAATACCTATGAGTAAAATTTTACGTATCCATGGTTTAGTAAATTCATTTTTCGACTTTTCTTTTATTAACTTTTCTTTATCTATTACTGTTTTAATTTCTTTAATTTCTTCTGCAGCTGTCTTTTCATCTCTTAGCGTTCTTAAAATCGTATAAGCAGGCCAATATTTACTCTTACTCGCATGCCATCTTGGACTTTCAGGAACACGTAACATCCCAAACCATAAGATAACGGCTGGCAACGTAGCTACCAACAACATCACACGCCAAATTCCTGGATTCTCAACCAAATTTCCTAATACACCATTAATTACATAAGCCATTAATTGACCAGAAACAATCATCAGTTCATTTTGTGTGACCATCCGTCCACGATCTTCTTTAGATGACATTTCAGAAAGGAACGTCGGTACGATAACAGATGCACCACCAACCGCTAATCCTAATATCAATCTAAATATAACCATAGAAAATACATTTGGTGATAAACCACAGCCTAATGTTGCGAAGAAGAAAATAATTGCTAACACCATAATCATTTTCTTTCTTCCTAATGAATCCGATAGCCTACCACCTGTAATAGCACCAAAAGCTGCTCCAAACACAAGCGAGCTTGATACTAAACCTTCAGTTGCTGGCGTTAAATCCAATTGATTCGATAAAGACATATATGGTAAAGCACCATTAATAACGCCAGTATCAAATCCAAAAAGTAATCCACCAAACGTAGCAATCAATGTAATCCTTTTCATTTTGCTTCGTTTTATGTCACATTCTGATTTTTTCATAAATACACCCCTTGTTTTTGGTGATAAAATCCAAAACTACACTAAAATATAACCAATATTTAATAATTATAGTAATACTGTTAGCGCTTACAGTCAATTATTTTTATACTTTTTACACTTCAAATCTAAGCTTTCTATAATAAAAAATGCGTCTAACAAGTAGTAATTACTTAGTTAGACGCATTTTTAAATTTTGTTGTGCTTTTTGATATTACTTAACTATGATTCAATCTTTCCACTGCGGTTTATCTGAACCTCGAAACATCAACACAGTATCATACTCTCCCGGTGTTTCAGACATATACACCTGATCCGTTACACCTTTATAAGTACCTAATGATGTTTCCGCTTCAAATTGCTCTGGCGCAACAATTTGATGTTCCTCATTACTGTTAGACATTGTTTCTGCATAGGCTTTGTCAAATATACCTAACGACATTAAATAAGCAGATACTTTACTTAATGACACACTCACGCTATAGCTACCACCTTCTGTAGCACGTCGTTCTAGCGCCTTAATCACACCAAGTTCCAATAGCCATGAAATCACATAATCATTAACCACTACAATGGGTGGCAATTTCGGTTTTTCAGTTGTTCCTTCCAGTGTCATGACTCCCGTCACACTGCCGGCAGTTTGATCAAATCCATTGCGATCTGACCAAGGACCTGTGTGACCATGTAAATTAACTGATGCATGAATGATGCCCGGTCTTTGTGCCGCTAATTCGTTTGGTGTTAAACCATATTTTTCCATAAAGCCATATCTTTTATTGATGAAAAAGATATCTGCATCTTGCAATAATGTGTCAAAACGATTTCTATGTTCTTTATTATTATCAATATCAAGATACGTTGAACGCATACCAACATTAGAAGTGAGATACATCGTTTCGACTTCTAATTCTGATGGACGCCATACATTTAACACATCTGCCCCATGTAATGCTAATCCTCTACCTAATCCAGCACCCGCAATGACATGACCCATACCAAGTGCCCTCACACCACTTAACGGCTGTTTAGGATTATCTGAAAATCCTTCAGGTTCAGATTCACCAATTTTTTTAATTTCTATCAATTCCGTTTCTGCAACATGTTGAAATTGTTCCTCTTCCACAAATTCTTCTAACGAACGCACCATCGGCATGACGACGCCATTTTTAGAACCCTCAATTTCTAAGTCCTTACCATTCCATCCTTTAATTGCTTCTGCAACAGCATCTTTGGTTGAACGACAATTTAATAAATCCAATACATGTGCCTTTGCATTTGGATAAGGATTCAATGGCATTACCCAGCGATTATCTTTTGTTTGGTAAAAATCAAATCTAAACGGTGTGTGAGGATCCTCTTGTCCTTTTGCTGGAAAGCCATTCAAAGTTTCCCACTTTCTTTCATAAAAAGGTGATAGACGTTTCACCGCTTTACGAATATCTATGTGAATATCTTGACCTTTACCACCTCTTACTTGCCATAAATGTGCTAATGCAACCGACTTAGCTGCCAACCCTAATCCAGCTAACGATGCTAATCTTAAAGTACTTGGCATCACCGGATCCTTACCATAAAACGTAACCTTGCCACCACTATCAGCAGTTGAATAACCAACTGAATTTAAAATGTCTTCCAACGCAGCATGCATATCAAATTCATCACTTTGCAATCTATTTTCGTTTTGCATTAATAGATGCGACTTTAAGGCTTTAGCATTATTTATCATTGTCGATTCCTCCATATATGAACTTATTCATTCAATTCATTTTTACAAATACTTTATTATTAAGATACACAACACAAAAATAAAATTTAATTTAAAATAATTTACAAAATACTATCATATAAATTACTGTATAAATACATTATAAAAACGATACGCTAATCAAAACAATCATGCACAAAACAAAAAAGCAACACATATAAATAATGTGTTGCAATAAAGGGTGAGAAAACCTATGACATCAAAAAACAAGAAATCACAAATTAAAATCCAAAATGCATTTATCGAATTACTCGAATACTTACCTTTAGCTAAAATTACTGTCCGTGCGTTATGCAACCATGCAGAAATAAACCGATCCACCTTTTACAGACACTTTCGCTCCATATCTCAATTAACGACAGCAACAATTGATCACCACTTTAACCTACTATTTGGAGAAACTTATAAATTCTATCTTAAACACCAAAGTATAGAGGAATCACAATTTTATATTGCTAATAATATTTTTAGCCACATCAAGCATGATTACGATTTCTACCATATCATGTTTCAACGTTATCCCAATTTTTATATCACTTTAAAAGATTTTATTACTGTGCGTTATATTCAACTTTTTGAAGATACAGGAGCCGACAACGATATGGCACTTGATAAGCATGTCGTCGCCGAATATATTGCCTCCGCCTACACAGGTATGATACAAGGATGGATCAAACGTGAATTACAAGAATCTCCCAATACAATGGCCAAACGATTAATCACCCTAAATTCTAACGGTCCCATACGATTACTAACAGAAGCAGAAAAGAGAATGAAATGAGTAAAATAAACGACCTGTATGAACAGTGTCAAAAGCACGAAATGAGGGAGCTATCCACATAAATGAAAATTATTCATTGTTAAATTATTTTAATCTAGTATTTCAACGATGTCTCATACTGAAACCATTAAAAATTATAATTAACATTAAGATAATGAAAATAATTATAGAGGTGACAAATATTGACGAAAATACTTGTAACAGGTGCAACGGGTTTAATAGGCATGAAATTAACGAAACGTTTACTAGACAAAGGTTATGATGTAGCAGGACTCACAACCTCACAACATGGCAAAGAAAAATTAAATCGAATTGGTATCAAAGCATATATAGGTAATGTACTAGAAATTGAGACATTAGATCAGACAATTGATGATTTTAGACCAGACATTATCATGCATGAAATTACTGACTTAAAACAAGTTGATATGTCTGCTAATACAAAAGTAAGAATAGAAGGAACCAAAAATCTTGTAGATATTGCCATAAAATATAATGTGAGACAAATACAGTCACAAAGTATTGCGTTTGCCTATGAGGCTGGTAATGATTTAGCAACTGAAGAAACGCCACTAGACTATCAATCAACTGGCGACCGCAAAATTACAGTTAATGGCGTAGAAGGATTAGAACAGGAAACAAAACGCATCGATAATCATGTCATTTTACGCTATGGCTTACTTTATGGTCCAGGAACTTGGTATGGCAAAGAAGGCATGATATATAATCAATTTATAAATGGTCAAGTGACGATTACAGACGGTATTCAATCATTTATACACATAGATGATGCTGTAGAAGTTGCAATTCAAGCCTTAAATTTTGAAGCAGGAACTTATAATGTATCTGATGATGAACCAACATCTGGAAGTGCATGGGCTCAATGGTATGCTGATTTACTGAAGGTAGATCCAAATATCAAGGTTCAAACCGCTGCACCTTTTGAACGTGGTGTAAATAATTTCAAATTCAAACAACAAGGCGGAACATTACAATATACAACCTGGAAAGGTGGTATGAATCCGATAAAATAATATAAATTAACAAAAAGTCCTTAAATTATTATTTAAGGACTTTTTAATATAGTATAATCTTAAATATTATACTATTTTCAATTCTGTTCCAACTTCAATATTTGGAACATCTGCTGCTTCTAAATATAACGTTCCAGACTGTTCTGCTTTAGTGCTGCCATCAAATTTTAAAGTGATATGACCTAAATCTGCTAAATTCTTTTGAACAGAAGCACCAACTTTAGTAATTTCAAATGTTTTATCACCAATTAATACTTTTTGAGATTCTGTGATTTCTCCTTCAATGCTATTAATCTCAATGATATAACAGTAATCAATTAACTCATCAGGTGCATTATCACCAAATAGTATGATCATATTCTCTTCGCTAAATGCACTCGCCTCACTACCCACATCTTTCACAATAGTTTTATACATAGTAAATCTCCTCTATTTTTTTATTTGTATAATCCAAAACTGGCAAGCCATGCTACAAATACACGGGGGACACCATTTAAAAATCTAGAGTACAATACAGAAGGAACTCCAACTTCAATTGTTTTTGTTTCAGCCTCTGCTAATCCCAAACCAACAGGAATAAAGTCTGCAGCATTTTGTGTATTAATTGCAAATAGTGCTGGTAATGCTAAATGAGGTGGTATATTTCCTTTACCAATTTCCACTCCAATTAAAGTACCTAACACTTGTCCAATAACCCCACCAGGTCCTAATAACGGGCTTAAAAATGGAAGTGAGCATATGAGTCCTATTGCCATTAGCCCCCAAATATTACCAGCTAATGGAGACATTATATTAGCAAATGCTTTACCAATACCAGAACCCTGAATAATACCTATAAGTAACGCAACAAATCCCATAAATGGAATAATCGTGTGTAACATTGTTTCTACCGCATCTCTAGCTGCTTGATAAAATGTATTAATCACCTTACCTGCACCTAAACCAATCTTAGTTAAAATTGATTTGTGCTCTTGTTCAGCTCGTGTTTCCATAATTTTTTTATTCTTAGAATACTGATTATCGTTTTGTTCAGTAGCAACTGCTTCATCCTGCTTATCATTCACTTCCGAATGAATGCTTTCATCAAGTTCAACCACTTGATTAACATCTACATTTGATACGTAGATATCTTCAGTAATATATTGTCTTAATGGACCACTTTTTCCTGTTGCCATAATATTTATGGTTGGAATACGTTTTTTAGGATAAATACCACATCTTAATGTACCACCACAATCTATAATAATCGCCATCATTTCATCTTCAGGTACAGAAGTTTCAAATCCATTCACAGGTTCTGCCCCTGTAATTTCAGCTATTTTATCTACAATGGCTGGCTTATGGCCACCTGTAATATATACTAATTTTGTCTTATTTCCTTCTACACCAAAAGTTAATGGACCACCAAAACCACCTGATCCCTTAGATACTTTTACTTTCTTCATTTCTTTCACCTCAACCTTCTAATTTTATTTCTTTGCTCAATTTCACTTTTTGTTGTTTTTCTACAAAACTTGTTGTTAAATCAGTTATCCAACCACCGATAAAGTTCATTACTAGGCCAACCAATAAGTAACGTACTGCTAGATCTGTAGTTGGTAATCCTAATTTTTGTATGCCATTTGCTATACCTAAAAATACAAATAATTCAGCTGGATTTATATGTGGAAATATTCCATTACTTGTATGTGCAAATTGTGCAGCTGAAGCAAAATAACTCGGCTTATACTTTTCAGGCATAAATCGACCTAAGGAATGTACCATTGGATTCGCCAACATAAATGAACCTAAAAATGGTAATACTAAATAACGCATAAGTGGATTTTTAGCAGATTTTTGAGCTATTAAATTTATTCTATCTTCACCAATTAATTGTATTAATGTATTCATAGCAATTAACAGCATGAGTACTAAAGGAACGATTGTCCCCATCCATTCTATAAAAGTATCTGCACCAGTTTGGAAAAGTTTTATAAAGCCTTCGGCAAATTTAACGATGTAATCCATGTTTCATTCCCCTTTCATTTTTTATTAATTTATTTACTTTTTTAACCGCTTTCATCATAGGAGACGGAATTTTTTCAACTTCTCCTCCATTACTTACTACATTAAATGTATGTTGAGCATCTAATATTGCTTTTATCAGTAGCTTATTATAATTGTTAATTTCTTGATCTGTGATTTTGTTTATTTTCAATCCATTTAATCCGTCTAACTTTTTGAACTTACTAAAAACTGTAACACCTTGCATAAATCGCGCTTCTTCAATCTCATTTTTCCCATTCAATTGCAGTAAGACTAAAGTACCTGCTTTCAATATCGCAGGTCTCCTGCCTATCGCTACCTTACCTTGTCGTCGTAACTCAATATAATGTTTTGTAAAATTTTTAATTTGCAACCAACCTAATAAATGTTGTATTACAAATCCTACTGCTGCTAATATAATAAGTAATAATATGAACATTTTATCCCTTCATTTCTTGATTTAATAATTGCGCAAATGCTTGGAAATTAGTGTCTTTAGATAACTTACTAATTAAATATGCATTATTAGAGATTGCCAAAACTTCTTCATAGACTCTAATAAGCAATGTTTCATTCACCATTTCATCGGGTGTGGCAACCAATATAACTATTTTTAAATTCGGATAATCAATGCATCCTTCATCTAATAAACCCACTTTAATACTGATTGTCGTACCTGAATGTGATGTATGTGGAAACCCCAAATGCTTATCAATTGTTGATTTATCTTGTTCTCTGATCATCAGTCTTTGTTTAAATTCAGAATCAACTTTTTCTTCAATCACTAATTTGTCCGCTAAATTTTCAATCAATGATTTATATGACCATTTTTTATTATAATGTTCAAAATCTTCAGAATTAATAAGGTCTACAATGACACTTTTATTAAAAACATTGTTGTGTTTTAAATCTTTATATATTAAAAACTGTTCAATTTTCAGCTTAAGTTGCTGCTCATCAAATACATTTTCTAAATATATTATTTTATTAAATAACCTATTTAGTCGAATAGTAGAAATTATTATCTCAAAGTCATTTACTGCAAATTCATCAAAATTTGATTGTTCAATTATAATAATCTTTACATCAGATCCAAAAATTTTCATAATATTGTTTTGTAATAATTTTTGAATACTTAGACCGAAATCAGTAATAATAGCAATTTTAGATATTGATTTTACTTCCCTTTCTATTTTCTCAAGATAGATACTAAAATAAATGGTAAGATAACTTAACTCCTCTTCAGAAACTTGTATTTGTATATATTTTGTTATATTTTCTCCTAATATTTTTGATAACTCAAAGGCAAATGGAAATCTTTCTTTCATATCATTAATACTTTCGTCATTAATATTTATATTAAATATAATGCGATTTATTAAGTATTTAATGTGTAGTCTAATGTCTTTTGTAAACAATCCATCATCTAACTCTAAACCATAGTATTCGTATACATCACCTATTGTTTCATCAATAATTGTTTGTATGACAGTAGCTTCAGAAGAAGTAATTAACTCATCTAAAATGGAAGCGCGTCGTCCCAGTAATGCTATTACAACGAGAATCATTTCTTTATTTACATCTATGTCTGTAAAGTGGTTACTTAAATAAGTTTTTATAAATGCTATATTATTGTAATCTTTTGAACTATACACATGATTATCAATATTTATGTCATCATCGATTTTAGAACCTTTCTCTAACCGATCAATTGTAGCTTTTATAGTTAATATTAATCTCTTATACGACTGTTCATCTAATTTAAGTGCTACTTTCAGATTTTCTAACTGTACAAGTAATTCATTATCAATATCTGTAGTACTGTATTGTTGATTGAAGTATTCAATTATCAATTTTCTAATATCATATTCCTTACCATCAATATACAAACCTACATTGGGTTTCCCAACAATCGACACTTTATACTTCTCAATAATCTGCTTCATCTCTTTCAACAAATTATTGATACTTGTTTTACTCATAAAGTTAAATTCAGCTAAGTCATCAATAGTAATTACATTTTGATTCAAAATTTGAAAGAAAATGTTTTCCATTTTATTAATTACATCATTTTGCGTTGATTTTGTTAATATATCAAATAATTTTAGAAACTTATTTTCGTCTTCAACATGTAGTATTAAATTATGATGTTGTTTAATAATACTCATCGATTTACTAAAATAGTCATTTATTTGTTTAACATAATTAAGTAACGTTTTTTCAGAAATATTTAATAAAAATGATACTTTTTCGATTGAAGTATGTGATTCAAGCAATATTTTAATTATCTGTATATGTTTTTTATTAAGCTTCATTATACTCCCCTAACTTTATGGGATTATCCTCGAGATTTGCCTCCTGAGATATTGATAGTGGTTCCAGTAATATAGTTAGATTTACTAGAACTTAAATAACACACTAAATCGGCTATTTCACTTAGTTTCCCTACCCTTTTTAATGGTATCGATTTCGAATAATCCCCATTTAGTTGATCAACAGTTATATTTCTACTATAAGCTAATGCACTTTCATATTCTGGTGTACGCAACCCAGTCTCTTCTATAATACCTGGCGCAATTGCAGTTACATTAATATTATGTTTCCCAAGCTCCTTTGCCCAACTCCTCGTCAAACCAATTAATGCAGCTTTGGTTGCTGAATATAAACTTTGACCTTCAGATCCTTCTTGTCCAGCTTCACTTGAAATATTAATTATCTTACCTGCTTGTTGTTTGATAAAATATTTAGCAACAGCCTGGCTAAACCATATTGGACCTTTCAAGTTCACATTAAACATAAAGTCCAAATCACGTTCATTAATTTCATATTCTGGATGTGTACCTTGAGTGTCTGATAATAATCTTGGCAAATTCACTCCGGCATTATTAATTAAAATATCTATTCTTTTTTCGTTATCGTATATTGATTTCACTGCTTCTTGAACTCTATTTTTATCTGTAACATCCACTTCGATAAAATTGTAGTGTTCATGAATTTCATCACTATTTTTCAAATCAGCGTTATAAACGATAGTGCCATTTGCTAATAATGATTTAACAATAACACTCCCTATGCCTGAACTACCACCTGTAATAATTACAACTTTGCTATCTATATCCAACCAATTAGACATTGTCCATCCTCCTATTTAGATGTTTCATTTATTACATTGTATTTGTATTCGCTTACATAATTAATACAATATTTTATGGCATTTTACGAAATTTGGTGAATAATTGCCTACCTATAAATCAAAAACCCCTCAAACTATAATCGAATGAGGGGTTTTGATGCTATAGTATTTCCCAAGAAATAATTTGTACAAATGAAATTTGCTGAATCATTCTCATTTTGAACCTTGAAATTTTCTTTCAATATAAATATAAAGTCTGCTAAATAATGCATTAAAGTACCTGCCACGACGGCAAGTAATACAAGAAGCCTTAAGCTAAAGTGTTCATACATATTTGTCACACTCCAAATAATGCAACATAAGCCTACTAGAATTCCATTTAGTTTGCTGCTTTTTATCGTACATATTAAAATATTTCTTCTTTTACGGTTCAATGGAGAATATTTACTAATGCGACTTATCTTTGGTTAGATTTTTGGTGAAATATTGAAAACTTGCCATTATTACTGCAAATATCAATGTACTTAATAGTACTTGCACAACATTGAACCCGCCTAAAAATAGAATATAACTTATGCTAGATAATACAAAAAATATAATGAAGTTAAGTACAAAAAACTTTAAGAAATACATTTATATTCCCAACCTTTTTATTTTTAAAATATCAATAATTTATATTATTAGCAATGCGCTTTTCCACTTAAATATTCATTTGAGTTTCTATAAAACGCTAATTTCTTCCAATTTTTGCTCTGAATTTATTGCTCATTCGTTAAGCATTTTCAAAATATTTTCATGCAGTTGTTCTATTTCATAAGAACTTATTACCTCACTTTGATAATCATAATTGGGATTTTCCCCCTTTGATAACTAAAAAAATCATTTTCTTACTATTCACTCACACTCATTGTTTGTTGATACAATGAGTCCAAATTGACAGTTGAAATAGCCGTATTGTTACTTAATTTTTTGAAATCCAAATATAAAGCATCTAATTCTTTTGTGGATCCTTTGGCCTGATATAACAGTCCTGATTTAAACAGTAATTTAATTAGGATAGCTGAAGTTCGTTTAAAATGCTTAAATAAAAATGCTGGCGCTTTAGGAATAAGAGCATATCCATTATTTTCTATTAATCGATATATTTCGTTATATGCTGCCACAGTTTCTTTTAACAACTTATTGTTCATACCATTTTGTTCTCTTACAACAGTTGCCATATTTAAAGGTAAAATAAATGCAGCATGAGACAATAACCATTCATCAAATTGCTTTTGATATGTCAATTTCATGCTTACATTTTCAAATGTATGGTCTAATACTTGATTCAACGTTTTACTTTGTTTTGAAAATCCAACTTTAAATTCACCTTTATTAAATCTCAGTACCGTTGCATAGTCGTCTATTTTTTCGCCACCTGTCATCAGAAATCCAAATCCTATATTTTTAACTACTGTAGATTCCTCTTCAACAGATTTATATAATGCTTGAGGATTTGCATTATTGCCTACAAACACAATATTTTTACTGTTATTTTTCGACAAACTAGGCACAACATTATAAAAGTCCGAATATTTCATTGTTACAAAAATAACATCATAAATATCATTTTCCTCTAATGAGTCAATTAAGTTAAAGTGATCATGCGTTACTTTGTTTTGTATCGTGTGTTTAAGTTTGATCCCATTTTCTTCTAAAATACGCTTCGTCTCATTTCTTGCAAATAAAGTTACGTCATTATTTGTACTGTTCAATGCATGTGCTAAAAATCTTCCTTGTACACCTGCTCCATATATTAATACTCTCATATCTAATTTCTCCTTTTAATAAACAGTTGTTCAATATCTTGAAGTTAACATCAATAATGTATATACTCAATAAACAAAATATACTATTTGGTGATTAATCAACAATTGGCCATTTTTGTTGAGTTAATCGAAAGGGTTTACTATGGATAAACGAAAAGAAAAATCACAAAAACTAATTTTAGAAACCTTTATGACACTATTAAAAAAGAAAGATTTTGACAAAATCTCAATGAATGACATTGCACAATTAGCTAATATTAACCGTGGTACTATCTACCTCAACTTTATGGACAAATACGATATTTTGAATCATGTCATAGATCACACGTTAAGTGAGGCCATTGAGAAATGTGAAACATATAAGCTCACTCCTGAAAATAATCAATTTATACTACAAGAAATTTTATATGAAATTGATAAACAGTATGAAGCATTGAAAATACTTATAGTTAAATCTGACTTAAACTTATTGAAAAAGTTATTATCTGATAAAGTGTTAAATAATCTAACTCGCCTTAATAATGAAATAACAGCACAATTTCTATCATCCGCGATAGTTGGAGTAATAATTTGGTGGATAGAGCAATCAAAACCATGTAGTATAAATGAATTAGCCGAGGAATTAACGGCATTATTAGAACCCTATATGGATAACTTATAAATTATTTTATGGTGATACTTCTCATCTATTTTTGTAAAACATATAAAAGAAAAAACACCTCCGTGTGATTCATTTTAAATGAATTCAGCGGAAGTGTTTTTATTGTTTTTATTTTATTCCCATTAGTGGGGTCCAGTTCCTTCAATAGAATTGGACATTTTTACTAATTATTATTTAACGTCTTAGTATATTTTGATTAATATAACAATAATATGAAGTTATTAACCAATTAAATCATATCAGACTTTTTAATGCCTTGTGGAAAAGTTTCTTCAAACTTTCCTTCTGTAGTATATAAATCATACCAAGCATCTGCAATTGTATCTGGATCACCTATGGTCCCAGGTTCAATCGCAGTTCCTATGGAAAGATGTCTTACAAAAATCCCCTTATCTTCCACTGAATTGTAGAGATTTTCAGCATAGCTTCTTAAACCAGAACCTATAACGCCCGCATTTCCAGCAAATGGTAACGGAAATATTGTAGCTACACCTGTTGTAAATAAAATTGACCCGCTACCTTTTTTTATCATATCCGGCAAAACTTCATTAACTAATTGAATTGATGGAAAGAGATAACTATTTAACATTTCCGAAACACTTTCTGGTGTTGTTTCTAATATATTGGTAAATTGGTGCTCCTTTGCATTTGGGCTAAACTCTATCACATCAATAGAACCAAAATCAGCTTTAATTGATTGGATCGCTTGCTTTAATGATTCTAAGTTCATAATATCTGCTACATATGTTTTTACTTCTATATTTAAGTTACTCAAATTTTCATGAATAATTTTTAATTTTTCAGCATTTCGTGAAATAGCTGCTACTTTAAAGCCTTCAGCTCCAAATTTCTTTGCTAAGGATAGACCTAATCCTGTACCTGCACCAACAATAGCAATTGTTTTCATTTTAATTCGCTCCTTTTCTATGCTAACTTAAAGCAATATAGTGTTGCTTTAATTAAAATATAAAGCTAAAGAAATGATATAACAATCAACAAAGTATACTTATTTGTTGCTATAGCAACAATTCACTTAAATTATTGGGGGAGAATATTCAAATGGCAGATAAAGTTAAAAATATAAGAATGACTCATACTAAACAATCCATAATTAACGCCTTTTTTGCATTAGTTAGTAAAAAAGATTTTGAGAAAATAACTATCGCCGATATTACAAACGGAGCTCAAGTGAACAGAGCAACATTTTATGCACATTTTGAAGATAAATATGCTTTGGTAGACTACATTGTAGAAGATTTTGCTACAGTGTCTTTTGAAAACCACATTCCAGATCCTATGATTTTTAATCAAGAAAATGTAAGTAACTTAATCCTTGCAGTTCATGATTTTTATCAAAAACCTAACGTTGAATGCCGGAGTAGCTATGCTGGATTAGCTTTACCTCAAATGAAAGAAAAAATATTAGATCAGTTAAATATCGTTTTAAAAAATAGTTTTAAAAATACTTACGCAAGTAATGATCAAGAAATATTTATCCCTATTTTCGCACAAATGATTCACGAAGCAGCTTTACAGATAGCTAATAATAATATGGAAAAAGAAGCGTTGGCTAAGAAAATCGCACTATTTATAATTGGAAGGTATTAATTTTAAATATCGTTCAAATATATATGCTTTAATTCCATAACTTAGCCCTTCCCTTCCATTTGACATAATTTCACTGTAAACGCTCACTTACGCTCTATTGAAATAAGCTGATTTCCAATAATAATTGCTACTTACTAAAATTTAGTGTCACACAAAAGCACTTATAACAATCTATTAACTTTACACAATTAAGTTAATTGCTTGTTTGCTTGGTTTTCTAATTCTTTATTATCATAGAATGGTTGGACAATTTCTTTGTTGTACTCATTTTTCAAGAAATATTCGTATTTAACACTCCAATATTTAATAGCTAAGTAATAACAACTAGCTACAATAATCATCAATAATACAACAGCTGGCCAAAACCATATTGATACAATGTTGTGAGCTGAAGCCAAACCTATTGGTGAAAATAAAATATAAGTGAAAACGATAGTGCCTAATAAAATGACAGTCACTGGAATCGTATATTTCCATGGTTTCATATCAATCTTTGCATTAGGTTTAAAAATAAATGGGTTCTCTAAAGGTTTAATTCTTCCTATAAGTAACATGATACTTATTTCAATTATAAATAAAAGCCCTTGTATATATATAAAATTAATTGGCATATTAATATTAAAAATCGTTGGTAGTCCCCATATCAATAAATAATATGTAATAACATGGGTAATTATTATTATTTTAGGAGCAATAGCGGGTACTTTTTTGGAAAAGATACCAACCAACACAATCGCAATAATAGGTATATTAAAGAAACCGGTAAACTCTCTAATAATTGTCCATAACCCTTTTGGCGCATTAATTAACATAGGCGAAATAAAGAATGTTACTAAAGCTAATATGATGCCAAACCATTGACTGACTCGTATCATTTGTTGATCTGTCGCATTTTTATTAATAAGTACTTTATATATATCATATACAAAAAGTGTAGACGCACTATTTAGCAATGCGTTAAAGCTTGAAAAAACAGCACCTAATAATACAGCTAGGAAAAAGCCATTTAAAAATGTAGGAAAAATATCTTTAACTAATGTAGGATAAGCCAAATCCATATTTTTCAAACCTGGTCCATATAAATGAAACGCAATGACGCCAGGAATCATCATTAAAAATGGTACTAATACTTTAAGAAACCCAGTAAATAATGCTCCCTTTTGTCCCTCTGCTAAATTTTTTGCTCCTAGTGTACGTTGAATCACATATTGATTAGTTCCCCAATAAAACAAATTAGCAAAAATAATACCAGTGAATATTGTCCCAAATGGCACATCGTCTTTGCTTGAACCAATCGCGCTCAATTTTTCAGGATGGTGTGTTGCAATGGTCTTCATTCCGGATAATAAATTACCATCACCTAAAGTGATAAATCCTAAAATTGGTACTAATATACCAACAATCAATAGCCCAATACCATTTAAAGTGTCTGAAATGGCAATTGCTTTTAACCCGCCTAAAATTGCGTATAGTGTACCTATTATGCCAATTAACCATACAATTGCCCATACAGATTGTTCAAAAGTAATACCAAATAAGTGAGGAATATCAAATATTTGTAAAACTGCAATAGATCCTGAATAAAGCACTGAAGGAATTGTTATAAAGCCGTATCCTACCATAAATAATAAAACAATTAATAAACGTGTTTGTTGGTCGAATCGATTGTTGATGAATTCTGGCAACGTCGTAAAGCCACCCCCTAAATATTTAGGTAGCAATATTGTTGCAAGAATAATAATCGAGACACCTGCAGTAACTTCCCACCCCATACTCGATAAATTATTCTTATATCCTTGTCCATTTAATCCTATCAATTGTTCTGCTGATAAATTAGTTAAAATCAATGCTCCAGCGATAAATCCCCCTGTTAAGCCTCTGCCGCCTAGGAAAAATCCATTCGAACTATTCACAGTATTTTTGGTTTTATAATATGAATACCATGCTACGATAAATAAGAAAAACGCACACGATATCAGTGTATATGCTATGTACATGTATATGCCTCCTATCAATTAGTAAATGATGCTTAAGTATTTTTTGAATATTCAGATATTTTTTAGGTGAATTGGTTTCTTCTATAATTATTTATAAATTGACTATTCAACCGTACTATAGTTGAAATTTAAACCTAATTTTTCACGTAAAGTTCCTGACTTATACTCCAATTGAATTAAATTTCTCTCTTGTAAAATAGGTATTACTTGTTCTATAAACAATTCAAATTGTGTAGGATTGAGAGGTGGCATAATATTAAATCCATCTGCGGCACCTTTTCGAAACCATTCTTCCATTTTGTCTGCAATATCAGTTGCTGTACCAATTACAATATGATGACCTCTTGCCCCTGCAACATGTTTCATTGCATCTTCCAAAGTAAATTGCTCTGATTTTGCAGTATCACTTATTAATTTCACACGACTTTGAATATTATTACCTTCTTGTAGTTCAATTTTTTCAAAAGGTGTTTTTAAGTCATAATTACTTAAATCTAAATCACCTAAATAAGAAGATAATAGTTCTAATCCTACTTCAGGCACTATTAATTCCTGTAACGCTTCATAATTATGTGCAGCTTCTTCCCGTGTATCACCAATTACTGGAAATATACCTGGCATAACGACTACTTCTTGCTGACTACCACGTTGATATTTAACATTACTTTTTAAATGTTTAGCAAATGCTATAGCATCATCTAGATTATTTTGTGCTGTAAAAACTACTTCTGCAAATTTTGATGCAAATTCAGTTCCTTTTTTTGAAGAACCAGCTTGTACTAACAATGGATAACCTTGTGGAGATGTTTCAATATTTAACGGGCCTTGAACAGAGTAAAATTTGCCTTCATAGTTGATTGGTTGTGGACCACTCTCATTTAAAAAATAACCTTTTTGCTGTTGTTCTTCAAAATGTACATCATTCCATGAATCCCAAAGTTGAGTAGATATTTGAATGAATTCCTCTGCTTGCTCATACCTCAAATCATGATCAATATTACTCGTTCCATTAAAATTTTTAGCTGTATCATTAATGCCTGATGTAACAATGTTCCAACCAGCTCTACCCCCACTTAGATGGTCTAGCGAAGATAAACTTCTTGCTAAAGAAAATGGCTCTGAAAATGTAGTTGAACCAGTTACAATTAATCCTAAATCCTTCGTATATGTACCAATGATAGACATGAGCGTTAAAGGTTCAAAACGACTCGCTACGTCAGGATGGGTTTTTTTATCTAGGTATAAAGCATCTGAAAAAAATAGAAAATCGAATTTCACTTCTTCAATAAGCTTTGCTTGCTCTATTATTTTTTCTAAGTTCATACCACCTCTTTTTAATGTTTCCGAATGTCTACAACTTGCTACATGATGACCAAATCCAGTAAAAAAATAGCCTAACTTCATTCTTTTCAAAATGATTCCCCCTTTAAATATATTATTCCGATTTGATTAGTAAGGATTATGTTAGCATGAGCTTATCACTTAGTCAATTTATTCTATAAAATTATTATTTATTATATGTAGTATATAGACTGTTTCTTATATTCTTATTCAAATATAACTATATTCCCATCATTTTCCACATCATATACGCTAATTTTTAATTTAACTACTATTATATACTTAAATCGTCGCCTATCCTCAGGCGTCAATTTGACGTAGAGAGGAAGGTGCACACAATTTGATTAAAGTTTTTGTAGACATCATAACCACAGCATTAAGTGGTTGTCTCGTTGCGCTATTTGCTTATTGGTTAGGCAATCGTAATGATAATTAAACGACTAACCACACCAAAAAAGGTCTGGGACATTAGTCTTTTATTTCATCATAAGACACTTCGTATTGTTTACGAGCCACCTGAGGGAGTAGGGTGAGTGTCGAGATCAAGGCTCAGCCCATCCCCCTAGGTAAGCGAGCAATAACAATACAAAGGTATTGATATAAATAACAAGCCCATCAAAGATCAAAATCTTTGATGGGCTTAATGCTGGTTATTTATGTCCCAGACTCTTTGGTGCACAGATGATTAAACGTTTTTGATAAGTGTATTATAACTCTATAACGAACGATGTGTAATATGAGTACATATAAGAAAATGAGTTAAGATAGGCGATACTATAGATTTCTTAACTAAATACCAAGTCATAATTATGAATGTATTTCAATCTCATATAAATAACCTTGTTTATCAAAATATACATTATAATAACTATCTTTTGTTTCATATCTAACAAAAGTACCTACATCTCCAGGGGTAGTTCCTTCGGTTAAAATATTATTACTCTTATGTGCTTGTTTAAATTCTTTCTTTGTTATTGTATCGGGTTTAGTATCAAATTCTATCATCGCAACTTCATCTTTATCATTAAAGTTAATCGTTGTATCATACACTGTTTTCGAATAATCATATCCTCCATTAGAATTTGGGTCTATTTTATAACCATTGATTGATACGTTTTCATATTTTAGTGCACGAACGAAGTTATAATCTTGTGTGAATGACGGATCATATGTCGTATAACCTTCATAGTTATACCATGGTGTTTCGGCTTTTAAATGAGTATCACCTTCAACATTACCATTGCTAGAACCACCTTCACCGTGTCCCCATTTTTGAACTTGCTCTGCTGCTTGTGCATCTTTACTATCACTTGTAATATATGCTGCTGATGAACCTACAATAAGTGTTGATATAACGACAGTTGCTGAAAGTACCTTCCCTACTTTACGCATAATAAATCACTCCCATTTTATATCATTTTATCAAAGTGTAATTATTCACTTTCATCATACACCTTTTTTGTATAATTTCAATAGAATATAAATTGTGATTTTATATCTAATCATAAAAATACCTCTCACTAGAATTAGTAAGAGGTATTTTTGGCATTAGAGATGTTTATAGGTTAAATATAATACCATCATAACTTAAAAAAATTAATTATTTACAAAAATGATAGCTTTTCTATCGGATACTCATAATAATCACACAATAGTTCTAAATCTTTCTGAGGAATTTGTTCATGTCCATTTTCCCAATTAATGATTTGATAGATTTCATAATTTTTTTCATACTTATCATTAAGTAAAATAACTAATCTCGAGATACTTAAATGTTTCTCTTCACGTAAGTTGGTTAATATTTCCATGTATATTCCTACCTTCTATCATATTTCATTTTATGAAATATTTTTTCTGAAGATAACACGAGATAGATAGGAGTACGAATTTCCGTAAATTAACCTAACATTTACTTGTAAAGTTTCCTTACATAAAAAACAGGTGAAGCTTCACTCAATTGTGAAGTTTCACCTGTTTTACTAAACTGGGAACTTTTTTATTATTTAACTTTTAATTAGACATATCATTTACTTTTTAAATTGCGGTTTGGATTGATCTTACCACCAACCGTTAGCTTCACGGAATTCAATGGCAGCTTCGATAGAACCATAGCGTTCTTTGGCATAATTAATCATACCTTTTGTTTGGGTAGCGACTGAACCCGTACCCCATGATTCTTTTGTTTGACCTAGTCCTTTATATCCTGATGAATTCACTGCATCTGGATCTCCACCTGATTCAGGTAATACAATGCTTTCCCATAATGCTTTCGTACCACCAGCAGCTAAAAATTGTTGATAAACTGAGCTTGTGCTATCACTGCTTGTTGTTGACGAATCTGATGAACTTGAAGTTGTGTTAGATGTTGATTGACTTGATTTTGTCGTTGAAGTCTTATCAGCATTTGTTTTGTCGTTTTGTTGATTTTGTGTCGTTGAAACTTGTTGTGTATTATATTGTTTATTATTGTCGTTGTTAAATTTAACTTGCTTTGGTTGATTGAATTTATGCTCACTTTGGCTGTGTTGTTGCGACATTTGTTGACCATGTTGTGATGCTTGTGGTTGACCATTTGGTCCACAGTTATTATTTTGTTCTGCCGCATGTGCACTTGTTCCTAATCCTGTAGCTCCTAATGAGATTGCTGCTATCGTAGTTAATAATGTTTTTCTCATAATTAAATCCTCCCAATGCCTATCAGTTTGAAAACTGGTAAGCAACAAAATTTCTAATTTGTAATTAGATTACATAAAATACTATAGCGTATAATTCGATTTCATAGGTTACAGCCTATTAATAAAATCGTTGCATAAGTTGTATAAATAAAGACAATTATTGCATTTCGATGTTGTTGTAGAGCCAATTTTGAAATATTTTCTACGACTTTGTACTTATATAGCACCCTCAATATGAAGGGGTTCTAGGCACTATCCTTTGTCTTTAAATTGCAACCAATTAGTTACAAAAGAAATTCAGTTGATACATTACAGTATAATAATATACTTATTAACTTCTTCTCTCCTATGAACTGTTAGAAATGTCCGTTAGATGTACTTCTACCTACTTTTTACTACATCATTCTAATCAAATTTTTATCTAGTGAATAACATTCATTATCTTTTTCAAATCATTTTCATTGTGCATTCTGAATTAATATTTATTAAAAGAAAAGTCAATATAGTGTTGTTAACGCTTACACATTCATATAAAATTAACATTAAATTAATAAGTTTTTTACAAAATTATATAGGAGGTCTACATATGTTTAATTTTTTAAAGCCTGCCCAACACATTGAGCCACTGCCAAATGAAAAGGTAGACGAAACATATAAACGCTTAAGGCTACAAGTTTTCATCGGTATTTTTCTAGGGTATGCAGGTTATTATTTATTAAGAAAAAACTTTTCACTGGCTATGCCATATTTAATTGATGAAGGTTTTAGTAAGTCCGGCCTTGGAATTGCCTTATCTGCAGTTTCAATTGCTTATGGTATTAGTAAATTTGTAATGGGTACCGTCAGTGATCGAAGTAATGCCAGAACATTTTTAACACTCGGTTTGATTTTAACGGCGGTTGTGAATTTACTATTAGGATTTATTCCAGCACTAACATCTAGTATTTTTATAATTTTTGTAATGATGTTTCTCAATGGTTGGTTCCAAGGCATGGGTTGGCCGCCTTCAGGTCGTGTACTTGTTCATTGGTATAGTGTTAGTGAACGTGGTAGTAAGACTGCCATTTGGAATGTAGCACATAATGTCGGTGGCGGTTTAATGGCACCACTAGCTTTATTCGGTGTGACATTGGTCGGCACATTTTCATTTGGTTATTTAAAAGGGTTTGAAGGTACCTTTATACTTCCAGCACTTGTAGCTATTGTAATTGCAATTATTGCATATATATTAATTAGAGATACTCCCCAATCTCAAGGCTTACCGCCTATCGAAGCATATAAAGACGACTATGATAATAAGTCTAAACAAACTTTAGAAACAGAGCTAACTACTAAAGAAATATTGTTCAAATATGTACTGAACAATAAATGGGTTTGGGCCATTGCTATCGCTAATATTTTTGTCTATTTTGTACGTTATGGCGTATTAGACTGGGCACCTACTTATTTAAGTGAAGAGAAAGATTTCAACTTAGAAGCATCTGGTTGGGCATATTTCTTATATGAATGGGCAGGTATACCAGGTACATTATTATGTGGGTATATTTCTGACAAAGTCTTTAAGGGACGTCGTGGTCCAGCTGGATTTATTTTTATGTTAGGTGTGACGATTGCCGTTGTAGTTTATTGGTTAAATCCACCAGGTAATCCATTAGTTGATAATATAGCGCTTATTGCTATTGGTTTCTTAATTTATGGGCCAGTAATGTTAATAGGCTTACAAGCTTTAGACTATGTTCCTAAGAAAGCAGCAGGTACTGCCGCAGGTTTAACTGGTTTGTTTGGTTATTTAGGTGGTGCTGTTATGGCAAATATTATCATGGGTCTGTTAGTTGATCACCTTGGTTGGGATGCTGGATTTATGTTACTTACTGTCATTAGTGTCTTAGCGATGATTAGCTTTACATTCACATGGAACAAACGTGGTCAAGAAACGGTTAAACACTAAGCATTTAGTTAAGCAATGTACTTTTCTTGTTAAATTTAATCATAGTTTTACAATATAAAGTGTAATCTATAAATAAAAAAGTGGGTTGTTTTTATGAATATTAAAAAACTAGAAAAGCATTTAAACATTGATACCAGTATATATCCAAAGCCTTCTGTTCACGCATTAAATTATTATATGCAACGCTTTATGTTTACAGTACCCTTCGAAAATATTGATGTTCAAAATGGTGTAGCAATTTCTGTGTCGATTGACGATATTTTTAATAAAGTGGTTAATCACCATCGCGGTGGTTTTTGTTACGAACTTAACAGCCTTTTCAAAGCATATCTTGAAGCCAAAGGGTTTACCGTTGATATGGTTTCTGCAACGATTCATATCCCTGGTGGTGGAAGAAGTTTAAAGGGGTCACATGTATCACTAATTGTAACAGTTGATGAGCAACGATACGTGACAGACGTTGGGTTTGGTGATTTGCCGATTCAGGCACTACCTATTTCCATAGAAGAAAATGAGCAAATTATCGATGATATCAATGGTCAATATCGTGCTATCACTACTGATAATCAAATAATTTATAGTC
Organism: Staphylococcus sp. ACRSN; assembly: GCF_022346615.1. GTDB lineage: Bacteria > Bacillota > Bacilli > Staphylococcales > Staphylococcaceae > Staphylococcus. The sequence continues at coordinate 156,344 of NZ_JAKRNS010000001.1, read as the reverse complement.
AAAAATTAATTAAAGGCTCCTGGGTTACACAGTATGAAGCTGACTTAATCGCAAAGTCTATTGAGACATTTAACTATAACATTGATTATAATCAGTACCATCCCGATTCAATTTTTGTTCAAAAATTGTTGATTACACAACCACAAGACTTTGGTCGAGCAACCATGTCGCACGAACAACTTACATTGACCAAAGGCCAACAGAAAGAAAAATATCCGGTAACTTCAAGTAACTATAAACAACTGCTACAAAAATATTTTAATTTAGATGTAACGATTAATAAATTAGAAAAATAACAAATAAAGAGGACACTCAAAGTTTTAAGTTTGAGTGTCCTCTTTATCTATACTGTAAATAATATAAAGCCTTGAAATTGTATTTATATTTTAGTATTCACTTTTAATGATAGCAAAAATCAACGTATCTCTATAACCATCTTCGATCACTTTGTCTTCACGTAACACTGCTTCATGCTTCATATTTGCTTTCTGTAACACGACACGTGCAGCAACATTTCTAGCATCTAATGAACCCCAAATTCGATTTAATTTCAGAACTTTAAAGCCATATTTAACCATTGTAGCAGCAATATCTGAAGCGATGCCTTGTTCCCAATAATCAGGATGTACAATAAAGCCTATTTCTGCACTTTTATTTTCATTATCAACTATGAGTTGAACGATACCAATAATTTTATCTGTATCTGGATTTATAATTACATTATAAATCCAGTTTTCTTCTTTTTCTAAAACTGAACTAATAAATTGTTCCGTTTCTTCATAGGTCGCAACATCCCATAATTGATATTTTGCCACCTCTGGATGCGCATATAATTCATATAATCCATGAACATCACTCGCCTGTAAATCTCTAGTATAAAAATCCATATTGTGCCACTCCTCAATTTATCTGTAATTACCTATTGTTTATAATGTGCTAAGCGGATTTAAAGCTAACCTTGTAAGTCATCCAACATCTCATTCACTACACTTTATTTTCAATTTTATTTAAATAGAAAAAATTAGATTTAATTTATATTGATAGTTACCAAGGTAAATAATAATTATAATTTTCAGATTAACATACAATCATCAAAGTTTAATACCTACAATTCATCTTTAAATTAAAAATTAATAAAATACTATTATAAAAGATTGTTTATTCTTATTATCTTAAAGTAATTTCATATGCTACATTATTACTAAAAGAGGTAATATCTATGTTTTTGTTCATCATACTAGAAGTACTTGTACCTATATTATTACTCATCCTCTTAGGTGTCGTACTTCAAATTAAATTTGAATTCGATTTACGTCAATTTTCTGCTTTAATTACCTATTGTTTGATGCCTGCTTCGGTATTCGTCAACATTTTAAATGTCGATATCAAGACAGATGTGTTACTACAAATCATTTATTATGTAATATTATATAGCTTCATATTAATCATTTTTAGTCACATTATCTGTAAATTTTTAAAGTTAGAACCTGGGCAAGATGCCGCACTAAAAAATAGTATTTCATTGATGAATTCGGGGAATTACGGTTTGCCAGTAAGCAACTTAATCTTTAGTCATAATCCTATTGGCGTTTCCATACAAGTATTTATCCTCATTTTCCAAAATTTATTGACGTATACTTATGGTATTTATAATATCCTTTCAACAACGAAAACCATTAAAGAAATTATTATTTCCTTTTTACGCTTACCTGTATTTCATGCATTGATATTAGGTATTATTTTCAATTTCTTTAAATTATCTCTTCCTAAGCCAATACTGTTACCATTAAACCACCTTGCAGATGCATTTATTGCCATTGCTTTAATCGTATTAGGTGCACAACTCGCTAAAATCAAAATTAATTTCTTTCAGCGTGTTATCACGTGGTCACTTGTTGGTCGTTTAATCATTGGACCGGCACTTTCTTTGGCGCTCATTTATTTATTGCGTATAGATGGTGTCGTTGCACAATCCTTATTTATTGCGAGTTCGTTTCCAACTTCGAGAAACACCTCAACAATCGCAATGGAGTATCAGGTAGAACCAGAACTACATGCACAAATCGTACTTTTTTCAACGCTGCTAAGTGCTCTAACTGTAACGACTGTGATTTACTTCTCATATATTCTGTTCTAACTCAATGTTAGAACAGTTTATTTATGGTCTTTTGTCCCTAATGTCATACCGCCGTCTACTACTATTTCTGCTCCCGTACAATATGCACTTTCTTCAGAAGCGAGGAATGCGACTGCTTGTGCAATATCCATCGGTTGGCCGATTCTCTTTAGTGGTATATGCTCATAAAAATCCAGTCCTTCACTACTATCAGAGAACATCCCTGTATTCACCCCACCTGGATGTACCATGTTCACACGTACACCATACTCTCCAAGCTCCATGGCTGCCGCTTTTGACATCGTTGTCACCGCAGCCTTAGTTGAAGCATACAGTGAAGAGGCTTGAATAGGTGAAAATGAAGAAATAGATACAGTATTTATAATGGAACCTGATAGTTGTACTTTCATTTGTTTGGCAACATGTTGCATACCCAAAAATGTACCGATTTGATTCGTTTGAATCAATTGTTTGTATGAAGCCAATGTTGTCTCTAAAAATGACTTATTCAAATAAATTCCAGCATTATTAACAAGAATATCTATCTTCCCAAATGTTTTTACTGTTTTTTGTATAGCATATTTCCAGTCATCCTCATCAGTTACATTTAATTGAATCGATAAAGCTTCATTATCTAACGTTTCTTCAACATCTATCGCATCTCTTAAATTACGTGCTCCCACTACAACATTGGCACCTAATGCGTCAAAGTGCTGAGCAATAACCTTTCCTTGTCCTCGATTGGCACCCGTAATTAACGCAACTTTCTTTGTTAAATCCGGCATAAACATCCCCCTTGAACGTTCTGTTAATTATCAAAAGTATAACAAACAATAATTATATTTACTCGTATTTATAATTATGTATAGAATTAATCTTTTTAGGAATCTAAATATAATAAGTGTGATAAATAGTCCTACTGGGTCACATGTTCACGTATCATCATTCGTATTTAATAAGCATTATAAAACGCAAAAAATCCATCGATTTAAATAAACCGATAGATTTCATGATTCAATAATGCTTTGGGGGATGAGTTTATCCAATCGCTTCACTCTGCTATATTAATATACACCTCTAATGTGTTCTGCTACCTCATCTTGATAAAACTGTCTCAATTGTTCATGCTCTGCTTCAGAAAATGATTGTGTATTTAATGTTTCTATATTGCCTTTAACTTGCTCTAAATTTTTAAAGCCTGGTATCACGGCAGTAACGGCTTCATGGTCAAGAATCCAACGCAGTGCTGCATTTGTCATTGATGGTCGATCATCAGCAATCCATCTTAATTGATCTGCTAACTCAACACCTTTTCTTAATCCAAGACCAGCAAACGTCTCTCCCACATTAAATGATTCACCATTTTCATTAAAATTACGATGATCGTCCGCTTCAAATGTACTATCGACAGTAAATTTACCTGTTAACAATCCACTTGCTAATGGTAAGCGCGTAAGTATACCAACACCTTGTTGATGCGCTTCAGAAAGCAAGCGCTCCAATGGTTTTTGTCGGAATATATTAAAGATGATTTGTAGACTTTCTACATTAGGATACTGTAAACAAATCAGTCCTTCCTCAACTGATTCTACACTCACACCATAGTGCTTAATTTTCCCTTCTGCTTTCAATTGATCTAGAACTTTAAAGACACTACCTTTTCTTAAAATTTCAGTTGCAGGACAGTGAATTTGAAATAAATCAATAGACTTTCTATTTAAACGGCGTAAGCTATCCTCACAATACGCATTAACCTTTTCATAAGTGTAATTATTTGGATCTGCAATATCTCCTTGTCTACAAAACTTTGTGGCTATATAGATTTCGTCTTCTTTTCCTTTTGTTGCTTGTGCTAATAACTCCTCACTATGACCATCGCCATAGACATCTGCAGTGTCAAAGAAATTCACCCCTTGCTCAATGGCATACTCAAGTGACTCTAAAGCAGCTTCATCATTTGTTTTTCCCCATGCTCCACCGATGGCCCAAGTTCCAAAACTTACCTCACTAATTTTCATACCTGTCTTTCCTAGTTCACGATATTGCATTTTATTTAACCCCTTTTCCTTTGAAAGTCAATTTATGAAATAGATGCTGAAAATATCTAGTAACTGAATACCTACTGCAGATTACAGCCCACACATAAAGTGTTTTTTGTCCGTACAACCCATAAATTTAATCCGATTATATCAATAAATATTACAATGACAAATGAAATTGCTTTGAGTACTGAATATAAAAAAATAACCTATTGGACTGAACCAATAGATTAATAATACAGTTTACTTTCTACTCCATATTCTATCGATAATTCACTTAGTAGATGTGCAATTTCATTTTCTAGCACTGCAGTTTCACAGTTTCTTATAAAATTCATACACAAATAATTATTATAACTAATAATTCCACAGTTATAAGGAGTCTTTGATCTAGTGTTTAATATACAATCAAACCGTTGGATATATTTTTTCATTGAATCAGGCATTTCCACTATACCCAAATTAGATACAGTTAATGCTGTAGACTTTTCACTTGTTTTAAATGCATATCTTAATACCTTTTCCTTTAAAGGTAATGGTATTATTTTCACTAATGAATTATTTTGTATTTTAACATTTTTTTCAATTCTAGTTTCTAAATTCTCTTTTTTCAAACCTTGTTTCATTTGGTTTTCTATCGAACAAATAATATCACTAAATGCAGATTTTGATTGATTTGGATCAATTTCGGGCTTAATATAAAACACAAAGTTTCGCAATGTATTTTTACCAAATATATTGCGTAAATCTATTGGTAAAAACAGTTTAACTGTTTTTTGTTCTTTCATGTCCATTTCTGCTCGTTGTATGTTTATTATAGATTTAGCAATAATAGATGTTATAAGCACAGTTAAGCTAACATTGTAACTTTTAGCTACTGGTTTTATCTTATTTATATCAAAATTGAAATTAGTCAGACTTAGATGAGTGTCATTTTTACTTTTAAATTGAAATATATTATTCTTAGTTTCTTTGATATTGGACGAAGGGCTATCCGCAATTATTTCCTTATATTCATCTCTAAGTTCACTTTGTAAAGGTGAATCTTCCACATTTAAAATGTCCCAAGTTTCTAATTTTTCTACATTTATATTTTCTTTAAGTTTAAGATACTCAAATAATAGGGACTTTAAAAAAATAACTCCCCCTTTACCATCTGTTATTGAATGGAACAATTCTACAATTATTGATTTATCTGAATACATTACGCGTGTAGCACAACGTTCAATTTCTTCTTTTGACATTGGTTTTAATAAATATTTCTCTTTTGAGACAACAGGGTATGACGTAACCGCTTTTTGATAATACCAAAGCCAGCCTTTGTGTATACTTGCTATAATAGTTGGAAATCTATGCGTTATATTATATAAAGCCTTTTGTAAAATATGCGGATTAACCACATCATTTAAATTCACCGATAGTCTAAATATGTTTGACCAATCATTATTCTTTGAAGCCATATGTATTAAAGCTGTATTATCTAGTTTTATTTTTTGGTTATTCAAAATATATCGTTACTCCTCTTCTATATATCTTTAAAGTTAATTTCATAACAAAATTCTAATTTCCTATAGTAGTCATTTTCTACAAAATCTGTTGGTTTTACTTTTGTATTTACTGATTTAAAATAAGCTAAACCACCCACTTGAAGTATGCTATATATAAATTGAGAGCAAAACATAATATTAGGTCTGATGGAAACTTTTGTAATTAAACCGACCAAATTATATGCACTACCCGTTTCATTGATTTCTTTTATTTTTTCTATAATACGTTTTTTATTTTCTACTGGGGCATTTATTTTATATACCATAATACTTGCATCATCTTTTTTATGAAATGAATTTAACTGTTCCTGATTCAAACCTGGTAACGTCACATTTTCTCCGCCGTTATAACTGATAGTTGTTCGTAAATCTTTATCAAAACTTAAAGAAACATGATTATATGCTTTTTTAGTAAATAATGAAATCAATTCACTTGCCGAACTTCCTGTACTAGATAAGACAATATATATATTTTCATCAGATAAGCTTTTTTCACATTCTTCAAAATATGTTTCACTCAGACTACCCTTACTTAGGTATTTAAAATAACTATGTCTTGGTATATCCTGAGCAATTTCAGTTATATTGTCCTTAGACAAAACCACTTTCCCTTTGTTCAAATTATTTCTAAAATCATTTTTCCTTCTATTTATTACAGTCAACATATCAAATGTTATATTAGAATTTTCACTTATATTGAATTGATGCTCTAGCCTATACAAATAATGAATATAACGAATAAAATATGGTAAAAAGATGGCTATAATACCTATTATTTTTTTTATAAGTGTTACTAACCACAAGTCATCATTTAGAAAAACCGCATTATTAATATATATTTGTTGTAATACTAATATTAGAATATATATCCCACTAAATATGAACTTTATTTTTAATTTGAATTTAGAAAAAAGTGTATGTATCAATAATAGTGCTGCTGTCAAAGCATAAATAATCACATAAATAACAGGTGTATTGGCAAAAACCAAAAAAACAAATAATAAAAATACTAATAGTTGAATCGCTATTTTATAATGCTTTTGTATTTCCATTTTAATTCTCCTTAGTTTCCAGTTAAAAGGTTCTGTAATTTTTAATATATAACATATCGTAAATTTCACTTCTGTGAATTCAAGTTATTTCCATTCTATATATAATAACAAATACATAAATCTTATGCCCTCATAAACATTATAATGACAAACGAAATTACTTTATTCGATTTATATAAAAAATAACCTATTGGACTGAACCAATAGGTTACTAATACAGTTGAAACATATCAACAATGCTTTGTTTAATCTTTACTAATTATCTTCTCTTTATGCTTTTTAGGTTGTTTTTCAGGAACGAGATTTTGTGCAACTGCTAATTTATGCGCAATCTTAGGTGCTGTCCATACCACTGGTAACATGATAATAGATATCGGTACCGCGGTGACTATGATAAAGGACTGAATCGCATCAATACTGCCTTCACCTATATTTATTAATATAATAGAAATGACTGCCATTATCGCTACCCAAAATACTCGAACCATCTTAGGTGGATCTCCCTCACCAGTAACAGACATCGAAATTGAAAACGACATTGTATCTGCCGTTGTGATGACGAATATAAGCGTTAAGATCAACAATACGATAACTAAAACAGTACCCAATGGTAAGTGATTCGCTATTGAAATAACCGCTGCAGGCAAGCCTTTTTCAGATAATGGATTACTTATAGCGCCACTATCTTTAGTTTCATAAAATAACCCACTACCGCCCAGAATCGTAAACCAAACATGTGATACAACACTCGCAACGATTGATACTAAAATAAATATCTCTCGAATTGTACGTCCTTTTGACACACGAGCAACTAACATACCCATTAATGGTCCATAACCAATAAACCAACCAAAGAAGAACAACATCCATGAGCCAGCCCATTTATTATCTCCTCTAAATGTACTTATTTCTAAAAACTTCGTTAAGTACACACCATACGATGAAATCAGAGTATCTATAATAAATCTACCGGGACCAATTAACAAGATAAAGACTGCTACGCCAATTGCTAACCAAACATTTAATTTACTAAGAAATTGGATTCCTTTTTCAATTCCTGTAGTAGCAGAAATCGTAACGATAATCATTAAACCTACCACAGAACATACTTGTGTCATCAAATTATCTGGAACGCCTAAAATGCTATGTAACCAATAACTAAATTGGAAACCAAAGAAACCAATCGTTCCGATTGTACCAGCAACGGCACCTAGAATACAAAACACGTCGATGACTGACCCTGTATAATTTCGTTCAATTTTATCACCAAATATTGGATAAAGTAATGTACGTGGTCTTAATTTCAAACCTTTATTATAATGTGCATACATAATGACAATGCCACTGACTGCACCATAAACTGCCCACGCTGTAAAGCCCCATGAAGTAAATGACTGTGCCATTGCAGCAGGAACTGCAGCCATACTTTTATCTTTGATGCCACCACCCATAGTTGGTGGTACATCAATAAAATAATACATCGGTTCAGCTGCTGCCCAGAAAATAGCTCCTGCGCCTAATCCTGATGTAATAACAATTGCGGCCCATTTAAAATAACTCATTTCCGGTTCAGTAGCATTACCTAAACGAACATTTCCATATTTTGAAAATGCTAAAAATAATCCTACTGCAAATGTAGCTAATAATAATATTTGCCAAAATGCTCCAAAATAAGTGATTGATAATTGAAATCCTGACTTAACTACGTGTGTTGTTGCTTCGGTAAACAATGATGACATAATAACAAATAATACAAGTATGCCACCACTAACGGTAAATACTGGCCAATCTATTTTATCTTTCCAATTTGAAAATTTAATGTGAAGTTACCTCTCTTTTTATACGTTCTCTTAATGTTTTCTCAGTATACTCAGTTCTAAAAATGCCTCTTTCTTGTAATATAGGAATCACTTTATTAACAAAAGCTTCAAACATATCAGGATATGTTGGTGGCATTAGGATAAAACCATCACAGCTACCACTTTCAAACCACGTTTGCATCATATCCGCAACCATTGTTGGATCACCAACAATCGTCTTATGTCCCATCCATGTATCTACGCGTGTAATTAAATCTCTAAATGTTAATCGTTCAACCTCCACTGCTCGTTGTATCGCTTGATAACGTGCTTTCGACCCAACCTTTACGGTTAATGCTTCATAAGGAGGCAATTGAGGGACTGGTCCATCCAATTGCCACGTTGTTGTATCTTGACCGATACTTTGTTCTATTTGTTGAATTTTCTTATCCATATCAGTATATGCATTTAATTGCGCAGCTTTTTGCTCAGCTTCTTCGATTGTATCAGCAACATACACCGATAATCCTGGTAATACCAATGGACTATCTACATTACTATCGAGTTGTGCTACTCGCTGCTCTATGTCTTCTTTAAATTGCTTCGCATCTTCTTGATTCCAAGCAATAGAAAAAATCATATCCACATGTTGTGCTGCCAACTTTCGACCTGGTAGCGATGTACCAGCTTGGCACAATACTGGATAGACTTGAGGGCTTGAAGGTAAATTAATCGGTCCTTTGACTTGAAAATACTGACCATGATGATTAATCTCTTGAACAAGTGAAAAATCAATACCTTTACCTGTCGCTCTATTATGAATTAATGCTTTATAGTCAAATGACTGCCATAACTTTTTCAACACAGTAACAAATTCTTCCGCTCGTGCATACCTTTGCTCCAAAGGCGGCAACACTTCCATTGAATGATTCTGACCTTCAATATCAAGTTGCGAGGTTACTATATTGAGTCCCGCTCTACCATTACTAATGTGATCTAGACTACCTAGTAGCCGAGCCACATTGTAAGGATCATAGAATGTAGTCGAAATCGTACCAATTAAACCAATATGCTTCGTGACTTGAGAAATCGCCGTTAAAGCTGTGATTGGTTCTAAAAAATATGATAAATGACCTGTCTGTTCACCTGATATATATTGTCCGTCTGCCAAAAATATTGCATCTAGACAGCCACGTTCTGCAATTTGCGCTATTTCTTGTTGGTATCCAATAGAACCGATTTGTTCAATTTTCGAATCATCTAACCTCCAAGATGCTGGGTGCAAACCAGTACTATATACAAGTGAAGCCAAATGCATTTGCTTCTTCATAATAACCTCCTGATTGGGTCACAAATTAAAAAACTTACGTATTAGTGTAACAAACTTATATAGACTAATGACGAGTTATTTAAAAATAAATTAATTTTTTTAAAAACAAAATTTAATTGTAAGCGTAATCATTATAAAGATTACAAAAACTAAATATTTATACATTTTTTTGAAAAACAAGACTTCCGGATGTCTTATATTTTAAAGATATAAGTCGGTTTTTTCTGAAAATAAATAACCTCCAGCTAAATAGAATTTACCGGAGGTTTTTGCTTTGAAATTTAATTGTTATGTATATGCGTATTTGATACTGTCGTCGACTTCTTATAATGATGTTCAATAATACCTAAATAAATAGCATTAATCAGGGCAAACAGAGTCCACAATACCAATTTATCCATGATTTCATCCACATTAAAGTATAGTATCAACCCTACTATCATAATATTGAGAAAAGCCAAGGCTTGAAAATTGAAAATAAAGCTACGTATCTGTTTATCTCTAAACTTTCCACATGTATACAATATGCTGTTCAATATCAACAATACACTGTATATACATATAATTGTGAATTGGTTATCCGCATAGTTCCCAAAGCCCATCGCATCACTAACAATGAGATTTATCATCGACACAATAAAAAAGAGTATTACTAAACTAATTCTGATCTTTCGCTCCCACTTTAATATCTTTGGAGCTTCCATACATTAACCCGCCTTTAAATTTGATTACTGGGTCTTTCGTTTGAACATTGACTACAAATTTCTGAATTAAATATCTTATTACAACAGACAAAAGTACAAATATAATAAATCCGCCTATCTGTTGAACTATCTTAATATCAAATACCGTCATAATACAGAGTAATCCCCATATGCCAACACACCAAACAGCAAATATGATATTACCTAGATATGTTCTATTCATTTTCTTTTACCTTCATTCAAAATAATTTCATTTCCGATATAAATTACCGATTAAGCGACTAGTAGCTATGCATATTTTGGATTTTTACCATATTGGTTTGGCTCTTTTTGTCCACTTGTCGCACAAAGTGCAATTGAAATAATACATAATACTAGAAAGACTATCCCCACAATCACCCCTATTATCATAGACACAAACTCTGGTATTGGGATGCTGCTCACTCCTTTATATACAGGGCCAAATTCTAAAATACTAAAAACTATCGTTAGTCCATAAAGTACCGTTGCAAATTTCATTGTCATACCGATATCGTGATTACGTCTTACCGTCACAGTAAACATCGCTATAGTCGAAGCAATATTAAAAATAGTTGCCACTGATATAGCAAACCAATTTGGTAATGCCAAGACATTATTTATCAACGAGCCTACTATAGATACGATGATATTCATAAGCACCGGATACCAAAATTCTTTCCGTCTTGCTCTGCCATTAAGTTTAAACATATTAAGCCAAAACAACTTGTAATAATGAAACATAATTCTAATCCTTTCCTCACATAATAATGTTTCTTTCAACTATTTATGATATAACAGGAATATACACAATACAATAAAATATAATAATTATATTTATTGAAAAATTATAAATGTTTATATATAGACTCCACACATTTTTAATAGTAGACTTTTCTTATAAATACAAGTAAAAAATGATGAAAACAGGGTGGAATAGTTGATGAAAAATATTATTGAATGGATTGTTTCTATTGCAATAGGTGTGGCGGTTGCTTGGATTGTAACTGCATTTTTATTAACGGGCTACACCGTAAGCGGAAGCTCAATGGCACCTACTTTCGAAGATGGTGATAAACTTGTCGTCAATAAACTATCAACACGTATGAACACAATTGATAGAGGCGATGTCATTATTTTCCATGCCACGAAAAAAGACGATTATATCAAACGCTTAATCGGTAAACCAGGAGACACGGTTGAAAGTAAAAAAGATAAACTTTACATTAACGGTAAACTCGTAAAAGAACCATATTTAACGTTAAATAAGAAAAACAAAATTGAGAAATATCTCACTGAAAACTTTGATGTATCAGATACAAAACACTCCGGCGGCAAAGAGAAAATACCTAAAGGAAAATACTTAGTCCTTGGAGACAATAGATTTGTGAGTAATGATAGCCGGAAAGATTTAGGCTTAATTTCAAAAGATTCTGTTGTAGGTAAAGTATGGTTCAGATGGTTACCGATGAGTGAAATGAAATTTAATTTTTATCCAAAATCATTCGACAAAGTGAATGACTAATACTTTCTATACGCGATACTATAGAACTTAAAGCATCCCCCCATTATTTATGGAGGGATTTTTTTCATACCACCATTAGCCATTACTATTAATTTTATGCTTGATATATTTATACTAATAAATTTCAAAATATTATTTTTAACATACAAACTCTTTAATAAACTATATACTTTATAATATTTTTATAATAAAATTGTATATATAAATATTTTTAATTAATAAAGAATTAGGAGCTTATACATATGAATTTATTAGTATTAATTGGTATCGCAGTCATCATAGGTCTTGTATTACTAGGCGCCATCGTCTGGTACCTTTATATGAAGGCAAGATTTAAAACTGTACCATCAAATGAAGCATTGATTATCACAGGCCCAAACATTGGTGATCCAAAGACAGAATCAAATGTCTATCAAGATGATGAAGGTCGACATTTAAGAGTTGTTCGTGGTGGTGGCTATAGAATGAAAATGTTCCAATCATCAACACGTATTTCATTAAAATCATTTCAGCTCGAAATTAAAACACCACTTGTTTGGACCAAAGCAGGTGTTGGTATCGAAGCTGAAGCTGTAGCAACTGTAAAAGTAGCAGATCAATTAGAAGGTATCGTAAAATATGCTGAGCAATTTTTAGGTAAATCAAAAAATGAGGTCTCTGACGAAATTTCACAAGTATTGAATACGAACCTTAGAGCAATTTTATCTAAAATGACTGTTGAAGAAATCAATTCTGATAGAGAAGCCTTTAACAATAAAGTAACAGAAGTTGCACAATCACAATTGAACAACATGGGATTCAGCATCACTTCATTAGGCTTATCTGATATTAGTGATAATGAAGGCTACCTAGAAAACTTAGGTAAGCCTGAAATTGCAAAAATTAAGAAAAAAGCCGATATCGCCGAAAGTGATGCATCACGTGAAACTGAAATGAAATTAGCTGAAAATACTGAACTGACCGAAAAAGAAAAAATTTCTCGTCAGATGAATGTCGCTGACTCACGTAGAGAAAAGGACTTAAAAGAACAAGCAATCTTGAGCGAGACAAACAAAGCTCAGGCTCAAGCTGAAGCTTCTGGTCAATTAGAAAGAGAATCTAGAGCTTTAGAAATTAAAGAAAAGCAATTGAATGTAGAACGTACGGAAAAAGAAAACGAGTTACATTTAATTCAAATGGAACGCGAAAATGATGTACGTATTCAACGTCAAAAAGATGATGTCCGTCGTCAACAATCAGAAACTGACGCAACAATTCGTATTAAACAAGCTGAAGCTGACTATGAAGCACGTATTAAAGAAGGTAAAGCTGAAGCTGAAGTCATTAGAGAACAAGAAAAAGCAAAAGCCGATGGTTTAAGAGAACGTGCAAATGCACTTGCAGAAAATAAAGATGTTATATTAGCAGAATTAATGATTAAAACTATGCCTGAATTTGCTAGAGCCATTGCAGAACCGCTATCTAATGTTGAAAATATTCGTATCTTAGACGGTGGAAATGGCGAAGGTGTCAACTCACTATCAAACGGCATTATTGCTCAAATGGCTAATGCTGAAGAAGGACTAAATCAGATGACTGGTTTTAATTTAACGCAAATGCTAGAAAATGTCTCAAATCAAAAGAAAACCTATGCATTTGAACAGCAGGAAACAAATAAAGCTTCTGAAGATGATGCTACTTTGCCACGCGAAGACACTGGCTCTACAGTTGAAAATGAACATACTGCTGACACAAACAGTGCCGAAAACTAGCTTTTCAATCACTGTACTTCATTTTTATAATATAAACTGATTTTCCAGTGATAATATTAATATTGAATCCCCCTTACTCGCTATATAGTAAAGGGGATTTTTTATGTCTACTTCTTTCTTCACTGATAAGGATGCCATTTCAAACTATTGTTATTTTAGAATAATTATAATATAATCTATTAAATCGTAATCGTTACGATTTAATAGATGAGGAGGATTTTTATGAATGAAATACCAGTAACAGTGCTAAGTGGTTATTTAGGTGCTGGTAAGACTACCGTTCTAAATAATATTTTAAACAACCGCCAAGGCCTCAAAATTGCAGTTATAGTTAATGATATGAGTGAAGTTAATATAGATAAGGACTTAATTGCTGATGGTGGCGGCATTTCCAGAACAGATGAAAAATTGGTCGAACTATCAAATGGTTGCATCTGCTGCACTTTGCGCGAAGATTTACTACAAGAAGTTGAGAAATTATGTAAGCATGGTGACATTGAGCAAATTGTTATTGAATCTACAGGGATTTCAGAACCCGTTCCTGTTGCACAAACATTTTCATATATGGACGAAGAAATGGGCATTGATTTATCAAAATTATGTCGTTTAGATACAATGGTTACTGTTGTAGACGCAAATCGATTTATTAATGACATACAATCTCAAGATTTACTTAATGATAGAGATCAAGGTGTTAGTAATGAAGATGAGCGTACCATTGCTGATTTATTAATCGATCAAATTGAATTTTGTAATGTCCTTATTTTAAATAAAACAGATTTAGTTAGTTCAGAAAAATTAAACGAACTAGAACAAATATTACGTAAATTACAACCTGAAGCTAAATTTATTCGTACGACTCATGGCCAAGTTAATTTAACAGATGTATTAAATACTCAAAGATTTGATTATGAAACTGCAAGTGGTTCTGCAGGTTGGATTAGAGAGTTGACACAGGGCGGCCATGAAACACATACACCAGAAACTGAAGAATATGGTATTTCCTCATTCGTATACAGTAGGAGATTGCCATTTCATGCTGATAGATTTAATCATTGGATTGAAGCAATGGGCAAAAATATCGTTAGAGCTAAAGGCATTGTTTGGCTAGCACAATATAACAATGTCGCTTGTTTATTCTCACAAGCAGGTTCAGCAGTAGAACTTAATCCTGTTACATATTGGGTTGCGTCTATGGCACCATCCGCCCAACGCACTATTTTAAATGAACGAGAAGATGTAAAAGAAATGTGGGATTTAGAATACGGAGATCGTAATACTCAATTCGTTATAATAGGAACTAATTTAGACAGAAAACAAATTGAACATGAATTGGATCAATGCCTATTACAACAAGATGAAATTAATTTGAACTGGAGTACACTAAATGACCCATTTGGATGGGTACTACAGTGAAATAAACTAATTTCAAATAGTTAATAATCACTCAATATATACAACAAATAGAGTTTAATTACTTACACATAATAAATACAGCTCCTTATTCTATCACTTAGATTAAGGAGCTGTATTTATAGATAATTCCTAAAATGATTTGTAAAAAATAAGGACAAAATATCATATTATACTTTTTTAATTCGAAGTAAATAATTATTTATAAATTTAAATTCTTATTGACCAGTATATATTGTAATTATATACTTAACTTAGAAATAGCACTATTATCGATTACATTAAAGGAGGCATTTTTATGTTTTTAAGATTGAAGAATCAAAGAGAAGAAATAAAGATTGCTGTGTTTATTGTAATATCCTCGTTAGCCGTTTTGTTAATTGGACCTTTATTTAATGCTGCTGCAGCCATGGGGCTTAATGCAGCAACTGCAACATCATTGTATTATGCTTTGAATTTCATTGGTTGGGGTGCAACTGTAGCGAGTATTGTTGCCTCATTTGTTTTAGCTAGTATAGGTGCATATACAATATGGGCTGCTGTTAAAAGAATGGCTTTAAGATCATTTATAAAATGGTAACTCTAATTTAATGGGGGTGGGTTCATATGCTAAAGTATGTTGTAATGCAATATATCCGCCAAAAAGAAAGTAAATTGAGCGTATATTTACAAAGATATTTTATAGAACTTGAACCTTACGCTCTTCTTTTTGTTAAATCAAGCATTTGGATGAATATCATTTCTTTAATAGTAGCCGTATGTATGATATTGTTCGTCCCAATTAATGCACAAATGCTTCTAGATAAGTATTCAGTAGACATCAACGATTTAAATTTTCAAATATTTATACTTTCATTTTTAATCATATTAATTACAAAGTTAACTGCTGTGCTCATTTCTATAAATAAAAAAACTGTCATAAATAAGCGATCATTTTATTTAAATATGATATATAAAATTATTTTTGGTCAAGAATATTTAGCTTCCATCATTTTAATTTTATGTGCAATAAGTCGATTCTATAATGTGTGGACCACATTACTATTATTAATATTCATACTTATAATAGTTAGATGTTATCATCAAATATTTATAAATTCAGCTTATATATTTTTCACTGGACTTTGCTTATACAATGTTGCTATTTTCTTTAGTTTAAATATAGAATCACGTATTTGGTATGGTGGCGAAATGATCACCCTAATCGCAATTTGTTATCATCTGTTAGTTAATAAAGCGTTTAATACTAATAATAGAAAATCCCAACTTATAATATTCAATCATATATTCAAGGTTAAATATCCTGTGTTTTTAAATGTTCCAGTACTTTTATTAATCGGTCAATACCTTGCTATATCACTTCCTAAAGCTTTATCCATTTCCCTAACTCAGATACAATTTATCGGCTATATTTTACTACTATATTGTATTTCAATAATTACTATACAAATTCAAAATCCTATACTTATTAATATAGATTGGTACGCTAACTTTGTTAAATATACGCTTAAACCAATAACTACAGAAGTAGATTTATTAAAAATATTAGAACGCAATAATTTAATAATACTTATTTCAATGGCTTTTGTATTTTTTATAGAAAGCATATATCTATTTAATCACTGGCTATGGTGGTTATTTCCTTTATTATTCTTAATTTGGCATATAGACAGTGCATTTTCATTATATAGCTTTAAAATATTATCTATTTCCCAAAGAGAAAATTTAAGACAACACACAAAAAAACAATTACCTTATATTTTTTTAATAGGTATAAGCATCATGTTAATAACTACCAAAAATATTTCTTATCATCTGACAAATAAATTAACCATAGTTACCTTTATTTCATACATATTATTAGTCGTATTAGCCATTATATTTAAAAAAGAAGGAAAAACTAACTTTAAAAATAGAATTGAGGCGAATATCCATGACTGATATTAAAATCTCAAATTTAAATTTTCAATATGCAGATAAAGTTATCTTTCAAAACGCCAATTTTACCATTAGCAAAGAAACTATAAATAGAATTGATGGAGATAATGGTATCGGAAAAACAACTTTATTCCACATATTATCTGGAAATCTTCAAACTAATTTTGCTATTTCCCCAAATCAAGATTTCGAATTTATCACTACCGAATGCTTGCCATTTAATGAATTAACCGGTAAAGAATTAATATTACTATTTTTTAAATTAAACAATAAAAAAACTGATGAATTTGTCGACTATATTCAAATATTTCAAGCATTAAATATACAGCCACTGATTACAACAAGATATAAAAATATGTCCTTAGGCCAACAACAAAAATTAACTATCATTATTTCATTTATTAATGAAGATAAAATCGTTCTATTGGATGAACCTTTTAATGCATTAGATAAAGCATCTAAAGCATCGTTATCGAAAATTTTTATTAATTTATCAAAAAACTTCAAAAGAACAATTATTTATATCTCACATAATGATATTGAGGTCCCAATTGCTAAAAGATTTTACATATCAAATTTTAAAATTATTGAGATGGATAAATATTTATGATTAAACGTCATAATGTATTATTACTTTTTTTAGCATATAGCTTAATCATAATAGTACCGATAATAATTTCAATTGCTTTTTGCCTATCTATTGAATTACCAAAAAGTTCTCCTTTTATAGAAGAGAAAAATGTATTAAATATATTTATCCATAATATGTTAATAGGCTTATTATTAATTATCCTAACAGATATCACTGCTATTCTAATCATCGTTATCAATAGTTTTTATCTCGGAATTATTATAGGAAGTATCATGAAGTCTACTAACTTAGAACATTTATTATTTTCGACTATTCATATCCCTTTCGAGTTAATAGGTTGGGTATTAATTTTATATTTCTCTAGAAAATTTAGATTTATTTTATTTAAGTTTATTAAAAAGGAAAGAACAAAATTTAAGGAACTTGTTACTAAAATACTCGTTTATCTATTTCCACTTTATTGGATATCTGCAGTAATAGAATCGCTTGAAATTTATTTATCTTTGAAAGGATGGTGCTCATGATTAAACTAACAAAGTATCAAATTGTTTTAACTGTTGTATTTGTCATTATTTATACAGCTACTATTCAAATATCCGCTAAATCAATTTTAGAAAATAAAGTAGCACATATGCCATTAGATATACATATAAATTCCGTATTAGCATTATTTTGGTTAAATATTTTAACAGTCCTTTGTGGACTCATTCTCATTATTTTTCAGTCTTTAATTTATAAAATTATCGTTGGTGTATTAGGTACAAAGCAAAAGTTCTCTATTGGTTTAAATGTTTTTCTCTTTATAACTTCAATTTTACCAGGTGCGATAATTACTGCTGTATTAACACTACTAAACGATGGTGTTAGTGTTTCTCAAAATCCCATACTTATAATCTTCACAATACTATTATCTGCAGCATTATATAGTGTGATTTTATGGTGTTTTTCAATTATTGATAAATCTAAAATAAAATTAATATTTTTAATTATCACTATATTAAACACACTCGTTATTTTATTTAAATTACTGTAACTACTTAAACAACAATTTATTTTACGCAAAGTATAAGAACCCCAAAATCTAACACATTAGATTTGGGGTTCTCTGTCATCATTGATTATTTTTCTAAATTTACAGTGATGCTAATTTACAGTATCTTTTAATAAAAATGCTGGCAGAATCGTTATTAAAGCTAAAACACCTAACGTAACTAGTACAGCTGAAAGGTTATACAAATCCCCTATTTTACCAAGTAACGGTGTTACAATTCCTCCAACGCTAACCGATAACCCTAGACTAACTCCAGAAGCTAGACCCATACTTTTCTTTAAATATTGCTGCGCTAATATTACGATTGGACTGTAAGAAATAAAAATAAGTATCCCGATAGGTATTAATAATATATAAAAAAGTAGCATATTTTTTGCCACCACAAATATGAATATAAATATCGGAAGTAATATAAAGTCATATTTAATAACTTTGCTATAACCTAAGCTATCTCCGAGTTTCCCACCTAAAAGTGTACCCAAAGCACCAACAATAAATAATAATCCTAAAGCAAAACTGCCCGAAGTTTGACTTTGGTTAAGCTCTTTAATCCAATATAAAACCAAAAATGTGTTAAACCCATAAAATATAATAGATCTAGCAAATAAAGGTCCTAATAAGATAATGAAATAGCTCCAGTTATTCTTAATATTTTCAGAGATATTACTCTGCTGTAGATTATTTTGACTGATACCTAGTTGACTATTATTTACTACTTTTAAGCTAATGAATAGTAATAATGCAATGCAGAGCATTGGTATAATCAATAAATTAATTCCTTTAGTTTATATTTTTAAACTATAATGATTCTTGTACGTTATCTCTGTATATGTAGAAAATTAAAACCCCAAAAGTTAGATTTCATCTAACCTCTGGGATCCATTTTTGTTTCAATATAACAATAAGTTATTTATTCACTTTTTTAACTACAGAAGATTTCAATCCAACTTGGCCAATACCTGGCACTTTACAGTCAATATCATGACCATCCTCTGGATCAACTAGTCGAATACCTTTTACTTTAGTGCCTTGTTTGATTACAGACGAAACACCTTTCACTTTTAAATCTTTAACTACTGTAACATCATCGCCATCACTAAGTACTTGACCATTTACATCTTTAATTTCATTTACTTCAGCAGTAGTGTCATCTTCATCAGCTGACCATTCATGATTACACATTGGGCAAACCAATAAATTTCCATCCTCATATGTGTATTCTGAACCACATTCAGGACAATTCGGTAATGTTGATTCCATCATTCAACCTCCAAAATATATTTTCTAAACTAATTTACCACAAAATATCTATGGAAGGACGAATTATTTTCATATATTTTTTTATTCTTGCTTTATCATTTGCAAATCGTTGCAATGCCTTACACCCCATCATCTTATACACTTATCTATAGACAAAGTTCACAATTTAAACAACTGTAACTTCTGACACGATATGTCAACCGGTTGACATATACAAAAAAACACTTTAAACTCCTAAGAAAGCGTTTACAAATATAGGTAGTCGAAAGGGGTAATGTAATTTGAAGATTTCTAAATATGTTCAACCTTTTAAAAATGTGTCTTATATTCAAAGTTCATTAACGATGTTTTTATATTTTGCATCTTGGTCTATATGGTGGTCACTTTTTCAAATTTGGCTTGCTTCCAAGGATAGTGGTTTAGGTTTATCCGGCACTGAAATTGGGACAATTTATTCAGTCAACTCACTATTTACGATAGTCTTATTATTTGTCTATGGTTTAATTCAAGATAAATTAGTAATCAAAAGAACTTTAGTTATCTTTTGCGCATCAGCGTCTATTCTTGTCGGTCCATTTTTCACTTTAATTTATAAAAATTTAATTCAACAACATTTCATTTTAGGCGTAATCGTTGGTTCCGTTTTTTTATCAGCAGGATTTCTATCTGCATCTGGTGTCTATGAAACCATTTCAGAAAAGCTAAGCCGCTTCTTCAATTTTAAATATGGACAAGCTAGGGCTTGGGGTTCTGTTGGATTTGCAGTATCTGCTCTTATTGCTGGACATTTATTTGTCATTAACCCGGATTTTAATTTTTGGCTAGGTTCTGTACTAGGATTATTTTTGCTAATCAACTTATTGTTACTCAAACCTAAAAAAGAAAAAGAAATGATTAATAATTTACGCGATAATCCTAAAGATGACTCGATACCTACCGCTAAAGATATGATTGCTACTTTGAAGATGAAGCACCTCTGGGTTGTTATGCTCTTTATTATGTTTACAGGTACTTTTTATGGTATTTATGACGGGCAAATGTTCCCAGATTTCTATACAAAGTTATTCGATAATGAAAAAACTGGTCAAACTATGTATGGTAATCTCAATTCTCTACAGGTATTTTGTGAAGCAATCATGATGGGAATTGTACCAATCATTATGATGAAAATAGGTGTAAAACCGACATTAATGTTAGGCGTGACAGTTATGTTCACTAGAATTGGCTTAAGTGCTTCAACCGATAGTCCAATATTAATGTCGATGATAAAAATGATGCACGCTTTAGAAGTACCACTATTTATGTTACCGACCTTTAGATATATCACATTACATTTTGATCCAAAGTTATCTGCCACTTTATATTTAGTAGGTTTACAAATTTCAGGTCAAATTGGTTCAGTTTTACTCTCTACTCCACTAGGTATGTTAAGAGATACTATCGGTTATAACTACACCTTTATTATTATATCCATCATCGTTATGATAGCAGGCGTTTTTGGTTATCTATTATTAAAAAATGATAATGAGATGGTCGATGGAGATCCGTTTTTAAAAAATGCACAATTAACCAATTAAAAATTATTTAGAAAGTAGGTTTTATTTTATGAACAAAGTACAATTAACTTCAGAAAAATTCCGTTTAGGATATCATGTTATGGCACCATCTGGATGGATTAACGATCCTAATGGTTTCTGTTATTTTAAAGGCTACTATCATATTTTTTATCAGTATTATCCTTACAGTGAAAATGTAGGTAGTCCCATGCATTGGGGACATGCAAGAAGTAAGGATTTAGTTCACTGGGAGACATTGCCTATCGCATTAACACCAGGTGATCCTGAAGATAAAGACGGATGTTTTTCAGGCAGTGCTATTGTTAAAGGTGATACTTTATTTCTTATCTATACTGGTCATCATCTCAACGATAGTGATGAACCTGAAGATTTTTGGGAAAATCAAAATATGGCCTATAGTACAGATGGTATTCATTTTACAAAATATGAACATAATCCTATCATTGCAACGCCTCCTTCAGATAATACACAGCATTTTAGAGATCCTAAAGTTTGGCAATATGAAGATGCATATTACATGATTTTAGGCAGCCAAAGTAAAGATGGTCTTGGACGTGTTATTTTATATAAATCAAAGGATTTGAAACACTGGTCCTATTTAGGTGAAGGAGATAAATCACAAGACTTAACTAAAGAAGGCTTCATGTGGGAATGTCCTGATTTATTTCAATTAAACAATCAACATGTGTTGTTAATCTCACCTCAAGGTATTGCAGCAAATAATAAAAAATTTCTAAATTTATTTCAAACAGGATACTTTGTAGGTCAACTCGATTATACGCAACATCAATTTAACAGAGAAACATCCTTTGTAGAGTTAGATAACGGGCATGATTTCTATGCGGCTCAAACAACTACAACCCCAGATGGTCAAACTGTATTAATTGGCTGGATGAATATGTGGGAAAACGACATGGTTGAACAAGAAGATGGATGGTCAGGTGCACTGACATTACCAAGAGTTCTAGAAATTAAAGACAATCATTTATATATGAACCCTATCGACACTGTCAAAAGTTTAAGAGTAGATGATGGACAAACACGAAACTTGGAAAACGAACAAACCATATTATCCACTGGAGATAGAATGTTTGAAACAGAATTATTACTCGATATCAAAGACAAAGAAAATATAAAATTATCACTGTTAACACAAGACGATACACCACTAATCACATTAGATTATTCAGCAGCTAATCATCTATTTACATTATATCGAAAAGACTATGACGATTATCGCTATGCTCAAGTAACACCTTCAAACCAACTTAAATTACGGATATTCGTTGATAAAAGTTCCTTAGAAATATTTATCAATGACGGTGAACGGTGCTTTACTGAACGTTATTATTATCCAGACAACCCACAATTGGTTCTTGAAAATACAGATAATCAAACACTATTAGGAAGTGCAACAGTTTATAAACTTAAAGGAGATGCTATTCAATTTTAATATTAAAATAGATTATTTTTGAAAAATGATTATTTGAACTAACAACAAGCAATTAAATAACATAACTAGATCAAAGCCCCCTCACTATTTTTAATAGCGAGGGGGCTAGTCCATTAAATTATGTTAATTTAATTATAAATCCATTACTCCCTTAAAAGTAGACTATTAACA
This sequence comes from Staphylococcus sp. ACRSN, assembly GCF_022346615.1. Taxonomy (GTDB): domain Bacteria; phylum Bacillota; class Bacilli; order Staphylococcales; family Staphylococcaceae; genus Staphylococcus. The sequence goes on along the minus strand of NZ_JAKRNS010000001.1, from coordinate 133,008 downwards.
AATAAAAACGCTTAAGAGCATTTTCCTATGTTTAAAAATTATTTAATAGCTATTTTTATCGGGTTTATATTCCAACACCTTAACCGCTTCAAAATCAAATTTGTAACAGTAATTATAGTAATAAAAAAGTTTAATCTAATCCTTTTCTATTACTTTCAATAAAATTCTATTCACCATGTTAATGTTTTCGCTTTGTTTATTTAAAAGGTCCATTAACTCTTTATTATTGGCATTATTTTTTTCAGTAGTAGTTCCTTGTGTTTCAACTGTGCTTTTAAAATCTGATGTGAATTTTTGATATATACCATAATCGATTTCTTTAGAATATTTAAGTAATGCCTTAAACATTAAGTGCTCATCATATAGCACATTATTTAATTCATTATATAAGTTAAGTGTTTTTTTATTGATCTTTATTGTCTTAATCTGATTAGTTTCTTTATTGTATAATTCGTATGAAGAATTAAAGTTCGGTGGCGAATAGTCACCATCTTTTTCTATATTATTACCTTCTATATCAATACTTGGTAGGATATTATCAAGCCACTTAGGTAAATACCAAGACCATTTTCCAAGTATAAACATAACTGCAGGGACAAAAGTCATCCTTACGATGAAAGCATCAAATAATACTCCAAATGCAAGCGTAAGTCCCATTGATTTAATAGTAATGTCTTCAACAAAAATAAAACTAGCAAACACTGCAATCATAATTAATGCTGCTGCTGTTACAATTGGACCACTATGTTTCATACCATATAAAACTGCATCTTTAGCATTTTTTGTTTCTATATATCTTTCTCTCATCCTACTTACTAGGAAAACTTCATAATCCATAGCTAATCCGAATAATATACCAGTAATTAGAATAGGCATAAAGTTTAATAGTGGACCCTTTTCAGCTATTGAAAATATGTTATTCAAATGTCCTTCTTGTAATACTAATACTGCAAAACCAATAGTTGCAGTTAATGTCATTAAGAATCCTAAAACTGCTTTTAAAGGCACTAATATGGATCTAAAAACAAAAGTTAACAAAATCAAAGCAAATATAGCTATGATAGATACAAACTTCGGTACAGCTTCGCTAAGTTTATCAGATATATCTATATTTACCGCTGTTGAACCTGTAACCATTAACTCATTATCATTAATATTTTTGGCCTTTTTTTGTATAGAATGAACTAACTTTTTAGTTTTTGTGTCATTTGGTCCTGTTTTTGGTTGGATGTTTACCATCGCAACATTACCTTTTTTATTAGGTATTATTTCACTCATGTTTTCTATATTAGGTAGATTTTCTATATTATTTTTTGTCTCAGAGAAAAATTTATTTGCCTTTTTTTCACTAGAGCTTTTCATCACTACAACTAAGGGTCCATTAACGCCTTCCCCAAATCCCTCTGACATTAAATCGTAAGCTTTTCTATTGTCAGTATCTTTAGATTTCATACTATCATCCGGAATACCTAAATCCATTTTAAGGGCCGATAAACTTAATAAAACAGCAAGGACAATAGTTATAATAATCGTTAATGTTGGTAATTTAGTTACAATACGTCCCCACAAGTTAGAATTCTTTTTACTTTTTTTAGAATGAGACCATGATAACAACCTATTTTTTTTGCTAGGTTTTATTTTATAACCAAACATTCCTATTATTGCAGGTAAAAGCGTAATAGCGATTAATATAACTATAAACACGCTTAACGCAGCTGTTAATCCCATTGCTGTTAAAAATGGAATGCCAACAATAGATAAACCACAAAGCGCTACTACGACAGTAAGTCCTGCAAAGACTACTGCACTACCAGCTGTTGCTATAGCACGAGAAATTGACTCTTGAACATTCATCCCTTCACCCAGATGTTGTCGATACCTAGAAAGGATAAATAACGCATAATCTATTCCTACAGCTAAACTGATCATAACAGCCAAAGTTAAACTAACTGATTGTATGGGAGCAAAATTAGTTCCTATAGCAATGGATAACATACCTATTACCAAACCTATAATAGCTGTTATTATAGGTATACCAGCTGAAATAAATGATGCAAATGTAAAGGCTAGTATAAGGAATGCTATAACTATCCCTATAACTTCAGAAGCTCCCCCAATATCAGTAGAGGTGAATTCTACGTTGCCACCTAACTCTGTTGTTATATTACTAGCTTCCAAATGCTTTTTCACTTGCTTAATTTTATCTTTAGAGGAATCTTTAACATTTTCTTTTTTATTTTTATAAGTGATATCAGCATAAGCAACTTTTTTATCTTTACTTATAGTTCCACCTTCATAAGGTGAAGTTACTGATTTAACATATTTATCTTTAGAAATATCACTTAAAGATTTTTCTATTTTATTTTGGGTTGTCTGAGTTGTCATTTCTTTATTTTTAGGTGCTTTAAAAACCATTTTTACTTTTCCAGCATCTTCTTTTTCACTTGAAGGAAATTCCTTATTCACCAAGTTCATAGCTTTCTCAGACTTAGTCCCTGGTATAGACATATTTTCATCAAAATTTATTCCTAAATTTGCAAGTAAAATTCCTAGAGCTATGATAATTACAATCCAACTAGTTAACACTTTTCTTCTTTTATTATAGGACCAATTTCCTAATTTATATAAGAGGTTTCCCATTACATAACCTTCCCTTTCATCAAAATATAATCTTTATATTAATGAAAAGTTATTTCTTATGTAATGTACTTTTGGGCATTATTATATTGAACTTTTGGGCAAATTATATAATAATTTTTTTCTTAAAAGCCATCGCTACCGCTTCAGAGCGAGAAGAAACTCCTAATTTTGTATAAATATTAGTTAAATATGCTTTTACTGTTCGTTCAGATAATTTTAAATCCAATGCGATTTTTTTACTCGTATCCCCTTGAGCAATAGCTTTAAGAATAATTTTTTCTTTTTCAGTAAATACAAATTCTTCTGAGGCACTTTTGTCTCTTTTTTCACCAAAAGATGATATAAATTCATTTAATATATTTGATGACAAAACTGTTTCACCTTTTACGACGGTATTAATTGTGTTAAATAATTTTTCTTTTGTCGTATCTTTCAACAAATACCCTTTCGCGCCTAACGTTATAGCTTTTTTTATTAGATCTTCCTCATTATATGTAGTTAGTATAATTATTGGTGTATTGATTCCTTTTTTATTCAAAATTTCTATAACTTCTGTACCATCAATTTCTGGCATTTTCAAATCTAACAATATAATATCAGGATTATATTTTTCTATTATTTTCAATCCTTCTTTGCCATTACTTGCTTCTGCAACTATTTCGTATTTTTCTTCAATCTCTAAAATCATTTTCAATCCTTCTCGCACCACTAAATGATCATCAATTAAAACGATTTTTATTTTATTAATATAAATCTACTCCTTTATAGGTAATATTACGTTGATTATCGTACCTTTGCCTTTTGTACTAAAAATATTTATTTTTCCATCCAATATTTCAACACGTTCTTTCAAACCTTCTAAACCATAATTATTTTTTAAGTGTTTTATACTATCAACTTCAAATCCAACACCATCATCTTCTACTCTAACCCATATCTCACTTGATTTATTTCTTTGTATATCAATCTTAATACAATGAGCTTGAGCGTGTTTTTTAATATTTGCTATAGATTCTCCAATAATTTTTTTAATATGCTCAAATATAAATGGTGAGATTGTATCTATGTCTTGAATATTAATTTTATATTCAAAATTTTCATTACTAATTTTATGTTCAATATAATCGTTTAAACTTTGAGAATAATTTATTGTTGAACTCGATTGTAACCGTAAATTATCAATAGCTTCTCTTGCTTCATTAAGTGTTTCTCTTGCAGTAGATTTAGAATATTTTACAATTTCTTTGCTTTTTTTAATATCATTATTGTTCAAATAATTCTCTAAAGCTTCTAATTGCATGATATAACCTGCGACCCCTTGTGCGAGGGTATCATGTAAATCCCGAGCTAACCTTTGACGCTCATTTAAAAGTGTCAGATATTCTACTTGTTGATAAGCTAACTCAATCTCATTCAATGTATGTTCTATTTCTAATTTAGCATTTACTTGTTTATAAAACATAAAGGAAAAGCCAAGAACACTAGTCATTATAGGTATAAGTATAATGAGGTACATAAATAAGTTGTGTGAGTTTCCAGTAATTAAAATCATGAAGCATATTATAAAAAGAGAGCTGATTAAGTGTATGATTATTTTCCATTTTTCCGAATAAAGACTGACGCTCTGGCCAATCAAAAGTGAATATAATCCGATTAGTATAGCTGGCATTGCTTCATCCATCAACATAGAAGCTACTAAAATTAAGATATTCATAATAATTATATACATATATGGAATATTCTTTTTGAAAAAATATATAGATGAATATAATAAATATATTCCAAAAATCAGAATAGTAAATAGTATGCTATTTATGATTAGTGGATTTTCTATTGTTTGAAGAATTATAGCTCCCAAATAAGTGATTAATATCCAAGTTAAGACCGGCAACTTACTTTCGTTAGTATAATCAAAGTTTGATTCATTCAATTGATTTACACCTCTAAATAATTTTTAAATGCCTTGTAAAACATTCATTATTGATTATCCTATCATATTTTGACAACAAAAATTTTACAATAGATATTAGAACCTCAATACTTATTTCTCTTATTTTTTTGCAACTAATACTTATCTCAACGTTCAATCTAAAATGGACTTTCATTTTACTTTCTAAAATAATTGATTACACTATAAGTAATGAAGTTTGATTGAGGAGGTTTATATGAAACCTAAATTAGAAGATGTGGCTAAGTTAGCAAATGTATCTAAAACGACTGTATCTAGAGTGCTGAATAAAAGAGGCTATCTTAGTCAAGAAACGATTGATAAGGTAAACGATGCCATTAAAACTTTAAACTATAAACCCAATTCTGTGGCACGACAATTGTATAATAAACAGACTAAAATCATTGGATTATTATTCCCTACGGTCGCAAACCCTTTTTTTGGAGAGCTTGTAGAGGCTTTAGAAATAAAATTATATCGCCAAGGTTACAAGGTGATTATTGGCAACTCTATGAATGATCCTGAAAAGGAACGCCATTATCTTGAACAGCTATTATCCAATCAAATTGATGGCCTGATTGTCGGTACACATAACCAAAATATTGAACAGTATGAAAACACCCAGTTGCCTATTGTTGCTATTGATAGGATTATGAACGAGGATATTCCTATTATTGAATCAGATAATTATAACGGCGGAAAGCTAGCAACTGAACGTTTAATAAATCGTGGCCTGACAAAAATCTTACATATTCATGGTCCTATAGATTTAGAAACTCCAGCACATCGTAGAAAAACTGCCTATATTGACACTATGATGGCACATGAGTTAGAACCAATTTGTTATGAAGTCGATTTTAGTCTAACTGAAACCAATAAAAAGTCCTATTTCAGAGAAATCCTAAATAAATACCAAGATATTGAAGGTGTTTTTGCATCAAATGATGTTGATGCTGCAATCATTTTACAGCTTGCTTATGAAACGGGAAAACAGGTTCCTACAGACTTTAAGATAGTAGGATATGATGGTACTCAGATTATGCGTCACATTCAACCTGACTTAACGACTATTATTCAACCTATTGATCTTATGGCTGATACTGCACTAGATATCTTGAAAAAACGTTTGGAAAATGAAACTACAGAAAACGAATATGTCCTCCCCGTCGAATTATGGGAAGGTAGCACAAGTTAAGACTAACTACCATAAAGTAATAATACAATTAACATTAATGCCTTGAACATATGCAATAATCCCCTCACTAATCTAATAGTGAGGGGCTATTTAGTATGGCAAATCGCCTATTCTATTTCTTTCAAACAGCTGATTGCGCTTTAATATTTAAGATTTATTCAATTACTGATGTTTGTTGTCTATTTTTATAATCTAATAGCATCAGTAAAATAATGGTCGCGCCGATAATGATACTACCAATAATCATAATAATGGAAAATGACTGATCAAACGCAAGTTTACCTGCTTCAATCAATGGTTTGCTGATATATTCTGGTTGTTGTTCTGCCTGAATTAATGTTTCATCAAGACTACCTTTAGCTTTAGTTAGATTAATACCACTTTCTTTAAAGTTAAATGATAGGCTATAAAACATTGAAAATAGACCGCCGAGTACTGCAATACCCAATGAACCACCAAATTCGAATGATACTTCCTCTATAGAGGCAGCCATACCTGAATTTTCATCGGATGTATTTGTCATAATAGCAGTAGATGCTAGTGTCATAGCACCACCTAACCCTAAACCTACTAACATCAGTGTAATAATCTGAATCACTAGTGAACCGTCGAGTACCCAATAAAATATGATAACACCAATCCATGCAATGAGTAATGTTATCCATTGTAACTTTAATGTGCCATACTTCGTTAGAATCATTCCGATGCCGATTGCCCCTACTAATGATGCTACTGCCATCGTCATAACAATTAATCCTGCTTGAAATGCTGTTAAATCTAAAACAAGTTGTAGCCTCTGGGACAAGATATATTCAAATCCCATCATCGTAAATGCTGTGACGATAGCAACTAAAGTCCCCACAGTAAAATGAATATTTTTAAAGATTTTCAAATTAATTAACGGTTGTGGAATCTTATTTTGTCTTGTAATAAATAAGGCTATTGCAATCAAACCTATGACCAAAGTTATTCCAGCTAACAAGATATTAGGATCTTGCTTCGTAACTTCTTTGATTGCATATACGACACTGATAAGCCCAATCATTATTTGAATAGAACTGATAACATCCCAACGTCCTGTCTTTTGAACAGGATAATTTGGTACAACTATATAAGATAATATTAAAACAATAATTACAATCGGTATATTGATGATAAACACAGAATGCCAAGAGAAGTATGCTAACAGTCCTCCTCCTATAACAGGACCAAGTCCAGCACCAGCTGCTGTAATTGCAGACCATACGCCTAATGCAAATGCGCGCTCTTGTTCATCTACAAATGTACGTTTAATAATTGAAAGCGTAGGTGGCATCATTGCTGCTGCACCAATCGCTAATACTACTCTGGCGACGATTAACATCTCGGGTGATGCTGCGCTTGCAGCTAACAATGACGCGCCCCCAAATATCGTTAAACCTGTTAAAAACATACGCTTATGACCTACAAAGTCACCTAATGTACCTAAACCTGGTAATAAACCTGCTACAACGAGCGCGTATGCATTTACAATCCATAATTTTTCTGTTGCTGAAGCATGTAAATCATGCGTTAATATCGGTAATGCTGTATATAATACGGTCATATCTATGACGATTAAGAATAATGCACTGGATACTAAGGCTAATATTGCCATTTTTTTAAGTGTCATTGTGCTCACCTACTTTCTCTACAATAAAAAATATAAACTATATGGTAACCGTATAGTCAATAAGTGAGATTTACTTTTTTTAAAATTACCATTAACAATTAAGCTGTCTTAAATTAATTATTCTGTTTTACCGGAATACATACTTTTGTGACATATTTATCTGGACCGTCTGTACTTATCTCATCTACAACATATTCTTCGTAACTGTCACCAATCATATGATAGTGATCCGCCTTTAAAAACTGTTTAATTCTTTGATGCGTTTTATAAATTGTATCATCGTGACCTTCGTGGTAAGCAACAACAAATTGCCCCCCTGGTCGTATATGATGTGCCTTGGCAATGTCATAATCTATCTTAATATAGAAATATTGATAGCCATCGTAATCATCTTTCATGATATGTTCTTTAGCGAGCAGTGCGCCGATAGGGTGACCGAAGTCTAACTGGTTATCTCGGATAAACCGCATTAATGTATGTGAACCAGCCTTTAATGACTTACCTGCAATACTTTCGCTAAATAAGTAATAACTTTTCGGTAATGTAACGATTTCAATATTTTCAAAGTCCGCATCATTGGATTCCTTTAGATTCTGTCTACGGTTTTGTATTGATAATTTAAGTTGTTCCATTGCTTTAATCTGCCGATCAATTTCATGTTCTTTAAACTCTAATAACTTAATTGTTTCAGTAATGGATCTTGCATCTAAAAATGTTTTGATTTCAGTAAGTGATAATTGTAAATCTTTCAAAATTTCAATAACACTAAATGTTTCAAGTTGCTTTAAAGAATAATAACGATATCCTTTATCATTTCTATACTCAGGTTTCAAAATTCCGACTTCATCATAATGGAACAAGGTTTGCTTTTTAACATTACATAATGTCGCAAATTCTCCTGTTGTAAAAATTGTTTCTGATACACTCATCATTTATCTCCTCAATCTTTGACAGATTCTATTCAACGCTTGTAAAAGACATTTCTATCACATAGAATAGCGTCACTCTTTATCGCTATAATTTCACAATATTTACTTCTAGTTTAACCGATTGTACTTTGATAATAAAAAGCTAACCATCAGTGAAAACTTACTTTCAATATATTAAATCTAAATTGCTTTATGTATTTAAAAACTAAATTAACTAAATTTTCTAATTAAAGGTTGTAAAATTATAATTTTAAGATATTCTTATTTAGGAGAAATAAGTACATAATTTAGCAACTATTTATGGTGTAAACCAAAATTAAAATTAACCATTATTAAGAAGAAAATCTATTACATTAGTTGCTTAAACAAAGTTAGGATGGGCAGTATTTTGCAAAAACGACAACTCAAACTTAGCACAATAATCATTATATATGTCTGTTTAGTAGTAATATTTTCACTATTAATCACCAGCCTTCTGATTAGTAATACGGTGCGGCATGCCGTGCATAAAACAGCTGAAGAAAAGTCAGACGTCATTTCACGTACGATTGCGCAATCAGATATCGTCAAGTCAGGCTTAAACAACAAAAAAGATGAACAAGCTATTCAAAAATATACTTCTGAAATTCAAACAGCTACAGGCGTACAATTTATCGTAGTCATGGACATGGAAGGTATCCGGAAATCTCACCCTAACCCTGACCTTATAGGTAAGCGGTTCCAAGGAGGGGACGAAACAAAAGCATTACAAGGGCATAGTACTTCCTCTATTTCAGAGGGAACACTCGGCAAATCATTACGTTCGTTTACACCTATTTATGACAGTAACGATAAACAAATCGGTGTCGTAGCAGTTGGTGTACCTATGAAACATGTTAACGAAGCATTTGCCGATGGTAATAAGAAAATTTTAATCGGAACAATTTTAGGTATATTCGTTGGTATCATCGGTGCCTTTATGGTATCTCGGTATATCAAAAAAACATTGCTCGGATTAGAACCTTCTGCAATAGCTAAATTGCTAGAAGAACGCAATACTATGTTACAGTCTGTACATGAAGGTATTGTAGCAGTTGACCATGAAGGTAATATCAATTTAGTGAACCGTTCAGCGAAAGAAATATTCCGGAAGGCTGGTCTTCCAGACAAGGCGATTGGTGTCAAAATTAATGACTATATGCAGTCAACGCAATTACCAAAAGTATTGGAAAATGGTCGACCTGAAGTCGATGAAGAACAGAATATTAATGGTATTAAGATATTAGTCAATCGTGTGCCGCTCTATGTAAATAATGAAATTGTCGGGGCGATTTCAACATTCAGAGATAAGACAGAAATCAGTCAACTCTCTGAGCAATTAGTTGGTGTAAAGACTTATGCAGAAACGTTACGAGCACAGTCACACGAATTTAGTAATCGTCTACATGTCATCTTAGGCATGATTCAAATGGAAAATTATAATGATTTAAAGCAATATATTTATGAAATTGTCGAACATGGCACCCAAGAAAATGAGAATATCGCAGTCAATATTAAAGATGCGGCATTGGCAGGCTTTTTAATCGGGAAATTAAGCTTAGCTAGAGAACATAATATTGAACTTGCAATCATCAATCAGACCGTTATTCCGGAACCAAAACATTCATACTTAACACATGATACGATTACAATTATCGGAAATCTTATCGACAACAGTCTAGAGGCACTATCTGTTACTGAACTAAAACATAAATCAATCGAAGTCTATTTACAGTATGACAACGATAGCTTAACTATAGATGTCATAGATTCAGGTCATGGCTTATCTGAATCATCAGAGAAAGATATTTTCAAGAAAGGCTATTCTACTAAAGGGGATCATAGAGGCTATGGATTATACCTGGTTAAACAAAGTGTCGATAATCTAGAAGGCCAAATCACCCTCCAGCCTAATAATGAAGGAAATACACACTTTACAGTAGTGGTGCCATATGAAGAAAAGAGGAATCAATGATGATACGAGTGCTTATAGTGGAAGATGATCCAATGGTAGCGCAACTAAACAAACAATTTATAGAAAAAGTTGAAGGCTTTGACTTAGTCGATATTACACATAATGTAAAGGACGCTATTTCTATCATCGAAACACAGCCTGTTGACTTAGCATTACTAGACGTCTATATGCCAGATGAAAATGGTTTAACGCTATTAACTTATATAAGAAAACATCACTATAAGATAGACGCCATTTTAATTACTGCCGCTTCTGATGTTGATAAAATTCAAACGGCAATGCGTTATGGTGCTATTGATTATCTGATCAAACCATTTGAATTTGAACGCTTTAAACAGTCACTGTTGCAGTATAAACACAAGCATCAATTTTTCAGTGAAAATCAAAGCTTAGATCAATCAACATTAGATAATAGATTGTTCAATAAGACACAAACAGAGCCTGATGGCACCGTTGCCTTACCTAAGGGGTTAACGAAAGGTACGCTTCAAACTATTATCGAAAAAGTGAATCATTCTGGAAAACAAATATTTTCAACTGATGAGATAGCTGAAATTGCTGACATTTCAAGGGTATCTGTTCGAAAATACCTCAAATTTCTTGCCGATATTAATGTGTTAGAAGAGTCGCTAACATATGGAATTGGTCGCCCAGTATATCAATATAAATTTAAGCAAGATAATTTGCATTATTTAACACCTTATTTAAATTAATATGCTATAAATCAATAAATTATTTAACAGCAATAATTAGCAACAGTAACCTAACATGCTATAGACCATTGATATATGGTGTATAAAAATGTGACATGTACTGTTGCTCTTTTTTTAATTACAAAAAGATTATTAAACTTACATAAACTGTGCATGTTCCCTAATTAATCCTATGATATGCATATGATAAATAAGGGGGATTCATATGATTTCTAAAAGTGAAATGAAAGCGCTTACTACTGATGGTGAAGAACAATCAAATTACGCTGTTCCAGAAAGTAAGTCAAAGGGGCTCTGGGCTAAACTTGTACAAATGAAAATTGGTGTCGTACCTTTACCTCTTTACGTAGCACTTGCTGCAATTATTTTTGCTGCATCAGTTTATAATACATTACCACCCGATATGATTGGCGGCTTTGCTGTCATTATGATTTTAGGTATTTTACTTGGTGACTTAGGTAACCGTATACCAATATTAAAGGACATTGGCGGTCCCGCAATATTGGCATTACTGATACCTTCTATTTTAGTTTTCTTAAATTTAATTAATCCAGCTTCAATGAAAGCTGTAACAACTTTAATGAAAACTTCTAATTTCTTATATTTCTATATCTCATGTCTTGTAGTTGGAAGTATCTTAGGCATGAATGGAAAAGTATTGATTCAAGGCTTTACACGTATGTTCGTACCTTTAGTTGTCGGCACACTGTCCGCTGTAGGTATGGGCATATTAGTCGGTCTATTATTTGGATATGATATTAAACACACGTTATTCTTTATCATTGTTCCAATTATCGGTGGCGGTATCGGTGAAGGTATCTTACCTCTATCAATTGCATATTCATCTATTTTAGGAGAATCTGCAGAATCTTTTGTGGGTCAAATGATTCCAGCCGCTGTTATCGGTAATATTCTTGCAGTCGTATGCGCAGGATTAATGATGCGCTTAGGCGAAAAGAAAACACATCTTTCAGGTAATGGTTCTTTAGTAAAAGCCGACAAAGGTGATGATTTATTAAAAGAAAAAGACGCGAGCGATAAGCCTGTAGATTTTTCACTAATGGGAGCTGGCTTATTAATCGCATGTACATTCTTTATCGTTGGTACACTCGGTCACAAATTCATCGGAATTCCAGGGCCAGTTATTATGATACTATTTGCAACATTTATTAAATGTTTAAGCTGGATGCCTAACAAAATGGAAGAAGGCGCACACCATTTATATAAATTCATCTCAACAAGCTTAACTTGGCCACTCATGGTCGGTTTAGGGATGTTATATATTCCTTTAGGTGATGTCGTAAAAATCGTCACACCTGCATATGTGGTCATTTGTGCAGCTGTAGTGTTAACAATGATTACTTCTGGTTATTTCGTTGGAAAACTCATGAAAATGTATCCTGTGGATGCAGCAATCGTAACAGGTTGTCATAGTGGTTTAGGTGGTACAGGTGATGTTGCTATTCTGTCAGCATCTAAACGTATGGCGTTAATGCCTTTCGCGCAAGTTGCTACAAGAATCGGTGGTGTATCAACAGTTATATTAGCCACTTTATTATTAAAGTTATTCAGTTAACTTAGCAACATGAATATAAAAGATTAAATAAGGAGTAATAATTATGTCAGTAGAAGAAGAAAAAGTAAGTCCAGTTCAATATCACGCGCAACACGCAGGTAAGATTTCAATCACAAGTAAAGTAGATGTACATTCAGAAGAGGATTTAAGTGTAGTATATACTCCAGGTGTATCGGAAGTTTGTACAGCAATTGCAAATGATGAATCCAAGGCTGATACACTGACTGCTAGAGGCAACATGATTGGTGTCATCACAGATGGTACAGCAGTACTCGGACTAGGTGACATTGGTCCCAAAGCCGCAATACCTGTTATGGAAGGTAAAAGTATTCTCTTCAAACAATTAGCTGGTGTAGATGCATTTCCAATATCATTAGATACTAAAGATACTGAAGAGATTATTTCAATTGTGAAAGCATTACAACCTAATTTTTCAGGAATTAATTTAGAAGATATATCTGCACCCCGTTGCTTTGAAATTGAAAAAAGACTTATTGAAGAATTAGATATACCCGTGTTCCACGATGATCAACATGGCACAGCTATCGTCGTCTTAGCAGCATTAATTAACGCAATTAAAGTCGTTGAAAAAGAACATTACGATGTTAAAGTAGTAATCAATGGTGCTGGTTCAGCAGGCATCGCCATTGCCAAATTATTGCTAGAAGCTGGTTACACAGATGTAACACTTGTTAGCTTAGAAGGTATTGTCTGTGAAGGAGAAACATGGATGAACAATGCACAACAAGCAATTGCACAGCATACAAACCTTACACATCAACGTGGTACATTAACCCAAGTCATAGAAAACGCTGATGTATTTATAGGTGTATCTGGTCCAAGAGCGCTGACACAAGATCATATTAAATCAATGAATGATCAGCCTATCGTTTTTGCATTAGCTAATCCAATACCAGAAATCTATCCAGATGAAGCCTTAGCTGCAGGCGCCGCTGTAGTAGGTACAGGGCGTTCTGATTTTGCTAATCAAATCAATAACTTGCTTGCGTTTCCTGGCATCTTTAAAGGTATCTTAGATGCTAAGACAAAATATATATCTATGAATACTAAAGTCGCTGCTGCAGAGGCTATCGCAAGTGTCATCACGGAAGATGAACTAAACCCCGAGTTTGTTATTCCAAATGCTTTAGATAATCGCGTTATTACAGAAGTAGCCAAAGCCGTTCAAACAAATGCATTAAGTGAAATTGCTATACCGACAAAATAATTACTCTATCATTAACCAACGATTGGCGCATATGCTACCAGTCGTTGGTTTTTTTAAAATAAAGATAAGTTCCTAAGCACCTTAATTCGATGTCACCTTTCCCTTTCAGTCGCTGGATAATTTACGAGTGACTTAATTTCAACTATACTAGTCTAAAATCTTAAAAATGTAGGTGATTATTTGAAAATATCTGCAACAAATTTAGAATCGGATGTCAGTACTATTCATGAAATAATGTTACAATCCTTTTCAGAATATCAATATGATGAAACACCATCAAGTGCATTAAAAGAAACTGTAAATACAATAAAAAATGCTTTTAATAAAGGTGAGTGCGCATTAGTAGCATATCAAGATAATAAAGCAATCGGCATGTTACGTTTTCAAACTGAAGCTACACATTTATATTTCTATCGTCTTTCTGTCATCCCTATGTATCAAAGACAAGGAATAGCAAAGTCTTTATTAAAGTATTTAGAAGATTATTGTAAACAACAGCACATTTCAGAAATAAGATGCAAAGTTCGCGCTAATGTTACTAAAAATATTAAATTATACAAACAAAATGGATATCATATCTATAATCAAGAACAAATTTATAGTGATACATCACACCCATTGACCATCATTTCAATGTTCAAACAACTTATCTAGTGCTGATAAATAAGCCCCTAACAACTATAATAAATGTTAAGGGCTTGTTCTTTTATCCTTTTTTCAACTTAGCAAATTTTAGCACTTTGGTATATCGTTCAAGTTGCCAATCCGATATGACATATTTAGAACTTCTACTTTTAAATTTTTCAAATGGTAAAGTAATTGTAAGGAATACTGCAATGAAATAGACCAGTATAGCAATTATCCATGTAAGTATATTAATTAAGTGAAAATGGTATGTATAATACACATAATAAATACTGATCGGTAAGAAAAGCACAATACTTGTTATCATTCCTGGATTATACCATGCACCAAGTGCTCTATTTATTGAGTATGCATGACCAAACAACTGCATTAAATTAAATATCATTGTTGCTAAACCTAACCAGATGAATTGGGGAAATATAAGCGCTAAGATGTATAATACATACACACTCATATTTACTATCAATGTCGATAAAGTATTTCCTGGGTAATGTTTGTAGTCCACTTTTTCTTGAAAACTCACTTTATTAACTACTATAGGTGCACCACCTGGAAAAACAAATTCTTCAAATTGATGTATCGCTAATGAAATCAAGCTATACATCAAAATAACTTGTATCCCATTTAGTTGTTGATGTCCCCACAAAATCATATACGCCACGAGCACAATCACGACTAAAATTGTAAAGTATTGCCAATTATTACTAATCCATTTCATCATTTTCTCTCCAAACACTACAGATATTTAATTGAATTTTTAAATATATATAGTAATTAATGCGCTATATAAATTATAATTTCAAATTAAGTTATCTATACCACTTTTGTTTTGAAGAAAAACAATATCCTCTTATACTTGTATATTTTATTAATGGAAAATATTTATATGAAGCATATTTTTACAAACTAAGATTTCTATCCCACATAACTTATGTATTAATGAACTTCAATCTCCATAGTCTGAACGTATACTGCTGTACCGGTAATTTGAACATTATAATTACCTTCCGTTTTATTTAGATTTACAATGACTCTACCGTCTTTGCCAATTTCTTGTCCTTGTTCAACGACAAAATGATAGACATCTTGTGTTTCACGGTCGACATATTTTGCATAATACGCCCCCATCACACCTGAAGCAGTTCCAGTAACAGGATCTTCTACAGTGCCAGAATATGGAGATGAAAAGTGTCTACCATGCATGTCTGCATATCCATCATATGTTTCAAAGCATACTGGATGGATTGATACTTTAGGCATTTCTGTTAAAAATTCTGGAAACGTTGCAGTGTTAGGTATCATTTTTTGTACTGCTGCTAAAGTTTTAACAGGTACAATGAGCGTCCATAATCCTGTACTTCCATAGACAATAGGTAAATCAGCAACTAAATCATATTCAGATATATTTAATGCATTAACTAATGCCTCTTTTGAACTATTATATGGTTTAAATTGAGGTGCTGCTTGTTGCATTGTGATATTAATATTTTGTGATTCATCACCTTCAAGATGTATAGCTAAAATCCCCGCTTTCGTTTCAATGCGATAATCTTTTTTATCTGGTAATGCTCCTTCTGTTTTTAATGCATATATCGTAGCAATGGTAGCATGCCCACATAAATTCATTTCTTGTCCAGGTGTAAAATACCTTAATTTAAGGTCAGAAATATTAGATTTTTGAACAAATGCGGTTTCATTAAAACCTACCTGATATGCGATGTCTTGCATCAATTGTTCAGTTAAATGCTCTGCATTTAATACAACACCTGCTGGGTTTCCTTTATATGGTTTTGTACTAAATGCATCATAATGGTGTACTTTAATTTTAGTCATTTTCCAAATACTCCTCTCAAAATAAATTATTAATAGGCCAACTATTCATCTTCAATCACTTTATTTTCAGCAGCAAAGTAACCAAATACTGCAAAAAGTAACGACATGACCAATAAGGATATAATCGCAATATTCCAAGTCCCTGTGGCATCATAAGTAAATCCTACACAAATTGGTCCTATGGCACCAATAAAGTAACCTAATGATTGACCAAATCCTGATAAAGAAACACTGCCATCACTCGTACGTGCCCTAATAGAGAAGAATGTCATACATAGACTAAAACATGCCCCCATTGCTAATCCCGCAATGATAATACCTATAATTAATAAAAAGAGTGTATGTGAAAATAGCAGAGTAAACCCTATTAAAAATAAAAATGAAACGATAAAAACTAAAATACGTTGATCTTTTAATTTGTCTGCAATTATAGGAAATGTAAATGTCATCGGAACTTGTGCAAATTGATTGATCATGAATAAATAACCAGCGGTAGTTGGCTCTATGCCTCTATCTATTAAAATAGAAGGTACCCATGCTACGACTGTGTACACAATCATTGATTGAAATCCCATTGTGATTGCTAACATCCATGCTAACCTTGATTTAAATACATTTTTATTACAGTGGGAAGTGGTATAACTTTGTTGTTTCGATGCTTTTTCTAAATGGAAGACGTGAACCGCTTTTGGAAGCCATAATACGATAGCGATAATCGCTAAAATGAACCATACGGAGAGAGAAATTCTAAAACTAAGTGGTGAAATTGTAGATAAAGGGAAACTCAGACCACCGCCAATACCAGCAGTAAAGTGCATTGTGGCACTATATATACCTGTCGCTATACCTATTTGTGTAGGGAAATACCATTTTACAAAACTAGGCAAAAGTACATTACCAAAAGCAATACCTATACCTAATAATACAGTACCTAACAAAAAGATATTAATATCTCCTACAACTCTAACAATAAGTGCAATACTTAATAGCAACATAGAGAGTAAAATTGTTCTCGATACAGTTAATTGTGCCGTAACTTTTGATACCAAAGGTGAGACAATTGCAAAAATAATCAATGGAATCGTAATTAACGATCCAGCCACACTATCACTGACTTTTAATACTGTAGTAATTTCACTAACTACTGGACCTACAGAGGTCAATGGCGCACGCAATGTAGACGCAATAAATATAATAGCTATAATGATACCCCAATTTTCTTTTATCCTGTGTATTCGATACGCTTCGCCCATCACACGCAACCTTTCTTTTTTAAATTTGATAGTTATTCTGCATTTACTTTCTTAATCTTTCACCTTTCTACCATTCTTATGACAAATGCTTTTTAACAAATATAATACCCACTCAACAAAATAATATTTTTTGTAATATAAATTTGTTAAAAAATATATTATAGTAGCGAAAAACTATTTACAAATAATAGGTCGTTTTGTAACTATTTAAATTAAAATAAGTAAAATTCGTTTGCTATAATTCTTTTCTCTAATTCATTCTTTCATCATTCTTAAATGTTATGAGAAAAAATCCATAAGTGAACTTTAAAGTTCATTTATGGATTGTTTTTTGATAGCAATATTTCATGTGATGAGCTATCTCTGTTTTGGGGTATTTTCATCTAATATGATCCAATTCGTCTTGAAGTGCCTTATTCTCTAATGACTATAATTTGGAATTATATTTTACATTACATACTACTACTTAGATAATATTTCTTTTTTTAATTTTCCCCTTAAATTTTCTAATGTGATAGGATCAGTAAACCAATAGTCTTCCGCTCTATATTCAAATACCTTATTATTTTTTACTGCGTCAATATTTTTCCAAGCATTTGTATTTTTAAAATCAAAATTTGCTTCCTTCGATTCAGATAAAAATAAATAATCACCTGATAATTTATCTATTTCTTCTTTAGATATCGTGTGGTATCCTTCTTTATTCAATTTTTGTTTATAAGGTTCATTCATCGGCATTCCAAAAGCACCATGTATTATTTCTAAACCTCTACCACCCCAACTTTGTCCGTAAATATATATTTCTTTAGTCTTAGGTTCAAAAATTGAAGCTGTAGCACCATGTGTCTTGGCTTGAATCTCTTCTTTATCTTTCTTAGTTTTCTTCTCCCATTCTGTTACCCAGTCTTGCGCTTGTTTTTTATTATTAGTTATTTTTCCAACTTCGACAATAATTTCTTTATAATTATAATCGGTAGGTCCAAAAGCAATAGTAGGCGCTATTTTATTATATTTTTTAATATTTTTATCTCTTGAATCAGTTATAATTAAGTCAGGCTTTTGCTTTGCCACTTCCTCAACATCATTTTCACCTACAGATGCACTTTTTTTCAAATATGGTTTTAAAATATTAGAGTCTTTTGTCCAATCCAAAACCGCTACCGGCTTGATGCCTAATTTAATAAAATCTCCAACATAAAATGGCGTTAAAACTGCTATACGCTGTGGATTTTTAGGTATATTTACTTTCTTACCATCTGCTTGTTTGTATACTTTCTCTTCCTTATTATTTAAATTGTCTTTCTCATGAGCGCAACCAGTTGTGATAAATAATAAACTGATACACAAAATAGTAACTATTTTTTTCATCATTTATTCTCCATTGATTTATTTTCATAACCCTTTTTCTTAAACACTTTAGGCGACATTCCCGTCTTCTTTTTAAATACTTTATTAAAATTACTAATATCTAAAAATCCTACTTCATTTGAAATATCTATGATTTTCTTATTACTCGTTAATAGCAGATGTTTTGCCTGTTTAATTCTTATATCATTTCTATAATTTAATAGATTGGTACCTGTTTGATTTTTAAATTTATGTGTGAATGCAGATTTACTCATACCGGCCAACCTACAAATAGCATCTAAATTCATGTGCTTATTATAATGATGTTCAATAAATTCAATAATCCAACTTATCATCAAGTCATCTTCTTCATGTTTGTTTATACTATTTTTATGCTTTTCGTACACTCTACTCAAGAAAATAAACATCTCTATTAATCTAGATTTAATAAGCAACTCATATCCTAATTCTTTATTTTCTAATTCTTCCATTATAGTTTTTATTAGTATGTCGATTCTTATTCTTTCTCTAGGGTTCAATGTTAGTTTGTCGGTAAGCTCATAATCTCGTTTTAGAAATATTTGTAAATAGAAGAACTCCATAATCTCTTCTACATTAGAAAGATTAAATAATTCTTCTCGTAATACTTCAGGTTGAAATAAAACTAAGTATGTTTCCATAGTGGAATCATTATCTGTATAATAACCATGATATTCTCCTGGTTTAATCACACAAATATCACCTTCTGACAAATTATGCGTTGCGCCTTTGTATGTGTGGTAGCCTTTTCCAGAGTAAACATAGATTAATTCAATAAATTCATGTGAATGAATTTGATACTCATCTCCCGGTTTATGAAAGTGAGTAATAATATTTATTGGAAACTGCTTTCCTACTGAAAATGCTTTGTTTGTATGTAATTTCAACGGTACATCACCTCCATTTTTAAACTATTACAACTATTTTTATTTCAAATGATTTTAAAATCTAAAATAGCCTCGTTATTTATCTTGTATTATTAATCCACCTTTTAGTAATGATTTAAACATTTAATACTAATATAAGATTTTTACAATCTATTCCCCACCAACTGAAAACTATTATCAATTACTTATGTTATGAAATTTAAACTACTTTTTCTAGGCATTTTTACTTTAATACTTAGTCTATATGCCACAAATGTTAAATCTGATTGACTACAATTTTAGGCTAATATGCCTAGTTTTGTATACTAAATATCAATTAACCTGTTATTTATCAAATATTTTATTAACTTAATTCGGAGGATAAAGTGATGACTATTTTATTTTATATTTTAGCCTTATTTTCAGGCATATGTTTGAGTATTGAAGCCGCCTTAGGAGGGATTTTATCAGATAAAACTGGGGCTATTTTAAGTACTTTTTATATTTTCCTCATGGGCACAGTACTTTTACTTTTAATCGTTTTATTCTTTGGAAAAGGAAACTTTAAACTTTTACCTAGGAATAGCACATGGCAGTTAATGGGAGGGCTATTAGGTGCTTCGGGTGTAATCATGCTTTTTATAAGTGTCGCTTCAAATGGTGTGAGTATCACTTTAACTTGCATCATCATTGGCCAATTAATAACGAGTATGCTAGTTGAACATTGGGGACTATTTAACACAACAAAAACCCGAATTTCGTGGAATAGAATCATTGCAATATTATTACTATTTATCGCACTTTACTTTATTTTATAGGAGGCATCTCACATGGTTTTAATCATTATTTCAATATCATTATTAGCTGGTATTATTATTAGCTTACAGCAAACAATAAATGGGAAATTAGGACAAGTAGTCGGTATACTAGAAAGTGCTTTAATCTCATTTGCAGTAGGTACACTATTTTTATTTATACTTTTTATTTACAGTAATGATAACCCATTATTACTATTAAACATGCCAAAACTATATTTATCTTCTGCTTTTTTTGGTATTGTTTTTCTAACAATTATGCCGCTTGTTATACCTAAAATTGGTGTTACAAATGCATTGGTTATGGTAATTATTGGACAACTATTATGTGGTCTAATCATCGATCACTTTGGTTTATTTGGTTCACAAATAATTCAATTTGATATTAAAAAATTAATTGGTATCATATTTCTTTGTCTTTCCTTAGTCTTTATGTTTATAAATAAAAGTAAACCTTCATTACAACGCCATTAAATGTCATAGTACGCAAAAAAAGGTAGCTCCTAAATAAATAGGAAGCTACCTTTGATTATTAGTAATAGATTTTTTATAGTAGTTACGCTAAATTATCAATCTATACTTGGCTTTTTAAATACTCTTCTCCACGTTGTTTATCGTAGACACCCTCTGATTTTGCAATAACAACACTTGCTACAGAGTTACCTAATACATTTACACATGTTCTAAGCATTTCTAAAATTCTGTCCACACCAATGATTAATGCCAGTCCTTGTGGATTTAATCCAACTGAACCTAATGTCGTTAATAATACAACAATTGATGCACCTGGCACACCAGCCATACCTTTTGAAGTTAACATTAATGTGATCATTAATATGATTTGCTCACCGATACTTAAATGTACACCGTAGAGTTGCGCAACGAACAGAGCCGCAATTGATTGGTACATTGCTGCCCCATCAAGGTTAAATGAATATCCTGTTGGCAACACAAACGATGCAATATCTCTCGGTACACCAAAACGTTCCATTTTTCTCATAACTGTCGGTAATACCGCTTCTGAACTTGCCGTTGAAAATGCAAGCATCAATTCGTTTTTCAATAATTTCATTATACTAATAATCTTAACACCACATAAACGTGATACGATTCCCAATACAATGAAGATAAAGAAGAACATTGCAATAACAACCGTTAAGCATAATTTGAATAATGGAATTAATGCTGAAATACCAAATGTAATAATCGTTGTACTAATAAAAGCAAATACTGCGATTGGCGCTAATAATAACACTTTACCAATCATCCAGAATACCGCTTCAAGCGCGCCTCCTAAGACGTCTTTAACTGGTTTTGCTTTTTCACCAATTGCAGCTAAAGCAAGACCAAAGAACACAGAGAAAAAGATAATAGGCAATAACTCACCTGAAGATAATGCCTCAAATATATTAGTTGGTACAATATTTACAATTGTATCTATTAAGTGGTTCCCGTATGTACTACCTTCTGCACCTTTTGCAGTACTTTCATATTTTGAAATATCACCTTTAGGTAGTAAATCTGCATTTAAACCACTACCCGGTTTAAATAAATTCCCAAATATTAAACCTAAAGCGATTGCAAAAGTTGTCATAAAAATAAAGTACAATAGTGTTTTACCACCATAACGTCCAATCGTTTTTGTGTCACCAACATTTGAAATAGAAATTGCTAATGAACAAAATACAATTGGTACGACAATCATTTTAATCAAATTTAAAAATATATCTCCGAATGGTTGAATATAATTTATAACGTCCTTGTTACCATGTAAAATACTTCCTACAATTACCCCTAAAATTAAAGCGATGACTATTTGCATAGGCAAACTAACTTTTTTAAAAAATTTCACACTCTTCCTCCTCACAAAAATTAAAAAGCCACTCCCTTTTTCAAATACACTTCATTAATCATGTTCTAATTAAACTTGTCCTATAGTTTAATGAACATATACCAACCGTATAAAGATAAAACATAAACATGCGATATGTATTTTTTAAAACTAAAAAAGGCGTAACTTTTTAATAATGAAAACGTTTTTAATAAAAAGGATATACTCCCATCAAAGATTATCCTAAGTTGTTAATCTTTGAAAAAAGTATATCTACAGTTTATAACTATTCAATATATTAAATTTTTCTCTACGCTTTAACTATTATATCTTGAATTATCAATAATTCAAAGTACTTTTATTATTATACATTTAACTAAATTTAAATTTGACTAGTATAACTTATCTCACAATATAATTGAATATCTTCATCATTTATTCATATTTACTGTAAAAAACTGTTATAAAAGCATTTTAAAGCTTCAAAAACCTATATTGGTTTTAAATACCTCTTTGAATAATCCAGTTATATAGTTTTCCTGGCAATATTTTGTTCACAAAAACTAAACATTTTGCAAATTTTCCAACGATAAATCGTTGACGTATGTGATTATGTTCTATCGTCTTTACAATACGCTTTGCTACTACAGATGGTTGTGGTAATTGATTCGATTTGAATTGTGTACGCAACATATCTGATATTAAAGCTGATTTTTCGTGATAAGCACCACCTCGTGATACTTTTGCTAAGTTATCAGCAGCAATCAATCCCCAATTCGTATTAATACTCCCCGGTTGGATCACAACAACTTTTATACCAAAGTCTGATACTTCTAATCGTAAGCTTGAGCTATAACCTTCTAATGCGTGTTTAGACGCGTTATACCAAGCACCAAAATAACTAGGTAAACGACCACTAACCGATGATACATTCACAATCGTTCCATTTTGATTAGCACGCATGGATGGTAATACTGCTTTAATTACTTCTGATAAACCAAATAAATTTACATCAAATTGTTTTTTAGCTTCGCTTAATTTAATATCTTCTACTGCACCTAGCGATCCATAACCTGCACTATTCACTAAAACATCTATTTTTCCTTCTTTATTAATAATTTCATTAATAACTTGTTGTATTTGTTGTTGATTTGTAACATCCAATTGTACAATATTTGCATGATACGCTTTCAATGACTGCATATTTTCTACTGTTCTAGACCCTGCATAAACTATATAGTCTTTTTTAGCTAAATTTTTAGCAGTTTCATAACCGATACCACTACTCGCGCCTGTTACTAAAGCTACTTTCATTTTCCCATTCTCCTGTTCATAATGACTTTATATCGTTGTGTTAACATATCATATATTTATATATTTTAAAAAAATTATATATACACTTTAAGGAATATGTCTACATAAGTGGTTTAGTAAATTTAAAAGGTACTATGATAATTCAATTATTCGTATTCACCTTCTAAACATACTATACTTTTCACACTAAAATAGGAGTGTATATATTGAATATAAAAGGTAATACAATTTTAATTACAGGTGGCGCTTCAGGTATCGGTTATCAATTTTCAAAAGCATTTTACAATAAGGGTAATCAAATTATTGTTTGCGGTCGCAATAATGATAAATTACTAGCACTTAAGGAAAGCTTCCCTGAAATCGTAACGAAACAGTGCGATGTCGCAAATGCTGACGAAAGAGTCGCATTATTTGAATGGGTAACTGCTAACTATCCCAATATTAATGTTATCGTCAATAATGCAGGTATTCAAAATCGTTTCAATGTATTAACCGCAGATGCCAAAAACGATTGGGATACTTTAAATTCAGAAATTAAAATTAATTTAGATGCTACAGTCCAGCTTTCTATTTTATTCGGACAATATTTTGCCAAATCAAATAAAACAGCTAGCATCATTAATGTTTCTTCTGGTTTAGCATTCTCACCTATGGCAATTGCACCTATTTATTCTGCTACTAAGGCAGCAGTTAGTTCATTTTCTACGAGTTTGAGACATCAACTCTCTGAAACAAATACAAATGTTTATGAGGTGATCCCTCCTGCTGTTAATACTGACCTAGGTGGAAAGGGCATCCATACATTCGGTGCCAATCCAATAGATTTTATCAATGAGATTTTCACAGGATTAGAACAAGATAAAGTATACATTGGCTATGGGTCGTCTAAAGACCGTCTAACTATGACCAAGAATGAGTTAGATCAGGTTACTGAAAATATGTATAAAGAATTGAAAGATACTATCTAGCTACTATAGCAGATACAATATTAATTTAGTGATTTTCCTATTTGACATTTCGATAATTATCGAATAATATAGCTCATATGGAAAATATAGTAGATGTTTTTAAAGTATTGAGTAATCGCACACGCGTAGATATTTTAGTTTGGCTAAAGAACCCGCTAGATCATTTTGATAAACCGACTGCTCATCTCAACAAAAATTTGAGCGATAAAGGTGGCGTTTGTGTTGGAGATATTCAAGAAAAAGCTAACATGTCTCCTTCAACAGTTTCACACTATTTAAAAATGATGCAACAAGTAGGATTATTGGAGTCAGAACGTCATGGCCAATGGACATACTATAGAAGAAACGAATCCAATATTAATGAATTAGTCAACATTATGAAAAAAGATCTTTAACCAGAGATCTTTTTTTATAATGCTTAATTCGTTAATTCGCGAAATAAGGAAGAGAGGTAAGTCATGAATAAATTTGTTTTTTACATTATTGCCATTGTGGCAGGTATATTTTTAAGTATTGAAGGTGCGATTTATGCTGTTTTAGGAGACCAAATTGGAAAATTAGAAAGTAGTTTATATAATTTTGCCATTGGCTCCATTATTTTAGCCATCGCTTTATTATTTTTAGGTAAAGGGTCTTTATCTTATGCTATAAAGGCTCCTAAATGGGAACTCACTGGCGGTTTACTTGGAGTTATCTACCTTACTGTCTTGGTTATTACAATCCCAATTATTGGTGTTGGACTAGCAATGGGAAGTGTCGTAGTTGGTCAAATGATTATGAGTGCAGTAATTGAACATTTCGGCCTTTTAGGTAGCGAAAAAAAGCCATTGCGTATCGAAAAAATTATTGCGATTATTTTAATGATTATCGCCTTAACATTAATTTATTAGGAGGTCTATGATGCAAATTTTTATAGTGATTAGCGCACTCATAGCAGGCGTTACCTTAAGTACACAATCAGCAGTTAACGGGGCATTTAGTAAAAAAGCTGGCACATTAGAAAGTGCTTTTTTAACTTTTATAACAGGTGGTTTAATATTATTTATAATTACTTTGTTCTTTGGTCAAGGTAGCTTTTTAGAATTTTTCCACGCACCAAAATGGCAACTTGCTGCAGTTTGGTTTGGTGTTGGTTACTTATTCCTAACTATCGTTGCAATACCAAAAATCGGTGTGATTTCAGCTAATATTTCTGCTGTAATTGGACAATTAACTATGGGAATGATTATTGATCATTTTGGTTGGTTTGAAGGTTTAACAATTCACTTTGATATCAAAAGAATTATCGCACTTATTATAATGATAATTGCTTTAAGATTAATATATAAAGCAGAAATTAAAAATAGCGTATACACATCCTAATATGTTAAATCTATTTAGCTTATTTGAAAGCAACTACTTGAACCACTCGTAGTTGCTTTTTCATTTTTATATTCTAGACAACAACTTTTAAAATAAATAATTAAATTTTACATTGCTATTTATCAAAATTAAAATTATTATTAATTTAAATATAGATATAGGAGATATAGAATATGAAAAAAATAATAGTTTCAATAGTTTTAAGTGTCTTATTAATGGTTACTGGTTTAACTGGATTTTCTTCAAAATCAGAAGCGGCTACACCTACACATAACCCAGTAGTCTTTGTACACGGTATTGGCGGTAGTGCATCAAATTTCTATGGCATTAAAAATTATTTAGCTTCTCAAGGATGGGATCGTAACCAATTTTATTCGGTTGAATTCTACAATAAACAAGGCTCTAATTCTACAAATGGACCACAACTAAAAAGATATATCGATCGTGTGTTACAACAAACTGGTGCTAAAAAAGTGGATATCGTCGCACATAGTATGGGGGGCGCAAATACAATGTATTTCATCAAAAATTTAGGTGGAGAAACTAAAGTATCTAATGTCGTGACTTTAGCAGGTGCAAATGGATTAACAACAAATCAAGCCATTAATGGTCCTGGCGAAGACAATAAAATTAAATACACTTCCATTTATAGCCTTTCAGATGGTGTGGTTGCAACAACGCTTTCATACTTAAATGGTGGGAAAAATATTCGTCTTCCAGGTATTACACACCTTCAATTTTTATACAATAATCAAGTCAATCAATATATTAAAGATGGATTAAACGGTGGCGGCACAAGCTTAAATTAATCTATTTCATTATAAAAACACGATCGTTGAATGGTTACGCTATAGTAACAATATTCGAAAGTGTTTTTTATATACAATCAAATCACCAACTTTAACTAACACTTGCTATAAATAAAATATAGGCGTACTATCCTATATATCTATTAAAACAAGGTGATTAAAGTTGAAAAATATTACTCAATTAACTTATTTATATTTATCACTCTTTTTAACGACTACAGTAATTGGTTCACTACTGTTATATTTACCTGTAACCGGTAAGAAGCCGATATCATTAATCGATGCTTTTTTCGTTGCTAGTAGCGCATTCACTGTAACTGGACTCTCTACTGTAGATGTACCGAAACAATTTAACGCTTTGGGTGAAACAATTATTATGCTCCTCATACAAATCGGTGGAATAGGAATTGTAACGCTATCAATATTTGTACTTATCTTAAGTCGTAAAAAAATCACTTACAATGAACGTAGTTTATTAATGCTTACTTGGAACAGTGATAAAAATTCAAGTCTACTCAAATTAACGATTCAAATGATTGCTTTTGCATTTGGCATAGAGTTTCTAGGTTTCTTATTTCTAAATTTGGTTTTTATACCAGATTATGGATTTGCTAGAGGCAGTTTCATCAGTTTATTCACATCTGTTTCAGCTTTTAATAATGCGGGATTTTCACTTTTTTCAGATAACCTCATGTCATATAATTCTAATCCAATGATAAATATTATTATACCAGCACTAATCATCCTTGGTGGGATAGGCTATATCGTTATATTAGATATTGTAAAAACGCGTAAAATTGCTAATTTAAAATTGCACACAAAAATAGTACTCACCTCTACTTTCATCCTTATCGTAGGGGGAATGATTGCTTTTTGGTTGTTAGAATATCATCATGTATTAAAAGGATCTGATGTGCATACACAATTGTTTAAATCATTTTTCCAATCTGTTTCAACACGAACAGCTGGCTTTAATTCAGTCGATATGAGTAAGATTACGAATCCGACAATTCTAGTGTTTATCGTACTGATGTTTATTGGTGCCGCACCAATGAGTTCAGCTGGTGGAATTAAAGTTACTACATTCACAGTGTTGCTCGTATACATTTACTCAAGAATGATGGGTATTGAACATCCGCAAATCTTTAAACGTTCTTTAGTAAAACAACAAGTAAGCAATGCAATATTAATATTTGTACTTGGTATATTTTCAATTGCTATCGCAACATTCATAATCACTATTGCTGAACCACATATTGAATTTTTAAAATTATTATTTGAAGTCGTTTCCGCATTTGGTACCGTTGGTTTATCAACAGGTATTACTGCTGATTTATCTGTATTATCTAAAATAGTAATTATCTGTGTAATGATTTTAGGAAAAGTAGGTCTTTTTATTTTATTATCTATTTTCCAAGCGCCAAAATCTGAATCCTCATACTACTATGCGAAACAAGAAATACAAATGTAGTAAATCAGTTAAATTAAACATAAAAATATACGAAAAGGGTCTGAGACATTAAGTTCTTGGACAAAGTAAAAAGGCAATTTCTATATTATTTCAATAGAAATTGCCTTTTTCATTATTACTTTGATTTATAAATACCATGTATTTTAGCGAGACTCTTGAGGGAACAGGACAAGCTGAAGACTACAGGCTGAAGCCGTCCCCTAAGAAAGCGAGATAACAATACGAAAGATTGAATAAAAAGAAGCACTCAGATAAATTAATTCAATTCATCTGAGTGCTATTTTTCTGGAATTTATATCCCAGAGTTTTTATTTAATTATTGATGCCACTTTAGGTTTGAAAAATTACACTATACTAAAGTGGTGAATTTTATGATTTATGCTTTAAATAGCTATATACTGCAATAACGATGGCAGCTGTTGATAAAGCGAACAATGGAATAACATAGAAAATCTTGCCTTTCGCCTGATTTTGTTCAAGCTCTTGAATACGTAAAGCATGAATTTCTAACTCTTCTCTAGAGTCCATATAATCCTCTTTAATATTATATTGTTGGTTTTTCTTTTTCATATCTTTCATCCCCTTTAATCCTCGTTCTTAAATTATATAGATTAAATGAAAATTTGCAAGTTTATATTAAATAAGAACTTATTCTGAAAAAAGGTTAAATTCCACCTACCTTTTGGATGGTATTCCAATCGAAATGCTTATATTAGTGTCTTATTTTTTATTCACTTTTTTGACCCAATTAATAAAGTTTGTTTCAGGATCTCCTGATGTTTCAGCCATTGTGTGTTGTTTATCCCACACTGTTTTGAAATCAACATTACCTTTTCCTACAATTTGCTTTAATGCCAATGCTAAATTGGTTTCTACATTTAACGATGTGTCTCCTTGTTGAATACCTGTTCTAATTCTCCAATTATTAGCGACATTTGATTTACCATAGCCACTATATGCATCCGATAAGTAATACATTGGATTATACATATTTTGTCTTATGCTGATAGATGATCCCAATGCATCTTTTTTCGTCAAATCATCTTCATAAGCTTTACCATATTTTGATTTCCAACCACTTAATTTACTATATTCAGACTTTTTATCTTTAAGTAATTGCGTAACTGCTTTATCAAAATGTAATTTACTATTACTTCCAGATGTACCAAACACTTCGTTCTCAGCTTGACTCTTATTTAAATCATCAAATGCTGGTACATCTTTTGTTGGTTTTTTATAATACTTAGCAAAATCTTCTAAACTAGTAATATGTGCTTTCTTCGTTTTCTTGTTATAGGTAATCCACTTACCTTTTGTATTTAATGCTTTCAAGTAATCATTCATAGTTTTATATGTTTTAGTATTGTTATTTTGACCCATCATTTGTGGTGGTTGCTGATTATGATCACTATTACCACTAGGCATTGTCATGCCAGCTTGTTGACTATCTTGTTTTTTATAAGAGAATTTTGTATTATTTAAAAACTCTGTTGCTGATTTTTCAATTTCTTCTTTTAAATATTTAGTATACGATCCACTAGTATATTCGCCATTCTTGGATTGCTTCAATGCTAATTTCTTATTTCCATCTTTTAAATTCAATTTGTTTAGATATTTACCATAACTTGCCGCTAAATCATTGGATAATTGACCAGTAAATGTATTGTTTTTTCTTTTACCCGAGTTTGAAAATTGCCCCATATTCCATTCGTATGCTGCGTCAGATTGGTCTAGACTTGTT
Source organism: Staphylococcus sp. ACRSN (assembly GCF_022346615.1). Lineage (GTDB taxonomy): Bacteria > Bacillota > Bacilli > Staphylococcales > Staphylococcaceae > Staphylococcus. The sequence continues at coordinate 102,841 of NZ_JAKRNS010000001.1, read as the reverse complement.
ATTGGACACCAGGCCATTGCACCATCAATTTTATCACTGATATATTTTCCATCTTTATCTGTCATAGCAGCGCCAATTTTCTTCAGATATTTGTAATACAATTTACTATCACCCGAAGCACCCATAATTGAACTTTGTGCGCCTCCACCACTGTGTCCAAAAGTATAAACTTTTGTACTATTACCAGGTAAATTCCCACTATTAAATCTGTAATAACGTACGGCTGCTTTCAAGTCCGTTACACCCCATGGTGCACCAATTTCATATGAGGATTTTTTCTGCTCTGATTGTTGATTACCCATACTCATACTTCTCCCTCTAAGCCCTGCTTGTACATAAATAAATCCTGATTTCATATATTTTGAAATAGAGCTATAATTATATGATTTAGGTGCACTTTGTGAAGCGTATCCTGGTGTATTTACTGGATAGACTATAGGTGCAGTTTTAGCTGTATAATGCTTATACTTTTTAGTTTTATTAATAGAAACTGTATAATTACCATTGCTATTTTTCTTGCCATTAAAGTAAGCAGCAGGCACGTAAATACCCATTTTTTCTACATTTTTTGCTTGTGGCTTGGATACATAACTTACATTTAATTGATAATAGACTTTATTTTTACTATCATATTTCCATTTTGTATTATCTATTTTTAATTTCGATGAAGCTTGATTGTAATTTTTTATTTTTACTTTTGAAGTATCTACACCCTTGTTGTCCTGCTTTTTAGATGATTCTTCATCGTGAGCACTACAACCAGCTAACAATAGCGTTGTACTTAAAATTGAAATGATTATTTTTTTCAAAAATTTTCCTCCTTAAAATATTTTTAAATTAAAATTAATCTTAAATTAATTCAGGAGGTATTATCAATTCAACTTTGTATCTATCTACATTCTACATTGGAAACGTTGTATTCACTCAAAGTATATGTGATTACTTATTCAATTTTGTCATTTAATTTAATCAAATCAATAAAATGAGCAATCGCATCATTTATCTTCACATGCTCGTGGATAGTCATATTAATATAAGTCGTAATTTGTGGTTCAAAGGGGATAATAGCAATAGCTTCATCTGCAAAATAGCGTGCCTGTTGCTCCATAATTAAAGCTACACCTTCCCCAATATGCACCATTTCTAATAAATTTTCGATACGCGGCGCAGTAAAAGAAATGATTGGAAAAAATTGTTCCTTTTTACATACGGATAGAAACAATTCATGTTCTAATGTGAAATCCGGTGTCATATATAATTCTGTATCTTCTAACATATCTAATGTAATTGTTGATTCATTTGCGTATTGGTGTGATTGATCTACTACTGCACATAACCTTTCACTCATGTACGTATATCTTTCAGATCCTATTGCCGCTTCCTTTTCTCTTAAAAAACTAACATCAATCTTACCTTCGTCTATCATGCGGTGTAAATCTGGTTCAAATCCTTCATGTACTTTAAATCTTAAATTTGGGTGTGTCTTGATACTTTTTGACACTATCTCTGTAATACCATATTCAATCATGACACGTGATGTTCCTAATTGAATTGTCGTTATTTCGGATGCAGTCTGTTTTTGCAATTGTTCCTGCATCTCCTTATGATTTTGCAAAATTAATTCCGCATAATGTAAAAATAATTCACCCGCTTCAGTTAATCTAATTTGTTTATTACTACGATCAATCAACTGGTAACCACATTCATTTTCTAATGCTACTATATGTTTGGATAGCGTAGATTGAGCTATATAAAGCACTTGTGATGCCTTAAAATAATTTTTAAAATGCGCTAATGTTACAAATTCATTTATATGTGAAATTTCCATAAATATCATCACCTATCAATCATTAAATAGTTTCTTACTATCTTATATGTAATTTGGTTAAATTATCAAAGTTAAACACTGACTTTTAAATAAATTCGCATAAACTATATAAAAAAAACAGGCTAGGACATTATTAATGTCTTAACCTGTGTCATAGTTTGGTCAGTTTCTGACTAAGTTTAAATAGCCTATACTATCATGACGTATTAAACCTTAGTTAACTTTACCCGTGTGAGCCGCCACGCAAAATTTTAAATATGATTAGACTGCCGTCTCACTACTATCTATATATTATTCATTTGTTAAAATGTGATTTTTCGCTTCCGTAGACGCTAACAGGTTCAAATTTTCAGTTGCTACTTTTAGTGCATCAAGCGTAGATTCAAAGTAGATAAACGTAGCTTGATACTTACCATTTCCTATATCTGTCAATGTGGCTCTTGCATTTGTTTCACCTAATTGAGCCATAACTTCTTTTGCTGATTTTACGTAAGTTGATAGTGCTTCTAATGATAATTTTTCGCTTTGTGCTATACAAAAATAACGTTCCATTTTATTTTTCTTTTCAATTCGTTTCAGATAATGAGAATCTACTGACTGCACTTCATATTTATCATTTTCTACAATACTTGTTGTTGCTTTTAACATATTTAAACCTCTGCTTTCATAATTAAGGTATTAAGTCTGATATAGTATGAGCAGTACATTGAATGATATATTCATGAATATTAAAGGAATTCCTGATATACTAATGTGAGCATTTTACCTACATTAGATACTATTTGAATAAATTTTCTTACTGATTTTTTATATAAATAACGTTATTTGAATATTTCAGTTTAAGTCATACTTATTTAATTTGTTATCTTCGTTTAATTATTCCTTTAAATATTTACTATTTCTACTTAATCACTTACGATTCAACATCATAACAAGTTTTATAATAAAAATCACGAATTTTCACTCATAAAAATAACATACAATGAAATTGTAATTTTTTAGAAATTCCAACGTAATACATCTGTAAAAAACTTTAATAATATACATTAAATTACGTTTTACACAATTATAATTTTTAAAATTCTGCTCTTCATTTTTATAAAATATTCAATACCGCATTATAAATTCTCATTAATATGCCATTTTTGCTAGGATGATACAATTTGATATTAATGTCGCATGCTTAAAACTATAATTTTTATGTTTTTCGTGAAACATACTACTCACATCGTGATATAAAAAAACTAACATACACAAAGGCATATGTTAGTTAAACTGTTTGTTGTTGATTATGGATAGGATGATCTAATTCAAAATTATCCACTGAAGCTGTCATACTTCTATATTGATAGATGAAATAAACAATCCAAATACCAGTTAATATAAAACCAATACCATAACTCAAATTAAGGTTTAAACCTAATCCTATTTTTTGGCTCAAAATATATACAAAAATATTCCAAGTCATAAACACCGCTGGAATCGCTGCCACCCAAAAATTTTTCTTTGCGATAAGTAAATACATCGCACCAACCCATAATGCAATGACTGCAGTTGTTTGATTTGCCCAAGAAAAATATCTCCATAAAATAGTAAAATCAATTTGGGTCAATGCAAAGCTAATTATAAATAATGGCGCCGATACAATCATACGTTTTAATAAACTACTTTGACTATAATTTAAATAATCTGCTATTATCATACGCGCACTTCTGAATGATGTATCACCACTTGTAATGGGTAAGATGATGACACCTAATACTGCAATCGTTCCTAAGACAGATCCTAATAATAAATGAGAAGCTCTACTCACTACTAAAGCTGCCTCTCCTTTTGCTAGTACTTCATTTAAACCATCATAACCATTAAATAAACTCATACCTGCTGCTGCCCATATCATCGCAATAATACCTTCTGCAATCATCATCCCATAAAAAATGAAACGCGCATTCTTTTCTTTGTTTGTAGTTCTTGAAATAATGGGTGTTTGTGTTGCATGAAATCCCGATAATGCACCACATGTAATCGTAAAGAATAATAACGGAAATATTGGTGCTCCATCAGGATGCATATTCTGTATATTGATTTCAGGTATTGGTGCTCCAGTTTGAATTAAACGAAATCCTACACCAACTGCACTTATTAATAGCAGTGCACCGAATATCGGATAAATACGACCAATAATTTTATCAATCGGCAAGATAGTTGAAAGAATATAATAAAGGAATATAACAAATATAATAATACCTAAAGCAATACGACCATCCATTAAGTTATGTAGCAATAGGGCTGGACTTGTAACAAATACTGTACCCGTAAGTAATAATAATAAAATAGAAAAAACATTTACAAAATGCTTCATAACTTGACCTAAAAATTTACCTGCAAGTTCAGGAAGATGTGCGCCTTTGTTTCTGATTGAAATCATACCTGTTAAGTAATCATGTACTGCCCCTGCAAATATGCATCCAACTACAATCCAAATAAATGCCACTGGTCCATATAATGCCCCCATAATTGGACCAAATATAGGCCCGACACCTGCAATATTTAATAATTGAATAAGTGAATTTGAAGATGTCTTCATCGGTACATAATCTACATCATCTCTTTGATTATAAGCTGGTGTTGGCCTACTTTCTTTAGTTCCAAACATTCTGTCGATATATTTACCATAAGTAAAATAACCTACAACTAGTAAAATAATAGATACGATAAACGTAATCATTTAACTCCCCCTTTAGAATGTAAGCGTTTTATCAATTTAATCATAATTTGTATTATTACACAATACACTTATTTATTTCTCGGGAAATTACTATTCATTTACGAACACAAAGTTATTTAAATAATAACAACAGCTATATGTTTCCAACCTTCTAGTAATATACTTTCACGTATTATTCTGACTGTTAACAAATACTTACTTTATTCAAAATCACATTGCCATTAAACAAAAAATAGAGTCTGGATCATAAATACCAAGCATTAAGCCCATCAAAGATTTTGATCTTTGATGGGCTTGTTATTTATATCAATACTCCATATTGTTATTGCTCACTTACCTAGGGGGATGGGTCGAGCCTTGGTCTCGACACTCACCCTACTCCCTTAGGTGTCTCGCAAACAATACGAAGTTCATATATGTTATTACTACAAAAAATAAGAAACTTTCGTATAATTTAATAAACATTACTAAACTAAATTAACGAGGTGTCTTATGATGAAATAAATGATGAATTTATATTTCTTAATTATAAGAGACTTGGCTTTAAAAAATATGCTTATCGTAATAATAGATATGGTTTTAAAAGAGATTTCAAATTATATAAATGTGATGATTGTTCAGGGTGCTTACTACGTAACCAATGTATGAAACATAATTCGAAAACTAATAAAACAATTTTGAGGAATTATAATATAGAAAAATCGATGATTTTTACATTTTCACAGTAAAAATCATCGATTTTATTTTAGTCTGAAAGACTAATGTCCTAGACCCTTTATATCATAATACTAACCTAATATCTTTAACGTTTATATAATTTTATCTTAATTTCATAATAATCATCGTGATCTTTAGTTTGATGCTCAACCTGAATACCACTTTGCTCTATAGACTCTATACTTTTACCAACTGTTTCTCTCGCATCAGTTAAATCTTTAGCGAACTCAAAGCGTTGCGCCTTCACTTTTTCTGGACCAAGTTTTTGTTTTACACGTGCTTCAGTCTGTTTAACATTTAACTTCTGACTAATAATCGTTTCTACTAAAATTGCTTGTTCTTCTTCTGATAAACTCAATAGTGCACGTGCATGGCGCTCAGTAATTTTGCCTTCTCTTAAACGTTCGATTACCTTTGGTGTTAACTTTAGCAATCGTAATTTGTTAGCGATAAAGCTCTGACTTTTTCCAACACTTTTAGCTAATTCACTTTGTGTTGTATCACCAATCTCTAGCAGCTTTTTATATGCTTCTGCTTCTTCGATGACTGATAAGTTTTCACGTTGAATATTCTCAATCAGTGCAACAACTGCTGTTTCTTCATCATCTAAAAATCTAATGATTACGTCTGCATGCGTTTTGCCAATACTCTGTAATGCTCTAAATCGTCGCTCACCTGCAATAATTTCAAACATTTCTTCTTCAATTGGACGTACGACAATTGGTTGTAACAAACCATGTTCTTCTATAGATTCTGCGAGTTCTTTAATCTTATTTGGCTCAAATACTTGTCTTGGTTGATAACGGTTTGGCACAATGCGCTCAATATGAATAGATTCAACGTTATTATTATAATCTTCTTCAATATAACCAACTATGTCATCTTTATTTTTTAAACCAAATAATTTAGAAAAAGGTTTTTTCATATTTGATGCGCTCCCTCTAAATTAATTGTTATTGAATGATATTACTTTTCTAGTAATGGTGACTTATTTGGCGTTCCAGGTTTTCTTGGATATTTTTTAGGCGTTTGACTTCTTTTTTCAATGATCATCATCTGTCTCTCGCCGGCATCTTCTGGTAGCTCATATGAAATTGTATCAATTACCTTACCACCGAACACGCCGATACCAAAGGCAGCTTCTTCTAATTCTTCGTCACCTTTTGCTGATTTCAAAGCAATAAACTGACCGCCTTTTTTCACTAACGGAATACACAATTCACTTAACACTGAAAGTCTTGCAACCGCTCTTGCTGTAACGATATCATAAGACTCCCTGTATACTCCCTTTCCAAACGTTTCTGCTCTATCATGTACAAAACTAACATCCTGTAACTTTAAAGCATCTGCCAATTGATTGAGGAATTGAATTCGTTTATTTAGTGAGTCCACAATTGTAACTTTTAAATTTGGAAAAATAATTTTCAGCGGAATACTTGGAAAACCAGCTCCAGCTCCTACATCACATAACGTAAACGGTTGTGTAAAATCTGTATAAAGACTCGGTGCGATTGAATCATAGAAGTGTTTTAAATATACTTCATGCTCTTCAGTTATGCTTGTCAAATTCATCTTCTCGTTCCATTCAACAAGTAATTGATAATACGTCTGAAACTGTTGTTGTTGTTCTTCCGAAAGCTCTATTCCATGTGTACTCAATTGTTGAGTTAACCATTCTACGCTCATGTTAGTTATTCACCCTTTGAATTTTACCTTGTTCTAAAAATACGAGTAAAATTGAAATATCAGCTGGATTTACACCAGAGATACGAGATGCTTGCGCTATATTTAATGGTTTAACTTCTGATAATTTTTCTCTTGCTTCAGTAGCTAAACTATCTACTTTACTGTAATCTAAGTCTTCTGGAATTTTCTTTTCTTCCATACGTTTAACTTTTTCAACTTGTTGTAATGACTTATTGATATAGCCCTCGTATTTCGTTTGAATTTCAACTTGTTCTTCTACATCCGCAGGTAATTGATGTGATTCTTCAAGGATATCAAGAATTAAATCATATGTCATTTCTGGACGTCTTAATAGTTCTAACGCTAAAATGCCATCTTTCAAACGTGATCCGCCTTGAGCTTCAATTATAGATTGCACATGCTCATTTGGTTTAACACGAATACCTTGCAGGCGTTCTTGTTCGTCGCGAATCATTGCTCTTTTTTTATTAAAGCGTGCATAGCGTTCCTCTGAAATCATGCCAATTTCATAGCCCAAATCAGTCAATCTTAAGTCTGCATTATCATGTCTTAATAATAAACGGTATTCAGCTCTAGATGTTAATAAACGGTATGGTTCATTTGTTCCTTTTGTTACAAGATCATCGATAAGTACACCGATGTATGCATCTGAACGACTTAGGATAACTTCATCTTTTTGTTGCACACGTGCAGCAGCATTAATACCAGCCATCAAACCTTGACCAGCCGCTTCTTCATAACCTGAAGTACCATTTATTTGCCCTGCTGTGTATAAATTTTTAATCTTTTTAGTTTCTAGTGTTGGCCATAATTGCGTAGGTACGATTGCATCATATTCAATAGCATAACCTGCACGCATCATGTCTGCTTTTTCTAAACCTGGAATTGTTTCTAACATTTGACGTTGAACGTGTTCTGGTAAGCTTGTTGATAAGCCTTGTACATAAACTTCGTTCGTATTACGCCCTTCAGGCTCTAGGAATAATTGATGACGTGGTTTATCATTGAAACGCACAAATTTATCTTCGATTGATGGGCAGTATCTTGGCCCTGTACCTTTAATCATACCTGAATACATAGCTGATAAATGTAAGTTATCATCGATGACTTGGTGTGTGTCACCATTTGTATAAGTTAACCAACAAGGTAATTGATCTAAGATGTACTCAGTAGTTTCAAAGCTAAATGCTCTACCTACGTCATCTCCTGGTTGGATTTCAGTTTTAGAATAATCAATTGTTTTAGCATTTACTCTAGGTGGTGTACCTGTTTTAAAACGAACAACTTCAAACCCTAAACCTCTTAAATTATCTGCAAGTGAAATTGAAGGTAATTGATGGTTTGGACCACTTGAATATTTCATATTTCCTAGAATGATTTCACCACGTAAGAATGTACCAGTAGTAATAATAACTGCTTCTGCCCAATATTCTGTGCCAATGTTCGTGCGCACACCTTTAATTACTTCATCTTCAATAATTAAATCATCGACCATGCCTTGCATAATATCCAAGTTTTCTTCATCTTCAATTACTTTCTTCATTTCTTGTTGATATAGTACTTTATCGGCTTGTGCACGTAATGCTCTTACTGCAGGACCTTTACCTGTATTTAACATACGCATTTGAATGTGTGTTTTATCGATTGTTTTAGCCATTTGACCGCCTAACGCATCTATTTCACGTACGACAATACCTTTTGCCGGTCCACCTACTGACGGATTACATGGCATAAAAGCAATATTATCTAAGTTAATTGTTAACATTAACGTCTTTGCACCGCGACGTGCTGAAGCAAGTCCCGCTTCTATTCCCGCATGACCAGCTCCAATTACTATTACATCATATTTTTGAGCCATAATTTTTCCTCCTTGATTATTTTCCTAAACAGAATTGGCTAAACAGTTGATCGATTAATTCGTCACTCGCTGACTCACCAATAATTTCACCTAATATTTCCCATGTTCTTGTCAAATCGATTTGTACCATATCCATCGGCACACCTGATTCTGCAGCGTCTATAGCATCTTGTATTGAATTTCTAGCTTGTTTTAGTAATGAAATGTGACGTGAGTTTGAAACATATGTCATATCTTGATTTTGTACATCGCCACCAAAGAATAAATCTCTAATTTGTAATTCTAACTGATCAATACCCTCTTGTTTTAGCATTGAGGTTTGAATTAATGGCGTATCACCAATCATTTCCTTAACTTCATTCATATCTAATTGTTGCTCTAAATCCATCTTATTAACAATGACAATTGCATCTTCGTTTTTAATTACTTCAAATAATTGGCGATCTTCAGCCGACAATGTTTCATTGTAGTTTAATACGAACAAGATTAAATCAGCTTCACTCAATGCTTTTCTAGAGCGTTCAACGCCAATACGTTCAACAATATCTTCCGTATCACGGATACCAGCAGTATCGACTAATCTTAAAGGCACCCCTCTAACATTTACATATTCTTCTAATGTATCTCTAGTTGTGCCTGCAACTTCAGTTACAATTGCTTTATTGTCTTGTATTAAATTATTGAGCATTGAAGACTTACCAACGTTTGGTTTTCCGACGATAACGGTAGACAGACCTTCTCTCATAATCTTGCCTTGTGCACCGGTTTCCAACAATTTATTAATTTCTTGTTTAATATTTGTCGATTGCTCTAATAAAAATTCTGTCGTGGCATCTTCTACATCATCATATTCGGGATAATCTATATTCACTTCGACTTGAGCAAGGATTTCGAGAATGGATTGTCGCTGTCGCTTAATCATATCACTTAAACGGCCTTCAATTTGATTCATCGCAACTTTAGATGCTCGATCGGTTTTAGAACGAATAAAGTCCATCACCGCTTCTGCTTGTGATAAATCAATACGTCCATTTAAAAATGCACGTTTCGTATATTCACCAGGTTCTGCAATACGTGCACCATAAGTCATCGTTAATTCTAATACTCTATTAATTGTTAAGATACCACCATGACAATTAATCTCTACGATATCTTCTCGAGTAAAGGTCTTTGGACCTCTTAACACTGATACCATTACTTCCTCTACTACTTCCTTTGATTCTGGATCTACAATGTGACCATAATTAATCGTATGCGTAGTAACATCTTCAAGACGCTTTTGTCCTTTATATAACTTATCTGCAATTGAAATCGCATCGACACCAGACAAACGTACAATACCTATTGCACCTTCACCCATCGGTGTAGAAATACTCGTAATCGTGTCTAAATCCATCATCCATCTCGCCTCCCTTACTAGTCTAGTTAAATAAATTTTTTCATTATAATAGTGTAATGAGTTTTTTGCAAAAATGCGAATATATTGCTTGATATCGCCAAGTAAGTTAGCCTTACGTTTGTGTGAGCGAAGTCTTACTTCCGTCTAATTTTTACACTTACTTTCTTCAAGTTCCCCTACCCTACTAATCATCTATATACGTTTATTAAATACTTTTGCAATCTTCAATACATGTTCTAAACTTGATTGTATTTGCAGTGTGTCCATATCTTTAGCTGGTTGCCTAGCTATCACTATAATATCTATTGGAATAATATCTTCTTTATGAACTTTGAAATTTTCACGAATCGCTCGCTTAATTCTATTTCTCACAACCGCATTACCAATTTTTTTCGAAACACTTATACCTAGTCTGAAATGTGCTAATTCTTTGTTTGTTTTTGTATATACTACAAATTGTCTATTGGCTACTGATTTCCCTTTTTTATAGATGAATTGAAAATCACTATTTTTTTTAATCCTATATGCTTTCTCCACCAATGCATCACTCGCTTATCTTCTTCTGTAACATTTTATTTAACCTATATGTCTGAATCAAACTTCTATATTAATACGTTAACTAGCAACAGTTATTATTACGTAGCGTATTTTAATTTATTTAAAACCTAAAAAAAAGACCACTGATGAGTCAGTGATCTTATGCTGATAAAACTTTACGGCCTTTACGACGACGACGCGCTAAAACTTTACGGCCATTTTTTGTGCTCATGCGCTTTCTGAAACCATGAACTTTACTATGTTTACGTTTATTTGGTTGATAAGTACGTTTTACCATGTAAAAACACCTCCATATTTATTCGGTTATCTAACAGTTATATAGATAAGATTGATATACGCTTCTGCTTTAAGTCTTGATTTAACTTTATAAATTCCTAGTCATAATTCAAGCAACTACTACAATATAACAAAATATATTTTATAAAGCAAGTACGAATTTAATTACTAAAAAAGCGTTAATTGTTCCTTTCCTCCTATTATATAGGTTACTTCTATTACTTATTCTTTATGAAACTTACATCTAAATACCGATATTATAGTATTTTTTAACGTGCTGCTAATGATGATTTTACATCCATTTTAACTTTATACATTTTCCATACATTTTTTATAAATTATTTCCCAAACCCACAAGTGCTACTTTTTCTGATATACTATTCCTTTCGCAAAGTTATCCACTTATTCACAGTATATTTCTAAGTTACTGTGGATAATTTATAGCCCATTCACAAGTTTTTAGATAGTTTAATAACAAATTCACAGCTATTTGACAGAGGTTGATGTTAAAAAGTATAATTGTGTGGATAAGTCATATAGTTATTGATACATCAAGGGTTTGATTTATTAAATTATATACAAAATGCTGTGGATAGTTTCAAAGGTTGGTTGAGTTATCCACTGATTGTTATTAACTTGTGGATAATTATCAACAGCTTGTGATTTAGTTTATCCACTGCACTTGATTTTGTGTATAACTTTTAAAATTTACTATATATGGAGTTTGTTAATTATGTCAGAACATGAAATTTGGGAAAAAGTCCTTACCTTGGCTCAAGAAAAAGTAAGTTATCCTAGCTATCAAACTTTTCTTAAAGATACCAAATTACATTCATTAGAAAATGATGAAGCAGTGATTGTTATCGATGATCCATTTGTGGCCAATTGGTTAAAATCGCACTATGTTGAAATTATTCAAACCGCATTATATGAGGCAATTGGACATGAAATTATGCCTGTGTTCTATTCTGAAGATGAATTAGAGAATATGAAATCTGATGCAGATCAGAATAAGAATCAACCTCAACAACCAAAGGATACATACAACTCTGGTGTTGATGAAGCAAGAATTGGCGACGAACAATTTAATATGCATAATACTTTTGAAACTTTTGTTATCGGTCCCGGCAACAGGTTTCCACATGCAGCAAGTTTAGCTGTTGCAGAAGCACCAGCACAAGCTTATAACCCGCTTTTCATTTATGGTGGTGTTGGATTAGGTAAAACGCATCTAATGCATGCAATTGGACATTATGTATTAGCCAACAACCCTAATGCGAAAGTGATTTATACTTCTAGTGAAAAATTTACGAACGAATTTATTAAATCAATTCGTGATAATAAAACGGAACAATTTAGAGAAAAATATCGTAATATTGATGTCTTGCTAATCGATGATATTCAATTCATTCAAAATAAAGAACAAACACAAGAAGAATTTTTCCATACTTTTAATGAATTGCATCAAGCGAATAAGCAAATAGTAATATCAAGTGATAGACCGCCAAAAGAAATTGCAAAGTTAGAGGATCGTTTGCGTTCACGCTTTGAATGGGGACTAATCGTTGATATTACGCCACCTGATTACGAAACGCGAATGGCGATTTTACACAAAAAAATCGAAGAAGAGAATTTAAATATTCCATCTGAAGCACTTACTTATATAGCGAATCAAATTCAATCGAATATTCGTGAATTGGAAGGTGCATTAACACGCGTTTTAGCCTTTTCTAAATTACAAGGACAACCGATAACAACCGAGTTAACGGCAGCTGCCTTAAAAGATATTATTCAAGCACCTAAATCTAAGAAAATCACCATTCAAGATATTCAGAAAATTGTTGGTCAATATTATAGTGTGAAAATTGAAGATTTTAGTGCAAAAAAACGTACCAAATCTATCGCATATCCACGCCAAATTGCGATGTATCTATCACGCGAGTTAACGGATTTTTCATTGCCAAAAATTGGAGAAGAATTCGGAGGTCGTGATCATACAACAGTGATTCATGCACATGAAAAGATATTAAAGGATATTAAAAATGATCCAACATTTAAGCAAGAAGTAGAGAATCTTGAAAAAGAAATAAGAAACCAATAAAAAAAGCTGTATTATAACAGATTAAACTTTTGAATTTGAGGAATAACGTACTGACATAAATTTTAGTAATTGTGGACAATGTGCAAAAGTAATACACACTACACACAAGTTATCCACAGTCGATAAACGATGTCACCATTGAAAAAATTTCAGTTATCCACTAATTCACAGGCCCTACTACTATTACTACGGTTTTAAAACCTATATAATTTATATATAAACGACTGGAAGGAGTTTAAAAATGATGGAATTCACAATTAGAAGAGATTATTTTATTAATCAATTAAATGACACACTTAAAGCCATCTCACCAAGAACTACATTACCTATCTTAACTGGTATAAAAATTGACGCTAAAGATAACGAAGTAATACTTACTGGATCTGATTCAGAAATTTCAATAGAGATTACAATTCCTAAACAAGTTGATGGGGAAGATATTGTTGAAATTGCAGAAACTGGATCTGTTGTACTTCCAGGTCGTTTCTTTGTAGACATAATTAAAAAATTACCAGGTAAAGAAGTTAAACTTTCTACAAATGAACAATTCCAAACATTAATTACATCTGGTCATTCAGAATTTAACTTAAGTGGATTAGATCCTGATCAATATCCATTATTACCACAAGTTTCTAGAGACGATGCAATTCAATTATCAGTTAAAGTATTAAAAAACGTGATAGCACAAACAAATTTCGCAGTGTCCACGTCAGAAACACGCCCAGTACTTACTGGTGTGAATTGGCTTATACAAGAAAATGAATTAATATGCACAGCTACAGATTCACATCGTTTAGCGGTTAGAAAAGTAGCATTAGAAGATAATTTAGAAAATAAAAATGTCATCATTCCTGGTAAAGCATTATCAGAATTAAATAAAATTATGACTGATAGTGAAGAAGACATTGATATTTTCTTTGCATCAAACCAAGTGCTATTCAAAGTTGGGAATGTAAACTTTATTTCACGTTTATTAGAAGGTCACTATCCAGATACTTCTCGTCTATTCCCAGAGAACTATGAATTTAAATTAGGAATTGATAATGGTGATTTCTATCATGCAATTGATCGTGCATCTTTATTAGCACGTGAAGGTGGAAATAACGTTATTAAACTAAGTACTGGTAATGAATTAGTAGAATTATCTTCAACATCTCCAGAAATTGGTACTGTAAAAGAAGAAGTGAGCGCAAATAATGTTGAAGGTGGCAACCTTAAAATTTCATTCAACTCTAAATATATGATGGATGCATTAAAAGCAATCGATAATGATGAAGTTGAAATTGAATTCTTTGGTACGATGAAACCATTCATTTTGAAACCTAAAGAAGACGATTCTGTTACACAATTAATTTTACCTATCAGAACTTATTAATTTTAATTTTTTTATGACATATGGGTTAAATCAAGATCTAGACATGTGATGTCTAGGTCTTTTTTGTATCTGCATATGATTAAAAGTCATTACAATTAAAATTTTTCTGCAGTTTTTTAGAGAGTATCGTTTTAAAAGCCATATAAGCCATAAATAGCTCATTTATAGATGGAAATGGATAAATCGTCCCTAAATTTTAAAATAAGGCTATAAATAGTCTTAAAATGCCTCTAGTGAAATTTCAAATAAATGAGCTCTAAATTATTTTTGAAAAAATATAAAACAGTGGATTTGAAAATTTAACACGTTGAAGCAAAAACATGCTAAAAGAAATTAATAAGTAAGAGTTAAAATTTGGTATAATAATATAAGTAAAACAATAAAGATAAGCACATTTGGATAACATATTTAGAAATAAGGCAAAATATATTGAAAGAAAGCGATTTCTAACTGTATTTTACATGAAATTTAGCGCTAAAAAATGTATAATATATTAATGAGCTTATAAAGAAATGGAGTGATTGATTTGGTTGAAGAAGTAATTGTAGATGGCGACATCACATTAGGACAATTTCTAAAGACAGAAGGTATTATCGAATCTGGTGGCCAGGCGAAATGGTTCTTACAAGATTTTGAGGTCATGATAAATGGCGAACGTGAAACACGTCGAGGTAAAAAACTAAATCATCAAGATAGTCTGGAAATACCTGAAGTTGGGTCATTTTTAATCATTCAACAAGGTGAAGAATGAAATTAAAAGCGCTTCAGCTAGAGCACTATCGTAACTATGAATCCATTTCTATAGAATGTCATCCTGAAGTCAATATATTAATTGGCGAAAATGCACAAGGAAAGACAAATCTACTGGAATCCATTTATACACTAGCACTAGCAAAAAGTCATCGTACGTCAAATGATAAGGAGCTTATACGTTTTGACAGTGACTATGCTAAAATAGAGGGTGAACTAAGCTATCGATATGGCGAGATGCCACTTACGATGTATATCACCAAAAAAGGTAAGCAAGTAAAAATCAATCACTTAGAGCAAAGTAGACTGACACAGTATATCGGCCATTTGAATGTCGTACTATTTGCGCCGGAAGATTTAAATATCGTTAAAGGTTCGCCACAAGTACGACGAAGATTTATAGATATGGAATTAGGACAAATTTCAGCAGTATATCTCAATGATTTGTCGCAATATCAAAGAATATTAAAGCAAAAGAACAATTATCTAAAGCAATTACAGTACGGTCAAAAGACGGACAGTACAATGCTAGAAGTCTTAAATCAACAATTTGCTGAATACGCGCTTAAAGTGACGGAAAGACGTAAACATTTTATTCAAGAATTAGAATCATTAGCAAAACCGATTCATTCTGGTATTACAGATGAACGAGAAACTTTATCTTTAAAGTATTTGCCAAGTATCAAGCTTGACGAAGAGGATAAAAGTGAAACGGAACGTCTAGAGGAAGTCTTAACATTGCTTAATGACAACATGGAACGTGAGAAAGATCGTGGCGTCTGTTTATACGGCCCACACAGAGATGACTTAGGTTTTAACGTCAACGGGATGGATGCGCAGACATATGGATCCCAAGGACAACAAAGGACGACTGCCTTATCGATTAAATTAGCAGAGATTGAGTTGATGAATATCGAAGTAGGGGAGTATCCAATTCTTTTGTTGGATGATGTCTTAAGTGAATTAGATGATTCTCGTCAAACGCATTTATTAAGCACGATACAACATAAAGTTCAAACTTTTGTAACGACGACATCAGTTGATGGTATAGATCATGAAATTATGAAGAACGCTAAACTTTATCGCATTAATCAAGGCGAAATTATAAAGTAACAGAAAGTGAAGGTGGAAGCATTGTCAGATGTGAATAACACGGAAGATTATGGTGCTGGACAGATTCAAGTATTAGAAGGACTCGAAGCGGTCCGCAAACGACCAGGTATGTATATTGGTTCTACTTCTGAAAAGGGGCTACACCACTTAGTGTGGGAAATTGTTGATAACAGTATCGATGAAGCACTTGCAGGTTATGCAGACAAGATTGAGGTCATCATTGAAAAGGACAATTGGATTAGAGTAACTGATAATGGTCGTGGTATCCCTGTTGGTATGCACGAAAAAATGGGTCGTCCAGCGGTTGAGGTTATCTTAACTGTGCTTCATGCTGGAGGTAAATTTGGCGGCGGCGGTTATAAAGTATCTGGTGGATTACACGGTGTAGGTTCATCTGTAGTAAACGCATTATCTGAAGATCTTGAAGTTTATGTACATAAACATGAAAAGATTTATCACCAAGCTTATAAAAAAGGTGCGCCACAATTTGACTTGAAAGTTATTGGTGAAACTGATGAAAACACAGGAACTGAGATACGTTTTAAAGCAGATTCTGAAATATTCACTGAAACAACGACTTATAATTATGAAACATTACAGCAACGTATTAGAGAACTTGCCTTCTTAAATAAAGGCATCACAATTATTTTAAGAGATGAACGTGATGAAGAAGTAAGAGAAGATAGTTATCACTATGAAGGTGGTATTAAATCATACGTTGAAATGTTAAACGAAAACAAAGAACCACTACACGAAGAGCCTATCTATGTACATCAATCAAAAGATGATGTTGAAGTAGAAATTGCTTTACAATATAACAGTGGATTTGCTACTAACTTATTGACATATGCGAATAATATTCACACATATGAAGGCGGTACACATGAAGAAGGATTTAAACGTGCGCTATCTCGAGTGTTAAATAGTTATGGGTTAAACAGTAAAATTATAAAAGAAGACAAAGAGCGTTTATCAGGTGAAGATACACGTGAAGGTTTGACAGCAATTGTGTCAATCAAACACGGTGACCCACAGTTTGAAGGACAAACTAAGACAAAACTTGGTAACTCTGAAGTACGTCAAATTGTTGATAAATTATTCTCAGAGTTGTTCGAAAGATTCCTTTATGAACACCCACAAATTGGGCGTATTGTTGTTGAAAAAGGAATTATGGCTTCTCGAGCACGCCTAGCTGCAAAAAAAGCGCGTGAAGTAACACGTCGTAAATCAGCATTAGAAATTTCAAGTTTACCTGGTAAACTTGCTGACTGTTCTAGTAAAGATCCTGAGCGTAGTGAAATCTTTATTGTAGAGGGTGACTCTGCCGGGGGGTCTACAAAATCCGGTCGTGACTCAGAAACACAAGCAATTTTACCATTACGAGGTAAGATATTGAATGTTGAGAAAGCACGTTTAGACCGTATTTTAAATAACAATGAAATACGTTCAATGATTACGGCATTCGGTACAGGCATTGGTGGAGAATTTGACTTAAGCAAAGCCCGTTACCATAAGATTATTATTATGACAGATGCAGATGTCGATGGTGCACATATTAGAACGTTATTGTTAACATTCTTCTATCGCTTTATGAGACCGTTATTAGAAGCGGGATATGTTTATATCGCCCAACCACCATTGTTTAAATTAACGCAAGGTAAACAAAAATATTATGTGTTTAATGACCGCGAATTAGACAAACTTAAAGCAGAGTTGGATCCTAGTCCAAAATGGTCTATTGCACGTTATAAAGGTCTTGGTGAAATGAACGCGGATCAATTGTGGGAAACTACGATGAATCCTGAAAACCGAGCAATGTTACAAGTATCATTAGAAGACGCGATTGACGCAGACCAAACATTTGAAATGTTAATGGGAGACGTCGTTGAGAATCGTAGACAGTTTATTGAAGATAACGCAGTTTATGCAAACTTAGATTTCTAAATCGATGAACTGAATTTTTGAAGGAGGATATCTTGATGGCTGAATTACCTGAATCAAGAATTAATGAACGAAATATTACGAATGAGATGCGTGAATCGTTTTTAGATTATGCGATGAGCGTTATCGTTTCACGTGCTTTACCAGATGTTAGAGATGGTTTGAAACCAGTACATCGTCGTATACTATATGGATTGAATGAACAAGGTATGACACCTGATAAATCATATAAAAAATCAGCACGTATTGTCGGGGATGTAATGGGTAAATATCACCCTCACGGTGACTCATCTATTTACGAAGCAATGGTAAGAATGGCACAAGAATTCAGCTATCGATATCCTTTAGTTGATGGACAAGGTAACTTTGGTTCCATGGATGGTGATGGCGCTGCTGCCATGCGTTATACAGAAGCACGTATGACTAAAATCACTTTAGAATTACTGAAAGATTTAAATAAAGATACGATTGATTTCATTGATAACTATGATGGAAATGAAAGAGAGCCGTCAGTCTTACCTGCAAGATTCCCTAACCTATTGGTTAATGGAGCATCAGGTATCGCTGTTGGTATGGCAACAAACATTCCACCACATAACCTTACAGAAGTCATTGATGGGATTTTAAGTTTAAGTTATAACTCAGATATTACGATTGCAGAATTAATGGAAAATATTCAAGGACCAGACTTCCCTACTGCTGGTTTAATTATGGGTAAAAGTGGTATTCGACGCGCTTATGAAACAGGTCGTGGATCAATTCAAATGCGTGCTCGTGCTGAAATTGAAGAACGTGGTGGCGGTCGTCAACGTATCGTTGTTACCGAAATTCCATACCAAGTCAATAAAGCACGTATGATTGAAAAAATCGCAGAATTAGCGCGTGATAAGAAAATTGAAGGTATTACAGATTTACGTGACGAAACAAGTTTACGTACAGGTGTTAGAGTCGTTATTGATATTCGTAAAGATGCCAATGCGAGTGTTATATTGAATAATTTATACAAACAAACACCGCTACAAACATCATTTGGTGTAAACATGATTGCACTTGTTAAAGGTAGACCAAAGCTAATCAATTTGAAAGAAGCTTTAGTAGAATATCTAGAACATCAAAAAATAGTAGTTAGAAGACGTACTGAGTATAACTTGAAGAAAGCACAAGATCGTGCGCATATCCTAGAAGGTTTAAGAATAGCGTTAGATCATATTGATGAAATTATTTCAACAATCCGTGAATCTGATACAGATAAAGTTGCAATGGTGAGCTTACAAGAACGTTTTAAATTATCTGAACGACAAGCACAGGCTATTTTAGATATGCGTTTAAGACGTTTGACTGGATTAGAGAGAGATAAGATTGAGGAAGAATATAACAATTTAATTGCTTATATTAAAGAATTACAAGAAATACTAGCAGACGAAGAGAAATTATTACAAATTGTCCGTGATGAACTTATAGAAGTACGTGAGAGATTTGGTGATGAACGTCTTACAGAAATTCAATTAGGCGGTTTAGACAATATAGAAGATGAAGATTTAATTCCTGAAGAACAAATTGTTATCACATTAAGTCACAACAACTATATTAAACGTTTACCAGTTTCAACTTATAGAGCACAACATCGTGGTGGCCGTGGCGTACAAGGTATGAATACATTAGAAGAAGATTTTGTGAGTCAACTGGTGACATTGAGTACGCATGATAATGTATTGTTCTTTACTAATAAAGGACGTGTATACAAACTTAAAGGTTATGAAGTACCTGAGTTATCACGCCAATCTAAAGGTATTCCTGTCGTCAATGCGATAGAGTTAGATCATGATGAAGTAATCAGTACGATGATTGCCGTTAAAGATTTAGAAAGTGAAGATGATTATTTAGTCTTTGCTACACTCAAAGGTATCGTAAAACGCTCAGCGTTGAGTAACTTCTCACATATCAATAAAAACGGTAAGATTGCGATTGGTTTCAAAGATGATGATGAACTTATTGCAGTGCGTTTAACTGATGGTCAAGATGATATCCTTATCGGAACATCACATGCTTCACTTATTCGTTTTCCAGAAACTGCATTACGCCCATTAGGTCGTACGGCAGCAGGTGTTAAAGGTATAACACTTAGAGAAGGCGATAAAGTAATTGGCTTAGATGTTGCAAAATCAGATAGTGATGATGAAATTTTAGTTGTTACTGAAAATGGTTATGGAAAACGTACACCAGTGAATGATTATCGACTTTCAAACCGTGGCGGTAAAGGTATTAAGACAGCTACAGTTACAGAACGTAATGGTAACATCGTATGTATTACGACTGTAAACGGTGAAGAAGACTTGATGGTTGTAACGAATTCAGGTGTTATTATAAGAATCGATGTACAAGATATATCTCAAAATGGTCGTGCAGCTCAAGGTGTAAGATTGATTAAATTGAGCGATGAACAATATGTTTCTACGGTAGCTAAAGTAAATGAAGATGATGAAGAAATAGCTGATGAAGAAACTACAGCTATAGACGCTGAAACAACAGATGTAGCTAATGAAACAGTTGTTGAAGGTGATGCACCAGGTAATGCCATTCATACAGAGGTAGTTGATGACACTACAAGTGATGCTACAGCACCTACTGAAAATGGAGAGCGTCAAGAATTGAGACAAGACTTTATGGACCGAGTTAATGAAGATATTGAAAATGCAGATAATGAAGACGATACAGAAGAATAAATCTTAAACAAAAAAGCAGCTTCCATGATGGAAGCTGCTTTTTTTGTAATTATAAACGGGTTTAATGAAACGACGTAGTAAATCAAAATAAATAGTTATTGAGTGTGTGTAAGAGAATAAAATTTGGGGATGTTATTATAAATTTGCTGTTATTCGATTTCTCAAAAGTAAAGGTATTAGAATATGGTGTTTACATATGACAACTTAATATAAAGGGGTTTGCCACTATTAGATTGCTTAGTAATCAATGTTTATAGAGGTATATACATTTGTGTTTACACCTGTAAATGTCTAATTATTATATATATAATAAAAACAGGACCTATCATCAATACTTGATGCTAGGTCCTGTTTGGTGATTTCTATTGAGTTATCAATTAGTTTTCTAGTGATTTCATTGCACAAGGTATTTCACTGATTAGTCTTGAAGGAGGTACGACATACATCGTTTCAGATAATTGTTCACCGATTAAACTATGGACATAGGCTGCACTTGTTACCGCTTCTTCAATATCATTGAATTGACCAACGAAACTTGTAATCATACCTGCTAATGTATCGCCCATACCGCCTGTAGCCATAGCTGGTGTACCGATAGGTAATTTATATTCATTGTTTTTAAAATAAACTTCAGTTCCATGCTTTTTCAAGACAATTGTTGCCCCGATGCAATCAACTGCTTCTCTATTACGTTCATTACTTTGTTCTTCAATCGGAATACCGCTTAGACGTTCCCATTCCTTTTGATGTGGTGTGAAAATGACTCTACAAGTTGGAATTTCTGGTTTCAATTTACTGAAGATTGTTATAGCATCTCCATCTACGATAAGCGTTTGATGTGGCTGGATATTTTGTAATAGGAAAGTAATTGCATTGTTTCCTTTGAAATCACATCCTAAACCAGGACCAATTAAGATACAGTCAGTGTTTTCAATCATTTTAGTTAACATCTTGGTATCATTGATATCGATAACCATCGCTTCTGGACAACGAGAATGCAATGCTGCATGGTTTGTTGGATGAGTAGCTACCGTAATTAATCCACTTCCACTATAAACACAAGCACGTGCAGCTAGCATAATTGCACCACCTAAATTCACATTTCCACCTATTAAAAGAATCTTACCATAATCACCTTTATGTGTTTCATCTTTTCTTTTAGGGATGTTGACTGATGATAAAGTTTCCAAATTGAAACCTCCTTTTTCGAGTTATATAGTCATTCAGATTATTTAATATAGCTAACCCAATTAATTCACAAATTGGAAGGTTATCATGTAGTTAATTTTTTATATGTTTGTTACCCCACTTGTTCTTATAAAAAATATCGTCTAAGACCTAATTTTTAGTTCGATTTTATAAATACAATAGAGTATATTAAACCTGGTTTGCACTTTAGTCAATAGTTAAAGTGATAAGAAAATATTTGTTTATAGTCAATTAAACTTAAGTAAAACTTTATCCTGATAAAACAGTAATTTAATACCATGTTACGGATGTTTCAATATCTATTGTTGAAACAATTTTGTAAGCGTATACTCGTGTTAATTGTTATAGCATTAAGGATAAAGGAGATGGGATGATGACGTTACAATTAACAGGATCAACACTTACAATAATAGACATTAAACATTTCTTAAGAGATGAAGGCAAGGTAGAAGTAACACAAGATGCATACGAACGTGTGAATCAAAGTCGTGCAATTGTAGAAAAAATCATCAATAATAAAGAAACTATTTACGGCATTACAACAGGTTTCGGATTATTTAGTGATGTTCGAATTGATGAGGGTGAATACAATCAACTTCAAGTCAATTTAATACGTTCTCATGCTTGTGGTATTGGGAAGCCATTTTCAGAAGAAGTTGCATTAATTATGATGGTCTTGAGACTGAATACGTTATTAAAAGGTCACTCAGGGGCTACTGTAGATTTAGTAGAACAACTTGTGTTCTACATCAATCATCGAATTATACCTGTGATACCACAACAGGGCTCATTAGGTGCCTCAGGAGATCTTGCACCACTTTCACATTTGGCACTAGCACTTATTGGTGAAGGCA
The DNA here is from genome assembly GCF_022346615.1 of Staphylococcus sp. ACRSN. Taxonomy (GTDB): domain Bacteria; phylum Bacillota; class Bacilli; order Staphylococcales; family Staphylococcaceae; genus Staphylococcus. Next base: position 79,704 of record NZ_JAKRNS010000001.1, on the reverse strand, counting down.
GTGTTTACTTTAATGGAGAAGAAGTAGACAGTCGGTATGTCTTAAATAAGTTAAATCGTCAACCATTACAATTACAAGCAAAGGAAGGGTTAGCTTTAATCAATGGAACGCAAGCAATGACAGCTCAAGGTGTAATCAGCTATATTGAAGCGGAGAGTCTAGCTTATCAGTCAGAATGGATTGCTTCCTTTACGCATCAAGCATTAAACGGCATAGTTGATGCTTATAATGAAAATGTACATAAGGCGAGAAACTTTCAAGAACAAATGGACGTAGCTGAACGTATGTTAGATTGGTTAGAAGGTTCTGAATTAACGACACGACAAGGTGAAATTCGTGTACAAGATGCTTATACTTTACGTTGTATTCCTCAGATACATGGTGCGAGTTTCCAAGTGCTTAACTACGTGAAAGAAAAACTAGAATTTGAGATGAATGCAGCCAATGATAATCCACTTATCTTTGATGAAGGTGATGAAACACTTATCATTTCTGGAGGAAATTTCCATGGACAACCGATAGCCTTTGCATTAGATTTTTTAAAAATAGGTGTAAGTGAGTTGGCAAATGTTTCAGAACGTCGACTAGAACGACTTGTTAATCCACAGTTAAATAATGGATTACCAGCTTTCTTGAGTCCTAAACCAGGTTTGCAAAGTGGTGCAATGATTATGCAATATGCGGCAGCAAGTTTAGTATCTGAAAATAAAACACTTGCACACCCTGCTAGTGTCGATTCAATTCCTTCATCTGCCAATCAAGAAGATCATGTTTCTATGGGTACAATTGGTTCACGTCATGGTTATCAAATTATAGAAAATGCAAGACGTGTATTGGCAATCGAAGCAATTATTGGATTACAAGCGGTGGAATACAAAGATATAGATAAATTATCACTTAAAACATATGATAAGTATCAGGAATTGAGACATATTTGCCCTTCAATTACGGAAGATAGACAATTTCATAAAGACATCGAAGCAGTTGCACAATACCTACGAGATAGTGCTTATAATGAATAAATTTAATTGTTATAAATATGCTGTCTCTTGAAAATAATAGTGTTATTTGCTATATTTAAATCAACTTAATAAGATATTGTTCGTGGGATAAGTAATATTGATAATGTGATTTCAGAGAGCTTGTGGTTAGTGAGAACAAGTAATCATGATTGATATGAATCTACCTGCTATATGAGAGCAATCGGTTATATCCGTTATTTTAGTGAGAGCGCAGTCTATAAAGACTGTTAAATAGGGTGGCAACGCGTAAAGACCACGTCCCTTGTAATAAGGGGACGTGGTCTTTTTTTGTTACTATCCAAACATAAATATGAGGAGAGGATGAATTAATATGTTAGATATAAAATTATTCCGTAATGAACCAGAATTCGTTAAAGAAAAAGTTGTTAAACGTGGAATGGAAGAGAGTGTCGTTGATGACGTTTTAAACTTAGACGATAAACGTCGTCAGTTAATTGCTCAAGCAGAAGAAATGAAAGCAGAGCGTAATAAAGTAAGTGGTGAGATTGCTCAGAAGAAACGTAACAAAGAAGATGCGGATGATGCTATTGCTGCAATGCGTAATTTGGGTGATGAAATTAAAGTTTTAGATGATACATTAAATCAAGTCGATCAAGAATTAAATGATAAATTGTCACGTATTCCAAACGTGATTCAAGATGACGTACCAGAAGGTGCTTCTGATGAAGATAATGTTGAATTAAAGCGTTGGGGAACACCACGTGAATTTGAATTTGAAGCTAAAGCACATTGGGACTTAGTTGAAGATTTGAAAATGGTTAACTTTGAACGTGCTGCAAAAGTTTCAGGTGCACGTTTTGTATTCTTAACTGGTGAAGGTGCTCAATTAGAAAGAGCATTAATGAACTATATGGTTACGAAACATACAACGCAACATGGCTATACTGAAATGATGGTACCTCAATTAGTAAATGCAGATTCAATGTATGGTACAGGCCAATTACCGAAATTCGAAGAAGATTTATTTAAAGTTGAAAAAGAAGGACTATATACGATTCCAACTGCGGAAGTTCCATTAACAAACTATTATCGCAATGAAATCATTCAACCAGAAGAATTACCTGCAAAATTCACTGCTCAATCAGCATGTTATCGTAGTGAAGCAGGATCAGCTGGTAGAGATACACGTGGATTAATTCGATTACACCAATTTGATAAAGTAGAAATGGTTCGTTTCGAAAAACCAGAAGATTCATTTGAAGCATTAGAAGAAATGACTACGCATGCAGAAGCAATTCTTGAAGAACTTGGTTTACCATACCGTCGTGTGATTCTTTGTACAGGAGATATTGGCTTTGGTTCAAGTAAAACATTCGATTTAGAAGTTTGGTTACCAAGCTACAACGAATATAAAGAAATTAGCTCTTGTTCAAATATTACAGATTTCCAAGCAAGACGCGCAAATATTAGATTCAAACGAGATAAAAATGCAAAACCAGAATTAGTACACACTTTAAATGGTAGCGGGTTAGCAGTAGGTAGAACATTTGCTGCAATTGTAGAAAACTATCAAAATGAAGATGGTTCAGTTACTGTTCCTGAAGCACTTGTTCCATATATGGGTGGAAAGACAGTTATCACACCTGTTAAATAATTTATAAATATTTAGTATAAGCATAGGCACAATCATTTTGTTGTCTATGCTTTTTTATTATGTGGAAGGCAGGGTAGGGGAGGTGTAATTTGAAATAAAGTGAAATAAAACGGGATAAGATTAAGTGGTTTTAGGTATTTGTAATAGAGGATAGTCTAAATAAAATGGGGTAGAAGTAAAGAATAGAAAAGCTATGTTATCAACATTCCAACACTACCGTTTGTCTTACGTAACACAAACCGAAGTCTAAAAAGTCTGGTTGTTTCAATCAGGTTGTAATAGAATGTGAATATCAAAATATAAAAGAAGGGGTGAAATCGTGAAAACACATGTTACATTTAAACAAGGTGTCAAAGAATGTATTCCAACCTTGTTGGGGTATGCAGGTGTGGGTTTATCATTTGGTATTGTTGCGGTAGCATCTGGTTTTAGCCTACTTGAAATTATATTGCTATGCTTAGTAATTTATGCTGGAGCGGCCCAATTCATTATTTGTACTTTAGTCATCTCAGGTACTCCGATAACAGCTATCGTCTTAACTGCATTTATAGTGAATTCACGCATGTTTTTATTGAGTATGACACTAGCCCCGAATTATAAAAATTATGGTTTGCTTAATCGCTTAGGCATGTCTTCACTCATAACAGATGAAACATTTGGTGTTGCAATTACACCACATTTAAAAGGTGAAAATATAAATGATCGCTGGTTACATGGATTAAACATTACAGCATATTTATTTTGGACAGTCTCAGCAGTAGTTGGTGCCATATTTGGCAAATACATACAACATCCAGACGCATTAGGTTTGGATTTTGCTATCACAGCAATGTTTATCTTTTTAGCAGTTTCTCAATTTGAGTCAATTAAGCGTTCACGTATTAGAATTTACTTTGTATTAATTATCTGTGTGATAGTTATGATGCTATTATTTAGCTTGTTTATGCCATCTTATGTGGCGATTATCTTAGCTTCTGTAGTTGCAGCTATGCTTGGGGTGGTGATGGATAAATGACGATTTCTTTACATATGCTTATCATTATATTGTTATGTGGGTTAGTAACTTGGTTAACACGCGTAATTCCATTTGTATTAATTACTAAAATCCAACTGTCTGAAAAGGTCGTTAAATGGCTTTCATTTATTCCAATTACATTATTTACAGCCTTAATTATTGATGGTGTTATTGAACAACAAGATAGCGGGCTTGGTTACACATTAAATATACCTTTTATCATAACGATGGTTCCGACAATACTCATTGCTATTGTTACACGCAGTTTAACTTTTACTATCGTTGGAGGTATTTTAATTACAGCTATATTAAGGTGGCTATTTTAAATAAGTCATTGATGTAAATCGTAATATCCGTTAGAATGACAATAATTAGAAAATTATGACATCTTTAATATAAGATGCATATAAATAAAATAAAATCTTATTTCGAGAAGCAGAGGGACTTGGCCCGTTGAAGCTTCAGCAACCGGCTATATAAGATGTAGTACGGTGCTAATACCAACGAGATACTCGAATGATAAGTATAGTTAAACTTCTTGCTTATTCTAGAGTGGGGAGTTTTTTTATTTTAAGTAGGAGGTAAAAAATGACAAATTATACGGTTGATACTTTAGAATTAGGACCATTTACAACTGAATTTGGAGAAACGATAGCGAATTTGAAATTACGCTATGAGCATGTTGGTTTGCAAGGACAACCACTTGTAATCGTTTGCCATGCCTTAACAGGCAATCATCTCACATATGGTACGAATGAAAATCCTGGATGGTGGCGTGAAATTATCGATGGTGGTTATATGCCAATTCATGATTATCAGTTCTTAACATTCAATGTTATAGGTAGCCCGTATGGTTCAAGTTCGGCACTTAATGATGTGGATTTTCCGCAACATCTGACACTTAGAGATATAGTCAAAGCCATTGAAATTGGTATTGAGACACTTGGATATCAAAAAATTAATATATTGATTGGTGGCTCTTTAGGTGGTATGCAGGCAATGGAACTTTTGTATAACCGTAAATTTGAAGTAGAAAAAGCAGTAATTTTGGCAGCTACAGATAGAACCTCTTCATATAGTAGAGCATTTAATGAAATCGCAAGACAGGCGATATTACTCGATAATAAAGAAGGATTAAGTATCGCAAGGCAGCTTGGATTTTTAACGTACCGATCGTCTAAAAGTTATGATAAACGTTTTTCACCGGATCAAGTTGTAGCTTATCAGAAACACCAAGGTGATAAGTTTAAACAGCACTTTGCATCTGAGTGTTACCTTACACTGCTAGATGTCTTGGATAGTCATGATTTAGATAGAGGCCGTGATGATGTAGATAGTGTATTAAGCACATTAGATACAAAAGTAATGACAATGGGATTCACTGATGATTTACTATACCCTGATGATTTAGTCAGAGCAGCGGGTGAACGATTTAAATATCATAAACACTTCTTTGTTCCCGATAATGTAGGACATGATGGTTTCTTGCTCAATTTCAATGATTGGGCGCCTAACTTATATCATTTCTTAAAAGTTTCTAAATTTAAACGTAAATAAATTGAACAAAAACTTTCTTTAAATATAAAAGACAATGTAGAAGACAGTGAAACGTCGTTATACATTGTCTTTTATTTGGATAAAATAAGTGAAGTGAAGCGATATTAAAATAAGCTAGATTTATCTATTATTTTTTGCAATGAAATTGCGCGACAGAAAATCTTTAAGTTATTTAATTCTTCTATATAAAATGGGTCGGCAAAATTGTGTAAAAGTTTTAAATTGGTTAAAATGGTAGTTATAGTCAAAAATAGTATAGGAGTGGCGAACTTGTTTTCAAAAATATATCCTAAAGCAACTATACTTAGCATCATTGCTTTCGTAGTAGTGGCTTTAGCTTTACATATATTACCACCGCTAGGACTGGTACTTGCTTTGTTTGCAACAATACCAGGTATCATCTTATGGCACAAATCAAAAGAGTCATTCGGCTTTACTGCGGTCATTTCAGTTGTCTTAACAACTTTATTAGGTAATATATTTGTGCTAAGTATCTTGGTCCTCATACTCTTCTTGAGTTTTGTAGTAGGCCAATTATTAAAAGAACGAACATCAAAAGAACGTATTTTATATGTTACAACAACATTTATGAGCATCATTTCACTGATTGCGATTATGTTATTACAAACTTTTGATAAAATACCAAAAGCAACAGCAATTATTAATCCAGTGAAACAACAAATGCATCAACTTATAACAGAAGCGGCAGTTTCCGGAGATTCTAAACTCATTCTTGAAGAAGGTTTCCGCCAGTTTGCAATACAACTACCGAGTTATATCATTATTACAGTATTTCTACTTATATTGATAAATCTTATAATCACATTTCCAATCTTACGTAAATTCAAAATTGCTACACCAATATTCAAACCATTATATGCATGGCAGATGAAACGCTCGATATTAGTCATCTATATTATTGTGTTGTTTTGTGTTATGTTTGCTACCCAATCGGGTACTTTTCAAAGTGTCGTATTAAACTTTGAAATTGTGTTATCATTATGTATGTATATTCAAGGGTTGAGTGTTATTCACTTTTTTGGAAAAGCAAAATCTATGCCAACTGCACTTACGATTATATTAATGGTGATAGGGACAATATTAACACCGTTTACACATATCGTCGGGCTTATCGGATTGGTTGATTTATGCTTTAACCTGAAAAGCATCATTAAAAAATGATTTGGGGTGGAAAAATGAACCGTCAATCCACTAAGAAAGCATTGATTTTACCATTTATTATTTTGGCACTAACCGCTATTGCGCTCGTTGTTGTATGGTTTATATTCAACCAATTAGTTGCAGGTATCGCGACAGTTGTTTTAGTGTTTGTAATTATAGGGACAGCATGGATGGTAAGGCAAGCTTTCCGGAAATTAGACTATTACGTCAATAATCTCAGTGGGCATATTTCTGAGGGTAACAATATTGCGATAAAGACGTTACCTATCGGAATGATTATCTTAGATGAGAACGAAAACATAGAGTGGATGAACCAATTTATGTCAGAACGTTTGAGTCGTAATGTAATTTCGGATCCAGTTAATGAAGTATATCCAAATATTTTAAAGCAATTAGAAAAAACACAAGAAATAGAAATCGAAGAAAATGAATACCACTATCGTGTGCGTTATTCAGAAAATGAACATGTACTGTATTTCTTCGACATTACTGAAGAAATTCAAACCAATGATTTATATGAAGAATCAAAGCCAATTATTGCGACGTTGTTCTTAGATAACTATGATGAAATCACGCAAAATATGAATGATACACAACGTTCAGAAATCAACTCAATGGTAACGCGTGTGATTAGTAGATGGGCAGAAGAACATGACGTTTACTTTAAACGTTATAGTTCTGACCAATTCGTTGCATACTTAAACCAACGTATTTTAAAAGAAATCGAAGATGCCAACTTTAGTATTTTAGGACAATTACGTGAGAAGAGTGTCGGTTATCGTGCTCAACTTACACTGAGTATTGGTGTCGGCGAAGGTTCTGAGAATTTAATCGACTTAGGTGAATTATCGCAATCAGGATTAGATTTAGCACTCGGTCGTGGTGGAGACCAAGTAGCGATTAAAAACATGAATGGTAATGTACGTTTCTATGGTGGTAAGACTGACCCAATGGAAAAACGTACACGTGTAAGAGCGCGTGTTATTTCCCATGCATTGAAAGATATCCTAATGGAAGGTGACAAAGTTATCATCATGGGTCATACACGACCTGACTTAGATGCAATTGGTGGGGCTATTGGAGTTTCACGCTTTGCAATGATGAATAACTTAGATGCCTACATAGTATTAAATGAGTCAGATATTGATCCAACATTACGACGCGTTATGGAAGCGGTCAATGAAAAACCTGAACTTAAAGAACGGTTTATCACTTCAGATGAAGCATGGGACATAATGACTTCTAAGACGACACTCGTTGTAGTCGATACACATAAACCAGAAATGGTACTGGATGAGAACATTTTAAATAAAGCAAATCGTAAAGTCGTTATCGATCACCATAGACGTGGTGAAAGCTTTATCTCTAGTCCGTTACTTGTCTATATGGAACCATATGCAAGTTCGACGGCAGAATTAGTGACAGAGTTGCTTGAATATCAACCGACTGAACAACGTTTAACACGACTTGAGTCGACGATTATGTTTGCTGGTATTATTGTAGATACACGTAACTTTACGTTGCGTACAGGTTCTAGAACATTTGATGCCGCTAGTTATTTAAGAGCACATGGTGCAGATACTATTCTGACGCAACATTTCTTGAAAGATGATATAGATACTTATATTAATAGAACAGAATTGATTCAAACGGTTAAATTGCAAGATAACGGTGTAGCTATCGCACACGGTTCAGAGGATAAAATTTACCATCCCGTTACGGTTGCACAAGCTGCAGATGAGCTGTTAAGTTTAGATGGCGTTGATGCATCTTATGTTGTAGCCAAACGTGAAGATAATGTTGTAGGTATGTCTGCCCGTTCTCTAGGCGCAGTTAACGTTCAATTGACTATGGAAGCCTTAGGTGGCGGTGGTCACTTAACTAATGCAGCGACACAAATTAAAGGTGTCACTGTAGAACAAGCAATTGAACAACTTCAAGAAGCAATAACAGAACAAATGAGTAGGAGTGAGAATACATGAAAGTAATATTCACACAAGACGTTAAAGGTAAAGGTAAAAAAGGCGAAGTTAAGGAAGTACCAGTAGGTTACGCAAATAACTTCTTATTAAAGAAAAATTATGCAATTGAAGCAACTCCAGGAAACTTAAAACAATTAGAACAAAAAAATAAAGCAGCAGAAGCTGAGCGCCAACAAGAAATTGAAGACGCTAAAAAATTAAAAGAACAATTAACTGAGCTCGAAGTTAAAGTATCAGCTAAAACAGGTGAAGGTGGTAAGTTGTTCGGTTCTGTAAGTACAAAGCAAATTGCTCAAGCTTTACTAGATCAACACAACATCAAGATTGATAAACGTAAGATGGATTTACCAAGTGGTATCCATGCATTAGGTTATACTAACGTACCTGTTAAGCTAGACAAAGAAGTTGAAGGTACAATTCGTGTGCACACAGTTGAACAATAATAACGAATTGAAATATGAGGTGTAATCGTAATGGATGGAATGTATGAACAAAATCAAATGCCGCACAGCAATGAGGCAGAACAGTCTGTTTTAGGTGCCATTATCATAGATCCAGAATTGATTAACACAACTCAGGAAGTTTTACTTCCTGAGTCCTTTTATAGAGGCGCACATCAACACATCTTTAGAGCGATGATGAACCTCAACGAAGATAATAAAGATATAGATGTCGTAACAATCATGGATCAATTGTCACAAGAAGGACGATTGAATGAAGCGGGTGGTCCGCAGTATCTAGCGGAATTGACAAATAATGTACCAACCACACGAAATATACAATACTATACAGAAATTGTGTTTAAGCATGCTACAAAGCGAAAGTTAATACAAACTGCAGATAGTATTGCGAATGATGGTTATAATGACGAACTTGAATTAGACGCCATTTTAAATGATGCAGAACGCAGAATCTTAGAGCTGTCATCATCAAGAGAAAGTGATGGTTTTAAAGACATCCGTGACGTACTTGGTGAAGTATACGAGAACGCAGAGGTATTAGATCAAAACAGTGGTCAAACACCAGGTGTTCCTACAGGATATCGTGACTTAGACCAGATGACTGCAGGATTTAATCGCAGTGATTTGATTATTTTAGCAGCCCGACCTTCTGTAGGTAAGACTGCCTTCGCTCTGAATATTGCACAGAAAGTTGCAACACACGAAGATCATTATTCAGTTGGTATCTTTTCACTTGAGATGGGTGCCGATCAATTGGCAACACGTATGATTTGTAGTTCAGGCAATGTAGACTCTAACCGTTTACGAACAGGTTCAATGACTGAAGAAGACTGGAATCGATTTACAATTGCCGTTGGTAAACTATCACGTACAAAAATATTTATAGATGATACACCAGGGATTCGTATTACAGATATTCGTTCGAAATGTCGTAGACTTAAGCAAGAGCATGGTTTAGATATGATTGTCATCGACTATCTACAATTAATTTCTGGTAGTGGTTCACGCTTTTCAGATAACCGTCAACAAGAAGTATCTGAGATATCGCGTACATTAAAAGCGATTGCCAGAGAACTTGAATGTCCTGTTATTGCACTGAGTCAGTTATCACGTGGTGTAGAACAACGACAAGATAAACGTCCGATGATGAGTGATATTCGTGAATCTGGTTCGATAGAGCAAGATGCTGATATCGTGGCCTTCTTATATCGTGATGATTACTACAACCGTGGTGAGGACGAAGATGACGATGATGATGCCAACTTCGAACCACAGACAAATGATGAAAATGGTGAAATTGAAATTATTATCGCCAAGCAACGTAACGGCCCAACAGGCACTGTGAAATTACATTTTATGAAACAGTATAATAAATTTACCGATATCGATTATGCACATGCAGAGATGGGTTAAGAAAATTTTATAAAAAATATTTTCCGTACGATATACAATAGCGAATGTATATCGTACGGTTTTTGTATGTATTTACTTATGTGGAAGTTATGGAAGTATGTGTCCAAAAATGTGCATAATAGTAGTTGGAAGCTTGGTGTTACTATGATTATAGTCTATATAACTAAAATGACTCACAACGAAAATTTTTGAAAATTACAAAAAATCAATGTTCGATTTTTGTTTGCATTATAACTGTGCTATTGGTAGAATACTTAATGGTTAATTGAGAAAAACTTGGAGGTGCTCATATGTCATCAATCGTAGTCGTTGGGACACAATGGGGAGACGAAGGTAAAGGTAAAATTACAGATTTCTTAGCAGAACAAGCAGATGTTATTGCGCGTTTTTCAGGCGGAAATAACGCTGGCCACACAATTAAATTTGGTGGGGAAACATACAAATTGCACTTAGTACCATCTGGTATTTTCTATAAAGAAAAACTTTCAGTCATCGGTAACGGTGTTGTAGTAGATCCAGTTGCTTTATTGAAAGAGTTAGATGCTTTAAATGAAAGAGGTATTTCTACAGATAATTTACGTATTTCTAATCGTGCTCAAGTTATTTTACCTTATCACTTAAAACAAGATGAATATGAAGAAGAACGCCGCGGAGATAATAAAATCGGCACAACTAAAAAAGGTATCGGTCCTGCTTACGTAGATAAAGCGCAACGTATCGGTATCCGTGTTGCAGATTTATTAGATAAAGAAACATTTGAAAAATTATTAAAAGAAAACATTGAATACAAAGATGCTTATTTCAAAGGTATGTTTGGTAAATCATGTCCTTCATTTGATGAAATTTTCGAAGCATACTATGCTGCGGGTCAACGTTTAGCACCATTTGTAACAGATACAGCAAAAGTATTAGATGATGCTTTTGTTGCAGACGAAAAAGTATTATTTGAAGGCGCACAAGGCGTTATGTTAGATATCGATCACGGTACATATCCATTTGTTACTTCTAGTAACCCAGTTGCTGGTAACGTAACTGTAGGTGGCGGTGTGGGTCCAACATTCGTATCAAAAGTTATCGGTGTATGTAAAGCTTATACATCACGTGTTGGTGACGGTCCATTCCCAACTGAATTGTTTGATGAAGACGGACATCATATCCGTGAAGTTGGTCGCGAATATGGTACAACAACTGGACGTCCACGTCGTGTAGGCTGGTTTGACTCAGTTGTATTACGTCATTCTCGTCGTGCAAGTGGTATCACAGATTTATCTATCAACTCTATCGATGTATTAACAGGTCTTGAAAACGTTAAGATTTGTACTGCATATGAATTAGATGGTAAAGAAATCACTGAATACCCAGCAAACTTAAAAGACTTGCAACGTTGTAAACCAATCTTTGAAACATTACCAGGTTGGACAGAAGATGTGACAAGCTGCCGTTCATTAGATGAATTACCAGACAATGCACGCAGATATTTAGAACGTATCTCTGAACTATGTGATGTGAAGATTTCAATCTTCTCAGTAGGTCCAGACCGTAATCAAACAAACTTATTAGAAGATTTATGGGAAGCGTAAATCTTAGATAAATAAAAAACACCTTGCAGTATCCTCTCACTTTCTTCAGAACAGTGAATTGGGCACTACGAGGTGCTTTTTTATTTTATGAAATTAAATTTGAGGACAGAACTCCTTACGAAATTCAAAAATTCGGTCAGCGGCTAATTCATAACCGGCTTTATCACTATTTTGCTCTGCTTTGATTTTACCGATATTTGATTTGTAGTAATCGAGATTTTCTAACATCTCTACTATAGTTTCCTGTAAATGTTCTGGAGTCATTGTTTCAGCATTTAAACGTTGCCCTAATCCAAGGTCTTCAATTTGTTTTGAAACAACAGGTTGATCAGCACTTTGTGGAAATGCCAACATCGGTACATTCATTTTCATTGATTCATTGGTACTGTTCATACCAGCATGTGTTAAGAACAACGAAGTATGTTGTAACAGTTCAACTTGAGGCACAGTAGCCTTAATCACAAAGTTTGATGGTACATCTTCAAAATCATCTAAACTATTCACATTGCCTATTGAAACGACAACAGTAGCATCGACATCTTTTAAAGCTGTGAAACATTTATTGAAAAATGGAATGTTTTGGTTAAACACTGTACCCAAAGAAATATAAATAATAGGACGTGTACGATCAAGTTCATCCATAAAACCAGAATCTGTTGGTTCTTGTACAGAAGGACCGGCAAAGAAAAACTGAGGATTATCGAAAGACTTATAATCGAGTTGGAATTTTTTCATAATATATGAAATGTGCAAATCACCAGGATTATACATCACTTCAAAACGGTTTGGCACATCTACATTATATTTTGATTGAATTTGCTTTCTTAAATTTTCAAAATGCGCATCTGACTCCGCTTTATCTTCTGGATCTACAGTCGTTGCCATAGCATTTAAAAATTGATCAAATGATGTTTTTGTATGTGCGAAAGAAGTTACAGATGAAACTGTTGGGATATTTAATTTTTGAGCTAACAATTTACCACAGCCAAACATTGAATCATAAATCATATAATCATAATGCTCATCTTTCGTTTCTTCTATAAGACGTGGTAACATCATATCTACAGTATTTAAGAGCCCATTAATGACTTGAAATAGATTATCCTTACCATATTCTCTAAATGCGTCAATCATCTCATCCGTGTTAAATGAACGTATTTCAACGCCAGTGTCTTTCAACTTATCTTGAAATTGATCACTCGCATAATATACGATTTCTTCACCGCGTGCTACTAATTCTTTGCATAACGCAACGGTTGGATTAATGTGGCCTGACGGACCAGGATTGATGAATAATACTCTTGCCATTTAATTTCCTCCTAATAGAACTTTAATTTGCTTACCATAATAATTCTAGATGAAATAAATTTTAATTTCTAATAATTTATATTTTTTTATGTTTTTTGAGCTTTAAAAAATAATTTTTGAATATAGGTGCAAGTGTCTGCAAAATGAGTTGGTAAGTTTGTTAAATTATTTTATCGGTATGAGTATGTTTTAGAATTGAGGGATTTTCATTTGAAATGAAAGTTAATATGGAAAATGAGCTATATGATAGAGAATAAATAGTATGGATGATTAGCTAAATAGCAGTAAAAAATACGTTTTTCACACTTAATACAATTAAGATAGAAAATTTTACTTAAAAAACTTTGAAAAAGAGCTTGTCATTACTGATTAGAGTTGCTATAATTTATTTTGTGCTTAAGACAGGCTCCTTGGTCAAGCGGTTAAGACACCGCCCTTTCACGGCGGTAACACGGGTTCGAGTCCCGTAGGAGTCACCATTTTTTAGGTCTCGTAGTGTAGCGGTTAACACGCCTGCCTGTCACGCAGGAGATCGCGGGTTCGATTCCCGTCGAGACCGTATTGCCCATCCAATAGGATGGGCATTTTTTATATCTAAATTTACGTTGAACAGTTTATGTATCGTGCTATCGGACATTTACTATTCAACGTTTTTTAATGACTTTATAAAAAATTGATAATAAATCATGTATAAAACTGTATATAAAGGATTAGTTTGAATTTACAGAGGTTTTAAATCTCATAAATTTTAAATTAATAAATACAGCTATGATGAATTGTTGTTATAAGGCGAAAAACAGACCATTTTACAAAGAATGTAGTATGCTAGTAATAAGAATTGTAGACAAATTTATCTATAATAGAAAATTGTTTATAAAATGAAAAATAGCACTTTAGTTACTAAGTGAATTCATACATGCTATTATTATACAATCTACAAATATAACTTTTTATTTACAACAATAGAATTAGATCTTTATAAATGGTAAATTATATAATAAGGAACTGTGTAGATTCTGAAATAAAAAGTACTACAATTTAGAAATGAGGTTTATAAATATGGCTAGAAAAGTTGTTGTAGTCGATGATGAAAAACCAATTGCAGATATTCTTGAATTTAATTTAAAAAAAGAAGGCTACGAAGTATTCTGTGCATATGATGGAAATGACGCGGTAGACTTAATATATGATGAAGAACCAGATATCGTATTACTCGATATTATGCTACCAGGTCGTGATGGTATGGAAGTATGTCGTGAAGTACGTAAAAAATACGAAATGCCAATCATTATGTTAACAGCAAAAGATTCTGAAATAGATAAAGTGCTAGGACTAGAACTTGGTGCAGATGATTACGTGACAAAACCATTCAGTACACGTGAATTAATCGCCCGTGTTAAAGCTAACTTACGCAGACACTACTCACAACCAGCACAAGAAGTAAACGATACATCTAACGAAATCGTCATCAAAGATATCGTAATTTATCCAGACGCATATTCTATTAAAAAACGTGGCGATGATATTGAATTAACACATCGTGAATTTGAATTATTCCATTATTTATCTAAACACATGGGACAAGTCATGACACGTGAACACCTTTTACAAACCGTATGGGGCTATGACTATTTTGGTGATGTACGTACAGTGGATGTAACGATCAGACGTTTACGTGAGAAGATTGAAGACGATCCATCTCATCCTGAATATATCGTGACACGTCGTGGTGTCGGATATTTCCTTCAACAACATGATTAGAGGACGTAATCAATGAATTGGCTTAAACATTTTCAATCCTTACACACGAAGCTTGTTATCGTCTATGTATTGCTGATAATTATCGGAATGCAAATTATCGGTCTATACTTTACCAATAGTCTAGAAAAAGAATTAACACAAACATTTAAAAACAATATCTCGCAATATGCGAAACAAATTGAGATTAATATAGAAAAAGTATATGACACAGACAGTGGTAACGGCGTCAACGCGCAAAAAGAAGTTCAAAACTTATTAAACGAGTACGCCAATAGACAAGAAATAGAAGAAATACGCTTTATTGATAAAGATCAAATCATTATGGCTACTTCAAAGCAGTCTACCCACAGTCTAATTAATCAAAAAGCAAATGATAGCTCAATCCAAAAAGCATTATCTTTAGGAGAAATTAATAGCCATCAAGTGTTAAAAGATTACGGCAACGGTAAACAACGTGTTTGGATCTATAACTTACCAGTTAAAACGTCCAATCACGGTACAATAGGCGATGTCTATATTGAAGCCGATATAAATGACGTATTTAATCAATTGAGTAACATTACGCAAATCTTTATCGTCGGCACAGGTATCTCTCTTTTAATCACGGTTATCCTAGGATTCTTTATTGCGAGAACCATCACTAAACCAATTACAGATATGAGAAACCAAACGGTTGAAATGTCTAAAGGGAATTATACACAACGTGTGAAGATTTACGGAAATGACGAAATCGGTGAACTGGCACTCGCATTTAACAACTTATCAAAACGAGTACAAGAAGCTCAAGCAAACACCGAAAGTGAAAAACGACGATTAGATTCCGTGATTACGCACATGAGTGATGGCATTATCGCAACTGACCGTCGTGGCCGGGTACGTATCGTCAACGATATGGCGTTAACGATGATGGGTACAGTTAAAGAAGACATTATCGGACATTATATGCTAAACGTCTTAAAATTAGAAGAAGACTTTTCATTAGATGAAATTCATGAAAATAACGATAGTTTCTTATTAGATATTAATGAATCAGAAGGCATTATCGCCCGTGTTAATTTCAGTACAATCGTACAAGAGACAGGCTTCGTAACTGGTTATATTGCCGTGCTTCACGATGTTACAGAACAACAACAAGTAGAACGTGAACGCCGTGAATTCGTTGCAAACGTATCGCATGAATTACGAACACCACTAACATCTATGAATAGTTACATCGAAGCATTAGAAGAAGGTGCTTGGAAAGATGACAACTTAGCACCACAATTCCTCTCTGTTACTAGAGAAGAAACAGAACGAATGATTCGATTAGTAAATGACTTACTACAATTATCTAAAATGGATAATGAATCAGATCAAATTACCAAAGAAATCGTCGACTTTAATATGTTTATTAATAAGATTATTAACCGACATGAAATGGCAGCAAAAGATACGATATTTATTAGAGAAATTCCAAATCAAACAATCTTCACAGAAATCGATCCAGATAAGATGACCCAAGTGTTCGATAACGTGATCACCAATGCTATGAAATACTCACGTGGCGAGAAACGTGTAGAGTTTCACGTGAAACAGAATGCCTTGTATAACCGCATGACAATTCGTGTTAAAGACAATGGTATCGGTATTCCAATTAATAAAGTAGATAAGATCTTTGATCGCTTCTACCGCGTTGATAAAGCACGTACACGTAAGATGGGTGGTACAGGTTTAGGACTGGCTATTTCCAAGGAAATAGTTGAAGCACATCACGGACGCATTTGGGCAAACAGTGTAGAAGGACAAGGTACATCAATCTTTATTACGCTGCCATGTGAAGTATTAGAAGATGGTGATTGGGATGCGGAGTAAAGAGTTTATTAAATCAATCATACTATGTATCCTCGTCTTGATGAGTGCCGTGCTAACCTATATGACATGGAATTTCTCACCAGACCTGACGAATGTCGATAAGGAAGAAGATAGTAGTGAAGAAAGACCACATACAATTGGAAAGCCAATGAAAGACGGTATGGAACAAGTTGTCACACCTTATCAAGTAATTCATTCACAAGGTGAAAAGACAAAAGGCATGGAAGCAACGAGACAGAATATCAAAGAAATTATCAAACCATTAAAAAATCAACGTGTGACACAATCAGAACAAATGCATAGCAATCATAATCTGATTATTCCAGACTTAAGTGATGACTTCTTAGTACTTGATTTTACTTACGATATGCCATTAGCAACCTATTTAGGTCAAGTACTGAACGTCAATGCGAAAGTGCCGAACAATTTCAAATTCAACCGTTTATTAATCGATAAGCGTATGGATGGCAAAGTGAAGCTTTATGCGATAAGTAAAGATAGACATAACGTTGTTCGTATGGCAACGACTGCCAAACAAAGTAAGTTTAATAAACAACTCAAAGCAATGCAGTCTAATTTACAACCTTATACAGAAATCATTACCAACAAAGATACAATCGATAAAGCGACGCATATCTTTGCACCAAGTTCACCAAAAAAAATGAAATCATATCATACAATCTACAACCGTATAAGTGTAGATACTATGAATTCGATCTTATTTAATGATTCGGTTGTCGTCCGTAGTTCAAAAAGTGGTACTACAACATATAACAACAATACTGGCGTTGCCAATTATAATGATGATAGTGAAAAATATCGCTATACCAACTTGTCAGAAGATGAAAATCGTTCGACAAATATGAAAGACAGCATTCCAAGTACATTCGATTATATCAACAACCATGGCGGTTTCACCGATGAC
The DNA here is from genome assembly GCF_022346615.1 of Staphylococcus sp. ACRSN. Classification (GTDB taxonomy): domain Bacteria; phylum Bacillota; class Bacilli; order Staphylococcales; family Staphylococcaceae; genus Staphylococcus. Next base: position 62,032 of record NZ_JAKRNS010000001.1, on the reverse strand, counting down.
TTTAGATTGTTCAATACAGATAATAAAAAAGGTGATCTAACTTATCAAATGTTCCTCAATGGACGTCCAACATTCAATGATGATGACTTGAACAATATCAAAATTGCTTGGGGAGACAAAGGCGTCTTTAGTTACGCCCGTGCATTGCTTAAGACCAATGTGACCATTGATAGTGGTGAGACTGAGAAGAAGCTACCTGGCGCTGAAACCGTGCGTTCAGAACTTGCAAACAATCCGGATATTGATTTTGAAAAGGTAACCGATATGACGATTGGTTATAAAATGGAAAATCAACCAGATAAAAGCAATATTGAAATTCAACGCAATAGCGAATTCAAACCACAATGGTACATTGAATACGAAGGAAAATGGCGACCATATACAGATGGGAGGCTAGAATAAATGAACTGGAAACGCGCAAAAACACTATTTATTTTCGTCTTTATTCTAGTTAACATTAGCCTCGTGATTATCTATATAGATAAAGTCAACAAGTCACATATTAACGACAGTGACGACGAAAATGCAGTCAACTTCAAACAAGAAGAAATTCAAATTCCAGAACATCTGCCTAGCGTCGATAATTTGAAAATGCAGTTACTCACAGCACGTTCATACGATTTTACATCCTATGTTAAATCACATTCAGATGTTTCTAGTGCTAAATCTGGCGCACTATTAAAAGGCGATATCAGTGATGCAATCGATGTTAGCAATGATCAGTATACTGATTTGAAGACATATGCTAAAGCACATGTCTACAAAGGTGAAGACTACGAGATGAGTAAGATTGATAATGATCATGTGACCTTTGAACAAACCTATGATAACTATCCTATTATGAACAATAATCGAGCACGATTACAGTTTAATGTAAATGATAGTAGCAAAGCTTCTAGTTATACACAAACTGCGATGAAATCGATTGAGCCCTCTAAAGGTGCAAATAATGATAAGAAACAAGTTATCACAGCGAGAAGCGCAATAGAAGCATTATATTATAACCGTTATTTAAAACGTAATGACGAAGTAACAAATGCAAGATTAGGTTATTACACAGTCGTAAAAGAGCCTAATGTACAAGTGCTAGAAGCTAACTGGGAAATCAAAGTGAAACATAAAGACGAGATTAAGACTTACTATGTCGAGGCAGTCTCAGATAGTCCAAAGATTATTGAAGAATAAGCATTATGATATGGTCATGAGAGAGCGATTATAAAGTTTAATATTTTGATAGTAGCCATATAATGAATGAGAGTCTGGGACAAAAATCCTAGTAAAATTACCAGTAAATGAATGTTTATATTCATTTACTGGCTTTTTTTGTATACAATACTTAGTCTTCGTATTGTTGGCTCGCTTTCTCAGTATGCCGTTCTATTTTACTTTTTGTGCCTGGTTGAGACAGGTGGATTTTCTAAAAATAGTTAAAAGCATTCTATGAAATATGATAAAATATTTATATAAAATAGATTGAATGAGCGGTTAAAAATGTAAAAACAGTAGTAGTCAACGCGGATTAAAATAACAGCTTATAAAGTAGCGTTTACTTTGTTATTCCAGAGCAACTGGAAGCGGCAAAATGATATAGATACAGAAAAGGAGTATAAAAACTATGCGCATTAACCAATTCAAACCGAGAACATGGATTATGATCAGTAGATGGGCATTATTTTTAATATTTACGATAATCTTATTTTCCGCAGATTGGTTTAAACCACAATACAGTATTGGATTTTTACTTATTATCTTTGGTTTGGATATGATTATGTGGATATGGTTTCCTAAAACAAAACGCCATAAAGAATCTGAGAATGCGTAACTGTATTTATGTTTAACGTTAGAAATTATGAAAATTGTACAAACGCGCAACTGGTTCTATAAATTTCTAAGTAATATGACCATCTATTACTTAGAAAATATGTTAAAATTATATACTGTTAAACAAAATGATTGAAGCATACAACAAATCTTCGATAACGTATAACTATATATAATCAATGACGGATTTATTATAGTTGGTTTTGATGAATGAGATAAAATAATAATTGTGAAGTCATTTTAAAAGAATGAATTAATGGCAAAATTTATACCACAATAAAGCAAAAATAAGAGGTCAGGCATATTGAGGTCACATAACCCGAAGTCTGTCCCCATAACAGATATTTAAAAAGTGTTTATAGATTAGAAAGGGTGAATCGCTTGATACGAATGAGTGTATTAGCGAGTGGTAGTACGGGAAACGCCACTTATGTAGAAAGTGATAAAGGCAGCATACTTGTCGACGCAGGTCTGACAGGTAAGAAAATGGAAGAACTATTTGGACAAATTGATAAAGAAATAAAAAACGTCAACGGCATCCTAGTGACACACGAACATTCAGATCACATCAAAGGACTAGGCGTACTGGCACGTAAATACAACTTACCAGTTTATGCGAACGAAAAGACTTGGACAGCAATCGAAAAGAAAGATAACAAAATTCCAATGGATCAGAAATTCATTTTTAATCCATACGAAACAAAATCCATCGCAGGATTCGACATCGAATCATTTAACGTGTCACACGATGCGATAGATCCACAGTTCTATATATTTCATAATAACTACAAGAAATTTACGATCATTACAGATACAGGCTACGTTTCAGATCGCATGAAAGGTATGATTCAAGGTAGCGATGCATTTATCTTCGAGAGCAACCACGACGTAGATATGTTACGCATGTGCCGCTATCCTTGGAAGACAAAGCAACGTATCCTTAGCGATGTTGGTCACGTATCCAACGAAGATGCAGGTCACGCTATGACAGATGTTATCACAGGTAACACCAAACGCATTTATCTATCACATCTATCTCAAGATAATAACATGAAAGACCTTGCACGTATGAGTGTAGGACAAGTACTTAACGAACACGATATCGACACACAACGTGATGTCCTACTTTGCGACACAGATAAAGCTCAAGCAACACCAATATATACATTATAAGTTATAGAAAGAGCCCCGATGCATCCATTGATGTTAGGGGCTCTTATTTTTATTTGTAGAAGCTAGTATTAGCATTATTTAGTACGGTTTAGATGTGGAGAAGGTTTGGGAGAAGTATATATTAGTGTGGATAGGAATTTTTGAGAAACCAAGATACTGTATGGTTAGGAATTAAAAGTGTGGTATAGCAGATTTAGTTATTTAAAAAATTTTTGCAATGATATAAAAAAGTGGCGTTTTTTTACTGTGCAGAAAATTAGAAATAGATACTTATACCCATAAGTTATCAACAGAAATTGATAATTGAATATTATAATATTCAGTTAACTAATAAATATAAGTTAGAATGTGCAACAGAAATACTTTTAAATAAGGATTTGTGTAAAGAAATTGTAAATGATGTGAATAACTATGTAAGACAACCACCTACTTATCCACTATTTTATCCAAAGTTATCCATAGCTGTGCACAATTCACATGTGGATACCCACATTATACACAGGGTTATCCACAAATATACAGGTTATCCACCTATTTTATGTGCATAAATTGTAAAATTCATTAATTTTTCATATACATTCTTGTTATAATAAGAGGGAACAGTGTGAATAAGTTAATAACTTGTGGATAACTCTAATAACTTTTAATTCTATACACATATTTGGAGGATAAAAATGAAAATAACAATACTTACAGTAGGTAAATTAAAAGAAAAATACTGGAAACAAGCAATAGCAGAATATGAAAAGAGATTAGGAGCGTACTCCAAAATAGAAATAATTGAAGTTCCAGATGAAAAAGCCCCTGAGAACATGAGCGATAAAGAAGTAGAACAAGTAAAAGAGAAAGAAGGGCAACGCCTTTTAGCTAAAGTAAAACCACAATCCACAGTCATTACATTAGAAATCAAAGGCAACATGCTCACCTCAGAAGGATTAGCCAAAGAACTAGAAGGACGCATGACCCGCGGCCAAAGCGACTTCACATTTATTATAGGCGGATCAAACGGTCTACACCAAGACGTGTTAAACCGCAGCGACTATGCACTATCATTCAGCAAAATGACCTTCCCACACCAAATGATGCGCGTAGTCTTAATAGAACAAATATACCGCGCATTTAAGATTATGCGAGGAGAAGCGTATCATAAGTGATGCGGTTTTTTAATTACTTATACACATTATTTGTTATATTCCAAATTTTAATATATTGAGGTATAATGCAATTATGGAGTTGAGATGATGCAAAATGTATATATTCTTTCAGAAGAACGACCTAAAAAAAGTGTGGTTTATCAGTTGTTATTATTAGTTCAATCACATTTGAATAACAAAAATATTAAAGAGAATGAAATACTTCGCTTAAATGAGGAAAAAACTAATTTTAAAATAATACCTGAAATAATCGACGGTAGATTTACGTTTAATTATTTAGTAAAAGGAATAGAGATTGAAGGTATTAATAGTATAATAATAAAATTGTCAAAAGGATATTCAAGTTTCGTAGATTTTTTAGTTTTTATACAAAATGAAATACCAAATCCGGAAAAAGAAAATAACTTAATATTTGGTGTTGAAGAAACTAAAACTAGAGATAGTGAAAGTAGAAATACAGGTGTTTATCAAAGAGGGTCGAAATTTGTCTTTTTTGAACATTTTTATCCTGATTCAAAGTTATACATGCTATATAATGATAGTAATAAAGATAGTAAAGTGAAACCTTCTGAAACTAGTGTGTTTGGTACTAGTCTTTATAAAAATCTCGATGTATCTTTAATAGGTAAAGATGACAAATGGTTTGAATCTTTTAGAAGCATAGAAGATTTGATTGAATTTAAATCTTCTATGAGAAAACCACCAAAAGGAAATGTACCGGTAGATATAAATCTTGATTTAAATAAAAATCTAATAACTATATCTGGAAGATTAGCAAAGCCAGCGAATGCAGGTAACATTGGTCATGATCCTAATATTGGAGCCTTAACATTAATTAGTTCTGTTTTGAGAAAGTTAGGTTGGAATGGAAAGATAGTCATCACTAGGCATGGAGTGTCACAAACTTACATAAATCGTAATAAAAAAAATAAATTTTTATTACTTTGTTCAATATTAAATATAGAGTTAGAAAATATAGAAATGGATTTAACAGAAATTAAAGCATATATACCTTCTCAATATTGGAAATATGAAAACACTAGTGAAAAAGTTACGGATATTTTCTTACATTTATTATGTGATTATTTTGATATTCCAGCAATTTATGAAAATCATGCAGGAAGTGAGAGAGGATACTTTATAACTGAAAATCAGAACATAGTAATACCTAAAAAAAATAAAATGAATCAATTATATTATATACCTGATGTAGTGATAGCTAATCACAAAGAAAAAGAGCTTTTATTAGTAGAGGGCAAAACATATGAAAATTGGAAAAAAGGTATAGAAGAGTTAGAAAATTATCCAACTTTTGAAGAGGATTTCTTGAAGAAATATTACCCTGATTATCAATTTTCAAAATGGGTTACTTTATATTCATCTAATAACCAGGACGAATTACCTCATAAAGATGTGTTATTAAATGTGAATAATCTCGGTCAAATAAATCTTAGCGATAATAGTCCAAAATGGTTAGAAAAAATAATGAAAAAAATGACTTAGATTTCATTCTAAGTCATTTTTTTTAAAACAATTTTTGTTGCTTAAACTTCGTTCTTTTATTGGCTATAGAAACATACTTCTCATCTATATCAAAACCTATAAAATTACGATCGGTATTCATCGAAGCCACTCCTGTAGTTCCGCTTCCCATAAAAGGATCTAATATAATATCTTCTTTATTGGAGTGTATATTTATTAAGTGTTCAATAAGTTTAACGGGTTTTTGAGTAGGATGGTATCTTTCAAAGCCGCCACCACTTTCGGAAGGAAATTTTAATACTGACCGTTCCATCGCACTATCTTGTCTATTAAAAGTCCAACTCTTACCAGGTTTTACATACCATTGAAGCATTTCTATATCAGGTGCATAACGTCTATCTCTATTACGTGGCATGGGGTTAGTTTTTTGCCATATGATTGTATCTTTATATATAAATCCAAGATTATGACATATTTCAGTTAGAATGCTGGATTTTTTAAAGTCATTAAAAATAATTAGACTGCCCCCAGGTTTGATTACTTCATAAGCAGCTTCTATCCATAACTGATTATCAAAGTTTTTGTCCCAATTGCCAAAATCAGTACCAACGCGACTATTTTTTCGGTCTTTCATTGTTGCAAAATTAGATTTTCTTGAAATCACATATGGTGGGTCTGCAATAACTAAATCGATTAAAGCATTTGAAGCAATTAATTTTTTAATTCCATATACACAATCAAATAAATAAGTACGGTTGAAATCCATATTAATCACCTTAATTTTAGTATTTTAAAATATTGCCATTAGAAACGTCGTAATTTGTAATAAGTACTTCTTTACTGCCGACACCTTTTGAATTGTATGACGAGTTATTATAATTATAATTTAATACATGTACAGCTACACTTTTATTTTTTATGAAATTCTCTAATAAAGTATGCTGCTTTTCTTTATTTTCTAAGACATTAGACATAGCCCATCTAACTTTATTACTAGTAAGTTGATTAAGTAAATTATACATTTTTAATTCTTGATTTTCATTCCAATTTGTAAAACCTCTATTTCCATCATTGTAACTGGCTCTAGTTATAAGATAAGGAGGATCTAAGTATACAAAGTCGTTAGGTTTTAAATCTGACAAATTTAGGTGTTCAAAAAGATAGTCTGTAAATAGAGGCTTTATTTCATTCAATCTCTTGACAAATTTATATAGATTACTTCTCATATTATTTGTGAATTGAGAACGATTTTTACCAAATGGATTATTAAATTTCATAGAATTATTAAATCTTATTTGATAATTATAACTATACGCTACTAATACATATAGATTAATAGGTGAGGGATTAGAGTTATAGTAATTTCTAAATGCGAGAAAGGCTTCTTGATTTGTTTTAGATAGATTCCAATTAGTAATTATTTCATCTATATTATAAATTAATTCATCAGGATCTTGAGTTGAAAAAAATCTGAACATTTCATTAATTTTGTAATTCATATCATTAAACCAATATTTTTTAGCCTCAACATTAATACCTACGTTGGCCCCCCCACTAAATAAATCAACAAAAAGATCTATTTCGTTTGGAAATAATGGTATAATTTGTGGTAGCAATTTATATTTACCACCAACATAATTCAATGGGCTTTTTAACATTATAAACTCCTTTTTATTAAAATTTTCTAATATAAATTAAAATTTCATACAGCCCTTCATTTATTGAAGGAATCTTCGATTTATATTTTCGATAAGGTATTCTTTTTATATCAACTTTTTTATTGAAGGAATGATTTTGCATTATATTTATTAGATCTTCTTCACTAATTATTCCCTCATTATTATAACTCAATATAATATGTTTTGAATTGATATTACTAATCAGCTCTTCAAGAGATTCTTTAGCTTTCTTCTGCATGGAGTATGTACTTTTTAAATTACTGTAATCCATTAATCCTGTTACACCAGATAACTCAGGCTTTTTATTTGAAGCTATATTTTCTAACACATGATAATTTGGGGCATATTGTCTTTTATTATATGGGGGATCCAAATATGCAATGTCTGATTTAATAGTTTTAACCAAATTATTGGCATTCTCATTAAAAGATAAATTAGATTTGTTGTTATTTACTATTTTTACTGCTTTTAAAGTTAGCGGTTTTAAAGCACGTGTATCCCATTTTTTTAAATAGGCTCCGTATGTCCCTGTTATATTACTTATAAATGGAATAGCTTGTATCAATGATGTAAGTAAATAGTAATACTCCAAATTATCAATCAAACTTTCCAACTTCCATTTGTCAATTAAAGTACGGATTCCATCAATCTTTTTAGCATTTTCAACAGTAAAATACATTCTTTTAGATTTCCCACTAGGGCTATAATTCTCCTCGTAGTAGCCAACTTCATTTAAACTAAAATCAATTTGATTTAAAAAATCTATAGGATTTTCAATACCAATATTTTTGAGGTTTTTGAAGGAAGGAGTTTCATTATTTTCAATACTGATTTTAGCCATTATATAACTAAAGTAAAGAATGTCATTACTGAAAATTTGATAATCTTTTTTAAAGTATTCACTTACAACATTACTACCAGCGAACACATCAAAAAAAGTTTTTTCATCACCATCAGAATGTTCATTTAATATCTCTTCGATGTTTGTTAATAAATTTGTTTTTGATCCAATAAATCTCATTTCTACAACTCCTCATAATATACTTTACCATACTATCAGATAATGCCTTAGGCAACAATAAAATTAAGGTCTAGAATGAAGACCGTCACTTTAATGATAAATTTATTCACAAAATCCCAATATCCATTTTTTTCTTGCTTTTGGATTAAGTGGATGCATGATTTCATTTGTTTCTGGATTAATAAGTTGCTTTACTTTCTTCTTATGAGGTTTCAACATTTCTAATACTTCATTGACCCTAGACTCAACAACTGTTTTTTTAGCGTATGCACCCCAAGCTAATATAACTTCATCTGCTTCTTTTACAGCTTTCATGATTTGAATGTCTGTATGTTTATCATGGCTATTTTCTATATGCTTTATATTTGTGGTTGTTATCATGTTTGAATATAGATTCACAAAATCAATTGATCCGAAGTCTTCCATTTCAGATACTTTATTTAGAATTAATTGAGTCGTTAAATCAATATTGAGAATACCATCATAATGCGGATACATTGTGATGATTGTGATCGTTTGTTTTTCACTATCCCATGTTTTCTTAAGTAGATAGCGATGTTGTTGGTCATCACTGAATATGGCTTCAGTTTCTAATGTATTTTTTATTGTTTCCATGTAATATTCACTCCTCTAGTATTCTTCTGGTAGTAACATGACGTAATAGGAAAGGCCTACATCATCTTCTCTGATAATGTAGACTTTATTGATATTGATAGGCTGTTTGACGTTTGCCTTATGAATTTTGATATACTCTGGACGCTCTTGTATATGCTTGATATATAATTGACTATTATGCATATTGAGTTGGAATATATGAAAATAATCCAATGATTCATTTGCCTTGGACTGTTCGTTTTCGCGTTGTGCTACAAGTTGCCATAATTGATGTTGTAAGGTGATAGGTAAGCTATTGGCAATACCACGAGTGATATATCTATTCATAAGTGTTTTCCTTTCGTTCTGATTCTTTCATCCAAATGATAATTTCACTAAGAATTGTAATGACGATTTGTGTAATTTTGATGTATTTATGCATATTATTGTCCTCCTGTTAGTAAGTATCGTTGATCCAAAAGGGGCATGATAGTGTTGTGTAGGTATAAGAAATCCATATCGTGATTTTCATCGATATAACCAATGGCTATGAGTTGTTTCTGATGGTAGAGAATGAAAGGATAGATATTACTTTCGTGAAGTGTGTCAGAGTAGTAGGTATTAGTCTGAAGTATTTTATTACTGAGTGGGCCAAGTCTTACATATTGATTGGGTAAGATATCATCAGCGATTTCCTCGATAGATTCGCAGTGCCACACTTCGTCCTTTGGCAGATTGAATAAGTTGGTTATATAGTGCTTGAGTTGTTGTTCTAGTGTCATTATTATGACCTCCTAATGTATTTGATTGATGTATGTACGTGATACATCATTTTGATAATATAAGTTTGAAATAACGTTTGTTTCGCTTAAAAATCCCACTGAAATACAGAAAAGATCCCAATCGAAAGTCGTCACAATTGTTGGTATGACAAGGAAATCCCGTTATCCCGATCATTTTTTGGGAAATATAGCTATATATTTATATATAGTTTGGATTTGTAGGTGTGGTTATGATTTACTTTTTCTTTTTATATTATTTATTTATAAATAATAATGGGATTTTGGGATTACGCTTGCGTAATCCTTCTCTTACATGAAGTTAGCCAATCCCGTTACTATCCCACTTATATTTTGTTTTGGGATGTTCTTTCGTCATATCAATATAAGCTTCACATTGAGCCATGATTTGTTAGCGTGTTGAATATATTTGTTAGATGAGTGTTATTGAATGACGAAAGGACAGTACATTTGTATTAGATTTGAAGAAAGAGCGTTTGAGGCAAAAATAAAGACGAAGTGCTGAGGAGCACTTCGTCGAGTGGGGTATCATTGAAAAGTTGTTTAATAATTTCATTATTGAGTTTGAGTGTAACGTAGAATTGTTTTTTATGATTACCGTCTTTACGAATATCGATACGATCAATGACCGTAAGGTATAATGCTTTGAGTTGTGCTTTATCCATTGATTCTACGTTTTGAAATATTTGTTGTAATAGGGCAGCGATTTGCTTCGTATCGTAAGATGGTTTTTCTTGGTTTTGTTGCTGCTTGAGTTGATTCATTTGGTTTGTGATATCATTCAGTTGTGTTTCATATTGATGAATGGTTGGTTTGAGCGTAGATGCTAAGTCTGGATTGTCTTCGATGGTTTGAATTAGATTTTTAAGTTTAGTGTTAATTTCATCAAATTGTTGTTGTTTATAAGCAATATCATGGTTAAGTGCAGCTACATCGACTTGATTCTCTTGATTGACACGTTCGACAACTTGTTTGAGAACTTTATCACTTTTGACAATTTCAAGTATTTGGTCCATAACATATTTTTCAATGACATCGGCTCTAACACTATTCGCAGAACATACCTTTGAGCCTTTATTTCGAAAATTACTACACGAATAGTAACGAATACGTTTTTTAGTACCGTCTTTGAGTGTATTGGTTGTATTTGAAGCTGCATATGCTGCACCACATTTTTCGCAGAAAATTATTCCAGTTAACAGATTTGTCCCTTTACCATGTACCTGTGGCTTTTTGCTTACTTGCTTCTTACGTGCTTGGACTTTATCCCATAAATCTTGACTAATAATAGGCGTGTGTTTACCTTCAGCGATTACTGGCTTATCGTTTAATCCTTTACGTCGTTTATCATTCCAATCTTTGTATTTTGCGAATTGAATTTTACCAATATAGAATGGATTTGAGAGAATATAAGTAACAGCTGAAATACTAAATGGATTGCCTTTTTTAGTCACATAGCCTTTGTGATTGAGTGCATTGGCTATTTTACGATAACCATGACCTTTGGCATAAGATTCAAAAATATATTTCACAATATTGGCTTCATGTTGGTTAATCATGAGTTCATGTTTACTGTCAGGTATTTTATCATAAGCTAACGGTAAATTGCCCTGATAATACCCTTCTTGAGACCTTCTCAACTGCCCCATAAATGCTCCCTCGGCGATGTTATTCCTTTCAAATTCAGAGAAGGAAGCTAAAATTTGTAAGAGTAATTTTCCACTATTTGAGTCAAATTTCATGTTTTCGGACAAGCTAAAGAATTCAACATTTTGCTTGTGTAATCCTTCAACAATTGTTAACAGGTCAGATGTGTTACGCGCTAAACGACTTGTTTTATATATCATAACACAATCCAATTTACCTTCTTTAGCATCTTTTAACATGCGTTGTAACTCTGGGCGATTCATTGTTTTTCCTGAAACACCACGGTCAGCGTAAATATCAAAAACTTCATATCCGTGGAATTGGCAATATTCCTTTATTTGTGTAATTTGACCATTAATACTAAATTTATCAATGTCTTGAGAAATTGTTGAAACTCTAACATAACATCCTACAGATTTTCTTTTCATTTCTTTCATATTTTTCATCCTTTCATTAATTAAGCAATCGATGATTGCGTAGCTTGGTTTACAATGTTTAGCGGTTCATTTTTGAAATAGATTCCCACAAGGCTTTTGTTTTTAGAAATATGAATTTCATCAATATATCGGTATAACATGCTTAACGTGAAGTGTTGTTGAATTACATTTTCAAAAGACCTTTGAATTTGTTGCTCATTTATTGATAGTGTTGGTTTTGATTGTTGAAGTAACGATTGAGATTGTTTTCTGAACGTTTCTGCATCGATGGCTCCTTTAGCTAATTTATCTATCAATTGTTCTTGTGTAAGTGTGCTCCTAGTTTCTAGGGCCCTTTGTTTTTTGATCCGTTTTTGAATTACATCGTTGATTTTTAAGTAAAGTTGTTGATTTTGAAAGAAGTCCTGACATGTAGTTAAGACTTGAGTTTCTAGTTTTGGCGCATTAATCCCTTTGAATTCACAGACAAAATGAGATGCATTCATATTTCGAGAACAGACATAGTAACGTAATGCATGGTTCTTTTTTCTAATTGTCATATTGGTAAGGGTTGACCCGCAATAAGGGCATTTGATTTTTTGTTTGAGTTGATTGTCTGAAGGTGTTCGTTTGATTTGTTTTTGCGATCGTAGAGCTTGCGCTTGTTCGTACATATTTGTAGAAACAATAGACGGAAACATGTTGTCATATTGTCCATATTTATTGATAACACGACCACAGTAATTGGGATTCATAATAATATTACGTACTTGATAAGGTTTCCGGTTGAGTAGTTTGTTATCTTCTTCTAAGAACTGTGTAATTTTTTTATAGCCATTACCTTGAAGATAGTAATTGAATACGGCAATTACCGTTGGTGATTCATTCTTATTTATCGTGAATGTACCACGTTTGTAGTGGTAACCAAAGGGGGCGTGTGTAGTTATCAATTTACCCTGACGCGCTTTTTCTTTTATCCCGTTGCTTACTTGTTCGCCAATATTATCAGATTCTAATTCGGCCAAGCTGATGAAAATATTAAGTTTAAGCCGATCGAATGCTTTATCCATATCAAAATAGCCATCATGAACACTTAAGATATGAACATGATATTTTTGGCACAATTTCATGAGTTTTAATGCATTTTTTAGATTACGATGAAGTCGATTCAGACGATAGCAACATAGTACGTCACATCGTCCTTGTTGAATCAGTTCAGTAATTTGCTGGTAACCGTTTCGCTTATCAGTGCGTCCTGATTGCTTATCGCTATAAAATGTGATGTGTTGAATATTGTGTTTTTCAGCTAATGTCTTGATGGCTTGTTTCTGTGCCGGAAGTGATTGTTGTTTTGTTGTACTTTGACGTAAGTAACCCATTGCTTGTTTCATCCTGTTTCCTCCTTCCACAGTGATAATATATATTTATGAATGAATTTACACATAAGCCCAACACCAGTGAGGTGTTGGGCGTTATTATTAGTCATCAGTGTGATTGATTTCTTCAATCACTAAATCAGCAAGTAATGTGATTAATTCGTCCATATTATTCCTCCCAATTGACTTTGATAGTAGTAAAAGTGTTATACCAACATCGGAAATATTGTAATGAATTCGATATTTAGCTTTGAGCAGAGTCTGTCCAATTCAGAGTAATCTTCATAGGTGCCCCAAAAGACAATACATTTAGGTTTGATGTTTTTAAGTTTAATGTCATTTATTAATTGGTTATCGTTGTCATAAGCTTTTGTAATTTTATAACCATTTGACTTACAGAAAGTTTTAATGTCATCAATAGGCGTGTTTTCTAAAAATTCAGATCTTTCATCTGTAATATTATGTGTTAATGCAATTACGTTCATAATTTTTTCCTCCGATTGATTTAATGAGCTACAACGCGTTTATAGCGTTGTAGCGGTATAACATTCAAATTTATAGTTCTAAATCGTCACTTGCTTCTTTTTCTCTGGCTTGATTAACAAAGTCATTAAGCAAATTTTTATTTGTATTATCAACGAATGGTGGTGGTATACTAGGTTCTGTTTTAGAACTCAAACCAAACATTGAAGCATAAGTCATATCTAGCTTAAGATGGTAAAAGACAATAGTCTTCTTTTTACCATTAGAATCTGGAACGCTACGTTTTGTTGTTTTACGGTTCCGATCAGAATGGATATAACCTTTGTCTCGTAAAGCATCAATTACAATATTTACATCTTGGAATTGATTTTCATTCAACATATTTTTAAATACATTTTTCAGGATTTTAACTTGTATGTGGTCTTCTTTGAGTTCAATAAGTCCATAATTCTCAATCATTCTTGATAGCTTGGCATCCTCAGAGAATTTCCCCCGGTTTTGCGCTACAAACTGAACAATGACCTCGATAGATTTCTCTGCTAGTGAGCGTTCTGAAACTGACTCCAAGTGATAACTAACCAAGTATTCTCTTACTGCATCTATATCAATAGGCACTGCAATAACACGTTCGAATATCCGAGCAGATGTCGCAATCACTGCATAGCGTTTGAACATACGAATACCAGTATTACTCGTTTCATTTTTTAGTTGTTTTTTGAACCAATCATGTTCCGTATGAAACCATTTAATTACTTCGTCTTCACGTTTTAAAAGATATTCAGCTACTAATGGCATGATATGGCCATAATTGACCGATGTAGCCCTTTTAATTGCATCTGCATTGTCAGCACTCGTCGTAAAAGCTTCTGATATTTCAATGGTACGAACATTTAATCCATCATTACGTGCACTATTATTTAAAACACTGTGTTCTGCCGTACTTATCACTGAGGTCCCCCAATTTTTGAGTGCTTTGACATTACCATCTATATTAGATCGTTGTCGGCCTTGTCCTTCTGCCAGACTGTACAACAACCCAGTAGTGTCTTTGAAGGTTGCAGCCGATAATTCGTCCAATACGATAGGCAAACCATAATTGCTACTTAAATATCCTTCAAGCGCGTTTCTAGTACCATTCCAAGACCTAAAAAGTGTATTGCTACCTTTAGTAGGATTGCCGGCTATTGAAACAGCTAAAGCGGCTGCAGTCGATTTACCTGTGCTTGAATTTCCCATAAATGAGAAGATGGTTCCCGCAAACTCGACCTCATGTCTTGTTTTTAGGAAAGCTGTAACTAATGAAGAAGCAGCAAATACTACTGCAAGTTCTAGTAGTAAGTTCCCTTTAACTTGTTTTAAGTACATCTCCCACCAGCCTTTGAAAGTACCTTTTGGTTGTAAATCATAGTGTGTTTCACAAATGATTTCATTAGCTTGAGATTGCTCTATTTCTTTTGAAAAGTATGGTTTATCCAATGAAATGACCATACCTTCATCATCAGACTGTAATACACCTACGCCGGTATATAATTTAGATAATGGAAGTGACTGGCGCATCGATTGTAACGCATAGCTTAATGATTTAATGTACCGTTCATTGATGTTGAAGCCGTACTTAATCAATCCAGGTAGCTTGAAAGATGTTAAGATATCTGATGCTTCAATACGTTCAATATTTTTTCCATCTGTAATAATCAACTTCTCAACCCCTGTAGACGGGTCGAGAAATTTATTTTCAATAATGATGGGACTAGACAATTGAATAATTTTTTCTACATCATTGTTACTTTTAGGTGGAATCACTTCATAAAAGCCATTTGAATTTAAAAAATATGGATATTGCTTGAATATGTTGTTAGTCATTAGTTGTTACCACCTTTCCAGTTACTTTTGTGACGCATTGGATTAGGACCAGTTTTTTTATACAACAAACTACCATTCTTTTTACCTACAATCTTAAATGGAAGTCCTGGCGTATGCTTAATCCAGTAAGCAAAACGACGTCCAACTTCACGTTGGTCGTTAGTGCTACAGACCATACCAGATTTCTCTCTTAGCTCACTATAAGTGAACGTACTTCCCACCGATTGCTTGAATGCCATAGCATACATACAATTATTAATTTTATTTTGTTGCTCAGTTTTCTTATTCATCTAAAACTACCTCCAATTTTTATTTGAAAACCAAAGGTGCGCACAATTAATTTTCTAAATATAGTATCGCATGAGTTATAATGATTAAGGATTAGAATAAAAAGGTTACTTTTTATTACTTTAAAGTGTTAGGGTGATTTTATGAAGGAATGGGTGGAGAATTTATTTAATGATTTAAAGGATGTCATTGAACTTGAAGTTGCATTACACCTAATGATTAGGAAGAGAGAAATTGATTCATTAGATATTTATCCAAGTATTACTGAATTTTTTGATTATTTAATATTTGATGCAGAAATAGCAATTCAAGATAAAGAAACGCTACATAGACATTACAAAACAGCGAATATCCATAATATATTACGTGTGAAATTGAAGCCTAAAGATAATTGGGAAGAAGAAAAAATACTAAACCCAAGTGCATTACAAACTATTTTTGCTATAAAATTAAATGATAAAAACTTAACAAATGGATTTTTAATTGAAAAACTAGACATTGAAAAATTGAATACAACTTATAAAAGAATTAATGCCAAAAATGAACAATTAATTGAAAAAATAAATAAAAATTCCAAGCAAATGAAATTAGAGAATAAATTAATTCCTTACAATGATTTATTGGATTTATATAAATATTTTATGGATGAAATAGATTGCTACGATTCTGATTTTGATTGTTTACGTTCGTTACTTTATCTAGAACTTGATTTTTCATTTGTACTTTATAATGAATTATTGCGACTTACTCACGAATTGAAAAAATTAGCGAAAGATATTAGTAATCAGAAGTTGGAAACAATATTAGGAGAAGTAGGTATGGAATTATCGAATGTTGAATTTCCATGGATTAGATTAAAAATATTGAGAGCAAGTATTGATAATATAAGTAAGTATAAAGACATTAAGTTATTTGTATTAGATGTTAATTATGTAATAAATGCGACTATGAATGAAATAGAAAAGTGGGTAAATGAAGCTATTTTAGAAGAAGAGATTTCTCAATGTGTATTAGAGGACGAAAATCGAATACCGTATTTAGACTCTATAAATGAAAATAGATATAGGAAAGACTCGCTTTTTTCATATTATAATTTATTAAGAAGTGAGCTAAGGTTAAGGTGGTTAAAAGGTCGTGACTTTAATGATCAAGATAGAAATAGGTTTAATAGAGCTATCAAATATAAACCTTTGAATATTATAGGATATAATTAATTAGAGGTGATATAACTATGATAACTGAAGAGATGCTTAAAACAATTGCAAATGTATTTAACGGGGACGATGAAAATAGCATTTATGAGTATAAAACAGGTTCAGATTTAGTGCGTTTTTTTAATCAGTACTTTAATAGAAAGGACACATACAAAAACCCTTTTCCATCAAGGTGGAGGTATGTTGTTGATATATTACTCTTGTTGTTATGTACAGGATTTTTATCTCAGATGATTATTACAAAATCCTTTATTCCGAAAAAATCAAAACATAAAAAATTGGTGGAGGATAAATTATGATTGAACATTTAGCGATCAACACACCTTATTTTGGTATGCTTCTATCTCTAATACCATTTATCATTGCAACTTATTTATTTAAAAAAACAAAAGGCTTTTTCTTATTCACACCATTATTTTTCACTATGGTGGTCGGCATCGTATTTTTAAAATTAACAGGTATTGACTATGCAAATTATAAAATTGGTGGAGATATCATCAATTTCTTCTTAGAACCAGCAACAATATGTTTTGCTATACCTTTATATAAACGTCGTGAGGTCTTAAAAAAATATTGGAAACAAATCATAGGTGGTATCACTTTCGGTACAACTGCTGCACTTGTTTGTATTTCTCTTATCGCAGAAGCATTCCAATTTTCTAATGGTGTTGTAGCGTCTATGTTACCTCAAGGTGCAACAACTGCCATTGCATTACCCGTATCAGCAGATATCGGTGGTATCAAAGAATTAACATCACTAGCAGTTATTTTAAATGGTGTTATTATATATGCTTTAGGCTCTAAATTAATTAAACTATTTAATATAACCAACCCGATTGCACGTGGTTTGGCACTTGGCACGAGTGGTCATTCATTAGGTGTTTCATCTGCACAGGAATTTGGTGAAACTGAAGCATCCATGGCATCTATTTCACTAGTCATTGTAGGTGTTATTGTTGTAGTTGTTGCTCCTATATTAGCTAGCATTTTATTATAAAATGATAACAATAAGTTATTTATTTCATAGAACAAACACTGCGTTGAACTCATATAAAATGAATTCAACGCAGTGTTTTTATCTTATTCTCGCAACTTGAGTTCAGTTCAAGCAAAAAGTGTTTTTTTAAATTTCGTCCATTTCGTAACTTCAAGTGTGCTTGCATTTTCGTTCTAATTTTCTAATTCTTCAAATGGTATATGTACTGGCTCTTTGGTAAAACAACGTGTAGTAATTATTAAATATATTATGCCAATACCAAACCAAATGACACCAACGACAATTGCAAATGTGTCTAAATTGAACTAAATATGACCCTGAAAAGATCTCAGTCTCAACAAAGACACTGTGTCCTTGTTTTGCTAATGTACACCACTTGGCGATAAACGCACTCTGTTCTCGTTGTTCTTAATTTCTTTAATGATTCCGATTTTCATAAGTGTACCTCCTAATATTTGCCCATACACTTAGCAACATGCAAGAAGTGTGCCAAATATTATAAAAGATAACCATCATTTAAATTTTCTGCTTATCAGTTAATAATCAGGTTTTTATAATTATAATTCATAAATATTAAAATTATTTAAATTTTAAATAGATTAAATATATTTATTTTGATAGTATGAAAAAGTGATAAGTAAAATGAATCGAAATTTATATATAATAGGCACATATAAAATTTATGATAAGCAGAGAGATGTGAAAATATGAAAAAATCAAAAAAAATAGGATTGTGTGTAAGTTTTATAATTTTAACAATTTTTATAGGGGGTTGTGGCATGATGAATAAAGAAGGTAGCAAAGAAGCCCAAATTAAGAAAAGCTTCGAGAAAACATTAAGTATGTATCCTATCAAAAATCTTGAAGATCTCTATGATAAAGAAGGATATCGAGATGAAGAGTTTGATGAAAATGATAAAGGGACATGGATAGTCAGATCTGAAATGGTTATACAACAAAAAGGAAATAGCTTGAAATCAAGAGGTATGGTTATATATATGGATAGAAACACTAGGACGAGCACTGGTTACTTTGTTATAAGTGAAATAACTAATAAGGGTAGTGCTCATGATACTGAAAAAAAATATCCAATAAAGCTGGAGAATAATAAATTTATACCAACGAAACAAATTAAAAGTGAAAGTTTAAAAAAAGAAATAGAGAATTTTAAATTTTTTGCACAATATGCAAATTTTAAAGACTTAGATAATTATAAAAATGGAGATATATCATATAATCCGAATGTACCAAGCTATTCAGCGGAATATAATTTAAGTAACAGTGATTATAATGTTAAACAGCTACGTGATAGATATGATATTCCAACTAAGAAAGCACCAAAATTACGTTTAAAAGGAACAGGAGATTTAAAAGGATCTTCGATAGGTTATAAAGATCTTGAATTTATATTTGTCGAAAACCAAGATGAAAATGTTTACTTTTCTAATAGTATGAATTTTAAACCTAGTGAGGGTGCTTAAATATGAATCAAAAAGAATACCAAATAAAAGCAGATGATTTATCTAATAGTACTGAAGAAACAAGTGCAGTGTCGTCGATTAGTTATCAAATAGAGAATGC
The DNA here is from genome assembly GCF_022346615.1 of Staphylococcus sp. ACRSN. Classification (GTDB taxonomy): domain Bacteria; phylum Bacillota; class Bacilli; order Staphylococcales; family Staphylococcaceae; genus Staphylococcus. The sequence goes on along the minus strand of NZ_JAKRNS010000001.1, from coordinate 42,443 downwards.
AAATCTTAATTCATTAAATATAAATAGAATAAAAAAACAAGTTAATCAATTAAAGTTTGATAGAAGTTTTCCCAAAAATCTTGAATATGTTGATAGTTATACCGATTCTATTACAGGTACGACATCTACGGCTTTTTTAAATAAAGATACAGGAAAAGTTATAGTTGGTATGACAGGGACCAATGTACATATGGAGCAATTAAAAAGTACGCTTAACCCATTCAATTTTGATATGGATAAACAAGATGCGAGAGATGCACTAGCAACAATACAAGATTTAGGTGCGGATGCAAATATTGGTTTACATACAGTTACGGACAAAGATGCGCATTTTAACAATACACAGCAATTTATAAAAGATATAAAAAAAGACTATGATATTGATACAATTACAGGTCACTCTCTAGGTGGTCGAGATGCGATGATCATAGGTGCTAGTAATGATATCGATAATGTAGTTGTTTATAATCCAGCGCCATTAACAGTAAAGGATTTTCGAGTTATCAAAGGTTTATTATCTATTAGTTATGATGAGAAACAAGATGAGTATATAGAGTTGTTTATAAAAAACTATGATGGCAACATATTAAGAATTGTTTCTGACAAAGATGAATTAAATGGCAACATAAAACATACCCAGTATGTATCGGCAGGAAATGAAATAGTCATCAAAAATGGTAAAGGACATGCGATGCTCGGATTTTTAGGAAAACGTGAGCAAAAAGAAATAAAGGAAGCATTAGAAAAGCTAAAGGGATATCAAGATGCAAACAATAAATCCTTTGCTACTGCGAAAAAGCAAGCGTCAAATAAATTACAACAAATTAATACAGTGAAAGCAAATATGGTACAAGCAAATGGTGGTGCGCTATCGTCTTCGCAACAAAAGTTATTAGAACATTTAACGGCGCTCTCAATAGCGGAAAGTTTAAGTCAAATGGTAGAAGAAGAGACGCAACAATTACGAAAAATGTATGATAATATGGAAAAATTGTTTGAAAAAAATTGGGAAGACGCCCAGGAGTCTGGAAGCGCTATGGGAAAACATCTTTCTAATGGAGAAGTCCTAGACGCCCTGGATGCAGGAAGTGTTAATGAAAATAAATTAGTAACGATGCCACTTAGTAAAATCTCTCATAAGTTAACACAACTCACAAATGTATCATTACAATTTAATACTTATGTTTTGAAAATTAAGACGAGTATCAATGAAATTGTTGCTAAAGATCAATCATTAGCAAGTCAAATAGGTGATTTAGCATGATGTTTGCCAATTATCAAAATCTTAACGAACTTGAAGATATATATATTACTGAAAAAAAGCAAGTAGCTAAAGAATTTCAAAAATTAACTGAATTAAGGCATCAAATACGAAGAGAAAATGAACAGAGTTATGCACTGTTCCTACATTTAAAAGAAAAAATGGGCTACAGTAATGAAGCAAGTGGTAGAATGCTAAGAAATTTAGAAGAATATGAGCATGAAGGAAATCAGCAAATTAGACAAAATGAGCTGAAATTAGAAAATTATAAAGATGAATTAAAAAGAGCATATGTAAAACAAATCGAAAAAATAGGAGATGAAGATTAGGTATGCTAATGACAAACTTAGGTTCACACGATTTATTAGTTACAAGTGGACTGAAAAAAATAACGGAAAAACGAAGAATTACCAATGTTATAGCACCAGAACATAGCAAGAGACATCATGATCATGAAAACAAAATGAAAAACGAAGAAGAAATGCTTATCGAACAAATTATCAGTCACTGTGATGCATTTAGAAGTGGGTTTAAAAAATCAGCAAAAGGTGATTGGGTCGACAGTGCAATATCTGAATTAGAAAAGATAAGCAAAGAGTTGAAAAATATTATAGATTAGAAACGACATATTATAACATTGTGTAGGAACTAGGTGAAATGTTTTCTTGTTCTGTTTTAAGTATGATTTTGTTAACTACTTTATTTGTAGCATTTCTACCCACGATATCATTATTTCGAAAAACTTCTAATGTAACGATTTGTCGAAAATCAATTAATTTGAGGCATATCATTATACTATTTAATGAAACCCTGAAATTGTATTGAGCCTCCTCTTTGAGATTGCTGTACCTACTAATAACAGGGCATAATACACTACTCAATCATCCTAAATGAGAGCATCAGCTATTCTTTTTTATGAAGCTGATTGGCACGTGCTTTTCAATTTAGTGAATAAAATTATATGAACTTACTTCAGAAGATGAGATGGTACGTGTTGATGTGATGTAAGGTGCAATCCAGTTCATTTCAGAGATAAAAATGCTGCCGTCTAAATTAACGCGTTCTACATAAGCTACGTGACCATATGGACCATTAACTGTTTGTAATATTGAACCTACCTCTGGTTTGTGATCAACTTTGAACCCCGAAGCCGAAGCTTGTCCAGCCCAATTTCGTGCATCTCCCCAAAATGTACTAATTGTTTCCCCATCTTTTGCGCGTTTATCAAATACATACCAAGTACATTGTCCAGAAGTATACAAATTATTCTTACTTGTATATGCTGGTTTATCAATAATTTTACCATTTCCCAGTGCAAGAGGCTTACCGTCAACCGTTTGCGCCTTATCATTGAAAGTTTCCAATTGTAATTCATCATATAATGCATCAGTGTCAATATATGTAACCATACCATGTTCGTCTTTCTTATATGCTTTACTTAAGTCTCTTGAATGCTTTTTATTATCTTCAGAAGAAGGTGTATTTAGTGCTGGAGACTCCGGTTGTATACCATTTTCATTAGAAGGACTTTCCTGCGTATTGTGTGAGTTATTTGATTCTTGTGATAAATGGGTGTCATTATTTTCAACACTATTTGGTATTTTTGAGTTGGATGTAGCGTTTTCCTTATATGCACTATTATTACTATTATTTGATTGTTGTCCATTCCTATTTATTGATGAGTTTTGCTCAGCTTGATTAGGTTTTGGGGATGAAGTGTTATTTGAATTATTAGTTTCATCATAAGAATATGTGAACGTTCCATCTGATCGCTTAGTATTAAATTGAGCTTCTGGATGGTCTTTTTTTGCCTCCTCAATTGTCGAATAAGTTTGTGCTTTTATATTAGGAGTAGCTAAGACATTGAGGTTGCCTAAGATAACGAGCAGTGCCAACCCTTTGGTAATTGATTTTCTCATAATGAATCCCGTTAAACCCTTTCTTATTATAATTATGTTTGATTATACACAAAGATATTCAATAAATAAATATGTAATTTAAATTTGTTATATTTAAAATCTTAGTGAATAAATTAAACAACATATATACATATAGTATATATTTAGTTATTATTATGAAGGAAGTACAAATTTTTAAAAAAATTATTTTTTGAAAATATGCACTTTTAAAAGAAGTTTGAGTATTAAATTTCAGGAGGTTTATATTATGGCAATGATTAAAATGAGTCCGGAAGAAATAAGAGCAAAGTCTCAATCATATGGCAATGGTGCAGAACAGATTCACCAAATCCTATCAGATTTAACACGTGCACAAGGTGAAATTGCTGCTAACTGGGAAGGACAAGCGTTCAGCCGTTTTGAGGAGCAGTTCCAACAATTAAGTCCTAAAGTAGATAAATTTGCTCAATTATTAGAAGAAATCAAACAACAGTTAAACAGTACTGCAGATGCCGTACAAGAACAAGACCAACAATTATCAAATAATTTTGGTTTGCAGTAAGCATTGGAATAACTAAGCCACATGTCACAATGTGGCTTTAATTGAATTATTGTAAAAAGATTTGAAAGGGACAACGTATGAAAAAGAAAAACTGGATTTATACATTAACCATAATATTAATTGTCGTAATAACAACTGTTGGAATCCTGATGATTAGCCAACAAAGCAAAAGAGATCAAATTGAAAGTGACGCTAAAAATGAAACTAATACTAATAAAAATATACATATAGCAATTGTGAACGAAGATCAACAAACAACCTATAATGGAAAGAAAATAAATTTAGGTGAGCCCTTTATCGAAAGGTTGTCTAATCAAGATAAATATAAATTTGAAACAGTCTCAAGAAGCATTGCTGAAAATGGATTGAAGCAAGGAACATATCAAGTGATGTTGGTAATACCTAAAGATTTTTCAAAATTAGCTATGCAATTGGATGAAAAAACACCATCTAAAATGTCCATACAATATAAAACAGCAGTAGGTCAAAAAGAAAGTGTCGCAAAAGAAACTGAAGAAGTAGTAGGTAATGTCTTAAATGATTTTAATAAGAACTTAATTCAAATCTATTTAACAAGTATTATTGATAATTTACATAATGCACAAGAAAATGTCGGGGATATTATGAAACGTGAAAAAAATGTAAATAATAGATTTTCCAATTATTTATTAGATCCATTGAATGATTTTCCATCGTTATTTACTGATACCCTTGTTAATTCATTAGGAGCAAATACTGATATTACAAAAATGACTCAGAATTATAATAACTCATTATTGAGCTCGAACTCTGATTTGTTTAGTGTTGACAGTAATAACTCTGCATCTAACATTGTTCAAAACCAAAATACATTTTTCGAACAAAATATGTCTGCTATGGAACAGACATTAGAAGATTATAAAAACCAAAAAGAGAATATAGAAATTAATGACTACATAACTCAATTGAAACAAGTAGATAAGCAATTGAATCAACAGTCGGCAGCTGAAAAGCGTTCTAAAGAAGCATATAAAAAGGCGTTTAATGAAAATATGGATTCTATTAAAGCAAATATAAAAGAGGAAAAGTCGCCATTTACTGATAAGATGGTGAATGATTATAGACAAAAGCTAACAGAATCTATGAAAACACAATTAGACAATAATAAAGAGTTGAAAGAAGCATTAGAAGCATCTAATACTGAAAAGCAAAAAGTAAAAGATACAATGGTCAATAATTTGCGAAATACGATTATAAATGATGGGACAGAAGAAGATGAATTTTATATTTTGAATATGTCTAATCAAGATTTGGCGAACGCGGGTTTACCGTCTGACTCTGTTGAAAAATACCAAAATATATTGAATGACGTACAGACGTTCAGAAATGATTTTAAAAAAGCGCATCCAAATGAGTATATACGCCAAGATAATTATAATGGTGAATTGAAAGCTGATGATACTAGTAAATTGATTAAACAAGGCGTTAACTTTGATCGAAAAGAAACACTTAAAAGTAAAGATATTAATCAATTGACTATTGCGACAGATCCTAACTTTGATTTTGAAGGCACTGTAACGGTTAATGACAAAAAATATGATATAGAAAATAACGATATTGAATTAGATACAACGAACCGTTCGTATAATGTGGAAATCAAGGGTGTAGCTAAATTAAAAGAAAACCCTAAAAAACAAGAGGATTTTCTTTCAGATAAAACAATGAAACTGCAACTATTGTTCGGACAAGCAGATAAAAGAGAGACGGGTTCAAATAATGAACAACCAACAGATCTATCTGATGACCAAAGTGCTAATGTCGTTGATTTATCTATCAATCATAATTTGGAAGGTCAATTAATCAGAGCTGAGATCCAACAACAATTACGGTCTTTAGATAGGTTTAAATCGCAATACAGTATTTATAAAGATATGGACGTAAAAATGGAGAGTCCAAAAATTAATAATGAAGATATTGCAGATATGATGGTAAATCAAGTTGTTAAAGATATGGAAAATTTCAAATCTGATAAATCATCATTGATAAAAGAAATTGATGATTTAAATGATTCATCAGATAAAATGATTGATGATTTGCTCGATAATAAGGATCAAATAAGTAAGAATAAAAAAGATATTAATACGTTAATTGGGCAGTTGAGTCAAACTGAAAAGGCGCTTAATGAAAACCCAGCAGAACCTGAAATCGATAAACATAAGGGTGAAGAATTCACCACATTATCTACGCACTTAGACAGTGACGTGAGTAAACTCTCAGAGAGAAGTACGCAACTATTGTCAGATAGTCAACAATCTAAATCAATAGCGGATTCCATAAGTGGACAATTGAATCAATTAGATGACAATGTAGGTAAGTTACATGCAAGTGGAAGAGCGTTAGGCACAAGAGCTAATGATTTAAATAAAGAAATGGCAAAAAATGAAGAAGATAATCAATTGTTTGCTAAAGATTTTGAAAATGTATTGAAAAACTCTAAAGATGGAGATCGTCAAAATGAGGTATTAAAAGCATTTATGAGTAACCCAATACAGAAAAAGAATTTGGAAAATGTCATGGCGAATAATAGTGAAAAAGATACGATGTCTTCAACAATTCTAGTATTGCTGATGTATTTAATTGCTATGATGACAGGTTATGTATTTTATAGTTATGAACGAGCAAAAGGTTCATTAAACATAGTGAAACAAGAATTCAACAAGTACAATAATTTGTGGAATAACATGATTACTTCAACATTTATCACAACAGTAGGCCTATTAGAAGGTGTAGTTATAGGTATCATTGCAATGAACAGATATGCGATACTGTCAGGTTATAAAATGAGATTTATGTTTATGATTATTATTACTATGATGGTGTTTGTATTGATTAATACTTATTTGTTAAGACAATTAAAATCAATAGGTATGTTTATCATGATTACTGTGTTAGCCATATATTTCGTAGCTATGAACTATTTAAATCCCTCTGGCAATAGTAGTGGTTTGAATAAGTTTTCACCGTTATCTTATATAGATACGATGATATTTAATTATCTAAATGCAGAGCATCCAGTTGGCATTGCCTTAGTCATATTAATACTGTTGACTATCGTTAGTTTTATCATGAACATGTGCATCAAGCACTTTAAAAGAGAGAGGCTAATCTAATGTTAATGGAAGGATTATTAACATTGACATTATTAACTGCGGATAATCAGCAAGGTAGCCTTGATATTGATGTTCAAAAAGAAGAAAAAGAAACTATCAATAAAGATTTGGATCAATATGATACAACTTTATTTGATAATGATAGCAAGGCAGTAAATGACAGCATTAAAGATAAGCAACAAGCAAAAGATAAAAAGATTAAAAAAGAACTGTTTCATGATCAAACGGGTCAATCGACTCGTTTGGATCAAACAAAAAACAGACTTTTTTCATCGACAAAAGAACCTCAAAATGGTTCTGAAAGTGATAAAAGGCCTTATATACAAAATAAGCAGCAACAAAATATCATCCCATATATTTTGTTAGGTATAGGAGCTTTTTTAACCATTGGATTTGTGATTTTTTCAATTAGCAGAGGGAGACGAAGACATAAATGAATCAGCATAAAAAAGTAACGTTTGATTTTTCCAATTACAATTTCGGGACATACGATTTAGCTGTGCCAATATACATGCCTTTGAAGACATTATTACCTTTAGTAATGGATAGCTTAGATATTGATATTTACGATTTGAAAATTCAAATAAAAGTCATAACCAAGCAGCAATTATTAGTAGAAAATGATAGATTAATTGATTTCCAAATTGCTGATGGTGATATTTTGAAATTATTATAAGGAGAAATGAAAATGGCTGATAATAAGTCTAAAGCACAAAATGAACTTGAACCGTTAGAAGAGGTTGTAGATACAGCTAATATACAAAAACAAAGAGTAGATATGAGGGAAATATCTAAAGCATCTATTAAGGCAGAACATCATCACTTAATGTACCTACTGGAACAGAACAGTCAATATTTTATGGATGCTGATGTGACAGAATTAAAGGATAGTTATCAAATTCACTATCAAATTTCGGAACATACAATCCCCTTCGATAACATAAAAAATTTTGCTAAAAATGAAAAATTAAGATATCTCTTAAATATTTCAAAATTACAAGATATTAGTAATACGCGTTATACATTTAATTTAAGTGCTGATGAGCTTTATTTTACAAAAGATGGACTTCCTTTAGTCAAAACACGAGGGCTGAAAAATGTAGTTGCTCCATTAGCTCTATCAGAAGAAGAGTTTTTGACACGGTATAAAGCATTAGTGATTACTGCATTTAATCAAAAAACATCTTTTGAAGCTTTAGTAGAAGGTAATTTAGCGTTACATAAAGGTACGCCATTCGAAAAGAAAATTATAGAAGCAAATACATTACAACAGTTAACGGTATTGTTGAATGAACAATACGATAAACAACAAAAAGATTATACACAAAATTTTGCCTACGTAAGAAAGACTAGATATACCGTTTTTAAATGGATAGCTATCTCCGTGGGAGTGGTAGCTATTGGTTTATTAGCGCTATTGGCATATATGTATTTCTCTGTAATGAAAATGAACGACCAAGTTGAAAAGGGTTATCAAGCATACGTAAAAGCAGACTATACACAGGTGTTAAATAAGTATAAAGATTTAAATGGTAAGCATTTAGATAAAGAAGCTTTATACATATATGCAACGAGTTACATACAAACAAATAAGCAAGGTTTGGAAAAAGAGAAAAAAGAAAATTTATTAAATAATATTACGCCGAATTCAAATAAAGATTACTTGTTGTATTGGGTTGAATTAGGGCAAGGTCATCTAGATGAAGCGTTAAATATTGCTACTTATTTAGATGACAACGATATTATGAAATTAGCGTTGATTAACAAGTTAAGTGATATTAAAAATAATCCAGATCTATCAAATGATAAAAGATCAGAAGCAACCAAAAAATATAACGATAAACTGCAAGATATTTTAGATAGAGAAAATGAGGTTAAAGATGAAAAGGCTAAGAAGCAAGAACAAGAAGATCAGAAAAAAGATAAAAAGTTAAAACAGCAAGAAGAAAATGAGAAGAAACAAAAAGAGCAAGAACAAAAAGATAAAGAAAAAAGACAAAAGGCAGAACGCAATAATTAGTATGGGACTGAGAAACAATGCATAAATTGATTATAAAGTACCAGGAACAAGTAAAAATGCTAAATCTGAGAAACAACAAGACATATACAATAAGCAATCATGCTAGTGCAGATATGTATATTAAAAATTTGGAAGAAGCTATTCATTTAGAACAAAATGAAGCGGGAATGTGGCAAGCAAACCATTCAACGATATTTCAATCTATGGTACGAAAGACAGCACAAGGTGACGTCACACTCATGATATATTCCGAAGACGAAACGTCATCTTATGCATATCCATCTAATCAAAGTGTTATGACGATTGGACCGCATGCATTTGAAGATATAGAAGTAACAGAGTTATCAAGTGTATTAATGTTTAAACATATTAATGACATAAAACATAATCAATTTATTCAATTAGTGCATGATAGCAGTATAGATGTATATGTGAATTATGAGTTACAAAAAGAGAAGGTAAACAAAGTATATATTGGTGATCACCTAGTTGTTGGAGGCATTTGGACGGAAGTTCAAGCTGAAGGCATTGTTATTTGTTCACATAAAGAGATGAGTTCACAATTAATTCGCTTAATTAGAAATGACCCGAATGCACAATTAGAGGATTATAATGATTACCATCGTTCACCTAGAATTATCCACCGAGAGCCAACTGATAAAATTAAAATAGAAAAACCACCACAGCCTATTCAAAAAAATAACACTATGATTTGGCGTGCAATCATTCCACCGCTCGTAATGATTGCTTTAACAGTAGTCATCTTTTTAGTAAGACCTATTGGTGTATACATTTTGATGATGATAGGTATGAGTATAGTTACAATTATTTTTGGTATCACTACTTACTTTACAGAGAAAAAGAAATATAAAGAAGAAGTGGACAAGCGTGAAAAAGACTATCAACTATATTTAAGAGATAAGACAACAGAAATTAATAATGCTATTAAGGCACAACGATTTAGTCTGAATTTTCATTATCCCTTGTTACCTGAAATCAAAGATATTGTAGAAACGAGAGCGCCACGGATTTATGAAAAAACATCACATCATCATGACTTCTTGCATTATAAGTTAGGCATAACAAATATTAAAAAATCTTTCGAAATAGATTATAACGAAGATGAGTTTATTCCACGAAGAGATGAACTGTTTGATGATGCTAAGGAACTTTATGAATTCTACCAAGATGTAGAACAAGCTCCTTTAGTTAATGATTTAACACATGGTCCTATTGCATATATTGGTGTGCGCCACTTGATAATTGAAGAGTTAGAAAAAATGATTTTGCAATTATCAACTTTTCATAGTTATCACGATATTGAATTTTTACTTGTTATGCGTGAAGATGAGCGAGATACATTTAATTGGGCCAGATGGTTACCACATATGACATTGCAAGCACAAAATATCAGAGGGTTTGTCTACAATCAACGTACACGAGATCAGATACTTACATCTGTATATAGCATGATTAAAGAACGTATTCAAACAGTGCGGGAGCGTAGTAAAAGTAATGAAAAAATTATGTTTACACCACATCTCATTTTCGTAATTACTGATATGTCACTTATTATCGATCACGTTATCTTAGAATATGTTAATCAAGATTTATCAGAATATGGGATTTCGCTTATCTTTGTTGAAGATGTCATCGAGAGCTTGCCTGAACATGTGGAAACAATTATTGATATTAAATCACGTACAGAAGGCGAACTCGTGATGAAAGAAGCAGAATTAATGCAATTGCAATTCACACCTGAAGCTCCAGGGGACATAGATAAAGCATACATAGCTAGACGCTTGGCCAATTTAAATCATATTGAACATATGAAAAATGCAATTCCTAATAGCGTTACTTTTTTACAAATGTATAACGTTAACGAAGTAAAAGAGCTTAACATTGCGCACCGTTGGCAACAAAATGAAACATTTAAAACGATGGCAGTGCCACTAGGTGTACGTGGTAAAGATGATATTTTATCGCTAAATTTACATGAAAAAGCGCATGGACCACATGGTTTGATTGCGGGTACGACAGGTTCTGGTAAATCAGAAATTATTCAATCTTATATTTTATCATTAGCTGTTAATTTCCATCCACATGAAGTGGCATTCTTATTGATTGACTATAAAGGTGGCGGTATGGCGAATCTTTTTAAAGATTTAAAGCACCTCGTAGGTACGATTACTAATTTAGACGGCGATGAAGCGATGCGTGCGCTTACTTCCATTAAAGCAGAATTACGTAAACGTCAACGGTTGTTTGGTCAACATGATGTGAATCACATTAACCAGTATCATAAATTATTTAAAGAAGGTTTAGCTACAGAACCCATGCCTCACTTATTTATTATCTCGGATGAGTTTGCCGAATTAAAATCTGAGCAACCTGATTTTATGAAAGAACTTGTATCAACAGCGCGTATCGGTCGTTCATTAGGCATTCATTTAATCTTAGCAACACAAAAACCATCGGGTGTTGTAGATGATCAAATATGGTCCAATTCTAAATTTAAATTGGCATTAAAAGTACAGGATAAACAAGATAGTAACGAAATTTTAAAAACACCAGATGCTGCTGATATTACATTACCTGGTCGTGCTTATTTACAAGTAGGTAACAATGAAATCTATGAATTATTTCAATCTGCTTGGAGTGGGGCAGCGTATGATGTCATGGGTGATGCTTTAGAAGTCGAAGACAAAACAATATACATGATTAATGACTTTGGTCAATTACAAGCAATTAATAAAGATTTAAGTGGGCTAGTCAATGATGAACAAGAGGCGTCACAAACAGAGCTAGAGGCAGTGATTGATCATATTGAGCAGGTTACTGAACGTCTAGCCGTTGAAAATGTAAAGCGTCCTTGGTTACCCCCATTACCTGAAGCGGTTTACCAGACGGATTTGATTGAAACAGATTTCAAAAAATTGTGGTCAACACAGCCACCAGAAGTTGAACTCACACTAGGTCTGAAAGATGTTCCTGAAGAACAATACCAAGGACCACTGAAACTTAAATTAAAACAAGCAGGTCACATCGCATTAATAGGAAGTCCAGGTTATGGTCGTACCAATTTCTTACACAATATAATATTTGATATTGCACGTCATTATAGACCCAATCAAGCACATATGTACTTATTTGACTTTGGTACTAATGGCTTGATGCCTGTATCGGATATACCACATGTAGCCGATTATTTCACAGTGGATCAAGAAGAAAAAATTGAAAAAGCAATTAAACGAGTAACTCAATTGATTGCAGAGCGTAAGAAAATGTTGAGTCAAGAACGTGTAATTAATATTGAACAATATAATAAAGCAACACAAACAAACGTGCCAAACGTCTTTATCATTATTGATAATTACGACACGGTTAAAGAATCACCATTTGTTGAAAATTATGAAGAAATGATGGCAAAAGTAACGCGAGAAGGCTTGGCGTTAGGCGTATATATTATTTTGACAGGTTCACGTTCTAATGCAATTAAATCTGCGATATTTACAAACATAAAGACACGTATCGCACTTTACCTATTTGAAAATAGTGAACTCACGAATATTATAGGTTCATATAAAAAAGGCGTCAAAGATATAAAAGGTCGTGCTGCAATAAATGATGACAACTTTACTCAGGTACAAATTGCTCAACCATTTGAAGTAAGTGAGGATCAAACATACAACAGCAGAATCAAAGATGAAATAGCACAAATGAATGAGTATTACGTAGGCGATTATCCACCGCGTATTCCAATGATGCCAGAGAAAGTGCTTTTGGAAGATTTAAGTGCACGTTACGATTTAGAGAAAGTAATCCTTGAAAATCATCAAATACCATTAGGCTTAGACTTTGAAGAAGTAGAACTAGTGAGTTTGGATTTGAAGGTTCCTAGTATTATCACTGCGAGAGTTCCTAAAGACTTAGAAATAGTAAATAATAGAATTTTTAAAACATTTGAATCATTAAAAAATAAATCGACAATCATTTTAATTGATCCTGAAGGAAACATGAAGAAAAAAGCCAACGATGTCTCATCGTATTATAGTACTCAAGAAGAACTTAAATTTATAAAGCAAGGCTTTGATGTAGAAATTCAAAAAAGACTAGATGGAGAAAAATCAGTACAAGACATTAAAATTGTGTTCATTAATAATTTGAAAGCATTTGTTGGTATGACGGGAATTACAGAAAAAAATATTAAAAACATACTATCTGAGGGTCCAAAAGTTAACGTTTATACAATTATAGGAAGTATGTATAACGATATTATTGGTACATATGATAGAGAAACAAAGCTAACTAGAGAGATTGTTAATCAAGCAGTTATTGTATCGAGACTCTATGATCAAGACTTTACACCATCGAAATCAACAAATAAAGAGCCTATGCTAAAACCTTACGAAATGCACTACTTTAATAATAATGAAAGTCAGAAAATCAAACTAATTGAATAGGAGTGATAATGATGGGGGAAGTTAAAGTTGAAACAGGTAGTACCTCAGGTAAAATCAGTGAAATTTCAAATTCTGGTGCTAACGTCAAATTAAGTTCAGTTAGCAATGCATTATCAGGTACAGATATCAGTCCCTTTACTGATTTTGCTGGAGCAATAGAAACGTTAAATTCTGCAGTAGCTAACTATAGTTCAATTATTACGCAAGATGCTAAAGCCATGCAAACAGCAGTAGATGATTTTGAAAATAATGATAACGATATGGCAAACCAAATTAGTGAAAATACTAACACTAGTGTTAATGCAAACTAAATTGGAGGTGAATTGGTAATGTCTAACAAAGTTCAACTTAAGAGAAGACGCGCTGAATATATTGGACAGAAAAGAGCAAAAGAAACTGAGTTAACAGGATTAGAAACAGATAAAAAGAGACTAAAAGCAGCTATAAAAAGTGCAAATGAAATAAAAGAAGACTTTGATTCAGAAAATAAAACATACAGTGGTATAGAAATTGAAAATAATGAATGGTCTGGAGATACAAGAAATAAAGCAGATGATAAAAGAGATACTTTAGACGAAGCAGTTAAATGTTATGGTAACAAATATGATGATGCGATTGAACAAATGGATAGTGACTTGCAAAAGTTAGAAACCAAAATTGAAGGTGTAGAATCAGATATAACAGAGCTATCAAGCAGTATTGAAAGTATTAATAGGCAATTAGCTAGTAATTAAAGTTGGGAGGACATAGACAGTGGGCAATAAAGTGAAAATGGCTGAAGTTCATGATTTATACGATTCAGTATCCAAGGCATTGAATAAATTATCAACGCAGACTACTACTTTGAAAACTAATATTGAAAATCTGAAAAGTGATGACAATTTCACAGGAAAAACTGCAACTAGTATAAATAATTATAATCAAAGTTTTCATATTGAAACCATTAATCGTTTGGATGAAATAAAAGAAGAATTTGACACAAAATTTAAAAGTGCTGTAAAGGCTTTTCATGATAATGTAGATAATGATCATAGTGCTATTTTGAATAAAGATGCTTTGGAAACTTATAAAGAAGATATAGACCAATCAGTAGAAAAAATAGAGCAAACAAAAACAAGAATGAATAGCACAATTGGTGGCGTCCATGATTTAACATCGGCAAAAACGGTCTCAGATAGTGCTGTCAAAGACAAAGGAAAAGAATTAACAAAGCACATTAAAAATACTGTATCAGATTTTGAGGACTTTCAAAACAGTCATGCCTCAGATGATTTGGAATTATTAACGATGATTTCACCTGTGGCTACAATGACATCGAAAGTTAAAAATATGCCAAGCAATCGTTCCACAATATCTAAAAACGCAGCAAATATCAAAAGACAATACACTTTTCATTCGAAAAATAATCAATTTGTACAAATGAAGTCAGAGTTAGAAAAATACGAAAATGCAGCATATGGTGGCAAAAAATATGCAAAGTATGTAAAAAATTTAATGGAAATGAAGAGCTATCTGGTAGTTGCAGCAATAGCAGGTGACGGTAACCTTACTAAAGGAAATAGATTATTGAAACAAAACGCAGTAAAAGCTGTAGGTGCTAAAAAAATGAAGTTCATGAATAGTATATTAAATACCAACATTGAAAATATAAAAGGGAAAAAAATGATGAAAGCTGCAGAATTTCTAATGAAAAATCCCAAAGGTATGAAAGTTACGGACAAGTTCTCAAATGCATTGAAAATGACACAAAACTTTGATGATAAAGAGTTAAAGAGTATTAGACAAGTGATGGGAAAAGCTACTCCAAAGTCAGTACTAAAAAGTTCTAGTAAAGCAGCTTTCAATGAAGTTATAAGTGAAAACATGCGTGATTTAGTAAAGAACCCCAAAAAAATTAAAGACTTTACATTGAAAGAATTAGAAGATTTTAAAGGGAAAAACTTGCTAGGTAAGGGCTTGAAATCATTGAAAATTCTAGGTAAAGGATTAGGGCCATTATCAGCCATAGCTGCGGTTGGATTAAATTTCGGAAGTAAAAAATCTACACAAAAGAAAGTGGTTGATTCCGCAGTTGATTTGAGCGCAATAGCAGCAAGCACAGGAACAGGTACGGCCATAGGTGCTTCCATTGGAGGTCCTTTGGGGGCAGGTGCTGGTTTATTAATTGGTGCTGGGATTGGTTTAGCTACAGAAGCAAAAGTTTTCAAAGGTGGAAAATCTGTAACAGATATTGCTAAGGACAAAGCCAATCAAACTGTAAATGCTACTAAAGGTTCATTTATAGATTTTGGGAAAACTTTAGGAAACATATTTTAAGGAGTGATTAAAGATGAATATAAATAATGAAATTGATGAATTAAGAAAACCTGCAACACAAATAATAAGTTTGTTTGCCTTATTTATGATTCTGTTTACTGGAATAACGTTATTTAATGGATTGGAATATAGAAATATACCATTTTATTTAAAATCAATCACTGTCATTGAACTATTAATTATAATTATTAGTTTATTACAATTTATTCGATTTTTTAATTTTGAAAAGCGTAAATATAAAAACAACAGATTATTAAAAAATTATGCAAAGTTTTTGACTGTGATCAATGTGGTTAGCACATATAATGCGGCATTTGCATTTTGTAATTTATTTTACTTTATGGCTATACAAAACAATATTGATTTATATCATTATTGGTTATTATCTACTACTTCAATGTTTATTTGTTTTACATTGTGGACAGTTGGCACAATATTATTGTTCATTGAAATGCCTAAACTAGAACAATATGTCAATGGCAAAGTGAAAACGCTTTTAGGTCTTGGATTAACATTGATAGGATCATTATTATATGTTGAAAGAATTGTAGAGTATATTTTAGTACCTAATATTGCGGATTCAAAATTTTTAGTTTCGGGCTCTATATTAGTGTTGCTAGGGATTCAGTTAGTAGCATTCGAATATGTAAGAAAGTACGCAGACTTCAAAATTTTGGTATTAAAGGAGTAAATGACCATGGAATTAGATGTTTTAATTATGCCCACCCTTGCCAAAATGGAGTTTTCTGTACATCCAGACTATTGGAAAGATGAATTAATTCGCGTAAAGAAATTCTTCATTTCTAATGAAATATATACGACAGGACCTATTATTTTCACAAGAGAAGTGACCGGAATGGATGAAATGAGTTTTGTCACTTATATGGCATTAAATGATGAAATAGATGACATTCCTGAATTAAATATTAAATATGAACCACTTTTAGAGTTATTGCCAACCATCTCGCATAAATGTTTTGATGATGATGACTTTGATCAAGTGTATGAAGATATTAAACAACACGCTCTAGATAAAGAACTAACGTTAAGTGATAAGCCATTTTATCATGTCATGGTGGATTATTTTGGTGGTCAGGTCTATGAAATTCATGCTGAAATTGATATGGATGGAGTAGATATGGAATGAATGAAATGAGTTACTCAAATATGATGTTTAGAAATGTAGTATATAAAGAATATTTGGATTTCAATATATATGAATTAGATAGTTGTGTTAAAAATTTCTATAAGTTAATTAGTAAAGAAAAATTAGTGAAATCTGGCCCTTTAATTATGGTTTATACTCAAGTTATGAAAGAGAATAGGGTGAATATTGAATTAATGTTACCTGTTGATAAACCACTAATACATAGGAAGAATCTTAGTTTTAGAAGTTATCTATACATAGAGGAAATGCTACATGGTCGTATATCAGGTGAGGATTATGAAAGTGAAGAGAAAAATGTTTTAACTGAAATAGAAACTTTTTCAAAAATAAGTAAATTGAAAAGAATTTCTCCATACTATCATATTATCAATGAGGTAGATGGTTTGAATTGGATTGATATCAAAGTGAAAGTATTAGAACAATAAAGGAGTTATGATGGATTATTTATTATTAGTTATAGTGTTCGGAATGTACTATGTCGTGCACTTTACTTCTGTGATGTACGCAGAAAAAATGAAAGTATTACCAATATATTTGTATAGTGCTGCGTTTATTTTGTATTTAATACCGTTATTTTTCATAGATAAGGATTATAATAGTATGCAAAATTCTATGTTAGTTTTAAACATGGGTGTGGTTCTATATGCTTGGATAGCAATAAAAGGGGTTTGGTCGAAACCACTTAAATTAAAAATTGAGAAACTGACAAAAAAGCCAAAAGAGACTATTTCAGAAGAGCAGTATGAAAAAGTTGAAGGATTGACAATTTCATTAGAAGCTTCTAAATATAAGGGCATTATTTCCCTGGTTATATCACTTATATTTATGATAACGATGGCAATTAAAGCGACGCCAGAATTGCGCTCAGAATTTATGGAAGGTAACCCAGTCGTGTGGGTGTTGTTTTTACTAATATTTATTATTTACATATTTATAGATATTGTTTTATGGATTAAGCGTAAGAAGTTTGCTTTTATAGCGATTCGTCCACTATTCGTTATATTTTGGCTAATCATTTTACAAATCCTCTTAGCGATTAATAAGTAAAAGGAAAATTTGATGACGAAATTCTTAATTGAATTTGTATGATTATCATTAGTTACCTTAGTAAGTTGTAGACATAATCAACTTGATTTAGAAAAGTAAAGGCACAATGGCTATGAAAAATAAATACATTATAAAGGAGAGTTTACTGTGAAAAACAATAGTAAAACTTTGAAAGTATGGGCATGGATTTTTATCGTATTAACAATTATTACACCGCTTTTTGGCATAGGAAGTATTATTTGTAGTCTGAAATACAAGAAATATGATGAGAAAAAAGGAGCGAAACTGTTTAATATTGCCATTATGGTTACAGCTATAGTGTTCGTATTAAATATAATTTCTATAATCAGTTAACAAAGCATGTTCAAGCCTCTTTGAAATGAAGTCATTCTATTCAAAGGGCTTTCTTTTTATATAAACATAGTACATAGATTGAGTAAGATAAAAAAATTCAAGACGTGGTAGTAAGTGCAACTAGTCAAGGCGAATGTATAAAATATCAGGCAAGAAAGATAGGGAGACCATGATTTAAATGGTTAATTACAATCTACAGAAAACACTAAAGCCATCAAAAACATAAATGAATGATTGGAAATAACTTAATATCTTGTTAACAGTTTTAGGGTGATAGGTGGCAGTACTATAGGATACTTGATATCCATAAACCACCAAATGTTTAGCTAATGAAATATTTATTCACTCTTGAAAACTGCAACAACAAAGTTTAAATCAGTATTTAATTAAGAGGTAAAAAGATGAATAAAGAAAATATATTGAAAATATTAGAAACTCATATTTAATTGGTTTTTCGTTAGTTAATTTTATAATATTTGATTTCTATTTATTTATATACTTTAGAGTAGGTATAAAGGGTCAAGTACCTAGCTACATGAAAACTTATATAGTGATTTCATTAATATTGTGGTTATTACTCTATTTACAAGAAAAAGGGAAACTATTGCGTAACTATAACAATAAGAGTTACAAACCAAAGCTAATTAGTTACTTTTTAGTCAATTTATTTTCTGGTTACAATATTCCGTTTTTGATTAGTAGTACTTATGTATTTTATTTTTCTGGTTCTAGAGATGATGCATTTGTCTATTGGTTAGTATTGGCAGGATTAATTATTATGTCAGCAAGTGGACTATTTCTATTTTGTTGTGGTGAATTTAGTATATTTAGTGAGAAAAACAATGCAATAGAAAAACTTTGCGGAATTATTTTAATAGTTCTTTCATTTATTATGTTATTTTATTTATCAATGACTGTGTCAAGAGAATCAGAGGAGAATAAAATTATTTGGATGGCTATGATAATGCTATTTTGCGTTCATTTATTAATAGGAAGATCATATTTCTATTTAGCACTTTTTAACATGTATGCAAAAGATAATGGAGTGGATTTATAGTGGGATTAAGTTTGTTTATAATACCAAATCACTTTTGAAAATGATGATTGATGGAAATGGGTACGACAAAGGAGAAATTATCAAAATGAATAATGAATTTGTAAAAAATATCAAAAAAGCATACATAACTCCATTTGGAATATTTATCAATGCTTTAACTTTATTATTTTGTTCCATACTATTTTTTTATAACGATTTATCAAATAAATTGCCACAATATATCTACATATTTTTTATCTTTTGGGTAGCAATCAATATAATTTATTACATTCAAGATAAAAGAGAATCTTTTAAAACAAATAAATTAGTAGTAATTAGGTACATAGTTGTAAATGTGTTATGTGGATATAGTATTCCTATGGCGTTCGCCTCTGTGTATGTATTTGGAGCTACATCTTATGGTTTTCAAGTATTTGATTATTGGTTAATGATAATGGGCTCAATGTTGTTATCGTGGTTAGGATTACATATTTTTGTAATAAGTGAATTTGACATTTCCTCTAAATTTTCGGGAACTATATTCAATTTACTTGGAATTCTATTAAAGCTAATATCATTTGCTAGTTTAATTTATTTGAGCTTGAAGGTCCCTGCGATTCAAGATGAAAATAATTTTATTTGGGGCAGTATGATAATTATTATATGTTCAGATTTATTAATTGGTAGGTCTTATTTTAATTATGCATTTTATATTACGGCTAAGGAAGAAAAAAAGGGTGAAAGCTAGTGGAACTAGGAATGCTTATAATGCCATTTTGTGTAAAAATCACTTTTGAAATTGATAAAAACGACGATTGGTTGGATGGGTTAGATACTGTAAATGAATTTTTTATGGATAAAGATATATATCCCACTGGTCCAATTATTTTTCAAAAAAATCAATTGGAATTGGTGAGTATGAATACACAGCGTATATCTCATTAAATACTGAATTATATGACATACCTGAATTAAATATAGAATATTTAGATATGTTAGAAGTTGGACCAACCTTGTCTGAAAAATGTTTTGAAGAAAGTGAGTTTGAGCAAGTTTATAATCAAATAGAATTAACCGCAAAAGAAAATGAGATTCAAATATTAGATCAACCTTATTACCATGTTATGGTTGATTACTTTGGAGGAAGTGTTTTTGAAATATACGCACAATTAGAATTGAGTGACGGTGATGATAGTGAATAAACATAGTTATTCATCAATTAGATTGAAAAATGTAGCGTATAAGCTTTTTTTAGATGTAACTACTGAAGATTATAAGGTGATTTTCGACCAATTTTTAGAATTATGTAAAGATGTCGGTGTTAGTTCTGCTGGTCCAATTAATTTTGCAGTAACACAAGTAGACTTGCAAAAAAGGTTTAACATTGAAGTTTTTATGCCAGTAGATAGGGCGTTTAGACCAACAAAGGATTTGAATTTCAGAACTTATTTTTGTATTGATATGTTGTTACACGGAAGAATAACATCGAATAATTTTATTGATGACGAAATAGTATTATTAGAGGAAATGAATAGATTTGCAAAGGAAAATAAATTGACCTTTGCCTCACCGTATTATCATACTTTTAAAACAGATAGAAAAAGTGAAAAAGGTTGGATTGATGTGAAAGCAAAGGTTTATGAAAATGAATAATTATTGAAAAGAAGAATGGAGTAAATAGTTTGGTATATTTTGTATTGGTTAGTTTATTTATCATATTTTATGCGGTTATATTTGTAAGCCTATTAAAATCTGAAGGTTTTTCTATACTATCATTTGCTGTTGATGTATTGATTTTGATTGGTCTAATTAGTTTTTATTTTATAGGTGGAAGGTTAGAAGGTCATGACCTAAGTAACTTTTTAATGTTTACGCACTTAGGTTCATACATTTATATGTATTTTGCTATTAAACATTTTTGGGTAAAACCTCGCTTGTTAAAATATATTATACATAAAGATCAAAACCCAGAAAGTGAAGAATTAGATTTTCAAGAGTTAGATTTACAAACAGCTAGAATCAGAGCTATTTACTATTTCATTTTATCAATAGTTTTGCTAACAATTACCAAATTAAAAATGGTAGATGCTTTAAGAGAAGATGCATTATCAATGAATCCAGTATTTATATTTATTGGAATAATAATTATATTAATTTGGTTAGCTTTAGATATTTATCGTAAGAAGAAATATGACATATTTTTATTTAAAACAATAGTTCCATTATTTGTGACAAGTTGGATAATTTTTGGAACGATTATCTTACAATAAAACACTGAAATACATACATTATAAAGGAGAATTTACTATGGAGAACAATGGTAAAGCTTTAAAAAATGGGCATGGGTTTTTATCGTATTAACAATTATTACACCGCTCTTTGGTATAGGAAGTATAATTTGTAGTCTGAAATATAAGAAATATGATGAGAAAAAAGGAACGAATCTTCTTAAAATAGCTATTATTGTTACAGTAGTAGTTTTCGTGTTAAACATAATTTCTATAATCAGTTGACAAAGCATGTTCAAGCATCTTTGAAGTGAAGTAATTCTATTCAAAGATGCTTTTTTTTTTTATAAAATGCATAGAATAAGAGTGACTAATGAAAATATCAAAGGTTTTAAGAAACGTATTTTAAGGAGTATTTAAGATGAATTTAAATAATGAAATTGATGAATTAAGGAAACCAGCAACACAAATAATAAGTTTGTTTGCTTTATTTATGATTCTGTTAACTGCAGCAACATTATTTAATGGATTGGAATATAGAAATTTACCATTTTATTTAAAATCAATCACTGTTATTGAACTATTAATTATAATTATTAGTTTACTGCAATTTATTCGATTTTTTAACTTTGAAAACAGTAAACAATTAAACTATAGATATGGTGATAGAAAATTTTATAAAGTAATTAATAAGTCCAAAAGTCTTGATGAAATTATATATAATTTTGATTATTTAACCAACAATCTTTAGTTTTGATTCCAAGATGGAACTAAACTGATTAAAAAAATAGTAATTGTAAGAATTTTTTGGACGTATTATATAATTATACGAGAGTCTGAGTATTTTTAGAAACCGCATCATTATCTGATAAGCAGAAGCGTATCACAAATAAAACTAAAAAAACGATGTTGAACAATAATATTCATTATGAATTTTTTGAGTAAATCTTAGGAGGAGAAATTAAATTGATTAAACCTAAAGATATAGTTCAATTTTTAAAGCCATGGTTTTTGGCTCTTATATTTGTTGTTTTTATACTTATTCAAGTAGCAGGTTTCACTGGTTATAGTGAAGATTTTTTCGGGCTATTTCATATTGGAATTGGACAATTAGGTTTACTTTTACGATACAGCTTGGCATTTTTATTGTCTGGTCTTGTTACCTTTATTTACTTGTACTATTATAAAAAATTCATAGGAAAAAATAAGAATGATTATATAAAGAAAGTGAAGTCTGTTGTTGTTTTTGTGACATTTTTTATAGGTGGATTTATTATATATAAAGATATATACCTATCAGACATATTGCAAAACGCTTTATTATGGCAAAAGTTTGAATATATGAGTTTATTAGGTTCTACATTTTTAATATTTTGGTGTGAAAAATTAGCTGATAAATAATAGTATTATACAAAAGGAGTTTTGCTATAATGACAATAATAATCCACCCGCTGCAACATATTGAATCTGCAAACATGAATGATTTGCATGATCAGATTCCGTTTAATTACTCTATATTAGAAAACTTATACTTTGATTTTGAGAAAACTGACTCATTTTTTGATTTAACAAAAAGTTACGAAATCGATTATTGGAAAAACATGCTATTTAATCGCATGAATCTACTAATTCGAAATTATACATACACGATGTTCTATTATAATCAGGGTATACCTGATGAAGTTTGGTATAAGTCACCTGGTTCAAAAGGACAATCAGTTGAGCTTTTTCCTGATTTTAAAGAAGAAGACTATACTAAACAATTTAATTTTAATTACTTTTCTGAATATTTCTTCTTACAGGGTTTTAGCATATTTGAGTTGTTAGGACATATTATAGTAAATATTTACGACATACAATTAAAAAAGAATGAAATAAGTTTTCATAAAGCAATAAACAAACTTAAAGAAAAAGATTTAGTGAAATTTTATGCACTTGATAAAATTCGTAATTCCAATGAATTTGATGATGCAGCTAAACACAGACACAACATTACACATAATCAGCATCCACAATTTATATCTTCAGGAATAACTAAATGTGAAAATGGGATAGTTACAGCTGGTGTTGGAAATTACACTACATCTCAAAAAGTTAAAGAAATAATGGATGGGATGTTAATGTGTTTAGAAAAGACAATAGAAATTATAAATAAAAATAAAGATTAAATTATCTTTTAAAGATATAATTTAAATGGTATTGAATAGAATTAGTAGTATTGTATATAAATATAGCATCAGGGAGTAAACAAGAAGCAAAAATAAGATATGAAACCCTCAATATTGCAGATTTGGAAATATTTAATACTCACCCGATTTTTAATTTATATAAAAAATTAATGGAAAGTTGATATTATGACGAAAAATACTTTTAAAGAAAGAATTCAAAAAACATATACAAAAAAAGATCTTGAGAAAGCTTTAGGTCTTAAAAACAAAGCTCAATTGCAGAAACGAATTGATAAATTAGTTGATATTTATAAGGTTGATATGAAGAAATTTCAAAAAAACTCTGGTGAAAGTGAAAGAGCTGCTTATAGTTTCAATGGTATTGCTTTTGATATATTATGTGTCTTATTAAATAATATGACAGATGATAACATACCAAAAGCAATTACGGATGAAGACGTAAGGCTGAGAAAAGATGCGATAGAAAATATTGATATTACCCAATATGCGAATTTTATTAAAAATGTTAAGAATGACATAGATAAAATTGAATTTAAACCATTAAAGTTACATATACATGCACAAAAAGCATACCAAGATGTAAAAAAGGTGTTTGATTCAGGCAGTAAAATAAACGATAAGTTACAATTAGCTTCTGAAGTAATGAGTCAATTACCTATAGATAAACAAGTGGAATTAAGTGACAAAATTGCACTTGCTATACATGAAGTTGTTTATTCTACATTTGCAGAGAACAAATATAATGAACAAATTGATGAACATAATCAAACGAGTGAAAAGTCAAGTCAGCATGATTTTCGAAATAATTATTTTGTAAATCAGTTAACAGATAATGTAATAACAGAAGATATAGATGAAGAGAAAGCATTCATATATGATAGAGATGAACAATTAGATTGGTTATTAGTTAACATACTAAATAAAGTTCAACGAGCTGCGGATGGATGGGGAATGAGAAATGCTAAACCGCATCATAGAACAAAAACATTTAGAGATATGGAGCATTATTTCCTTAGAGATGTATCGAAAATGATAGATAAAGAGCTTAACAAAAAGGAAAACTTAAATAAGCAATCTAAAAAATATGACTTCGATAATAAGATAAAGGTCATTAATGACAATATTGAGCTTTTTAATGAAGATGAACAAATTAGAAAGCATTTACTAGAGTTACGTAAACGATTAGACTTTCATTCTGCAGCAGTATTAAATCAGAAAAATCATTCACACATAGGCAATGAAATGTTCCAATATTTTATGGATGATATGCAACAAGTTGTAACATTGATAGACCGATACATTAATAAGGATGAACATTATAATGATATGAAAAATGGCTATATTAATGAATATAAATCATTTTACAATGCATATAATAATGAAATTGAAGTGATTAAGACGCACGAAAATAACATCCCAATGGCAATGTTAATGAAACAATTTAAGAATCAACTGTTAAAAAGAAGGAATAATCGGAAAAGCTCTAATTGAAGTTAAGTAGAAAATTAATAAATAATTGGTAAGCTCAATCCCTCATATAAAGGGATTGAGCTTATTTATTTGGTGGGAATTTTTTTGAAATTTTTTGCCACTTCATCAATGACCTCTATTTAGTATTAAGATTGTCTTGTCAAAACGTTTTGAACAAATTTTAAGTTGAAAGTGAGCGCGCCACTTTCAACCATAAAGGAGAAGATTTACATGGAGACAAGAGACAAACTGATGTCATTGACTCAAAGTGACAAAACACAGCAATGGTTAATGGACAAATCATCTAACCAAACTGATGTTCAACAATTGCAGCAACAATTCAGCCAACTGCTAGATCAAAAATATAATGCACTTTTAGCTGATGAACAAGTTAAGTTAGACCAATATGTGGAAGTACATCATAATTTAGAAGTATTAAAGAAAGAGATTGAATCGGAACCCATTATGCTTAATACCGATAAATTACCTGATATCAAAGCGACAATGCTTGAAAAGGCTAAGAACGATGAACATTCTGATAAAATCGAACAGCTATTTGATAGATTAGATCAGTCATTAAATGGTACGAATCAATTATATACGCAATTATCTTTGATAGGTACACGAACACATCGGATTACAACTAAAAGATTTAATGTTCAAGGCTTACCTAAATTAGTCCAACAAACGATTTTACCTTCGCAATTTAAAAAGGTTTATACAATAGATTTTAAATCATTTGAGCCATCAGTTGCTGCGTATATGACACAAGATGAACAGCTGATTGACTACTTGAATCATGAAGAAGGGTTATACGATGCATTATTGAGCGACTTATCTTTGTCAAAAGAGAAGCGTGTGAGTGTGAAACGTGCATTTATAGGGTCGTTTCTTTTTGGCGGTCGTTATAGTAGCCCTAAATTCAAACTCAATCAAGAGGTTAGTGAAATCAACTGGCTACAAGTAATGAGCAAATTCAAGAAGGTCATTGAATTTAAGGAGCAAGTCGAAAAATATAAAACAATGCCTACGCCTTACGGCATTGAACATGATATGAGCGCATTTCAAGGTAGTAGTATTATGGCAATTTACGTACAAACGGTAGCGAGCTATATTTTCAAGCACATTTTGTTGGAAGTGTACAAAGCACAGTGCGAACAAAAAACGTTCAAGATTATAGTGCCGATACACGATGCGATTATGATTGAATGTGAAGACGAAGAAATTGCACAAAATGTGTGTCAGTTAATGAAAGATACGGCTAACCAGTTGTTCAATGGTGAATTTGCACATGTGACAGTGGAAGAAATAGGAGGCGTAGACCATGAATAATGATAGAGGACAAAGCCTACACATTCCAAGTATTACACCACTTAAAGAAAATAATATATATGTAGCTACGTTACATTCTGTGAGCCAAACAGATTTCTCAGGTGAAGTAAAACACCAATTCACGTATGAAATTGAAGTGAACAACCAGATTGTATACGCGAATCGTAATATTTCAACACATGCGACAGCTAAGCAGGTGTCAATCAATGATTGGCTAAAGAATCATAGCAACTATAGCGTGTGTCATAAAACGTATGAACATTATATTGACCGAAAGCATTTAATCCATATTGGTCAATATAATGGTAATTATTATGTACATGATGTAGCACCATTAAATGAAACTGGAGGCATATTATAATGAACCATATATTACAAATGTTATCTAAGCTATTAAGTGTGGCTAAGGAGGCAATCGACCGTGAAGGTCTGATTGCTATCCTAACCATTAGTGTTGGCAATGATGATGAAATAGAAGAATCTGTACTAGGTGAAACAGTGTATAACGAACTTATCGATCAGTTACAACTCAATATACCTAAAGATACGGATTATCGACCTAACATCTATAGTTATTTCGGTATTAAGAAGAAACCAAGCGACACAATATTAATAGACATGATGATAAAAGTTTTTCATATCAAACGCTTTAATTCGGAACTGTATATATTCAAAGTTAATGGTTGGCAAAAGCTAAGTGAAAACGAATTACAAGGATTTGTATCAAAAATAATACAAGTACTGTTAATCGGTTATACACCTACGCAAAGTGCACTGAAAAATGTGGTTGAAGGTCTACAAAAATCAACAGATGTAGAAGAACTTGTCGAGAATGAGCACTATATTGGTTGTGGTGAAAATATGTTCAATCTTAATACATTTACTGTGGTTAAAAATTCAATCGATATCTTTCCAAAAACACGATTGAATTTATCATTAAGTACAAATGATGTAATTACGGATAAGATACCGCCTTATTTTAACCAATATATGTTACAACTTGCGAATTATGACGATGATTTACAATACTTTCTTTTCCAACATACAGCAGTACTGCTTACAGCTGATACCAAATACCGTAGGGGTCTCATATTATATGGTGGAGCTAAGAATGGTAAATCTGTATATATTGAACTAGTTAAATCATTTTTCTATAGTAAAGATATTGTGTCTAAGCCACTTAATGAGCTTGAAGGTCGCTTTGACAAAGAAAGTTTAATTGACAAAAGTCTAATGGCAAGTCATGAAATAGGGCAATCTAGGATTCAAGAACAGATTGTAAATGACTTCAAAAAGTTATTATCTGTAGAATCAATGCATGTTGATCGTAAAGGAAAAACTCAAGTGGAAGTCACTTTGGATTTGAAACTTGTTTTTAGTACAAATGCGGTACTTAATTTTCCTCCTGAACATGCGAAAGCTTTGGAGCGTCGAATTAATGTTATTCCGTGTGAATACTATGTTGAAAAAGCAGACACTTCTTTAAACGACAAGCTTCAGAGTGAGAAAAAAGAAATCTTTCTTTACTTGATGTATGTGTATCAACAGATTGTAAAAGCAGATATCGAGTATCTAGAAAATAGTCGTGTCACTGAAATTACTCACGATTGGTTAAATTTTGGATATGAGTTTGTTTTTAGTAAATATGTAAGTATTGCAAATCAGAAAGCATGTATTAAATTACTCCGAAAACTTATAGCAATTAAACCAGGGTCACGTATCAAAGTGTCTAGGCTAAATGAGGTTATTAGAGATGAAATTAAAGTAAGCTCTCAAGTTATTAATGATTTGGTTCAAGCTAACTTTAATGTACAAAGTAGACTAAATAATGGTTATAAGTATTGGGTCGATTTAGGATGGAAAGAAACTGATAAAAAAGATGGCATGATTTCATTCGATAAAAATGAGAATGTAACAGATGATGAGTTCTTATACGAAGATGATTTGAACATAGGTTGGGAGGACTTTGACGATGAATAATGAACAAATTGAAGCATTTGTAGAAGTGCTTGTACCTATCATAGAAGAACGTATCAATAAAGGTAAGTAAGGCTAATTACGTACTACAGGCACTTGCCTGTAGTACTCATATTATTAAGTGACAAAAGTGATAAAAATGAAACAAAGTTATAAATATATATTATCCATATAATGTTACAAGACCGATAGTCTGTAGCAATATTCTAATAAAAGGAGTGGTGTGTTATGAGTGGTAAAATTGCACTTTATTCACGCGTTAGTACGTCTGAGCAGTCAGAACATGGTTATTCTGTAAAGGAGCAGGAACAAGTACTCATCAAAGAAGTTGTGAAAAATTTCCCGGGTTATGACTATGAGACATATACTGACTCAGGCATTTCAGGTAAAAATATTGAAGGTCGTCCGGCAATGAAACGTCTATTACAAGATGTTAAGGATAATAAAATCGAAATGGTATTAAGTTGGAAATTGAATCGTATTTCTCGCTCAATGAGAGACGTGTTTAATATTATTCATGAATTCAAAGAGCATGGCGTAGGTTATAAATCGATTTCTGAGAATATTGATACATCCAATGCTTCTGGAGAAGTACTCGTTACAATGTTTGGGTTGATAGGATCAATTGAGCGTTCAACATTGATCAGTAATGTCAAGATGTCGATGAATGCTAAAGCGCGCAGTGGAGAGGCAATCACCGGCAGATTGCTTGGATTCAAGTTGAAGCTCAATCCACTTACACAGAAAAATGATTTGGTTATCGATGAAAATGAAGCTAATATTGTACGTGAAATTTTCGATTTATATTTGAATCATAATAAAGGCCTCAAAGCCATTACAACCGTACTTAATCAAAAGGGGTATCGTACTATTAATCAAAAGCCATTTTCAGTGTATGGTGTTAAATACATTTTGAATAATCCAGTCTATAAAGGCTATGTCAGATTCAATAACCATCAAAACTGGGCTGTACAGCGAAGAAGTGGCAAAAGTGATAAAAATGATGTGATATTGGTCAAAGGTAAACATGAAGCCATTATAAGTGAAGAGGTATTTGACCAAGTTCATGAAAAATTAGCTTCTAAAAGTTTTAAACCAGGTAGACCTATTGGTGGAGATTTCTACCTTCGTGGGCTCATTAAATGTCCAGAGTGTGGCAATAATATGGTATGCCGACGGACTTATTATAAAACGAAAAAGGCGAAAGAACGGACAATCAAACGCTATTACATTTGTTCTTTATTCAATCGTTCAGGGAGTTCTGCCTGTCATAGTAATGCGATCAATGCAGAAGTAGTCGAACGTGTAATCAATGTTCATCTAAATCGTATTTTGTCTCAACCGGATGTGATTAAAAAGATTGCGTCAAATGTGATAGTAGAACTGAAACAAAAGCATAGTAAACAAACAGAAATAAAATATGATATTGATAGCCTAGAAAAACAAAAAGCAAAAGTTAAATCACAACAAGAACGATTGTTAGAATTGTTCTTAGATGATGAAATGGATAGCGAAATGTTAAAAGCTAAACAAAGTGAAATGAATCAACAGTTAGAAGTATTAGACCAGCAAATTAAAGAAGCGCAACGAGCAAATAAATCACAAGCTGAAATACCCAATTTTGATAAGTTAAAAGGGCGACTCATTTTGATGATAACACGATTTAGTGTGTACTTAAGAAAGGCTACACCAGAAGCTAAAAATCAACTTATGAAAATGTTAATTGATTCAATTGAAATTACGACAGATAAACAAGTGAAACTCGTAAGGTATAAAATTGACGAAAGTCTTATCCCTCAATCTTTGAAAAAAGATTGGGGGTCTTTTTTTATGCCCAAATTCCAATTCGAAATAGACGGTCGAAACAATTATTTCATCGACCAAATTACCACTTTTACCACTTAGTTCTTAGTGACAAAAGTGCGAGAAATGAAATAAAAATCAAATATATATTATCAAAATGATGTAACACATGCATACATCAATCAAACACATTAGGAGGTCATAATGATGACATTAGAACAACAACTCAAGCACTATATAACCAACTTATTCAATCTGCCAGAGAATGAAAAATGGGAATGTGAATCTATCGAGGAAATCGCTGATAATATCCTACCTGACCAATATGTAAGGCTTGGTCCACTTAGTAATAAAATACTTCAAACCTATACCTACTACTCTGACACAATTCACGAAAGAAATCTCTATCCTTTCATTCTCTACTATCATAAACAACTCATAGCCATCGGCTATATCGACGAAAATCATGATATGGATTTCTTATATCTACACAACACCATCATGCCCCTTTTGGATCAACGATACTTACTAACAGGAGGACAATAAAATGCATAAATATATCAAACTAACACAATTAGCAATCACTATCCTAAGTGAAATCATTACTTGGATGAAAGAATCAGAACGAAAGGAAAATGCTTATGAATAGATATATTACTCGTGGTATTGCCCAAAATTTACCTATCTCCTTACAAAAACAACTATTACAACTTGTAGCGCAACGTGAAAACGAACAGTCCAACGAACTAGAAGAAATAGATTACTTTCATGTCTTCCAGTTCAACATGCACAATAATCAATTATATGTAAAACACAAACAAGAACGTCCTGAGTATGTAAAAATTCATAAAGCGAATTATTCGAAAGATCTCAATATTAATAAGGTCTACATTATCCGAGAAGATGATGTAGACCTTTCTTACTATGTCATGATACTACCCGAAGAATATTAATAGGAGGCATTAATCATGCAGAATATACAATGTATATTAGAAACTGAAGCAATATTTAGTGATGATAATCAACATCGTTATTTACTCAAAAAAACGTGGGACAAAGATAAAAAGATAATTTCAGTTATAACTTGTTATCCAAATTTAGAAGGAACCCAAAAATTAGATTTAACGACTCAATTAATTCTAAATAAAGTATCTGAAATGAAAGACTTCGGATCAATTAATTTTGTGAACCTATATTCAAACATGATAACAACCACAAATATAAAGCATATAGAAAATAGTCATGATAAGCACACTGACATTCAAATCATGAAAGCTGTTAAAGAAGCAGATGAAGTTATATTAGCTTGGGGTGCATACGCTAAAAAATCAGTTGTTGAGTCTAGAGTCAATGAAATATTGGAAATGTTAAAACCACATAAAAAGAAAGTGAAACGACTCATTAATCCAGCCACCAATGAAATCATGCATCCCCTTAATCCGAAAGCAAGACAGAAATGGACTTTGAAAGCGTAACCTATATATGGAGGATGGAGGTAAATTATGAAAGAAATCAATATCGTTTCACTACAAATGATAAAAACAAATACATTAAGTTATCTAAAAGCTCGTATTTCAAACCCTGAGAATGCGGCAGAAATCATGCGTTCATTCATTGGAAACAGTGACCGAGAGCATCTCATTCTTATATGTATGAACAGTAAAAATGAACCTACACATATTCAAACACTATCGATTGGATCTATTAACCAAACAGTGATTCACCCTAGAGAAATATTCAAAACAGCACTGCACAGTAACGCCAACAGTATTATTTTAGGCCATAATCATCCAAGTGGAGATCTGACACCCTCTCCTGAAGATATCAATGTAACCGAACGGTTAATGCTCATCAGTGAAATGATGGGCATTTTACTTTATGACCATATTATTTTCTCAGATAGTCATACCTATTCCATTAGACAACATGATTTCAAGGTAGAGGTATAGCCGTATTTTGTCACTACCGTTACTTTGTCACTTTCCAACATTTATAAAATCCCTTTATATCAATGTTTTTATCTGAAAAATATTTTTCACAACTTTTAATAAATATACGGAGTATTGACTTATTGTGACAAACCTATTTTGTAATATATAACTTAAAGGAGGTGACATATTGGATCGTGCATTTCGAATATTAACAATATACAATCGGTTACTACAAAATAATTCCGTCAACAAGCAATCACTTACATTAGAACTTGAGACAAGTCCTCGAACGATACAAAGAGATATCGATGATATCAGAAACTTCTTATATGAAAGTAAATCATGGATAAGTGCACCTAAAGAAATTACGTACGATTATAAATCAGAAAGTTATAAGTTCGAACAAAATAAAAGTGAAAATATGTATTTTATGTATGATATTTTGACTGCTTTATACCTGACTACACCAAAATTAAGCCATTACTTTTATCAATATCTTAAATTATTAATCATTAAACACCACTCAGATCATCGAACTACATTATTAAAATATCTTGACCGCTTTGAAATTGATAAAAATCAAACAGTTATTTTGACGTCATCATTAGCTGTTCAAGCAATGAACGAAAATAAATATCTTCAATACAATCAAAAACTATTATTACCTTTATCGATGTACTATCAAATGTATACTTTTTACTTAGTATATCGAATGGATGATGAAATTTATATCGATGATATTAATCAAATGAATCTGAGTTTGTCTGAAAAATCTATGGACCTACAAGAAAAATCAAAGGTACTAACCTATATTACTTTTGAAATTGCTAAAGATGTGTGGTTAAAAATGCATCGATATTATCAAATTCATGTGATAGAGAAATATGATGCACATTATCTTATCGTCACTTTTAAGATGACAAGGCCCGAAGCTATTCAACTCTGTTTTATGTATCGATCCAATATACGTATCATTTCACCCCCTGATTTGAGAGAACAAGTGATTGATGAGTTACTTTTATTGCAGTCAACATATTTAAAACAACAGGTTCAAGAATAAACACAATTTACAATATTTTATAAATTATTAAATACGAAAGGAATGGGAATCATGAGCAACATAATAAAAACGATAGGTAAAGGTATTGGGAAAGGTGTCGGTGCAGCAGCATATTATTCAGTTGCGACTGTTGGCGCTGCCATCGGTGCGATTTGGGAAACAACAGGCGATAGAGGTTTGATGAGAGACGCTTTAAGTGATAGCTCTAACCAAGACTTAATGGAAATATATGAGATACAGAAGAAAGATGATGGGGATTATGATACTTATATTGCGGCTAAATCCTTATTACAAGAGAGAGGATTTACTTATAATCACGAAACGAACAAATGGGAAAAATAACAGGGAGTGAAATAAATGGAATTTGCATATTATGAAGCGAAATCTTTAAATGATTTTGAAAATGAACTAAAAACACTTGCTTTAAATAAAAAATATACATTTAGTAAAGAAACCGAAGTCCTTAAAGAAGAAGAAATTCTTGAAAAATCGAATAGCCATGAGCGCGAACTATTAAAAGTATTTAAAGATAATGCACAGATAACAACTCATCATTTTAAGAGTCATAAAAGTAATTACTTAATTATTATAGGAGAAACAAACACGCCTAATATTATTGGATTAACAGTTATATTTAACAAAAAACCTTTTAAACAATTGGGGAAAATTGCATTAGGATCGCTAATTGCTTTGACTTCTGGTGGAAGTATACTAGCCATCGGAGCCGTATTTGGAATACTTACCTCAGTTGTAAGACGTACACTTGTAATCAAAGGTCCATTAGGAAAAGAAATTTCACAAATTATAGAAAATGAATTGGGAGAACCAATAGAAATTAAAAAATAATAGAAAAGTAACTATTTTCAAAGACACATTGATTTCAAAATACGTTCTTTTTTCAATTATTTTAGAATAAATATAGAAAAGCGTAGCAAAATAGATTAATATAAAAATAGAATAGATACAGAATGGGGATAGCAATGTGAAGAAAATTTTTGCAAGTTTAGGTGTTATTTTATTAGTTGCAGTTTTAGGAGTTGCAGTTGTATTTGCATATGGAAGTTACAAAGATTTAGAACTTAAAAAAGAACAAACTAAAGTAACTGAAAACAAACAAAAAGATAGTAAAAACAAAACTTCCAAAAAAGAACAACAAAATCAAACTACAAACCAAACAGAAATTCAAGAATCAACAAACACAAATAATAATTCTAATGAAGAACTCAATACTAATGAAGTGCGAACAACAGAAGATGGTGAAGAAATTAAAAAAACTAAGAATGGCGTAGACTATACTGGTGAATTTGATTCTCCTGAAGAAGAGGAAGAGTTTGAAAAAGGTGTTATGGCCCAATCTGGTGGTGGAGCTACAAATGGAGAAAATACAGAAGAAAGCTCACCTAAATACACAGCTGAAGATGCTAAAAACATGTCTGATGATGAATTTTTAGAGGCATATAAAGAAGGCATGTCAAGCGAAGATGCTGATGCAGTAGATGAATTATCTAAAGATCCAGCTTATAAAGAATATTTAAGAGGTCAAGTTGAAGCACGCGCCAATGGTCAAGGTGGCAATTATTAAATTTAAGGATGAATAGATTATGAAAAAATTATTAAGCACAATAACAATAATTGCTATTGTTGGCATATTAGCAGCTGTTGGATTTTTTGGATACAACAAGTATCAGGAAGTAGAATTAGAAAAAAATAAATTACAAGCTCAGAAAAAAGAAAAAGACGACAGTAATTCGCAAAGTAATAGTGAAACATCTGAAAATGAGAATAAATCAAATGAAAGTCAAAGTAATAATCAAGAACCAAACAATGATGGTAGCCAAACAGTAAAAGTCCATGAAGGAAGTAGTGAAAGAACTGCGACTAAAGATGAATTTTCAGATTTGAAAGTGAATAGAAATAATGTGTTTGATTATGTTATAGAAGCTGTTAATCAAACTGATGGAGGAGATGCTTCTTTAATCAAATTCCAACAACCTGAATTTTCAGCACAAGATGATGGCATATGGAGAATAGCAGCAAATAATAAAAGCGGGCACGGTTCATATACTTTTATTGTGACTCAAGATGGAACTGTTCAAATGTGGGACGGTTTGATGAATGAAAAAATTGAAGAACAAAAAGTTACATTAAACTAAAGCAGCTGTAAAAAATATAAAGAAAAACATTATAACTAAAAATGAGATTTATTGGATAATATAAAGGAGTAACGCATATAGCATACTCCTTTATATTATTTTGCTATTAAAAAGTATTTAAAATATATTAAATGTCTCTATATTTTTACTATTAAATTTTGTTATACTAAAGCAAGTGTGATTTTATACTAGTACATTCTAAATTGTGCTTTATTCAGTACTGTTCTAAAATTTATTGATAAAAAATGGGAGCTTTATCAATAGATTTGAAATATTAGTGGGAGGATGTAATTTATGAAAATTAAGAAGGCTATAATACCAGCAGCAGGTTTAGGGACCAGGTTTTTACCAGCAACTAAGGCGATGCCTAAAGAAATGTTACCTATTTTAGATAAGCCTACTATCCAATATATAGTAGAAGAAGCAGTAGAAGCGGGAATTGAAGATATTATTATAGTTACAGGTAAGCATAAAAGAGCAATCGAAGATCACTTTGACAATCAAAAAGAATTGGAAATGACTCTAGAAGAAAAAGGTAAGTCTGATTTACTTCAATCAGTAAAATACTCAAGCAACCTAGCAAATATGTTTTATGTAAGACAAAAAGAACAAAAAGGTTTAGGTCATGCTATATGGACCGCTAGACAATTTATAGGGAATGAACCATTTGCTGTTTTATTAGGAGATGACATTGTACAAGCAGATACTCCAGCGATAAAACAATTGATGAATCAGTATGAAACGACAGGTAAATCAATTATAGGAGTACAACAAGTAAATGAAAATGAAACACATAGATACGGTATTGTTGATCCACTAGATTCTAGTGAAAGACTGTTTAGTGTCAATAACTTTGTTGAGAAACCACAACCTGGAACAGCACCTTCAAATTTAGCAATAATGGGGCGATATATTTTAACACCACAGATTTTTGATTATTTAAATCGACAAGAAATTGGTACAGGTGGAGAAATACAATTAACAGATGCAATTGAACATTTAAATTCTAATGATTCTGTCTATGCATATGATTTCGAGGGTGAACGTTATGATGTTGGCGAAAAAATTGGGTTTGTAAAAACTACAATAAAATTTGCTTTAAAAGATGATTATATGAAAAAAGAAATTACAGAATTTATTAAATCCATAAATAAATAAGTAAATACAAAAAGTATAGGGAGATATAAAATGGATACAGTTTTAATATATGGGACTTTTTCTTCTGCTAAGGAGCTAGAACAAATATCGAGTATTTTAGAAAAAAGTGATAGAAAGATTATCATCGCTAATAATATAAATTCGAAATATAAAATTAATGGTAGTGAGTTCAATGAAAAGTTTGATCTAATAATTAATTTTGACAGCTTAAATGATTTGAATGTATTTGAAAAAATGGATATTAAAATCATTAGATTAAACGAGCTATTATATGAATCATACGACTTTAAAATGAGTGTGATTATACCTGTATATAATACTCAAGACTATATACATGAAACCTTAAATAGCATCATAAACCAATCTATGGAATTAAAGGATATCCAAATTATTATAGTTAATGATGGTTCAACAGATGATTCTGATTTTATTTTATCTAAGTTCCAAAAATTATATCCAGATAATATTAAGTATATTTATAAAGAAAATGAAGGTGTTTCAATTGCAAGAAATACTGGGTTAAAATACGCGAAAGGAAAATATATTAATTTTATTGACTCTGATGATAAATGGGGACTAACAACATTCAAAAATGTATATAACTTTTTCGAAGATAATCCTACTATCGATGTAATATCAACGCGTTTAAGCTTTTTTGATGGAATGGTAGGCGAACATCCATTAAATTACAAATATAGTAAAAAAGAAAATAAAATTATAGATTTGTCTTATAACTATGATTACATACAAATGCATGCTTCTTCTTCCTTCTTTAGAGCTTCATCTTTACAAGGTGTGAAATTTGATACCACTTTAAAATATGCTGAAGATGCAAAGTTTGTGTATAACGTTTTGAAAAAAACATTTAAAATTGGTTTAATGAGTTATATTCAAGGTTGTTATTGGTATAGAAAAAGGAAAGATGAATCATCTGCTATCGATACAGCATTAACTAAAGAAAATTATTATAGTCATACATTAGAAAATTTTCATAATTACTTAGTAAATGATTACCAAAATAATAAAATACCTAAATATGTACAAATGATGATTTTGTATGACTTGCAATATCGTCTAAAATATCAAACAACTACTTTTTCTACATTAAATAAGAATCAAATTGATAATTATACTCAACACATTATTAATTTATTAAAAGTAATGGACGATGACGTGATATCTAATCCAAACTTAAAACATATTAATGCTGTATACCAAGTAGCTATTTTATCAGTGAAATATGAAGGCTATAATTTCAATATAAGTAAAGAAGAGGGTATCCATAAAATCTTTTCAAATAATATTTTTATTAAAAATATTACAGATATGTACCTTAAAACGGAATATATCTATGAAAAAAATAAAGTATTAAAATGCGGATATAGTTTGCCAAATATTAATATGAATATAGATGTCACACCAGTATTAGTTATTAATAAAAAAGAGATAATACAACCCAACAACGAAACAATTATTACTGAACAAACATTTTTAAATATGAATATTAGTTATAATAAATTTTACCGTTTTGATATTCACTTACACGATGGTATTAAGACGATAGAAGTGAAATATTTAGTTAACAATCAAGCATTGGAAGATATTAAACAAGTAAGTAAAACGCAGCATACAAATTTCAGCAATACCAAGATTCCGTTTAGGCAATACAAAAATAGAACTTTGAAATTGAAAGATAATAAAAAAATAATAAATTCTAGAAAACATAGAATGCCAGTTATTAAAAATATCTTAGGCTTAATAAAAAAACAGCACACTAGAAAGTCTGGGATATATAAATCGATAGGTATTATTAACAAAAAAATCAATAATCAAAAAGTGTGGTTATTTGTAGATAGATTGGAAAAGGCAGGAGATAATGCAGAGGCATTATTTGATTATGTCTATAAGAATAAAAAAGATGTAACACCTTTCTTTTTAATTAATTCATCTAGTCCAGATTATATAAAATTACGAAACAAATATGGATCAAAAGTTGTTGGCTTTAATAGTAAAAAACATCATCTGTTAATGTTTAAGGCAGAAAAAGTATTTTCTTCACATTCTGAGGCTTATTTAAACAATCCTTTTGGCACAATTAACGGTAAATTCATAAGAGAATTATTAGATTTTGAATTCGTTTTTTTACAACATGGTATTCTTCAAAATGACCTTTCTACCTTATTACACAAACGTAATAAACCTATGGACTACTTCATTACAAGCGCTAAAAAAGAAAAAGAAGAGGTTATTCAAAAATATGGTTTTAGTGAAAAAGAAGTTTTACTTTCTGGTTTACCTAGATTTGATTTATTAAAAAGTAATAGTAAGAAGAAAGAAAAATGTATTACAATTATGCCAACTTGGAGACCGAATTTATTGGGTGTAAGTGACAATGAATTTTTAAATAGTTTATTCTTTAAAAGTTTAATCGAATTTTTATCTACCTTTGAAATTCAAAAGATAGCAAAGCAAAATAATATGAAAGTTAAATTATGTTTGCACCCGAAAATGCAAGCGAGGTTTTCAAAGTTCTTTGGTACAATACCCAATATTGAAGTTATGGATCGTGTTAACTATAAAGACGTAATAAGCAATACGGATATTTTAATTACTGATGTATCATCTATAGCGTTTGATGTTGCATATTTAAAAAAACCTATTCTATATTATCATTTTGATATTGATGATATCTATTCATATTCTGCTTATGAACCTGGTTATTTTAACTACTTAGAGGATGGATTTGGTCCTGTTGTTAATGACTCTCAAGCATTGGCTTCGGAACTAATAAAAATTAAAAAAAATAATTATAAAATAAGTAAATTTTATCTTAGAAGAGTTGAATCATTTTTTGAATTCGATGATGAATTTAATAGAGAAAGAATAATTGACTTAATATCATAAAACACTCAGTTGAGAAGTTATTTTAAAAATATTAACTAAATTTAAATGAATAATCACCCGGTTTTAGTTGATAATGCTAAAACTGGGTGAATTTATATATTTTTATTACAAATCTGTAGATTAATCTTTAAGTAATAAACACCTTATTGATTTTTTTGAATTACTAACATTCTTTTTTAGCAATATCACTAATAAGGGGAAGCGTATCATAAATAAAACTAAAATGTTGTGAATAAACTGATTAAACTATGGAGGTTAAAATGAAATTTAAAGATATGAAAATGACAGACTATAAATCAATTAATGTTCTAATTTATTTTAAAGATTTAGTTAAACCGATTGGTGGAAGTTTAGTTTATGATAACAATAGTATCACTTTATCTTTTGTGTCTGAAGAATTTTCTTTTAAAAATATAGGAACAAAAAAAAGTATCGAGAATTTGAAAATACTAACTCATGAAGGAGAAAATATAACATTAATAAATGGAACAATTTTAACTCACAAAACTCATACTGCTAATATAAGTGCATATAAATACCATTTTCAATATCTGATTATTAATAAAAATAATTACGAAGTATGCTCTAGTGAAAAAATATTTAGTGGATTTAAATTAAATTGTACATATTTTAAAGAAATTTTAAAACGGAGTCCTTTTTCAATAGGATTTAGTGATGAAGATGGCTTTCCTAAATTTATAGAAACTAATTTAGCAAGTGCATTTGGGTTTTCAATAATTCAAAATCCGCAAATACAAGTTACTGATTCATTCACGGCTAAATCAACTTTTTTTAACGAAGAAGGTGATCTTGTATTAAAGTCAACTCCTTTCATTGATGTTAAGTATTTCTCAAATCTGAAATTTGAAGATATGATAAAAGAAGTTAATAATTTAAAAAATTTATTCTCATTTTTGATGGATATGCGTATCTTAGTAGAAGAATTATTTCTAAAAAATAATGAAGAACAATTTAAAGTATTATGGTCAAATGAAAGTAGTATTAGAGTAAGCAAGAAGAGAGTAAGTTTAATAGCAGAAACAAAGGAATTAATTCAAAATAGTTTACCTACTATCTTAACTAATTATTATAAAACGGATATTTTTCAAGACATATTTGAAACTTATGTGAATAATATGTATAAAGCTATATATGTAGAAGATTTTTTATTATCACAGATAATACTTATCGAGGGATTAGATACAAGGTTTAGAGATAGGGACGGTAGAGACTTAAAAAAAAGATTAGAAAAGTTCGTTGATTATTTTTCTGAAGATGAAATTGAAAAAGTTAATAATAAAATTGGAAGTGAAATTCAATTAAATCAAGGTTTAATTGACTATTTACATAAATTTCGAAATTATCATTCACATTTATATGAACAGAAAAGAAAACCGGAAATTCAACTGGATATTTACACTATTTCAATATTTTTAAAAGAGCTAATTAAAGTATATATGCTTAGTAAACTTACTGATCAAAGCCTATTAAAAACAATTTAGTAAATCTAATCTTAGTAACCATCAAGTAGGAAGTAATTAAATAGGGAGAAATGAAAATTAAAAGGACGAAACACATTTTCTCTATAAAACTATTATTATGAATTAATGAATCTAGGTGTGGTTATTGCAAGTCGTCAAAGCAGTTATTTATACTAATATTCAATTTAAATATACATTTTATTTCTTGAATTTAGTCACATTCTAAGTCATTGATGAAACAAAAGCATGTTTATATTAATAAATTTCTATAGTACCAAGTACAAAGAGATTTTTAAGTTAATTTTCACTATTTGTATTTTATTTACTGGAGATGAAATTATTTGAAGACTAAACCGTTGTTATATTTTTTTTTAATTTTTATATGGACGTTAATTTTACAAAAGTTGGCTTATGGACCATCTATCATAACTGTACTTTACTTATTGTCAACTACTTTGATATTGCTAATTATAAATATTAAAAATAAGAACTTACAGAACTATTTATTAAATGTATATCAATATAGAAAAAATATTACCCATCTTAAAAATTGGGTGATATTAGATGATGAAAAAAACATGCATAAAAAAATAGTTAGAAAATATTATGAGAAAGTGAATAAGATAATGTACATTTTTAGTTTCTTTTTTATTATTATAATTGCTTATCTTTTAAATGTCCTAACTATAATTCAGCCATTAGTACTTATTGCTCTAATAGTCGTTTTGATTGGCTTTTTAGTTTGTTTGATACAGGTCGTACTTTATAGATTTCCAATTGCTATCACGTTAATAATCCCTTTTATCTCTTTTTTCATTGTCTCTTTTTTGCACGATAGTAACACAATTAGAAATTTAATATTATTGAAAGTTTTATTTGTTTTATTTTCTGCTATATCATATAGTTTCATATGTCTCGGGGCACAACCTTATGTTATTAGAAATTTACATAAAAATCAGTTATTTATTAATGGTGTACCAAATATAGTTTTATTAATTTTTACCCTTGCAATGAATAATATAAAAAAACCATCACTTAACTTTACTAAAGACCCTAATTTTTCAAAATATCCTAATGAAGTTCAAAATATTCTTTTAGATCAGGAGTTTTCTAACACAATAAGAGATATTATTTACCAATCTCAAATGACTGAGGTTACTTCTGATATAACAACGTATATTCTTATAATCAGTATAACGATTTTTACATTTAGCGCTTCATTAAATATAAAAATGAGGTGTGATAACAAAAAAGCATCTAAGCTACTTTCTAATGTTAGAAGAAAAAGTATAAAATATCAAAAACTTTGTTATAGAGATTTCCAAAAAATTAGTTATTACGGAGGTCAATACTACGAAGATCAACTTTTTTCAATACCTGGTATTTATAAATTTATTTATGATATTGAATCAAATAAAGAAAAAATCTAAATATATTTAATGTTACTATTTAAATACGCATTATTATTATTATATCGTGTCTC
>NZ_JAKRNS010000019.1 GCF_022346615.1 Staphylococcus sp. ACRSN | reverse complement strand
TAAGCGAAAGTGAATCATTAAGTACGTCTGAGTCATTAAGCGAGAGCGAATCATTGAGTACATCTGAATCACTAAGCGAGAGCGAATCATTGAGTACATCTGAATCACTAAGCGAGAGCGAATCATTGAGTACATCTGAATCACTAAGCGAAAGTGAATCATTAAGTACGTCAGAATCGTTAAGCGAAAGCGAATCATTAAGTACATCTGAATCACTAAGCGAAAGTGAATCATTAAGTACGTCTGAGTCATTAAGCGAGAGCGAATCATTAAGTATATCTGAATCACTAAGCGAAAGTGAGTCGTTAAGTACGTCAGAATCGTTAAGCGAAAGCGAATCATTAAGTACATCCGAATCATTAAGCGAAAGTGAATCATTAAGTACATCTGAATCATTAAGTGAAAGTGAGTCATTGAGTACATCTGAATCACTAAGTGAAAGTGAGTCGTTAAGTACGTCAGAATCGTTAAGTACGTCTGAATCATTGAGCGAAAGTGAATCATTAAGTACGTCTGAATCACTAAGCGAAAGTGAATCATTAAGTACGTCTGAGTCATTAAGCGAGAGCGAATCATTAAGTACATCCGAATCATTAAGCGAAAGTGAATCATTAAGTACGTCTGAGTCATTAAGCGAGAGCGAATCAATGACTTCATTTGATCCAAATAATTCATTAGATTCTACAAACACATTAGAATCAGCAAATTATTCAGATTCTGAGAATGAAGTGAACCAAAATAAAAAAGATAAAGACAAAGATTCAGAGTTACCAAATACAGGTGATGATACAACGAAAAACGGATTGTTAGCGAGTGTTCTTGGACTAGGTGGTTTGTCACTACTGAGAAGACGTCGTAAAAAAGAAACTGATAATAATTAATAACATTTGATTTGAATATCAATACAAAATACAGCTGAGGATATTCTCCTTGGCTTATTTTGTTATAATAAGTTAATAAATATTTCTATAGTTATAGGAAGTGTAATATATGAGTCAAAAAATAAATGAAAAAGAAGAATTAGATCAAATAAATAGACAAATTGAAGAAGAATTAAATGAATATGATGCTGAAAAAGATCAACAAAAAGTAAAAAAAGAATTTCTGACACTTAAGTTTTTTGCTATGTTTATCATATTGTCGTTGATGATTTTAAGTATAGTAAAATTGTTCGTTTAATAAGTGAAATTGTGATTTTAACTTTAGTTATTGAGGTGTAATACATGACGATATATAACATGAACAATGGCATTGGATGGGCGAGTAGTGGTGTAGAGTATGCGCAACTATACAGAGCTCAAGCTTTAAGAGGAAGAGAAGAAACGTTAAAGTTCGTGTTTTTAGAATTTATAAAAACTGAAAATATACAAACTTTAACAAAAAATTTAGGGTTTAATGATGATGAAGTGGTATGGTTATACCAATTTTTCACAGATATAAAAATAGCACCTTCAAGTGTTAAATTAGATGAGATTATTCAATCACTCAATGACGACATCACTAAAACAGAAGATGAAGGAAAAATCAAAAAATATTTCTTTAATAAAAATAGTAATTATATCGTGTGTCATTTGAAAGACGAAGATAGTGATATTGTTGATAGAGTAGAATATGTATCAAGAGGGAAATTACTACGCAAAGATTATTATTCCTATGTACGTGTCTTTTCAGAGTATTACGCCCCTGAAGATAATATGGCTAAATTATATATGAGAGTTTTTTACAATGAAGATGGTTCTACAGCATATAATGAATATATAAATGGTGATGATAGTATGTTTGTCTTTAAAGATAGAATACTATATTCCAAACAAAATTTCATTGCATATTTCATGGAAAAAATTCAGTTGTCGCAGAAAGATATGATTTTATTAGATCGCTCAAAAGATATTGGTCAAGTTATGATAGAAAATAAACATCAAGCTAAATTAGGTGTAGTGATTCATGCAGAACATTATAATGCATCGATAACGAACGATGATTATATACTTTGGAATAGTCATTATGAATATGTATTCACTAATGCGCAGGAAATTGATTTCTTCATCACAGCAACAGAAATCCAAAATAAACTGCTGACAGAGCAATTTGAAAAATATAATCATATCAAGCCTAATATATATACAATTCCTGTAGGCAATTTAAAAACTTTAACACAACCTTCTTTAAACAGAAAGCCGTATTCTATTATTACTGCTTCAAGATTAGCAGCTGAAAAGCGTGTGGATTGGTTAGTTAAAGCTGTCGCAATTGCGAAACA
The DNA here is from genome assembly GCF_022346615.1 of Staphylococcus sp. ACRSN. Classification (GTDB taxonomy): domain Bacteria; phylum Bacillota; class Bacilli; order Staphylococcales; family Staphylococcaceae; genus Staphylococcus. The sequence continues at coordinate 24,038 of NZ_JAKRNS010000019.1, read as the reverse complement.
ACAAAGACCTGAAATAACATTTGATATATATGGAGAAGGTGCTCAAAAGCAGGCATTGCATAACCTTATTCGTGAAAATAACGCAGAAAGTTATATCACATTGCATGGCCATGTAAATTTAAACCAAGTATATAAGGGTTATGAATTGTTTCTATCAGGATCAACGAGTGAAGGTTTTGGATTAACATTGATGGAAGCGATTGGCTCAGGATTAGGACTTATTGGATTTGATGTTAATTATGGAAATCCGACTTTTATTGAGGACAAAGAAAATGGCTATCTCATACCTATTAAATTAAATGTAGAATCAGAGTCTGAAATAGTAGGGAAAATTGCTGAAGCTATAGCTCTATTTTTTGAAAATGAGACAAATGAGTTCCATGAGGCATCTTATAAAGTTGCTGAACAATTTACACAAGATACTGTAAAAATCCAATGGAATAATTTAATTGAAGAGGTGCTTTATGATTAATTTATTTGAAGCTTTCGATAAACAAACAATAGTCCTTTATAATTCATTTAAATTTTCTGGTATGAATAGACAAACAATCGTTATTGAAACAGATGGCTTTCTTCCTGAAGATGTTAAAACACCATATGAATTCTTTGCGGAAAATGAAAATTTGCCAGTTAAACCATTATTTTTTAACCAAGTTAAAACACCGAAATTTTGGTTGATTGAAGGCAATAATAACGATGCTGTAATTAAAGATACAGGAGATATTAAAGCGAGAATTATTTATAAAAAGAATTATAAACATAGAATCGTAGAACGTATTGAGTGGTTAAATAAACAAGGACATACGCAGTATATTGATTATTATAATAAATATGGATACAGTTATGCACAAGTAGTATTGGATCCTAATACCCATAAAAGAATATTAAAACGCTACTATAACGCTAAAGGTGAAGTGTTTATGGTTGAGAATTTCATCACAAATGATGTTATTTTGAATTGGCAAGGCAAAGAATACTTCTTCCATTCGAAAATACAATTTGTTAATTTCTATATTCAAGTTGCAGGGTTAGAATCTGAACAATTTTTAATCAACTCATTTTCAGTACCTGCCGCAGTGATGAACGGGTTAAGTGAGTCTAGCAATGATTATTTTTATTGGCAAGGTGATATTACGAGCGATATTATTCGTCATATGGAAAATATATTATCTAAAGAACGTAGATCATTCAGTATTATTGTGCCGAGCGATGAAGCCTACGAACAACTTAAATCATCTATTAGTGATAAATGGAAAAATAGAATATATAAATCTGGATATGTATATAAATTCCTGAAGTCTAATAATCATTCTAACCAAGTGCTAACACTAACAAATTCTGATCAAATACCGCATTTAGAACAAATTGTACAAGCACATCCACATTTAGATTTTCATATTGCAGCTATGACTGAAATGTCTAAGGTATTAATGAACTTGAATAAATATACCAATGTTAAATTATATCCAAATGCTAAAAAGACTGAATTTAAAGCACTTTATAAAAAATGCGATATTTATTTAGATATTAATAAAGGGAATGAAATATTAGATGCAGTTAGGGCAGCCTTTGACTACAAACTGTTAATTTTAGGTTATGATGCCACTGCACACAATAAGGTAGTAACAGCACCAAATCATTTATTCGATGTAGAGGATCCTGATTTACTAATCAATGCGCTAGATGAAGTTACACAACACAAAGACATATTCGATAATTACTTAGAATTACAATTAAAACAAGCCAACGCTATCGATAAAACAGTATTTATCGAATCAGTAAATTAAGCGTCTTTTCCTTATATTTTTAATTTACATAATCGATGATTATCAGAAGTTTCGGTTATATAAATAAAAAGGCTACAAGTTATTTAACTTGTAGCCCTTTTTCATAAACATAGTCTTTTCAAACGATTATTATAATATAATTAGCCACCAAACAAACGACCCCAAAAGCCTTTTTTAGGTTGTGTTTCTTCACTCTTATATTCTATATCACTATCATTTTGTTTAGATAAATCATCTTCTTTTTGTGACTCTTCACCTTGTATACTTTCATCATTTTTACTTTCAGGTATATCACTATATCGAATTTTTGCTTCTTTAGCTTTTTCTTGATATTGGTTCATATTTACAGAATCCATAGTATATGTTGTTTCTTGTTCATCAACGTTTTGTCTATCGTTAGTAGATGTATCAAAGGAATAATTAAGTTGTCTCTCTTCTTCTAATTGATTTTCTAGTTTTTGAATCTTTTTATTACTCTCTAATGCCAGAACTTGTTGATTCTCTAAAAGTCTATTAAGTGTATTTATTTGCTCTTTATCTCTATTTGATTGTTCTTTATATATATCTATCTGGTTATATAATTGTTTTATTGTCTCATCTTTCACCAGGTTATCATTATTAGGTTCTTCTTTTTTTTCACTTTCAAAATCATCATTCTTATTTTGATTTTTTCTTATTCGGTTTATTACTATAATTTCATCTTCACTGGATAAGTAATTTACGTTATCGATTTTTTGAAATTTCACATTTGCTTTTTTAGCATTATTATAAACAGTCATTTTTGTTACGTTTAATTCATCAGCAATTTCCTTCATACTCTTCATATAACGCCCTCCATATAGTTATATACATAACATTTGTACCATTATACAGCCATTATACTTGTTATTACAAGGTTATATAATTCGTTATACGCATAACTATATAGAACTATGTGTATAAGGTTTTAACCCAGTTATACAACACTTATATACCCTTTATACTTGCTATATAAGCGTTTATACGGTGTTATATGATATATCCATATAAAATCTTTATACAAAGATTTATCTTTCTTTGAAAGTGCATACACCCAAATGTATATAAACAATTTAACAAAACTTTTAAAAGTGTTAATATAAATATATAAAAGAAACCCAACTACGGGAATAGTCAGGTTTCTTCGGTAATAAAACAAGTAGTTTGTTTGTTTATATAGTTGTTATATTCTTATTATATATACTAAGAATTATTAGTGCAAGTCGAATACATATAAACTTACTTATAGCTTTTTTATTACCTCTTTTAGAAATTTAAATATGAAAGAGGTTTTTTGTATGTCCAACTTTAATATTAAAGAAATCCAAAAAGAGAAATTTTATCAATTACCTAAAGTTTTTTTTACGAATCCTAAATATACTAAATTATCTAATGATGCAAAAATAACTTGGTCAATACTAAGAGATCGTTTAGATTTATCTATAAGAAATAATTGGGTAGATGAAAATGGAGATATATTTTTTATTTATACCAATGAAAAGCTTAAGTCTATTTTAAATATTAGTAGTCCAAATAAGCTATCTAAAATAAAAAAAGAATTAACAGAAGCTAATTTATTTAATCAAATAAGAGTAGGTTTGAATAAACCTAATAAGTTATATATTAAAAAACCAGAAGTAACAGAAGCTGATGTATATTATATTTCACAACAAGAAAACGATATAGAACAGCATAATAACACGGACGTATCATTATCATACGTCCAGAAATATGATAATGATACGTCAAGAAATATTAATATGATACATCATGACATATCAAAAGAATACACTAATGATACTGACTTAAGTAATACTGATTATATAAAGACTGAGAATAATGATACGCATGATATGAATGATACATATATCAATCAAACAAACCATAATCATTCGAATCATACAAATCACCAACAATCCGAATTTAATAATGATGCACTTAAGTTTCAAGTACTCGAAGAACTACCGCAACAAATCAAAGACTATTTAAGTAAGTTTGAAATTAGAGAGATTCGTATTATTAAAAGTGTATTACTCAAAGGCAAAAAGTCATTTAATAATTCGCATGATACGTTTTACCGTTTAGAAGATGTTGAGTTTGAACTTGTGAGTGTATTAAAACGATTTAAAGCGATGCTGCTACAAAAGAATGAAGCCGTTGATGCGATGCAAGGCTATCTTATGCAGTCGATTAAAGCTGAATTAGAAGAGATACATGCCCTTCATATGCGTCGGCAAAATATGAATCAACATAATATTTTCAATCAATAAATTAACAACAAAGCATATTCAAGCACAAAGGAGTATTTAGCAATGGAACTATTAGTGGCCATTATCATTGGATTATTACTGGGGTTATACTTCCATAAAAGGAAAGCACCTATGACAGTTAACACTTGGTTTAAAGGACTATTTGTTATGCTTATTTTTGTCATTATAGCAAGTGGATTTTCACATATTGATGACATCAAACGAGGCGCAAAAGAAGGAGCTAAAGAAGGAGCTAAAGAAATAGATGTCTATGATATTGCCACAGAATCTAAGTAGAAATCATACATAGTTTGTGAAAAAGTATAGGCTTAAAATCCATTTTGAAAGAATTGAAACGATTATGGGGCGATTTGATGAACAACAAAGAAAAACATACGAAAGAAGATAAAAGAGAATTGGTTATTACATCTATACCAGAAATATTGAGTTTGATACTTAGGTTTCTAAAAAATTAGTAACGATTTTGATCTAAAAGTTGCTAGAGAAATTAAAGTGTACTTATCGGGCGTATATTTGCGTTTTAAGAGCTTGTGTAAGTGTTTAGGTATAAAACTATATGATTCACCCCTAAAACTTTAAAATGCCCCCTTAAAATTTAAAATAAAAGCATTTAATAAGTTGCGTGATGAAGTTTGCTAAAAAGATAATATATTGTGTTTTGGTTTTTGATAATGTCGTAACATATTATGTTGTACTATATTACGACATTATCAAGTAGCATTTTATTGTTAGGTTTAAATATTGAATCTGAGCTAACCAACATAGTGTTCGAATTTTATAAATAATGTGAGTAAAAAGTGACCTACATGTATTAAGAATTAATGCAGTAGGTCATTTTTTATTGGAAGTTTGTTAGTGGAGTCTGTAATGATGAAAAAAGAAGTTTAACACACATTTTATGAAAGAGAGTAAATCAAATTTTTAGAGCGTTGAAAATGAATTTATGTTGACTAAGACTTTAACCAAAGGAGTCGCGAAGGAGTCCCGGACAACAGGATAAGGGTGAACAATGCCATCACGATGGCACCCAGCATAGCTGGGGTTCGAAATGAATGTTTCATTTGTTATAAATGCTTTCATATCAGTACTTTTAGAAATCTTATATATTTATAAAACCTGACTTTAGCGTAATATTACATGGCATTTCGATGTAAAATCAATGATTCTTCTATTTCTTGCGCCACAAGGGATAGAAGAATGGGGAGTCTAAGGACTCCTCATAGACTCCCGAAAGGAGTCCTTAAATCATTGTTTATAATCAATGATTTTCTTATATAAGGTATTAGTAATTGCTTAGTTATTTATGATAGAGTATTTACTAACCAAATACTTAGTATAAAAATGTGATTCTTACTAAGTAATTACTAATTTTAGGAGTGGCGTGAATGGTGAGCAAGAATCATAAAAAAGCTAAAACAATTAATATTAATTTAACTGAAGAAGAGTATGAAAAAGTGAAAGTATTAGCAGAAGATAGAAACTTAAATCCAACAGCTTATACAAGGCTTGTGGCATTAGGAAATCGTATTAAGCCGACAGCTGTTTATCCAGTAGATGAACGAATTAATGAGCTTGAAAAAGAAAATGAAGCTCTTAAAATACAATTTAAAGTAGATCATAACAAAGATGAAGTGTTGAAAGAAGACTATGAAAATATAGAAGAGGAATATTCTGAAGTTGCCAAATACATGGATACGTTTAAACGTTTTTTACAGTATGTAAATGATGATGCTGAATATATTAATTTAAATGGATATAAAAGAGATGAGCAATTAAAAGAAGAGATTAAAGAGGCAATACAAAATTTATAAATAAAAACCTGAACTACACAGTATGACTAAGCGATATAATAAGTGATGTTGGTTAAGCATGGTTACAGTTAATAGGTTCTTGATATTAAGTATATTTGAGTTAGAGGTATGGATTTTGACTAAAAGTATATATTATACATGTATAACTTCCACATGTATAATGTATACAAACTTGGTTGTATAACAATCACGTATATTACAAGCCAGTTGGATAGATGGTGGCTAATCTCATTTAAATGGGGTAATGCTTATGATGGTTTTGACGAGCATTAGTTTAGCATTAATTAGCAATAACCAAAAAAATAACCATCTAGAAGATACTTTGACGAGTAACTAGAGGTTATTTTAATAATTTGAATTTGTTATAAGTCACTGTCTTTTTAACAGGATCATTAGGGCAACATGTTAGCGCATGTTGTCCTTTTCTATATATAAATATATGTGTATACATTATATTTGTATAACTTCCACATGTATAATGTATACACAGAAAGAAAAAGTAGAAATTGTATTATTTGAATCTAAGTAAATACAACTCATCTTTAATTATTTATTCTTATTCTTGTTTTTCTTTTCTAAAAGATTAAAAATAACTTCCACTATATAGTGAATTGCTAGCCCAAGAATTGCTGCTAAAATAACAAGTAAAAATAGATTAACTTTATTAGCCATATTAGTAACTCCATAGATTATTATGAGTAATACCACTACTATAACTTTTACTGCATTCTTTTTAGATTCCATAAATCTATTATCACTCTTTCAATTTTAATTATTATCGTTTTGCTAAATTCATATTGATATAATTTCGCACCACTGTCAAAAACTTCTTTATTATTATTTATTTAAATAACTACTATATTTCTATAAATCTTTATTTGTACCATTTATAGTATCCTGTTTCGTTTTTACATTTGGTGTATTTCGTAACGAAGATAAAAGCCCAAAACATTGATTTAACAGTTTTTTGGACTTTTATTTTGGTTTACATAATCAACTTATCGGAAGTGCATATGCTTCAAAAGCTACAGGTGGTATAATAGTGGAGTCGCCTTAACTTCCGGCGGTATATTCGGCGGAAGGAGGTGAGCATCTGTGGACTTTTTATTCGTAACGGTTATTGCACCTGTGATAACTGGATGTATTGTAGCTTGGTTTACCTATTGGTTAAACCAACGCAATAAATAGGCGACTATCCATATCACATAAAGAGCCCCAACCTACGGCAATAGGTTGGGGCTCGGTGTATATCTATGGACTTTCTATTCGTTATTTGTATTATAACATCATAGTGCAGAGGAATGCAAAAAACTATTTTAAAGTTTTTTACCTATATATTAGAACTATTAAAATGGTTTAAATCAATTAACCTAACTAAGAAAGAGTGATTAATTATGTTAAAAATATTAGGTAAATATTCACTTATTATTATATGTTTATACTTTTGTTATTTAACTGGAAAAGCGCTATGGCAAGTTTCTTTAAATTTAGCAACATACTTTAAAGAAAAATTTGGTGAGACATACATTATAGGTCCTATCAGTTTTTACATTGTTTGTATATGGTTTATATTATGTTTTTCAGCAATCATAGTAATATTATTTATTAATTCATACAATCCATTAGCAATAGAATTAGTAAAATTTACTTTAACATTTCTAATAGTATTTATTATATATATAGGTCCATTAATAATGCTAGGTATCATGATATTATTAAATGTACCTATCGAACAATTAACTATTGTTTTTGCTGTGATGAGTTTTATTGCTGTAACTTTTAAGAAAGGAAAACAATTAGTTTTAAAAATTTACAATAAGATTAATGATTTACTTTAACCATTCTTAAGGAAAGATTCGCTTTTAATAAATATAAAAGAAAAAAGGTTCTGTTGCAAAGTTGAATTTATAGTATAATTTTAACAAAAAGGAGTCTTCTGTATGAACTATTTCAGATATAAACAATTTAACAAGGATGTTATCACTGTAGCCGTTGGCTACTATCTAAGATATGCATTGAGTTATCGTGATATATCTGAAATATTAAGGAAACGTGGTGTAAACGTTCATCATTCAACGGTCTACCGTTGGGTTCAAGAATATGCCCCAATTTTGTATCAAATTTGGAAGAAAAAGCATAAAAAAGCTTATTACAAATGGCGTATTGATGAGACATACATCAAAATAAAAGGAAAATGGAGCTATTTATATCGTGCCATCGATGCAGAGGGACATACATTAGATATTTGATTGCGTAAGCAACGAGATAATCATTCAGCATATGCGTTTATCAAACGTCTCATTAAACAATTTGGTAAACCTCAAAAGGTAATTACAGAGCAAGCACCTTCAACGAAGGTAGCAATGGCTAAAGTAATTAAAGATTTTAAACTTAAACCTGACTGTCATTGTACATCGAAATATCTGAATAACCTCATTGAGCAAGATCACCGTCATATTAAAGTAAGAAAGACAAGGTATCAAAGTATCAATACAGCAAAGAATACTTTAAAAGGTATTGAATGTATTTACGCTCTATATAAAAAGAACCGCAGGTCTCTTCAAATCTACGGATTTTCGTCATGCCACGAAATTAGCATCATGCTAGCAAGTTAAGCGAACACTGACATGATAAATTAGTGGTTAGCTATATTTTTTACTTTGCAACAGAACCAGAAATAATATCTAAACTATTAAAAGAAATAGAACGTTTACTAGGTAGAGAACAATTTGTTGAGAGAGTGCGTGGTTTAGGGAAAGATAATGAACTAATGATGAATATTATGCGTAATATAGATAAAAGAGATAATCCTCAACATTATCCAGAAGAACAAGAGCAAAAGCATGAAAAGAAAAATAATAGAGGTATGAGTAGATAATAAAAGCCCTTATCTAAATAGATAAAGGCTTAAGTAAATACAATATTGTACTGGTGATACTAAACGACACATATATTATAACACGCATTTATGCCGAGAAAATCTATTTGTCGATGAGAGCCCTTAATTAGACTTAAAGCGTCAGCTATTAAATCGACCGATGGACAGCTTTAGGATTATTAAGGAGCGCAGCATCGTCGGCAAATAGAGGAATTGTAATAAAGCAATAATATTCTTATTAAAATGGTATCATGATGATACGATTTATGATGAAATGGTAGATAGTTAACATTAAAGTGATTATATTAATTTTAAAAATAGGTTGGGTGATTTTATTTTAAAAGAGTTTGCTTTAGCCATTATTTTTTTCTCTATTATCTTTTTACTTTTAACTTTATCAGATTCTATTTTTTTAGGAGATATGTATTATTTTAAAAATTTCATTTCAACTATGATAATAGTAATTTTTATTATGTGTGTGTTTGGTAAAAAATAACTGAATTTAAGAAAACTCTTTATTTTTTTGTTAATAGTATTATTTGTGAAGGTGATTTTATGTTATTAAAAAATAAGTTTTATTCAGGTATTATTATTTGTATTTTTATAATTTGTGCGATTATAGGATTGAATGAAAATATTATTGGAAATCCATTAGGGGAAAAAATATTTTATTTATTAGGGTTCATATTTTTTGTATTGTTAATTATTGGTACAACAATAAAAAGAAGGCATTGATGCCTTCTTTTTTTATGCTCCATTATGTATTTATTGATGGGTATTGCCAATTACATTTTTCATTTGTCCAAACTATTTGAGCAGCTAAACTATAAATATTACCTTTAACTCCTGCTTTGCCAGCAGCTTTTAAGAGTTTTAATGCTGTAGCTTTTTTGATTTGACCTGAACTAGCTTCTTCAAGAAAAGCACCTAGTACAGAAGTTGGTATTAAGTCAGCAAAGTTATTTTGCATTTCGCCATAAAAACATTGATTACTATTTTTATATCCTGCTTCAGTTTGGAATCCTTTTTGAGATTCTGGAGTTGTTTTGTTGTCTACGCTATCTTTTATTTCTTGAATTTCTTTTGGAACATATCCATAACGCTCTATACTTTTTTCTGTATTAACATCTGAAATATTTCCTTCTTCATCGTAAATAAACACATTATTTAGTATGTATGACAATTCTTTCGATGATTGTTCATCATCTAATTTGTTAAAATCTCCACCAACTTTTTTACCTATTTCGTTTGGTGTATTACTTTGATTAGAATCTGCATTTGCATTATTTTCAGGTAAAATAATACTTGTCATTAAAATTAATGAAAATAATATAATACTAATTTTAAATAAACCTTTTTTCAATTATATATCCTCATTTATAATAAATAGCGTAACATAATATTTTCAATAAGAAAGGGTACAAAATGAATAGAAAAATAAATAAAATTGTAAAATTCCTTATTTTTTATATAATTCTAGTTATTTCTTATATCACTGTTGAACATTTGTTTAATAGAGATGTTCATTTAGTAGAATTATTTGTTATCCCATTTATAATTACATTTTTTATATTTGCATTCGGTTCGTTTAGAGAAGATAAGTAAATAAGATATAAAGAGCAGTTGAAGATTTTAATCTTTCAACTGCTCTTTATATTCTTTAATGTTATATGGTTTTTTTATTTTTTTGTTAGGTTCTGTTGCAAAGTTGAATTTATAGTATAATTTTAACAAAAAGGAGTCTTCTGTATGAACTATTTCAGATATAAACAATTTAACAAGGATGTTATCACTGTAGCCGTTGGCTACTATCTAAGATATGCATTGAGTTATCGTGATATATCTGAAATATTAAGGGGACGTGGTGTAAACGTTCATCATTCAACGGTCTACCGTTGGGTTCAAGAATATGCCCCAATTTTATATCAAATTTGGAAGAAAAAGCATAAAAAAGCTTATTACAAATGGCGTATTGATGAGACGTACATCAAAATAAAAGGAAAATGGAGCTATTTATATCGTGCCATTGATGCAGAGGGACATACATTAGATATTTGGTTGCGTAAGCAACGAGATAATCATTCAGCATATGCGTTTATCAAACGTCTCATTAAACAATTTGGTAAACCTCAAAAGGTAGTTACAGATCAGGCACCTTCAACGAAGTTAGCAATGGCTAAAGTAATTAAAGCTTTTAAACTTAAACCTGACTATCATTGTACATCGAAATATCTGAATAACCTCATTGAGCAAGATCACCGTCATATTAAAGTAAGAAAGACAAGTTATCAAAGTATCAATACGGTAAAGAATACTTTAAAAGGTATTGAATGTATTTACGCTCTATATAAAAAGAACCGCAGGTCTCTTCAGATCTACGGATTTTCCCCATGCCACGAAATTAGCATCATGCTAGCAAGTTAAGCGAACACTGACATGATATATTAGTGGTTAGATATATTTTTTACTTTGCAACAGAACCGTTTATATACTGGTTATAATCTGTATATAGACTCCTTTACATATTTATTATTACGGTTTTAGAATTACTTTAATATTATTATCTTTTTTCTGATCGAAAATATCATACGCTTGGCTGGCATCTTCTAAAGGCAAGGTATGCGTTATAATTTCTGTTGGATCAAAAACTTCATTTTTAATCATTTCATATAATTTTGGCATTTGATGAATAACTGGGGCTTGGCCACTTTTTACTTGGACATCTCTATTAAAAATTAAATCTATTGGAAAATTATCTGCAGGGGTACCGTAAATACCAGTTAATTGAATCGTCCCGAATTTTCGTACTGATTCAGCTGCTGTAATAATTGGACTAATATTACCGCGTTGTGCTGAATTTGAACTAATCTCTAAATCATCTTGAACAATTTGTCCATCCATTCCAACACAATCTATAACGACATCTGCACCACCGCGTGTGCTTTCATGAAGTAATTTTCCTATATTATCTTCTTTAGAAAAATTATACACTTCAGCTCCGTTGAATTTTTTAGCATGATTTAATCTATGTTCTATATTGTCAATGGCGATAACACGTTCAGCGCCTTTTAATTTAGCAAATTTTTGAGCCATTAAACCGATTGGCCCACAACCGAGAACAATGACGGTATCTCCAGATTTTACGCCTGCATGTTCAACACTCCAATAAGCTGTTGGGACAACATCAGATAAAAATAATACTTGTTCGTCTTTCAAATCACTATCTGGAACTTTGAAAGAGGAGAAATCAGCAAATGGAACTCTTAAATACTCTGCTTGACCTCCCCAGTGGTTTCCGTGCATGCCACCAAAACCGAAAAGTCCACCATTATCCATTTTCCAACTAGCCGGTGATGGATTAGAATTATCACACTGAGATTCCATATCATTATTACAATAGAAACAATCGCCACAACCTATGTTAAAAGGTATAACTACTCTATCACCCTTTTTCAAGGTTTTAACGTCTTTTCCTACTTCTTCTACAATTCCCATTGGCTCATGTCCAATAACAAAACCAGGATCCATAAATAAATCACCTTGATGGTAAAGATGTAGATCAGAACCACATATACCTGAAGCTGTTATTTTTATAATTGCATCCGTTGATTCTTCTATTATTGGATCATGTACTTCACGCACTTCCATGTTTTTATGACCTTGATAAGTAACTGCTTTCATTTATACCACACTCCTTAAAAAACTGTACCCGTGATATTATAATGCAAACTCAGAAGAATAAATTGATATCTAATGCTCATTTTTATATAGTTAATATGAAATTTATATTATAGTTATCAAAGACAGTGTACTACTTTGTCAAAAAAAGGAGCTAAATATGATTAATATTATATCAGCGATCGGATCGCTCGGAACATTTATTATGGCCTTATTTTATTTTGTATCAGTATCAGTTCAACTTTACCAAATGAAAATAAGTTTTATTCCTGCATTAGGATTTAATCAGATTTTATTAATTAGAGATAAAGACCAAAGGTTAAATTTAAAAAATACCACTTCTAATGCGGAAGAACATGAAGATTATTTGAAGTTATATAATTTAGGAGGTGGAGCAGCAAAAAAAATCACCATTGAAGTTTTATTAGGTGAAGATAAAGTTATTCAAAAAAAATATGTTAATATGTTACCTAGTAAAGAAGGTTATATGCTACCTATAAATAAAAGAGTATTTGATGAATTAGACGATACTATAAAAAATAATGGTTACGAATCCAATATGAGTATTAAGTTATCCTATTATCATAATGTGAGTAGAAAAAAACAAGAAATATTTTTAAAAGGACATATAGACGAATTCAATAACTACGAAGATGAGTCCATTTATGAACTACAGTTTATTTAAGTAAGAAAATGAATAATTGTAAATTAAATAACTGTGAGCATTCACCAAAATTAACATGTAATTATCAACTATCTATTTAGGTGGGTAGTTTTATTTATAAGTAATATAATAGTCAAAAAATTCGTTTTGTGTATTTTTAAAGTACACCCTAATCATACAAATTAAGTTGTTGAAATTATAGCAACTAAAAAGTATGATTAGGGTGTATATTAATTATGGAGTGAAAATAAATGATTATAGGTTATGCGAGAGTATCTTCGATAGATCAAAATTTAGAAAGACAGTTGGAAAATTTAAAAACGTTTGGCGTAGAGAAAATCTTTACAGAGAAGCAATCAGGAAAATCAGTTGAAAATAGACCTGTATTTCAAGAAGCCCTTAATTTTGTAAGAATAGGAGATCGATTCGTTGTGGAGTCAATTGATCGTTTAGGACGTAATTATGATGAAATTATTGAAACTGTTAATTATTTGAAAGAAAAAGATGTTCAGTTAATGATTACGAGTTTACCTATGATGAATGAAGTCATTGGTAATCCATTACTGGATAAGTTTATGAAAGATTTAATCGTTCAAATTTTAGCCATGGTTTCAGAACAGGAGAGAAATGAAAGTAAACGTCGACAAGCTCAAGGGATTCAAGTTGCGAAAGACAAAGGGGTATATAAAGGGCGCCCTTTACTTTATTCACCGAACGCGAAAGATCCTCAGAAACGTGTTATCTATCACCGAGTTGTCGAAATGTTAGAAGAAGGGAAAGCAATTAGTAAGATTGCGAAAGAGGTTAATATTACAAGACAGACAGTTTATAGAATTAAACATGATAAGGGATTATCTTGATAAATGGGTTGTCAATGCAAATGAGAGGTCCTCACAGCGTCTCAAATCTCATAATATATTATTAAATTGAGATTTTAATAAAAACACAAGAAAAAAGAGCCGAATAGAGACTCTTTTTCTATGTAATAATTATTTTAAGACTACGTATATTTAGTAGCAAGTTTATTATTTTCAACTTTTCTTTTCAATTGATTAGCTTCTTTTGTAGCTAACCTCGAATAATATCTATTTGAGAAGAACATTTGGATAATTAAGAATGCAGCATTAATCGTCCAGTACAGTCCTAAAGCAGAAGCTGATGTAATGGAAATATAAATTATGAACATTGGAGAAATAATCGCCATCATATATCCCATAGAGCGTTGTTCTTTAGGCATATTTTCTAAATTTACTAATGGTTGTATGATATACAAAATACCTGCGATTATAGTAATCCAAATATCAGGATGTGTTAGATTAAACCAAAGAAAATCAGCATGTTCAGTTAAACCGCCGCTCGAAGGCCATTTTAAAGAAACGTATAATCCAAATAAAACCGGCATTTGTATAAGTAATGGCAAGCATCCTAGCATTGTCTTCATAGGATTCATATTATACTCTTTATATTTATTCATCATTTCTTGATTCGCAGCTATTTTTTCTTCTTGCGTATTCGCCTTTTTTATTTTCTCTTGTATTTTAGTTAATTCGGGTTTCACGATTTCCATTTTCTCACGCATCAAATGCCCATTTTTAGATTGAGCTAACATGAACGGTAACATGATAATTCTAACGATTAACACGATTGCAATGATTGCTAAACCATAGTTACCAGCAAATGTAGAACCTAACCAGTGTAAGAGATGATCCATTGGTGCTGCAAAAGTATTATAGAAAAAGCCGTTCTTATTTTCTGGATTTGAATAATCACAACCAGAAAGTGTTATAAGAGCTATTAATGCCAATGCTATTATATTTTTTCGATATATCAATTAACTTTCATCCTTTTTGTTATAAATTCTAAGTAGATTATTTTTTATAGAGTCAAAATCATCTAAAGCAATAAAATGTTCCTTCTCTAAGACTCTTGAGTATATAGTATCTAATGTATTTTCATAATTTGCTGGTAGTCTTTCCCCTAATGGTAATGTATCTAGCCATTCTTCAATAGCATCAAAAAATTCATCTTTTTGATACACAAAATTAGTAACTAAATATTCAAAGCATTGGCAGTACTTTTCCAAAAATTCAATGGCTTTATTATCAGATTTTTTAGCATAATATAGAGCAAATTGATAATAGCAATTAATACTTAAATGAGGATATAAATAATCTACATTAAAGGCTTTATTTACATGGTGAAGTTTAGACTCTAAAGATTCTATTGGTACAGAATATAAGTCATAGGTAAGCATTAAAGCAAAATCATGCATATATATCATCAAAGATTGGTACATATCTGTCTGAATTACATTTTTAGCTTTTGAAATATTGCCTTTTTGTAAATAAGCTAACGTTAGTGTTGCATTTTCACCAATTTTCAAATCAAAATCCGGTGTATTATTGATAACTGATGAATAATCTCCTTCAAACATATACATTAACGTTTGATATCCTTGTGCATGTCTTTTCAAATATATAGATTCTGAGTTGTCCTCTGTCATTTTAATTATTTCATGCGCTAATTTTGTAGTTTCTTTTACTTGTGTTTCATGCTCACAATATAAAATATTATTTGTTAAAATCCCTAATAGTGAGTTGAGGAACTTAAATTCATTGCAATGACTAATATAATAATCTCGTACAGTAGATATGTATTCCTCATAACTTGTTCTATTGATCATCTTAGATAATGATATAGATACTTTTTTAATTTCTTCATCTGTCATAGTAATACTATAATTAAGAAGATCATCCACTGAAATATTAAATACTCTTGCTAATTTAGGAAGCATTGTAATATCAGGATAAAGTGTTGCATTTTCCCACTTGGAAATGGTTGTTTTTGTTGTATTAAGGTATTCAGCTAGTGCTTCTTGAGTCATTCCACGACTTAAACGTTCTTGCTTAATTGTTTTAGATATTTGAATCATTAATAACACCTCTTATATTTAATGTTACTAGAAAATTTAAATAAGGTATATTTCTAATATAACAACTTATAGAAACTTTGTTTCTATATAAGAAACAATAGTATGCTAAAAAACCATCTCTTTTAAAAAGAGATGGTTTAAAAATTTTGTTTCAATAACGAATGTTATTGGTAAAAAGTGAAAGATATCTAAAGTCACTTTATTTATCAATATCTTTTTATTGCTATGATATTTCACTTAATCAGTCAGTAATTAAGTCAGTATTATTGAAACTTATTTCTCCCATTTTTTATTATGATATTCGCTAAAAGGCACCTTGTAATATTCCCATATTTCTTTTTTATTTATAAACTCACAGCATATTTCAATATATCTAGATACAATAAAATTTGTAAATGCAGATAACTCTATTTCATCACTTAATGCTTCGCCCTTTTCATCTGATTTTTGATTATAATTCTGAATTTGTGCATTTTTCCCCAATATATTCAAGGTCTCTTTCATATCATGTCCCCTAGAATGGACATCTTTAGATAGGTTTCTATAAATATGTTGATAGTAATATTCCATTTTAAAATATTCGGATAATTGTTGAATAGTACCTATTTTCTTACTACCCTTACTTTTTTCCATATACCATCTTGTTATTCCTTTAATATCATTCACTTTAATTTTTGAATTTTTAAAACTATCTATAAATACTTGCTCTAGATTAGTCAATTTGCTTTTTAAATTATCTATTTCTTGTTGACTTAAACCTCCGTCTTTTGCATTTGACACTACCACCTTAACTTTTTCATGTTCATTGTAGAAAAAGTATCTTTCTGCTCTTTTGTTTGATTCCTTATCTGTTTCCAATATATATTTCAGATAAAGTAATAATTCATATAATTTCCTAGATAGTGTTCTAGCACTACTTATAGTTACACAATTATTTATATCAATATAATTAAGATAGAAAGTATGTGTTATATCATAAATTGCTAAAAAGAGGTGATTTCTCTTTAATTTTTCTAAGTCATCATTATTGTTTAAATCTTTGATAATATAATTTTCTACTTCTTTAAACACTTTAATAACATCTTCATTTTCAAAAAATAAATCCTCCATTTAAAGTCACCCCTTTGTTTACATAATAGGCCGTTATCAGAACTACACAAACATTTTCTGTAAAAAGCCTTTCTTACGCTCTTTTAATAATTCTATTTTATGTGATTGTTTTCCAATCAAACTATCAAAACCACTTAAAAACCCACCTATTTTTTGTTCTTCCTCACCACACGGAATATTGAATATTAATTTTTTTAATTCTGATGATTTTATAAGAGGTTGTCCTGAACCGAAAGCTATACGTTTCAAATTATAATTATTTAACATGTTCAATGTAAAATTTAGATTTAAATCTGTTTCTAAAAAAATAGTGTTATCAGATATATTAGCTTTACCTGAAAAATTATATAACTTTCCAGCATAGTGACCAACTCTAGCAGTTAGTATAAAGTTACCATCATATTCGTAGTGACTACTTTTCCCTAGAACCCCTGTTGAACCTAAGTTTGAATATGCTGCACTTTCTTCATTAACAATCTTACTTTTCCCTGTATTAATGATAGCCACTTCTTCTAATTTTTTACTTTCCCATTTAGGATATTCTTCTCCATTATTGCCCTTAAATCGTAGTTCTTGAGAGAAAATTTTCTGCATATATCCCTTTTTCTCTTCTTCTAATTTTTCTAATTTTTGTTCTTCTAATTCGATTTGTCGGTCGAGTTTGCTAAAGAAAATACCTATTTTTTGTTGTTCTTCTATTGTGGGAATTCTCAAGTTTATATCTTTTAAGTATGAATAATAGAGATTAGATACGCTAGCTCCTTCTACTCTTTTAGCAAATTCATACTTCATTTGAGAATTAAAATAGGCTGTTATGAATACCGGATTTTGATCGGTGTTATATACAGAAATCATTTCTCCAATAGCAATTCCAGAAAAAGGCAAATATGAACATTTAGCAAAATCCATTGGGTCTTCTCCTACCCGCGGTATAAGTATCTCTCCTCCTTTACTAAACCGTAATTTGTTCCGATCTATATTAGTATAAGAATATATCTCTTTAACAGTCCCTTTATGTTTTGTATATAATTCACCATATCTCACACATGGAATTGTTGCATCGTCAGTTATTGACCACTTAGGAGCACTTCTACCATAATAAAAATCCCCTATGTCAGCAATTGTCGTTTTTTCCCACTCTTTATCAAATTGTAAGAACCTTAGTTCAGGTACGCTTTTCATTTCATTAGTCATGCTTTAACACTCCTAATTCTTTGAGATAATTATTAATTTCTTGTTCTACTTCGACGATTTCATCATCAATTTGATTTAAGTCTTTTTGAACTTGTTCTAAATCAATTGGTTCTTCTTCTTCAAATGTATCGACATATCTTGGAATATTAAGGTTATAATCATTTTCTGCAATTTCTTCTAAACTTGCCGCATAACTATATTTATCTAATGTTTCTCTATTTTTATAAGTTTCAACAATTTTTTCAACATCTTCTGTTGTTAAGTGATTTTGATTTTTACCTTTTTCAAATGATTGCGATGCATCAATGAATAATACATTGTCATCGTCTTCACGACATTTTTTAAAGACTAAAATGCTTGTTGGTATCGATGTTCCAAAGAATAAGTTTGATGGTAAACCAATGACCGCATCTAAATAATTTTTTTCTTTAATTAAGTACTGGCGAATGACACCTTCAGCTGCACCACGGAACAGGACGCCATGTGGTAAAACGACAGCCATTGTGCCATTATCATCTAAGTGATAAATCATGTGCTGAATGAATGCAAAATCTGCTTTTGATTTAGGCGCTAATTTACCATAATTACTAAAACGTGGGTCTTCTAAGAATTGTGGATCTGAGCTCCATTTCGCACTATAAGGTGGGTTGGCAACCACAGCTTCAAAACGTTCATCTGAAATGGCTGGATCTTCTATCGTGTCTCCATTTTCAATTTTAAAATTCGCGTAGTTCACATCATGTAACAACATGTTCATACGTGCTAAGTTATACGTTGTACTGTTGTATTCTTGACCATAATATTGACGCACATCGGCTTCACGACCAACACGAAGGAGTAATGATCCCGATCCACATGTAGGGTCATAAACACTTTTGAGGTCTTTTTTATTGGCTGTTACGATTTTAGCTAAAATCGTTGAAACTTGTTGGGGTGTGTAGAATTCTCCAGCTTTTTTACCTGAACTTGCTGCGAATTGACCAATTAAGTACTCGTAAGCATCACCTAACATATCGATTTCCATATCACTATGAACAAAAGGTAATATAGATATCTTCATCATTACTTTTGAAATCAATTTTGTACGTGCAGCATTAGAGTTGCCCAAACGTGAAGAATTAAGGTCTAAATCATCAAATAAGTGAATAAAGTCATCTTCACTATCATGACCCCGTGTAGAATTTTCTATGTTTTTAATCGCATTACTCAGGTCTTCCATTTCAAAAACTTGTTTCTCAATTTTTTTAACTAAGTGACTAAATAGATATTGTGGTTCAATCACATAACCGATACGTGAAATAAATTCTTGTTCTAAGACGGGTCTATAATCTTCATCTGCCATCGCCGTTTCATAATCTATATTGTCTTCAGCTAAGAGTATTTGTGCTTGTTCTTCAATTTTTTCACTTAAGAAACGATAAAAAATCATACCTAAGATATAGTTTTTAAACTCGTTGGCATCCATATTGCCCCGTAAGTCATCAGCGATAGACCATAGATTTTTTTGTAATTCAGCTTGTTGTTGGCGTTGTTTTTCCGTAATAGACATTTAATTGTCCTCCTTGAATAAAATGTTGGATAAGAATTGCTTTTTTAACCGACTTTGTCTTTGTTTTAATATGTTTAATTGTTTTTCTTTAATACCAATTTGCCCAATCAACTGTTGTCGTTCAATGGAAGGTAAGCTAATATAGAGTGATTTTAACTGTTGATGGGTTAGTTTTTTTATTGTTGAGCCACCTTGCATATATTGCTTATATTGTGATTGTACCTCTGGTGCTAGTTGAAACCAATAGACTAAAAAAGCAGGTTCCAATAAGTCTGAAGTAACTTCTATTTTTGTATAGTTATAAGGTAAAATTGAACCGTCGTGTCTTGCGCTCACTAAGGTACACTGACCTGTCATCATACTTATGACAATATCATCTTTACGTACAACGGTTGCTCTTGATGAATCTTTTAATCTGATGACTCTAGGTTGATATGTATCATCTATGGTTAACCCTAAATCTATATCTAACATATTTTGATCATATACCATATAACTATTCCCCAGGTCGCTCTCATCAACTTCTAAGCGCTGTATTAATGTGCCACTTTGATAATTAACATAATCTTTTAACATACCAAACCTCCTGTAGTTATGTTTTTCTACAAAACAAATATAGCATGACTTTAAAATAAAAACAAGTGTAGTTTTTTTAAACTACACTTGTTTTACCTTAAACACTATATTTTTTAACCATATCTTTGATAAATGATTTAACACGCTTTATTTTTTTAGTACGTATTAAAAGGCCGCCAGAAACGCCTTCTTCAATTAAGTTATTATTTAAATGACCACTAAATTCAAATTCCTTAACTAACGATTTCAATAATTCTAACGGATAATCTGTTTCTTCAGAAAATTGTTCCAGTTCTCCGACCTTCACTTTAGATTCATAATTATAATAAGCATCATCAATTGAATCACCTTCATTTAAGTTCGGTACGACTTTATCTAGGAATGTTCGAATTAAATCGGATTTCAATCTCAATTGGTCATCGTCAGCTTTATCAAGCACTTTACGAATCTCTTTAATGTCTTTTTCTTGTTGTTCTGTATTACTTAAATCAATTTGATTTAATAAATCTAAAATATACTGAACATTAATCAAATCATTGCGTAAAATCTCAATATTAAAATCAATATTGTCTAATATAGATTCTCCCTCTCCAATTTCTTTATCAGGTCGCATCACTTTATCATAGATATCTAAATATTTCCCTTTATAATCTTCATATGTTTGTTCATCAATCCCTAACGTTTCCTTATCAAATGCAAATTCATCAAACGTTTTTAACTTTTGCATATGCTTCGCTAACTCGCGATATGCGATTACAAAATCACGCTGATCTTCTTCTCTTTCTAATTGATCTACGGCTTGAGGTGTTTCAGCTAATTCAAATAGTTCAATCAGAGCCTGTTTGAATTTCGTTAAGTACGCTTGGAACGATAAGCTCAATACCGTATCTGTATTGTCTGTTTTAGAGAAAAGCTCAATAGCCTCATCCGTTTTTTCTTTTAAGTTTCTATAAGCAACAATATTTCCATAGGGTTTCGTTGGCTCTTCCACACGATTGGTACGTGAGTACGCTTGAATAAGCGTATGATGCTGTAAATTACGATCAACATATAACGTATTCAATTTTTTACTATCAAAGCCTGTTAAGAACATATCGACAACGATAAGAATATCTAATTTTTGATCCGGTAATCCTTTTTTGACACGGTTTGATACATCATTGAAGTAACCATCAAACGTATCCGTTGAGAAATTTTTATCAAAGGTCTCATTATACGTTTGAATGATATCTTCTAATATATCTCTTCTCGTTTGTTCATCCATCGTATCTTCTACGGCTTCATTATCCTGATAACTGAATATTGTCGTGACATTAAAATTATGTACACCTTGTTTCTTCAATTTTTGGAAAACACGATAATATTGAATTGCCATTGGAATACTTTGAACGGTCAACATACCTGTGTACATTTGATCACGTGTTTTTTTATTATGATTCGCAATAATATGTTCTGCTACTTTTTGAACACGTTCGTCTGCCATCCATATTTCAGCTTCATTAATTTTATTAACATAACCGTCTTCGGTGATTTTTTCACTACGGTCAAACGTATTCATATATTCAACAGAAAAACCTAGCACGTTACCATCTCTAATCGCATCTTTGATTAGATAATGGTGTAGACATTCTCTAAAAATATCCGCAGTCGCGCGTCCATCTTGACTCGCATTCTCTTCAAATCTAGGTGTTCCCGTAAAACCAAAGTATTGGGCGTTTCCGAAATGTTGTCTGATGATGCGGTGCATTGAACCAAATTGCGTTCGATGACATTCGTCAATAATGAAAACGACTTTATCTTCTTTATAACGTTCCATTGCTGGATGTCCTGATTTAATCGCATTATCCATTTTTTGAATCGTCGTAACAATTAGTTTCCGTGTAGGATCATCCATTTGTTTGAGTAACTTTTTAGTATTGAATGTCCTATCAACAGAATCTGACTCAAACTTATTAAATTCCCCTAAAGTTTGACCATCTAAGTCTTTACGATCGACTAAGAATATCACTTTCTTAATATCTGGTTCTTGCGCTAATATTTGACTCGCTTTAAACGATGTGAGGGTTTTACCACTCCCTGTCGTATGCCAAATATAACCATTGTTATTTGTTTCTATAGCACGATTTAACAAAGCCTCTACAGCATAGACTTGATACGGTCTCAAGGCCATTAATATTTTATCTGTTTCATTAATAATCATATAACGGCTAATCATTTTAGCAATATGGCAAGGTTCTAAAAAGGATTCAATAAAATCTTTAAGCACATTAATGCGCTCATTTTTTTCATCGCTCCAATAAAACATATGACTTTTCATGATTTTTTGATCGCTATTCGCATAGTAGCGTGTTTCCATTTTATTACTCACAACAAACATTTGTATGAATCTAAATAGACCTGTATAGTTTTGACGGCGATAACGTTCAATCTGATTAAAAGCTTCTGTAATCGCAACGCCACTACGTTTAAGTTCAATTTGAACCAAAGGTAATCCATTAATTAAAACAGTTACATCATAACGACTTTTGTGTGTATCATTTACACTCACTTGATTTGTGACTTGAAATGTATTTTGACACCACTTTTTTATATTCATTAAGCTAAGATAAACTTTTGTTTCATCGTCACGTTCTAGTACATATTTATCTCTTAATATTTGAGCACTTTCAAATACACTTTTATCACTTATATCAATCATGATACGTTTGAATTCACTATCTGATATAGGCGTACCCTCTAATTTATCTGCATTTCGTTCATTTAAAATGCGTCTAAAATTCTCTATCAATTGTGTTTCGTTGCGCAATGATACACGCTCATACCCCAAATCTTGTAGCTGTTTAACTACATTTTCTTCTAAACCATATTCACTTTGGTATCCCAAATTAATCGCTCCACCCTATTAATTTTAAGTATAATTAAATATTAACATATCAGAAAGCTTATATAAGGTGAGTAATTATTTTGTAACACATAATTTCAGAAATATTTTTAATGACTTTAAGTATAAAAAATAATTCTATTCAAATTTTTAATTAATATTAGTAAGCTAAAAAATAAAATTAAAAAGTGTATACTCTTATTAATTTTCATTGTATAATATTTTGTAAAATAACACATCACACAATGAAAAGAGGTAGCGAATGAAAAGGGATAGAAAGCAAAGATTTTCAATTAGAAAATTTTCAATGGGGACAGGTTCAATATTATTAGGTTTCACAATTCTCACGGCAATAACTACTCATGAAGCAAAAGCTAGTGAATTAATAAGTAGTCAAAGTACAGAAAAAGATGATGTAGAAGATGAATCAACTAATTCTCAAGAAGACTCATCAGAAACTACAACATCTCAGAAAAAGGATGAAGAAATACAAAAAGGTAATGTAGAAGACGCGTCAACTAATTCTCAAGAAGACCTGTCAGAAACTACAGCATCTCAGAAAAAGGATAAGGAAATACAGAAAGGTAATGTAGAAGACGCGTCAACCAATTCTCAAGAAGACCTGTCAGAAACTACAGCATCTCAGAAAAAGGATGAGGAAATACAGAAAGGTAATGTAGAAGACGCGTC
>NZ_JAKRNS010000018.1 GCF_022346615.1 Staphylococcus sp. ACRSN | reverse complement strand
ATTATATAACTTATAGCATTAATCTAAATTCTCAAAACATTTTATAATTAATTAATGTTTGGCAAGTTGTTTTGTGGTTGCTAAATTTTAAAATTTCTCATTTCTAATTATCTGTATGTTTCCAATAATGTTTAATAGTAATCACTTACTTTTGAATATCGTAAATAATAACAGTTATTTAATTTTGAAAAATCTAATTGATAAGACTTTTCAATTAGGATATAATAAAACCTATTATAAGGAGGATAAAGTGATGAAGAAAATTATGTTTGTGGTGTTAAGCCTTGCTATGATATTGGCAGCATGTGGTTCGAATTCAAATGATCAAAGTAATAAAAATCAAAAAACAGTGAAAATAAAGCAATCTTATGAATTTAAGGATAAGAATAAAGAGCATAATCGTGGGAAAATGAAAACTGAAACAACAAAAGTACCTGTTAATCCTAAACGTGTAGTAGTTATGGATTATGGTGCGCTAGATGTTATGAAGTCATTGAAATTACAGAATAAAATAGTTGCAATTGCTAAAGGCCAAGGCGCTGCATTTTTACCAAAAAGTTTAAGCGAATTTAAGAATAAAAAATATAAGAATTTAGGTAACCCTGGTCAACCTAATTATGATGAACTTGCTAAAGCTAAACCTGATGTTATATTCGCTTCTTTTAGACAAGCACATACAAAAACTTTAGATGAAATGAAGAAAGCCGCACCTAATGCTAAAATTGTATTTGTCAGTCCAGATAACGATAATTACATAAAATCTATTAAACACAACACAAAAAATATCGGTAAAATATTTAATAAAGAACAACAAACGGATAAATTGATTTCAAAATTAGATAATAAAGTTAAATCAACTAAACAAAGTATTAACGATGAACGCGTATTATTTTTAAATGTTGATGATAAAGGTATTAAAGCTTTTGCTGACAGTGGCAGATTCGGCGGTTTCTTGAATAAAGATTTAGGTATTCATCACGCAGATTCAAAAATGAAAGCTAACTCAAGTGGTATTTTAGTTTCGAATGAGTATCTTGAGAAGTTAAATCCAGATAAAATTTTCGTTATCGATAGAACGAAAAACTTGAAACAAGATAAACATCATGTTCCTCAAGCCTTGAATAATCCGGTGATTAAAAATGTGAAAGCCATTAAACAAAATGATGTTACCCCTTTTGAATCCAATGCTTGGTTCTTTGGTGAAGGTGGTATTAATCTAACAATTGAACAATTAAATAATATACAAAAAGCATACAAAGATAAATAATTAAAGGAATCAAAAAAAGTTCGATAAGCACAAAATACTGTAGCTTATCGAACTTTTTATATACTAATGTTTTCTGAATTTTTTATAATCTTCTAAATGCTCTTCTGGTATTCCCCCACGTTTCGCAATCGCTTTTTGCATTTTCTTTTCTTTACGTTTACGTCGAAAATTACGTGTAAAATACCAAATCAAGAAACTAATAATCAAACTAACAATGGCTAGAAATGCCGCATAACCTAACAATGGTTCATAAGTAATATCTTCAAAATTAGGAATTAAAAATGCAGCAACACCTAAGGCTATAAATGTGATGATAGCTGGCGCAAACCATTTGTTTAATGCAAGATTACAAAATAAAGTTAATACTATCATAGCAACAATTGTAATCCATAAAAAATTAGGCATATCCAATATTGTCATTGGGAGCACTCCTCAGTTTAAATTTCAAAATCTATTTATATATAAGTATACTACATCAAGGTACTAAGCTGTTCAGTCTACAGCAGTATGATTTAATATTAAAATATTCATATTATTAGGTCAATAATAGTATATAATAATTTTTCATTGTCAAATGTATAAATCTTTGGGTTGTATTTGATTGACTAAATTAATGTATAATAAGCAATATGTAATAATTCGTATTAATCAAGGAGTGGTATTATGGGTAAAACATTACCTTTTAGAAATGAAGTTCCTACAAATGAAACATGGGACACTAAGCATTTGTTTGTATCGGATCAACAGTTTTTCGAAACAATTGAACAAACCTTAACAAAAGCTAAGTCATTTAATCACAAATACAGTAAACGTTTAACAGATATTGATTTAGTTGAAACGGCACTTGATGAATATTCTGATTTACTTATAACTATAGACAAAATGGCTAATTTTGCTGAATTAAGATTAAGTGTTGATACCACAGATTCAGCTGAACAAACACTTAGCTCAAAATTTTCTACTAATTATGGAAAAATTGCTAGTGAACTTGCATTTGTTGAATCAGAAATATTGGAGCTTAATGGTGTTCAGTTAGAAAATTTAATTGCAAATTCCAAATATCCACACTATTTAACAAAATTGAAGGATAAACATCGTTATCAATTAGCTCCTGAAGTTGAAAAAGCGTTAGCTAGTCTTTCCCCTACATTAGATGGAGCTTATGAATTATATGGTATTACTAAAATGTTAGATATTGATTTTGAATCATTTGAACATAATGGACAAAATTATCCATTAGATTATACGACATTTGAAAATGAATATGAAGATAATCCAAATGAATTATTTAGAATGAAAAGTTTTAAACATTTTAGCGATGCATTGAAAAAATATCAACATACTACTGCAGCTACCTATAATATGAAGGTTCAACAAGAAAAAATTGAATCAGATTTACGAGGTTATGATTCGGTTATAGATTACTTGTTACAAGAACAAGAAGTTACCCGAGAGATGTTTGACCGACAAATTGATGTAATAATGAGCGATTTAGCCCCTATCATGCAAAAATATGCAAAATTAATCAAACGCGTTCATGGTTTAGAAGTTATGAAATTTGAAGATTTAAAAGTTTCTATTGATCCTGAATTTGAGCCGGAGATTTCTATTGATGATTCTAAACGATATATATATGGCGCCTTAAATGTTTTAGGTCAAGATTATCTATCTATGGTTGAAACTGCATATCATGATAGATGGATTGATTTCGCTCAAAATAAAGGTAAAGAAACTGGTGCTTATTGTGCTAGTCCATATGCTTCTCATTCATATGTATTTATTTCTTGGACTGGTAAAATGGCAGAAACATTTGTTTTAGCTCATGAATTAGGACATGCCGGTCACTTCACATTGGCACAACAAAATCAAAATTACTTGGAATCTGAAGCGTCGATGTATTTTGTAGAAGCCCCTTCTACAATGAATGAAATGCTAATGGCTAATTACTTGTTTGAACATAGTAATGATCCGAGATTTAAGCGTTGGGTTATTGGTTCTATTGTTTCTAGAACATACTATCATAATATGGTGACTCATTTATTAGAAGCAGCATATCAACGTGAAGTTTATAACCGTGTTGATGCAGGTGAATCGCTTACTGCACCACGATTAAATGAAATTATGCGTGATGTTTACAGTCAATTTTTCGGAGATAGTGTGAAATTGACTGAAGGCGCTGAACTTACTTGGATGAGACAACCACATTATTATATGGGATTGTATTCTTATACTTATTCTGCAGGTTTAACAATTGGAACAGTAATGTCTCAACGTATCAAACAAGAAGGACAAATTGCTGTAGATGATTGGTTAGCTACATTAAGTGCTGGTGGTAGTAAAACGCCTACTGAACTAGCAAGTTTAGCAGGTATTGATATTACTACAGACCAACCTTTGAAAGCGACAATTCAATATATTGGAAAATTAGTTAACGAATTAGAACAACTTACTGATGAAATTGAAGCAACAAATAAATAAAATAATAAAGCCGAGTACACTAATATGTACTCGGCTTTATTATTTTATTTATAGGGTTATTTATTATAGGATTCATATCTGTTTCCAGTTATAAAAAAGTAAATGTTCTCTGCAACATTACAAATATGATCACCGATACGTTCTAAATGTCGTGCAGCAAGATGAGCTTGTCCCGACACAAAAGGATCATTATCAATTAAATACGTTGTATTGACGATATTTTTATATAAATCATCTATATCGTCATCGCGTTCAATGATTTCTTTTATTAAAGTTATATCATTGCTTTTAGCAGCATCATCTAAATCTTTAAGCATTAAAAGTGCTAATTTTCCCATCGTATTTAAGCGAGTTAAAACGTAATTATCGATAATTTTGGCACGTAATCTAATTTCCGCAATACTTGCAGCATTGTCGCCAATACGTTCCAAATCGGAAGCTATTTTCAATGAGGCCATCATTAATCTCAAGTCAGAAGCGATTGGCTGTTGTTTCGAAATCAGCATGATGACCTTTTCATTGATATTTGACTCTTGTTGATTTATCTCTTTATCTTTTTCGATAATCTGACGGGCATAATTTCTATCTTCTACACTTAAAGAAGTTAATGCAAATTCAATATGACGATACACTTGTATGCCTAAACGACGTAAATCTTTTATAAGGTCCTCGAGTTGACCTTCATATCTATGTCTAATTACAGCCATAGGCAATTAACCGAATCGACCAGAGATATAATCTTCAGTTTGTTTATCTGAAGGATTCGAGAAGATTTTATCTGTGTCGTCATATTCGTTTACATAACCATTTAAGAAGAAAGCAGTTTTATCTGAAACACGTGCTGCTTGTTGCATATTATGAGTAACAATAATAATTGAATATTTTTCTTTTAATTCTTGTACGAGTTCTTCAACTTTTAATGTAGATATTGGATCTAATGCAGATGTTGGCTCATCCATTAAGATAACATCAGGTTCAATTGCTAGCGTTCTGGCAATACACACACGTTGTTGTTGACCACCGGATAAACTGTAAGCATTTGTATCTAAACGATCTTTAAGTTCATCCCAAATAGCAGCGCCACGCAATGATTTTTCAACAATTTCATCAAGTACCTTTTTATTTTTGATGCCGTGAATTTTCGGACCATATGTGATGTTATCATATATTGATTTTGGAAATGGATTTGGTTGCTGGAACACCATTCCGACATTTGTTCTTAACTTTTCAACAGAATACTTATCGTCAAAAATATTCTGTTCTCTATACATGATTTTACCTGCAGTTTTAACAGAAGGTACGAGTTCAACCATTCTATTTAACGTTTTAATATAAGTTGATTTACCACAACCTGAAGGCCCAATAATAGCTGTCACATTGTTTTCTAAAATATCCAAATTAATATTCTTTAGTGCATGATTTTCACCATACCATAAGTCTAAATTTTTAGTAGAATAAACAATTTTCTTTTCATTATCTGGAATTTTAATTTCTTTCTTTTCAGCTTCAATGGTAGTTACAGGTGTTGCATCGTTATCTGTATGTGCTTCAAGCTCTGATTTTTCAGTAATAATATTGCTTTTAGTCATAATTAAAAACTCCTTTAGATTAAGAGACTATTTGCGTTAATAAATACTTTCGCAAATTTCCCATTTAAGTCTCATATTAATTTATATAATCAATTAGTATTTTTTACTGTATTTATTTCTTAAGAATATAGCAATTGCGTTCATTAATAATAAAATAATTAGTAATACGATTATGCCGGCAGATGCTACATTTTGGAATTCATCTTGAGGTAACTTAGCCCAGTTATAAATAGCCATTGGAAGTGCTTGGAATTGATCAAATACACTTGATGGTAAATTCAATAAAACGGTTGGGATACCAATTAAGATTAATGGTGCTGTTTCGCCTAGAGCACGTGAAAGCGCAAGGATAAAACCAGTTAGTATACCTGGTATCGCTGCTGGTAATACCACTCGACGAATTGTTTGCCATTTATTTCCACCTAATCCATAAGAAGCTTCTCTTACTGAATTTGGTACTGCTCTAATTGCTTCTTGGCTAGCAACGATAATAACAGGTAAGATTAATAGTGACATCGTTAGTGCTGCAGCTAAGACAGAATTACTTAAAGCCAATGCTTCAATCCCCATACCTCTTACAAAAATTGTTAGGCCCAGTAAACCGAATACAACTGAAGGCACACCTGCTAAGTTTGAAATACAAACTTTAACAAAATTTGTAAAAGCATTGTCTTTTGCATATTCTTCTAAATAGATTGCTGTTCCAACACCCAATACTATAGCGATTGGAATAATTGTAATCATTAACCAAACTGTACCAATTAATGCACCTTTCACCCCTGCCATTGAGGGTGTAGATGATGAAAAATTAGTGAAAAATGAAGGTGTTAAATGACCTGCACCTTTAATTAATGTATCTATTAATAGAACGGCTAATACTAATAGTCCAATCATAGTACATCCAAAGAATGCCCATTTATTAATTTTGTTTGTTGTTAATCGACCAGATAATTTCTTTTCAACGGTCTTTTGGTTAACTAATGGTTTTGAATTATTGTTCACCTGTTCCATATTAATACTCCTCTCTAAAGCGTTTCGTTATCCATTGAGAAACTAGATTCATCACAAGTGTGAACAAGAATAGTGTGAAACCTACTGCGTAGATACTGTAATAAATATCAGAACCAAATGTTGCATCTCCTGTTGCTACTTGAACGATATATCCAGTCATTGTTTGAATGGAACCAGTTAATTCTAATGTAGAATTCGGTGTACTTCCGGCAGCAAGTGAAACGATCATTGTCTCACCGATAGCACGTGAAACAGCTAATACGATAGAAGCCATAATACCAGATGTTGCTGCAGGCAACACAACTTTAGTTGCTACTTCAAATTTCGTTGCACCTAAACCTAACGCACCTTCTCGCATTTTGCTTGGTACTGAAGACATTGCATCTTCACTCATACTAGAAATTAACGGAATAATCATTACGCCGACAACTATTCCTGGACTAATTGAGTTGAAACTTCCTAACTCTGGGAATATTGATCTTAATAATGGTGTTACAAAGGTTAATGCAAAGAAACCAAATACAATTGTTGGAATGCCTGATAATATTTCTAAAATTGGTTTGATAATTTTCTTAGAACGTTGTGAAGCATATTCACTCAAGTATAATGCTGCACCTAGTCCAATAGGAACTGCAACCAATGTAGCGATAAACGTTATTTTTAAAGTACCTAAGATTAATGCCCAAATACCAAATTTTGGATCAGATGAGAATGGATTCCAATCTTTTGTAAATAAAAAATCTGCTATTGGTACACGTGTGAAGAATGTAATTGTTTCGGTTAATAAAGTTACGATAATGCCAATTGTAGTGAGTATTGAAAATAATGCTATGATTCCCAGAATAATTGGAACTAATTTATTACTAAGTCCCTTGTTTTTCGCATTATTTTTTGCAATCATCTCACTTACTGAAAGGTTCTGATTCGACATAAAATTCCCTTCTTTCTATTAAACTCCCAAAATATGAATAAAGGTTGGGATGTTCACATCTACAATCTAGCTACGATTAATTCACATTAAAGCCCACTAGAATATAATAGATGTATTGAACGAGGATATGGATAGACAAAGTAAATGTTTTTCACCTTGTCCCCCCTAATCCAGAATCCCAACCTTTAAATATGTGTTAATACTTATTTGTCTTCTTTTTTGCTATCTTCTTTCTTATCGCTTTCTTTACCAATGATGTCGTCTAATTTTGATTTTTGTTCTTTATAATCTTTCTTAGGTAAAGCTACGAATCCTGCTTTTTCAGCAGATGAACCTTTGTCGTTGATGACAAATTTCATGAATTCTTGGAATCCTTTATTGTCTTTTAATTTTTTCTCATTTGTATAAATGTATAATGGTCTACTTAAAGCGTATGAACCATCTTGGATCGTTTTCTTAGTTGGTTCTGTTAATTTTCCATTGTCATCTTTGATTTTAACTTCTTTTAACTTATCTTTGTTTTGTTGATAGAAGTTATAACCGAAGTAACCGACACCTTGTTTATTTTTTTCTACAGATGAAACGATTACGTTTGTATCAGCATTTTTCTCTGCTTTGATATCACCTTTATCCATGATTTCTTCTGTAAAGAAGTCATAAGTTCCGTGTGATTGGTCAGGTGAAAATGATTTGATTTCTTTATCTGGCCATTTAGAATTAACATCTTTCCATGTTTTTGCTTTTCCAGAATAAATTTCTTTTAATTGTTCTTTTGTTAATTCGTTAACAAAGTCATTTTCTTTATTTACTGCAATTGTCACACCATCTTGTGCAATTTTGAATTCATCATATTTAATGCCTTTATCTTCTAATTTTTTCTTTTCTTCATCTTTAATTGGTCTTGATGCATTTGAAAAATCAGTGCTTCCCGAAATGAATTTTTCAAATCCTCCACCAGTTCCAGCTGTACCGTTTGATACAGTTACATCTTGATTATCTTTCGCAAATTTTTCATTTAATTTTTCAATGATAGGGCCTACTGTTGAAGAACCATCGCCTTTTACTTCTCCACTACCTTTACCTTCGCCTGAACCGCTATTTCCGCCACAAGCGCCTAATAAAAGTGAAGCACCAACTACTGTAGTACCAACTAACTGCCAATTTTTCATTGAAACATCCTCCTAATAAATAAATAACCCATATGTGTTTTATATGTAGTTCTTACACTGCCTATATTACACACTCTTTATTAATTGCAAATGGATTTAATGTAAAAGATATGTTAAGAAATTATTGAATCTATTTACAAAGTTTATAAATGTAATATTTCTAATATTGAAAACCGACTGAAATGTTGGTATAAAGCCATTTTTTCATAATAGATAAATAATTTATGATTACAATTAAGTCTGAAATTGAAACATTTGCTTATAAAAAAAGAAGATAGCTACGCTTTCGGTAGCTATCTTCTGATATATTTGTTTGGACTAATTTGATTTTGGTTTATTTTTTTATTTAATTAATAGAAGATTTTAGCTATCTAACCTGCTCCAACCTTTTTTAGTTAATGTGATTTTACCAGTTTCAATTGTAATAATTTTTTGTTTGTAAAGGTGTCCGATGGCGCGTTTAAAAGCTCCTTTACTCATGTTAAATACTTCTTTAATTGCGTCTGGGCTAGATTTATCCCAAAACGGTAGTTCGCCGTCATATTCTACTAATAAGTCAACGATATGTTGGCCGTCATCATCTAATCGTTCGTGTGCAAGAGGTAAAAATGAGCCGTTTAATTCACCGTTCTCGTTGTGACCAATAATTCTAACTTCGACATTTTCACCTAATCTTGGTTCTGCTTTTCTTTCTGATTCATGGACAAATATCTTATGTCCTTCTTTAGATAATAAAAAACTACCAATACGTAATAAACGATATGGTCTTGCTTCTATTACTTTATTTTGCATTGATTCATCATGAACTGGTGTATACATCTTTTCAACAATAGTTTCAGATGCTAAACGTGCAAACATGTTCTTTTCTCTATCTATTCTTAATGTAACGAGTAATTCATCACCTTGTGTCGGCCAGACAGTTTTAACTTTAGGTAAATCTTCCCAAGGAACTAACACTTCACGCGGTAAACCAACGTCAACGTGAGCTCCATCTCTGTCTGTTTTTAATACTTTTACAAAATCATATTTATCCGTAGTAATGTCTGGCATGTTCTGTGTTGCAAATAAATCTCCTGATCTATTTGGATAAATGAAGAAGCTATATTCTTCCCCTATTTCTAATTCGTCATCATCTTGAATTTCAGATTGATTGAGTTTTACTTCTTCGTTGTTAGGTCCTTTTAATTTATAAGTAGATCCTTCTAAACCAATTACCTCTAAAAACTCAATTGAGCCTACAATATCTTTTTCTTCTCTGGCCATACTTTTCTCCTTCGTACATAAATTTATTCTATATTATTATAACACGCATAGAAGAAACAAGCATTACTACATCGAGAATGGTCGAAAGTCCTAGTTAATTGTGTTATAATTTGTCCGGTAGATTAACGAATAAAGGAGTAAATACATGTTACAAGTTACTGATGTAAGTTTACGATTTGGTGATCGTAAATTATTTGAAGATGTAAATATTAAATTTACAGATGGCAATTGTTATGGATTAATCGGCGCAAATGGTGCTGGGAAATCCACTTTTTTAAAGATTTTATCTGGTGAGTTAGATGCTCAAACGGGACATGTATCTTTAGGGAAAAATGAACGTTTAGCAATTTTGAAACAGGATCATTTCGCATATGAAAATGAACGTGTACTAGATGTAGTGATTAAAGGACATGATCGTTTATATGAAGTAATGAAAGAAAAAGACGAAATCTATATGAAACCAGATTTCAGTGATGAAGATGGTATACGTGCAGCAGAATTAGAAGGCGAGTTTGCTGAAATGGATGGCTGGAATGCTGAAGCTGATGCGGGAACTTTGTTATCAGGTTTAGGTATCTCAGCAGATTTACAAGATAAAAACATGTCTGAATTAGAAAATAATCAGAAAGTAAAAGTATTATTAGCTCAGAGCCTATTTGGTCAACCTGATGTCCTTTTACTAGATGAGCCTACAAATGGTCTGGATATTCCTGCGATTAGTTGGTTGGAAGATTTCTTAATCAATTTTGAAAATACAGTTATTGTAGTATCTCATGATAGACACTTTTTAAATAATGTATGTACTCATATTGCAGATTTAGATTATGGAAAAATTAAAGTTTACGTTGGTAACTATGATTTTTGGTATCAATCAAGCGAATTAGCTATGAAGATGGCTCAAGATCAAAATAAGAAAAAAGAAGAAAAAATCAAAGAATTACAAGACTTTGTTGCTCGTTTTTCTGCGAACGCATCAAAATCAAAACAAGCAACAAGCCGTAAGAAACAATTAGAAAAAATTGAATTAGATGATATCCAACCATCTTCTCGTCGTTATCCGTTCGTTAATTTTACGCCTGAGCGTGAAATTGGTAATGATTTATTGTTAGTTGAAAATGTTTCAAAAACAATAGATGGTGTGAAGGTACTTGATAATATTTCATTCACGATGGATCCAAATGACAAAGCTGTATTAATTGGTGATAGTGAATTTGCAAAAACAACTTTACTAAAAATATTAGCCGGTGAAATGGAACCAGATGAAGGTACAATTAGATGGGGTGTTACGACTTCTCGTAGTTACCTACCTAAAGATAATTCTGATTACTTCGAAGGCGTAAGTACAAACCTAGTTGATTGGTTGCGTCAATATGCGCCAGAGGACGAACAAACGGAAACATTTTTACGTGGTTTCCTTGGACGTATGTTGTTTAGCGGTGATGAAGTTAAGAAGAAAGCTGATGTTTTATCTGGTGGAGAAAAAGTACGTTGTATGTTAAGTAAAATGATGCTATCAAGCGCTAACGTATTGCTATTAGATGAACCAACAAACCACTTAGACTTAGAAAGTATTACAGCAGTCAATGATGGTTTGAAATCATTTAAAGGTTCAATTATCTTTACTTCTTATGACTTTGAATTTATCAATACGATTGCGAATCGTGTAATAGATTTAAATCCTGAAGGATCAGTATCTAAAGAGATTCCATATGAGGAATATTTAAAAGAAACTGGTGTTTTAAATAAATAATATATTTATACTTAGCAATGTTATCCAATGCAGATTTATGTATTGGATAACATTGCTTTTTCTTTACATATAACTGCCCTACTAAGTTTTGTAAGCTAATTATTTCCAAAAAAGAAAGTTGAGTTATATAATCGACTTTGACAATGTAAATAGGAGGAATAAGTTTATGAAAAATTTGAACTTGCTCGATGGTCAAGTATTACCTCAAATTGGTTTTGGTACATACAAATTAAATGGTTCTGAAGGTGTACATGCTATAGTAAATGCACTTAATCAAGGTTATACAGTGCTTGATACCGCGTATAATTATGAAAATGAAGGTACTGTAGGACGTGCAATCGAAAGCAGTCATGTATCTCGAAATCAAATCATTATCACTTCTAAATTACCAGGACGTTATCAAGATTATGATGCTGCAATTACAGCAATTCAAGAATCTGTTTATCGTTTAAATGTAGATTACATTGATTTATACTTAATCCACTGGCCTAATCCTAAACAAGGAAAATATGTTGAAGCATGGAAAGCATTAATTGATGCCCAAAAAGCAGGTTTAGTAAAATCAATTGGTGTATGTAATTTCACACAAGAGCATATCGAAACACTTGAGCGTGAAACAGGCGTATTACCTGTAGTTAACCAAATTGAATTACATCCTTACTTTAATCAAAAAGAAATGATTCAATTTAACAAGGATAAAGGAATTATCACAGAAGCTTGGAGTCCACTAGGTCGAGCTTCAAAGGTAATTAATGATGAAAATATCGCTGCTATTGCCGAAAAATATAATAAAACCATTCCTCAAATTATTTTGAGATGGCATGTTCAAAATGGTGTTGTTCCTATTCCAAAATCAACATCTATTACTAGACAAATACAAAATAAAGATGTGTTTGATTTTGAGTTAACAGATGAAGATTTAATTAAAATCGATAATTTAACTCAAAAAGATGGTAGATTAAAAGGTCAAGATCCTGATACTTACGAAGAATTTTAATTTATAAGATTAAAAATACACTATTTTAGATATTTGAAAATTATATTGTTTAATTTTCAGTAAATTTGAAAAACTTTATGAAAAGCAGTTTACATGATATAAAAGCATATGTATAATGTGAATCATAAACAAAAAATTAAATAGTTTTGATGAGGCGCATCAATCATTAGTAAATTTTAGTAGAACCTGTCTGCTAGCAGCTAATTTTGAAAGGGTGAGATGCCGAAACAGTTATAATAGCAGCTTATAACACGTTGGACTTTATGGTTAAGAGCTAAGAGTCTGTCATTATTTTAAAATAATGGAGTGCATCACTTGTATATATTAATGAACAGGTTCGCAACTCCGAACTTGTTCTTTTTTTATATTACTGTGATTCTCCCCTATCAACGAGGAGGATATAGAAATTGGAAAGAAGTGTTTTGAAATTTGGAGGTTCTTCAGTTAGTGATTTTTCAAAAATAAAAAATATAGCTGAAATGTTAAAAAATAGAGTGGAACAAGGTGAACAACTTATCGTTGTTGTTAGTGCGATGGGTAAAACAACCGACGAATTAATGGAGAATGTTTCAACATTAACGACCACACCAAAAGACCAAGAATTGGCCCTGTTACTTACTACTGGTGAGCAACAAACAGTTTCTTATCTATCAATGGTACTTAATGACATTGGTGTCCCAGCAAGAGCAATGACTGGTTATCAAGCTGGTATAAAAACTACTGGTCATCATCTAAAAAGTCGGATAGCAGAAATTGATCCTGAAACATTTAATCAATCATTTTACGATCATGATGTGCTAGTTGTTGCAGGTTTCCAAGGTATAAATGATGATTTAGAAATTACAACACTCGGTCGAGGCGGCTCAGATACAACTGCTGTTGCTTTAGCAGCAAGTAATCAAACAGCTTGCGAAATTTATACAGATGTTGATGGTGTCTATGCGACAGATCCGAGAGTATTTAAAGATGCAAGACGATTAGATTATGTATCTTATGAAGAAATGATGGAAATGAGTGCGTTGGGTGCTGGTGTATTAGAAACAAGAAGTGTTGAACTCGCGAATAATTACAATATTCCACTTTATTTAGGAAGAACTTTATCAAATGTGAAAGGAACATGGATTATGCCACAAACAGAAATATTAGAGAAAAAAGCAGTGACTGGTGTAGCATTAGATACACATATGATGCATGTTACGATTAGTTATCCCCTACCGGATAATAAATTGTTAACATCACTATTTAACGAATTAGAAGCTGGTTCGGTTAATGTAGATATGATTTCTCAAATTATTAACTTGGAAGGATTGCAAATGTCCTTTACTATAAAAGATACAGATGTAATACAAATCACAAATATTTTTGAAACCTTAACAGAATCTTATAGCGCTTTAGACTTCAAGATAAATGAAGATTACGTTAAAATTTCATTAATTGGTTCCGGTATGCGTGATATGTCAGGTGTTGCTTCAAAAACTTTTCTCACATTAATTGAAAATGATATTCCGTTTTATCAAACAACGACATCAGAAATTAGCATCTCAAGTGTGATTGATGCAGAGAATGGTGAACGTGCTGTTCATGCTTTATATAAAGCTTTTGAAATCTGAATTTTCTAAAATTTTTATAAAAATCAAATTATAATTGGAGTGTAATAATTATGACAAAATTAGCAATAGCAGGTGCAACAGGTTTAGTAGGAAGAAATATGTTAGAAACAATAGATCGTAAAGGTGTTACTTTTGATGAACTTGTGTTGTTCTCATCAGCACGATCTGCAGGCAGAGAAGTTGAATTTCAAGGTAAAACATATATTGTACAAGAATTAACAGAAGAAGCAGCAAGCGAACATTATGATTATGTATTGATGAGTGCAGGTGGAAGTACAAGTGAACATTTCTCCCCTATCTTCGAACAAGCTGGCGCTATTGTTATAGACAATTCGAGTCAATGGAGAATGACTGAAGGTATTGATTTGATTGTACCTGAAGTTAATGAACCTGTGTTAGAACGTAAGATTATTGCGAATCCAAATTGTTCAACAATTCAATCAGTTGTTCCATTGAAACTATTACAAGAAGCGTTTGGTTTGAGTCGTGTTGCATATACAACGTATCAAGCTGTTTCTGGTTCGGGCGTTAAGGGTAAACAAGATTTAGCAGAAGGAGCTAATGGTAAAGCGCCTGAAGCATATCCACATCCTATTTATAATAATGTATTACCACAAATCGATGTATTTTTAGAAGATGGTTACACTAAAGAAGAGCAAAAAATGATTGATGAAACACGAAAAATCTTAAAAGACGACGATTTGAAAGTAACTGCTACATGTGTTCGAGTGCCTGTACAAGATAGCCACAGTGTTCATATGAGTGTGACGTTGGATAAGGAAGCGACTGTTTCAGATATCCAACAACTATTTGATAAAGATGATCGTGTTGTATTAATAGATAATCCGGAAAAAAATGAATATCCATTAGCAATTAACTCTACTGGCAAAGATGAAATTTTTGTTGGAAGAATTCGCAGAGATGATTCTTTAGATAATACATTCCATGTATGGTGTACTTCAGACAACTTATTGAAAGGTGCAGCATTGAACGCAGTACAAATTCTTGAGCAAGTAATGAGTTTGAAAGGAGTAAAATAATATGGCGCATATTTTTGAGGGCGTTGGTGTAGCCCTAACCACACCATTCACACATAATGAAGTCGATTACGATGCATTAAGAAAACATTTGGCATACTTGTTAGAAAATAACGCGAAATCAATTGTAGTAAATGGTACGACTGCTGAAAATCCAACACTAACAGATGAAGAAAAAGAACATGTGTTAGAAGTTGTGGTAAATTATGTTGATGGTCGTATTCCTGTTATAGCAGGTACAGGGACTAACAATACTCAAAAATCAATCCAAGCATCTGTAAGAGCGCGTGAAATTGGCGCAGATGCAATTATGCTAATTACACCGTATTATAATAAGACAAGTCAACGTGGTTTGATTGAACATTTCACTACAATAGCTGATGCTGTGAAACTTCCAGTTGTATTATACAATGTACCGTCACGAACAAATATGACAATAGAACCTGATACAGTAGAAAAATTAAGTCAAAATGAATATATTGTAGCGCTTAAAGATGCAACAAATGATTTTGAATACTTAGAAGCTTTAAAATCTCGTTTAGATTTAAATGAATTTGCATTATTTAGTGGTAATGATGATAATATTGTTGAATATTATAACAGAGGTGGACATGGCGTAATATCGGTTGTTGCAAATGTGATACCGAGTACTTTCCAATCCATATACGACGCTAAACAACAAGGGAAAAATATAGAAACGCAATTTAAACCAGTTAAAACATTATTAGATGCTTTAGCAGTTGATGTAAATCCTGTACCAATTAAGGTATTAACAACAGTTGAAGGTTTTGGCAATTACGAAGTAAGGTTGCCACTTGTAACACTAGAAGAACAAGATAAAAAAGAATTAGAAACAGCTTACGAACAATTTAAAGCAGGTGAACAAGTGTGAAGATATTATTAATTGGTTATGGTGCAATGAATGAGCGTGTGGCTAGATTAGCAGAAGAAAAAGGACATGAAATCAGTGGTATTGTTGTGAAAAACAATGAGAAATCATACCCCTACCCTACTTTCAACAAAATTTCTGATGTGACAGATGCAGAGGTAGCGATTGATTTTTCAAATCCAGAACTACTATTACCATTATTAGATGATGATTTTGAATTACCATTAGTTATTGCAACTACAGGTGAAAAGGAAGAAATCATTAATAAATTACAGGTATTAGGTGAAAAAATGCCAGTTTTCTTTAGTGCTAACATGAGTTATGGTGTGCATGCACTAACTAAAATTTTAGAAGCTGCTGTACCTCTATTAGAGGATTTTGATATTGAATTAACTGAAGCGCATCATAATAAAAAAGTAGATGCACCGAGTGGTACACTCGTTAAACTATATGATGTGATAAAGGAATTAAGAGAACAATCAACACCGGTTTATGATCGTCATGAAAATAATGAGAAGAGATCACAAGAAGAAATTGGTATTCATGCAGTACGTGGTGGTACAATCGTTGGACAGCACGATGTATTATTTGCAGGAACAGATGAAACGATTGAAATTACCCATCGCGCGCAATCTAAAGATATATTTGCGAATGGTGCAATCGGTGCTGCAGAAAAATTAGTGAACAAAGAAAATGGTTATTACACATTTAACAACTTATAAAACTCAAGGAGCGTATTAAATTATGGTACAACATTTAACGGCAGAAGAAATTATTCAATATATTAGTGATGCAAAAAAGACAACACCAATTAAAGTATATGCAAATGGAAACTTTAACGATGTAACTTTCCCAGAAAACTTTAAAGTTTTTGGTTCTGAAGATTCAAAAGTAATCTTCTGTGAAGCGGATGATTGGAAACCATTTTACGAACAACATCAAAATGCATTTACTGAGTTAGAAATCGAAATGGATCGTCGTAACTCTGCAATTCCATTAAAAGATTTAACAAATACGAATGCTCGTATTGAACCAGGTGCATTTATCAGAGAACAAGCTATTATTGAAGACGGAGCAGTTGTGATGATGGGTGCAACAATTAACATCGGAGCAGTTGTTGGTGAAGGAACTATGGTAGATATGAATGCTACGCTTGGCGGACGAGCAACAACTGGTAAGAACGTACATGTCGGAGCTGGATCAGTACTTGCAGGTGTAATTGAGCCACCTAGTGCCTCACCTGTTGTAATTGAGGATAATGTATTGATTGGTGCTAATGCTGTTATTCTTGAAGGTGTACGTGTTGGTGAAGGCGCAGTAGTAGCTGCTGGAGCAATTGTTACCCAAGATGTTCCAGCAGGAGCAGTTGTAGCAGGTACGCCAGCTAAAGTAATCAAGCAAACAAGTGAAGTTGAAGATTCTAAACGTGAAATCGTCTCAGCATTAAGAAAATTAAATGACTAATATAAATTAAAGATTCACTAATTGAAATGAGTAAAACAGTTTTGTGTTATGTTGTTTTTACTCAATATTATCGGAGGATAAAGATACTTTTGGTTAATGGTACGTCATTTTACGCCATTAACTTACAATTTCTTTTCCTCCATTTTTTGAAAATTTATATACATAGTATAAGCACAGCCTTTTATTTTAATTAAGCTGCATGAATTCAATTATTTAATTGACAATAATATAAAAAGGATATGATCTTAAATGAATGAATTAGAATTCGTTACAAAACATAGAAGACATTTACATCAACATCCAGAGTTAAGTCTCCATGAATATGAGACGACAACTTATATAGCGTCATTTTTAGATGGACTAGGAGTAAGATACAATCGCCCTTTAGAAACGGGATTAGTAGCCTTTCTTGAAGGAAATAGTGGACGAACTATTGCTTACCGTGCCGATATCGATGCCCTTCCAATTTTTGAAGAAAATGATGTTTCATATAAAAGTTTAAACGATAATGTTATGCATGCATGTGGTCACGATGGTCATACAACGGCACTTATGTTATTTGTTAAACGTTGTAAAGCATTGGCTGATAAAGGTGAGCTACCGCATAATGTTGTATTTATATTCCAACCTGCTGAAGAAACAGGTGGTGGCGCAAATCGCCTCATCAAAGCTGGTGCGTTTGAAACATATGATATTGAAG
Source organism: Staphylococcus sp. ACRSN (assembly GCF_022346615.1). GTDB lineage: Bacteria > Bacillota > Bacilli > Staphylococcales > Staphylococcaceae > Staphylococcus. The sequence continues at coordinate 14,630 of NZ_JAKRNS010000018.1, read as the reverse complement.
CGGTATTTGGCATTCATGTCATGCCTTTTGAGGATGAAGGCAAGGTTGTTATTAGAGATGAAGAGATTACTGCAAGTGCAACTGAATACAGATTCTTTCTACATGGGTTATCTAGTCATGTTGCCGATAAAGAACAAGGCCATTCTTGCGGAGAAGCTTTGCAACATGTGTTAGCACAAGTTGCTCAAATTCAACAATATCATTTAAATGGCTTGAAACGTAATATAGTTCACATGGGTCATTTTGAAGCTGGTGAAGCAATCAATACAGTTCCTAGCAATGGATATTTAGAAGGTACTATAAGAACGTATGATGTAAAAGATTTAGCTATTGTGAAACAGCAAATGCATAAAATATCCGAAAGTGTTAAATTATTATTCAATGTAGAGTGTGAAGTCAAATTTGAAGAAGGTTACCCACCTACTTACAATGATCCTTCATTAAAGCAAAAAGTGACACAAGGATTAACTGAAGCGAATTTTGAAATTATTGATAAACCTACGCCTTATTTATTTGGGGAAGACTTTAGTTTTTATAGTCAATTTGCACCAAGTTATTTTGTATTTGTTGGCGTACGTGATGAATCTAAAGGCTATGTTACAGGATTGCATACGGCAACATTAAATTTCAATGAACATATGTTGATTCGTGTGGCAGATTATTATGAACAATTATTAAAAACGTATAGTGAGGTGTAATGTAAATGACTGCTATTTGGTCAGTAGAAACAGCAGAATTTAAAAAGAATGCAGAAAATGTTGTTGATAATAATAATATTATGGCGGTAGTTAAAAATAACGCTTATCATTATGGTTTGAATTTTGCAGTTGAGCAATTTTTAAAAATTGGTATTAATACATTTAGTACGACATCATTAAAGGAAGCAATACGAATTAGACAAATCGCACCTGAGGCTACTATTTTCTTGATGAATGCTGTTTATGACTTCGACGCCGTTAGAGATAATGAGATTCACATGACTTTACCATCATTACAATATTATTATGATTATATCGATGATTTACATGATATTCATGTGCATTTAGAATTTGAAAACTTATTACATCGTTCAGGATTAAAAACAGTCGATGAAATAAAGGAAGTATTACAACATCATGCACAAAATAAAAACACTTTAAAAATGCATATTTCAGGATTGTGGACTCATTTTGGATATGCAGATGAATTTGAAGTTCCAGATTATGATATTGAAAAAGCTGCATGGCTTGAAGTTGTCGATACATTGTTACAAGATGGATACCAATTTGATATGATTCATGCGCAAAATAGTGCTAGCTATTATCGTGAAGGCTATGTTTTGCCCCATCATACGCATGCCCGTGTGGGTATTGCACTCTATGGATCTAGACCTTATAGTACTTTGGATGAATCTATGATTACACAATCTCTCACAGTTAAAGGGAATGTGATTCAAATACGCGAAGTACAAAACGGTGATTATTGTGGTTATAGTTTTGCATATGAGGCGACTAAAAATAATACAAAGCTTGCTGTAGTTGATGTTGGATATGGTGATGGTATTTTAAAATCAAGGGCGAAACATGATGCATTAATCAATGGTAAACGTTATCCAATAAGAGCTTTAATGATGAGTCATATGTTTGTAGAGGTTGATTCAGAAGTACATGCACAAGATGAAGTTATACTATATAATAATGATATACGCGTTGATGAATTTACATTTAAAGGTGTAGGTGCAAATTCCGAACAACTCAGCGCAATGAATCATGACTCACTAATAAAGGAGTATAGATAAAATGGTAGTAGAATATAACAATAATGGCGAACTAACAATGGGTGGTACAAGTCTTAAAACAATCGCACAAAGCTTTGGTACCCCTACTATAGTATATGATGAAGTACAAATCAGGAATCAAATGAGACGTTACCATGAAGCTTTTAAAGCGAGTGGATTAACTTATAATATATCTTATGCATCTAAAGCATTTACGTGTATCCAAATGGTTAAGCTTGTACAAGAAGAAGGTCTTGAATTGGATGTAGTATCTGAAGGTGAACTCTATACTGCATTAGAAGCTGGATTTGACCCGCAACATATCCATTTTCATGGTAACAATAAAACGAAACACGAAATTCAATATGCATTAGAAAGTAAAGTTGGCTATATTGTTATAGATTCATTAGAGGAAATTGATATAATTGATCGATTTGCAAGTGAAACAGTCAATGTAGTATTGCGATTAAATCCTGGCGTAGAAGCACACACACATGAATTTATCCAGACTGGTCAAGAAGATAGCAAATTCGGTTTATCTATCAAATATGGATTGGCTATTGAGGGCGTTAACAAAGTATTGGATTCAAAACGCTTGAATTTAAAAGGTGTCCACTTCCATGTTGGCTCACAAATTGAAGGTACTGAAGCCATGATTGAAACTGCTAAAATTGTAATCACTTGGTTAAAAGAAAATGATATTAATGTTGAATTGATTAATCTTGGTGGTGGTTTTAGTATACGATATGTCGAAGGTGATGTGAGTTTCCCTATCGAAGATGGTATCAAGGAAATCACAGAAGCCATTAAGGACATTGCTCAAGAAGCAAATTATCCAATTCCGGAAATTGGTATTGAACCAGGTCGTTCCATTGTTGGTGAGGCAGGTATTACTTTGTATGAAGTTGGTACTATTAAGGATATACCAGGTGTTAATAAATATGTATCGATTGATGGTGGTATGAGTGATCATATTCGTACAGCATTATACGATGCAAGTTACGAAGCCTTACTAGTGAATAGAAATGATGAAGCGGATGAAACAGTTACACTTGCTGGTAAGCTTTGTGAATCAGGTGATATTATTATTAAAGAAGCGCAATTACCAAGTACAGTCAAACGCGGTGATTACCTTGCTATACTTTCGACAGGTGCTTATCATTATTCAATGGCATCAAATTATAATCAAATGCAAAAGCCATCTGTGTTCTTCTTAAAAGATGGTAAAGCGAGAGAAGTTATAAAAAGACAAACATTAAGACAACTTATTATTAATGATACAAAATAATAAAAATTTATAATATAAATAAATGAAACCACAATCATTTAGTGATGCTTGTGCACTAAAACTTTCCATAGTTTAACATAGTGCACTTGTGATACTAGCGATTGTGGTTTGTTTTTAATATCCGATAATTATCAAATTATTGAATATATCTTTATTACTTTAAAAGTATGTAAATAAAAAACACGCACATTTTTGAAATGTGCGTGTTTTTTATGAGTCTTCAGATTTATTATTATATAAAATTGATGCAATACCTAGACCTAACAATATTAATGTAAATATATATATTGAGTAATTATTAGTATCAATTATAACCTTAAATACAACAAAGTGTATAACTGCTATAATAAAGTATACTGGTATAAAACCTTTAGACCAAAATATTGAGTTCTTCATCATTAAGACCTCTTTTCATTACTTAAAACAGGAAGAACCTGTAAATCGCACAAATAATACACTGAACACCTTGTATGAATAGTGTTTGGATATATTCCGTGACTTATCTATATATAATTTGAACTTAGAAAGCTATTTATTAATAAAAAAAGAACCTTTAACAAGGTTCTTTACAAATAGTCAATATTTCAATTTATAATTATAGTTTAGCAACGTTTGCAGCTTGGGGACCGCGATCGCCTTCAACTACTTCAAATTCAACTGATTGACCTTCTTCTAATGATTTGTAACCTTCTTGGTTAATTGCTGAGAAGTGTACGAATACATCGTTTTCTCCTTCAACTTCGATAAAACCAAAACCTTTTTCAGCGTTAAACCATTTTACTGTACCTTGTTTCATAACTGTGAAACCTCCAAGACTAAAATTCATTCAATATGCGTTATTCGCATATTACAAAAAATACAATTTCACAGTTAAATTCTGTTGACACAATATTCTTTGCAATATGGAATAAAACTATTGCTTAAATATGAGTATAATGCATTTTATTGATAAATGCAATACAAATGTGAAAAAATTATTTATTAAATAACTGGTAAATTAAAATAAACTTCATTATTGTTTAATACAATATAGCTATAAAAAATCTGTAAATCTTCATCACAATCTTTACAAAAACCTAATTCGCAATTGTTGTAAAAAGCATGAATATTATACTTTCCAACTAAATAATTGTCATAATCAATTTTACTTTTGTTTAACAATGCTTGATAATACGTCATCATTTCATCATATGTGTTGAAATCATGTTGTTCAATGATGTGATCTGTCCAGTCACTAAATAACCACCAGCCTTCGTAATCAGCACGAATCTTTGCAACTGTCCACATAATGCCTTCCCCTTTCAATATCAAAATAATATGTTGAATTTCTATAACAAAATATAGTAATTCAAATATATTTTCGGCTAAATACCAATTTTTGTGTTATTGTTTAAAACTACTCCCCACACTAGTTATGTATTACACTATGTAATATATTTTTTAAAGTACTAGTCTATGTTTCGAAATTTTGCCTATGTGTAATATTCTAACGAGTTGATATACAAAATCAAGTTATCTGTCTCATACTTTTGACCGATAGACGATACATATATAAACTCAATTATTAGTTTTGTAGCGTGAAATTGCGTATAATAAAGTTAAGAGGTGATTTTATGCAATGCAAGCATGTAAAAGTTTTTGGCATAGTCCAAGGCGTTGGCTTTCGATACTATACTGAAAGAATTGCACAAAAACATGACATTACTGGAACGGTAGAAAATGTAAATGATTATGTTGAAATTTATGCACAAGGTGAAGAACAATCTTTGGCTAAATTTATCGACTCAGTAACCCAAGGTGCATCCCCTGCTTCGCATGTTGAAGACTATATAATTGAAGAGTTAAATATAAATCATTCTTGGAATAAATTTAGAACAATATAAAGGAAGATGACAATTGAGATATAATATTTCTCGAATTTTTGGGACGATTATTGCATTTCCGGTTGCTGTTATCGCATGGTTTATAAGTATTTTTGCTTTAGATATATACGTTGTCTTTGATTTGCTCATTTCTGCGGTAACATTCTTTGTAGTTTACTTCCCTACTCAACGTCTAACTTCTAGAAAATATTTAAACGAAATTGGCTTATCTCGAAGAGACTATCATTTTGTTAATGGACAATTAAACAATGCACAAGATAAAAATAGAAGAATTCTAAAGTCATTTGTAAACGTCCGAAGTATCAAGGACTTTAGGCAAGTAAATGATATTTATCGTATTTCTCGTGCGATATTTTTGGCTGTGAAGCAAAGACCGTCATCGTTTTTCAAAGTTGAAAGTTTCTTCTATTCACATATTGATAATGCATTAAATTTGATTGAATCATATACAAGATTAGCTAAATCACCTAAAAAGTCTAAAGCGGAAAAACAAAAGCTAGAACAAACACGTATTACTTTAGATGAGGTGAAAAGAACTTTAGTTGCTGATTTAAAACGAATAAATGAAGATGATTACAACATGTTAGATATAGAGATGGAATTAAATAAAATGGAACAGAAGCGAAAAAAGTAAACTAAATGAATGGAGTGAGCTTTGATGGATAGAGAAAAAGACTTTATTAATTCACATCCATTGGATAAATACATCGATGAACGAACGGAAAATCAATCAGAAATAATTAATAAAGCTAAACAATTTTCATCAGAAGAGCAACAAAAAATAGATGAATTGAGTAAGAAAATTAAGCCTATGGATAATGATGATCTATTAAATTATGGAACTGAGGCGCAACAGAAAATGTCTCAATTCTCTCACCGCATCTTAAATGAAGTGCGTACAACAGATGTGGGTCCAGTTGGTGAATCGTTAAATGGATTAATGGGTAAATTAAAATCTGTGAATGCAGACGAGCTGAATCCAGAGAACCAATCAAAATTCAAACGTTTATTCAAACGTACAAAGGCCTCAGTAAATGAAATTTTTTCTAAAATGCAATCAGTAGGGTCACAAATTGATCGTATATCAATTGAGTTAGATAAACATAAAAACAACTTAAAGCAAGATGTGGGAATGTTAGATGAATTATATGATATGAATAAAGATTATTTTGATGAATTATCATTATTTATTGAAGCGGCTAAGAAAAAAAGAGATCAAATTCAACAAGAAGATGTTCCGCAATTAGTAGCTAAAGCTAAATCAACTGGGAATCAGATGGATGTTCAAGCTGCTTCAGATATGGAACAATTTGTTGATAGACTTGATAAGCGCATCTATGACTTACAATTGTCGAGACAAATTGCAATTCAAACTGCACCTCAAATTAGAATGATACAAAATGTGAACCAAGCCTTAGCAGAAAAAATTCAGAGTTCTATTTTGACTAGTATCCCCTTGTGGAAAAATCAAATGTCTATTGCTTTAACGTTAATGAGACAACGAAATGCAGTATCCGCACAAAAAGCAGTCACAGATACAACGAATGATTTGTTGCTGAAAAATTCTGAACTATTGAAACGTAATGCAATCGATACTGCAACGGAAAATGAGCGTGGTGTCGTTGATATTGATACATTGAAAACAACACAGAAAGATATAATTGAAACGATTGAACAAACATTACAAATTCAAGAACAAGGAAGAACAAAGCGACAACAAGCTGAAACAGAGCTTATTGATTTAGAAAATGAATTACAACATCAGTTACTCGATTTAAAAAGACAAAAACATCAATAGCGATGTTTTAAAACGCCTAGTAAAAAATAATGATACACAAAATAAGAGGACTAATCTAAATAATTTAGATTAGTCCTCTTTTATATCGGTATTGAATGAAAGTGAATTTTCATGTGAAAGTTACGATCAAAAATCAAGCTTTTTTATGAACCATTTTTGAAAACAAAAACAAAATAATTTGAGATATTAATAAAGTATAACAATAAAAAAGTCAAATCTAACATAAAAAGAAAACGTCAACTTCTATATTATAACAATAGAAGTTGACGTTTATGATTATTATTCAAGATCTATTTAAAATCATTACTCATTAATATATAGGCTATTCTTTATCATAAACAATTGGAGATTGTTTTTTAACAAATGTAGCTACAATATAACCAACAATTGTAAAAAGAACTGCTATTGGGAACCATTCTAACGAATACTGCTTTAATGGTAAACTATCGATAAAGCTAAGCTTTAACCAACCTTGTGTATGAATAACGCTTAAAATTGAAATAATTGTTACAACTGTTATAGGTACTTGTTGTGCAATTGGCTTTGTTGGTATAAAACTAGCCAATAAAATAAGTAAGACAATCGTAATCGCAACTGGATACACAATGCTTAATACCGGTACAGACATAGTTATCACTGAATTCAAACCTTGATTTGCAAGTATAAAACTAATAATCGTAAAGATGATTACGAATGCTTTATACGATACTTTAGGAAAAATTCTGTGGAAATATTCTGCTACTGCAACTACAAGTCCACAAGCTGTAGTTAAACAAGCAAGTGCCACGATGATACCAAGTAAATATTTACCGAATGTACCGAATCCAACACTCGCCACTGTCGTTAATAAATAGGTACCAATATTTTGATCATTTGATTTAAGACTCGTAATCTTTTCAGAAGATAAATTCATATGATTACCAATATAGCCTAATGACACATAAATAAAGAGTAACGCTACGGCAGCTATTAATCCTGCAATTAAAGTCTGTTTAAAGATTTTATTAGCATGCGTAATACCTGTTGCTTTAACAGCGTTTACTACAATCATTGAGAAAGCGATAGCAGCAATTGCATCCATTGTTAAATAACCGTTTGTAAAACCTTGTGAGAAACCGGTGAAGTTTGATGTGAAACCTTCAGCGGCTTGACTACCAGTATTGCCATGATAATCCATAAAGCCTTTAACAATCATTGCTAATATAGTAATTAATAATAATGGTGTAAGTATTGAACCAATTCTATCAACCATTTTATTAGGATTAATACATAAATATAATACGATTAAGAAGTAGATTACAGTAAATATAAATAATGCAAGACTACTATTTGTATGAGCAATAGGTGTCACTGTCATTTCAAACGATGTTGATGCTGTACGCGGGATTGCGAAAAGTGGTCCTATCGTTAAATATATTATAATTAAGAATACAATAGAAAACTTTGGTGAAATCTTATTTAAAGAACCAATGTAACCTTGTTTATCTAATGCACCCACGATTACGCCAAGTAATGGCAAACCTATACCTGTTAATGCAAACGCAAGGATGGCTGGCCAAAAATATTTACCACTATCTAAACCTAAACTAGGTGGGAAAATAAGATTTCCTGCACCAAAGAACATGGCAAATAAAGTGAAACCTATAATCCAAGTATTTTTATTCATTTTTGTTGCTCCTTCTAAATTAAAAAATAATCTTACCTATTCTATCATGCTTAATAATATTTAGCTATATAAATTTCTGAATATTTAAATAGCTAGGTGAATATTTATTGGTTTATTAAAAAGATTTTAATAGTAATTTTTTCAGTAAAGGAGATAAATGACTAGGTAAGTTTTCAACGCCTTCAACAAATAGTGCATATTGACCATAAATATTATGAATGGTTTGCTCGATATCTTCAGTAATCGTTTCTTGGCTTAAAAATACGTTAAAGACTTCTAAGCCCATTTTTCTTGCAGTTTCTACTGCCTCATAAGTATCTAATATACCATCTTGACTATAATTATAAGCGGATGGCTCCCCATCAGAGAATACAATTAAAAATCGTTGCTTATGAGAACGGCGTAATAAACGATCACTTGCTATTCTGATTGCAACACCATCTCGATTGTCGTCTTGAGGTGTGAGTGCCATAATTCTTGGTCCATTTTTTGGGTTTATCGAGTAATCATAGTTTATTATTTCGTCAATAATATTCGGTTGGTTGCGCTCATCAGCATCAAAAGCATCTTCATTAAATGCAAGTATTTCATGTTTTACATTTAATGATTTTAACGTTTCATGAAAGAGTACAACGCCTTTTATTGTTTCTTCCATTTTATCCTGCATACTTGCCGAAGCATCAATTAATAACGTGAAAGTTGCATCAAAAGTTTGACTTAAATCTTGCTTTTTATAAAATAGTTTATATTGATCATCGATAAACCAATTTAATAAATTCTTTTGCAATCTGCCTTTAGTCAAATTATGACGTGCATCTTGTGATTCTCGATCGATTGCTTTTTTAATTATTTGTATTAAATCTTTAGTTTCAAATTGAACTTGTGTTTCTACTTCTTGATAGCTCGAGATATATTCTGGTAATATATCAGGTTTATTCCATTTAATCTCAACATTGTCATTGATACCAGTTAATGCAAATGCAGGATTGAAACCTACATTCTCTCCACCTTCATCATCACGTTCTGTCGTAGAACCTTTCCCTTTTTTCGATTGCATATCAGTCATGTCATCTGAGGCGTCACCTTCTCTAGCGGTGTCGTTATCACTTAATACTTCACTGTTTTCTCCTTCATGCAATTCCATTTCAAGGTATGCCCCGCCTTCCGAAGCACTATCTTGGTTATTGGACTCCATTTCTTCAGTTACTATATCTTCATCGTTTTTTTCATGCTGATTATGTCCGTCAGCATTACTAGCATCTGTTCTTGTTAAATCTTCGAAGTTTAATTCGTTCATAGCTTCATAAACTTTTTTAGGTAAATGATAATACTCATTAAGCATATCTTCATTTAGTAAATGGTCCATTTGATACATAATACGTTCTGCTAAATACATATTATCTTCAGAGGTTGAATTCTGGAAAAAGTTTGGTAAATATTGATACATTACAAAAACTGCATCATCAATTTGTGAATTAATAACTGGTAAATCATAAAAATTTTCTTGTAGAAATGATTTTTCTAAATTTAAAAATAACAAATCAGTAAAGGTTGTTTTTGTCTTGTATACATTAATTTGTGTTTCAGTAAAATTGAGGCGAATAGAAATTCGCTTTTGGATTGCATATTTTGTAGATGGTCTTTCGCTCATAATTATATTTAGTACACGCATGTCTTCTAGCAATTTAAAGAGCTGTTGGAAAAATTTAGGATGTTCAAATTCGTTATTATGAATAACTTCATTAACAATTTTTTTATCCATCAGTCTATAACCATATGCAGCTAACATTACATCGGTTTTTAATCCGATTGTTTCAATTTCTGATTCTCTATGTGTCCAAAATGAACTCGTAATTAATGAATTTTGAATTGGATCATAATAAGGGAATTTTTGAATTTTTACTTGTGTCTGTTCATTTTTAAGAAGTAACCGAGCTAAATCTTGAAGCATCATCACCTGTTTAGCATCTAGTTGTTCATCATTAAATTTAATAAAGCGATCGCTCATGATTATCCCTCACTAAAAGTTTAATTCTACTGCATTTATTATCGCTTGTTGCTCTCTTTCATCTTCAAGTTTATCAATTATAGTTCGTTTAATTGCTCTTTTGATTGGCATAATAGTTGCTAAATCACTTAAGTCGATTAATGCACGAATACTAGCAGCTTCTTCTGAAATTTGACCTTGTTTGGACATCGTACGTAAATCTTCATTGAATTTAATAATACTATGAATTAACGTTTCGTCTTGTAATTGACTTTGGTTTTTAATGACATCACTTAATATATCACCATCAATGTAATCCACTTCAATAACTACAAAACGATTTTTTAATGCCTCATTCATTGGTAACGTACCGATGTATCCTTCGTTTATCGCAGCAATCACATTGAAACCAGGAGCTGCATTAACAACTTCTCCAGTAAATGGGTTAGTCAATTTTCTACGATAATCTAATACACCGTTTAATATTGGTAATGTTTCAGGCTTAGCCATATTAATTTCATCAATATAGAGTAAATGACCTTCCTTCATTGCCTTTATTACTGGTCCATCTATAAATATTATCTCTTGAGTACCATTGTCCGTGGTTTGTATCGTTTTGAATCCAAGTAAACTTTCTGCATCCAAATCAACTGAACAATTAATTTGATGCATTGGCTTGTTTAATTGTTCACTTAATGATTCTGCCAATTTAGTTTTCCCAGAACCAGTTGGTCCTTTTAGTAAGAGGTTTTTATTTAATTCCATAAGTGAAATTGCATCATTAAATACTGTTTCATCTTTATTTATATATTGTGTATTAGTCATTGTTATTCTCCTTTTGTCGTTCGTTTTCATCTATTTTACTGACACATTAAAAATAGACTGGAATTTGGAATATGAATGCATTGTTTCGGTTACTATTAATAGTGTCCGAAAGTAATATCAAATAATAGTATTATAGCTCACATTTTCTAATTTAAAAAATATGTTAATTATAATGCTATTTTAATTGAAATATTACTAATGCCATTCCAATTTCTAGTCTACAATTGATTGAAAAATGAATAACTGTTTAATTTTAAAGAAAGCTATATGGTTATAGTGTTAATTATTATACTTCTTTAAAATAAGTTTTGTAATAACCACCAACAAGTCCAGAATTGTCGATAATTTGATAATATTCTTCAGTTTCATTAATAACAGAATATTGCTTTCCTACAGTTAACATATCTGATACTTTGAATTTTTGTGCATCTGTATGTGTAACTTCTACTTTTTTTATAGGTGTTCGTTCTTTCCAAGTTTCATGTAACATTTTAAAAATCCTTTCTATTGTTCTTCTAATGTTAATATAAAAGTGATACCGCTATTTTCAGAAATCCTAATGGATCTTTCTCCACTTTGATCAAGACTTTGATATTTTATACCGATTGATTCTAATTGGTCAATTGCATGCTGGAATTGTGATTTAGATTCCGTTGCAAATTCAATTTGTTCTACAATACCATGCTCAGGCAACTCCAAGGGGATATCTGAGGCATGAACATGTAGCTCTCCACCCAGTCCACCATCGCCAATTTGGAATACTTGTACTTTATAATCTGAATTTACTGATGGTGTATATTCAGCGAAATGTATTAATCCAAAAACTTCTGTTAATACAGATTGAGTAAGTAACAACTCATTAACTCTTATCATTACTGGACCTAAGCCTTGTATTTGATGTAATGGGTTTACAGTACTGTCAAATGTCGGCATACCAAGTGGTGTACCAGTATTATGTTCATTTGAATATATATTAAAGGGTTGATGATTACTATCTTTAAAGTTGAAGTATTTATGTCCATTTAAATCAGTAATTGCTTCATATTTGATTTGATGTTGCGTTAAAATATCTTGATATTCTGCGAGTCCTTCGTCGCTTGGGATACGAAGACCAATATTTTCAATATGATTATTACGATTATCATAATTAGGTATTTCGACAAAATGTAACCTTGTCCCAGAATTTAATTCAGCATCTCCAAAACGAAGGGCTTGTCCCTTTTCTGCAACATTTAGTCCGAGTATATCATTAAATAACGTTTTAGTTTTCGTTAAATCACTTGTACCGGTTGTAACACTTCTAAGACCATTCATTAAATGTACCCCTCTATTTTTGTCTTTTCATCTTATTATAACGTATTTTTATATATATTTGTATGACGAACAGTAGTTCTATTCGTATGTTCACAAAATTATAATTAAATAGCATTGGATATAAGCTTAAAATGTATTAAAATGTATATATCATAAAATATAAAATTTAGGTAAAATGTATATTTAAGTAAAAGTGAAGGGGCGTAATTTTATGTCTGGTATTTGGGTTATTTTTGCAATCACAGTATTAATTGCGGTTTATGCAGGAATCACTTTCGTTTCTAATTTAAATAGTAAACAGAAAGCCAAGGGATCTGCAAAATCTAATAACAATATTTATGGAATTGTTTTTCTAGTATTTTTAATTATTGCACTGATTGAGCTATTTGTTTTTATTGCTTAATTAATGAAAGTGGAATATAAATATAGATAAGTATTTAACAATTTGAATTTTTAAAATGAAAAGTAGTCCTTAGAACATATTCTGTTTCTGGGGACTACTTTTTTGTATATTTTTATTCATAATATTTTTGGAACAATGTTTTAATAATAAAATAGGCACAAGCACTATAAATTAAAGCGATTAATACTGTACTCAAAAAATAGATGTCTGTGAATTGTAATTGATCAGATGTTAATAAATTTATGAAATTATCTATTGGTGGAAAAACCCACAAAATCCATTTTAATAAAGGCAAGCTTTCAATTAGTAATGACTTGGTAAGTATAACTACAATAATGAACACCGTAAGTAGCCATGTATATTTTTTATTTTTTGCCATTGTATTAGTAACAAAAGTACCTATTAAAACACCGAAAATACTCATTAAACAATGTACTGTAAGTCCAATCAATAGTAAATTAATAGATAGCATTTTATCAAATGCACCGATTAATATTGGATAAACAATTGCAACCACAATTAATGGAACACTAAAAAGTAATAAATATAAAATTTTATTATTGAGGTACTTTGTTTTACTTTGCAATTGGGTGTATAAAATATGACGCTCATTTGTACTGTCATGATTAAAATTAATAATAGTAATCCAAGTCATCATAATAAATAATATAATAGCTGTAGAACCAAAGCTTGATAAAATGGGTATATTTCTATAAATATATATACCTACTACACCAAGTAAAAAAATAAAGACTGGTGCTATATACAAATAAGATTTCATAAATTTTGAATTTTCATATTTTATAAATGTTGTGAGCATAGTTACAGTTCCTTTACTTCTATAATTTCATAATTATTGTTGATTAATGATTTTAGTAATTGATTACTTTCTGTTTTCAATACATTTATAACGATTACATTATTATCTGAATTCGTTTTGCTATAGACGAATTGTTGTACCTCATCTGGAAAAGCAATATCCCTATTTAAAATAGATATTTGTTTTAATTTAAAATGTCCTTTAGCTTGAACTGCTCCCAATTGCTTGGAATTTAAATCTAATACATGTGTAACGATTGAGTTTTCAACAGTATGATTATGTGCAGTTAAGATAATAGTTTTATTCGTTGCAAGACTAGATAAATAATTTATGAATGCATGTTCTGTTGAATAATCTAAACCAGAGAACGGCTCGTCAAAAATTAATATATCTGCATTGCTTAATAAGCATTGGATAATATTAACCTTTTGCAAAGATCCTTTTGATAGTTGAGTTAAAGGTGTATAACGATAAGAATTTAAATTAAATCTATCAATAAGTCCATTTAAATCTTCATTATTTAGGTTGTTCGTTTTGTTTTTATGAAGTTGAAGCATGTAATTTAAATATGCATCTACTGTTAATTTAATGTTTTTAGGAAATGCATCAGGTGTGTAACTTATTGTATATGTACAATCGATTTGTCCTTTTGTAGGTGGAATCAATTTAGCTAATAGTTTTAATGTAATGCTTTTTCCTACGCCGTTTTGCCCTTTTACTAAAGTTATAGAATGTTTAGGTATTGTGAAGGATAAGTTATCAATAATACGCTTTTGTTTATTAAAATATTTGGATATATTCTTAACCTTTATAGCATGTTCCATATTATTTCACCCTTTTGTTATTACATAAAATAAGTTATTTAACTTTTATGTTGAAAAATATTTATC
>NZ_JAKRNS010000017.1 GCF_022346615.1 Staphylococcus sp. ACRSN | reverse complement strand
GTATTTAGATATATATTGTCTATGTACTTGCATATGTATTTAGATATATATTGTCTATGTACTTGCATATGTATTTAGATATATATTGTCTATGTACTTGCATATGTATTTAGATATATATACAACACAATATATTTTCTTATACACATAATAACTATATACAAATACTTACACATTATCTATATATTATTTAGTTAATTAATAGCTTATGCAGGAGAAGCAGATATATTTGTAATGGCAGACTGGACAATTAATTTTTAACTAACAAACCTGGTTCCAATAGCGACTTGATAATGTATTGATGGCCGTATCTCTATCATATGTTCTATATGCTCAAATGTATTGATAGATTCCTCATATAGCCCTGGGTTCTGAACCATTAAATCTTTAGTGTGATTATCCATGTCTAATAGACCTCTCATAGCGCTTGAGAAGCCGTCCTTTTTATTCTTAACCATTTTTACCAAGTCAAATAAACGTTCCATATATACGCTTTTAAGCGCTATGAACGTTTCTGCATTTCTACCTTTACCAATTGTTCTTTTAATTATAGTTCCATTGCTTTGAGCTTGTTTTATTACCACATTAAACGTTGATCTAGCCATACCTAATGCTTTTGCTATATTTGTAGTTGAACCTGTTAAAAATACACGCTCTGTATTTGTTTTTTCATATAACATGGCCTGCAAATCTTCTTCTCTTTCGCTATAATGGCTTCTTGTTCTTTGCTCTCTAGGTTTAGCAAACTTATACCAACCATTAATTGATACAAAACTATTATTATATACAACTTCATCATCGCTAAATGCTTCTAATAAGCTTTCTACATGTTCACGACTAGCACCTGAATACTTACCTTCAAACGCACTTTTAACTGTTCTATGTAGTTCTCTAGCGCTTAAAGGATTGCTTAAACGATTATTAAAGCTTTGTAATGCTTCTACTGATTCATTTAAAGTTTTATCTACTGATTTAAAATATAAAGCAAGTGTGAAAGTAACATTATTACGGCCAACACCCATGCCTACAGAAGATATATCAGCCTTATTTA
This sequence comes from Staphylococcus sp. ACRSN, assembly GCF_022346615.1. Taxonomy (GTDB): domain Bacteria; phylum Bacillota; class Bacilli; order Staphylococcales; family Staphylococcaceae; genus Staphylococcus. Next base: position 34,098 of record NZ_JAKRNS010000017.1, on the reverse strand, counting down.
ATAGGTAGTCCACCCATTCAGGTGTTAAATTGCTGTTAAATCGTCCTCTCAGCACCTTGAAATTACTTGTTTCTATGTTGTTATCTTTAGCATATTTCATGCTCCATTGTTTTAAAGCTTCAGATGATACATATTCATTTTTAAAGTTCACAACATTGCTATTGTTAGGCATTCTGAAAAAGCCTGTAGATACACAATTTTTATCTATAGGTAAATACTCACTTAAAGCGTGAGCTAAGCTTTTATGTATTTTTTCAGCAGTAATTAACGCTTTTTTACTTTCTCCTTTAGCATAAAAAGGCGTATCAACTACATAATATAAATGCCAACCTCTAGGCGTTTTAACATATAAATTAGGTAACAATTCATGTGTATTGTTCGCAAAACTACATGAAACTAGCTTTTGCACTAACTCGTTATATTCAAGATTAACGTCAATATCTAATACAAATGTATTAATTTGTTTAACGTTGTCTTTAGTACGCTTATTAATAGTATTAGTTTCACTATCCATTTCTAAATAATTATATGGGTTTGGTGTCCAATGTGAGTATTTATCAGCATATTGAATTAAAGATTCTTCAGACGCTATAATATGATCTCCACCATGTACTAAAGATTCTTTACTATTTGATACAGCAACACGTGCAGATTTCCAATCCTTACTTTTAGTTGCTTTTTCAACGTTTATCTCTTGTTGTGTTGCTTTTGTGTTATTGAATTTATATTTATTTAAGCTTCCATGTGCTATAAACGGTATAATTTCATCTAAATTAAACATGAAAAAACCTCCTATTTTACGTAAATTTTTGTTTATTTACTAAATAAGAGGTTATAAGCCATATGTACATATTCAGGTATATATATTTGATATATATTGGCCATATATTAGACATATATATTAAATATATATATCTGAGTATATACTTGATATATTTACTTTACTTCGCTCATGATATATAATGTTTATTGAACATAATATATAAGGATCAAGAAAGCGCCTCTTATTTAGTTTTTAATCTTTAAAGTAACTCTTGTTTACTTATTTAGTTCTTCAACGAACTAATATATAAGAACTAATAAAGTAGCTCTTATTTAGTTTTTAGATAAATCTTTCGTATTTGGTTCTTCAACGAACTAATATATAAGAACTAACAAAGTAACTTTTACTCTTATTTAGTTTTTCATTCAGTAAAGTGACTCTTGTTTAACTCTTATTTATCCTTTAGTTATTATGTTTTAGTTATTCATATTGTCAGTATGAATAATGTTTGTTTAAGTCAATTGTCAGTTGACTTAATGGTTTATTAGCTTGATTGTCAGTCAAGCTCACAACAACGATTTTAAAACAAAACTATAAATCAAAAAGCCTAACTCACCGTAATGGTGGGTTTTTTATTTTGCCTAAACCTAGTTTACAGAAAATTCAACATTTGCGCAATGCTATTTAAATTTTAAAAGAATTAATTACTATTTAAATATTCTCATTAAAAAGAAAAAACCAGGCAACGTTATACGTCGCCTGGTATACAACAATTTCATTCTTTTTAATTAACTATAACTACAAAACGTGTTATAATTATAGTTAATTAAAAGGAGTTAGAAATCGTTCTATGCGTTAGCTGTGATAACGTTTTAGATCGTAGTTCAAATAAGTGTTGGTAGCAATTATTTGAACGTTCTAGCTTCTTTTTTTTATTTAATAACCTTATTATAACGCTATTTACTAGCGCTTACAACAATTTATATGTTCTTATAATAAAAAGGTGGATATATCAATTATCCACCTTTTTATTATAGTTTACCTTTACTTTCAATATTATCTAATCCATTTCTAAGAATTAAATTAACTAATTTTGTTTTTGTACCTCTAGGCTTCCCTTCACAAAAAGCATCTAATCGTTGGACTATATCATTATCAATATTAAAGCCTGTAAATTTATGGCCAACTTCTACATCATTTAAAAGGTTCCCTAATTCACCTTTATATTCCGTTTTCTTTTTGCTATTATCAGTAGCTTTTTCAGTCTCTTGCTTTTGATCATCTTCACTGTTACTTTCTTCTACATCTTCAGAAACAGTAGTATTTGCTACTTCTTGCTCTTGATTATTTGATTCTATAGCAATACTACTTTCATTTTTAGATTCTTCTGTTGTTTCCTCAGTGCTATTTTCATAGGTATTACTAGATTTTGCTGTATCTTCAAAGCTCATAGGCTTATTGTTGTTTTTATTGAAATAGTCTTTATTCTCACGACCCATTGCCAAAACCTCCATTTATTAATTCATTTATCGCAATAATTGTAGCATAAATCCGACATATACTCAATATATATATACTATATATATATTCTATATAGTTAAAATATATACTCTATATATACAATTACATATGTCATTACATATACTCAATATATATAGAGCCTATACTTTACTTGCTATATTTATCTATAATCTGTTTAGCCACACTATGATAAGCCATTACAGCAGTATTTTGCTTGTATTCTTTCACCATGACAGCAGGTTTTTGATATTGATAAACTGATTCACCAATTTTAATTGTTTGAGGGATTTTTTCATCGAATACATCTATTTTTCTAGCTTGTAAGAATCTATATAATGATTGAACATTTGTTTTATGTGCTGTTGTTCTACCATTAAATAGTGTTACTAATACACCTTCAATTTTTAAATTTGGATTTGATTCTTTCATTCTACTAACTCGATCAAGGAACATTTGAATTGATCTCATTGAATATACTTCAGGTTGATAAGGAATTAATAAACTATCAACATAATTAAGTACATTCATTTGTACTATATCTAAAGCAGGGGGTGTATCTATAAATATATAAGCAAATTGATCTTCAATTTCTTTTAATTTATCTCTTAACAAAGTCAAAATTTCGGGATTACTGCCATATTTAGTAATGATATCCATAGTAAAATAATTCATATCATCATTTGATGGTAGTAAGTATAATTCTAGTTCTTCATCTATTTTATATATAATATCATCAACTGAAGCCTCGCCCATTAAGACATCATATATTGTGTCTTTAAAATCATCAGGTACAAAACCAAAACTTAACGCACAATTACCTTGACCATCTGTATCAACAATACCTACTTTTTCATTTTCTTTACCTGCTTCTTTCAATTGCATAGCAACTGATGTTGCAATGTTAACCGTACAGCTTGTTTTTAGTACGCCACCTTTGTTAGTAGCAAATGCGATCTTTTGAGCCATAATAATTTAACCTCCATTTTTATTTTGTACCTATGTTTGATATAATAAAGGCACAAACAATCTATTTTTTAATTCATTTATTAGCTAGGCCTTTCGGCCTGGCTTTTTTATTTATCTTCTATAATTAAATAATAACACCTAACAACCAATATGTAAAGTGTTAACAACCAATTTGTTTATAAATCTCTTTTTAATCTCTCCATTAAATCAAAAAATTTAATATCATAGTATTTACAAAGCATTATTATATTTTCTAGCTTAACAGCTTCTGCTCGCCCATTTTCAAAAGATGATAACCAACTTCTATGAAAACCTAATTCATTCGATACTTTCGTTTGATTATAGCCTAGTTCTTTTCTGCGATTCTTTAACAAGTCTGCTATATCAAGCTCTAAACAATCTATTTCTTTTTTCCATTTATTTGTTGTCATTGCAGTTCTCCTTTATATGCCTTATGTTTAATCATTATACATATTATGAAATAGCTTTTGAAATATTAAAGGTACTCTTTGGAAACTCAATTTAGTTTAATTAAATAATATATTGACTATGTATTTGTATATACATTTATATAGACAATATATATACATATATATATATGTATATATTAAAGTACAATAAAAAGGCGCATGAGTTTTTACTCATGCACCTTTTTTACTTACTTTTATCTTTGCTAACTACTCTATATACTGTACTTCTGCCAACACCTAACTTTTTACTTATCTTATCTGCTGATTCTCTTTTTTCGTTATATAAATATTTAATATGTTCTTTTTTATCTTCAGGTATTGAAGGTCGTCCACCCTTCCGACCTCTTGCTCTAGCTGATTCTAAACCTTCTCTAGTAATTTCTCTTATTATATCCACTTGTAACTCAGCTAAAGCGCCCATAATCGTGTAAAACATCTTCCCCATTGGCGTACCTGTTTTGACCCCTAACTCAATGATTTCTAACGCTATACCTCTTTCTTCAAGTTCTTGATTTAATTCTATTAATTGTTTTGCTGTTCTGCCCAACCTGTTCAATTCATAAATAACTAATGAATCACCTTCACGTAAGTAATCTAAACATTTATCTAGTTCTTTTCTGCTTTGCTTTCTGCCACTCATTTTTTCTTTGAATATCTTTTCACAACCATATTCTTTTAACCTATCAACTTGCCTATCTAGGCTCTGATCTCTTGTTGAAACCCTAGCATATCCAACTTTGGCCATTAATTCTCACCCCTTATAACTCCTTGTTAATTTGTTTTTTTATTTCCGTTTTACTATATGGATCATCTATCTTTTTATTATTAATATAAACAGTAGGCACTTGTTTAACTTTATATAAATCTAATAACTTTTCATCTTTACGTGCTAACTTCCATGATTCGCTATTTCTATCTTTGTATTCATCAATGATTTTATTTTTAGTTTCATTTGGCAATGACAATTTGTTTATTTCTTCATATATAACTTTATTTGTTATCCAATCACCCTCATGATTTGGTTGTCTATCAAACATATTTTTATGAAACTTCCAATATTTAGAAGGTTTATATTTAAATATTGCATGACCTATAACACTAGCATGTTTTGAATCTTTTCCTAGTAGTTGAGCATTTACAAAATAATAATTAACCTTCTTCTTTTTTATATAGTCTCTTTCAATCATAGGATAAACTCCCTGTTCATACATTTTACAATACGGGCATTTGTAATCTCCAAATACAACTACTGTAGGTTTATCATCATCAACTTTTACAGATGGTACATGACTTAAAAGCTCGTTGCGTTGTTGATGGTCTTTAAATTTTATATATGCACCAGTAACGATAACAGCAATTAACGTGAATAATAAAACTAGAAATCCAACTGTAAACCACACACTTATTTTCTTGTTCATTTTCGACCCTACCTATCTTAATTTAATTTTCAATGCAAATGAGAAGCTCTCACAGAATCCCAAAACTCATATATTTTGTTATTTTTGATATATAGATTTATATAGGGGTTTTGGGACAAGGTTGTAAAAATAAAATAGAAGTCTTAACCCCTCTATTTTCAACACCATAACTAATAATATTGTTTATCAAACATTTAAAAATAATGTCACGTCCCAAAAACCATCGTTTTATAGACATGCTTTTTATTATAAAAACAAATGTATAAAAGTACCTCCACATAATAAGAATATGCTAGAACTTAATAGAATTGATTTTAACCTCACATCATTTATACAAATTTGCATTTGATTTCTAAAATCTGAGCTTTTAATTTTCTTTAAAAAATCTTTTGTATTGGTAGAATCATTTTTTAATAAGCATTTTAATTCTTTTAAACCCTCTTTGCTTACAAATCTGATATGTTTCGATAGAGATACACCTTTAAATTCTTCAGTTTGATATACAGTATTTTCAGGGTTGCTCACGATAATATAGCATTTATCTTTCTTTCGTCCTAACATAACATTTAATTCATGCACTTCATCAAAAATTCTATGGCTTTCATATATCTTATAGCCCATTTTACTAAAAAAGTGTATATGATCAGGTTTACTTAAATGTAGATTGCCTAATTCCAATATATCAGTTTTCACTGTTAACGTATTATACATGTTTATCACCTTTCCTAGTTACTCATTATATAATTATAGCAACTACCCTTATTAACGATAAAACTATCCAAATAACAATCATCACTGTTTGAATAATATATAATTTATCAGAAAATTTATTATAATATACTCTTACTGTGAGTAGTTTTTTGTTCTCTTTTAATTTACTCATTGGGAATAATATATTCTTAATAACTCTTTTAGTCTTTATTCTGCTGACAGTTATATATACTAACGTAACGCCCACTAACAAGCTTATAATTAGTAATAAATACTCACTATATTTAAACTGATCAACAAATAACATAATCAACATTAAAACTGAAATTATATTTAATAAGTGCTCCAAGCCTCTTATATGTTTCTTTTTTTCATCAAGTACGTTTACAATCCCTTTTGATAAGTTCTTATAATTTCTATAATCTGATTGTTCTAATTCAACATCTAATTTATATTTCTTTTTCATTCTATAGTCTTTTCCATTTCTATTTTATCTAAAATCACTTTCTCAAATACTTCTATTTGTTTTTCATCTGTTAATTGATAACTATTTAAATCAAACTTAAGCATACCGTTTTTGTCTAAATACGTTATATTACCTTTCGGGTCTATATTTAAAATTTTAGGATATGACATACTATCCTTAATAAGATGCTTTGTCATTAAAACTGACCTCCTAAATATATAAATGTTATAATACCAAATGTCATCAACTAACCTAACTGTTGAACTCTGACAAGTTAGGGGGTGTATACAACATGTTAGTAATAACTTTATTAATCTCAACCTTAATATCTCCAATTATTGTTGGAGTAGTGCTTGCTACTTATGAATATTGGTTAAATAATCGCAAGCGTTGATGACAGAAATTACCAAACACCATAAAAACGCCATCTACTACGGACATAGTAGATGGCGTTTGGTGTATTACATGTTAGTAATAAACTTTTAAATCTCAACTTACTTATATTATAATACCATCTACTATATTTGTAAAATAAGGGTTACTTTTATATATATTAATTGCTAAAAAGCAAATGCAGATACAAGAATGCCTAAAATACCAAATAAAACAGCAACACCTAACAACCCTAAAATTAAATACACAATAACTTTTGCTACTTTCCCAGCATTTCTTATATTTATTAAATCTGTTTTATCATTTAATATAAAAAGCGCAAATGCTAAAATGACAAAACCTAAATCAACAATTAATATAAATTGAGCAACTGAAAATAAAAAATCCGTTATGCTACTGAAGAAATTCTTCATTATTAAACCTTCCTTTTCATATCCTAATAAAGTTAATAATTCTGGACAAAATTAATCACAAACCATATGCAATAATACAATTCTTAAACTTTCCGTTAAAGCCCTACATATATTGATTTCACTAAATCAATATGGTTCATCATATAAACTAATAAACCAATAACCATATTGGCCGTAATAATGTATGTGATAAATTTTCTTGTAACTTCTTTAGATTTACTGCTTTTCACTATAAATAAAGTTATTACAGATGCTATTAATATTAGAATACTAATTATTAATATATTTAAGTAATTAGTAGACAGCCATTCAAAGGTTTCCGTTGCAATAGGTTTAACTGTAGGATATATAGTATTCATTTTTTCACTCCCTTAATTATAAGATTTTTTATTTCTCTACGTTCAAATAAATGGTTTTATTTTTCCCTCTATATCTTCAATTTTTGAAAATATTATCACCATATCAGATTTTTTATAACCTTTATCATTCAGCTTTTTATATGCTTCTTCAATTCCTCTGTTTAAATCATCTATATAACGCTTTGGTAGTGATTCTTCGCCAAACAATTCACTAAAATTTTCTAAATCATACACTAGATATGCTATTGCTTCTAAAGCATCTAATCGTATTTTTTCATTAAGTCTTAAAGCTTCTCTATTCATTATCACTATATCTTTCCATATTTCTATAGATAACTTCTCAATTTCATTAAAATTATATTTGTACGCTGTCATTTAAGACCCTCCATATCAATTATAAGATTCTTCTATTTCTCTACGTCTTTTCATATCTTTATCATAGTTAATAATCTGATCTATTAAAAAATAACCATTTTCACATATAACTATAGCCTCACGTTCTGCAAATAGTCCTAAACTTGTGTAACTATTCTTTATTTCGCTCATTGGGCATAGATTATCGTAAAACAATACATTTTCAATCGGAACTTTTACTGAAACTTGTAACTCTTTTTTGTGATATTTGGAATCTGTAGAAAATGAATTTAATATATTACTATCAATCTTTAAATTGCCACACTCAAATAAATCAATTTCATGTCTATTTAAACTTCTATATAGTGTTATAAAATCATTGTTATTTTGATTCGTTTTTAAATAATCTTGTGTTTCTTTATAGGCTCTTATTATGTCTACCTTCATTTTACTTTTTACCTGATCATATTCAATTTTATTTTTAATAGTATCTACTATTTCACTTCTATAATTAAAATCTACTTTAAAATGTAATTTAAATATTTCACATATCATTTCTGTTATTAAAAATTTGGCCTCTTGTTGATCGCTATTTGAAAATATCCAATTTCCGATACTTTCAAATAGCTGTTTTGCGCTCTCACTTACTTCTATGTCACTGAATATCAAATAATTTAAATATTGATCTTTTAAATATATTTTTCGATTCAATACCTACACCTCATATATTTAACCAAAACTTGATTCAATATTGTTTCTTTTCAATACCTCATTAAGAAGGTTAAAGTCATAACTCTTAATATCATTATTCTTTGACAGCTCTTGTTCTATGTCTTTCAAAGTCTTTTCATGAATTATTTTATATAAACATGTATTTACGGCCTTAATTTTGCCGTCTTTTGGTGTCTCAAAGTAATTTGTATTAACTTCAGAATGTATTTCTGCTAAAACCCCATAAATAGGTTTATCCCAGTAAGCAATAAATAAATTAATAGCATCACTTAATTGATTTGCCACATCGTCCCATTGCCTAATAGCTCTGTTTCCATTATTACCCTCAGCTTGATTATTTCGATATATTGGTTCAGTTTTTAAAGGATTAAATAACGGTAATTCTTCTTGATTTGTTAGCCTCAGTAAATCCTTTGCTATATGGTAACCACAAATAAACGTTTTTTGCTCGTCTATGCCTTTTCTGTTGTATAAGAAGCAATAATAACGATCAGTTAATTCTGTGCCACCTGCACTTTCTTTTGTTTGTCCCTTTAAAAGTTTTTGATATGATATTGGTTTTAAGTCATGTTTAGCTGTAAATTCTTGTCTTGTTTTTTCACCTCTTAAATAAACCACGTGGTCACTCCTCACTGAAAATTAATGATGTAACTAGCAAATGGAACTCCTACACATACATAACAACTCATTACTACCATAAGCCACTCTATTTTAAATGATCTCCAGGAAACCCTAACACTTTCTAATTTCCTAAATTCACTTTCATTCATATTCTTAAGTGTTTTTATCGATACATTATTATGATCAGCTGTAAAAATTACCTCTAATAGTATTTTAGTTTTTTGTAATGTGTATATTATATAAACATTAACAAAAGCAGATAAAATAAATGTAAGAATTACTATAATGAATGTATCTATGTTTAAAATTAAATTTAAACTTAATTCTAGTATTAGTAACAACATGCATAGAAGTGGTAAGGCAAAGGCTTTTGCTTTATCTTTTTGCACCCTGTTTGTGTAACGAATGTTTTCATCAGTAAGTTGATTAGAATCTAATATTTTTTTCATTTAAAAACCCTTCCGTTCTTGATATACAGCGTTTTAACCGTCTAATTTAAGCACCTTGCTTATAAGTAATAGTCGATTAAATATCTTGATATTTTACGATTTTAAACTTTTCGCCTTTATCATTGTACTTTAATTGATAACTAGAGTTAATTGTATTTCCTCTATTATTCTTTTTACTTAATTCTATATGAATATTAGAACCCTCAACCTTTGTTTTTAAATATTTTGGCTTATTATATTTAAGTTTTTGCTTACCTTCAGTCATGCCTTTAATATGTTTTGCAACTTCAGTATCTTTTTCAAAGTATTTAGATACATATTTATAATTATGATGTTTATAGGCTTTGTTTAAGTCCTCAGTATATTCAGTCATGAATGATTGAGCTTCTTCTTTTTTCTTCTCTATTTGCTTTTTGTGTTTCTCAATTTCATTTTTATCAAATTCAAGCTTTATTATTTGTGGTTTGGTTGTATCTTTATCTTTCACAATCGTTTTATTGGTTTTAAATGTTTTATCGTCTGATTTCCCCTTAATATATACATTTAATGGACTATTAGTTGGATATTTTCCATATCTCATACTATCTTTATAATCTACTTCTTTATTATTAATGTATAATTTGAATGAATTTTCATCTAAAGTATCAGTATTTTTTAAATCTACTTCAAACCATGCTTGATTAAAATGATCTTTGGCCATGACTTTACCGTCTTTGGTTCTATTATCAGTGTTTATAAAAAAGTTCCCATTAGTCGTACCATCTTTCACATCATTTTTAAATATTTTTTTAGCATCAACATTATACTTACCTGCTATAAAGCGCCCAATTTTAGTAACCTTATTTGCTTCAGATAAGGTAGTAAATTTATCATTGTGACCATTTTTATATTGATATGTTGCCTCTGTGTTACTACCTTTGATATACACATCAAAAAATTTTGGTTCAAATTTCAATTCATCAAATATTAAAAAGGATTTACCATTTTGCCTAACTTCAATTATTGTTTTTCCTGTTTTATCAGTGATATGGCCTTTATCAACATCTTCTTTTTGTTTGATATTATGCTTAATTTTCTCTATTTCTTTATTAAACCTAGTTTTATTTGCAGGCTCTTTTAAATAATTAGTTAGGTTTTTGGCATCGTTTTTTGTTACTTCAATATCATTATTCGATAATTGATTTGAAATTTTTCCATATTCGTTATTATTAATGGCCTGTTGAAAGTTTTCTAACTGTCCCGTAGCGCTTCTATGAGAATATAATATATATACTCCAACGCCTATTATTAGTATTACTATGATTAATAATAGAATCCAAAAAGCCTTGAATTTATTAAATTGCTTCTTATTATCTTTCTCACTTCTTTTCAAATTGCTATTTTCCACTATTAAAACACACCTATTACGCTTTATTTATACGAACACATGTTCTATAATTTAGTTGAGGTGATCCTATTGAAAAAAGTAATAAACCCCCATATGCCTGAACCATATAAATACGAAACAGATTATAGAAACATACCTAGAGAATATTTAAACCCTAGAATACCTGACGGCCGTAAAATGGAAAAATGGCTTCCTATGGCCACAATTCCATTACAGCATGAAATGCTAAATGAATATATATCTGACCAAAATAAAATTGAAAAACCTATCTTAAGTGACGATCAAATTAATGAAATTAATCAAAAATTACTTTATAAAATGTTTCATAATCCTGAAATCACATTAAAATTTTATAATGATGGCTATATAGATGAAATTAACGGCATCATACATAAGGTTGACCCTTTAAAATCAGCTTTATATGTTTATGAAAGTGATCAATTAAGGATCATAGAGTTAACAAATATTTACTATATAGAGTAAAAAATTTTAAAATTATAAGCCCCCTAAATCTTATATTCTATTTATAGGGGGCTTGTAAAATTTATATTCTATATAATTAGAAATCACCTCTGAAACAGTGGGTAAATTCCATAAAAGAAAAGGCCAGGAATTAAAAAAGCACTTATAACTCCAAATAATGAAATTGGAAAATATATTAATAAATAAAATTTCGCTTTTCCTTTTTGGGTTTCACATTCTTTTGCTCCTCCAGCCAATACCCACATCAGACCGAACACGCCTACTAATAACATCATTTGCAATATCGGGACTATAGCATCAGGGTTTATGTTCACAAACCAATCCATATCTTTAACCCCTTTTCAAATTTACTATTATTCATCTTTAGCAAAAGTAATATTAATCTTCTTGAGTTCTGAATATCTATCTTTAGTTATAAACACTTTTATACCCTGTGTATTTATAAATTCTATAATTTGCTTTTTAACTAAAAGATCATCTTCTTGTATTGTTTTAAGAGGTGTGTTCTTATTTTCTTTATGAAACATTCTTCTCATGCCCTCACCAGTAGGTATTGAAAATTCTATACCTTCAGATTCTTCATCTTCTACAAATTTAAAATTTTCATTATTTACAACTGATGTTACCCCTGAATTAAAAATCAATTCATCTTTATTATTGCTAGTCTGTGCGATATTATTTATTTCATCTATATTAAATATAGATACAAGTTCTGGTTCAAAATTGGATATATGCACATTATACGCATTAGCTAATTTATTTTTTCCACTAGAATCCAAATATTTATATCCTATAATACCTAATATCACTACTATTATTGTCCACATGCTTATTCTCCACCTTTATTATCTTTATTTTTCTTAACCCTATAATATACATAAAATACAACTGTAACAAATACCCCACCAATCATAATATTAGCTATATATTCTATTAATCCTACAGTGAATAAATGAAATAGTGTTTCATAATCTTTTTGTAGCATTTGTGTACTTATACTAAAGGCTAAAGCTAACATAGCAATTACATAAACAATACTAACCCTAGCTTTCAAGCTGAGCCCCTTATATGCACTTCTAATTTCTCTGTCTACTTCTCTTATAGAATCCATTTAATGCCCCCTAAATTTTAATTTTTACACTTGTAGATAACAAAACAATCAAAATTGCGACCTTAACCAAAAATATTTAGTATAGCTTTTATTTTCATAATAAAATAATGGCTTTGGAATACGTTCATAGAAATGATTACGCATACTTTTATTAACATTTTGCTTTGTCATTCCCAATATTTCAGCAACTTCATTAGCATCAATAATTTTTTGAGCTTCTGAAACTTCTTGAACTATTTTATCAATATCTATATTTGTATCTTTAATGCGTCCATAATTTATATGGCCGTTTTTTTCAATTACATACATATCTTTATTGATCGCAAGTTCGTAATCTTCTTTTAATTTAAAATACAAAGTTTCTGTATCACTTAAAATCTTATTTACCTCTGCTAACATAACACTTCACTACCTTTTCATAATTAGATAGTAAGCCCACTTGGGGGCTTACTTTTATAAACATTGTTTAATGTATTTTGGCATTTTAGTTGTTACCTGTAACAACCGATTACTTTTATAATCTTCTACCTTATATACACCATTTATTCTAAATATTGTGTGTCTACCATCTGTAATTTTGATGAAATTAACTCCTTCATCAAATGCTTTTTTTACGTTCACCTTTTTTAGCTCTTGTTTTGTTACAAACATTGTTAACAGCTCCTTTTGTTATGTTATCTACAATTATTATATTAACACACAAGTTTACCTTTGACAACCATAAAGTTTATCTTTAGAAACTTTAGTTCAAAAAAAGTTGCACTTACTATTTAAGTGCAACTAAATTTATCATATTTACAGTGTTGGGAATATCTAAGTCTTTAGGTGTCGTCCAATATTGAATCCATAATATCAACATACCTATAAAGGCGATTATTATAATTATTTTTGCTCCTAAAAATAATTTTGAAAATAACGGGTCACTATCTAATGCCTTTGAGTTCAAACCGTTTTTATCCATTAACCATTTAGTTACAAGTTCAGCAACTACAATAGCCAAACAAATAATAAATATCAATGTAACAACAATAGCAAAAAACTTTATCACGCTCTCACTTCCTTATCGTAAATTAAAGGTTTATTTAATTTAGCCATTTCATAAAATAGCGTATATACATCATTATTAGCCACTTCCGAATATGAAAAATCTTTCAAATCAACTTCAACAATAAAAGGTATTTGTTTAATAGGTGAATAATACAATATAAATCTGTATTGATTATATTCAAGGCCTAACAAAGAAGTAAATTCTAATGCTATATTTCTATTCATTTCTGTAATAATAGTTGTCGATTTATGCCTTAAATCGTCATATATATGAATTGTTTTGTTTGTTTCATCTACAAATACATTACAAATAGTTTTACTAGATTTGGTTAAATGACTGTCAATTTCCATGATATACATATTGCTATGTCCCTTTAACATCGTTACCGACAAAATGCTATTATGCTTACTTTGAAGCATGTTTAGCCCCCTTTTATTTGAATAAGTTTTGCAAGAAACTAACAAAACGATTAATTAAATCTGAAAGTGAATCCATTATATTTTTCAATATATCCAATATCTTTTGTCCCAATGATTTACTTTCATCTGAGTTTACAAACTCTTTAGCCTTGTCTAATTTGTCCCCTGCGCTTTTTTGTATACTTTTTGATAAGTCTTTAGCCTGACTTTCAAATCCTTCAGGATTTGCATTTAATGAATTAGAATTTGCTACATTCATCATATTTTCTGTAATAACATTTTTTTGGTTATCGTTTAAAATTTCACTCAAACCTTTATCTTTCAATACTTCATTAACAGTATCTTTAACCTGTTCATCAGTCAATTGCTCATCTTGTTTACTTCTGATTTCTGCAAGTTGCTGTTTGATATCTGCAATTGATGCGTTTAATGCTTCATCAGAATAGCCTTCTTGATTTTGGTTTTTGCTCTCTTTAGAAATTTGAGATATGTCTTGTATCTCCTTATTGGCATTTTCCATATCCTGTTGGTTTAATGAATCGCCTTTAATAGAATATACTTTAAAAATACCTGCTAAAGCACCTTCGCCCGTCACTGGGTCTATTGATGCAATACTAATATTTGAATTTTCGATACCTGCCGTTATGGCTACGTTTCTATATTGATCTGTTGTTACTTCAGTAATATTTTCAGGTGTTTTTATATCTACATCTACACCCTTACCAAATTTTTTGCTTTCTATTGTTGCACTAGAATGTATATAGCTTAAATTTCCTGTATTAGGTACATACTTTTGAACATCATTTACATTAACAAAAAACCTCTCATATTTATCGCTAACATCTAATTTCTGTTTAGTTTCCTCTAGGCTTTCCCCCTCTAAGTCTTTACCTTGTATAAATATAGGTTTATTCCAATCTTCATTGGTTGCTTTATCTTCTGCACTAGCAAACGTTACAGTTGAGGCACTAACACCTAAAGCTAACAAAGTAGAAATTAATATTTTGTTTTTCATAGTCGTTACTCCTTTAAACTAATAAGTTTTGAAATCTATCTTTAACTATATAAACTTTCAAATTACTTAAATAAAACTTTCGCATTTCTTTTTCACTAATGCCCTTCGGGTATATTGGGAATTTGAAAAATTTTTTATATTGTAATTTCACTTGTGCCTCAGGGATAAATATTCTCTCTGTATGGCCTGGGTCTATAAATGTTAATTGACCTGGTTTAAGCTCAATTTTCCCAAATTCATATACTAATACAAAGTTATTACGATTGTTTTTTAATATGTGATTTATGTTATCTATTCTTACAGCTTTTTTTGAATCTTCCCTCATATTTTTCACTTTTTGTAGTATTTGCTTTTTCCTAAGCATACTAAAGTAAAAAATTAATATAAGAATTACAACAACAACACTAAAAAAGATTGTCATACTATCATGCCTTTCACTATATTAATTTTTAATCAATTATATCATTCTTCTGTTCATGCTCTTTATCGTTATAAATAATAGGCTCATTATCTATAATTTCTATGTCATTATCAGGTTTAAAACCTTTAGCATCTAAATATATATTATAGCCTTTTTCTTGTTCTTCTTCTTTAAATTTTCTAAATTTTTGATAGTTAATTATGCCGTTTTCATCTGCCATATCCATTTTTTGTAGTTGATTTACAGTTATTTTTTTATTTTTAAAGAATCTCATTGTTATACGCTCCTTTTTATTTAAAGGGGGTCGGGGGGCGAGGTCAATTTAAAAATTTTTCGGTGTAGGTCGACAAGTGATTTTCTTGTCGGTCGGAACTGAAAAAATTTTTTAAATTGGGCGAGCCCCCCGACCCCGTTTTTTCGGGGTCTAGGCTCACATGCCAATTATAAAAATAAGTTTGCTACGTCCTCCATGGTTGCATTATCAAGATAATCATTATCTTCAAGGCTTATTACATCGTTCTTTGTAATAATTAAGCTATCTAATACTTCAATTTGTAATAACTGACCTACTAATTTCAATCTTAAGCTTGTTTTAATATCTGCATCACTAGGTTTTAAGCTCCCACTAGGGTGATTGTGCGCAAATATAACAGATGAACAGTTATTCATTATTGCAACTTGAAATGCTTCCCTAGGGTGTACCATTGTAGCCGTCAATGTGCCTGTGTGTATCTTATAGGCTACATTAACCTCTAATTGAGTATTGAAACCCAACATAACAAAATGCTCTTTGCAACTTTCATCAATCCCTAATAAATCATTGATTATTTCGGCTACTGCTTGTGGTCGTTGTGCTTTTTTACGTGGCTTTGACGTTATTTCAAATTCTTGTTTAACGTCTAACACCTTGTAAATATAGTTTTCATTATTCATATTGGTAAAACTCCCTTTTTTAGTGTTGTCGTGCCTTATTACGACTATACGGCTTTGTTACCTCCTTTCGTTAATACTAATATATCAAATAACAACCAATATGTAAAGTGTTTATATACATTTTGGTTGTTGTTTTTATAAATTTCCCCGTTCGACTAATTATTTAGTAAGAAAGCTAAAATCATGTAAAAAATTGTGTATGCCTGGCGTAAGCTAGGTAACGCTATTTTTTGCGTGATTTTTAGTTGACGTCTAAATAATTAGTCGAACGGGGAAATTTAATTAATCGTTACTATTATATTCTTTAAAATATTGGCTTGAAGCGGTTATGCTAGTCATTTAAATAAATGTCTAGGACTATTTTTGTTGTACTCCTTATAAGCCTCCAAACTATCTATATCACTTTCATTTTTTAAATCTCTTAATATTGAATTATTATTAGTCTTATCTATTCTAAAATGCACATTACTTCCTGCTTGATATGTTCTATATTCTTGCTCACTTACACTTAGCATTTTTATATCATCATCAGTTATTTTAACAGTTAAGTTGTAATCATCAGGGAAAATTAAATGATTATCCTTTTTTGCCTCTTTAACTTGTCCTTTAATTACTTCAGTTTCATTTTGAAACGCTTTATAATCTTTTAATTCTTCTTCCTTTATTTTATTGTCATCAGTAACTTTTTCTATTCTATCAACCATAGTTGGAATAGCAACGGACATTACAACCAATACCCAAAAGGCTATTAAAATATACTTTCCCATATTAGAACGCCTCACCTTCTATTTTGAATGTGTACCATCTTTATAATTAATTTCAACGCCTTTTTGCTTGTTAGCAATCCAAACGTTTAAGTTTATAGTTTGGCCATCATCATTAATTGAGTATGCTCTAACATGTGAGCCTCTAGGTACTAACTCACTACCATTATAAACAGGTGTGATTTCGTAAAATACTTTAGCATTAGGATTATCATATATAGCATTTCTGATTTGTGTTTCAGGATAACCCATGCCTCCACCTTCAGAATCTTTATTGCTTCCTACGTTTTGAGCTCTTGTCCCTAAAGTTAAATTGTGAGTTTCCATGTCGCCACCTAATGACCAGGCTAATGAATGAGATTTATTATATAAATAACCTCTGTAACCTTCTAACTGCGTAATTTTATTATTAGAGTTTTCGCCTTTCCACGTTTGCTTTACTGGATCATACACACCATCTTGATATTCACCTGCTACATGTACGCCATAATCAAATGACGGCCTTTTTTGTGCCTTTGATGAATGACTTTCTACAGCATCATGTGTCACTAAAGCCGTAACTTTTCCTGCTCTACCTAATTTATCTAAATCAGGATAATCAGCCCAAAACTCATTGTTTCCTTTTTGTGAAATTAATTGCTGATCTTGTTCTGTTAATGATGTTTTATTGCCATTTATAAACGCATAATTTTCGCTATTAGTTTTTGCGTTAATTAAATTTTTATCTTCTTTACTATTTTCTATTGTTGGCGTATTTTTGTTTGAAAATTCATTTTTTACGCCTTCCATTACGTCACTAGATTTTTGTTTTAGTTCCTGCTCAGCTTCATTTTTCAAGCTATCTACTAAATCACAACCAGTTAGCACTACAAACGCTAATAAGGCCACTGACAAGCTTTTAAATAACTTCATGATGTTTTACCTCTCTATTTTTATTTTTGTTGCTTAAATTGCTCAGGAAGCCAAAAATAAGTATTTCCTCTTTTAGTTTCATTTACATACATCGGTTTAGGTACTTTACTGTAATCTTGATTATCTAAAGCCCATCTTAAACCCATTCTTGACATACCTAATATTTCACCGACTTTTTGTAAGTTATATAATTCAATCGGTGCTTGATCCTCTAAATTAGAAATATCATTACTTTTTAAGTCTCCAACTGTGTATACTTCGCCTGATTCCTTAACATATTTCCCTATCTGCGTATTTACGGCCACATTATAACCTCCTTGCTGTGTGAATACAGTATCTTGATGATTTAATACGTTCTTGATTTCTTCAAATTTCATAATGTTTCCTCCTGCTTTCTATGTTATAATTACATTACCTTTTTTAGTGTTAACGGTTTTGTTACAGTTAACGCTACTGAGCAATCACTTTGTGATTGCTCTTTTTTTGTAATCATAACCCTAAAGCATAGCCACATCATCAAATAATTGCATCACTTTTTTTAAATTCTTCATTATTTTTAACTATTCTTTCGCCTTCTTCTACGCTGTAATTGACGTTTAGCAAACCTACTTCTTCGCCATTTTCAAATAAAATCAGCTCTGTTTCTCCCCAAAAGTTAAGTTGGTATACAAATTGATATTTATTACCATGTGCTTTGAATGCTTTCATAGTCATAAATTAGCCTCCTATTCTTCCTCATATTGACGTTGGGTTTCACGAGCAAGCACAAATTGCTTTTCGATTTCTTCAACACTTAATTGCCTTAATTTATCTTCGTCATACGCTATAGGATTTATAAAAAGTAACCATTGAATTATAACTTCTATATTTTTATCATACATATTGACCAATCCTAAAATCCGTATCACTCAACAATTGTTCTTTATATGATTTACATAGAAACATTATCAGTTCAGTGACTTTTTCAAAAATAATAATCTCAGATTTACGATATTTCTTACATGTTGTTTCTTTTACAATCGTTAAATCATATAGCTTTAAATCAACAGATATAGATTGAACCATATCATCTACAACTAAAATACCTGATGCAAGATTAACTATCGAATCCTCTTTAATGTTGTTAGTTGGCTTTTTAGTGTTTCGAAATTCATAAGCGTTAATTGCATTTAAAATACCTTCAAGATCTTTTTCATTATGATAAATTAACATTTATAAAACCTCCTATTTTAAATCGAATCTAATATTTAAAAATGTTATAATGGAGGTGGAATATTGCGAGTATTCCACCATTTTATTTTTTCATTGTTAGGCGTACACTTCATCAAGAAGTGTGTCGTCTTTTTTTATTCTTTTAGCAATTGAAATTAAAGGTTCTTCGTTAGCATCTGCAATCAATAAATCTAATAATCCTATAAAATAACCATCTTTATATACGCTTATACCTTCATCACCCCAACATGTCTCACACAGTTTTAAAACAAATTCTGAACCATATGCATTAAACTTCACACTTTTTAATTGTATTGCTCCAACCATTTTAACCACTCCTTTAATTTAATTAGGAGGTGGAACATTGCGAGTATTCCACCACTTTATTTTTCCATTGTTTATTAGCTGTATTGCAATCTGTACAAATAAGATTCATCTTGCTTAATTTTTCGTTTGGCTACGTTAAGTAAATTTCCTTCAGGCGCTAAATCTTTCTGTTCAATCTCTCCAATATAGGCACCATCTTTAAAAACATAAACTACATTGTCATGTTCCTTTTTCATTAACAAAACCCTGTTAATGAGTGTTGTAAATTCGCTACACTGCACTTTTTCATCTTTCATTATTTATCACTCCTCTTTTAATTTTTAGGTTGTCTGTCTTGCTGTTAAATATAATATATCACCTAACAACCAAAATGTAAAATATTTATAACCAATTTGTTTATAAAATATAAAAAAAGATAGCATGAACACATGCTACCTTAAGAGTTAGTAGGGTCTAAAGCGAATCTTTCAAATTTGCTTACAAACCATTTATTTTTTGTACGCTCTAATGTTACCTTACCAGAACCTTGTTTTTTAACCTCTTTATTACCATCTTCAATATCTGTTTGTTTTTCTTCAAATTCAACAAATACGGTATACTTATCATTTTCAGGCTTGAACTCGTCCATATACACATTTATATTTTCTACTTCTGAATCACCGTACAAATTATATCTAGCTTCAGATTTACCACCAAATAATGACTTAAAATATTTTTCAGTGATTAATGGCTTCATATCATCTTTTTTATCAGTAAAATTTGTCTTAGGTTTTTGCTCTAATAAGAGGCGTACAAACTTTTCAGTTGTTTCTCGTATTTGTCTTTCTTCTTTATCCATTGATTCTTTACTCTGTCTGTTGATTAAATTCTCTTTATCTGCAAGATCAGCTTTAAGATCATCAATAGTCTTACCTTTTTTTCTATTTTCCTGTTCAAATTCTTCTGCTGTTTTATCATATTTTATATTAGATTGATATTGCCCATATACATTAACGCCTAAATAAGCAACAAATATAACAACTAATATAAATATTAATATTTTCGTTAATTTACTCACTGAAACACCTCCTAATAAATAAAGCTATAACCATCAGTCATTTTTACAGTTCTTTGATCCACTTTATAAGGTCCTCCGTTTGCGTTCATTTCAGTAACTACAAACTCATTATCACTTTTAACATCTATTACAATACCAACATGACCCGTTACAGTTGAGTGGCCTCCTGCGCCTTGCTCAGCTATCCAGGCAGCGCCTTTTTTCGGCTTAGTACCTACTTTGTAACCTTCTGCTTTAGCACGTTCATTCCATTTATGCGCATCGTGCCAAAATGTTGATATAGGTTTACCCATTTTTTGACGTATACCATATGCATACCATGTACATTGACCGGCTGTATAAAGATTATTTTTACCTGGATCAGAATTTGACCAACCAGGTATTTTACCTTTGTAGTCTTTGCCGTTATCTTTAAATTTCCCACCGTCAGATTTACATTTAGCTTTTGAAGCTTTTCCATCATTAAGGTTTTTAATTAATTTGTTAATAGTTGGCTTCCAATTACTATTTGAATCTTGGGGATCGTTATCTGCACCAATAGGAGCATATTTCTTTTGTATTTTGTCTACAGTTGTTAAACCTTTACTAAAATACAAATCATATAGATTTTTAGCTGCTGCATCTATACCTTCTTCTATACTATCAAATTTAAATAAATCGCCTGATCCCATCATACCTGCAACATTATTATGTGTTTTTACAGCTTCCGATTTTCCATAACCTGTTTCATGTATAATAATGGCCATAAATATTTGAGGGTCAATTTTGTGCTTTTTAGCACTTTTAATAATGTAATCACCTTTACCTTCAAGGCCTCCACCTTTAGCGTTTTGTTCAAATACTGTATCTATCTTACTTTTTGATACTGAACCACCTTCACAATATGCTGACCCTTTGCTTCCTTCTTCTTCTTTTGTACTTTCAAACACGCCTACACCAAACATTGAAAATATTATAAATATAATGATAAAAACCATTAAAAGAGAGACAACACCGAAAATCATTAATCCACCTACTGTAAATAATCCTTTTTTGTTAGATTTCATGTTAGCCCCTCCTCCAATAAGTTGTTTCTAATCTTCATCTTGTGAATCACTCTGTGAATTATTATCATCTGAGTTATATTCATGATCATTAGATCGTTCTATTGTTTTAGAATCATCTGTTATTTTTTCTGAATCTTCATCAATTTCTATTCCTCTTTCGTCCCTATCTTCCCAGTTTGTGCCTGCTTGTTTTCTAGCAAATTTTCTTACTGGATCGTTTGCAAATTTTTCGTTAAGGTCACCCTCTGCATTTTTGAGCATTTGGCCATCCATACCAGTTGTTTGTTTGATCATAGCATTTGAAATATCGTTCCCTATCATGTCTTTTTTGTCCTTAAGACTTAGATTTTCTGTATCATTATCATCATTTGATACATAATCACTTAGTTTTGCCATTCCTGCCATTCCTGCCGTACTGCTAGATTCACCTATAGAATCATTTGTGCTCAGACCCTCTGCGTCTCTACTTCCTCCTGCTTGGCTCGTTGCACTTGCTATTTGCTCTGTTGTACTATCTGAATCTTTAGACGCATAACTTCCAATATCACGAAGTTTAAATTCGCTTGAATCTTCTTGATTATCATCATAATCATTTAAACTTTCATTCGTTCTCTCATTATTCCTGCCTGTATAGTCATTCATACTTTCTAGCTGACCATTGCTTGAATCTTCTTTATCGTCAAAATCATTACCACTATCATTAGAAGTATTTGAACCTGCTACAGCTGTTAATGATTGTGGATTTCTTGAATCTGATCCTGCATTTAATGATGAATCATTACCGTTGCTTGAATCAGCAAAATCATTAATGTGATACATTTGAGGTCTTGCCTCTCCACCTGAACTATCTGATCCATATTCAGACATGGTATTATCATCTGCTTTCGCTAAATAGTTGCCCAGTTGACTAGCTCCTATAGCTCCTGCTGTACTAGCAACCATTGAAGCGCCTGGCATTTTAGATGCCACGCCCCCAAATGTTTGAGGTACAAAATTATTCGATTGAATTAAATTATTTAATAATCTACCTTCTTTAGTTACTACAAATATAGACATTACTTTATTTCTAATTAAGAATAATGTAATAAATACAGCAAAAATCAATACCATTTGAAGGCCATAACCAACTATGCCGTCCATTACTTCAATTTGTGAAATAAGGCCTATAATTACACCTAACACCATGATTAATAGAGATAACCCTAATTTGTATACAAATGGCGTTAATAGTTTTTGTATGAACTTTTGAGCTACTAAAAATTGTCCTGGTAAGCAAGCCCACATCAAAGCAAATGGAGCAACAAAAGCCCATAATATGAGTATTATTTGTAATATCAAGAAAAACATTGAAATGATTAATACAGCAACGCCTAAAATACTTCCACATATGACAGATATAAACCCATATAATATTTGCGTGGCAACACTATCAGGGTGAACCATATCATTACCATTTTTATATTCTTCTTTCAGCAATTTTTTTCGTTTTTCTTTGTCATTTTCAGTCATCAATGATTTAACACGATCTTGTGATACTACAGAATTATCATCAGTACCAAACATCATGTTTACATATGGTGAATAAACCATAGCCTTATGAAGTACATCTTCAGTGGTTTCAATATCACTATCACCTTGAACCCCTGCACCGAATGTAACTATTTCATTCATAGCTGTATTTGTTATATTATTAACTCCTTTTAAATATGTCCCCATATTAGAAATTAATAACATGGCTAATGTCATACAAATAATAGGTGTTAATAATCCTTTCAGTGCCTCAACTGGCTGTCGTTTTAAAAATGCTGTATAGATTACACTGAATAGAACGAATACAGTAATCAAGCCTATAAACTGCCCAAACAATCCCGTTCCGTTGATACCTGAATTATCTATACCTGCAACATCTTGAATATTTCCTTCGACACCATCAATAAGCCAATTTAAAATTTCGGCATCGTTAGCAAAGTGAAAGAAATTAAGTGTCAAATCTGTCATGAAAACAGTCCATGACATTAAACCATTTGACACTTTAGACATTACAAACAACCCTTGATCTTTAATTGCGTTGCCTGTATCGTCTTTAACATCACCTAATGTATTAGGAACAAAATTAATAGCACTACCTACAGCACCTGCTATTTTATCTTTTATCCCTTTTTCCTTAGCCTCTTTTTCCTCTTCTTTTTTCTTTTCTTCTATATTTTTAATATCTTTATAATTCAATGTTTCTACTGCGTAATTAGGGTTTTCATCTTTATATACACCCATTTTCTGTTTTTCAACTTTCAAACCATTATTATTAGGTTTTTCATCATCTACAGCTAAAGCTTTATTATTATTATTGACTGAGCAAACAAATAACAAAGCTACAACCAATATTAACTTTATCGCTTTATTCATCTACTCACTCCCCGAATAGGTCTGAATATTTACCTTTAAGTTCATATACGTTATTTTTATCTTCAAATTTTTTCTGAACTTTTGAAGTTTCAAACCATTCATACATTTGAGTAACTTTATACTCTCCATCTACTTTATCTACAACAAATTTAACTAATGTTAAATCAGAATCATCAATTCCTGGAAAATCAGTAACATCAGTAATCTGTTCATCGTCATTATCATGAGTAGCAATATATGAAACCCTATCACCATCATACTGAGCTAGAATAGTTTTATATTCTCCATCAGGTTCAAAAGACGTTTCGCTTTCTTCTAATGTCTTACGATTACAAGAACCTTCAGATTCACTGATTCCATGCTTTTCGCATACTGTTTGAACTGCCCCATCATCTAAATCTTTCGCCAAATTACTTGTATCTAGTTCTAAAATATTAGATAAGGTTCTTTGTGCTACTTCATCAGCTTTTTTATTTTTTGTCGCTTCCAATAACTCATTACCATCATTTTTTTTAGTTTTGTCATCAGCATTACATGCTGACAACAAAACTGCTAAAGCTATAATTAGTAAAAAACTTAATTTCTTCATCTTGCACCTGCCTTACTGAGTTCACGCTCAAAGTCTCTTTCTTCTTCACTTGATGTATCAGTTTGGAAGGCGTTAAATAACTCTTGGAATATTAAATCAACTACTAATTGGTCTGTTCGACCGTTTATATCTTGGAATAAACATGTGCCTTGTGGTAATGATTTTAATTTCGCGATATTTTCATCAGTAATTTCTAGGTTTAATGTTTGTAACATTGTTTTAGCTTCTTCTGTTGTTTGCTGTCTAAAGCTAAATTTCATACTCATATTAGGTGCATCACGACCATGATCGGTAGCATTTTGAGAACCTTTTAAAAGAGACATATTATAATAACGCCCTTGTCTTACAACATCATCTAACATTTGCGAACCACTCGCGTTAGCTTCAAGTGCTGAAGTTTCATCAAATAGCGCAAATTTATGACGTTTTATTTTTTCTCCAAAATCTGTAATCATGAATTTTTTCAAGAAACCACCTAATGAAAGCATAATCGCTGTTGCAATATGTTCATCTTGTGTATATTCTTTCGGTGATTTTTCTTTTTTAGGTAAGTTCATATTTTCTAGCATTAGTACCTGAACTGGTTTATCAAAGCTTAGTGATTCTGTATGTTGTCCTTTTTTAGCAATTAACAGTGATGTAAAATCTTTTGTCTGTAATTGTATAAATGCCTCGTATAACTCTGTTAAAGCATTATGTTTTTCGGGTATCATACTACCTGATTCATCTGCTTGTTCTTTCATATGGCCAATAAATTCAATTGCATATTCCATACAACGATCATCAAAGGTAGATGCGTGCATGATAGCCTCAGATAAAATATTTGATTTGTGCGTTCCGTATTCTGCTTTTAATAGATATTCAAATATATTTGATGCTGAATCTATTGCTTCGCCTCTATCTTCATTTACTTTAAATGGATCAAGAGAACCGTCATCTTTTCTTGATTTTCCTAAAGTCCAAACTCTAATGTTTTCTTTTGGTATATATGGCAAGCCATTTTCCCAATTTTTACGGTCACCTTTAGGGTCAAGCACAAACACAAATGAACCTGTAAGAGCGCCCCACCAGCTTAAATAGTTCATAAGTACAGATTTACCAAATCCCGTTTGACCTGCAACCATTGTTCCTAAACCAATGTTTTTATTTACTCCATTATCAAAGCCTTTCGCTGATAACTCAGGGAAAATATAAACAATTTTACCGTCTGTAGTTCTTCCAATTGGAAAACCTTTATCATCACCTAAAGAGTTAGTAGCTCCAAACATGGCACTTGCAAAGAAACCAGGTTCAGCATCATGTTGATAGTCTTGTAAATATTGTTTGCCTCCTGGCATTTGTTCCATGAACAGTGCAGGTTGTTCACCTAAAGGCGCTACAGCTTCAATTTGGAATTTTCTTAACTCAGTCTCTAGTTGTTCTGTACGTGCGTTTAAAGTATCAATATCTTTTGCATTAATTTTGAAAACTACACTAAATTGATATGATGGTAAGCCGTTAGTTTCTAACATTTCCTTAACACTAACTAATTTACCTTCATTAGTTTGAACTCGTCTATCAATTTTTTGACCTGCTTTTATTGCCTCTGCTTGTTCTGCGCTAATTTCTAACTCTACATTACTTAATTCTTTTACAGTTTTTTCATTAGGTTTGTAATGTGTTCTCATAGACATTGTAAATGGGAAGTTCACACGTTTTTGCAACTTATAAATCCATTCTTTATTAGGAAATCTTGTTTTATCTTCAAACTTTGATGCTACTATACAACGTGCATACATTGTTTCTGTCTTACTACTGATACGTTTTTTGATAACTAAAGTGTTTTCATCATATTCACGTATTAAACCACTTTGTAGCGATTGATATTTTTCTCTATTAGGCTTATACGCTTTTAATTGTTGGCCTTCATGATCTACTGTTATTTCTTCAGCATACGGCAAATCGTCTCTAAACAGTATTTCCCTTGCTGTAGGTGTTGCTGAATAATTTGATTCAACCATATACGCAACTTCAAAGTCTTTCATTGCTGATACGGGTCTGTTTTGGTTTTGTAAGTTGTTGGCTGTTTTTCCTGCTGAAAACACTTTACTTAAACTACGTTCAATTGATCTTGATTGTTGTTTGTATGCCTGTACAGTTTCGTCTAAAATATTGCCGTCAAAACCTACTGCATAATCTACGCCTGAACTTAAACCCTTTAAAAATGTTCTAAAGTTACTAATTGCTTGATTACCTTTGTTACCTTTTTTGAACTTATTTTTCTGAGGGTTTAACTGCACACCTAGTATAAGTTGATATGTTCGACTTTCTTTAGTCTTGCTTTTTTGTTTGAAAACTTTTTTATAAGCGCTT
This sequence comes from Staphylococcus sp. ACRSN, assembly GCF_022346615.1. GTDB lineage: Bacteria > Bacillota > Bacilli > Staphylococcales > Staphylococcaceae > Staphylococcus. The sequence goes on along the minus strand of NZ_JAKRNS010000017.1, from coordinate 6,983 downwards.
AACATTTGAACGCCATTTTCAAATAAATCATATTTTTGGCTAGCCTTTTTAAACTCTAACCTCTTGATATGTTCATCTATAATCGCTGATGCGTCTGATTGATTCGGAATTGCAAGAAATTGTAGGTCTAAAACTTGTTTAGATAGATAATCCATTTGATTATAAAAAGCTGTCATTTTAGTTGTATAACTTTCTAAATCATATGAAAAACCTGCAACACGAAAGAATGCCCAAACCTCGCCACTATAAGTAAATAGAAGGTTATCATCAACATGTTTAAACGGAAATTTAGTTAATTCTGATGTGACGTGTCTCATAAGTATTACCCCCGTATTTTTTTCTATAAGTCGTCGTTTTTCATTTCATTTAATTTGATTATTTCGCCTTTATGATAAGCTTCATTTTGCTTTTTACGCCTTAAATATTTTACATATGATTTGAAATATTTATAAAACGCCCTATCTTCTTCTTTAAACTCTGCAAGTAGGTAAGCAACTAAAGCAGGTATTAAACCGTAATAAACAAATATCGGAATCCATGAAACAAATATATTTAAAAATGGTATTAATCTTAAAATGAATAATGCTACTAATGTACCTATGAATATTGCAAAAACTTTAGCTTTTATAGGTTGGGGAAATGACATTTCCCCAATTCTATAAAGCTTTCTAGTGAATTTTTTGAAATTTGATAAGTAATAACTTTCTACATACATGCTTTCATTGTCTTTTTGGTTATCAGCCATTTAATCACCCCACTATTAGAAGCCTAAAAGTCCTCTTAGTCCTTGAGCTAATGATTGCATTGCTTCTGGTGCATAGATGAAGATACCAATAACAGCACCAACAATAATAAACGTAAACCCTAAACCTAGTGACCTTTTCCAAATTGCAAAAATCATCGCTACTATAAATAAAATTACAAATGCACTTTCTGCTTGTTCTAAAAACCAGTCTTTTAATCCTTCAATACTTGGCATTTAAACCACTCCTTTTATTTTGATTCTCCAAATTGAGTAACAATATATCTATCATCTTTCTTAGTTAGTTCTATATGGTATCTTGATGTGTAAACAGTACCTACATCATCTTTGAATTTCACATCAGTAACAGCAACAAGATTGTTACTATTATCTTTTTCGTTAAAGATGTTAATATCTCCAATTTCAACAAATTTCAAATTACCTTCCATCGTATTAACGTTAACTTTGTTATCTAACATGTAAGCAATTTTATCTTTAGATTCATTGGCATATACTTCAAAGAATGTATTTAAGAATTTCTTAACATCTGTTTTTTGCCCTGTTGCTGGCACTAAATTGCTATCATTATCTTTGTAGCTTACTGCATCTTTTTCATTCACTTTTGTAAATTGTGGGTATTCATAGACAGCATAGGAACCATTTTTATAAATGACTGGTACAGTTAAGTATTTAGAGGTTTCACTATCTTTCGGAACTTTCACATCTTCCTTAACTTTTTTCTTCTTCTTACCGTCTTTAACTTCTTTTTCTTTCTGTTCTGTTTTATACTCTGTTTGCTTCACATTGACTTTCAATGTGATATAACTTCGATCTTTACCTGATTCTTCAATTCCTTTCAAATCAACGCTTTTTACACTTGATTCAACTTCCTTATCATTCGGCAATTCTATGCCTGAACCGTCCTCCATTTCCTTAATAAAATATGGGCTTAACGTTGCTGTTCGTTCTTCACGATCTTGTTCTGACTTATACGTTAAGTATTTTTCTGCAAATTCTTTTGAAAATTCAACAGCAGGTTGCATAGTAGCATGATTTTGTGGCTCAGCCTTCACCTTCTGTTGATTCTGCTTATCACCTCCCCCAATTAATGCAACAAGCATTAACAAACACATTAAAAGCATAAAACCAAAAGCACTCCAAAATGCTATAATTCCTGCTTTCCTATATTTGTATTGGGGTGGCATTTCACTTGCTTTTTGTTTTTTCCTGGCTTTCTCGGCCTTCTTTTCAGAACCGTTTTGATCCCATTTATATTTAATGGTTTTTAAAATGTTTCTCAAAGCCTTAAACTTCATTACTTACGCCCTCCTTTATCTCGCTTTCCCAATGATTAACAGTATTACTAAAACAACACCTGCGATAATAAGTATTTGGTTACCTACTGTATTTTGTAATAAGTGAAATAAATCTATTGCACCGTTTTTAATCATTTCTAAAATTGAATAGATAAAAGATGTGTCAAAACCTAACAACTTTACAACGACCATCAGAAATATCAAACTTCCAATAGCGCTCAATATCCTTCCCATTTTCAATCACGCCCCTTTATAAGTGATCATCTAAATTAAATCTGTCACTGGAATTTTCTTGATCAAGCGCAAAGTAATTTTTTTGATATGGGTTCTGCTCTATAAATTCAAGATTAGTTAATAATGTTGGAAAATCTATACCTGGTTTATCTTTTGTAGGTTCTTCGCCCTGTTTTGGCTTTTGTCTCAATAATAGATTTTTTGTATATCTTTCAATATCTGAATCTGAAGCTACATATAATAAAATCCAATCATTAACTTCTGAATACATTGATAATTGATCTATATAATTATTTCTTATTTCTTCATCGTGAAAAAAGTCCTTGTATTTGGCCATCTTCTCTTTAATGACTGACCGTTTTGTTTTTGTTTTTTCAGTTTCTAGCAAAATACCTATATTTTCTTCTTCGCTATCTTCAAAACCAACTACAAACATTGCATCAGGCCGTATAGATTGATTTTTACTAGCACCATATTCAAAGTATGCTGAACGTTCATTCATAAACTCTTTTAACATCATGCCGATATTCTCACCTGAACTTTTGAAAGCTAAAACTGTTCTAGCAACTTCTAATGTATGCAAATAAGTAACTGGCAATTTTCTAATAGTTCTATAATTGGTTACGCCTAACACTTCTTTTACAACTGTTGAACCTTTATCAGTTAATGAATATACTTTTTTAGGTCTATAGTGATTACTGAATAGCGATTTAAAATCTTGTATATAGCCACTATCTTTTAGATTAGTTAACTTTCTGCCAATGTTTGATACTGATTGATAAACATATTTTTGAATTAAATCCCTATCTAAAAAAGTATATTCATCTAACATAGATAAAAATTTAATATCTTCATCTGATAAACTAATTTGTGCCATTCAATGACACCCCCTATCTTAAATTTGAAATAGACATTCCAGGAGCAATTATTGTAAGTCTGAAATTTTTCTTCTACGTTGTGATTTTGTATTAGTAGAGGATTCATCAACGTGTGTTGTTTGCTCTTTTTGTTTGGAATTTTCTTGTTGTTTAGATTCATCTTGCTGTGACTTTGATGTATTATCTTGTTCGGTTGATTCTGCTATTTCAACATTTTCAATAGTGTTTACTTTCTCTTTCGGCACTGTAGGGGGTTCATCAACAAATTCACACAAGGAATATAGCCCTTGTCTATTAATACTCACTTTTTGATATGAATTTTTTGATATTTTTTCATTTGTCCCTTTGCCTTTATCTGAATCAACATTTTCATTCGGCGATTCTTCGCCCTCCAATGATTCCATTAAAGTTAATGATACATCTTCTTTTTCTTCTACTTCTTTTTCATCAGTAGGTATATCTTCAACCTGTGGCTCTGAAATAGCTTTTGATTGTTCTAAAGCTTGGCTTTTTTCTTCATCAGTTGCTTGTTCTTGTCTATAAAACAATTTCACTTGGCCTGGCAGTATTTCTGCATTTCTTATTAACTCTAATTCTTTTAATTCTTCTTTTAATATCTCTTTTGCTCCATCACTCATAGGTTGTATATCAGTAACATTCAAATGACTTAGATCATCACTGGGATTCATACGTTTAATAATTTCTAAATCAACTTCGCTTTTATGCTTGATTCCTGGTTTGAATTTCCTTCTCATATGAGCAATCAATAATGAAGTATCTAATGCTTTTTCTTCTTCTTTTGATTCATGACCAACCACTTGGCCATTCATACCATATTTAACTGGTGGGTCAATTTTAACTTTCATAGTATAGCGTTCTGTCTCACCTTTTACAGTGTCTTTAAGCGCTATATAACCTTCTCTCAATTTAGGATTTAACCTCGTTAAATCCTTTGGTTCAATTTGTACTCGTTTATCACTCAAAAAACCTGATACTTCTTTAGCTTCACTAGCACCCTGAAGGCAAGAAATAAAATTATCTTGTACATCTTGCATACTTCTTTTAAGTTCTGTATCTAGTTGACTGAACATTTGAGCTCCTACTAAACCTGCTAAATTAAATTTTCTAGTTTCTGCAATGATTTTTGACAAATACGGCATTTTACCTAAAACCTTTGTTTCATCGAAACCTAAAATGTGCAAACGTGAATTTCTAGGTCTCCCTATTGATGCTTTATAAAACCTATATGAAAGATAACCACCAATAATACGCATTTCTGACTGACTTAAGCCTGTCATGTCTAATAAATTAATGTGACCCTCGTCCAAAATAGTTCTGAAATTAAATTCTGCATAATCTTGGCCAAACATACGCTTTAATACTGGCGAACTCGTAAATACTTCTAATCTATTCATTAATGCTGTTTCAGATGTTTTTAAATTTTCTTCAGCATCTGTTGCCCAATACTCTACAATTTCGTAATTAGCTGGATTATTTTTAATCCTTCCAATAATTTTATTTCGATACGTTGTATTTTTAACTAACAATTTTACATCTAGTATTGTATGTGCTTCATCATCTGCTAATAATGTTTCAATGCATTTCGCAAGTAATCGTTTAGCAACTGGAGCCTCTGATGGCATAGCCGATTCAATAATATCTGATATAGCTTCAGCAATTGAACTTAGCGAAGTATCACTATTAATACCAACATCTTTATCAAGTAAATTCATAGCCAATGGGAAATCTGAATCTTTTAAATTCAAGTAATTTATTTTATCCCAATCAACGTCCCCACCTTCGTTATAATATTTTAATAATCTATTATATAAAGTTAGGGCTGTATCTTGACCTGGATCTAAAAACGTTAAACCTACTGCTTTATCTTTGTTATTTTCATCAAAATGACCTTTAAGCAAGCCATCAAGAATAGCAACGATAAAAGAAGATTTACCCGATCCAGTTTTACCAGTTATGGCCACATGATCTTTCAATGCTTCCAAATTTACTTTAATCATACGTTTAGCACCGTTAGCTAATTTAACAAAACCTACTTTGATGCCATTCTTATTATCAAACAATCCGTTATCTAACAAATCAATGGTTTTATCATGCATATCAGTTTTATCTCTCAATTTTTCTATAAGCCCGCTATCATCTGAATGATCATCTGAATAATTTGGTAGATGTATAATGTTAGAAATTTCAGAACCCGTTAAGAATAAAACACCCCCATCTAACATGGTTAAAGTAGGGCGTATTGTAGGGTATTTAGTTACTCCACCTTTATACTTTCTATAATATAAAGACGCGTCATCTTCTAAAGCTGTAGCAATAGCATTAGATGTAGACTTTAAACCTTGATATCCATTTTCTGATTTAGTTGCTAAAGATATTAAAGAATTGAAACCAACTTCAGAACCATGCATTCTATGTTGTAAGTTTCGTAATTCAAATTTTTGTCGACCTGTTCTATCTTTAGTTTTGGTTTCTTTTATATCTTCTTCAGAACCTCTGATTTTTCTTAAAGCTCGTTTTTTCTCACTACGTTTAAAATCAATTTTTAAAAATGAATCATTAGGTAAAGCTGTAATTACACTAGGTAAATGATCATGTTTGAATCTTTTGAAAGATAACATACGTTTTTTTGCTTTTCTTGTTACATTCATTCTACCACCAACATACTTTTTCTTATCTTTCTTATTAGTTGGAAATGGAATACTAATCTCACCTACGTATTCTAACTTTGCATTTAGATATGATTTTCTTAATGCACTTTGCATTTCTATCATTAAACTTTTATCAATAGCAAAATAATAATAGATATTTCCGTTTGCATCTTTTCTAATCATAAATGATTTCCAGTCGTTTCCTAAAATCCATCTTGTTAATCTTTTCAAACGAACTTTATTTATTTCAGCCAACATAAATTTAATTTTATCTGAGTTTGTTTCATCAGATAAATGTGGCATATATCTACACCAAATCATTCTCTTTTTCTTCATAATATGTCTAAATAAAATAAACAATAAATATAAAATCAGTAGAACAATTATATAATTTAATATGTTCTCCCCTTCTATGAAGTCAAAGAATAATTTCAGCTTTTCAGATAAATAATTGCGTAAGAAATAGAGAGAGATAACAATAGCTAGTATGACAATGAAAGGCCAGTTGTGTTTAATGAACAGATCAGTGTCAGAAGTTTTGTTAGTAGCCATTGTATGACCTCCTTGAAATATTAAGTTGTAAAGGTACGGCGCGCCCCCGGTCTGGAGAGACTTAATAAAAACTCGCCCTAGCAGATATATCATAATAATTAGTAATGTATTTAATTATGATATATTGTAGGGGAGTTCCAATCATATTAACTATGATAGTGTAATAGTAACACAAATGTCGGATAAAAGCAACAAAAATCTGTGTATAAAAGGTACTAAATTATGTATTTTACTGACATATAAGACGAATAAAATATGACTTTATCCAAGTAATATATATATCATATATATGTCATAATATATACTCTATATATGTATCTAAATATAGTATATATAAAGCTGATATATACTCGAATATAGATACCATATATATTTATAAATACTTTACCTTTGGAAACAAATAACTTATTATAAAATGTGGGATAGACATTCCAGGAGCTTATGATTGTAGAGGATCATAAGCTCTTTTTTTATGTATTTAGATATATATTGTCTATGTACTTGCATATGTATTTAGATATATATTGTCTATGTACTTGCATATGTATTTAGATATATATTGTCTATGTACTTGCATATGTATTTAGATATA
>NZ_JAKRNS010000016.1 GCF_022346615.1 Staphylococcus sp. ACRSN | reverse complement strand
GAGGTCACACCTGTTCCCATGCCGAACACAGAAGTTAAGCTCCTTAGCGCCGATGGTAGTCGGACTTACGTTCCGCAAGAGTAGGACGTTGCCAGGCAAGCAGAGATGCGATGAGCCGAGAGACCGTAAGGTCTCTTTTTTTTGTGGAAAAGGAAATTAACTTCAAATAAGCTGACATAAAGAAAAGGAATACAAAAGCTAAAGCTTTTGCATAAGAACTACTAAACTCAATGAATTGAGAAGTAGTTCTTTTAGTAGTTCTTTATCATTTTTAAGGAGATGCCTAATAGCATCTCTTTTTTTATGTTAAAATACATGTTGATATAGTTGAATTAGTAGTTAGTTAATTCTTGATTTCGAGTTGGTAAAGGAGCGTTTATGTCAAAACCACTAAGTAATAAATTAAATGATTTAGTAAACAATGCAGCGATATCATTACATGTACCTGGTCATAAGAATATGACTATTGGTCATTTAGATAGGTCTTTATCATTCAATATGGATATGACTGAAATTACTGGTTTAGATGATTTGCATTATCCTGAAGAAGTGATTTTAAGCAGTATGGAAAATATAAAAAAGCATCCTGATTATACCGCACATTATTTGGTGAATGGTACAACCTCTGGAATACTATCGGTGATTCAAGCTTTCTCACTATTGCGTGGGAAATATGCGATACCTCGAAATGCACATAAATCTGTTTTTCATGGACTTGACTTGGTAAATGGAGATGCATTATTTTTAGACATGGCAATAAGTAAAAAGACAAATCAATATTTAGGTCCTGATGTGAGTTTTGCTTTAGAATATTTGAAAGATAGTAAAATGGGTATTTTGACTTATCCTAATTATTACGGTGAGTGTTTTGATATTCAAAATATAATTAGAAAATTTAAGCAGCTTAATATACCAGTATTAGTAGATGAAGCACATGGTGCACATTTTGATTTAGTAGGGTTTCCTAATTCTTCATTAAATTTCGGGGCTGATTTTGTTGTACAATCCTATCACAAAACGCTTCCTGCTTTAACAATGGGATCGATAATATTCATACATAAAAATGCACCTCAGAGGGATAATGTACTTAAATATCTGTCATATTTTCAAACCTCTAGTCCTTCTTACTTAATAATGAGTAGTTTAGAAAACGCTCAAGCCTTTTATGAAAATTATGATGTGCACGAGTTTTATAAAAAAAGAGCGATATTAATTGAAACACTTAAAACAAAAGGTATGACTGTCGTTGAAGTCGAAGACCAATTGAAGCTTAATATAAATTGTAATGGATATAGTGGATACGAACTTCAGAAAATTTTTGAGAATAAAGAAATTTATGTTGAATTAGCAGATGAGCATCAAATTTTATTAGTATTGCCTTTATGGCATCATGAAGACGACTATCCTTTTGAAAAGCTACTTGATAGAATTATGAGTATGGATATAGAAATACGTGAAAACCATAAGTTAAGTGATGTACATTTTCAATTAGAGAGAGGAACATATTATTCTGCTAATATTGAAAAAACGAAATGGATTGATATAGATAAATCAGAATACCAAATATTGGCTAATTATATTGTCCCATACCCGCCAGGTATTCCGATGATGTTTAAAGGAGAAACTATAACAAAAAATATGATAAAATTAATGAATTATTGGAATGATCAACAAGTAAGAGTTGAAGGTATTAAAAATTCTAAAATAGAAATTAAGGATGAGTAAGATGTCAGCATTTATAACTTTTGAAGGGCCAGAGGGTTCAGGAAAAACAACGATATTACAAGCTGTAGCGGATAAATTACAGAAAAGATTTGACATTGTAATGACACGTGAACCAGGTGGAGTAAAAACAGGTGAACAAATTAGAGAGTTATTGCTGGATGGAGAGGCAATGGATGAGAGAACAGAAGCTTTATTATTTGCAGCTTCTAGGCGTGAACACCTTGTAGGAAAGGTAATACCAGCTTTAGAAAATGGTAAGATTGTGCTATGTGATCGTTATATTGATAGTTCATTAGCATATCAAGGTTATGCAAGGGGTATAGGAGTACCAGAAGTAAAGGCGATTAATGAATTTGCTATTGATAACATGTACCCAGACTTAACGATTTATCTTGATGTTAGTGTAGAAGTAGGCCGTCAACGTATAATCCAAAATCAGCGTACGCAAAATAGATTAGATCTAGAAGGTGTAAATTTTCACGAAAAAGTAGTTGAAGGTTATAAAAAAATTATTCATAATGAGGCTGAACGTTTTATCATAATAGATGCCGAGAAAAGTATCGAAGCAGTCGTAGAAGATACTTATAATTCTATCATCAAATACTTAGAAAAATTATGATATAATACTGGGAAGAGGTGTTTACTATGAAAATGATAATAGCAATCGTACAAGATCAGGATAGTCAAGAACTTTCAGATAAACTTGTTAAACATAACTTTAGAGCAACAAAATTAGCAACAACTGGTGGTTTTCTACGCGCTGGGAACACAACATTCTTGTCAGGTGTGGAAGATGACCGAGTAGATGAAATGTTAAAAGTAATCGACGACACTTGTGGTAACAGAGAACAACTCGTATCACCAATTACACCTATGGGTGGCAGTGCGGATTCTTATATTCCGTATCCAGTTGAAGTAGAGGTTGGAGGAGCAACGGTATTCGTAATGCCAGTTGAATCTTTCCATCAGTTCTAACAATATGGTTGCTATATGTAGTAATCATTCTAAGTGAGTGGCATTTAAAAATTACTTTTAAAGTACTTTTTATTGAATCATTGACTTTGGGTGTTACTGTGTATAAGCAACCTTTTTATATAAAGGAGCAACTTAAAGATGGATGAAAAAACAAAACTGACGAAAGCTTATCATTCGAATAAATTGTCGCATGCGTATTTATTTGAAGGTGATGATGGGCAAACGATGAAACAAGTGGCGATTGATTTTGCGAAACTTATTTTATGTAATCAAGGTGAACAATGTCAGTTAAAAGTAGCTTCATTTAATCATCCTGATTTTTCATATATTTCCACAGAGGAAACTACGATAAAAAAAGATCAAGTTGAACAATTAATACATCACATGAATCAATTACCAATTGAAGGTGATTATAAAGTATATATTATTGAATCATTTGAAAAGTTAACAGTTCAAGGTGAAAATAGCATTTTAAAATTTTTAGAAGAGCCCCCTGATAACACCATCGCAATTTTATTATCTACGAAGCCTGAGCAAATTCTTGATACGATTCATTCTAGGTGTCAGCATGTCTATTTCAAACCAATTGATAAGGTGAAATTTATAGATAGATTAGTTGAGCGTGAGATTTCAAGACCGATTGCTGAACTTATTAGTACATATACGACACAAATAGAAACAGCAGTTTTATTGAACGAGGAGTCGGACTTAGCAGCATTACGAAAAAGTATAGTTAAATGGTGTCAATTATTGCTAACAAATCGTCCAATGGCGTTAATTGCGATAGTTGATTTGCTCAAACATGCTAAGACAAGACGTTTGCAACTTGTGGCATTAGCAGCTGTAAATGGTTTCTTTGAGGATGTCATGCATGCTAAAGTGGGAATTACTGATACGTTAATATTTCGAGATTTACAAGAAGAAATACAAAATTATGCACGTAATTTAACTTATAATCAAATTATTTTAATGTATGATCAAATCACAGAAGCACATAAAAAATTAAACCAAAATGTAAATCCAACATTAGTCTTTGAACAGATAGTTATAAAAGGGGTGAAATAAGGAATGCAAAATGTAGTGGGGATTGAATTTCAAAAGTCAGGTAAGATGGAATATTATTCACCGCAGCAATTCGATTTACGTGTGGGTAATTGGGTAGTTGTGGATTCGAAACGTGGCACAGAAATGGGAAGAGTGAAGTATGAACCTTTGAATGTTGCAGATGAAGATGTGACATTACCGCTAAAAGAAATTATACGACTTGCAACAGAAGAAGATTTATTAAAATATGAAAAAAATGAACAAGATGCCAATGAAGCATTTGAATTGTGTAAAGATACTATCCAACAACAGTCTTTAGATATGAGGCTTGTAAATTGCGAATATACATTGGATAAATCCAAAGTTATTTTTAATTTTACTTCTGACGACCGAGTGGACTTTAGAAAATTAGTAAAAGCATTAGCGCAAAAATTAAAAACGCGTATTGAATTGAGACAAATAGGTGTTAGAGATGAAGCAAAATTATTGGGTGGTATAGGGCCATGTGGACGTTCTTTATGTTGCTCAACATTTTTAGGTGATTTCGAACCAGTTTCTATCAAAATGGCGAAAGATCAAAATTTATCATTAAATCCAACTAAAATTTCAGGCGCTTGTGGCCGTTTAATGTGTTGCTTGAAATATGAAAATGATTATTATGAGGAAGCACGTGCCCAGTTACCGGATGTTGGTGATCAAATTGAAACACCAGAAGGAAATGGTAAAGTCATAGGCTTAAATATTCTAGATATCTCTATGCAAATCAAAGTGGACGGTTTAGAACAACCACTAGAATATAAAATGGAAGAATTAGAAGCGTTAAATTAGGAGGCTTTAAACAAGTTGAATCGAAATGAAATATTTGAAAAACTTGCTCATTTAGAGTCGAACATTAATCAGATTAATAATGATATGTATAATTTGAAAAATCTTACAGTTGAATTAATTGAAGAAAATGTTGCTTTGCAAGTTGAAAATGAAAATTTAAAAACATTAATGGATAAAGAAGAAGCACCTAAAAAAATTGAAAATAATCAAAAAGGACAAGTGAAAAAGCCACTTAGAAGTAAAGATAATCTGGCTATGTTATATAAAGAAGGATTCCATATTTGTAATGGTGAATTGTTTGGAAAACATAGAAAAGGCGATGATTGTCTATTTTGTTTAGAGGTATTAAGTGAATAGTAAATGAATGTGCACTTATTGAATTTATAGGTGGTCAAGAGGATGAGGTGTAGCGATAGGCTGAATAAGCATCGCCATCTGATCCTTTTTTTTTGGAGGTAATAAGGATGTTGAAAGATGGAGAAAGATTAGATTGCTTAATTAAAGAGAATTTAAAGATTATACAAAATGATGATGTTTTTTCATTTTCTACAGATGCACTACTACTTGCTCATTTTACAAAAGTGAAAAAAAACGATCAAATATTAGATATATGTACAGGCAATGGTGTAATTCCTTTATTATTATCGGGTAAAGGAAAACAACACATTGAAGGCGTAGAAATTCAAGAACAACTAGTGGATATGGCGAGAAGAAGTTTAATTCTGAACCAATTAGATAAGCGAATTACAATGCATCATATGGATTTGAAATGTGCACATAAGACATTTAAACCAGCACAGTATAGCCTTGTAACATGTAACCCACCATATTTTAAAGTGAATCAACAACATCAACATCAAAAAGATGCCCATAAGATTGCACGACACGAAATCATGTGTACACTTGAAGATTGTTGTTACGCTGCAAGACATTTATTAAAACAAGGTGGCCGATTAATGATGGTACATCGGGCTGATAGATTAATGGATGTACTAAGCCAAATGCGTGCATTTCAAATTGAACCGAAAAAATTATATTTTGTGTATAGTAAAGAAGGTAAAGTGGCCAATACAATTGTAGTAGAAGGCAGAAAAGGTGGAAATCAAGGATTAGATATTCAACCACCATTTTACATATATCAAAAAGATGGGACATATAGTCAAGAAATGAGAGAAATTTATTATGGATAGACATTATATTTATATCGTGAGATGTAAGGACGGTAGTTTATATACAGGATATGCTAAAAATGTTGAGCAAAGAGTCGCAAAACATAATAATGGTCAAGGAGCAAAATATACAAAAGTCAGAAGACCAGTGGAATTAGTTTATCAAGAAGTGTTCGATAGTAAATCAGAAGCGTTAAAAAGGGAATATGAAATCAAGACATTTACGAGAAATAAAAAATTAGACTTAATTCGTGGAGGGTAAAAGATGGCGACATTATATTTAGTAGGAACACCGATTGGAAATTTAGCAGATATCACATATAGAGCGGTCGAAACATTGAAGCAAGTAGATTTAATCGCTTGTGAAGATACACGTATTACTAAAAAATTATGTGCGCATTATGAAATACAAACGCCGCTAAAATCATATCATGATCATAATAAAGATCAACAAACATCGTATTTAATTGAACAATTAAAGCAAGGTTTAGATATCGCATTAGTATCAGATGCAGGTTTACCGTTGATTAGTGATCCAGGTTACGAATTAGTTGTGGAGGCACGAAACCAAGAATTGAGAGTTGAAACAGTACCTGGTCCAAACGCAGGTTTAACAGCACTTATGGCAAGTGGATTACCTTCATTTACTTACACATTTTTGGGTTTTTTGCCACGAAAAGAAAAGCAAAAATCTGAAATGCTACAACAACGTATGTATGAAAATAGTACATTAATTATTTATGAATCTCCTCATAGAATAAAAGATACATTAAAGACGATTTCTAAAATTGATGCTGAGCGTCGCGTATCTATTGGTAGAGAACTTACGAAGAAATTCGAAGAAATTATCACAGAGAATGTAGATGAATTATTAAGGCAATTCAATGAAGATGAAATCACAATTAAAGGTGAATTTGTATTACTAATTGAAGGTAAAGTGGCAATTGTCGATACATCTTGGTATGAAGAAATGACGATAATAGAACATGTAGATTATCATATTCAACAAGGTATGAAACCAAAAGCAGCAATTAAGCAAGTAGCAGAAACGAGAAATTTGAAAACAGGTGATGTTTATAATTCATATCATGAAGTTTGATTTCATAAGCTTAGATAACATGGTTTATGTATAATTTTGTACGGTATATAATAAAGAATGAAAACTCTATTGAAATGAAATTAAAACATGAAAAAATGTGTTGAAATTTCCCATAAAAAGCATGATTTATGGTAATGTAGATTAGATAGAGTTTATTCATCATATTTAATGAAACACGGATATCAGAGACGAAAACAACTACGATATGAAGTGTATTCTATCCGATGAAATTTAAGAAACGAAATAATAAATTGCATTGAATTTAACGTCAATAGCATTGAAAATAAGTATGAATTTAGATAATTTTAAAAGTATAAGAATCTAGGAGGAACATTGATGGCGAAAGAAACATTTTATATCACTACACCAATATATTATCCAAGTGGGAATTTGCATATCGGTCATGCATATACTACTACTGCTGGTGATGTAATCGCACGTTATAAGAGAATGCAAGGCTATGATGTTCGTTATTTAACAGGTACAGATGAACACGGTCAAAAGATTCAAGAAAAAGCTCAAAAAGCTGGGAAAACAGAATTAGAATATTTGGATGAAATGATTGCTGGGATAAAAGATTTATGGAAAAAATTAGAAATATCTAATGATGATTTTATTCGTACAACAGAAAAACGTCATAAGGAAGTTGTGCAACAAATATTTGAACGTTTATTAGCACAAGGTGATATTTATCTAGGTGAATATGAGGGTTGGTATTCTGTACCTGATGAAACATATTACACAGAAACTCAATTGGTAGATCCAGTATATGAAAATGGTGAAATTGTTGGTGGAAAAAGTCCGGATTCTGGACATGAAGTAGAATTGGTAAAAGAAGAAAGTTATTTCTTTAATTTATCAAAATATACAGATCGCTTATTAGCATTTTATGACGAAAACCCTGACTTTATTCAACCACCATCTCGAAAAAATGAAATGATTAATAACTTTATCAAACCAGGTTTAGAAGACTTAGCTGTTTCAAGAACGTCGTTTGATTGGGGTATTCGTGTTAAATCAAACCCAAAACATGTTGTTTATGTATGGATAGATGCCTTAGTTAACTATATTTCATCTTTAGGTTATTTATCAGATGATGATAGTTTATTTAATAAATATTGGCCAGCTGATATCCATATCATGGCGAAAGAAATTGTACGTTTCCACTCAATTATTTGGCCTATTCTATTAATGGCATTAGATATTCCGTTACCGAAGAAAGTGTTTGCTCACGGATGGATATTAATGAAAGATGGTAAGATGAGTAAGTCTAAAGGTAACGTAGTAGATCCAAATGTATTGATTGATCGTTATGGCTTAGATGCAACGCGCTATTATTTAATGCGAGAATTACCATTTGGTTCTGATGGTGTATTTACACCAGAAGGTTTTGTTGAACGTACAAACTATGATTTAGCAAATGATTTAGGGAACTTAGTTAACCGTACAATTTCAATGATTAATAAGTATTTTGATGGTGAATTGCCTGCGTATCAAGGTCCTAAACATGAACTAGACGAAGATATGGAACAAATGGCATTAGATACTGTAAAAACTTTCCATGAAAATATGGATGACTTACAGTTTTCAGTTGCGCTTTCAACGGTATGGAAATTAATTAGTCGTACAAATAAATATATTGATGAAACTACACCATGGGTTTTAGCTAAAGATGAGTCTCAAAAAGACATGTTGGGCAATGTAATGGCACATTTAGTAGAAAATATTCGAATTGCTGCTGTCTTGTTAAGTCCATTTTTAACAAATGCGCCAAAACAAATTTTTGAACAATTGAATATTAACGCACCTGAATTACATGAGTTAAGCAGTGTAGAACAATATGGTGCATTAAAACAAACTATAGTAGTTATCGATAAACCTCAACCAATCTTCCCACGCTTAGAAAGTGACGTTGAAATTGAGTATATTAAACAATCTATGCAACCACCAAAAACTGAAGAACCGGTTGAAGAAGTACCTAGTAAAGAACAAATTGATATTAAAGACTTTGATAAGGTAGAAATTAAAGCGGCAACGATTATCGATGCTGAAAATGTAAAAAAATCTGATAAACTTTTAAAAATTCAAGTAGATTTAGATTCAGAGCAACGTCAAATAGTGTCGGGTATTGCGAAATATTATCAACCAGAAGACATCATCGGTAAAAAAGTTGCTGTCGTTACCAATTTAAAACCAGCAAAATTAATGGGTAGAACATCTGAAGGAATGATATTATCAGCTGAAAAAGATGGTGTATTGACGCTTGTCAGTCTACCAAATGCTATTCCAAATGGTGCTATCATTAAGTAATTATGAACTAAGGAGCGTCGTTAAATATGTTAATCGATACACATGTTCATTTAAATGCAGAGCAATATGATGAAGATTTAGAAGCGGTTATAGAGCGCGCAAGAAATAATGGTGTTGATCGTATGTTTGTTGTTGGCTTTGATACGCCAACAATTGAGCGTACGATGGTACTTATAGATAAGTATGAATTTATCTATGGTATTATCGGATGGCATCCTGTAGATGCTATTGATTGTACAGATGAACGTTTGGAATGGATTGAGAAACTGTCAGAACATCCAAAAATTATTGGTATTGGTGAAATGGGTCTAGATTATCATTGGGATAAATCCCCTAAAGACGTTCAAAAGGAACTATTTAGAAAACAAATTGCTTTAGCTAAGCGTGTGAAATTACCAATAATCATTCACAATAGAGATGCGACACAAGATTGTGTAGATATATTGAAAGAAGAACATGCCGAAGAAATTGGCGGAATTATGCATAGTTTTAGTGGTTCTACAGAAATAGCAGATGAAATAATCAATAAATTAAATTTCTATGTGTCTCTTGGTGGTCCAGTTACATTTAAAAATGCTAAACAACCTAAAGAGGTTGCAAAGCATGTTCCATTCGACAAGTTGTTAGTAGAAACAGATGCGCCGTTCTTATCACCACACCCATATAGAGGTAAGAGAAATGAGCCAGAACGTGTAACATTAGTAGCTGAGCAAATTGCTGAATTACGTGGTGTGAGTTATGATGAAGTTTGCCGTCAAACAACTGAAAATGCTGAAAGATTATTTAACTTAAAAGCATAAAGAAATTACAAAAGATGTCGGTCTAAATTATGGCTTAGTTCTTATTGAGAATACTAACTAACAACCATAAATGATACCGACGTCTTTTTTATATTATGGATAATAAAAGGTAAGTAAAGTGATGAAAGGTGAACTATAATTGAAAATTAATGAATTTATTGTAGTAGAAGGTAGAGATGATACCGAGAGAGTAAAAAGAGCGGTTGATTGTGACACAATTGAAACAAATGGTAGTGCAATTAATCAGCAAACATTAAAGGTTATAGCCCAGGCATATGATACACGTGGCGTCATCGTGTTAACAGACCCTGATTTCCCAGGTGATAAAATAAGAACAACAATTCAAAAGCACGTACCGGGTGTAAAACACGCTTATATTGATAAAGAAAAAGCGAAGAATAAACGTGGTAAAATTGGCGTAGAACATGCACATATAGAAGATATAAAGGAAGCACTAATAAATGTAAGTACACCATTTGAAGAAGGACATGAATCGATAAATAAAAATGTATTAATCGATTTAGGGTTAATCATAGGACCAGACGCTAGAAGGAAAAGAGAAATTTTAGGCAGAAAGTTGCACATTGGTCATTCAAATGGTAAGCAATTAGTCAATAAACTTAATGCATTTGGTTATACAGAGAAAGATGTTAGAGCTGCATTAAATGATGAAGAAGGAAGTGATTCATAGGTGACTCATAAAGATATTGCAACACCTTCACGAACAAAGGAATTATTAAATCATTATGGATTTAATTTTAAAAAGAGTTTAGGTCAAAACTTTTTAATTGATGTAAATATCATTCATAATATTATTGATGCGAGTGACATTGATGATGAAACAGGTGTGATAGAAATTGGTCCTGGTATGGGATCGTTAACAGAACAATTAGCGAAGCATGCTAAGAGAGTAATGGCTTTTGAAATTGATCAACGTCTTATACCTGTATTAGCAGATACATTATCACCTTATGATAATGTAACAGTTATTAACGAAGATATATTGAAAGCAGATGTAGCGCATTACGTTGAAACGCATTTATCAGACTGTAAAAAAATCATGGTAGTTGCCAATTTACCGTACTATATCACTACGCCAATATTGCTGAATTTAATGCAACAGTCACTACCAATCAATGGCTATGTTGTTATGATGCAAAAAGAAGTAGGAGAAAGATTAAATGCCAAAGTTGGTACTAAAGCTTATGGTTCTTTATCTATCGTTGCACAATACTATACTGAGACAAGCAACGTATTAACTGTGCCGAAATCTGTATTCCTACCACCACCCAATGTCGATTCTATTGTTGTAAAATTAATGCAACGAAACACACCACTTGTTGAAGTGGATGATGAAGAAAGATTTTTCAAAATGACAAAAGCTGCATTTGGTCAACGTCGTAAAACAATAAATAATAATTACCAGAGTTTATTTGAAAATGGAAAGGCGCATAAGCAAGTAATCACAGAATGGTTAGAGGCGAGTGATATTGACCCGAGAAGACGTGGTGAAACACTCACTATAAAAGAATATGCAGATTTATATAATAGTTTGAAAAATTTCTCAGAATTAGAATTTTAAATTATTGACAAGTAGGCTTCACCTTGCTAAAATTGATATTTTATTTGACAAATTAGCGCATTTTGTGTTATTATACAACTTGTAGCGAGGTGGAGCAATATGTCAAAATCTATTGGAGACATCAAAAACACTCTTGATTGTCAATTAGGAAATCGTATTGTACTAAAAGCGAATGGTGGTCGTAAGAAGACGATTGAGCGTAGTGGTGTGTTGAAAGAAACTTACCCATCTGTTTTTATTGTTGAACTTGATCAAGATAAACATAACTTTGAGCGTGTGTCTTATACATACACTGACGTTTTAACAGAAAACGTACAAGTTTCATTTGAAGAAGATAACCATCAAGAAGTAGTTGCGCACTAATTAAAAAGTAAATGAGCATAAGTTTGACTATATAGTCGGGCTTTTTAATTTATACTTTAATTTTATGAGATATAGAAAAGGGTATGTTGACGTTATCGACGTTAGCATACCTTTTTTGTTTATTGATGAATGTGCTAAAATAGAAATAATTTTATGTATGATTTTTTATATTGTAAAATATTTTGTTAAGTGATGATTTGTTAAACAAGTTGAGTATCAACGTGAAGTGATTTTGATAGGTATACGGCATATTTATTTAACTTTTAATAAAACCAGCAAATCTGCACAAACAATATGTTAAAATCGTTGTATTACCATATCGTAAGTGAAAGAGGGTGGACATATGATCTATGAAACAGCGCCAGCAAAGATAAATTTGACGTTGGACACACTCTTTAAAAGAGATGATGGTTTTCATGAAGTTGAAATGATTATGACGACAATAGATTTAAATGATCGCTTGTCATTTGAATTGCGACAAGACAACAAGATTGTTGTTGATGTTGAACAAACTTATGTTCCCTCTAATAGTAAGAATTTGGCATATAAAGCTGCAGAATTAATGAAAAAAGCCTATAATTTACAGCAAGGTATTACAATTACAATAGATAAAAACATCCCAGTTTCAGCTGGATTAGCAGGTGGATCAACGGATGCTGCAGCGACGATGAGAGGGATGAACCGCCTCTATAAACTAAATAGGCCATTAGAAGAACTATGTGAACTTGGTATTTCGATAGGGACTGATATTCCGTTTTGTATTTATGGTAGAACTGCATTGTGTAGGGGTAAAGGAGAGAAAATTGATTTTTTAAACAAGCCTCCTTCTGCATGGGTTGTTGTAGCAAAACCGAATATTGGAATATCTTCGCCAGATATATTTAAAAAATTAGATTTAAATCAATTGCATACCATCAATACCGAGGACTGCAAAGCAGCTTTAAACACAGGGAATTATGAATTATTGTGCAGTAGTCTTTCAAATCAATTGGAGCCTATTTCGAGCAAAGTGTGTCCTGAAATTTTAAAAATAAAGCGTAATATGCTGACAAACGGTGCAGATGGCGCAGTGATGAGTGGCAGTGGACCAACAATTTATGGACTTACGCAAAAAGAACGCCAAGCAAGGCATGTATTTAATGCCGTGAATGGCTGTTGTAATGAAGTGTATTTAGTAAGATTATTAGGATAGGAGAAGGGATGAGCTAAATGCGTTATAAAAGAAGTGAACGTATCGTTTATATGACCCAATATTTGATGAATAACCCAAATAAATTGATACCATTAACATATTTCGTACAAAAATTTAAGCAAGCTAAATCTTCAATAAGTGAAGATGTGCAAATTATAAAAACGACTTTCCAAAAAGAAAAACTAGGAACTGTCATTACAACTGCAGGTGCAAGTGGTGGTGTGACGTACAAGCCGAAAATGAGTAAAGCAGAAGCTAATGAAGTTGTTGAAGACATTATTGGTAGATTGCAAGAAAAAGATCGTCTGTTGCCTGGAGGTTATTTATTTTTATCAGATTTAATGGGAAATCCAACACTATTGAATCGCGTAGGTAAATTAATCGCAACTATATATATGGATGAAGAATTAGATGCAATAGTAACGATAGCTACAAAAGGTATCTCACTTGCGAATGCAGTGGCTAATGTGCTGAATTTACCAGTAGTAGTTATCCGCAAAGATAATAAAGTAACTGAAGGTTCTACTGTATCGATTAATTATGTTTCTGGTTCTTCTCGTAAAATAGAAACAATGGTGTTGTCTAAGCGTACATTACCAGAAAATTCTAATGTCCTTGTAGTAGATGATTTTATGCGCGCAGGCGGATCTATAAACGGTGTTATGAATTTAATGAATGAGTTTAAAGCACAAGTTAAAGGGGTATCCGTACTAGTAGAATCAAAAGAAGTTAAACAAAGATTGATTGAAGATTATACTTCCTTAGTTAGACTATCTGATGTAGATGAATACAATCAAGAATTTAAGGTAGAAACAGGCAACAGTTTAACTAAATTTTCTTAAAGGAGCGAATACGGCATCATGAACACAATAAATACACCAAAGGCACCTGAAGCATTGGGGCCATACTCACATGCAACTGAAATTAATGGTCTTGTTTTTACATCAGGACAAATTCCACTTAACTTAGATGGCGAAATTGTCAGTGACGATGTAAAAGCGCAGACGACACAAGTATTAGAAAATTTAAAAGTTGTATTAGATGAAGCTGGATCAGATTTAGATTCAGTAATTAAAGCTACAATTTTTATTGCTGATATGAATGAATTTCAAAATATAAATGAAGTTTACGGCAAGTACTTTGACACACATCAACCAGCAAGAAGTTGTGTTGAGGTAGCTCGATTACCAAAAGATGTTAAAGTAGAAATTGAATTAATAGCGAAAGTAAAATAAGGGAATATAATTTTTAATGCAATTGTTAAGCTTCTAACAAAGATACTAGGGGGGCTCACTACATGAAAGTGACAGATGTAAGACTTAGAAAAATACAAACAGATGGAAGAATGAAAGCACTTGTATCAATTACATTGGATGAATCATTCGTTGTACATGATTTACGTGTAATTGAAGGCAACACAGGTCTTTTCGTCGCAATGCCAAGTAAGCGTACACCAGATGGTGAATTCCGAGACATCGCGCATCCAATCAATTCTGAAATGAGACAGGAAATTCAAGATGCTGTGATGAAAGTATATGAAGAAACGGATGAAGTGATTCCTGATAGAAATGCACAACCTTCATCTGAAGATTCGAATGAGGAAGCTTAATATTTAAACAATTTGAGATGTTGTAAAGTGATTAATATCATAAAAAGAAGGTGAGATTGTTCTTAATAGAATGATTTTCACCTTCTTTTTTGTTATTTTCAATAAATATAATTTTGAAAATTAATTTAAAATATAAAGGTGACAAAAAATAAAAAATACCAAGAAATTTATTAATCGACATATTTTTAATCAGATTATGAATGGTATTTTTAAATATGAAGTAATTTAAATAGCTAGTACTAGATTTTTAAATACATAATATAGCAAAATTGATATTGAAAATGTACATGCTTACATTGCTAAAGTAAAACGGTTTCTAAAAATTGGAAAGATGACAAAATAATGGTAGAGAATTTTCAATAAAATGCATGAAAAAGTATTCATTATTTAATATCGGTGCTTTGAGCCTTGAAAGTGGTACTAGCGTTAAATTATAATAGTAAAGAAGTGTATATTTTAATGGAGGGTTAACATACATGCAAAGACATGCAATCGTACTCGCAGCCGGCAAGGGTACACGTATGAAATCAAAGAAATACAAAGTGTTACATGAAGTTGTAGGTAAATCTATGATTGAACATGTTGTGGATAATGTAAGACAATCAGGTGTCGAACAACTTGTAACAATCGTAGGACACGGCGCAGAAAGTGTCAAAGCAACTTTAGGTGATGATTCACTTTATAGCTTTCAAAAAGAACAATTAGGGACTGCACATGCAGTTAAAATGGCAAGTGAACATTTAAAAGATAAACAAGGTACAACATTAGTCGTTTGCGGTGATACGCCATTGATTACACAGCAAACTTTAGAAGCACTAATCATGCATCATGAAACAAATCATGCACATGCTACAGTACTATCAGCAACTGCACCCAATCCATTCGGTTACGGTCGTATTATCAGAGATGCAGATAATCATTTAGTTAAAATTGTGGAGCAAAAAGATGCAATGTCATCAGAACAACAAGTAAATGAGATTAGTTCTGGTATCTTTGCTTTTGACAATCAAATTTTATTTGAAAAATTGGAAGAAGTTAAAAATGATAATGCACAAGGTGAATACTATTTACCAGACGTTCTCTCATTGATTTTAAATGATAATGGTGTGGTAGAAGTTTATCATACAGATGATTTTGATGAAATCATGGGTGTTAATGACCGAGTTATGTTAAGCGAAGCGGAACGTGCTTTTAGATGTCGTATTAATGAGTACCACATGCGTAATGGCGTGACAATCATAGATCCTGCTACGACCTTCATAGGTGCAGATGTAGTCATTGGAGAGGATACAATTATTGAACCTGGTGTGAAATTAGCAGGTGAAACTGTGATCGGTTCCGATTCAATTGTGGGTCAATATTCTGAAATAACAAATAGTGAAGTTGGTTCGGAAGTAACGATAAAGCAATCTATTATCAACGAAGCTGCTATAGCAGATGAAGTGACAATTGGTCCATTTGCTCAATTACGTCCAGGTGCTGATTTAGGTAAAAAAGTTAAAGTAGGTAACTTTGTCGAAGTTAAAAAATCAGTGGTTAAAGAAGGGGCGAAATTACCTCATTTAAGTTATATCGGTGATGCAGAAATAGGTGCACGTACAAATGTTGGTTGTGGTTCTATTACAGTGAATTACGATGGTGTGAACAAATTCAAAACGATTATAGGTAATGATTCTTTCATCGGCTGTAATACAAACTTAGTGGCACCAGTAACTTTAGGAGATCGTTCATTTATAGCAGCGGGTTCTACAATTACAGACAATGTTCCAGAAGACAGTTTGGCACTTGCAAGATCAAAACAAACGACAAAAGAAGGCTATCTTAAAAAGTAAGTGTGCATTGTTTAGAAAAATTAATGTTATCTGTTAAGTTAAAGATAACTATAAATTAGGTAACTCGAACCGAAAGAACCGTGTTAAGAAATAATATAATTTTGCCATATACGTAAATAAAACTAATTGAACGAATTAATTGGAGGACTATAAATGTTAAACAATGAGTATAAGAATTCTGCTTTGAAAATATTTTCTTTGAAAGGTAATGAACCGTTAGCCCAAGAAGTAGCAGATAAAGTTGGAATCGAACTAGGAAAATGTTCAGTGAAACGCTTTAGTGATGGTGAAATTCAAATCAATATTGAAGAAAGTATACGTGGATGTGACGTGTTTATTATTCAACCAACTTCATATCCGGTAAATCTTCATTTAATGGAATTGCTAATCATGATTGATGCATGTAGACGTGCTTCAGCTGCAAATATAAATATTGTAGTACCTTATTATGGTTATGCTAGACAAGATAGAAAAGCAAGAAGCCGTGAGCCAATCACTGCTAAATTAGTAGCAAACTTAATTGAAACTGCCGGAGCAGATCGCATGATTGCATTAGACTTACATGCACCACAAATCCAAGGGTTCTTCGATATGCCAATTGATCATTTAATGGGTGTACCTATTTTAGCTGAACATTTTAAAAACGAAACAAATATTGATTTGGAAGAATGTGTAGTAGTATCTCCAGACCACGGCGGTGTGACGAGAGCACGTAAACTTGCAGATATTTTAAAAACACCGATTGCAATTATCGACAAACGTAGACCGAAACCAAATGTAGCGGAAGTAATGAATATTGTAGGTGATATTCAAGGCAGAACAGCAATTATTATTGACGATATCATTGATACAGCTGGAACAATTACATTAGCTGCTCAAGCATTAAAAGATAAAGGCGCAAAAGAAGTTTATGCTTGTTGTACACACCCAGTACTCTCTGGTCCTGCTAAAGAACGTATTGAAAATTCAGCGATTAAAGAATTAGTAGTTACAAATTCGATTCAATTAGAAGATAGTCGTAAACCAGACAACACCAAAGAATTATCTGTAGCTGGTTTATTAGCGCAAGCAATTATCAGAGTTTACGAACGTGAATCTGTCAGTGTGTTATTTGACTAAATTATACAATAACGGTATAATAATCCCGTTCGTGATTTAACGGACATAATAAACACTTGCAAGCAACATTATGTTGATGGGTAAGTGAGGGGCTCTGTATATTCAGAGCATATGATGAAAGGTGGAAAATGAATATGGCTGCATTAAAGTCAATTATTCGTCAAGGTAAGCAAACGCGTGCTGACCTTAAAGCAATTAGAAATATCGGTAAAGTACCAGCTGTTGTTTATGGTTTTGGTACTAAAAACGTTTCTGTTAAAGTTGATGAAGTTGAATTTATCAAAGTTATCCGTGAAGTAGGTCGTAATGGTGTTATCGAATTAGGCGTTGGTTCTAAAACTATTAAAGTAATGGTTTCAGACTACCAATTCGATCCACTTAAAAACCAAATTACACATATCGACTTCTTAGCTATCAACATGACTGAAGAACGTACTGTTGAAGTACCAGTTCACTTAATTGGTGAAGCAGCTGGTGCTAAAGAAGGCGGCGTTGTTGAACAACCATTATTTAATCTTGAAGTAACAGCTACTCCAGATAACATTCCTGAAACTATCGAAGTAGACATTACAGAATTAAATATCAACGACAGTTTAGCTGTTGAAGATATCAAAATTTCTGGTGACTTCACAATCGAAAACGAAGCTACTGACTCAGTAGTAACTGTTGTTCCTCCAACTGATGAACCAACAGAAGAAGAAATCGAAGCAATGGAAGGCGATTCAGAAACTGAAGAACCAGCTGTTGTAGGTGAAGAAAAAGAAGAAACAGAAGAAGCTTAATTCTAATGTTTGTTTTTTGAATAAACGTTGTCATTTAGACAGCATTATGAATATAGAAAAGCACCATGCTTAATACGTTAAGCAGGTGCTTTTTTATGTTATTATAGTGAGTGATACTAGAAAAAAAGAGTGTATTTCTTTTATAAAAGAATATCCAGTATATTTGTTTTATTATAAAGAATTATAAATGGAGGTAACCTGATGAAGTGTATTGTAGGCTTAGGCAATATTGGAAAACGTTTTGAATTAACAAGACACAATATTGGCTTTGAAGTTATAGATTATCTTTTGGAACGTAATCAGTTTACGTTAGATAAGCAAAAGTTTAAAGGGGCGTATACGATTGAACGTATTGCTGGTGAAAAAGTAATGTTTATCGAACCGCTAACCTTAATGAATTTATCTGGAGAAGCGGTAGGTCCATTAATGAAATATTATGATATTCAAACAGATGACTTACTTGTTTTATATGATGATTTGGATTTACCTCAAGGAGAAATTAGGCTCCGTCAAAAAGGAAGTGCGGGCGGTCATAATGGTATGAAATCTATTATTCAAGCTTTAGGTACAGATCAATTTAAGCGTATTCGTATAGGTGTAGATAGACCATCAAATGGTATGGCGATTGTCGATTATGTGTTGCAGCGATTTTCTGAACAAGAAATGAAAACAATGAATAAAGTAATAGAACATTCTGCACGTGCGGTCGAAGCATTTATTGAAACGTCTCGATTTGATTACGTGATGAATGAATATAATGGTGAAGTAAATTGAAATCAATAATTACAGAGTATATAAATGAAGACAAACGTTATCAAGAACTGAATGAAGTATTTGGTAAGGAGAATGTACTCGTTACCGGTTTATCTTCGGCGGCTAAAGTGACAATAATAGCTGAAAAATATTTAAATAGTTCGAAGCAACTATTAGTTGTGACGAACAACTTGTATCAGGCAGATAAACTAGAAAGTGACTTATTACAATTCGTAGAGTCAAATCAAATTTATAAATATCCTTTACAAGACATAATGACCGAAGAATTTTCAACACAGAGCCCTCAATTTATGAGCGAACGCGTGCGAACTTTAACTGCACTTGCTCAAGAAAAGAGAGGCTTATTTATCGTTCCATTAAATGGTTTAAAAAAATGGTTAACGCCAGTAGAGATGTGGCAAGCTCATCAATTGTCAATTGCTGTTGGAGATGATATTGAAATAGATGACTTGTTAAATAAGTTAGTTAATATGGGTTATCGCAGGGAAAGTGTTGTATCTCATATTGGGGAATTTTCTTTACGTGGTGGCATTATTGATATTTATCCGTTGATTGGAGATCCGGTAAGGATTGAATTGTTTGATACAGAAGTTGATTCTATTCGTGATTTTGATGTTGAAACACAACGTTCTGAATCAAACTTGGAGCGCGTAGAAATAACGACTGCAAGTGACTATATCATTACAGATGAAGTCATTCGTCATACTAAAGATAAATTGAAAGAAGCTTATGAAACGACAAGGCCAAAGATAGATAAATCTGTACGTAATGATTTAAAAGAAACATATGAAAGTTTCAAGTTGTTCGACGCATCATTGTTTGATCATCAATTATTACGTCGTCTTGTGGCATTTATGTATGATACACCAACGACGCTCATTGATTACTTTAAGTCCGATGCTATCATTGCTGTAGATGAATTCAACCGAGTGAAAGAAACAGAAACTACGCTGACTACAGAAGTAGATGATTTTATTCAAAACTTAATTGAAAGTGGTAAAGGATTTATTGGTCAAACTTTCTTAGAGTATGATGGATTTGAAGCTTTGCTAAAAAATCATCCAGTTACGTTCTTTACGCTGTTTACAGCGACAATGTCTGTGCCAATTCAAGATATTATCAAGTTTTCTTGTAAACCAGTACAACAATTTTATGGTCAATACGATATTATGCGTTCGGAATTCCAACGTTATATAAAAAATGATTATACTGTTGTCGTGTTAGCAGAAACAGAAGTTAAAAAAGATAGAATTCAATCCATGTTGAATGAAATGCATATACCGACATTTATAGATAGTGCAAACGAAAATCACAATACAGGGAGTGCCATTATTACAGAAGGAAGTCTTTCTGAAGGCTTTGAACTTCCTTATATGCAACTCGTTGTTGTGACTGAACGAGAGTTATTTAAATCAAAGCAAAAAAAGAAACCAAAACAACAAAAAACGTTAACCAATGCTGAAAAAATCAAGTCATATCAAGATTTGAAAGTTGGTGACTATATCGTTCATATACATCATGGTGTTGGACGGTATCTAGGTGTAGAAACCTTAGAAGTTGCGGGTGTTCATAAAGATTACATTAAGCTTCAGTACAAGGGGACAGATCAATTATTTGTACCCGTTGATCAAATGGATCAGGTTCAAAAATATGTAGCTTCTGAAGATAAGTCTCCGAAATTAAATAAACTCGGTGGTACAGAATGGAAAAAAACTAAAGCCAAAGTACAACAAAGTGTCGAGGATATTGCTGATGAATTGATTGAACTGTATAAAGAACGTGAAATGTCTGTAGGTTATAAATACGGTCCGGATACAGCAGAGCAAAATGATTTTGAATTAGACTTTCCATATGAATTAACGCCAGACCAAAGTAAATCAATAGATGAAATAAAAGGCGACATGGAAGTTGAAAAACCAATGGATAGATTGCTTTGTGGAGATGTGGGTTACGGTAAGACAGAAGTTGCAGTCC
Organism: Staphylococcus sp. ACRSN; assembly: GCF_022346615.1. Taxonomy (GTDB): domain Bacteria; phylum Bacillota; class Bacilli; order Staphylococcales; family Staphylococcaceae; genus Staphylococcus. Next base: position 16,555 of record NZ_JAKRNS010000016.1, on the reverse strand, counting down.
GTGCAGCATTTAAAGCGGTTATGGAAGGTAAACAAGTTGCATTTTTAGTACCTACAACCATTTTGGCGCAACAACACTATGAAACTTTGATTGAACGTATGCAGGATTTTCCAGTAGATATTCAATTAATCAGCCGATTTAGAACTACAAAAGAGATTAAAGAAACAAAAGAAGGCCTGAAATCTGGATTTGTTGATATTGTCGTAGGTACGCATAAATTATTAGGTAAAGATATACACTATAAAGATCTGGGCTTACTTATCGTAGATGAAGAACAGCGTTTTGGTGTAAGACATAAAGAGCGTATTAAGACAATGAAGACGAACGTTGATGTATTAACTTTAACAGCGACACCGATACCAAGAACGTTACACATGAGTATGCTTGGGGTCAGAGATTTATCGGTTATAGAAACACCACCTGAAAATCGTTTTCCGGTTCAGACCTATGTATTAGAGCAAAATACAAACTTTATTAAAGAAGCGCTCGAAAGAGAAGTATCTAGAGAAGGGCAAGTATTTTATTTATATAACAAAGTCCAATCTATATACGAAAAGCGTGAACAATTACAAATGCTTATGCCTGATGCGAGTATTGGCGTAGCCCATGGACAAATGAGTGAACGTGATTTAGAGGAAACGATGTTAGGTTTCATCAACCATGAATACGATATTCTTGTTACTACGACCATAATTGAAACGGGTGTAGATGTTCCAAATGCGAACACTTTAATTATCGAAGATGCAGATCGATTTGGGTTAAGTCAATTGTATCAACTAAGAGGACGCGTAGGTCGCTCTAGTCGAATTGGATATGCATATTTCTTACATCCGACAAATAAAGTCTTAACCGAATCTGCTGAGGAACGATTACAGGCAATTAAAGAATTTACGGAATTAGGTTCTGGTTTTAAAATTGCAATGCGGGATTTAAATATACGTGGCGCAGGCAATTTATTAGGAAAGCAACAGCATGGCTTTATTGATTCAGTTGGATTTGACCTGTATTCACAAATGTTAGAAGAAGCGGTTAATGAAAAACGAGGTATCACTGAAGAACAAGCAGATGCACCAGAAGTAGAAATAGAATTAAATATTGATGCTTATTTACCAGCAGAATATATTCAAAATGAGCAAGCGAAGATCGAAATATATAAAAAACTACGTAAAATTGAATCAGAAGCGCAATTAATTGATATCAAGGATGAATTGATAGATCGCTTTAATGAATATCCTGTAGAGGTTGAACGTTTATTGGATATGATGGAAATTAAAGTTCATGCATTGCATGCAGGTGTCACTTTAGTAAAAGATACAGGTAAACAAGTAGAAATCTATATGTCTGAAAAAGGCACGAAAGACATCAATGGGGAAAGTTTATTTAAACTAACACAACCGCTTGGTCGAACGATGAAAGTCGGTGTTCAAGATGGTAAAATGAAAGTATCGTTAAGCAAAACTAAGACTTGGTTAGAAAATTTGAAATTCTTGGCAAAATGTATTGAAGAAAGTATGGCAAATTTAGATGAAGCAGAATAAGAAGCAACTAACACAACATTCAGCATTTAATGGTGTCGTAATATTAACTGTTGCATTAATTGTTGTGAAAGTCTTGAGCGCTATATATCGTATACCGTATCAAAATATATTAGGTGACGAAGGTCTATATGCATATCAACAGATATACCCTTTTGTTGCTCTAGGTGTTATTTTAACGATGAATGCAATTCCTAGTGCTGTGACACAAACATTTGGCACAACTGGTAAAGATGGTCAATATTCTAGGGTGGCCGTTGTGTTACAGTTGCTGAGTAGTGTATGTTTTATAATCTTATTAATTAGCGCAAAATGGATTGCATTATTTATGGGGGATATACATTTAGCGCCTATGTTGCGTGCTGCGAGTTTGAGTTACTTATTTGTTGGTATATTGGGTGTGCTTAGAGGATACTATCAAGCTAAACAAGAAATGCATATACCCGCGATTTCACAAGTGATTGAACAAACAATCAGAGTCGGTATAATTATGGGCGCTGTTGCATTGTTCCTTACGAAAGATTGGTCAATATATCACGCAGGGACCGTAGCCATTATTGGTTCTGCAGTTGGTTTTTTAGCGTCGAGTTTATTTTTGTTACAGAAGAAACCATTTCATTTTGTGCGTAAAGGTACTGAAATCGAATGGAAGCAACTGAGTATTGCGATTGTCATTTTTGCCGTTAGCCAACTGATTGTGATTGTGTGGCAAGTGGTTGATAGCTTTACTGTGATACACGCATTGATGAGTGCAGGAATGGACTTTAAAGATGCAGCAACTCAAAAAGGTATATATGATCGTGGTGCTTCATTTATTCAAATGGGATTGATAGTAACGACAACTTTCAGTTTTGTACTTATTCCGTTATTGACGGAAGCAATTAAAGAAAGGCAACACGTTCGAATTAATCGATATGCAAATGCGTCACTGAAAATTACATTGTTAATTAGTGTTGCTGCCGGCATTGGTTTAATTAATTTGCTACCATTAATGAATAGTGTGTTTTTTAAATATGATAGCCTAACGGGAACATTAGCAATTTATATGTTAACAGTCATTTGTGTTTCGTTAATAATGATGGATATCGCATTACTGCAAGTACGACAGAGAGTAAGAGAAGTATTGGTTGCATTTCTTATAGGTGTTGTAAGTAAAGTGTTGATGAATATAATATTTATTCCACATGTATTAATGTTAGGTGGCAGTATAAGTACCGTGCTATCGCTTATCATATTTGCAGTATTATTGCACAGACAGGTGTTAAAATTTTATAAATTCCAATCGATGACTAAGTTTGTAGTTAAATTAATTGTAACGATGGGTCTATTGACTATTGTCGTACAATTTATATTGTTTATTATAACTACAGAAACACGTATCGGCGGATTAATAGAGTTATTGATTGCAGCGAGTGTAGGAATAGGTGTTATCATTTTTGCTATTGTACAAATGCAATTGTTGAGTTATAGAGAACTTAAACATTTGCCATTTGGAGATAAGCTCTATCATATGAAGAGAGGGAAACGTTAATGGCACAGCGTATTACAATTGTAGGTTTAGGAAATCACGGCTTAGATGATTTACCTTTAGGTATTTATAAGTTTTTGAAAAATCATACACAAGTTTATACTAGAACGCTAGATCATCCAGTGATTCTATCGCTACAAGAAGAAGATATTACATTTCAAAGTTTTGATACGATTTATGAAAATAACGCAGCTTTCGATGATGTGTATGAAGCAATTGTTAACCAATTAATTGAAAAAAGTAAAAAGGAAGATATAATTTATACTGTTCCTGGTCATCCTAGAGTTGCAGAAACTACAACAGCCAAACTTGAAGCCTATGCAGTTGAGCATGATGACATAGAAGTTGAAGTTTTAGGTGGGAAAAGCTTTATCGATGACATATTTGAAGCGGTAAAGATAGATCCAAATGATGGTTTTACTATGCTTGATGGTACTGCTATTCAATCGGAGCAATTAAATGGTCGAAACCATACATTGATAACACAAGTCTATAGTGCGATGGTAGCTGGAGATCTGAAAGTGACTTTGATGGAACGATATCCAGATAATCATCCTGTACATATTGTAGATGGTGCAAAGGGTAACGATGCAAATGTTACAGAAATAGAATTGTATGAGTTAGATCATGATGATACATTATTTACCAATTTAACTAGTGTATTTATACCTAAGTTGAAAAATGAGCGAGATTATTATAGTGATTTTCAATTTGCAACACAGGTGATAGAACGACTCGTGGATGATGAACATGGTTGTCCATGGGACAAAGTTCAAACACACGAATCATTAAAGCGTTATTTATTAGAAGAATCATTTGAACTATTTGAAGCTATAGATAATGAAGATGACTGGCATATTGTTGAGGAGCTCGGAGATATATTATTGCAAGTACTATTGCATGCAAGTATTGGCAAAAAATCTGGATATTTCGATATAAATGAAGTGGTTGAGAGTTTATCAGCTAAAATGATTCGTAGACACCCACATATTTTTGCTGAAGAAAAGGCAGATAACATAGAAGATTTGAAAACAATCTGGTCAACCGCCAAGTCGAAAGAAGGAAAGGTTGAAAGAGTTAAATTTGAAAAAGTGTTTGCAGAGCATTTCTTGACGATGTATGATAAAACCAAAAATAAGCCGTTAGACGAGACAGCTTTAAAAAATATTTTAGAGCAAGGAGGGAACTAAAAATGAGATTAGATAAATATCTCAAGGTGTCTAGATTAGTAAAACGCAGAACACTCGCAAAGGAAATCAGTGATCAGGGTCGTATAAGTGTAAATGGTTCAGTTGCTAAAGCAGGAACGGATGTAAAAGAAACAGATGAATTAGTTATACGTTTTGGTCAAAAAGTGATTACTGTAAAAGTTACAGGATTAAGTGAACATGCAACAAAAGAAAACGCAAAAGGCATGTATGAAATTGTTAAAGAAGAAAAAGTCAGTGAAAATTAGAAAAGGAGGTGACAAGCGAATGAGTAAAAAAGTTGAACAGATAGGAAATACTTTTACCTCAGCTGAAAATAGAAAGAAACAGCAACAAAAAATGAGAAATCGCGTTGTGCGTAAACGTGTTACATTTTTTGGTGGTATATTACTAGCTATTATTATTATTTTATCCATTATGCTTGTCACTCAAATACAAAGTAATAACAATGATGCGGTCGAGCGTCAACAAAAAGAGCAAAAATATCAGAAGCAACAAGACGAAGAATTAGCTTTAAAAGAGAAACTAAATAACCTAAATGATAAGAGTTATATAGAAAAAATTGCACGCGATGATTATTATTTAAGTAATGATGGTGAAGTCGTGTTTAAGTTGCCAGGTGACAAAAGTACAGGTCAAGAAAAATCGTCAAAAGAGGATAAATAAGAAAATTTATTTTTTTGAATCATAATACCATTGTTAAATTGTGTAAACAGGCATATAATAAAGTTAAAATCGAAACGAATCGGGAGGATTTATTTACACTATGTCAATCGAAGTAGGAAACAAGCTTAAAGGTAAAGTCACTGGAATCAAAAAGTTTGGCGCGTTTGTCGAACTTCCTGAAGGGAAAAGTGGCTTAGTTCACATAAGTGAGGTTGCGGATAATTACGTAGAAAACGTAGAAGATCATTTAACTGTCGGAGATGAAGTTGAAGTTAAAGTGCTTTCAATTGCCGACGATGGAAAGATAAGTCTTTCAATTAAAAAAGCAAAAGATCGTCCTCGTAAACCGCAAAGTAAACCAAGTTATAAACAACCACAAACAAAACCGGAAGATTTTGAGAAGAAATTAACGAATTTCTTGAAAGACAGTGAGGATAAGTTAACTTCTATTAAACGTCAAACAGAATCTAGACGTGGTGGTAAAGGCGCTAAGCGTTAAGTATTATAGAGTATAAAGACTGTTTCAAGGAAATATAGAAGGTTGTTGGAAATAAGCTTGTAGGATATAAATAAGTTTGTCACTATCAATCAAAGGCTGTTTTCTTATTAGAGGAAACAGTCTCTTTTTTATTGTATAGTTAATTATGCTGCAGATGGATATATGAAATATGTGAGTGAGGTGAAAAAACATGGAGATAAATAGTGAAGGATGGCATAGTGATAGTCATATTGTTGTAGCGGTTTCCACTGGTATCGATAGTATGGTGTTATTACATCAATTGATAAAGCATTATAGTCATTCGTATAAAAAAATCACCTGTTTGCACGTTAATCACGGAATTAGAGACATCGCAACAAAAGAAGAACAATTTATAAAGCAGTATTGTGAGCAAAATAACATTGAGTTATTTGTATATAACCTAGATTTATCACATGTTATAAACGCAGGAAACAGTATTGAAACTGAAGCAAGAACTATGCGTTATGGTTGGTTTGATATAATGATGAAGAGACTTAACGCGGACGTTTTATTGACTGCACATCATTTAGATGATCAAATTGAGACGGTTTTTTACAGAATTATGACCGGGCGTTCTACACGTAGTAAATTAGGAATGGAATACAAAATGAGACGCAATAGTTATCTCATTGTAAGACCGTTTTTAAATGTAACTAAAAATGAAATAAAGTATTATCAGCATGAGTGGCAAGTACCATTCTATGAAGATGAAACAAATAAAGATAATAAGTATGTGAGAAATGATATACGTAACCGTTTATTGCCAGAGATTGATAACAACATGCATTTGTCGACACATCAATTGCTTAAATTGAAAGACTGGCATGATGAACAAATGGACGTTATTCATCAAGAGGCTAATCATTTTATTGATAAAAAAGTCACTAACCATCACAATATAACTAAAATTGTTTTTTCAAGAAATGAATTTTTAGAATTACGTCATGGTGTTAAAATGATTGTATTAGATAAGTTAACTGAAAAATTAGCATTAGAACAACCGATATCTGAAAAAACGTATGAAGTATGGTTTAAACAAATTGCCAGTAACATTGCACAATGTACTTTATATGCAACAGATAAATGGATAATTCATATCGCTTATGATAAATTTATCTTAATGGCAAATTATGAACAAGCGCTTTCTCAAATTAAGGTGAATGAACCGGGTGCATACACTTTTGGTCATTATACTATTGAAATTATAAACATCTTACCGGTAGAGAACTACCCATTGACGATTAGGACTCGGCAAGATGGCGATAAGTTTCAATTAAATGGTGACAATGGTCATAAAAAAGTGAGTAGGTTATTTATTGACGAGAAAATAATACAACAACAACGTGACGAAATGCCTGTAATAGTTAATGCCAAAGAAGAAATACTTGCAGTTGGGACTTTGTTTTTAAAGCAAAAATATAATGAATTCATATTAATAAGAAACGTGGGAGAGGAATAAAAATGCATGATGATTTGAAGGAAATACTATTAAGCGAGGAAGATTTAAACCAAATTTGCAAAGATTTGGGTGCGAAAATCACTGAAGATTATAAAGGAAAGCCGTTAGTTTGTATCGGAATATTAAAAGGATCAGTGATGTTTATGGCTGATTTGATTAAACGCATCGATACACATTTGGCAATCGATTTTATGGATGTTTCAAGTTATCATGGAGGCACGGAATCAACAGGTGAAGTACAAATATTGAAAGACCTAGGTTCATCAATTGAAAATAAAGATGTATTAATTATTGAAGATATCTTGGAAACTGGTACTACATTAAAATCAATTACTGAGTTATTACAATCACGTCGTGTAAACTCATTAGAAATTGTAACGCTTTTAGATAAGCCAAACCGTCGTAAAGCAAATATTGAAGCAAAATATGTTGGTAAAAAAATCCCTGATGAATTTGTAGTGGGATATGGTTTAGATTATGCAGAACATTATAGAAATTTACCGTATATTGGAACACTAAAGCCTGAAATTTATTCATAAGCAAGTAAATTTATTCAATTGCTAAGTTATTGTATACTATAGTTTCTAGACTGATAAAATAGTCTAATATAAATAGAATAAAAATTGATGGAAATTAATCAATTTTTTAATTCACTGATTACGACAATTTATACAAAATACGATTAGTAGTTTTAGTTAGTGTTTATCGGGAAATAATTTAAAAATTAAACTAAAACAATAGAAATTGTAAGCATCGTGCAAAAGTTGAAATACTAGCCTTTGACAGTCGCGTTATGTTACAATTTTTGTTAGTTTTATTATTGAAGTAGGAGGAAACGACGCATGCAGAAGGCCTTTCGTAATGTGCTAGTTATTGCAATCATTGGCGTTATTATATTCGGCTTGTTTTCGTGGCTCAACGGCAATGGAAATATGCCAAAACAACTTACATATAACCAATTTGTAAAGCAGTTAGACAAAGGTGACCTTAAGTCACTTGAAATTCAACCAGAACAAAATGTCTATATGGTAAGTGGTAAAACGAAAAAAGGTGAAGATTATTCTTCAACTATTTTATATAACAACGATAAAGAACTTGAAAAAATAACTGACAAAGCACAAAGTCAAGATGGATTGAAATTTACAGTTAAAGAAGAAGAAAAACAAAGTGTGTTTGTTAGTATTTTAACAACACTTATTCCAGTATTAATAATTGCCCTTTTATTTATTTTCTTCCTTAGCCAAGCTCAAGGTGGCGGCGGCGGTGGCGGTCGTATGATGAACTTTGGTAAATCCAAAGCTAAAATGTACGACAGTCAGAAAAAACGTGTACGCTTCTCTGATGTAGCAGGTGCAGATGAAGAAAAGCAAGAGTTAGTAGAAATTGTTGACTTCTTAAAAGATAATAAGCAATTTAAACAAATGGGTTCACGTATACCTAAAGGTGTATTATTAGTGGGTCCTCCGGGAACAGGTAAGACATTACTTGCTCGTGCAGTTGCAGGTGAAGCTGGAACACCGTTCTTCTCAATCAGTGGTTCAGACTTCGTTGAGATGTTTGTTGGTGTAGGTGCAAGTCGTGTACGTGACTTGTTTGAAAATGCTAAGAAAAACGCACCATGTATTATTTTCATCGATGAAATTGATGCAGTAGGTCGTCAACGTGGCGCAGGTGTAGGCGGTGGTCACGATGAACGTGAACAAACGCTTAACCAATTACTTGTTGAAATGGATGGTTTTGGTGAAAATGAAGGTATTATCATGATCGCAGCTACGAACAGACCAGACATTCTTGACCCTGCATTATTACGTCCGGGTCGTTTCGACAGACAAATCCAAGTAGGACGACCAGATGTAAAAGGCCGTGAAGCGATTCTACATGTTCATTCTAAGAACAAACCATTAGATGAGACAGTAGACTTGAAAGCAATCTCTCAAAGAACACCAGGGTTCTCTGGTGCAGATTTGGAAAACTTATTAAACGAAGCATCACTTATTGCTGTACGTGAAGGTAAGAAAAAAATAGACATGCGAGATATTGAAGAAGCAACAGACCGTGTTATTGCAGGTCCAGCTAAAAAATCACGTGTTATTTCTGAAAAAGAACGTAACATTGTGGCTCATCACGAAGCGGGTCATACGATTATCGGTATGGTTCTTGATGAAGCAGAAGTTGTACACAAAGTTACTATTGTTCCTCGTGGTCAAGCAGGTGGGTATGCTATGATGCTACCTAAACAAGATAGATTCTTAATGACTGAGCCAGAATTATTAGACAAGATTTGTGGTCTTCTTGGTGGACGTGTATCAGAAGATATTAACTTCAATGAAGTTTCAACTGGTGCATCAAATGACTTTGAACGTGCAACGCAAATTGCGCGTCAAATGGTTACTGAATATGGTATGAGTAAAAAACTTGGTCCAATTCAGTTCTCAAGTAGCAGTAATGGCCAAGTCTTCCTTGGTAAAGATATGCAAGGTGAACCAGAATATTCTGGTCAAATTGCTTATGAAATCGATAAAGAAGTACAACGTATTATCAAAGAACAATATGAGCGTTGTAAAGATATTCTATTAGAACATAAATCTCAATTGAATTTGATTGCTGAATCGTTATTAACGGAAGAGACTTTAGTAGCAGAACAGATTCATTCATTATTCTACGATGGTGTATTACCAGAAGTAGATTATGATAGTGCTGAAGTAGTTAAAAAAGATAGCTCTGAATTCGAAGAAGGTAAATATGGAAAATCATATGAAGACGTTCGAAAAGAACAATCATTAGACGATGTTCGTGAAGATGAGCACGATAAAGAAAACGAAGGTGAAAGTGAAGCAACAGGTCACGAACAATCACCGACAATCGATAAACCAAGCAATCCAAGTGATCCAAATGATCCAAGTCATAGAAATTAATGACTAAACTATAACGTCTCTTTTTGCTATCATAGTGGATAGTAGAAAGAGACGTTTTTTCTATATTAACGGAATGATTTCAAACAGATGTTTAGCATTTTTTAATATGAACCAGTAAAATAAGTTGAACTAAAAATGAAATAAAATGATGTGTAGAATTAGATATAAGCACATGAGCATATAAAAGGAGAAATGATGTAATGACGAATGATTATATTGTAAAAGCATTAGCTTTTGGAGGACAAATACGTGCGTATGGTGCGCTGACTACAGAAAGTGTTCAAGAAGCACAAACGAGACATTATACATGGCCGACTGCCTCAGCAGCACTTGGTAGAACTATGACAGCAACAGTGATGATGGGGGCAATGTTAAAAGGCGAACAAAAATTAACCGTTACTGTTGATGGTAAAGGACCGATTGGTAAAATTATTGCAGATGCAGATGCGAAAGGTAATGTGCGCGGCTATGTTACTAATCCACAAACACATTTCCCATTAAATGATATTGGAAAATTAGATGTACGCAGAGCAGTTGGTACGGAAGGTTCATTAACTGTTGTAAAAGATGTGGGAATGAAAGATTATTTTTCAGGTTCTAGTCCAATTGTGTCAGGAGAACTTGGAGAAGATTTTACTTATTACTTTGCTAAAAGTGAACAAACACCTTCATCAGTTGGGTTAGGTGTATTAGTAAATCCTGATAATACAATTAAAGCTGCAGGCGGATTTTTACTACAAGTTATGCCAGGTGCTGAAGATGCAACAATCACAAAATTAGAGGAAGCAATTAATAATATGACACCTGTTTCTAAATTAATTGATCAAGGACTGACACCAGAACAAATTTTATTTGAAATATTAGGTGAAGAAAATGTGCAAATTTTAGAAAATGTTCCTACGCAATTTGAATGTAATTGTGGACATGATAAATTTTTAACTGCAATTAAAGGATTAGGTGAAGCTGAAATTATTAGTATGATTAATGAAGATCATGGTGCAGAAGCAGAATGTCATTTTTGTAGAACGAAGTATAATTTTACAGAAAATGAGTTAGAAGCATTGTTAGAGAGCGGGAACTAAATTATTGTCCTGAAGGCGTTCGATGTACATTAAGTAAAGTGAAAAAATAAAATTAAGGTTTCATAGTTGTATTTACAGAAAAATCTGATAAAATATATACTATATCCGATAAAAAAAGTATGCATTTAAACTTTTTAACGAAAAGGAGCTTTACTAATGACAAACAACAAACCAGTAAACAATATTGTAGAAGTAATCGGTAATACACCGGTAGTTAAATTAAACAACGTTGTGGATGAAAATTCAGCTGACGTTTATGTAAAACTTGAATATCAAAATCCAGGTGGCTCTGTAAAAGACCGTATCGCATTAGCGATGATTGAGGAAGCTGAAAAAGCTGGCAAAATTAAACCGGGTGATACGATTGTTGAACCTACAAGTGGTAATACAGGTATTGGTTTAGCATTTGTATGTGCTGCAAAAGGTTATAAAGCAGTATTTACAATGCCTGAAACGATGAGTCAAGAGCGTCGTAATTTATTAAAAGCATATGGTGCAGAGTTAGTATTAACACCTGGATCAGAAGCTATGAAAGGCGCAATCAAAAAGGCAAAAGAACTTAAAGAAGAGTTTGGATATTTTGAGCCACAACAATTTGAAAACCCAGCGAACCCTCGTGTACACGAATTAACAACTGGTCCAGAATTAGTTGAGCAATTTGAAGGTAAAACAATCGATGCATTCTTGGCAGGCGTAGGTACTGGTGGTACTTTAAGTGGTGCTGGTAAAGTCTTGAAAGAGAAATATCCAGATATAAACTTAGTAGCAATCGAACCAGAAGATTCACCAGTATTGAGTGGTGGCGAACCAGGACCACATAAATTACAAGGTTTAGGTGCTGGATTTATTCCTGATACGTTAAATACTAATATCTATGATGAAATCATTAAAGTAGGTAATGAAATTGCGATGGAAACATCACGTGAAGTTGCTAAAGCTGAAGGTATTTTAGGTGGTATTTCTTCAGGAGCAGCGATTTATGCAGCAATTCAAAAAGCTAAAGAATTAGGCAAAGGTAAGACAGTTGTCACAGTATTACCAAGTAACGGTGAACGTTATTTATCTACACCTCTATATTCTTTCGACGACTAAAAATGCGTTGAATTGACCGGCCACAATGAGTTGTGTGTGCCGGTTTTTTTTGTGTTAAAGTTGGCGCTGGAACCTGTAAGTTACTAAATTGAAAAGTGGGATGAGTATTTGCCACTGAAAAATTTTAATATTCACGTTATTATAGAAAGGTAATAGTATATCTTAATTGTGATGGGACACAATGAAAGGAAGTAGACAACAATGGCACGAACAAAAATTATGGGTATATTAAATGTTACACCAGACTCTTTCTCGGATGGCGGTCAATACGATACAGTGGAAAATGCGATTAAAAGAGCGGAAGCAATGATTTCGGAGGGTGTAGATATTATTGATATCGGAGGTATTTCCACGCGACCTGGTTTTAAAGAAATTAGTATTGAAGAGGAAATGAATCGTGTGGTTCCAGTCGTCAAAGCTTTAAGTAGATTAGATGTAGTGTTATCGGTTGATACTTATCGAAGCGAAATAGCAGAAGCCGTTATGCAACTTGGCGTAGAAATAATAAATGATCAATGGGCTGGAAGTTATGATGAACGTATTCTTGATATTGTTGCGAAATATGATGGCGAAATTGTACTGATGCATAATGGTGATGGTAATAGAAATATACCAGTTATGGAAGAGATGTTATTATACTTGTTGAAACAAGCGAATAAAGCTGAAATGAAAGGTATATCTAAAGATAAGATATGGATTGACCCAGGCATTGGATTTGCGAAGACACGTGAAGAAGAGCGAGAAGTAATGTCGCGATTAGATGAACTTGTAGCAACAGATTATCCAGTGCTTCTTGCTACAAGCAGAAAAAGATTTATTAAAGAAATGATTGGTGAGGAAAAGCCACCAACAGAACGTGATGAAGCAACTGCTGCAACAACTGCGTATGGCATAATGAAGGGCGTGAAAGCAGTCAGAGTACATAATGTTCAATTGAATGCGCGAATTAGTCAAGGTATGGATTATTTAAAGGAGAATGAAGATGAACGACATAATATTTCTGAATGGTCTTAAGTTTTATGGTTATCATGGTGCGTTAGCTGCGGAAAATGAAATTGGACAAGTTTTTAATGTAGATATTATTTTGAAAGTTGATTTGAAACCAGCTGGTATATCTGACGATGTGACTGATACGGTACACTACGGTGAAGTGTTTGAAGATGTAAAGGCTATCATGGAAGGCGAGCCAGTAAATTTATTAGAGCATCTAGCTGAACGTATTGCAAAACGTATAAATTCACACTATAATCGTGTAATGGAAACGAAAGTTAGAATCACTAAAGAAAATCCGCCTATCCCAGGTCATTATGATGGTGTTGGGATTGAAATAGTGAGGGAGAATCGATAATGTTAAACGCATATTTGGGGTTAGGAAGTAATATAGGAGATAGAGAAGCGCAGCTTAATGAAGCGATTAGAATTTTAAACAACTCGAATGGTGTGGAAGTGACCAATACATCACCTATATATGAAACAGAACCTGTAGGATATGTTGATCAACCACAGTTTTTAAATTTGTGTTTAGAGGTTCAAACTTCATTAACTGCACAAGATTTATTAAAGTTATGTATGGAAACGGAACAGCAACTACATCGAGTTAGAGACATACATTGGGGACCTAGAACGTTAGATATTGATATACTTTTGTATGGTAATCAAATTATTGATGACTCTAATTTGATTGTGCCTCATCCGCGTATGATTGAACGTGCATTTGTACTAATTCCATTGAATGATATCGCAACGAATGTTGTTGAACCACATTCTAATAAGAAGATAGGAAATTTAGTGACTCCAGATAATTCTGTTAAGAAATATAAAAAGTGATAGTTTTTCATTTAAGAAAAAATTGAAATTGCTTTATTACATTTGCGTCGTCTAGTAGAATTAAAATGTGAAAAGGTTGGCGTAATGGAAATGCGCAAACATGCATCATGATTTCTTAAAGGTGTTCGTGGTAATGGTAAGATGCCCCTTCAATCAAGTTGAAGTAGAATAACAAGTGATTGATATTTTGTAAGAATTCCAAATTGAAATCAAAGCAGAAGAATTAGAAAAAGTAGAACAAGAAGCATAAAGGAGAGACAGTTATGTCAGAAGAAATGAATGACCAAATGCAAGTCCGTCGCCAAAAATTACAAGAGCTAATTGATTTAGGTATTGATCCTTTTGGTCAAAAATTTGAACGTACAGCTATGGCAGAACCATTGCATACAGATTGGGATCAATTTTCTAAAGAAGAATTACAAGAAAAAGAAGATGAAAGCCATGTAACAATAGCAGGTCGTTTGATGACTAAGCGTGGTAAAGGTAAAGCTGGATTTGCACACGTACAAGACTTAACAGGACAAATTCAAATATATGTTAGAAAAGATCAAGTCGGAGAAGAACAATTTGAATTGTGGAATGCTTCAGATCTAGGTGATATCGTAGGCGTAGAAGGTGTAATGTTCAAGACCAATACTGGCGAACTTTCAGTTAAGGCTAAATCATTCACACTATTAACGAAATCATTACGCCCATTACCAGATAAATTCCATGGTTTACAGGATATCGAGCAACGCTACCGTCAACGTTATTTAGATTTAATTACAAATCAAGATAGCACACAAACATTTATCAATCGTAGTAAAATCCTACAAGAAATGCGTAACTATTTAAATAATGCAGGTTTTCTAGAAGTTGAAACACCAATGATGCACCAAATTGCAGGTGGTGCTGCAGCGCGTCCGTTTGTGACACATCACAATGCATTGGATGCAACGTTATACATGAGAATTGCAATTGAACTGCATCTTAAACGTTTGATTGTGGGTGGTTTGGAAAAAGTATATGAAATAGGGCGTGTGTTCCGTAACGAAGGTGTATCAACTCGTCATAATCCTGAATTTACTATGATTGAGTTATATGAAGCTTATGCAGATTATCATGATATTATGGATTTAACTGAAAATATGATTAGACATATTTCTGAAAAAGTACTAGGCACTGCAAAAGTACAATATGGTGAACAAACAATTGATTTAGAGTCTAAATGGAGACGTGTGCATATGGCAGATGCTGTAAAAGAAGCAACTGGTGTAGATTTCTATGAAGTTAAAACTGATGAAGAAGCTAAAAATTTAGCTAAAGAGCATGGTATTGAAATAAAAGATACTATGAAATATGGTCACATATTAAATGAATTCTTTGAACAAAAAGTAGAAGAAACATTAATCCAACCTACATTTATATACGGACATCCTATTGAAATATCACCTTTAGCGAAAAAAAATCCTGAAGATCCAAGATTTACAGATAGATTTGAATTGTTTATTGTAGGTAGAGAGCATGGTAATGCATTTACTGAGCTAAATGACCCAATCGATCAACGTTCTCGTTTTGAAGCGCAACTTGTCGAAAAAGAACAAGGAAACGACGAAGCGCATGAAATGGACGAAGACTTTATTGAAGCATTAGAATACGGTATGCCTCCAACAGGTGGTTTAGGTATTGGTATAGATAGACTTGTGATGCTACTAACTGATTCAGCTTCTATCCGTGACGTACTATTATTCCCTTATATGAGACAAAAATAGTAATTAAATAAAGAAGCGTGTATACATAACTTATGTATA
This sequence comes from Staphylococcus sp. ACRSN, assembly GCF_022346615.1. GTDB lineage: Bacteria > Bacillota > Bacilli > Staphylococcales > Staphylococcaceae > Staphylococcus. Next base: position 933 of record NZ_JAKRNS010000016.1, on the reverse strand, counting down.
CACGCTTCTTTTTTACAAGAAATAATTGCCATAAACCAATATCAAGAGGGGTTATAACAATAATTAACCAGACTTTTATAAAATAATAACGTAATAAGATACAAATAGTTAACAAAAACTAATAAAATAGAAAAATATACTAAAAAAGGTGTAGCATATAACTTATTCCTATGATAAACTTATTCAAGTCGAGTTGAGGTGAAACGAAACCAACAAGACGCAAGCAATGAATAAGAAATTGTTTTAAAACAATTTCAAAAAAGTATTGACTTAATTACAGAAATGAAGTAATATAAAAAAGTCGTCAAAAACAACTTGTTGATATCGAAAGTTTTGTAAAAGCTTCGTTAAGAAAATGTCAACACAGTGTAAAATTGACCATTGCAAAAAATAAACAAACAATGTATTATTGATTAAGTAAGTTAATTGTCTGGTGGCAATAGCAAAGAGGTCACACCTGTTCCCATGCCGAACACAGAAGTTAAGCTCTTTAGCGCCGATGGTAGTCGGACTTACGTTCCGCAAGAGTAGGACGTTGCCAGGCATTAAATATAACGGAGGATTAGCTCAGCTGGGAGAGCATCTGCCTTACAAGCAGAGGGTCGGCGGTTCGAACCCGTCATCCTCCACCATTCAAATGAATATGCCGGCCTAGCTCAACTGGTAGAGCAACTGACTTGTAATCAGTAGGTTGGGGGTTCAAGTCCTCTGGTCGGCACCATTTCATGAGCCATTAGCTCAGTTGGTAGAGCATCTGACTTTTAATCAGAGGGTCAGAGGTTCGAATCCTCTATGGCTCATCAGTTTCACTTTGCAGAAGTAGTTCAGCGGTAGAATACGACCTTGCCAAGGTCGGGGTCGCGGGTTCGAATCCCGTCTTCTGCTCCATTATTTTTGCCGGGGTGGCGGAACTGGCAGACGCACAGGACTTAA
>NZ_JAKRNS010000015.1 GCF_022346615.1 Staphylococcus sp. ACRSN | reverse complement strand
GCTTTGTCGAACGTTACTTTTGATTCATTATCTTTCAACTGCACTACGACATTTCTATTCTTGTCTCCGACATCATCTTGTAATCCTGAATATCTCTCGCCATTTATTTTGGTACTCTCTAATTCATCAGAAAATATCATAGGGAAAGACTTATTTGTTCTTTCGTAGTCTTTATTGCGTTCTAGCATCATGCTTGTATAAGGATTATATGGATCAGGCGTTAAAACGATTTCTTTAGAATCCTTAGAATCTTTAATTGGGGCACTAAATTTTAACTGTATAGCTTTCGGCTTACTATATTCTACATTTTCCAAATCTGTTATTCTGTCTTTTTTATCTGCCTTTTTCTTTTTATCTTTTTCTATTACAGACAGTAATTTCTCACTTTCTAACCCTGCTTCTTTTTCACTTTCAAATGCTTTCTTGTCAGCTTTTTTTGCAATTTTTAAAATTTCTTCATCATCTTTTTTCGTCAATTCATCTAATGTAAGTGATGCGTTCTCTATCATATACGGTTTCGCTTTACCATCGTCGATAGACAATATTTGTTGTACTTTGTCAGACTTCTTAATATCCTTGCTCTTAGTATCATATACATAAGCGATTTGCTTATCTTTCGTCAATTTATCCTTAATAGTCACAGCTTTCTTTTTTTCATCGTTACTACATGCACTTAACGTTAATACCATAACTATTAACGCAATTATATATTTCTTCATTGATATTGTCCCCTTTATGATTTAATCATTTATTATTTATTTGAACTTCTTGCTTGTAAAGTCTTTTTTGATTTGCCAATCTTTTTAAATGCAACTTGATTTTTAACTATTTTTTTATTTACTCTTATAAATTCTTTACCTAAATTTTTGGCTGTTTCAATTTCTCCCATATTTACTAGAGCTGAAATTAATTTCATTTCCTCCGCTCGAGTCAAATTAGGCTCCTCATATGGTAGAAGTGGCGCTTTATCCATTTCTTTATATCTCTCCACAATAACTTCGTCAGACTCATTGTGAATAGCTTTAAGCATCAAATTACTAATTGTATTCTTTTTCTGATTTTTCAACCTAACAAGTGAAAATACTGTGTAATAGCCGTATCTTAAAATATTCATGAAAATTACACTTGTAAATATCGTCATCAAAATTATTCCTAAAGCTATAAATCCATAAATGGATAAATTGTTTTCACTTACTTTATTCAATATCTCCTCTGAATTTGGCGTAAATATAAAATTCAATAATTGAAACCATATAACTAATGCAAAAATATATATAATAAGTTTAAATATAAACGAACCAATAAGCCCCTTTGTCATATAGTTATTTTTAAAACTCAGAAATCCATTTAGGTTTGTATATGATAGTAATAATCGGAAAAAAGTTAGAAACGCTGCTATTGTTAATACAATATAAAACATGTTAATCACCTCTCTCTTCGTTATTTTTTTCGACATTATATCTAATATCAAAATATGAAGATTCGTAACCCAATATTTCAGTGTTGTTACGGACATCATACACTGATATTGTTCTCGTTTTATTGTTGCGCCATAACATCGATCCATTCATTTTTACTCTATTACCTTTTTTCTCTTCACTAACAAGGTCATTAATAAGTTGCTCTGAATTAAACGTTAAACGTAATTGTTTAATATCGTTAATATGATTTGTATTTTGAATCTCATTCCTAATGTTGATGTTATAAGGAATCCATTCATCACTACCTAATCCTTTAGAACTAATCGGTATTAATATATTGTTATCTATTTCAATATACGATGTTTTATAAACAGAGTCTCCATGTTCATTCAGATGATACTCATCATATACATACACCTTATCTATAGACTTTTTATTAGCACTATTAATGTAAGCTAAACTACTTTTAATATCTTCTATAAAAGTCATAACACTTTTATGAAGTTTGATATCAACCTCATTTGGGTCGTGCATGTCTTGAAGTAAAATACCACTTCTTTTAGCAAAATCCGCCATTTTTTCCAAATTTTCATATTTAGTTGCGCCAATTTCTTGATCGCCGTTCCTTAATTTTTTTACTAAACTATCTTGTACCCCTGCTGATTTGCCAATTTTATACGCACTCAGTTCACTATCTAACAATTTTTGTATAATCTCTTTCATTGTCAAATTCTCTACATATTTATCGTTGGAGTTATTAACCATTTGAATACTCCTCCTCGTCAATTAATTAACATAAGTTTATCAATTTCAATTACGACCTGTCAAGGTCTTAATATGTTTTTATAAATAACTTTTTAAAGGTCGTATAAAAACAAATTAAAAAGACAACATACTCTGTGTACGCTGTCTTCTCATATCTTTATTTAATTTTATATCACATTTTCAACTTCATTGACGAAATGATTTCGCCCACTATTTTGTAGGTATACAACGGGTCTTCCCCATTTATCTGATGCGTCTCTTGCAATTTTCATCTTTGCATGACTTGTTTGAGTTATTGGAACTACTACCACATCAGATTGTTTTACTATATTTTCTACATTGGTATAAACATCAGAGTCCGTATGTTTAACAAATCCACCTCTTTTTTCGACTTCCTCTATATAGTTATTAATGAAACTATTAGCCCCTACTATAGCTATAGTTAAATTTAAAAATAGCTTTTCATTAAAATATTGAGTTGGACTCTCCTCTTTCGTTTTGTAGAAAGAATGCTTTTTTACCTCACTTATAGTTTTTATCTCTTCTGTATCATATAACCATCTTATCCGCCCAATATTGCGCTTAGGGAAATGTGCAATGCTTACAACATCATCTACTCTCACACTAAATTTATCGACGTCATTATCATTTATTAGTAACTTCGGTATGCTTTTTAACACACCATTTTCATAGGCTTTTTTACAAACATAGCTTTCGTCCTCATAGTCATAATCTACAACTGCAAATTCATAACTTTCTATTTCATTATCTTCTATTGATTCGTATTTATCTACAGGTTTAATATTTTCAAAACTATCTCTACCTTCCGACAATCCATCTTTAATATATTTAAATTTTTCACCATGTTCTAATCCTTGTCTACGGATAATACTTTCAGGAACAAATATTGTTTTTTTATCAAACTCTTTAAACCCTTCACCTCCAACAAGTTTACGTCTTAAAATATAAATATCATCTTTTATTTCTGAACTTTCTTCATTGTCGGTAATAGAATTATCTTCTGTTTCATTTAAGTTATTATCTATTAAATGCTTTTCTATTTTCTCCCCTTTATATATTTTATCTAATTCACTCAACTTTTTAAGCTCATTCAAAATAACTAAATAATGTTTTGTATATTCTTCAATCAGTTCTATATCGTCAGTATTAGTAATATCTTTTATCCAATCTTCTTTAGTTTCCTTTAACCTTATAGCTGATCTATGCTCTTCCATATGAATTAACCCCTTCTACTCTTATTAATACTAATAACACCTCGCTAATTATAACGAGGTGTTAATCTATTATATATTCTCTATTAGTTCTTCGATAAATCTTGAAGATGATGGATAATTGTGTTCTTTAGCTAATTTATCTAGCTTTTCTCTTGCTGAAGGTTTGATAGTAAAACTATACTTTCTACGATTTTCTATCTTCGGTTTAGTAATTAAATTAATACTTTTCTGTTGGCTGTTTTCTGCACTAGGACTATTTTGACCCCCTATATTTTGTTGCTTTGGTTCATTTTCTTGTGTTCCAGCGTTTTCAAACATTTCTGATACTGGGTTATTCTCATTAAAAGCCATACGACCCCTCCTATTATTTTATAGCATCTATTGCTTCTTTTAATTGATTCATTCTTTCTTCATATTCTTCCATAAATACCTTTTCATCTCTGCTTAATTCATTATCGATAAATTGTTGTGAAATTGATTTACCATTTTTTAGTGATTTATTAAATACTAATCGTTTCGGAAAATAAGTTACATATCTATCATCATTTTCTATTTTCTCTATAAATTCTTTACCTAAGCCGTTAGTACGGTCTACTATAGAACCTACTCGTAACATTTGAGCGGTAACTAGAGACTTTCTTGTTCTTACATCTATATTTTCGCCTTTAAACTTTTCTAACCTGAACTCTAAATTTGCTGAGTCTGTATTATCTGAATCTAAAACTGGTGTAACTAATGCATGACTAACTGTAACTGCATTTTTAGTGGCAATTCTGAAATCAGAGTGTGTATCTATTATCATGTAATCATATTCATTAAAATTTCTTTTTTTATAATTATCCTCTAACCACATATAAAAAATATTATTTTTATAACTCGTTGCTACCAAGCTATCTTCTATTTTATCTAAGTTTATAAATCCTTTTACGATGTCTAAGTTAGGCTTAATGTTAACAATATCTACTTCGCCTGCTTCTCTATAGATATTAGCTACTGTATTATTTTGATCGGTAATACTATAGAGTTGAGTCAACTTTGCTTGATGGTCTTTATCTACTAAACAAACTTTATACCCTTTAGAAACTAGGTACTCTGCAAAGTTAAAGCACAAGGTACTCTTCCCTACACCACCATCTACCGCTGCAAAACTAGCGATTTTCATATTTACCACCTCTTCTTATATAATCCCTAAATCAGATAATCCTCATATATACAACGATTTAGTTACTCACTTATATACCTTTTCCTATATATACGATTATACATTCATGTACACTCACTATTATACCTAAAAAAATATTCTACGTAAACCATATATAAATATTTATTTTCGTAAATACATTTATCCATATAACATATACTTAAATGTATATGGATACTTATACCTACCTAAATATTTAAATGCATATGCCTTTTAACACATATCATAATATTTATTCATATATAGATACCTTAGAAAACCTTTTATCTACAGTGTTTGTTTAGATTTAATAGCCATATCACTCGATAGGGGAGGGGAATAAAAAGCCAAAAAAATAGTCGCAAATTATTTGCGACTCAGAAATACCACTATTTATATATTACTTAAGTTCTTCATGTGTAACTAATAAATCAATATATCTATTAACATCTTCTAAAGTCCGTTCATCTTCTATTGCGGGTTTAATAATCTTTCTAAATTTAATGCCCACTTTAGTATTAAGATTTAATAGCTCTTGATATTTCTCTTTATAATCGTCACTTTCTTCTAACTTCTCATAAACACTTTGTAGATCATTATAGCTATCACCATCGATTTCTTTCTCATCTAGAGAAACTTGATAATCATATAATTTTTTCAATGTATAATATTTCATCGTGTTTATATCCTGTTTACCCAATCTCAATTTTTTGATTGTTGTAGCAACAACACCCGTTTGTCTATAGATTTCTGCTGCTGATATATTAGAATTAATTAATTTGCTAACCGTCGCTATCATATCATCATCTCCTTATATACTTGTCCTTTTAATTATTGATAAGTGTATCGTATTTGTAGGTACGTTGTCAAACGTTAATTCATGCTTTATGTCCTGCAAGTAGCTTATTCTGTTTATTCAATGTACTGGACTGCTTAAGACTAATCGCTCGTTTAATTATATTTTGCCCATATTTCAGGTTAACTCTATCAATCGATTCATTGATAATCTCTTCTTTAATTTCTTTATCAGATTTAAACAGTTCCAATTGCTGTATACGACTATCTTTGAAATTAGTGAAATTTACAGATACCGTTCTATACAACTTTAATATTCTTACTGGCGTTTATATCTCTGTCATGTTCTGCACCACATTCACAAGTCCAATTTCTGATGTCTAGTGTTTTTTTCACTGTTGACACCACAAGTTGAGCATATTTGTGATGAAGCGTAGCGTTTAAAAAAGATTTTACGACCCTATACTTGAACTACCAACACCTATACTATTTTAAAAAAAATCACGTATTGAAGTGTATGGATTCTTGGGAACAAAGCATGTTTAACAATTAGTTAGTATCTTAACTATGCCAGTGACTTCTTTTATTAACCAAGATAGCCCCGTAGTTCCTACGGTTTATATTCTATTTATCCTACTTTATCGAATGATTGAATTTGTCTTAATCCCTCATTTTTAATATTCTTACTGGCGTTTATATCTCTGTCATGTTCTGCACCACATTCACAAGTCCAATTTCTGATGTCTAGTGTTTTTTTTCCACTGTTGACACCACAAGTTGAGCATATTTGTGATGAAGGGTACCATCTATCAATTTTAACAACCTGTTTACCATACCAATCAGCTTTATATTGTAATTTGTCTACAAACATAGACCAAGACACATCAATGAGTGATTTAGCTAGCTTGTGATTGCGTAGCATACCTTTCGTGTTTAAATCTTCAATACAAATCACATCGTGGTTTTTGACAATAATTGTACTTACTTTATTTAAAAAATCTTTCCTTTGGTTAGCTACTTTCTCATGCAATCTAGCAACTTTAATTTTCTGTTTTTGATAGTTTTTAGCGTCCTCTAATTTCTTACCGTCCTTTTTAGCTTGTTCATATCTACGTGACAATTTGCGTTGCTCTCTTGCTAGCTGTTTTGCCATTTTAGTTGTATAACGGTTATTGTTGTACACTGTGCCATCGTCTAGGATTGCAAAGTCTTTAACACCTAAGTCGATACCAACACTATTATTAGACTTGTCTAACTCTTGTATGTGTTCCTCTACTAACAATGATACGAAGTATTTACCACTAGCTTTACGGCTGATTGTAGCCCTTAATATACGACCGTTAATATCTCGACTATTAGCAAATTTAACCATTTTTAACTTAGGTAATTTGATTCTATTACCCTGTATTTGAATACTATTACTAACATTTTTAGTGGTATAGCTTTGATTTGGATTCTTCTTACTTTTGAATCTAGGTGCTTTGTTCTGCTTTTTAAAAAATCTATTAAATGAATCCTCTAAATTCTTCACGCTAGATTGTAGCGCTATTGAATCAACTTCTTTTAACCAACTATACTCATTTGATTTCTTTAATGCGGGTATCATTGTCGCACATTTGTTATATGTTAATCCTTTTCCTGTTTTCTTATATTCTTCCTTCCAAAGGCTTAAGAAATAGTTAAACACAAAACGTGAGCTACCTATAGTTTTGTTAATTAGTATCTCTTGTTCCTTATTTGGATATAATCTAAATTTGTACGCTCTGTGTTCACCCATTTCAATTACCTCCTTGTTTTTCAATGTATTTTCTTATTGTTTCAATCTAGACAGGCAATACCACCGCTATAATTTATATTTGATTGGTTATTTAATGTTCAAATTTTCTTCTACTTGGCGCAAGATAATATGTAATGGGGTATCTAAGATATCAGCTATTACTTTATATTTATATAAAGAGATACTCATTTGTGTACCACGCTCAATATGACCGTAATAATGACTTGTAATCCCCATAGCGTCTCCAAATGTTTTTTGATATTTATTTTGTTCTTTTCTACGTCTTCTGAGTTCTTCTCCAATTTCCTTAATGTAACTATCTATATCAAAGTTTTCTTGTAACTTGCTATATCCTAATTTATAAGTCTCTTTTTTCATATTCACATTTTTAGTTTCCACATACTCTAATACCTCTGATAAAGGAATACGGATCAGTTGAGCCATCTGTAGATATTTATACAAAGATACCTGTTGTGTTGTCGCTCGTTCTAAGTGCCTATAGTAGGAGTCACTAAGTTGTAATCTGTCAGTCATATACAAAATACTGATATCTTTTCTTTCTCTTTCTTTTCTAATTAAGAAAGCTACTTTTTTTATATATTCATGTACATTTTTAGATTTCATTATTTTATACCTCATATTTAAAATTTGTATTTTTAACAGTATTAATTACTATACTTATCATTAAAATACAGAGAACCTATTCAACGTATAGATTTAAGTATGTTATAATTTTTTTAATAACTAGAGATTTTGTTTATACATTTACTAACCTTTATGTTATTATTATTACATAAATCATTTCAATAATACAATCACATAAAAAAAGAAACCCAACTATTGACAGTAGTTGAGTTCCAATCAGAAAGAAAGTTAAAAATACACGAAGTATATTAACTAATGTTTAAGTTAAAAAGTTTGTTTACTCAGAAAAAAACAAAATTACAATTACAGAAAGAAGTAATAAATACAGAAAAAAATTCTATATAATTACTTTACTTTTATATGATAAGTATATTATACCTTTACTTCGTCTATATTGCAAGACATTGAACTACTTGCAAACGCTTTTGTAATAGCTTTTTAACATTACATTTACGTATTTTACTAACTTCTTTCTGAGAGAACAGGTTTCTTTTTGGAAGGAGTTTTTTATATGCCAAAAAGTATCAAGCATAGACAAGTCAGCGAAAAAGTCGTAAGCGAATATTTTAAATATTATAAATTTTTATCTTATGAAACATTCACAAGTGAGAAAACAAACAAGCCATCTAAATTACAAAAGAATAGCAAGCTCGTTTATACTATGGTGGCAAATCAATTTGCTAGATTAGTTAAAACCAATCATTTCACAACAAACGTTGAAGGTAAAAAATTCATAAGATTTGATACAGAAAGTATTGCTGTAGCTTTAGGTGTAACAAGACAAACAGTTATGACTAAGATTAAACACTTAATCGACTTAGGTTTATTAGTACAAGAAAACAAAAATCTTATTCATGTACCTAAACCTGATGTTAAAGATTCAAGATCAACGTTTGTAGATAGTAAAGGAGTTGAACGCTTAACATTTGCACAAATACCTAAATATCTAATTGAACATGATTACTATAAAGTATTAACAGAGAACGCTATTATTTATTATGCATTAGTAAGAGAACGTCATTTACAATCTATTCAAAATAACAAGAATACTAAAAGATATATTGATAAGCATGGTAATACTTGCTGCTGGTTTACAAATGATGTAGCTTGCGAATTACTAGGCATCAATGAAGATACATTGAAAAAGGATAGAGATATCTTATATGCAAAAGGCTTATTAAAGAGTAAACGTTTCGGTAAAGCATTATCTTTTTATGCTTATGAACCAATTAATTTGCCAAACGAAGTTGAAGAAACAACTGAAGCGGAAGAGCAAAAACACCCATTAGAAAAAGTGACTGTATCTAGTATTATTGAAAAGTTAGGGTTCTTAAATTTAAAAGTTGGGGTTGAAAACTTTGAAAAGTTAGGGTTAAGTAATACAGGTTTTAGTAACACATCTTCTAGTAACACAGTAACTAATGATATGTATGATATGAATATCTCTAATATAGAGAGTGAAGTAAATACATCAAATCAAACAAATCATAATTCCGCTGTATTAGAATTTGAAAATTACAAAAAACAATCTCTAACTAAATATCTACCTGAACACCTAGCAAATTATTTTAATAACTTTGACTTAAACGAAATTAAGATTATTAAAGATAATTTATTTAAAGCTAAGCAATCTTACTTAAATGACTTATCACTAATCTCAAATTATGGTTTATTTATTCAATGCTCAGAAGAACAAAAATACTCTGTAGAAGATTTGGAATTTGAATTACAAAAATTATTAAAAAGATTACATGGTAAGCGAATTAAAGATAATGAGACTATAAAAGATATGAACAATACAGGTTACATTTTCACTAGCTTTAAAAACGTATTTATTAATGCGTATAATGAATTTAAGAATACTAAAGATGCATATAAAAATGACATTAAACAAGCAAAATTTGTACGAAACAAAAACCTAAAAAACATTGCGCCTAGCAATTATAGTAGACCAAGTGTAAATACTGAGTCATTTGAAAACATAACTAATGAGCTTGATGCACTAGGTGTTTATTAAAAATAATTAATTACAAAGGAGAATGCATTATGGCAAAGAAAAGAGTAGCAAGTTTAGAGGAATTTGAACCATTTATTGATAAAACGATTATTATTACAGCTATGGACGGTAAAAAAAGAAAAGGTACATTAATTCAGGTTTATCAATTTTCTATAATGCTTGAAACAAATATTAATACTAAAGAAAATCCTGTGAAAGGCTACATGCTATTTATGAAACATGGGATTAGATCAATAAGCCAAGTTGCAGAATAAAAGTAGCGTATGAGAGGAGGGGCTAACTATGGAAAAGCGTAAGAATATCAGTAATAGTAAAATTAAAAACTTAAGGCACCCCTTTTCAATTTTTTTGGGTCAAAAAGTTATTTTGACGCTTATGGACGGTACTGAGTATAAGGGTGTATTTTTAAAATATAGCATTTTTGAAATTGAAATCGCTACAAATATCGGAACTAAAGAAGAACCGATAAAGGGAGAATTAGTCGTCCACAAAAAGGATATATGTTCAATTGTTGAAAACCATAAGGGATATAGAAGAGAAAAACCTAAGAAAAAGTAGACGTACCCTTTATTAAAATTCTATTTATGAAAATTTTATAAGAGTAAGTGAGGAAAACGTATGAGTACAGGCAATGGTAATATAAAAAATTTTAAAAAGAATGTACCGTATGAACAGATACCTCGTGAGTTGTTACAAGCCTGTGATACTAATAGTAAGCACAACAAAAACCTTTCGCTACAAGCTATAGGACTTTTATGTAATATTCGTAGTTATGCTGAATCGTGGGACTTACATAAAACGGAATTGTATAAACGCTATGCAAAAAATAAAGAGGCTTCTGTAAGGCGAGCGTGGGACGAATTAGTAGCAAATGATTATATCGTACAACTTAAGCGTCGAGAAGGTAATAAATACAAATATATTTATTATGTCACAGTATACCCATTCACTGAAAAAGACATCAAAGAAATCGAGAAAAAAGAAGGGGCAAAAACCGTTAAAGATTTTAGTCCTAAGTCAAAAAAGGCTATAGAACAAGAAAATTTGGACTCTGGGTTTTCAAGACCTCAAATTCAAGACTTGAATTTCAAGACCTCAAAACCCAGAGCTAAGAGAGAACAAATAAAAGATATAACAAATAAAGATATAACAAATGAAAAAAATGGTATGAATGGTGTGAATGATATATATGGAGAAAAAGATGTAGATAATATATTACAAAGTGAATCCCATTCAAACCATTCACAACATGATAACAATACAATAACTTTAGATTTCAATGAGTATATGCGTTTAAAAGAGCATCAAAGAAGTATAGCATCAAGTGAACATGAGGAAGATATAAAATACGCAATATTAGAGCAATTTCCTGAAAGATTAAAACATTATATAATGAATTTCACTTTAACTGAAGTTGAGTTGTTAAAAGATTATATATTAATAGGCAAAACATCATATAATGACAGTGTAGCAGTGGAATATCGTTTGACGATTGAAGATATAGAGTTTGAACTAATCAATATGTTAAAACGGGTAAAACGTAAAATGTATGAGAAACAAGAAACCGTAGAGCAACTAAGAAAATATATTATTAAATCAACAAAAAAAGTTTTCGTGAATGTAGCTGAGGAAAATAAAGAAGAATACATTGACTTTTCTAATATAGATACAACTAAGTTTGAATGAACTACATCATTATTAAAGTAAAGTTGAAGGTATTTGATAATAAAAATGTCATGTGCTATTATGATGGTGTAATAAATGATTTACTGGCTAAAGTTGTTAATGGTTATTGTTTATTAATACTAAACTAATAATTGTTAAAAGAATCATAAGTATTTCATAATCAGTCATGCGATTATTTACTTGCAAGTAAATAAAGGACAACATGCGCTAACATGTCGTCCAAAGAGCCCGTTCGAAAGACGGTAGCTTAGGTAAACTTGATAAATCAAAAAATGACTATCTCATTAAACCTGCTAAAGTTTATATGATGAGATGGTTATTTTTTTTGGCTTAATTTGATAATAGAGATTATCACACCTATAAAAGTTAGTATAAATGTACCAAAACCTAACATTAGGTGTAACATATCTATAATTGATACCAAAAGGCTTCTCCTTTCTAAAGATTAGACTTGAATAAAACATAAGTCATCACTCTCCCTATACTAGGTTAGCCACCATCTATTCAACTTGCTCACACATGTATTATACCATCATGAATATGGAAGTGCAGTGATATCAAATAAATATAAGTTAATCATCAATCATACAAATATAACTTTACATAGGTTATTACCAAATATATAATTAACATAAGTTAATTAGTGGTTGAGGACGGTGACTAATGGAAATAGATATTATTGAAAAAATAGAAAAGCTATTAGATTTAATTCAAGACCCCAATTATCCTCAAATTACAGGATATAAGGTGAGTAAGGAAACAGGTGTAACTGCCGTAGTTATTTCTAAGCTTAATACAGGTAAATCCAAAATAGATAATATATCACTTTCAACTGCACTAGCTTTGTATAATTACATGGAACAATTAGAAAAGGATCAATCCATTTAATCTCATTTTTAGTAGTAAATAATTATAGAAAGGTTTGAGTATATGAAATTGAATAAATCCCAAAGGGAAGTATTAGACAAACAATTTCAAGCGAGTTTTAACGACATAATGTTAGAAGAGGCTTTCAAAAGAGAATACAATGAGGCATATAGAAAAATGGGTTCGGAATTTCTTCAGCAACAAGGGTTTCCAAAGTACGTTGATGTAGATAAAGAAAATGTACTTGATGTTGTTATAACACCTAAAAGTGATACGAATGTTTTCGTTGATTATATTGAAAATGCGAACGTTATTGAAAGTGCAGAAGAATTTGAAGCTGTACGAAATGATGCAGAGTTCTTTATAGAAATTATTCTAAAAAATATAAACCAAACAAAAATAGTTTTTAGAGCTAAAGCCTCTCCTGAAGAATTTTTAGACAGATATCCTACAGAATCATATTTAGCAAAATCAATGGCTAGTAGCTTTTCTAAAAGTGAAATAGAGACTAGGTTAAAAGAATCAAATGAATTCAAAGAAGAGGTAAAAATAGCAGCCTCGGAAGAAGGTTTTGGAAACAATATTAAGTTAACTAATAAGGATTATAGAGTAGAAGATGTTAGACCTAAAGTTAGCTATGATTCATTAGCAGAACGTGTTTTAGATTCAGGATATTTTAATGGTTCGGAAACAGTTAAGTCATTTATAGCTAATCAATTCCATAAATTACTAATACAACAAAGGTTAGTAGATTATACTATTAGGATAACAAGAGACCCACAAGACCAAGAAGAAGAGTAATATAAATATATTAATAAAAGCGAGTTTTTCTCGCTTTTATTTTTTGTCGAAATGTTTACAAATATATAACTTAAATATATAATAAAAATAAGTTTATTAAACTATTTTTAGAAAGGGAGTTAAATAGACATGGCAGAAAATAAAGGGTATTCAGAAAGATATGCTAAAGCATCTAGAATTATCTACAGAATAATGTGGGTAATAGGTATCTTGTTTGCTATATCAGTGCTTATATTTGTAGTTTTAAAACAATTTTTCATAAAAGCTATTAGCTTTTTATTTGATGGAGACCACTGGTATAAAGTTGCTAAAACAATTTTAGATGTAATTAGAAATATAATAGGAACAATAATAGGTTCTGATCCATTTGGAACGGATTGGCTACCTCACACTAATACATGGAGTGAGTCGTTTGCTAATGCTACTACTGATAGTGGGACGAAATGGATGACAATGTTACTTATTTGCTTAGTTATTTTGATAGTCGCATACATAATTACAATGGTTATGCGTCATCATTATGGAGAAATGGCGCCTTTATTAAATGATAGTCAAAGTCGTAAAGTAAAACGTAAAATTATACGTAAAATCGATGTTGGTTACATTAACAGAAGTAATAAAGAAAAAAATAAGCAAAAGGCTACTTTAAGTAAATTTGAAAAGAAAGTAAGACGCCATATTAGACGTAAGTTAAAAGTGCGTATACACACTTTTATACCTGAAGGTTCACCAGTGGCAGTTAAACACTATAACATTAGAATTAGACGAGGGAAGACAACGACTATAACTGAACAAATTACTAAAAAAATTAAAGACTTGCATACAGAATTAACGGATATTACAGATAATGTGAAATTTGATGCACAAAAATTTTCGGAAAACTTTAGGTACTTCATTTTTGAAGGTAGACAAGAAAAAGAACTAAAAGAGGCTAAAAGCGTTATAAAACAAAGGGAAGAAATAAATAATAGTCCATCTCAAAATGTTTCTAGTGATGATAATGATGTGAATAATGGTTATAACTATCCATTAGATATATTGTCAGAAAATCCTAAGACAATAGCAAAACAAACTAAAAAAGCTGAGAAATTTGCTGATAAGAATCAAGGTAAAGTTGATGTGTTATTAGCATCTATGGGTATGCAAGTTGAAGCTAAAAAGCCACGTATATTTAATTCAGCTATAGAATACATTTATGGTACTAGATTCACACAAGCTAGTAAATCATTAGATGAAATAGGTAAAGCATTAGAGCAAGAATTAAGTGTAAAAGATATTAAAGTCGATAAACAAGCAGATAATATGATAATTAATATACCACTACCACAAGATGACCGTATTCCTATTGATGGTGGTAAATTGATTGAAAGAGCATTTTCTGAAGGAATTGAGAATCCAACTCACGCTGTACTCGGTCAGAATGTCGAAAACAATCCTGTAGACTTTTTATTTAGCAAAGGTCCACATACTTTATTAGCAGGAACATCAGGCTCAGGTAAATCTGTAGCAAGTAAATTTACGTTAGCTTCAATGCTAGCGAAAAGTACGCCTGATGAATTATTGATGCAAATCATTGACCCTAAACAAACAGACTTTGTTCCTTTTAATAGATCGCCATTTAATTTAACAGATGTAATTACAGATATAAAAAATGATGTTGTACCATTTTTAAAATATATTGTTTATGTGATGGAAGAAAGATATACAATGCTTAAGAATGCAGGCGGAATGGAAAATATTGAAGAGTATAATGAATGGGCGGTTGAAAACAATAAAGATAAATTACCTTATATAGTAATTTTTATGGACGAGGTTTCGGATATGATGGCACAAATTCAAGACGAAGTTGAATTGGCTATTACAAGATTAGGACAAATGGGACGTGCTAGTGGCATACATTTGATTTTATCTACACAAAGACCATCTAGAGAAGTAATTACTGGATTAATCAAAACAAACTTAGCAACAAGATGGGCAATGAGTGTACGTTCTGACACAGACAGCAGAATCATTTTAGAAGAAAGTGGAGCAGAGAAACTAAATGGTCAAGGAGATATGCTATTTTCACCTCAAGGAACTCAACCTATTAGAGCGCAAGGTGCTAACATTAAGCGTAAACAATTAGAGCAAATATTTGATGCGTTAAATGAGAAATTTGAGAAGCCACCTTCTCCTGACTATCATGCAATCGTTGCAAGAAAAGAAGCAGAAGAAAATGGCGAAGATGAAGAGTCGAATGAAACTTTCAGTGCTATGACTGCACTACAGAGTACAAGATTAGAACAAGATAGTCAGGTAGGTCAACAAAGTATTGAAAACTATGAAGTAAATTCTGATTTAAATAAAAATGATTCAGCTCATACTTTTGAAGAACCAATGAAAAATGACGTGAATGAATCAGAAGAAGATGAAGAAGATGAATTAACAAAAGCTATTAGAAATAGAGAAAAACGTCGAGCAGCAAGAAAAAACAAGAATGAAAGTGACGAAGAAACAGAAGATCAACCTACATTTGAAATTGATACATCTAATTTAGTTAGAGATAAAGATAGATAATATTAATAATTACTACGTAGGGAATGATGTTGATGGGTGTATTAGAAAATGTAGATAGATGGTTAAGACCTTATAGATACCATTTTGAAGATCAAGAAATTAGAGAACATAAGGAACAAAAAAAGCGTAAAAAGAAAAAGTTGAAGAGAAATACTAAACGGATAGTAAGTTTGGAGGAACAAAAGAAAACTAAAGAATTTTTAGCACGTGGTGAAATAGGCGTAAAACTAACTACATTAAATAGTATTTTAAAGAAAGAAAAGGTTTTACAACTATTACAAAGAAGTGGCTATAATCTAGGATATTTCTATCATGATAAAGATTACCATCAATTAGCTATAAAATTTAAAGCTAATTCTAGTTGGAGGTATAAAGAGCGAAACGGAGCGAAGATTAAAAAATTAAAGCCTTTGGTATATCACAAAGACACAAGAACACAAGATAGAACTCACATGATACCAATAGGCTTTCATGGTTCAGAAGATGATGCTCGTTTGTTAGTAGGATTCTCGGCAAAAATTAACAAAGGTGAGTTGAAAAAATTCGAGAATTATATAGCAAATGTGAACGATAGAGAAGAGATATTGTGGTTCATCAATATAGTGAGACAAAAGGACAATACAGCTATATGGCATGCAACTGTATGGGATAAAGACAACAATATAATTGATGACAAAAAATTTCACGATAAATCACAATTTGTTTGGCTATAAAAATTCAAAAATAAGTTTAATCTCCTCTATTTGGGGAGGTTATCTTGTAATCATTATTGAAAAAAGGAGGTTGAAAAATGAACAGAAAACCATATAAACGACACGAGAATCTAGATAAAATGTTAGATTACCTTAAAAAAGATAACAAACAGAATTTTAAAGAATACATGTATGGTTATAAGAAAGTGAAAGATATTTTACAAGAAACTGGTTTACCTAGACATACGTTTTATACAGCCATTAAAGAAATTGATCCTGATATTACAGAACATAAAAATAGTAAAAAACTAAAAGTTTTAAATGATATATATATACAAATTCAACGTAGTATACCATTTGAGTATTTGGAATTTGATGTTGAAAAACTATTTGGTAGGAATAATAAGTATGAGGATTTATCTATAGTAAAAAAAAGAAATGCTGTGATAAATAAACTAAACACTAATGAGTTCG
Source organism: Staphylococcus sp. ACRSN (assembly GCF_022346615.1). Lineage (GTDB taxonomy): Bacteria > Bacillota > Bacilli > Staphylococcales > Staphylococcaceae > Staphylococcus. Next base: position 31,743 of record NZ_JAKRNS010000015.1, on the reverse strand, counting down.
ACATAAATAATATAGCAATTATGTCTGAAAAGCGTATTAAAACTTGGTATATAAGACATTGTATTAAAAATGATTTACTTTTGAATCAAGAGACAGGTTATAAAATAGCTAAAAAGTATCAAGTTGTTACCAACACTGTATTTTCAATAAAAAAAGACTTACATCAAAATAAGCCTTTATTAAAAAGTATAGATATCGAACAACAAAATATATTGTTGGAAAATATTGATATTTACAATAAATCTAAAAAAGGGCGCACAGAAAAAGAACTTGCTGAAGAGTATGATTTAAAGGTATGGCTTGTAAAAGTAATAATAAAATATGTAAGAGCTATGATTGCTGAAGTACCTCAAAATTAACTTTTTGAACCAATAAATCGGACATCAAATGATTTACAAATATATATTAAAACTATATAATAAACTTAAGTTAATTATCGTTATGAGGAAGGCGTGCGAGTATGAATGTAGATAGTTTTGTAAAAGCGAACTTAAATATACAAAGGTTAAATAGGTATTTGCATCAAAGCCTAGATATAACACAAAATCATATTGCAATATTAAGTTTGGTTCTTAATAGCCAAAACCAAAGTATGGAGTTACAAACTTTAAATCATATTTTGCAAATAGATAATAGTGTGCTAACTAGACAATTGCAACTATTAGAAAAAAGAGGATATCTTAAAAGGAAAAGACATAAAGGAGATATGAGAAAGGTATCTGTATTTATGTCGGAGCAACAGATGGAAGAAACTTTAGCACTAATGGATTTAATCAATGAATATATCAAAGATTATGAAGTGTAACTGGTGCATATACTTACATAGACTTTGATAGAAAGGGAAGGTGGTACCTTGTTTAAAAAATCGTTTAAAAAAATTAAGTTATATAGTTTGCAAGCAGTACAGGGGTATTCATGGTTAAATAAATTTATAAAGACCAATATATTACCCAATAGATTAGTTTGGTTTTTGATATTTTCAACTGCTTTAGTTCTAGCTTTTGGTTTGGGTCAACACCATAAAAATAAAGAAGAATATATAAAAGCTATGACTGTAAGTGATACAGATCAAGCCCTATCTTTTTCAAAGACTGGAACAAAATTTAATTTACAACAACAAAAGCGAAATAAAGATATGACAATAGTTCCTTTTAAACTTGGAGATAGTGAAAAACAGAGTACAGATGCAAGTGACTACAAAGTTGTTTTAATGCCTGTTATGAAAAAACAATTACCTAGTAATGTGAAATCGTCAATTGTATTTTTTGGTAATTCAGGGGAAGGAGCAATAGCTATTAAAGGAGATTTGCCAAAAGAACCGTTAGTTGTCATTGTGACTAATAATTCTAATTTCTCAACGTCTAATGAAGGTAATGGTACATTAAATATTGAAGGCAAAGAGACAGAAGTTAATTATAATGGTGTTGGTTTTACAATTAATCCGAAAGCGAATAATGTAAAGAAAGATAAGACAATAGATACTGATATGTCTATGTCTGATTTGTACTATACAACATTTGCGAAAAAACAATTAGCTGATATTCGTGAAAATTATGAGAAGTCACAAAATGCTGAAGAAAAATTAAAGAACAAAGAAGCAGCCATTGTGAAAGACATTAAGAAGGCGAATAAAGCATTGAAAAAAGACGAAAACGATATGAATTATGATAACAGCGTAGATACTGATGGAGGAGATTCAACAAGTTCAATTTCCTCAATGGACGAAACTTTAGAAAATACGGATACGAGTAATACTGATATACAAAATAAGCGTAATGATAGCATAGATGATTTAGAAAATATTCAAAGTGATATTAAAACTGAAAATGATACACAAGACGGTCTACAGCTACAAGTTAAACAAGTACAAGACTATACAAAAACAAAAATATTTGATTTGCTTACTATCAATAGCAAAACAGAATTAAGAACAAATGAAGATCCTAAAAAGTAAAATAAAAGGGTGTACTGAATATCAGTACACCCTTTTATTTTACCGCTAGTTAAAGTATTATCTGCTAAATATTATAATTAGAACATTGTATATTGTAGTAACACTTATTAATGTCCATAAAAGCCACCAAATTATAGTTGGAATATGAGTTAATGATTTCAAAGCTGAGCCGTCCCACTCAGCAGCATTTTTACTGAATGTCGTTTTTGTAGTAATAAAAACACTTTGTACAGTTTCACCCAAAAGCAACCCTAACAATGTGTTATATAAGATTGACGTACTATTAGTAATGAGGGGTTGGTGCTGAAAAATAATATTATAACAACAATAGCCTACGATAATTAATAATATTAATGGAATCCATTTTTGTTTAGTTTGAACAAAGTAAAATACCAAAAAGAATATACATAAAAAAAGAAAAATAAAAGTAAACCCTTTATGTACTAGATAGATTCCTAGAAGTAGCATTAAAGGTGGAGCTACGTACCCAAAGAAAGTAATAAATATAAATTTAAATCGATGATTCGCTCTTGTGATTGCATAACCTTGCTTACCCGCTTCTTGTTGCTTTTTATTAGATAAGATCATTCTAATATCATCAACTTGACCGCCGATTAGTTGAGCAGCAAAAGCATGACCAAGTTCGTGTATTAGTACGGGGAAGAAGCTGAATCCAACACTAATTGTACTTAGAATTGGATAATTCCTAAGTTTGTATAGAGCTAAAAAAACTACAGCAATACCTAAAATAATGTATGCGTTCAAGCTTATATTAGAGAAGTTGTTTATTAGTTGTACTAAATAGTAATAATATTCATTAATAATTTCGAGCATCTCCTTATTTCAAATAATCTTCAGCAACAATATAGAAAAGACAAAAAGCGATAATTGCAGTAATGCCACCACTTATTAAAGGACTTTGTGTAAAAAGCTCTACAACAGAATTGATTAAGCCTTGTATATTATTCATTACTATTTTCCTCCTTTAAATTTTGATATTCTTTTTCGATAAGTTCATTAAGAATATTTATATATGACATGTTTTTTTTGAATTTTATTTCCCTTAATTGTTCGTAAGCCTCTTTTGAGATACGTACAGTTTGATAGTTCTCGTTAGGCATATATTCACCGTCCTCTATATTAATAGGTTCAGTATATCACTAAATGTGTAATTGTGTAAAAAGCTACAATTACACAAAATATTATGATACAATGCAAATGAATTAAAAGATAAAATAAATAGTGAATTAGTATATAGACAAATAAATGATTAGAAAATAATTAAACTATTAAGAGAGGATATTAAATATGAAAAACATAAAAAAATATATATTGGGTATAATTTTAATTGGTTTGACCATAGCTCTTGCTGCTTGTGGAAATCAGAATAAAAACGAGGGGGATTACACTGTTAGTGATGTATTAAATTCTAAAAAAACGGTACCTATAATTGTCACAGATAGTAAAGATGAAAGCGAAGAAGATCATGTGGTATGGGCGGGGTATATAGGTCAAGGTAAAGTAAAAGCTATGTTTTTAGATGGTACGAATTATGGATTTGGTTATAAAGATTTAAAAAAATTAAGTGATGAAAAATATAATGAATCTTTAATAGACATGGGAAAAGATTATGAACCAAATCCTTTTAAGTATGTAACTGCTAAAGGTAAAACTGTACTAAAGCCTAACTGGAAATCGGAAGATAATGATGAAGATAAGGCAGAAGCAGTAACATTGAAATTTATGAAAAAAGGTAATGATTCACGCTACGGTGGCGTAAGAGATGCAATGAATAATGCTGTATATTCTAAAATTGTCGAAAAAGAAGACAATGATAAATGGGCAACTATTAAATCTGAACAAGGTGATTCAGATACAAGTGGTTACGAAATGCATATTAAGTTAGGTGAAGGTAAAGAGAATAACTTAAAATTAGAAGATGTAAAAGAAACTAAAAAGAAATATAATAACATAGAAGTTGATAATAACAGTTATAATTAAGAAAAATACAGAAACGGAATGCAAGTTTTGCATTCCGTTTCTGTATTTTTAATGCGCATTAATATCAATACTTATAAATTCTCATCAAGTTTTAACTTTTCTTCGGCTTTATATAGAATACTTTTGAAGTCTACATCATAATAGTTAGCTATTTTTAAATAAGTTACTAAAGAAGTGGTTTCTTTTTTTCCATTTTCTATATTAGACAGATATGAAGCTGGAAAACCTAAATCAAATGCTACTTTATCTTGCCTTAATTTTTGTAAGTTTCTTTGATGTTTCAACTCTAAACAAATATATTTATGGAGTTTTAGTAACTCATTATTTGATTTCATAATAATTAGCCCTTTCAATACTTTAACTTCTATATAATTATATTAAAAAAAGACTATTTAAATAATATCTCATAAGACAAAAAATTATCTCATAGGATATATTTATCTTTGATGTGGAATAGTTTAATGGTACTATAATTGTATATAAAAAGCGTTTACTTCCGGCAAGAAGTAAACGCTTATAGGTAATAAATCGGTTATTCGTGATAGTACCGATCTCAATAATAAAAATATTGTAGATTTTTATTTATTGTTTTTGAGTTGAATTTGTACGTTTATTATAACCATGAAAGAATATACTTTCAAGTTTAAAATTTAACCTCAGACTCTAATAAAATGTAACTGATTTATTACCTCTAACCAATATATAAGGAAAGAGGTTTTTATTATGTCGATAATTAAAAATATTAGTGGAGAAAGACCATACGAAATTATACCGAGAGAGTTGTTGCAGCAATGCGATAAAAACCGCAATAACTCTAATAGTAAACCACTATCATTGCAAGCTATCGGTTTATTATGTAATTTGCAAAGTTATCCTGAGTCATGGGAAATCCATAAAACTGAATTATACAATCGCTACGAAAAAAATGGACGCAGACAAATTCAAAATGCTTGGAACGAACTGGTTGATGCTAGATATATTATTCAATTTAAGGTATATGAAGATAATAAATTAGAATACTACTACTACTTTAGTACAAGTGAAATAACAGATGAGCAAATAGAGGAATTAGAAGAATATCATAGTTCTGAAAAATCAGAAAGGTTTGATTCAAAGCCTAAAGAACCTACTGTACAAAATGAACAGTACAGCAATGACGCAGAAAATCCTACTGTACAATCTGTACAGTACAATTCGTACAGTACAGAAGTGAACAGTACAAAATGTACAGATAATATAATACACAATCAATATAATACACAACAAGATATCACACATGAAGAGACTACACACAACTACAAAGAAAAAGATGTATGTAGTAGTAATAAAGTTGAATTAACAAGATATATTGAAGATGAATTAAACATAAAAATGAACAAAAAATACAAAGAAACAATATGTACGCTATCAGAAAGTTTTAGTAGCGATATGATTATGTATGCAATAGACCATACAGCGGTTAACGCAACAAATGCTAAAGTGTACTTGAAAACTATATTAGAAAATTGGATTAGAGATAGTATATCAACCTTAGAAGATGCGAAAAATTATCTAGGTCAGAATGTAAAAGTGACTAATAATTCACGAGAGTTAACTCCCAAATGGCTAAAGAAGAATAGTCCGATGGAAGACAGAATAAAAAATAATAATGAAAAAGTCTCAGAAATTGAAATACAAAAGTTCAAGGATCAATTGAAAAAGAGATGGAGTTCAAATCAAGACATAGAATAAATTTGAAATACTGTCACAAGGGCATTTTCAATAAAAAAATAAGGTGAAAATTAATGGTATTTTTTCTTAATTTCGTATCGTTGCAATACGAAATATGTTATAATTAGAATAAGAAAGGGTGTTATAAATGGCTGAGAAAACAATAAAAATAGTACTTGAAGATGAAGTAGTTGAATATACATTAGAAGAAAATAAAAGTTTGGTTATAGAAATCCAAAATATAGCAGATCAATTGAAAATTAATAAAAAAGAAAAATTGGATAGGCTGTCGAATAACTTTGAGAAAATACAATTTAAGAAACCGAGTAATGTATTAGGTGATTCAAGTTACTCTCCTAAACCTCATGAATCATCTATATATGAAATTCTTAATAAGAAGTCGAAAGAAGAGTTAGAACAATCAAATAGTGATGAAGAAAGTAAAGATGTTGTAGATAATGAGGAAAATACAAATAAGACTAAAACATTATCTCAATCACTTAAAGATGTTCAAAGTGGTGACGTAAATGAATTAAAAGATAGTAAACTTTTTGAAAGTACAGTGAGTGAATTGTACAAAGAATTAAACAATAACGGCAACGAAACAACAGTTTAAGAAAGGGGCTTTATATATGGTTAATCTTGATAATTACCCTTTATTAAAAGAATATGCGACCGAGATGGCTGAAAATTTTAAGTATGAATCTTTGGGCGTAGATGGAAAGATGAAAGAAATATATTCGGTTTTAAATCAAAGACGAATGAAAAGTATGATAATAATCGGAGAACCAGGTGTTGGTAAAACCAATGTTATTGAAACGCTAGCAAAGCATACTCAGAAAGAGTCTGATGGTTTTATATTCTTTTCAATCGATTTAGATGTTATGGGCGGTCAAGGTAATAATGAATTTGGTAAAAATATTAAAGGTATAGTTAAAGAAGCTATTGAACTTGATGAAAATTCGAGTAGCGATGTAGTACTATTTATTGATGAATTCCATAAAGTTGGTATGGAAGGGTATGAGGCTGGTCTAGATGCTTTCAAAACAGTTCTAGCTCGTGGTCAGATAAGGTTAATTGGTGCGACAACAAACGAAGAATATACAATACATGTAGAGAAAAACCAAGCTTTGACCGAACGTTTAGAACTTGTAACAATCGACGAGTTACCTGACGACATTGTAAAAACAATTTTGAAAGATATGTGGAAAAAAGAATTAGGAGACATAGAGCCTGTTAATGATAAGTTAATTGACAAGATTGTTGAATATGGAAAATATATGCCTTCTAATTCCAATCCTCGTAAATCTATTAGATTGTTAGACCGTATGATAGGAATATACACAACGCAAAATGTAGCAATGAATGAGGCACTGTTAGACAAAGTTGTTTATGAAAGGTCGGGAGTTAATACAAAAATGAGACCTGATATAGACAAAATTGAACAAGAGTTAAAAGATAATATTAAAGGTCAAGACCAAGCGATAAAGGTATTGATTGACAGTTTACATGTTGCTATGGCTGGTTTGAACCCTCCCAACGCCCCTATGGGCTCATATATTTTTATGGGACCAACTGGTGTTGGTAAAACATTAACAGCTAAAATTTTAGCAAAAGGTTTATTCGGTAGTGAAGAAGCTATGTTGAGATACGACATGTCTGAATATCAAGGAGAAGGAGCAGTAGAAAGATGGCAAAAAGATGCCTCAGAAGATATAGGTAGAAAACCATATTCTATAATTCTTTGTGACGAAGGTGAAAAGTCTAATAGAGGTGTATTAGACCTACTACTACAAATCACATCTGATGGTCGATTGAAAAATAAATATGGAAGACCAGTTACATTTAAAAATGCATATATTATAATTACAACGAATATAGGGTTTACTGTTATCGAAGAAAATAGGACTTTAGGAACTAAGGTTAGTGATGGTGCTTATGATACAGAAAAAGCGAAAAAAATCCTTCAAAGTGAAGATGGTCGTAATGGTTTTAGACCAGAGCTAGTCAATCGTATGAATGGCATTATATCTTTTAATCCTCTTGAAAAAGACGTAAGAAAACAAATTGTGGAAAAGGAATTAAAAGATTTTAAACAATATTTACAAAGTGAAGAAAAGATAATTTTAGAATACGGAGATAGAGTGATCAAATACTTATATGATGAAGATATCTCAGATGCAACTTCTGCAGGGGGCGGTAGAGATATAAATAACCGTATAAGAAACTATCTATATGTAAGCGTAGCAAAGGTTATTAATAAATATTTGTTTGATAGCGACCGTAAATTGTGCAGAGTAAAAGTTGAACCATTAGGAGAGTTAGTTAGTGAAAGACCTGACAAGCGTATAAGTACTGCTGAACTGAAAGTTTTAGAATATGATGTAATTAATAAAGACGGAAGATTAGAAAAATACACAGGACAATTCCATGAAAACGTCAAAAGATCATATGATGCATTAGATGAAAAAGCGAACGTATCATATGAAATTATTAATGTTTGAATCTAATAAAGACAAAACGTGATAAAAATAGTAATATGTAACAAGTGCAATGGAAATAAAAAAACAAAAAGTTGTGTAATTGATAGGTGGTTATGTGAATGGGACAAAAAATACCTAAATATATATTAGTATTCATACTTACGGTGTTAGTATCGGTATTTGTTAGTGGACATGACACATATGCTGATAGTATTGATGATGATACTTCATTAAAGGGTATGTACGACAAGTTTTCAGGTAAAAAGAAACTTGATGATATGGTTGAAAAAACGAAGGAAGATGCAGACCCTTCATACAAGGCAAAGAAAAAAGCTCAAAAAACAAAAGAAGCTAAAGGAAAATCTTACGCTACAATATTATTTAAAGACTCTAAGAAAAATCAAAAAATAATGTACTATAATGATCAAACAGGAGCTAAAACAGATACAGTAGAGTCTAAAATTAATAAATACACTGGCGATGAAAACGAAGCTAAAAATTATGCTAGTTTTTTATTTGGTTTAAATCATTGGAATTTATACAATGTATCTTCAACGCAACAAGACACCATTTTGAGTTGGTTAGGAGCCATAATTAAAGGGGGATATGGTTCTATACTATTAGGGTGTTTTTATCTATTGAGTGGCTTGGAATCATTGAAAGATTTGTTTGCCAATTTAATTGACTACTTAAATATATGGAAACATATTACGAATGGCGGAAATATTCCAGATAGCGACCCGCTTCATATCTTAAATCCCGTAATAAACATATACAACAAACTAACAGTATTCTTCAAAGTTTTGTTATGTGTATTTATGGCTTGGGTAGCGTTTAGGTTAGCAACTGGATTTGGGAAAGCTAAAAATAGATCGAGTTACTTCAAAAGTAATGGAATGAGAGTGTTACTTGCGTTCGTATCGATGGCACTAGCAACTACATTTGCAAGTTTATCATTAGGTGTAGCTGCTGATATGTTGAAGGATAGTAAAGGTGCTAGTACAAGTGCTGTTGAAAAAATACCAAGAGGAATGATTATTGATACTCGTCAATATATAGATAACAGTTTAACTAATGTTAAAGGTAAAAAAGGAGCTGAAGGGACAAATGATGGTTACGTATTAAACCATGATAAAGGATTCCCTAAAACATCTGATGAAGTATATAATAATTTACCGACAAAAGAGTTGGTTGAGTATATGAATACAGATGACAGCGAAAAAATAGCTGAAAAGCTAGATGGTAAAAGCCTTTTATCAAACTGGTCTTATTCTAATACTCTTAATGCTAATGATATAAGTACAATGTACAAGTTAAACACAGAAGCCAAAAAAGAAAATAATATGAATTTCTTAGCGTTCAAGTTAGACCCACAAGAAGATGGTGTAAAAGTAACTGGTGGGAAAGAATTTTTTGGTACTGAATTGAAAGATGCAGAAGTAAGCTCGGCAAGCTTGGCGGGTAATAGTGGTTTTGGTGTGTTTTTAAACGCACTTAAAATGGGCGCTATTATATTAACTATTACAGCAGTAGTAGTGACATTGTATTTAGCAATTTTTACTGGTGTAATCAACGCACTAAAAGATTTCTTTGTTAATGTCAGTTTCTCACAAATGGGAGCATATCAAGCATTCTTTGGAATTATTGTTACAGCAGTTATGTTGATATTAGGCATAGGTATGACAGTATTTTTAATACAGCTATACCCTAATATCGTTCTATACTTAGATGAACAATTTACTAATCAACTTAATAAATATGACTTTGATGGTCAATTGAAACAATTGCTACAGACAGGTGTAACCATTTTTGTATTATGGTATTCTACAAAATTAGTATATAAAGTAAGAAAAGGTGTTATGACCTTTGTGAGTGAATGGTTCTCACGTTTACTTGATACTATGAATCCTGAAGGTTCTATAAGTGGTTCGCGTGCGGATAAACAAGCTTTAGAAAATGCGATGGGTAGTCATTTATATGGACAGGAAGCAGCAGAAAACGTGGCAGACGATCCTTATGGCTCAGCATCAGGATTTGCTAAAGGTGCAGTGCAAAGTGTTAAAGATTTAAAAAATAAAGAGAATGAAAAAGAACAAAGTGTACGAGATTTAATGAATGAAAAAGATGGCGAAGGTGAAAATGGTAAAACCGCTTCTCAATTTTCAGGTAGAGTTAGTGGCAATGAAGTTGGAGAGAACGATGCTGATGCTCAAAGTGAAGAACTAGAAAAAGACATCAATGAAGGTATAGAAAACTTAGAGAATAAATCAGAACAAGGCGTTGCTAATAATTTACAAGAGCAAGAGAGAAGTATCGCTAATGCTAATAGTGAGTTTGAAAAACTTAATGGCAGACAAGAAGAATTACAGAATGCAAAAGATGATTTAGCTGAGTTGCAAAGAGAAGGTGCTCCACAAGATGAAATATCAGCGGCAGAGAAACGTGTGGCAGATGCAGAAAAAGCTTATAACGATCAACTTGGTAAGTCACAAGAAGCTGCTAGAGTTTTATCAAGAAGTGGTGCAAGTATTGAAGACATAGGTCAAAGTAAAGCACAAGCTATGCAAGATTATCATGAGGCAAGTGATGAAATTGAAACGTCAGAACAAAAACTAGCTGACTTAAATGCAGAGCGAGAAGAAATGGAAGCATTTGGTGCAACACAGCCACAGCTCGATAAGATGGATAAAAGAATTAATCAGGTCAAAGATAATTTGGCAATGGGTCAAAATAGACAAAAATTAGCTCAGAAAGCATATGAGGCTAATGTGAATAATCCAATTGCCGAGAAAGAAGCTAGAAATGGATTGCTTAGTGCTCAAGAAGGTCAAGTATCAGCAGAAAGAGAATATCAACAAGCAATGCAAAACGGCAACTTGACGACTGAAGAGATAACAACATTACAAAAAGCAGCTTCATCATTAAGTGAAGAAGTAGGCAGTATGAAAAATGAAGTTGATAATCAAATTGTAAGTGGAGAAGCAAAACAAAGAGCTGTAAAAACATTGAAAAATAATAATGGAGCAGCATTCACCAATCACGATTATCAAACGCAACAACAAGAAATGCAAAGAGCTGAACAAAATGTAAGTCAATTACAAGAAGAATATGACAATGCAATCTCTAGTCGTAATCCAAATCGTGACCATATTGCTGAACTAGGACGTACAATCACTACAGCTAAGAGAACATATGACAACATCAAAGTTGCAAGTCATGCAATGAATACAGGAGCAAATGTAAATAACGCTATTAAGTCACAAGAGCAAGTAATTAAACAAGCTTATAACGAAAAAGTAAATGCAGAACAAAGAATGAGAGATATACAATCGCAAGCTAGCTCAGGTGTGGTTACAGATAGAACTCAAATTAAAGAAGTGGAATCCCAAGTTCAACAAACCGCTTCAGCCTACAGTAACGCAAGTCGTGTAATGGCAGGATTACAAGCAGTTAAATCAGTTGGTAGAATTAAGGTTCCGCAAGAAGAATTAGGTAATATCGAAAGTAGCACAAGCAATGAACTGAAAACACTATATGACAAGCAACAAAGCATAGGAAATGTTCAAAGTACAGTTGGTAAGCTAGATAGTGGTGGCACAGCAGATATTAAAGAAACGCACGCATTATCACAATTCCAAAAAGAAGCTAGACGCAAAGCATCTGAAAAAGTTAAAGAAGCAAATGATAGATATAAAGACTTACAACAAAAGATTGCTAAGCTAAGAAAAGCAGGGCAAAGTGGTGTAGCTGTAGAGCCACAAATAAATAGATATAAAGCAAGTTTAAGAGAAACCAAAGCACAACTAGATAGAGCTAAAAATAAAGAGGCGTTTATATCATCACAAGGATTCAATATTAATAGTATTGGTAATACTATGAAAGACAATATCATTGAATCTAAAGCCAAAATGCAAGAAGCTTCAGAAACAGTAATTGAACGTCAAAACAAACACGAAAACATATTAAAAACTGGTGGTAATAATAGCGAGCAATTAGAAAAATATAAACAGCAAATTGAGAAAGATAAGCAGGCGTCAGAGACTAACCTACAACAGTTAATAAGAGAGCGCTCAGAAAGAGCATCAAAGGCAAAGAAAGACTTAAATAATTAAATATTAATCAATTTCCGTATTGTAACGATACGGAAATATTGATATAATATAAATAAGGATAAACTCGAAAGGTGGACGTATTATGTTTGATATAGAGTCAATGAACCATATAGTGAATAATCTACACCCGATTTTAGGCGCATCTGATCCAGGGCAATGGATCGATAACAGCTCAGATAAGGCGAAAGAATGGGGCGGTAAAATCGCAACATTATTCGGCGTTTTATGTTTCATTTGGGGAGTATGGTATATCTTCGGAGCAGCTGTATTTAAGTCTAATAAAGGTAAGCTTGTAATATTGGCAGTTGTAGCTTGTTTAGTTGGAGCAGCATTAACATATGGCGGAATTTCATTCTTACAATCATTCGGTGAAGGTGGTTTCAACGGCGTAAAAGATATTAAGAACTAGCTTATACGTAATTTGAAAGATTAAATAAAAGAAATGAGAGTAGATATCTACTCTCATTTTTTTTGGAAATTTACCCTAAAAACGTATTGCAACAGTACGAAGTATGTTATAATAATAGTATATATAAAAAGGCTTAGAAAGGATTTTGAGTATGGAATTTAACCTAAAAAACTTAGAACCAAATGACCCGTTAGAACTATATAATAAATTAGAAAAATTAGTTAGATTTGGAGATTTACATGCAGTAGCTAAAGGCGAAAAAGATGAAGTTCAAGGTTACTACTTAGGTGGACTCTTAGTTAATGATATTAAAAAATCTTCTGTATCAAGTGAAACAATTAATACATTATATTCAGCTTTGAGGTCTTATGACATTGAACATGCAATATTGCCTAATGATATCCATAAAGGGCAAATTCCTATTATATTAGACGATCATACTCGAAGCTATTTAAATAGTAACCTTAAAGAATTGGTAGAATATGAAAACTTAGCGTGGCGAATATTTTTTATTCCTATGAAAATAGATGTAGATGATGATGAACTTTCGCATGCAGAAATCGTTTTTGATAAAAGTGAAGATGATGTATATGAATACTTTTCTATTCACTATAGTCGCATCGCTAATCATTTATCGAATTTAGTTTCTGATAATGTAGGTAAATTAGATGATTCATATGTACAAAAGAGTGAAGAAAGTTCAGAGAGTAATGAAGTTGAACAAACTCCTAGTAAATATGAATATGATAATTCACTTGATAGTATTTCATTTGATGATTCAGATGATAGTACAGACGTGCTCGGTGATGAAAGTGAAGGTAATGACGTAACACAAGAAGATGTTATTAATGAAGATAGTGAAAGTAGCAAAGAGGACAAAGATGAAGTTGAGTCTGTCGAAATAGAAGCAGATGAAGCAGATGATTCGATTAAAAGTGATAAAGAATTAGAAGTAGATAGTGAATTAGCAATGGAAGATGAAGATATAGATAATGAATATACAGAACTTCCACCTGAGCTACAAGCTACTTTTGATGATTTTTATCTAGGACGTTTTAACGAATTTGAGAATGTAGATGAAAATGATACAACACACGTGATATTACAAAAAGAAATTAAAAACGCTAATAACGTATTAGAAGTACGAGAAAGAGAATTTAAAAGAAGAGCTAAACAGTTGTACATGCAATATATGAGCGAGTCTTATAACGAAATTAATAAGGTAATAGATGTTGAAAATGGAGACGCTATTATTAAAGATATGCATGAGGAAATGGAAAATAATAAGAATAACCTAGATATGAACTTAGTACAGCGAATTGATTCTCATAAACAAGAATTAGAACACAGATTTTGGAATGAACACTTTAATAGCTTTAAAGAGCAAACATTAGCAGGTTTGGCAATGAAATTTGAAAAAGAAGAATACTACAATTTAGTAGCAGAACCTCTAGAGCGTTTTGAAGAATTAGAACGAAGTCGAAATGAAGAAGCTAAATATGAGCTCACTCACGAACTTTCAAATAAATTTGCTAATATCAAGACACAAGCAATTACGAAAGATAGAAATAACGCAATCCTTGAAGTTCAAAATTATTTAAACGCTGCTACACAAGAAATACAGGGTGAAATTAGAGAGTTAGATAGTAAGATGACTGAACAAAATGAACGGTTCATAAAATATGAATACGGTAAAAAAGCAGAAGAACGTTTACGCAATACAGTAGGCAGTGATCTTTATACAGATGAACAAGCTAAAAAGTATAAAAAACAATTTGAACTGACTGAAAAAGAGAAAGAAGAAGCGACAACTAAGCTCAAAGAACTAGAAGTGAAATATAAAGAAGATATTAGCACCAAGAATGAAGAATATAACAAATTCAAGAAGGATATAGAAGCGAACCATCAAAGTGTACTAAAGTCTAAAGATGAAGAATTAACTAATCTGAGTAAGGATTTAACGAGCTTGCAAAGTGAGAATGAAAAAAATAAAACAGAACTAAATAATAGTAAAAAGACAAAACGTAAACATGTGATTGGAACAGGCGTAGGCGCCTTCTTGATTTCGGCTGTTGTGTTTGGTGGAGCTGCATTAGGTTTCCATAATCAAAGCCAAAGTGCAGAAGATAAATTAGAATCTACAAACAAGGTTGTTGAACAACATAAAAATGAAGCAAACAAAAACAAAGAAGAGTTAGAACAAGTTAAGAAAGAAAAAGAAGATGAAAGCAAGAAACAACAAAAAATTATAGATGACCAAAAGAAAGAATTAGAAAAACAGAAAAAAGATAAGAAGGACAAAAAATAAATGAGGAATTGTTTTGACTGCTTGGAAACAAAGGAGGTTATTCTATGGCTTCAATAAAAAAGTATTATAAAATTCCTCACAGTATTAATGTTAAAGAAGGCTTAGATACGCCAGTAGCACTTAAATTTGGTGCTATTGGGTTTGCGGTGCCTATACCAATAGCATTAATTATCATGGTTATTGGAACTTTAATGATATATGTTAGTGGAATTATATACTTCACAAAAAATAATTACGGTATAATCGCTGGAATATTATTCACAATAGGGTTTATCTCACTATCTAGAATGATGTTGAAAAAGACAAATACAGGTGAACGAGGATACAAATGGGTTATACCTACACTAAGTTACTATCCATTATATAAAATGAGAATAGTAAGAACGAGAAGTACTATTAGTGGGAACGAGGTGGAAAAATTGAAAAATGTCATTGGATTAGAAGAAATAAGTCCAAAGTCAGGAATAGCAAGATTTACTAACGGTGATACAGGCGTAGCTGTCAATGTCATTGGTAATGGGAATAAGACTTTATTTGATAATGAAGTGGAAAAGATTGTTTTATCTTACGAACAGTTTCTAAGAGAGTTAGATATTGGGGTCGATTTTATTGTTGATATGAAAGAAGGCAATCAAGACTGTACGAGTCAAATTGAGGCTTTAGAAACTCAAAAGATGAACACTAATAATCCAACTGTAAACCTGATTTTAGATAGAAGAATTACAACATTAAAACATATTCAAAATAATTTTAGAACGACTGAATATACTACTTACTTAAGAAGTGATGATACAACGAAGTTAGATAATACAATCAAAGCGTTAAAACAAACAAGTTCAAGTGGAATTTTTAAATATTTCCAAATTGCATATGACGAGGAAATTTATGAGAAATATAAAGATTTTTATAACTTGCAATAATCACAATAGAAAGGGTGTTATAAATGTTTTCATTAAAAAGTAAGAAAAATAAGGGAACTGAAAACACTGAAAAAGTAGATAAGGCAAATTCAGAGAAATCTAATAATAATATAAATGAAAAAGTAAAATTAGACACGTCCAAAAAAGACGAAATTGAGGCAACAGTAAAAAGAGAATTAGAAGAGAAAGAGCCTGAATTAAAAAAAGACAAGAAGGCGTTTAAAAAGAAAGTGAAAGATGAAGTGAAAAAACGTACACTCATTCACAATGAAACATTAAGTAGAGTAGCGCCTTCAGGAAATATAAAATTTAGAGATATTGACTTTATTACGAACGGAAAATTTGCGACGATTTTAACATTCTCAGTAAAAAAAGGAAGTTTTACTGATTTACCCCCTTTATGGGGTATGGGTCTAGTACCTAAAATTGACAATGTTGAGGAGTTTGAAAATAAGGATATCGTTTCTAAAGTAGTTTATAGTATCACTCGAAGAAAAGATGAATGGGCTGAGAAAAAGGTACAATCATCAACGAGTGTTTCTAGAACAGGTTATTCAGAATCCAAAGGAGCAGATCAAACCGTAGCAAACAACTATTTCCAACAGTATTATGTAGATACACAAGAAATTGCGAATGAGATTAACAACGGGGCAAGTTACTTAGATTTATCAATACGTGTAACGATTACAGCACCAACACGTGATGATTTGTATAACGCTATTTATTATTTAGAAAAACGGTATACTAAGCATTTTAATAATAAAGTCGAATTAGTACCTTTTGCAGGGGAAATGAAAACGGAATACAGTAATCTAATGGATTCGGCACGTGAACAACGTGGTGAAAATTATCATTTAACTTCTAGGGAGTTGGCAGGGAGTTATCCCTTTGTTTCTTCAGGAGTCAATGACATGAATGGTTCATATATCGGTCAGTTACATGGAGAATTGAATAGTGACCCAGTTTTATTAGATACAACTAATATAGATAAATTAGGAGTTATATGTGCGAAAAATAGAGCGGCAGATATCAACTCAGTTAATAACTTTAGATATGATTTCAAAGCTACAACAGCATGGAGTAATAAAATCACACAAGACGCATTTGTTAATGGCAATAGAGTAATTGAGTACGTTTTAAACGGAGAGCACGTTGAAAGAATGAGAGAAGAACTATTAAGTGAAACAGCCTATGTTAACTTGTTAGCCCAAGATATAGCAATTAACTTTTTAGAACCATTTGCTGATGGTCAAGATGACATGAGTGCTTATAATGTTACTATTTCAAAGATTCAAGAGATAGCTAGGCAGTTTTCAGAAAAAGAAGACGAAAACGATATTACAACATTAAATAGTCAAGATATCAGTAATATTGAAAAGGAATTAAGAGGATTCTATATCCATGAGGGCATGTGGAAAGAAAATGCGGTGGAAAATAAAGCTGATTTAAGATTCGTAGGGTTAAAACATAATGAATTACCAGTATTAAAAGAATTTATTGCTTATTTAGCAGAAAGCATACATGCTGAAAAACAAAAAAGTGAAATTCATGGTACAACTGACAAAGAGAGAAGTCTAGAACGTATTAAAGATGTTTTTGATAAGATGAAATCAAGAAATGAAGATTTGTTCAATAGACAAACAACAATTGATGAATCGGCTTTGAAAGAGAAGATGAAAGTTATATTTGATTTTAAAATGTTAAAAGAAACTCACCATGCGGCTCTTATGGGACAATTTGTGAATAGCTTGGCATATGGAGAGCAAATGTTAGAAGAAGATGACGTCGTTATTATACATGGGGCTGATGAGCTTACAGACTCTGTTAAAAGACATTTGAGAACTAGAATAGGTCATTTGAATAATAGAGGAGTAAAAGTATTCTTATTATACAATGATGCAGATGTATTATTTGATAAAGGTGAAGGATCAAACGAGAATATCCATCGTATTTGGTTCAGAAATGCAGACTTAAGAATTACTAACTCAATGCAACCACATAATGTTAAGCAATATGCAGAAATAATAAGGAAAAACCTTCCAGATTCAGTACAAGCAGGCATGCAAAGTAATAAAGACCATATTTATTACTTAAATAGAGACACAGCTTCAGCTTTGTTTAGATTAGAAATTGCTGACTAACATATTGTAGTGGAACGAAGTTATAAACTATAAATAACAACCTATACTTAAAAGGTAAAATGTAAGATTCATCTTAAAGGTAGTAATTTACTTTACTACATAGATGGATTAAAATGGCTAACAGGCACATTATAATGTGCCTACAGCCACAAACGAAAGACTTATTAAGTTGAATACTCACAATTTAACTTAATATATTACCACCTTTCCTATGTATATGGCTGAAACACTTTGAGCATAGCATTATGCTCAAAATCCTTTCTAAGGGCGTTCCATCTATTTTAATAGGTGGAGCGTCTTTTTTTTATAAAACGTATCGTAACAATACGAAAAATGGTATAATAGGATTACAATAGATCCTAAGCTATAAGGAGGTAATATAGCCATAATATACAGGCAATGTGAGTGCAAATTACGATTTGTATGTCTGTTGAACAATAGGTGGTAATAAGTGGCAATATGTTGGCAACGGAGGAAGAATATGGCTAAGAAAAAAAGTCAAGTAGTGATTGTGTATTTAGACCCTTATATCACTGATAAATTAGATGAAGTTATAGAGCAATCTTCAAATCATGTTAGAGGTAACTTAATTAGTTCGTCTTTGAGTTTTTTAGTGTATCAAGGTGAAGATGAAATTGAAAAGTATGTTGCAAAAGCATATAAACTTGTAACAAAATCTAGTTCTATTGACAGTGGGAAAACATTCGGCACAATAAGAGTAGGTAAAAATAGAATTAATTTAAATTTAAAACCTTCGCTAGCTAGCTACTTTAAAGATTATGATAAAAAAATATTAGTGATAGCAGCGTTAATGTTTGTAAAAGTAATTAAAGACTAAAAGACAAAGGTGGTGTGAACTTTGTCAAAGAAAAGGGATTTTGAGTATAGTGGTAGGCTCGAAAACGAGAAAGAAAAGCAACCCTCTCCTAACGAGCAACCCTCACAGGGTAGTAGTAATTCAAACAATCTCAATGACAAGGACAATGTTAATAGAAATAATCAAGAACCTAGTCCAAAGGTTCAACAAACGGAAGATGATTTAAAAGATCAAGATAATCGCTATTCACCGCAAGAAGAAGGAAATGAACGACCCGAGCAAGGTAACGTAGAACCAAAACAGACAAATGAAGATGTAAATGAAGACAACGAAGGACAACCAAATCAAGACGGCGAAGAGGCTCAAAGAAATCAAGGGGACAGTGAGTCAAGTGAAGCTGATGACAAAGATTTTGGTAACGAGCAAGATGACGGTGATGACAACCAAAGCGACCAAGATTTTGGTAATGAAGGTGATGATTCGCAAGAATCAGAAAGTAGTAATGCAAATGATGTTCAAGATGACAGCGGGGAATCAGATAAAGATAATATAGATGATGAAAGCGAAAATGATAAACCTGACCAATCAGATGATGAAAAAGATGATGAACCAAAACAAGCATCAGAAGATCATGATATAGATGATAATTCATTAAAAGGTAAAGCATTAGGTAAGATAGACCCGAGTTTGCAAAAAGCTTCTAAACTTAAAGATTTATCTAAAATGAACAAAGAACAAGCGAAAGACGAGCTTATAGAAATAACCAAATCGATGGCTAAGAAAAAGATAACAGCAGCAGTTGTTACATATATAGCTCCTGTTATTCTACCTATTTTAGGTGCATTATTAATCGCAATATTATTAGTATTTATGATTATGGGTGCATCGAATCTAATGAACGATAATAAACCTGAAGATGAAGGTTGTTCAGTTCAAGATAAGGCATCGACTAATGTAAAAAACAGTAAAGATGCTAAGAAAAATATAGAAACAATATATAAATACACTAAAGAAAATGTGAAAGGTTCAACTAGAAAAGGTATTGCTTCATGGTTAGGTAATATTAATGAAGAATCAGGTGGCACGTTCTCTTCAAGCACTATTCAAGGTGGTAATGAATATAAAGAGAGCTTAGCTAAAGACCCTTCGGCAGGAGGATATGCGTTTGGATTTGCACAATTAGATTCAGAAAGACGAGTGAATTTAATAAAATATGCAGATAAAAAAGACAAAAAGTGGAGTGATATGGACTTACAGTTAGACTATATCCTTAATCACGATGGTACAGATTCAGATTTAATAAAAAAATTACTTAAAAGAGATGGAGATATCAAGACAATAACTGCTGATATCATGAATGATTGGGAACGTGCAGGAGCAAAAGAATCATTGCCTAAACGTCAAGCAGCAGCATCGAAGTATTATAGTATGTTAGGCGATAAAGATGATTCTAATATTGGTCAATCAACTGATTCAGCAGGTGATAATAGTGACGCAGGGTCTAATAGTGGTTGTAATGATGACTCTAACAGTAAGGTAGATGGAGAATTAGGAGCGTCAACAAAGGCTAATGGTGGTTCAGGTAAAGTATTAAAACAATGGAAATCTAAAAAAGATATTCCTGAAAAATATAAAAAACACATCCAATTACCTGATTATAAAGGCGAAAAGCTAAATTCTAGTGAAAATATATTCCCATCTACAGGAAATAAAGGGCAATGTACAGAGCTACTGTTTTCTTATATGTCTCAATTATGGAAAGGTAAGCAACCTACTAACGGTAACGGAAATGTGATATACAAAGCCTACAAATCTCAAGGAGCAAAAACAACATCTAATCCAACAGTTGGATATGGATTTTCATCTAATCCTCCATTCGCTGGAGCTACTACTTCTGATGTAGGACACACTGGTGTAGTTATCGGAGTAATGGAAGACGGAAAATGGTTAATGTCTAACTATAATTTAAATGGTGAGGCTAACAAAGACGAAAGTCGTGTTGAGACATTTGCACTTGTAGACGGAAATAAAAAAGAAGGCGGCGCTACATTCTTTAGTGGTGTAGGTGGCGCTAAAATAAAATCAAAATAACAATATAGAAAAGAGGGGTTATATGAACGAAGGTAATAGTAAATTACCACAGATTATATTGCTAATATTTATTGTGATAATAGGATTCTTGTTATTCAAGTTCGTAATATTTAACGACTTTTCACAGCAAGATGAGGTCGAAAAGAATACTTCAAAAGAGAATAGTGATCCCGCCTTAACATTAAAGTCAGATAAGCAAGCAGAGGCAGAACTAAAGCAGAAGGAAGAAGAAGAAAAGAAAGCTGAAGAAGAGAAGTCCAAAGACAAAAAAGATAAGTCAGATGATAAAAAAGATAAAGATAAAAAAGATAAAAAAGATGAAAAAGCTAAAATGGACGAAATGAGAAATAAAGGAAAAGATAATGCTTTAAAAGTGTTAGAAATCCAAGCCAAACCACAAGATAAGTTTAAAGAGAAATCGACTCAAACATTATTTAGTGATGTGGCTACTGAAGACTATGTAAAAGGTCGTAAAGGAAATAAAGGCGCGGACGACAGAACTATAGAATATAAAAATGTAGAGATTGACATTAGTGATGACGAGTTAAAAAAATCTAATCCAAAAGGCACATTGAAATTTGACAGATTAATAAATCCAAAAGATAAAAAGAGTGAAATCAAACCATCAACTGAAATTGACAGTAAGGTAAGTGTTACATTTAAAAAAGAGGGTGACACACTTAAAGTTGATGGCATGCAAACTTAAGGGAGGTAATATCTTATGAAAAAAAGGTACGTAATTATAATATCTGTATTTTTCGCCGCTTCCTTAATCTTTTTGATTGGAGCTATAGGATATAACAATGCTCAGTCAAAAAAATTAGATGAATCAAAAACATCTAACCAAGCATTAAACTCTCGTCTTGAAACAGGTAAGCAAGAGAAACTACAAAATGGTGTTCTGATAGACAAGATAAATAATGATCCAAACCGTTTAGCAAAAGATGCTAAATCAAATGCTGAGAAGCTTGTTGATGTGATTAAAGAGCAACAGGGTAAAGCTGATAAAGATAAAATGAACGCATATAAGTCAGAACTAAAAGGTTTTGTTAGTGAAAATGTACGTAACAGTGAAATCTTAACAAGTATTTCTATAGACAAGGATTATGATGTTGACGTATCGACACAAAGAGGTGAATCGATACCCGTTTTAATCAGCTCTAAAGATAAATATATTGTTATTGAATATAATGCATATGCTGATGAAATTAGTGGTGTGAAGGAATATAAACAAGCTTAAATAAGTGCATGAGAGTAGGTGGAATGTGTGAGTGAGGATAAAAAACCTGAAATTATGACGGAAAAAGAGAAAAAGAAAGAAGATAAAAAACAAGCCAAAGCCTATATAAAGGCTCAATACAATTATAGAATTGGTTATTTGTTCAAAGCGATAAAGACTTTCTTGAAAGAAAATACAAAATACTTTATAAAGAAGTATCTTAAAATGATAATGATAGTACTGGCATTATTATCTATAGTATTTGTCGTTATAGGGCTAAATCAAACAATAAATGGTAATAGAGCAAATAATGATATTGATAGTCTTGAATCAAAAAATAATAAACTACAAACCCAAGTTGAGGACTTAGATTCTGACTTGAAACAAGAAAGCAATAAAATTAATGCAGCGAATGTTTCTACGCAATCAGGTGTTCAAAGAGGTAAAGAAACCCTTGATAAAGTATTCAAAGGTATGTATGACTATCAAAATTCTAGTGAGTACAGAGAAAATAGAGAGCAAAATCTAAAGCTTTTTGAAGACCCTAAAGCGAAATGGATTAAAGATGTGTACAGTGATGATAAAGATGAAGATGGTAATAGTGAAATTGAAGCACTAGGATTGTCATCTGAACTAAACGAAACGGAAATATATACAGAATCAATTGAAGATACATCTAAAAAAGTTGTGCCTTTTAAGGTGATAGCATCGTACACAGGGAATATTGATAATGTATCTAGTGAGTATGCCACTAGAACGCATTATACTGTATATGAAGTAGATGTAGACACAAGTAACAATAAGATAGATAAAATGAAGAAAGGTAATACTGTTAAAGTCAATAATGATATTAATTAGGTGATGGCAATGAGTGAAGAAACAAAGCAAAGCAAGACAGAAAATAATAGTAAATGGACTAAAAAATCAACAGTAAAAGCGATAGTAACAATAGTTATTATCGCTTTACTTATAACGTTTAGTGTTATATTTGTTAAGAAAAATGATGCTAATGCACAACTTAATCAATTCACATCAAGTATTGAAAACAATAACCCTGAACGACTAGCTACTATATTATCCACGAATGAAAGAGAAATGACTAAGGCGGAAGCTGAGCATTTAATTACTTATTTTAAACAAAGAGATAATGCAGAGCGACTAAATAAAACGATTAATAATGTGAAAGCGAATATTAAATCTGATGAATCTTCACCTGAATTGGGAACTTTAAGAGATAAAAATAATCAACCAATATTAGATTTTTCCAAAAATGGTAAAAAAATGTTTTTCTTAGGCAAGTTGTCTATTGACCCACATTATAGAGCGGTATATATAAAAGAGGCGGATAATACTGCCACTTATAATTTAGGAGAAGGTCATCAAGTAGCAGTGGATAAAAACAAGTTGAACAAATTAGGTTCATTTGTAGTAGGAAATTATAACATAGATGCAAAAAAAGAGTTCAAAGATGGTGCTGTTAAAGGTAAAGTAGACGGAACTATTCATATTGATACTGATAATATAGATGAATCGAATAGAGTGATTGGGAAACAGTCGTTTAATCAATCTAAGATAAAAATTGAATTGCATAACGCAGATAAACTTGATGATAAATCACTTAAACTTATGATTAACGGGGAGACAACTGAATTAAATACAAATAAAACTTATGGGTACTTCCCTAATAGTGATAGTTTTACTGTTCAAGCTGAGGGCAAAAAGGAAGAGCATATTTTCAAGACTAATGAAGTTAATGTTTTACAAGGTACAACAAATAATAGTATACAAACTGTAAATCTTGAATTTAATGATAAAGAAATAGAAAAGACCTTAGAAAAAGAAGAAGAAGAAAAGTCTAAAATGAGCAGCTTCATCAAAGATTACATGGAAAGTCTAAACAAAGCATATAAACATACTGATTATGACGAAATCAAGAAGTATATTAAAGAAGGATCAAAAGCAGATGAATTTATGGAACCAAAATTTGAGAAAAAAGCCGATATAAAATATAAAAATACAAAAGTAAAAAGTGTTGAAAAGACTAATGACGTTTATGAAATTGTTATAAGCAAACAGTACAAGGATAATACGATAACAACCGAATATAAAGTGAAAGATAACAAGATTATTGAAATACAAGATGTGCAATAAAAAGGGGGCGAAAGCCCTCTTTTTTAAGTTGCAAGTGTACACTTGCAAGTCAAGACTTGCTATGCTATGATTGAATAAAATAATAGATGGGAGGCTATATAAATGTTTGAATATAAAAAAGTGTTGAAAGAAGTTGAACGGCTCGAAAGCATGATAGATGTTATAGAAAACTCTAAAGATAACAGTGGCTACAGAGTGCAAATAAGTTACTGTAACGGTAAGTTGTACAGTGAAGGCTCAGACGAATATTTAGTAGATATATATGTTATTGATGATTATCAATCTTATAGTAAACAAGGTAAGCAAATAGAGTTAGTAAATATAAGCAATCACGAATTAGAAGAAAAGTTGCCTTGCAAGGTATACGGTGATCCAATTCAAAGTAAGGGTGTGATAAAATCTATAAAATTTAATAAGGAAGCTATATTAGAAGAATTGAAAGAAAACGAAAAGTATATCGTAAATACTAAGTTAGGAATTATAGAAAAGCCTATTGGTGAAAATAAGATAATAAGCAAAAGCATTATACCTAATAACATTGAGGTATATTTCTCAGATTACACATCAAAGGAATGTATTGAAAACATGTTGATGGTTAAAAATGAGATAACAGAAGAATTTGGTATGAATCCCTCATATTTTGATGTTTCTGTACAGAGAGGCAAGCTCAATCCTTATATGAAAAAAGGAAAAACAAATCTTTACTTGAGAAGAGATGTTGAAAAATTTATAAAACAGCTAGATCATTAATAATAAGGTGGTATACAAAAATGAAAAAACTAAACAAAGGTATCATATTAGCAAGTACATTAAGTCTGTCATTAGTATTAACAGCATGTAATGAAAAAACAGAGGGGAACAAAGAGGATAAACAAAGCGAAGATAAGAAACACACACAGCATAATCAACAAAATGATAAAGAACAGCCTAAACAAGACAATAAGACAAACGAAAAGAGTGCGAACGATATTTCACAGAATAAGAAATTAGCATTAGCGTTTTTTGCAGACGATGCAGATATGTATACATTGACGAAAGATGAAGCTTTAACAGGTATATTTGAAAGTGATGCGCAAGGTAAAAAAGAGAAAAAGCAATTATATAAATTGTTATTAATCAAAGAAAAATCAGT
The DNA here is from genome assembly GCF_022346615.1 of Staphylococcus sp. ACRSN. Lineage (GTDB taxonomy): Bacteria > Bacillota > Bacilli > Staphylococcales > Staphylococcaceae > Staphylococcus. The sequence goes on along the minus strand of NZ_JAKRNS010000015.1, from coordinate 6,295 downwards.
AGCTAACGCGCCTGAAGATATGGACTTTTATACTGTTTACCCACCTAAAGGTAGTTTTGCATCAATTGTAGGAGTTAGCAAAGATAAAGTGCTAGTCAGTGGCACACAGGCGACACCAGATTACAAAGAATTAAAGGAAACTGGCGAAGAATATAACGTAAAAGATTTGTATGAAAAGAATAAGAATTATAGTTCGCTAGATGAATTAGCAAATAAAATTAAAATTACAGATAAAAATCCAATGCAAGACGATAAGACAAGAGAGGAGTACGAAGCTAATGAAAGCCCATCAACAAATACTCATATGAGAACACAAGTGTTTCAAATGATTGCTGATTTTGATGGGAAAATAGATACAGATAAGTATCTTGTTGATAACGTTAAACTGGATAAAAATGGGAAATGGTATGTGAATTATAGAAATAAAAATGCTGAGATTGTAGGAACTTACACAACGATGGGGAAAGATATAGTTAAGAAAAATGCTGAGGGCAAAGTGATTAAAAAGGAAGCTGTTAAAGACTAAATTTAACGTTAAGGTGGTAATACTATGAATAATACAGAGAATTTTAAGAAATATCCTAAAATCTTAAAAATAGATAATAACGGTTATATCATGGGGTTAGATAAAAATGGTTCAGTAAACACAGAATTTAATACAAACAACATTGATCATGAAAGGTTTCGCAATGTGTTTGGTGAATCATATAATTATCTACACGATAAATATGTTAATGAGCATTTAAGCCGCTTCGATAAAAATAAAGATAGTTATGATGATAGTAATAATCCGAATAATTTATATACAGAGAGAGACAGAGAATATGGCAATCAACAACGAGAAGAACTAGCTAAAAATAAAACAGCTAAAAAATGGCTAGCATCAATATTAGCTATTGTAATTGTTGGTTTTATATTATTCTTAGTTTACAACCATTTTTCTAATCAAAACGACATGAATAATAGTGCACAAGTAGACAATAACGATCAATTACAACAAGAGAATGAACAATTAAAACAAGACATGAAAGATACACAAAACAAATTAGCAGATTCAGAAACGGATAGTCAAAAGACACAACAAGAAATTAACAACCTTCAATCAAGAATTGATAATCTGAAAAACAATGAACAAGTGCCATCTAATCAAGACTCATTACAATCATATCAAGACGGTATCAATAAATTGCAAGATGCTCAAAATAGTAAAAATCAAGGTAATTATGAAGAGGTTAAATCAAAAGTTAGCGACTTAGATAAGTATATCGATAAGAAGAAACTAACAGAAGATGGAAAAAATGCATGGGAGAATTTCAAAAATTGGTTAAACGAACAGTTTTAACGTAAAGACAGCATTGTATGTTTTACGTTATTTTCGATGAATATGATACAAAAACTTTTTGTGAAAATATAGAAAAAATAGCTATGAGGCATCTTATAAAGGAATCACTAAAAATAAAGGGGGCTAAGAAGATGAATAACCAAAATAATGTTTTAGATTTAATGAAAGCAGATTACAAAGAATTAAAAACGTATATTGCGAATGAAATATACGATAATGACAAGCTTAATATTTTAAATAGAGAGAAACAAGTTGCGAAGATTAAGCAAAGTTTAGAAGATAAACCACATAAGGTATTACGAAGTTTAGACCGAAGTGCAAGACTTTATAGGTCGTCACAAATGGAATGGTTTGCTTTTATACGAGAAAAAATAGAAGAAATGATGCGTTTGAAGTCTAGGATTAGTAATTACTTAAATGAAGACCTATCAAGAACTTATCTAAAAGCACAAGCATTAGAAGAAATAGCAGATGCGCTAAACACAAGTTACGAAGATGTTTATAATGAGAAAACAAATACAACGTCATTTGATGTATTAAATCATAAACATTTTGCTGAAGAGGTTGAAAAAATCTTAAAAAGTTATGGTTTTAATAAAGTTACTGAAGTATGAATATAGAAGTGGGTATAGACCCGCTTCTATTTATTTTTATTGCGGTTGTCATGACTAACACGTTTAGGGCTAAACTCTATATAATATTTTATAAGATACTCTATCAAAACGACAGATACAAAGGTGGTATATATGAAGTTCGTAATACGTTTTGGGAAAAGACTTTATTTAAGTAAAGACGCTAGCTATGTAAACAATATGACTGATATGAACATTAGAACTTTTAATATTAAAGAAAAATCATTAGCGATGAATATAGCGAATGATATGGGTGGAGAATTAGTGAAGTATGAACCCAAAAAAAGCAGGAAGAAACAACCTAAAACAGCAATTCAGTATACAAACTATGAACTAAACAACTTGTTAGTATTAAAAAATGAAGATTTTTATTATACCCATGATATGGAATTAACCAAAAAATTGAGGAACAAGATCGTACTCAAACTGACTATGTCACAAGTCCAAAATATACTTCAGGAATATCCTGATTATAATATAAAGGTAGTACAATTAGGGACAGAAGTTGAGAGCAAACGTCTTAAACCTAATAAAAAAGCAAATGGCTACTATGTTGTTGAAACAAGATATAAATATTACTTAACAAAAGACGATAAAGAAACAGACAATATAAAAGGGAATAATGTGAAAAGGTATGATTTAGAATTAGGTAAATCGTTAGCTTATAGTGATGCTGAAAGGTTAGGAGGGAAAGTTAAAAAAGTTTATAGAGGGCGTATAATTAAGAAAAAGTTTTATCATAAAAAATTCTTACGAGGAAAAGCAAGGCTTATAAGATAAGTGCATTTATTAACATGTAAGCGGTGTAAGACACCGTTTCATTTTTATTCCAATATAGTCACAAAAATATTAAAAAAATACAAAAACACTTGAAACGTAACTATAAGTACGATAAAATATTTATATATCAATTAAACAATGTTATACAAAGCGGTATTTAGGAAATAAAGTATGTATAGAAATTAAAAATATCATATTTTAGTATAAATAGTAATAAAACGGAGGTAGTGAAATGGGAAAAAATATAAAAGAACAACTATTTTTTGACTATCTAAGAGAACGTCGTAATGAGCATATAGACGCAGTTGTAAACAATGTAGAACAAGGGGATTATACTTTTGCAGAAGCGAGAAATTCGTTAGAAAAAGATCAAATATATTATAGCATGGAACAACAATACAAATATTCTTTAGCAATAGGAGGGATAAGCACTGGTCAAGGCATTTTTATCAAACACAAAGACATGCCATTTGTAAACGATGGATATTTGAATAATGCAATTGAAACAATTATAAATGAATTAAATATGAAAGATATTGTTGATGAAATAGAGAACTATTATGAAGGTTTAAGTAGGTCTTTTAGAGTTCTTTAGATTAATGAATTGTGCCATGTGAGAGGCGCAAAACAACCAAAATTAAAGTGTTTATAGAAAGTTTAAACGAAATTATTAAAAATGTAATATAAAGCTATATACACGGAAAACATTATAATGCATAAGCAAGGGATTGGTGGTAAGAATGGAAAGACAATCAAAATATACGTATAAGAACTATCAAGTAAAAGTAGAATTTAAAAATGGTAAGATAGCAAAATACAACGCAACTGATACAAACAGAATCAATGCAACAAAACAAATAGATAATTATCTATATAAGCGTAATATACCATATAATAAAATTGAGAGTAATATATTAAATAGCGTCCCAATAGTAGTTCCTGAGAAAAGTTGTGATTAATTTTTTGATAATAAAACCTTGAAAGAAGTGGGTAATACCACTTCTTTTTTTATTTTATTATGGTTACAAAAATATTAATAAAATACATATAAATACTTGCATCGTAACTATAAGTACGATACAATTAATATATATCATAACAGGAGGTCATGATGATGAGTGAAAGTACTTACAAAACATTTCAGCGATTTAACAAAGAGCAGAATATAGACATTCATAATGCTATGGAAAGTTATGAAGTATTTGATGAATTGGACAAGACGGATTATGTTTGCGGGTATATTGCAAAAAATGAAGTCAAAGCACATGAAGTAAAACTAAATGAAGAAAAAATAATCAACTTAGAAGATACATATTATCTATGTGTACGTTAAAAGATAAATATAAATAATACATACTATGAAAGAGGTGCAGAAAATGAATGATTATAAAATGTTAAATCTTGTTAAACAAGTAGGAATACAAGTAGAAGAAGTGAAACCTAAAGTATATAAAGGGTATTCGTGCAATATAAAGCAATGGCACTCCTTTAGAATATGGTTGAATAAATCTAATAAAATTACTATACGTACAAGGAATGTACAGAGGAGCTATGATGTACAGAATAGGCATCAGTTAGCAGAAGTATTTAGAGGATTTGATATTATTTAAGCAATGAATGAGAGAGAATTATTTAATTTCTATTATATCGGTGGTTGTTCTAATTAGTGTAATATATAGTTAATAAAGCGATTTAGCATATGCTATTAAAAGAATCTTTTCGTATGATAAAAAGGATTATCAATTAAGAAAACAGCAGTAAAAATTATCAATATTTGAGAGTGGGGCGATTTATATTCAAATTTTAAATGAACTAATATCGAATATGGAAAGCTTTTTTGAACCTAAGCTACATATTTTTAGGATTACTTCGCTAACGAGTTTGTTAGTAGAGGTATTATTAATCGCATCAATGTTTTTTACGCGATTAAGTAATTTAATCAGTTGGAAAGTGTTCGTACGAATCAGTTTACCGATAATTATAGTGTTCTTCTTATCGTCATGGGTCTTGATTATGTTTTCCCAAGCGAGAACGATAATAGTGAGCATATAACGATGTTAGAATAACTTTAAAAGGACGTGAAAAAAGATGAAAAATTTAAGAGAGACAATTAAAAATATAAAGGTTAATCTAAAGGCTAAAAATAAGAAACCACAATTAACTATTGAAGGTATAGACAACGTTACTTTCCCATTGGATTTATTTGAGTCGAAGCAAAGTAAGATGAATATTCAATACGAAAGAGCAAAGGTCTATTCTGAAAGACTAAAATATAAAATTGAGAATCTATTTAAAGATATGCAAATAGACGCTACTTTTCTTGATACTCATATTGCGGGTGTGTTTTTGGTATATAAATATAAAGTGCATGAATATGTTAGTACTGAATACATCGAAAAAATAAAAATGAGTATATCAAAAATTCTCGGGTTCTTTTTATTACCGAACGTATCTATGCTAGAAGATAGAAACGAGATGGCTATTGTTATTCCTTTAACGGCATGTGAAGAAAATTATTGTGTCCCGATTGATAACAAACTTCTTTTCGGAAGGAAAAATATAGACAATGCTAATGAGATGATAATGGGGTTAACTATCGAGAATGAACTATTAGAATATAATATAGATGATTATCGTAATATGTTAGTGGTAGGGCAAGCGGGTTGTGGGAAAACAACTTGGTTTGATCAAATTTTAATGTCTATGATGTCACGTAATTCTCCTAGTGATATTAAAATAGGATTAATAGACTTCTCGGGAAGTCAATACATCGGTTATGATGGTCTTCCCTATATGTTGACTGATGTGGTTAGTGATATAGATAAAGTGAAAATGTTATTGGAGCGTATAAATAAAGAAGTCGACTATAGATATAAAACATTTATTGAAAATAATGTCGAAAACATTCAAGAATATAATGACATGGAAAGTAAAAGTGATAAACCTAAGTTTGCAAAATGGACAATTGTTATTGAAGAAATTCATCAGGTAAAACAACAAAATGAAGATGTATTTCAATTATTAGTAGACTTATTAAGTAAAATACATTCGATAAGCAACGTAGGTATTCATTTCATAGTTAGTTTGCAGACACCAAAAATAATTACAGAAGAACTGAAACAAAGCTTCGATTTAATAGCTACTATGAGATTGTTCGGCTCTATCGATAGCGAAAAAATACTTGGGGAAAAGGGAGCTGAAAGTTTAAATACTAAAGGAGATATTTTGTTGAAATATGATGGAAGTTTAGTTAGGTTACAAAGTTCCTATATATCTGACACTGAAAAATTAACTATATTTGATTATCTCAAAAAGAATAAATGATACTATAATGACTTTAAAAGGACGTGAAAAAGATGAATGAATTGATAGAGACAAAAATTAAAAATATAAAACAACAAAGAGAACATTTAAAAAGCCAATTAAAAGAAATTGAAAGTCCAAAAATTAAAGAGATGTTAAGCGAAAAAATTACTATATGTAATAGAGAGATAGAAAAGTTAGAAAAGCAATCATAACTTCCATAATAAAAAGAGTGATA
>NZ_JAKRNS010000014.1 GCF_022346615.1 Staphylococcus sp. ACRSN | reverse complement strand
CTCAACAAGATTTTTGGAAAGATAAGTGACAAATTTCGTGAAAATTTTAGAATACAAGATAAAATAACTACATTTAAATCTATTAAAAGATAATGAGTTTGAATGTGCATTGAGTCATAAAACCACTAGAAATCTAAAAATAGTGATTTAATTTCAATAAAAAAAAGGATAGGCGTATTGCCTATCCTTTTTATTTGATCACCATTATTCTATTCATATTCTTCTATCATTAATTTAAATGTGTTTTAGAAAATGCTGCTAATACTTCAGCATTTTTCAACGTCAAATTATCGATATCTCTTTTACCATTTCTCAATCCAGAAATTATTGTTTGACTTAACCCAGTTGCTTTATTTATTTTATAGCCCGTCATTTCACTGTCTAATAATTTTTGGATTTCAATTCTTAACTCGCTCATTTTCTAACATCCTTTTGTTTTCTATCTAAATAATAAAAATGTGTTTTACGTCCAATAAACAATAATAATGGTAAACAAAGAATAAAAATGGATAAATAATTTTGAAATGTCATATTTGAAACCCTCCGATATATGTCATATATTTCAAGCATTTCTCTACCATACCCATATAATTATACTACATATTTATAATTAACTTTATAGTTTATATTAAAATTAAAAGTAAATTTAATAATTTATCATTATTATTTCATAGCATTCTATAAGTTCACTAGTGTCTAATTAGATGTATCCATACAACTTTTAGCCAATAATATAATGTACAAAAAAGAAGATGAACGTTTGCTTAATGTTGCTTTGATATATTATTTTATTACCTTTTCTTATTTTGATAAGTATTTGTTATCACACAAAGTATTTAAGTGTAGTGCAATTTAATTATTGTTTTAAATAGTTGTCAAACCTAAATTATTATCCTGTACATGCACAATGTCGAGAATATCTAATACAGTTTTCTCCCCTACGTGCGTGTTTGAATATAAAATTTTAGATATAGGGAGAAATGTGGAATGAAAAAGGTTATTGCTTTAGTTATTATTGCATTTTTGTTTTTATGTGCTTGTGGCAAGACATATGAAACAAAAGATATTATTAAAGGTTTTAAAGATGACGATTTGAATGTTAATGATGAGAAGAAGATGACACATGATGATTTTGGCGCAGCACCAATGAAAGCAATTGATGCCAGAATATTCATTGTCAATGGAAATAATCACTCTAGATTATTGAAGTTTAAAAATGAAAGTGATTTAAAACAAACCAAAATATACTATGACGAATTAGGTAAAGAAAGTGCAATACTTTATTCACATACTTATTCTAAAGAAAAATATTTGATTCAAATGAATGGAGAAGTTGATGATCATACGTTTGAAAAATATAAAAAATCAATGCAGAAAACATTAAAATAAAGGAGTTATGTAGCATGAAAAAGATTCTAGTTTTATTTTTAGCAAGTTTTTTAGTATTAGCAGCATGTGGTAACAAAGAGGAAAGTAATTCTGATGATAAAAAAGGAAAATAAATCCGAAGACAAAGATAAAAAAATGACAGTAAAAAACAAGATAAAAAGAAATCAAATGACGATAAGAAAAAGAATGATGAAAGTGACAAAAAAGATGCTGATAAAGTAACAAATAATACAAATAATCAACAAAATAACGATACAAATCAACAACAAGACAATACGACACAAAATACTGATCAACAGCAATTTAATAATCAACAAACTCAACAAGCAGAACAATCACAATATCAATCAAATCAACAAAATGATGACCATGAGTGGACTAAGGAAGAAGTTGCAGAATGGGATAGACAACATATTGCTGGTGGTACTGATGCAGAATTAATCAGACCAGAAGATATGCAAGAAGAAAATGAAGAATATGAAAAAGAAATACAAGCTGAAGAAGCTGCCCAAGAAGCTAAAGAAGAAAAATTACACGATGAATATAATGCACTTACCGAAAAAATGTACGGAGAAGATTCTAATTTATCAGATGAAGAAATTGAAAAACTTGAAAAGAAACAAGATGCTATTTTAGATCAAGTTGAACCAATAAATTAAAAAATTCAAGGGCAGTCTCTACTGCCCTTGATTTTCTTATATTTAGGTGATTTTTATTAGCTGTCCACCCAAAATAAAAAGCTCCCAATCACAAGGATTGAGAGCTTTATAGTGGAGACGGTGGGAGTTCATTATACCGTTTATCTATACATTTAAAAATCGCTATAAGTATTGCTATATCAATGTTTACATTGCCTTACTGATTTAGTGTAAAATGTTAAAATTGCAAAAACAACATAAATTTGTGCACTTATATTTCATACTATATTAAATAACACTAAAAATTGTAAATGCTAGTAAATCCTGAACTTTCTTTTGATGAAAGTTTCGATTCCAAAAACAAAGTTTTAATATCTTCATTAGTTATATTATTGATTAATTTATCTAATCTTTTATCCATTTTTTGGAGAATAAAAGCACTGACAATGTATTTTGTTTTATAATTATGTTTATCTGATCTCATTTCTCTAGCTAAATCATTTAATTCATCACTTTCGTTTTCTGATAGTTTAAAATGGTCATTAGTACTTAGAATGATTGGACTTTTGATCCTATCTTCTTTTTCGAAGTCTATAGACTTGAATGCATTGTAATATCTATTACAATCATTTAGTACTTTTACAATATTTTCTAATAATTCTTTTTCTATTCTATGAATTTTTTCTTTTTTTAATAGTGCTATCAATGGAATAGCATAAATATCTAATACAGTTTTAATATCTAATCCACCATATCTATCCTCAAATCCATAAGAATCATCACAACAAATAGCATAAGAGTTTAATTTATTATGATTCTCTAATATTTTTGAAAATTCCATACTTATTGATGTTTCAATTTGATATAACTCATCTTTAAACATATCTTCTTTTTGTTTTTCATAAATATTTCTAGCATTATCTCCTGCTATTTTTGCACCTAAATAAGCACCACCAAATGTAGCAAACAAGCCAAATATACTAATAATAATTGGTATTACCTCTTTAGTGTTTTTAAAACCTATTAGTGCATCAATAACGAGGTAACAAACTATTAATACTGCAATAACAACTCCTATCAAAAGTAAAATTGGCGTATTATAATTCTGATTACTTTCTTTGTCTTTCACTTATTATACTCTCCTATTTATTAACTAATAATAAATACTAGTTTTTCTTTAATAACTATATTTTAGCATATTTAATTACAATTGAATTTTTCTTATTAGTCATAATTGGGTAAAAACTATTTCTTACATTTAAGATATAGTAAAAGTAAAATTATAAATACGGTTGTTATTTTAGTGCTTGGTCTACTGGTGAAGCCTATGCCCTAACGATTTATTACACATCCTTCAAGAATTAATCAAAATTTTCAAAATTCTAACTCTGACATTCACTCTGTGTTGCATCGAGAAATGAATAAACGTATAGTTGTTCGTTTGGCGTTCAATATCTATACATGCATGACGGACTTATTCTAAATTTTTAGAGAATCCAGATGACTTATTTTCAAATCCATTACTTTTATAAAAGCTATGCGCATTATCTCTATCATTTCTATTACCACTATTTAAAGTGATTGCTTTGCATCCTAATTGAGTTGCTAACATTTCTGAACCTTTTAATAAAATTGTTCCATAGCCTTTTTCTCTATAATTAGAATTAATAACAAATGCTAGTAAACGCATATACTCACCATTCTTTTCATAGAACATCATTTTGCACATACCACTCAGACCGATTATCACATCATCTTTTATTAAAAGTAACAAATAATAATCTTCATGACTGTATATCTTTTTCAAGCGATTAACTAAATCCTTGGTTATTGTTGAATAACCTAAATCTTCATATAAAACTAACAATTCATTTATTTTGATTAAATCTTGTTCTTCAAATAACCTTGCTTCTATTGTCATAATATAACCTACTTATATATAAAATTTCATATGTGGCTTTTCTTCTTTATAATAGTTTAATCTATCTTGCAAAGTTCCTGTATGTAATTCAAACTTGTGGCCGTCTGGATCAGTGAAGTATATTGATTGTTTATCTCTTATATCTCTATTACGTCCTTCTAATATATTAACGTTGTTATCTTTTAACCACTGATACCATTCGTCAAATTCATTTTCATTAATTGTAAATGCCATATGTGTATATGAGTATTGAATTTCATTTCTAGATATATCCTTTTCTTCATTAAGCGCTAGCCACAGACCACCTATAGTGAAGTATGCTGTTTTGTCACTCTCTACTAAAACTTTTGCTTTTAAAACATCTTTATAGAAAGCAATAGAATTATTAATATCTGATACTGAATAAGTTACGTGATTTATAGATTGAATCAATTTTAAAAATCCTTTCCAATTTATATAATTATTTCAATTTTTTCTCCATACGATAATTTGTAGTTTCAAATCCCATTTTATTATATAAAGATACAGCTCGCTTATTGTGTCCAAATACATGCAAACCAATACTTTCTACATCTTTATCTTTGCAATATTCTTCTATACATTCCATCGTTTTTGTACCTAGACCTTGCCCTCTATATGTATCTTTAATCTTAATATCATATATAAAACATTTCTTTTCTTCTTTAACATCAAATATATGTAACCATAGATAACCTATATCCATATTATTATAAATCACAGATAGTAAATATTGATTACTTGTATCTAAGCCCTCTGGCAGTAAATTTTCAAACTCTGTACTTGCTCTTTCAATTGAACCCTCTTCCTCCCAATTACCACTATTAACATGCTCTGATGCATATTCAATTATACTTTCCTCATAAAAAGCTTTGAAAGTTTGTTGCTTCATATTTTCTAAGTAAACACTCATATGCTAATTCACCCCAATGTTATATTCATATTTTAAATTACTGAATATTCTAACATAAATGCACATAAAAATAACCACTCCGAAGAGTGGCTGTAGAAGTTATTTTAATAAACCAATCACAAATTTTGTGTTAGTTTGAATCGAACATAGCTTGTACATTCATTGTTGGCAACAATATATGGTCTGTTGAATCATCAAAACTAGTAATGTCCGAAATAAAAGATCTAACAAACGGCATCATAATTGCAGTACCATTCACTTTTAAAATACGTTCTATATCTTCGCCCTTATAGTCATCTTGCTCTGTAATCTTAAAAAGCCCCATTACTATTATCTTTATATCTCTATCATAATTTTCACCTGCATCACTCACGTTTATCTCTAGTTCTAACTGAGCTATACCTTCACTACTTACATCAGTAGTTCCAACATTTATTCTTAATGCCGACTTGTCAACTTCTTCATCTTTATTTGATGCTGTTTCAAGATTATATTTAAGATCCATTAATCTAAAACTTTGAAACTCTATAATTGCACTCATAATTATTCACCTACATCGCTAACTCAATATTTTCCGAATCAAAAATTGTTTCCTTATTTTCTCTCATACTTAAAATTCTATTTGTGATTAAATTAGTATTATTTTTAAAAGTACCTGCTTTAAATACGTGTTTCTTATCATTTTTAAATTTTATTGTATTTGCTCTGATTTGTTCTTTATCCTCATAAAATGAAAAGTTGAATATACCATTAGCAATTAAACCATCAACTATAATTGTTTTTATTTTTTCTGCCAAGTCGTCATCTTTTTGTAATATGTCATCAATAGAATGCATTATATCAAACCAATTTTCATTCAAGTTATATTGGTATATAAATTTATTATTTAAACCTTCTAACTCATTTAATTTATCTACCGTCATTGAAATACAAATATTTTCATCTCTATTTTTAATATTAACCATTTTATCCACCTACATTTCACTCTTAATTAAACCGAAATGCTCATCTAACTTTTTAATAGTATCTTGGACTTCCAAAATATCTCGTTCTGAAATCATATCTTGATAATAGTCTGACTTCACCCTTAATCTTTTCACACTTATAAATTGGCCTTTCATACTTTTTGCTCTTATTAAACTCATGCCGTTTGAACTGTCTAGCATCGCTTTATTAATTTCGATATCTATGAAGTTTATTAAATTATTATGAGATGAACCTTTCCCATCGTCTTTATAATCAAAATTTTCTTCAGCATAGTTTAATAATTTTTGAAAAAAATAGTAATAAAACCTATTAACTGAGGCATCATACATATTTTCTTCTAAAAGCATATAGGCAATTTTTTTATTATTTTTACTTTTATCTTTTAAACTCAAATTTAATCACCTATAATCAATGATGTTCTTGTCTATTAATAATAATACTTTACACAGTAAAAATGCAACTTTATTTCATTATTATTTTACCCTAACTTATCCAACAACTGATTTAACATCTGTTTCGCCCTCTGACTTTGCACACCAAATATACTTCCAGCTTTTTCAAAACTAACACCATTACTAAGTAATAAGAATAAATTATGTTCTTTTTCAGTCGCTACTCTTTCAACAACAGCTTCTAATTCATTAAAAAATATCACATCTTCAACGTTGCTATTATCTATCTCATGAGTTTCTGCTTGATCGTTAACATTAAAAAAATCATAAATACCAACATCTTCATCACATGAAACACTATTATCTTGTGTCTTGTGGTAATTCAATATAAACGCTTTTACAGTTGATTTATCATACCTCATACATATTCTACTGCCTTTGCAACACGCTTTAATATAACCTCTCTAGCATGTCTTAACGTGTATTCTGTGATATCTATAACACTCGCTATCACTTCATCTGTATAGTTCTTATCATCCCACCATGTGAGTTTAATAATCTGCTGCACTTTAACTTCACTACCGTTATATACTTCTGTAATGCCTTTTACAATTGATTCTAGGTTCATATACTTTAATTCGTTCATATCACTAGGTTTATTCTTATAAGTATCAACCATACTATGATAATTGCGCATGTATTTTTCTAATATTGGATAATCTACTTTATCTAATCCTCTAATCATACAACCAACTCCTCACGCTTATTATTTAAGCTTTCTTTCACTTCTACTACAAAGTTTTGATATATAACTTCATTCTCTTTTTCACGCTGTTCATTGCGTTCTATGCGCTTATTGTGATGTATCTTATATAAATCTTCCTGTAACTTATCAATTGTCTTATAAGGCTTATTACTGCCATTAGATTTGAAATATCTCATTACTTCTTTTTGTTCCTTAGGTGTATAGTTACTGATAAGTTTCTTCAATAAATTAAGTTTCTTGGTACTATTACTTTTAAAACGATTCAATTCATCTTTTTGATCAGTTATCCATATAACTAATTTATCTAATGGATATGAAACTGTAATAACACCAGCGATTTCATCACACACTGTATGTGATGTATTAAGATGATACATTGCATTGATTTGTTCCTGTATTGCTCGAATCTTACTATTAATGAATTGTGGATTATAATTAGTTAGCAACTCATATTCAGTAATTTTCATTTCTTCTTTATACCACAAAACTGATTTACAACGTTTTAATATCATAGTAGCCCTCCTAGACACTTTTAATGAAACAAATTTATTTATTAGTCGTCATCATCCATACCGAATATGTCAAAAACTGATTTTCCAGTCACCTTTTCTTTTGAAGGATCTAGTATTTTTAATCTTGATTCCACAGTTAGCCCTAACTTAGGCGCAATACTATTTAATTGTGATAGTGAATCCCTTTTAATAGCATGATTTTGATTAAGCTTTGTGCCACGTTCCGTTTCTATAATTGCACTTTCATTCTTCATTCGTATAGTTGCATTAATATAGTCTGAATACGCTGTGCAATATGCAGATACAAGGGCTAAATCTAAACTTGCTATTGGTAATTCTTCTAGTAACGGGAATATTCTATGCCATTCCTTTGTAGCTGTACCATCTAACCATTCAGGTGGCTCTGGTTGTAATTTAGTAAGTTGTTTCAATGCTTCTTCTGTAGCTTGCTTTGTTTCCTGTGCTTCTGTAGTTAATCTAGACTTTTGTTGTGACAGTAACTTTCTTTGAGCCATTTTATTTCCCCTTTTCATATAATTTTTAGTATTTAACCTACGTAAAGCTTGTGAACTTTACACATTTTCGACTTTTATTTTCAACAATCGGTCAAGATTAAGAGTCAATCGATTACAGAAATTAAAAAATATAGTGGGCGCCTATAGGATGCCTCCCTTTTTAATTACTCCTATCCTGTTATCAATAGCTGTACTAATATGACGTGCATTCATTATTTACAAAGCCTTAATCACAGTGTTATTACATGCTCTGAAACAAGCTCTAAACGCCTTGTATGAAGTCTTGATATTAAGCCTTTTATTGCTCTGTTTATCATGTGTATTATTAGCTGATACAACTGTATTTTGATAATCTATTTAGCTCACCTCATGAGTCTTCAGCCAATCTATTCACATCGAATATCATTAAACTATTATGACCTTTGTATTAGTTATCTATTTGGTATAAAGCTATTAACACTATTAAGCATTTAACCTATTGAATAACTATGAAGATACTTATTGTATTGATGTTCATGTTGAATGTTTATTTTGAATTTAATAATTTATTTTGAATTTAATTTTAAGTTGAATAACAAAAACATTTTGTAATCATTTATCTTTTAAGTTTGTTCATCAAAGTTATTTAGTTAATCATTCTTCTTTTGATAATATAAATGAATTCATTATGATCTAATCATTCAATTGATTACATTTACTTATCTCATTATCATTATTGATTTACTCTTTCTTTATCATCATTGAACTAATTACTTATTCATCATTCAATATAACTTCAATCATTATCTATCTTGAATACTTATCTTGTTATAACAACACAACAATATAGAATCATTCTCTTGCTTTAACAATGTTCTATATCAATCTGTTAATCACACATCAATCACATGTTAGATATGATTACTGAATGTATGATCTATCAAACTGTATATGTCTGTATGAACTCTTGATATTAAAATAGCCACCACCACAAGTACAAGAACAGGACAAGTGATGATGGCGTATAAAGGAAGAGTTTATCTGTATGTTACTTTCAAGAACAAGCAATTGGTGCCAGAAGAATAGACTGAATGATTTATAAAGCATTCAAGGTAGATTTCTACCTACTTACATTATACTACATAAATCATATTATAACAATACTATTTTATAATTAGTTTATTTTGTGTTGATAGATATTAATTCAATCTTATCAATGTTTCCAATCGTTGTACCATCCATACCCAACATACTGGCATAGCATTGTACTGATACTGAACGCTTATGCTTAGCTATGTCTACTAATTCTTTTAGCCCTTTGCCTTTATCTTTCAGCTTATCAACTTGAATGCCAAAGCCTATAAATTCTTCTTTAATAACAGTAAGTACGCCAATATCTTGACTGTTAGCAACGAATGAACTTTCGCTATTATTTAACACAATGTTTATTCCATCAGTATCTTTAAAGTTTTTAAATACTCTGCTCGTAAGTAAACCATTCTTATAATTAACCTTAGAATTAGTTAATCCATCTGATTTAGCGATTCCAACTTTCGAATCTGAATATAATGGTTTTAAAATAATAGTGTTTTTCTTTTCATCAAACCCTAATGCATAGTCTTGTTCTAATGGACTTAATACCGTATAACTCATTTAAATTCCCCCTCTACCACTTTTGGTTTCCGTTATTGTATTCTGAATCTGCACGTTTGTTTATATTAAATAATTTCTCTTTAAAAGTATTTGCTAAGATAGTTGGGTCTGTATCTGTTCTGAATGGATCATCAACTAAACTTGTACTGCGTTGTAAGCTCAATCTCCATTGATCTGGATTGCTAATTGCACTATTCATATAATTACGTCTTGATGCTCTACGAATAGCTTCTACCTTGTTAGCTGCCATCTTTTCATAGACTTCATATGCATCTTGCAATTTGTTATTGAAATCTTGAATTAATTTACTATTTATCTCTCTTAATTCTTTAACCTCTTTATCATAAGCGCTGTTGAAGTCTTTAATATCTTTATCTAACAACTTATGATTATCATCTTCACTTTGCTCATGTAATGCCACAATCTCATTCTCAAGTTTTCCTTGTTCCTTTTTAAGTGATGCAATCATTGCAAAATCTTCTTCATTGCGATAGTGCGACATCTTGAAATCAAACTCTTTAAGTTTGTCAGTTACTTTAATCTTTTCTAACGCTACATATTTTTTATTCTCTACTTTTGGTTCAATTACCTTGTTGAATACTTCGATTGATTTTTCATTTACTTTAGCCATTTAAAAAACTCCTTATTGTTTAGTTATAAAATCTTTGTATGTTTTAATTTCCTTACTTTGTTTCATATCATTAATACATTGTTTCACTTCTTCAATATCCTCATACTTAGTTACATATCGCTTGATTACATTATCTAAATAACTTTCTGATACATTACTTATATCGGTCGGTAATCTAGCAACAATTTGATTAACCACATCTCTATACCACATGTGCGTATCCCCTTTAATAATATAGATATAAACAATCTTTAATATCTTCTAATAATTTGTAGCTATACAATTTCTAATGAATACCTTACTTTTAAAGTTGTTTAATACTACGCTCACTTATCGGATAAAACCAATTGAGATCGTCTGCGTTCTTAGGCTTAAATCCAGCAAGTGCCATGACTTCTTTCATATTTCCATTTGATATATAAAAGCCATAAGGCTCACGTTCAAACATATGCTTTAAGTTATAGCTAGAACAATTGTAATTAACTGATTTCATAGGCTTTAACTGTTTACACCACATTAATACTGTTTCGAGTTCCTGCATTGTCATATCGTTAAACTCAATTGCATTAAAACCTAAATTGTTATCTAGCATGTATTGATGTAGTTCATCATCATTAAAGTTAAATATTTCACGTGGATATTCTGTAATCACACGACGGTTACCGTTATTAGTTATTACTTTTCCATATCTGTTGCCACTGTTGTATAGGTATCTCATTTTCTTCGCCCTCTATTCTTTTTGATATATCCTAAATAATTCTTAGTACGTGCCATTACCAACTCAAATCCACCGTGGGCAATCATTTTATAACTGGTGCGCCTATTACTATTGGGTACATAGCTTTCACGCCATGCCACCCAATTATTATCAATATACTCAACATATACTTGCGACACCTTGCTAATTGAACAGAAATACATTTCTTCTGATATCCCAACTATTAAACCTGCCTTATTTGCTTGTGCATCATAATTTGTTTCAATATTAGTAGCCTGCACTTCTTACAGTCGCCTCCCAACTTCTCTCATCAAATATATCGCCATTTTTATTATCCCCAATTAATATACGCAATGGCTCAATATCGATGTTACATTGCTTCGCATAGCTTGCTGCTTTATATAAATCATCATTCCTATATTCACTTTCACCATTTATAATACGTTGGTATGCTTGTTTACCTAATCCACCTTTACCAGCACCTAAATGGTCAAAATTATGGTCTGATAACACTCGTTTCATAGAATACGGTTCTAATACTTGTTTTGTGTAATTACCACGTTTAGAAAATATACGGTTTTCAAATTCTCCATTATATTCCGTTACATCTTTTTTATTGTGTTTATAAATCCCTTTTCGTGTCTGACTGTTTGCTAACACAAAATAATTGTTATCATGTGCCTTTATATCTACTGATGGTAAATAATCTATTTTTTGACTGTATTCAATACCTACACGTTTTTTGAATATTATGTGTTTGCCACCACTAGGTGTAGTTTGTACCAAAGTGTTTTGAGCATTTGCTACAACTTCGGCATAAAAAGGTATCATTTTTAAACTTTCTAATCCGTTACTACCTTCTTGATGATCTACATCAATATCGATACACCATAGACCACGTGTAAGAACGCCTAACACATTTGTTTTATTGTATAGAATAGAATAATATTCAATGAAATCATCAGTAATATCTATATCAGCAAATGAAACACTCGGCTTTTTGTACTCATTTAAAGGTATAACTTGAATATTCTTTTTTAATAAATATTTTGCTACATGATAACCTGTCATTGAATACCTCCTTATTAAGAGTTACGGTAACCCTTGTAGCCCTTTTTTTCTCTATAGTAGTAAACAATAATTTCATTCATAAAAAACGCTATATAAATTAGAGTTACAAGAGTTACCACCTGTTATTACAATGATTTTAGGGTTACTATAAGAGTTACCTAAGAGTTACGGTAACCTTTATTCTCCAGATATTAATTCAAGTGCCATATTAAATAATTCTGCATTCCCAACATTATGCACTTTAGTATTAACACCATCTATCTTTTTTTGATTATTTAGACTGATGCCAATTTTTTTCATATCATCTTTAGCTTGTTTGTACCTCAAACTTTTATAATCCTGTTCAATCATTTTTTGTAATGTTTCATCACCAGCAAATATGAAATTTTGCCTAGATAATGCTTTCAATAAAGAAACTTGTGTTTCCGTCAATTCATCTTCACTAAAGTAATTTTTAAGTGTTACATCATTAAACTTAAATTCTCTCCCAATCTCTTTAAGATACTCTAAACTTACAATTAAGAATGAAACGGCAGCTGCTACTGATTTTTTGCCATTTGGTTGCACGAAGTCCCAATATGGTTTGAATACTTGATAACGTTCTTCATCTGTTTCGTTAAGTGGTCTATCTTTGAGTGAAATTTTAATTGTACGTGTCGTATTTGCTGTAATTTCTCCTGTATCCACACTTTCATTTGTATCAAGAATTAACACTGCATTATTTTTAAATGTGAATGCATTTCTACCAATACCACGTCCAGAAATTACTTCACCTGTAGCAATTTTTCTCAATATTCGCATCATTACTTTTGTAATTTCTCCTGTTTCATTTGCATGTGCAATATCTGCACCGTAAAAATTCATCCATTCGTTAGATGCTTCAAAACCACCAGAAATTAAACTGTCGAAATTCACTTTATTAACTTGTAACAATGCATCAAATGTAGTCATAAACAACCCTTTACCCGAACGACCGAAGTCCTTCATTAGCATCCATTTTTCTGCTTGGATAAGTTCCATTTTTCGATACATTGTATATGCATGTACTAGCATTAAGTTATTTTTACTCTTTTCATTTTCAGTTACTAAATCATAAAACTGTCTAGGTGTATCTGTATCAATATCACTAGCATTAACATCATATTTTTTAGCACATAATTCATTTGGATTGAGTGTTTTTTCTATAAATTCTAAATTTCTACAATCGTACACCCAATTATTACCTGCAATAGTATAAGGTAGGATATTATAACCATGTTCAATACTTAAATATTCTCTATAAATTTCAACCATGACGTCTAAAAAATCATTTATCTGATGCTTATTATCAACTGGATAATTTAATGCAAAATTAGTTTCATCTATCACTTCATAGGTATTACTTTTGACAATTAAAAATTCATCTAATTCATCAGAATAAATCACTTTATCTGATATGAGATCTGCAATAAATCTTGCATAATTGTTGAATGTATCTGCTTTAAAACTTGCTTTCTTTTCTTCTTCACCGTTATCATTTTCTGTAATTTTTGTATTCACAATTCCATAAATAACACCAATTTCTTTAGGAATTATGATATAATCTAAAGTAAGATTACTGATGTAATCACCTATATCATTCTTTTCACGATGATATAAATTACCTTTGTTATTAAAAATTTGTTTATCAGATGAGATAGAAGCGAAATTGATTCGCTTACTAATCTCTTTGATTCTGGATAAACTTGTTGTATTGATATAATCTAAATTTGAATGAAATTCAAAATGTTTTTTATACAGTGTTGTTTCGTCCATACAACCAACCTTTCGTTTATGTTAGTATTTTAGTTAGATATTTAATTAAATATCGGTTCTTACGCGTTATCTTCGCTTTGGTCGGCATGAGATAATGCGTTTTTTTCTTGCTTAATATCAGCTCGAATATCATCGTGCATGTTCTCAATGTCTGTTCTGATAGCTTGCAAAGTGCTTGAGACAATATAATTTTGCTTAATGTTGTTATTTATCATTTGGTACACTATAGGTTCATTACTTTTCATTGCAAACTCTCTGCCACTTTCTAATTCTGATGTTTCCATTCCAAGGTAATCGAGCAACGATTGAACCTTATTTCTCAAATCTGCGAACTCAATGCTTTCTTGTACTTTTTCTGAATAATTCATTATTTACTCTCCTTATAAAAATTAATGTAATTTGGTCTATTTTTCTCAATTGCTTTGATTAACTTTTCAATTTCTAGCTTAGCAAGATACAAATTATTTAAATCATCTTCACGTGAGAAGTAACTAATTTCATTTTGCATATCGTTACCAGTCGTACCTAATACCGTTAAAACATTAGTGGCATTAACAGACATTTTTATCATTCTTTCAAAATCTGTAACCATATCGAAAATGTCTAAATCCCCGATATACTTATCATTAATATCTTGGTGTTCCATATACGCTTTAATAAGTTCATATTCACGAAGTTCTCTATCATCTTTATTCATTTTTTTGTTATTAACACGATCACTTATAAGCATTAGCGCTATTTCTCTACCATATTTGTTTTTAAATTCTCTAACTTTCATCTTAATTTTCCTCCAATAATTGTTTTTTAATTTTTCTTCCGTTAAACCATTCTGATATAACCCATGAAGTAGCAGCTAATGGCGAATATACTGCGAAACTATTAAATATATCTTCTGTCACATAACCTACTGAAAAAGATGTCAATGAGCTTGCTGCTATAAGTATTGCGAATAATCTCATGATTTCACCCCGTACTTATCATAGATACTTTTACTTACTTTAATGTCTAAGTTAAAATTGCTTTTAGCTTCGGTTAATTTCACAACATCATCTAAGATGACCTGACGTACTTCTAACATCGCTGGTGTCATATCGTCCTTACCAATCATCTTTTCAAAGCCAAACGCTGTAGAAACGGCTTTATTTGCGATTGTGTTAGCTTTAATAAAATTAATAGGCTTATCACTTTCTAATGCACCACGTAACACCTGCATCGCTTTCTTTTGATGTTCCTTATCTAACATGCGGAATACTTCATATGATTCTAAGCCACTAGCATGTCTTAATTTTTTCAATATTTGTTTGACCCACTTTTTGAATTCTTTTGCTTCATCACGTCTACTATTCAAAATAGCTTCGTATATACCAAATTCTGAAAGTATCGTTGTTTTTTGTTGTCCTCCAAGGGTGTGCACATTGTGTACCCCCTTATCTTCTTGGTCTATCATTCTCAACATACTAGGTGCATGTGAATATCCTAATACCTTCGCAACATCACTTGCTACTGCCCAATGTTCCCCGTCCTTCTCAATGAACCTTATTTCTTCATTGCCAAAAATTTGTTTATTCATTTCTTTTCCTCCTTTTATGATCCTACTGTTATTGAATTACTAAAAAGCTGGTCGATAGGCATTCCATATAATTCAGATAAAATTTTTGCTTCTGGTAATGTGAAGTTTGCTTTGTTTAGCTCTTTCAAAGAGTAACGTTCCTTTGAGATACCTAATTTTCGAGCAACGAACGCTTGATTGTGACCGTGTTCCTTGCGTTGAATATAAAGATGGGGATATGCTAGTTTTTTCATTTTGTTTCCTCCTTTATACTTTTTCTTTTATTTCAAATATTTCTGACACATCAACTTCAAGTGCATTCGAAATTTTTATAGCCATTAAATCAGAAGGATTTGCTTTACCATTAATAATTTTATTTAAGTAAACGTAATCCATAGGTACATGTTCTGCTAATTGTTTAGCATTCCACCCTTTTTTGACTATTGAAAATTTAAACGCCATTCTTTTGATAGCAACACTCATTTTTTTCACCACCCAATAAAATAATTTACGTTAATTACGTAAGTTGCGTAACTAACTTAACCTAAATATACACTACTTTTACTTACGGTACAAGCGTAACTTGTGTTAAAATTAATATTAAGAATTAAAAAGGAGTGATAAACCTTGTTATTAAAGGATTTATTAAAAGAATTAAGAGAATCAAGAGGTTTAAATAAACAAGAATTAGCAAATAAAGTTGATATTTCACGTTCTTATATATCAACTATTGAAAGTGGTAAGGTAGAAAAACCAACTAAAAAGACGTTAATAAAAATAGCTTATGCATTTGATCCTGAAGGTGAAGAAAATATTTATACTCAACTATTGGAATCTGCTGGATATGATAATAATGAGGCCAAAGAAGAATTTAAAAAATATATAACGGAATTAAATAGGAGTTTTAAAGAAAGTAATAAATTTGATGCTTCCGTTATTTCTGAAATGCGTTATCGTGTAAATAAGAAGGATAACTCTGTAGTTTTCTTAGATAAACCGTACATGAATTTAATGTGGTTAGTAGAACAAGAAGATTTCAATATATATTTAGGATATGAAGAAGATGAAGTATTAATTGACGATGATGGCAATACTTACGGTAAACCTTTGAAGTTAGATGAAGAAGATCAAAGAAGTTTAATGTCACTTGTTGCAAATTTTCAAAGTAGTGTAATTTCAACAAAACAGATGTTAAAAACTAAAAGAGAAATGGACGAATTGATAAATGATTCTGCGGAGTATGACTTAATATTTGATTTACTAAACAAAAATATTAATAGTACATTTGATTTTGTAAACCGTTTAGCGAATATTGATAAAAATAGAGAAATATTTGATGTAACTGAATATCACGAAGAAATTAAAAAAGCTGTAGAAAAACAAGATGCTATAAAAATACAACGTCTTGTTAGAATTACTTCAATAAATGAATTAAAGAATTATTTATCAGAACAAAAGTAGGTGACCCACTATGCAACATGACTTAAAACTATCCCACAACATCTATAAAGATGCTAAACGTGGTACATATTACTTCCGTATCACATACTATGATAAGACGAATACTCGTCAGTTTATAACTCGTAAAGGGTTTAAGCAGCGTAAAGAAGCAGTGAAATCTTGTAACGCTTATATGGACGAAATAGAAGGTATAGGTAAAATTAATCAATTACCTTTTGATAAGCTTGTAGAGGAATATGTTGATTGGTATACAGCTAGGCGTAAATCATCAAGTGTTAAGGCATTAAAAACACATACCAACAATCATTTACTACCATTCTTTAAATCAATGGACGTATTCAATATTGATACAAAAATGATAATGAAGTTTCAAACACAGAAATTAAAAGAAGGTCATTCAGGAGATTATTTGAAGAAAATGCACGTATTCCTAGTATCGCTACTGAACCATGCTATGAAGTATCATGATCTAGGGCGTAATGTTGCATCATTAGTAGGCAACTTTGAGATTGAGACTAAAAAGCGTTTAAATTATTGGACGTTAGAACAATTCAATCAATTTTATGAAGCATTGCCTAATATACAACAAAAGTTATTTTTTAAACTGTTATTCATGAGTGGCGCACGTAAAGGCGAAATTAGAGCACTCACATGGCAAGATATCAACTTTGACGATGATTATATCCATATAAACAAAACGGACTATCACGGTGAAGTGACAGCGCCTAAGACGAAAGCAGCCACACGTGATATATACTTACCTACTCACATGATGGACGACTTACGAAATTATTTAATTTGGTATAAAGAAAATAACATTTTTAAAGATAATTATGTATTGTTTGGTACTTTCTTTAAAGCTTATAGTGAGTCTACAATTGATAGATGGTTTACCAGCACTTTAAAAGCATTAGATGATACACTACCAGATGGCGAAACATTCCCACGTATTGTAATACATGAGCTGCGTCACAGCCATGCGTCTATGTTAGTTAATCATGGTGCAAGTCCTATGATAATAGCACAACGATTAGGACATTCATCTACAGAAGAAGTTACATCACGCTACGGTCATTTGTACCCTAGTACACAAAAAGAAATAATAAAATATTTATGAGGTGAATAAATGAATGATTTAGGAAATACAGTTATAGAAAATTTTAATACATTCCCACCATCTAATACTTGGCTTGATTGGATTAAAATTTTAGCTACACCATTAGCTACACTTATTATAGGATTATTTACAGTTTATATAACAGTTAAAAATTTAAAACGTACAATGCTTGATAATCTTGATTCTAAATCAGAATGGAGAAAAACTTTATTTAAAATTGCTGGTAAAGATAATATTACTATGACTGATGTATATCAATTAAGAGCAGCAGTTAGATTTAATTCTAATAATAAAAATTTTTCCAGCAGTAAAAAATTGAACTATACGTTTGAAAGTATGACAGATTTAATAATTCATTTTACAGATAAATTATTAAATGAAAAAAACAATACAATTTTATTTTCATTTAATAATCAATTAAGTGAAAATAGTAAAGAAATGGTAAGAACTTTTTGTAGATATTTGTTGGCAAATCAGTGGGAAACATTACAATTAACACCAACTGAACAACATATGTTAGATAAACATAGTAAGAAATTTAAATTTAAATTTAAATACTCTTGGCACAGGCGTGCCAAACATCACATACTGTATTGTTTTAATAAAAGAACAATTAAATATAATTTAAAAAAATGGACTAAAAAGGAACATGCTTTAATTAAACATGTAATACAAGTATATAGAGATTTGATAGATTCAAAATTAGCACCCTAAAATAAGGGGTGTTTTTTATATGCTGTGCATTATCTGTGCACTTTCTGTGCACTCAAAAATAAAAAGCCCTCAACCGCTATGGTTAAAGGCTTAAGTATGGAGACGGCGGGATTTGAACCCGCGTCCAGAGGTCCTGATACTAACCTTTCTACGTGTGTAGTCTATCAATGGAATTCGCATGATGGTAGGAGATAGACAACCAACATCATACTAGTTTGATTCATCTCTTCTAGACAGACTTCAAACGGCAGTGCCTAGCGTATCCTACTTAAGGTTGAATCGCGTTAACTGCACATAGGAGATGCAGTTAGGCGATGCAGAGTGCTATTAGGCAGCTACTGCGAAATTATTGTTTGATTTGCCAGTTATTATAACTGTGTGTGTTGATGCGGAGACAACCCTCCGACACGCTTAATTAGCTCGGGGGACCCCTGTCGAATCCATGAACGTCCCCTTAATATAAAAATGAATGTACTTCCTGATAAATGTTAACATTGTGTTTACAATTCAGAAAGCACATTTAATATTACCAAAGATAATGACCTTTGGCAATATTTTCGCTTAATAACGGGCTTTCATTGCTCTATCTATATCACGTTTCACCGCTTTTTCTTTAAGCGCTTGTCGTTTATCGTATTTTTTCTTACCTCTTGCAACTCCAAGTAAGACTTTACAGTGACCATGTTTTAAATATAGCTTCAACGGAACAATAGAATAACCTACTTCTCTTGTTTGATCACCTAATTTATTAATTTCACGTTTATGAAGTAATAATTTACGTGATCGACGTGGGTCATGGTTAAATCGATTCCCTTCTTCGTAGGGAGCGATGTGCATGTTTTGTAGGTAAATCTCCCCTCGGTTAACTTGTGCGTAACTGTCTTTTAAGTTTGCACTACCGCGGCGAATAGATTTAATCTCAGTCCCTTGCAACACAATGCCCGCTTCAATCGTTTCTTCAATGATATAATCATGTCTTGCTTTACGATTTTCAGCTAATGTTCCTGGTGATTTTTTCTTTGGCATTGAGTTTCACCTCTTTGTTGATTTATTTTTTCTTTTTACGTGCTTTACGTTTTACTTTTTTATCTTTATAAAATGGCTTATGTTTGGTATTACCGTCAGCATTTTTTTCTTGATTACGACGATTTTTACCTTTACGTTGTTTATGATTTTTACCTTTGTTATCTTTTGAGTTATCTAAAGATTTGCCACGCGTTTTAGCTTGAATCGTCTTACCACGTGCTGGTCGTTGGCTACCTCTGTCATTATTTTTAGATAATGGCATACCAACAATTTGGAAATCAATCATGCGCTCATCGACATCAACATTGATAACTTTAATTTGAACAGGATCACCAATGCGAAATACTTTAGCTTGGCGTTCACCAATCATCGCCATTTGTCGTTCATCAAAGTGATAATAATCATCCGTCATATTAGATACATGAACCATACCTTCAATTGTATTTGGCAATTCGATAAACATTCCGAAATTGGCAACAGAGCTAATGATACCTTCATATTCTTCACCTAAATGTTGAATCATATATTCTGCTTTCTTCAGTTCATCTGTATCACGTTCTGCTTCGATTGCACGGCGTTCACGTTGTGACGTATGTTCAGCAATTTCAGGTAATAAATCTTCCCATTTATTTAATGTCTTGTTATCCATAGATTTTTCGATTAAATATTTACGAATCAATCTATGAACAATCAAGTCAGGATAACGTCGTATTGGCGATGTAAAGTGAGTATAATACTCTGCTGACAGACCAAAATGACCTAGATTTACATCATCATACTTCGCTTGTTGCATAGAACGTAGCATCATTGTTGAGATGACCATTTGTTCTGGTTGTCCTTCTACTTCTTGTTGAATTTTTTGTAATGTTG
This sequence comes from Staphylococcus sp. ACRSN, assembly GCF_022346615.1. GTDB lineage: Bacteria > Bacillota > Bacilli > Staphylococcales > Staphylococcaceae > Staphylococcus. The sequence continues at coordinate 58,426 of NZ_JAKRNS010000014.1, read as the reverse complement.
AAGGATGAATGTCTTCGCCAGTTCCTTTTATCATAAGACCGAAATTTGTAATAAAATCAAAGAATTGACGTAAGCGTTCAGATTTTGGTTGTTCATGCACACGATAGATAAATGGTACATCTAATTTATTAAAATGTTCAGCAATCGTTTCGTTAGCTGCAAGCATAAATGATTCTATTAATCTTTCACCTTGACCACGTTGTCTTAACTGAACTTCAGTTGGAATACCATCATTATCAACGAGTACTTTTGCTTCATTAATATCAAAGTCAATTTCACCACGGCGTCTACGCATGCTGATTAATTGGTTAGATAAATCATACGCTAAATCTAGCATTGGTGTAACTTCTGCATAATGATTACGTGTCGTTTCATTGTGATCTGTAATAATTTCATTTACTTCATCGTATGTCATTCGATAATTAGAGTGTATAACACTATCAAATATTTCATGTTTTACAACTTCACCACGATCATTAAGTTCCATCTGACAACTCAATGTTAATCTGTCGACGTTTGGATTTAATGAACAAATACCGTTACTTAGACGATGCGGAATCATTGGAATTACACGATCTACAAGATAAACACTCGTAGCACGGCTATAAGCTTCTTCATTCAATGCTGAGCCCTCTGTCACATAATAGCTAACATCAGCAATACTAACAGTTAACTGCGTATTACCATTTTTCAATTTTTTAACACTGATTGCGTCATCCAAATCTTTCGCATCTGCACCATCTATTGTAATCGTTAGTTCATCACGTAAGTCTCTTCGACCTTCAATTTCACTAGGATTGATTTCCTCTGGTACTGCTTTCGCTTCGGCTAAAACATTATCTGGAAACTCAATTTCAATACCATGTTGATAGATAATAGATAAAATATCTACACCTGGATCATTTTTGTGACCAAGTATGGCAGAAATATGGCCTTCGGGATTATCCGTACCGTCTGCATATTTAGTAATTTGAACTAACACTTTATGTCCGTCTATAGCGCCTAAATTTTGACCTTTAGGGATAAAAATATCCTGCATGATACGTTTATCGTCTGGTAAGACAAATCCGAAATGACGTGCTTCGCTATAAGTTCCTACGACTTGTGTCACTGCGTGGCTCTCAATAGACTTAACTTCGCCTTCTGTTTTACCTTTATGCTCACCCTTCGAATTCTGAATTTCAACTGTTACAGTGTCTCCATCCATTGCGCGGTTTATTTTTGTAGGTGGAATAAAAATATCTTCCATATCTTCTAATTCAGGACGTAAGAAAGCAAAGCCTTTTTTATTTTGACTTAATTTACCTCGAATTAATTTTGTTTCTTTTGACTTAGCAGAGACTTTACGTTGATATCTATCTGTCTTTGTACGTTCAATCAAACCTACTTGTTCTAATTCTACAAGTACTTTAATTAAATCTCTAAATGAATCTGCGCTGCTTAAGCCTAAGGCATCTTGAAAATCAGACACTGACATCGGTTCATAATCTGGTTGTTTGATTATTTCTTCAATGGATTGTTTTAAATTCATTATGCCCCTCCTTTCTATATTTTCTACTTATAATTTTTATTTTGACCAATCTAATGATTCTAGGAATTGATATACAGCTTCAAAGACTTGTTCTTTTTCTTTATCAATTGTTATTACATGTCCTGAATTTGCATACCATTTAATATCTTTAGTATCAGATTCGCTCTCGTTGTATATAATGTTTGCAGAATCTGTATTGATCATTTTGTCTTGTTCAGCTTGAATCACTAATAACGGATCCATAACTTCATCTATATGATCACGTACATCTTGTATTTGACCTTGTAGGTCTTTCAATGTATCTGTTGGATGAAATGCTGACATTTCTGATTCTATTGTATCTTGATCTTTACCCTCGTATTTTTTAAAATTACGTGCATAATCTAAGACCCCTTCAAACATTGCGCCTTCTGTTTTAATATACATAGGGGAACACATGGTTACAATACCCTTTACATCTCTATTTAAGCTTATTTTTAAAGCATAACATCCGCCTAATGATAATCCTGCAACTACTATTTCTTCATAGCCTTTGTCTACCAAAAAGTCATAGGCATCTATAGCATCTTTATACCATACATGTGGGCTTGATTTAAGGATTTCTTCAGGTGGTGCTGCATGTCCTTCATACTGCGGCGCATAACTTGTATACCCCTTCTTCTGTAAAAAGCGACCTAATTGTCTAACATCTGCTGAATTTCCTGTAAAACCATGTAACAATAACACAGCTCGAGGACCTTCTTCAAAAAAGAATGGCTCTGGTAGTTTGATTTGCATTATGATTCAATCCTTTCGCATATGCTTGTATCAATATTTGTTCTATAATTCGTTTTTAAAAATCCGTTTCTTTATAGGGCGCTACCCTATATATTATAAATAAAAAAGCCCGACTTTTACATTGTCGGACCTTATAAACCCAAATAACTTATGCCTAACATCAACAAGAAGAAAATGACAGACAATACAATTGTTAATCTATGCAAGAATAAATCGATGCCGCGTTGCTTTTGTTTTCCAAATAACTGTTCGGCGCCACCACTTATCGCACCTGAAAGTCCATTACTTTTACCTTCTTGGAGTAACACAACAGTTATTAATGCAATACAATCTATGATTAAAAGTAAGATGATTAATGTATGCATGAAAATTGTCCTCCATTCATTATATACGAAACGCATTATATCATACGTTCGTTAAGATTAGCAAACTTCTATCTATTAAATGTACTTTTACGCTTAATTGAAACGATAAACATATAAATTGCTAGTAACAATGACATCACGAGTACGATTGTTAACGGTAATATATTTATTGTTGCTTTCACATCTAATATCGCACCATAAACTGAACTTATATTTATTAAATTATATAAGATTTGTGATGTGAATACAGCAAACATAAACCACCATAAGTAAGTGTGTCTATTCCATATTGCAATCACCCCAGCCAAATTGGCTAATATATACATGACACCAGTAAACTGAAAGCTATTTCTAATTGTACCGATTGCGTTTGATGATGGTTGTTGACCACTGTTGGCTAACATTTGCTTAACTACACTATCATCTAATATAACAAATAGATGAATTGCATAAAGTATAGCGATGATTAATGAACAATAAGCAATCATGTGAGCAGTCTTAGTTTCTCTAGATTTTACTTTTGCCTCCATAATAAGTTCGTGCTCCTTCTTTAAATTACAACTTTAATTATATCAGTTTCAGAGCAAAATATGAATAAATTAAATAGCATATATCAGTATGATTGAAATTTATGGACATTCTGTAGATAAATAATCATGATACAACATAAAAAATGTATGCATTATCATTCGTCCAAGTAATCTTCTTTAATTTTCTTGTCAGTTTTGTTTAATATTTGCTATCTTAATTAGGTTGTTTTACTTATATCAAAAATTTTGATTATTTGCTTTCCTAATTATAAAAGAAAAAGAGCCGATTGAAATCTTTAAATTTCAATCGGCTCCCTTTATTGCTAAGATTTAAATCTTAAATTTAAGCGCGTGAACTCTCATTTAAAAATCTTAGTACTATTATTTAGATAAGTTATAGAAAGATTTAAGTCCGTCAAACTTGCCTGTTTCGTATAATTCATCTTCAATACGTAATAATTGGTTGTATTTTGCAATACGGTCAGTTCTTGATAATGAACCAGTTTTGATTTGTCCAGCATTTGTAGCTACTGCAATGTCAGAAATTGTAGTATCTTCAGTTTCACCAGAACGGTGAGAAACAACTGCTGTGTAACCAGCTTTTTGAGCCATTTCTATAGCATCAAATGTTTCAGTTAATGTACCGATTTGGTTAACTTTGATTAAGATTGAATTACCGATACCTTTTTCGATACCTTCAGATAATTTAACAGTATTTGTAACGAATAAGTCGTCACCTACTAATTGAACACGATCACCGATACGGTCAGTTAATACTTTCCAACCATCCCAGTCGTTTTCATCCATTCCATCTTCGATAGTGATGATTGGATATTTGTTAACTAATTCTTCTAAGTAGTCAACTTGTTCTTCAGCAGTACGTTTCGCACCAGTTTCACCTTCGAATTTAGCATAGTTGTATACGCCATCTTCGTAGAATTCAGAAGAAGCACAGTCAAATCCTAAGAATACATCTTTACCAGGCTCTAAACCTACAGCTTTGATAGCTTCTAAGATTGTTTCAACAGCATCTTCAGTACCTTCGAATTTAGGAGCAAATCCACCTTCGTCTCCAACTGCTGTTTCTAAACCACGGTTTTTAAGGATTGATTTAAGGTTGTGGAAGATTTCAGCTCCCCAACGTAATGATTCTTTAAATGATTCTGCGCCAACAGGCAATACCATGAACTCTTGGAATGCGATTGGAGCATCTGAGTGAGAACCACCATTTACGATGTTCATCATTGGTACTGGTAATTGTTTACCATTGAATCCACCTAAATATTTATAAAGTGGTTGACCTAATAAGTCAGCTGCTGCACGAGCTACGGCGATTGATACACCAAGAATCGCGTTAGCACCTAATTTACCTTTGTTTTCTGTACCGTCTAATTGAATCATCATTTTATCGATAGAAACTTGTTCTAATACTGAAAATTCACCTTCAACGATTTCAGGCGCGATGATTTCGTTAACGTTATCAACGGCTTTAGTTACACCTTTACCTAAGTAACGTGATTTATCACCATCACGTAATTCAACTGCTTCATGTTCACCAGTTGATGCACCTGATGGAACTAATGCGCGACCAAATGCGCCACTTTCAGTTAAAACTTCAACTTCAACTGTTGGGTTACCACGTGAGTCTAAGACTTCGCGAGCGTAAACATCTGTAATAATTGGCATGTTTATAATCTCCTTTTAATTAAGTAGTTTAGAAATATTAAATTTCATCTTCATTATAGCTTGTAAAGCCATAAATACAAGTAATTTAATTGTTTATAAATATATCAAGACATCCTATTGCTTAATTCAATTTTCTAATAAAAGTAATCATACAGAATGCCTTGATATTTCTAAAATTAGTCCTGTAAATTATTCATGGTTAATTAGTGATTCACCAGTCATATCTTCTGGTTGCTCAACATTTAATAAATCAAGTAATGTTGGAGCTAAATCGCCTAATTTTCCCGTTTCTTTTAATTTTAATCTATCTTTAGTAACAATAACTGGTACTGGATTTGTTGTATGAGTAGTCATTGGCTGATCATCATCTGTTAGGACCATATCTGAGTTACCATGGTCAGCAGTGATAATTGCTTGTCCACCCATTTCGATAATTTTATCGACAACTTCACCAAGACACTCATCAACAGCTTCGATAGCTTTGATTGTCGGTTCTAGCATTCCACTATGGCCTACCATGTCAGGGTTAGCAAAGTTTAATAGGATTAAATCTAAATCGCCTTTTGCTAATTCCTCTAATAAAGCATCTTTAACTTCATAAGCACTCATTTCAGGCTTCAAGTCATAAGTTGCTACTTTAGGAGAGTCAATAAGACGACGTCTTTCTCCTTCAAACTCATCATTTCGTCCACCGCTCATGAAATAAGTAACGTGTGGGAATTTCTCAGTTTCAGCAATACGTAATTGTTTTAAACCATTATTTTGAGCAACTTCACCGATAGTATTCGTTAAGTCAACTTTTTCAAATACAATTTTAGCGTCTACATTATCGTTGTATTTTGTGAAAGTTGCATAGTATAAATCATTTACACGATCAACTTTGAAACCGTCAAATGCTTTATCTGTGAATATTTCAGAAAGTTGTCCAGCTCTGTCGGGTCTGAAGTTAAAGAAGATTACTGCATCTCCATCATTCACACCGTTATTTTGGTCAGCAACAACAAATGGCTCAACAAATTCATCTGTTAAGTCTTTAGCATAGTTTGCTTCTACACCTGCTTTAGCAGATTCGAATTTTTCGCCACCAAAATTACGAATTGCATTGTAAGCTTTTTCTTCTCTATCCCAACGTTTATCACGATCCATCGCATAGTAACGGCCTGAGATAGAAGCGAATTGACCTACGCCAATTTCTTTGAACTTAGCTTCTGTTTCTTCAATATATTTCAATGCAGATTTTTGGTCTACGTCACGTCCATCTAAAAATCCGTGAACATAAACTTTATCTACACCTTGTTTTTTCGCTAATTCTAAAACAGCAAATAAATGCTTGTAGTGACTGTGAACACCACCGTCAGATAACAATCCGAAGACATGAAGTCCTGAATTATTATCTTTAACATGTTGCATTGCATTATTTAATACGTCATTGTCAAAGAAATCGCCGTCTTCAATTGATTTATTGATACGAGTTAAACTTTGATAAACAACACGCCCAGCACCAATATTCATGTGTCCAACTTCTGAATTACCCATTTGTCCTTCTGGAAGACCAACATCTAAACCACTTGCTTCGATTTGTGTTGTAGGGTAGTTACTGTAGTAACGGTCAAAATTGGGTTTGTTAGCTAGTTTTACGGCATTGCCATGTTCACTTTCTCTATTTGCAAAACCATCTAAAATAATTAATGCAGTTGGTTGTTTTGCCATATTATTTTGCACCTTCCAACAATTGTACATAATCATCTACTTTAAGAGATGCGCCTCCAACTAAAGCACCATCAATATCTGATTCAGCCATGTATTCTTTGATGTTGTTAGGTTTAACACTACCACCGTATTGGATACGTGTAGCGTCTGCAACTTCTTGGCTAGCTACTTCAGCAACTGTTGTTCTAACAAATGCACACATTTCGTTAGCATCTTTAGCAGTTGATGATTTACCAGTACCGATTGCCCAAATTGGTTCATAAGCGATAACAACTTGTTTTAATTGCTCTTCTGATAAACCTTCTACAGCTTTCTTAACTTGTTCTCCAACTACTTCGTTAGCTTTACCACTTTCGCGTTCTTCGTCAGTTTCACCAACACAAATGATTGGTGTCATACCATGGTTAAATACGGCATGCGCTTTTTTGTTAATTTCTTCATCAGTTTCATGGAAGATTTCACGACGCTCAGAATGACCGATAACTACGAATTTTACACCTAAATCAGCTAATGCTACTGGTGAAGTTTCTCCAGTAAACGCACCATTGTCTTCAAAATAAGTGTTTTGCGCACCGATTTGTAGACCTTGTGCCTTACCATCGTTAACAGCTGATACTAATGCATCTAATTGAATTGTTGGTGCACAAATAACAGATTCTACTTCGTTTGTATCAGGTAATGCTGGCAATGCATCGATAAAATCTTTTGCTTCTTGAACTGTTTTGTTCATTTTCCAGTTACCTGCGATAATTGGTTTTCTCATTATATTACACTCCTATTAGTTAAATTATGACTTAGTCTTTATTAAGACTAGTAATCAAAGGATCTTAGTCATTAGTTGTGTGTATTATTTATTAGCGATTGCTACTACGCCTGGTAATTCTTTACCTTCAAGATACTCTAATGATGCTCCGCCACCTGTTGAGATATGACTAAAGTCATCGGCATAGCCTAATGAAATTGCAGCTGCAGCTGAGTCGCCACCACCGATGATTGTATTTGCATCTTTAAGTCCTGCAATTGCTTCACAAACACCAATAGTACCTTTTGCAAAATTACTTAACTCAAACACACCCATTGGTCCGTTCCATACGACTGTATGCGCACCTTGTAATTGTTCTTTAAATAATTCTACTGTTTTAGGACCAACATCCATCGCTTCTTGATCAGCAGGGATGTCAGAAACAGAAACTTCTGTGATTTCAGCATCATTTGAGAACTCTTTTGCAACTTTACAATCTACTGGTAAGACAATTTGATCTCCAGCACGTTCTAATAACTCTTTAGCAAAGTCCACTTTATCTTCTTCTAAAAGTGATAAACCAATTTCTTTACCTTGTGCTTTAAAGAATGTGTATGACATTCCACCACCGATAAGTACTTTATCTGCGATGTTTAATAGGTTTGTGATGACACCAATTTTGTCAGATACTTTAGCTCCACCAAGGATTGCTACTACTGGCTTCTCAGGATTTTCAACTACGCCGCCGATATACTTAATTTCTTTTTCCATCAAGAATCCTGCAACTGTTTCTAAATTAGAAGCGATACCTACGTTTGACGCATGTTCACGATGAGCTGTACCAAATGCATCATTTACAAATACATCACCAAGTGAAGCCCAGTATTTACCTAATTCAGGATCATTTTTAGATTCTTTTTTGCCGTCAACATCTTCAAAACGTGTATTTTCTACTAATAATACATCGCCATCATTAAGACTTTTAACAGCTTTTTCTAGTTCTTCGCCACGTGTTTCTGGTACAAACACAACGTCTTTGCCTAATTTTTCAGTTAAAGCTTCTGCAACTGGTTTCAAAGTTAATTCAGCTTTATCGCTTTCTTCTTTCACTTTTCCTAAGTGTGAGAATAATACAACTTTTCCACCTTCATCAATAATATAATTGATAGTTGATAATGCTTGAACGATACGGTTGTCATTTGTGATTTTTCCGTCTTTCATTGGAACGTTAAAATCAGCGCGGACAAGTACAGTTTTACCTTTTAATTCTAAGTCAGATACAATTTTTTTAGCCATCTAAACTTCCTCCTTTTAATGGAACAATAAAGTAAAATAAGCGGAGAAGCGTTTGTGCTCCCCGCTTACTCCTAAGCCTATTGCTAAAATTTAATACAGCACATTGGGCTTGCTAAATTAATTTGACATTAAATATTATTTAGCTTGAGTTGCTAAATGTTCTAATGTACGTACTAATTGTGAAGTGTAAGACATTTCGTTATCATACCAAGCTGCAACTTTAACTAATTGACGGTCGCCAACAGTCATTACACGAGTTTGTGTTGCATCGAATAATGAACCGTAAGTGATACCAATTACGTCAGAAGATACGATTTCGTCTTCAGTGTAACCGAATGATTCGTTTGAAGCGTTTTTCATTGCATTGTTAACGTCTTCAACGCTTACGTCTTTTTCTAATACAACTGTTAATTCAGTTAAAGAACCTGTAGCAACTGGTACACGTTGCGCACCACCGTCTAATTTACCATCAATTTCAGGGATAACTTTACCGATAGCTTTAGCAGCACCAGTTGAGTTAGGGATGATGTTTTCTGCTGCTGCACGAGCACGGCGTTTGTCACCTTTAGCATGTGGAGCATCTTGTGTATTTTGGTCACCAGTGTATGCGTGGATAGTAGTCATAAGACCTTCAACTAAACCAAAGTCATCATTTAATACTTTAGCTACTGGAGCTAATGAGTTAGTAGTACATGAAGCACCTGATACAACTGTTTCTGAACCATCTAATTCGTTATGGTTAGTGTTGTAAACGATTGTTTTTAAATCACCAGTTGCTGGAGCTGAGATTAATACTTTTTTAGCACCTGCATTGATGTGAGCTTCTGCTTTAGTTTTGTCAGCGAAGAAACCTGTACATTCTAATACTACATCGATATCTAAGTCTCCCCATGGTAATTTACTTGGGTCTGGCTCAGAGAATGATTTAACTTCTTGTCCGTTAACACGGAAACCGTCATTTTCAACTTCAACTTCTCCAGTGAAGCGACCTTGCATAGTATCATATTTTAATAAGTGAGCTAACATTTCGTCATCTGTTAAGTCATTTACTGCTACTACGTCGATTCCGTCAACGTTTTGAATTCTTCTAAATGCTAAACGACCGATTCTACCAAAACCATTAATTGCTACTTTTACTGCCATTAAAATGGCCTCCTTTAAAAATGATATTTAAAAAGTGAAATCACTTTTTATTACTATTGTTTGCAATAACTCTAGCCGCACCTTCATCTGTAATCAATACAGTGTTTTTAGGAGCAATCGAGAGATAAGCTTTAATCGCTTCTCCTTTTGATTTACCCCCTGCTACGGCGAAAATAAACTTCTTCGATTCAAGATCTTCTAACTGAAGTCCAATTGTTTTCACTTTATGGACAATGTCACCTTGATCATCGAAATAATATCCAAATGCTTCTCCTGAGGCATTGTGATGTTGAAGCTTATTTATAACTTCACTAGGTGATTGACGTCTTCGCGCCATCTTCAGCGCATCACCAATGCCGTGGATTGTAATATTGGACTCTTTAATTTTTTCAAGTGTATGGATTACTGAAGGTTCCAACATAAGTGTGTTATAAGTTGTTTCACTTACATTGTCCGGGACGTATAATGTCGTATAATCTCCACCAGTTTGTTGCGCCATACTAGCTGCAATTGTGTTGGCTTGATATATCACATTTTCGCCTAACCCGCCACGTGCTGGGACAAAAAACACATCAAATGGTTGATCATGCATAGCTTCACTAACATAAGCCATAGTTGATCCACCCGTAACAGCTACAATCGCTTGTTCATAGAGTACATCCTCAACTAGTTGTCCTGCTTGTCGTGATAATTCGATCTTAACCGTCTTATCCGAATCAGAATCACCAGGAATTACATAAACATCCTTGATATCATATGTTTCTTTGATAACTTGAGCCAAATGGTGATCATCAGAATAACTGTTGAAATAACTATTCAACTGTCTAATCGTCGCTTCACCTTCGTCTGTAATTTCCATCCCAGTTGGCTTTACTTTTACAAGCTCTTGTTTCTTTAATGCATCCGTTTCTGATCGCAATACACGTTCAGTTAAATCCATATATTCACTTAAACTACGTCTACCTACAGGTTGATACTTTGAGATAGTAGTGAGAATTGAAAAACGACGATACATTTTTTCAACAATTTCAGGCACTAACTTCTGTTGAATTTTTATCAAGTCTTTCACTACTATCCTCCTCCTTATCAATTTAAAGGGTCAAGTTCTAACCATAGATTGACTTTTTACGTCCCTGGTGGGACAAAAAAATATAACCTTTATAGTTGCAATACTACTACTATATTTTCTAAATTGCAAGAGAAATACAAAGTGAAAAACAAATGATAACACTTACATTATTTTACCCATACTTTTACAACTTTCACTATTTACATTTTACCCTTTTATTCATTTATTAATCATAAATCATCAATTATATTTATATTATGATACCAAAATTGAACCTTCGTCAATTAGAATTATTTATTAAATTTTGCTATGTTTTTGCTTAAAAGTTAAACTAACTATAATACTGATATAAGGAGGTGTGTTATGACAAATTCTGAAACACCTAAAGTATTAAAGCCTGGTGATGAACAATATAAAGATGATAAGTATTTTAAAAATGAGCGTCATGACACAGATCATTATGATTCCAATGGTTATCGTCGCCATTATAAATATGGTACCCAAATAGGTTGTGGACCCTTGGGGTGTTTTAGCGGTTGCTTAATATTAATATTTTTCCCAATCATTATTATCTATTTATTGCAGTATTTATTTTAAATAAATATATCTATAACAATATCTATGTTACGACAATACCTTATTATTACAAATAATAAAAAGACATCGCACTTTAATGTTAAATCTAGTAAAAGTGTGATGTCTTTTTATTTTATATTATTTGATTAATCTTCATCTGAGGATTGACTGCTCTTTTCTGAGTTGTTATTACTTTGACTGCTAGAATTAGATGTGTCTTGTCCAGAACTTTGAGATGATCTTTGTTGTGTGGACGGTTGTTCAGTTGTTGATTTTGGTTCAGTCGTTTTTTTTTGTTGTGTTGATGGTTCTTCTGTTGTTTTTTCTTCTGTTGATGGTTCTTCAGTAGTCTTTTCCTCTGTTGATGGTTCTTCAGTAGTCTTTTCTTCTGTTGAAGGCTCTTCGGTTGTCTTCTCTTCAGTAGAAGGTTCTTCTGTCGTTTTTTCTTCAGTAGATTTTTCTTCTGTTGATGGTTTTTCATTTGTTTTCTTTTCTTGCGTTGTTTTACGCTCTACTGTCGCAGGTTGCTGTGTTTGTTGCGTCTGCTGCTGAGTCTGTTGTGTTTGCTGCGTTTGTTCTGTCTGTTGTTGTGTTTGTTGCGTTTGCTGTTGTGTTTGTTGTGTTTCTTCTGTTGATTTTTCTTTTTTCTTTTTCTCTTCTTTGGTTTTCTCTTTCTTCTTATCCTTTTCTTCTTGCTTTTGGTCACTTAAACGTTCATTCGCTTTATTAGAATGATCTACAAAAGCAAAGATTGCAAAAACAAGGCCGAATAAAAGTAGGAATACAATTACCCCACTCACTATCTTGGCGAACAAGCTCATCTTCTTTTTACCACGACCATCAAAATCATCATTATGATTATGCTTTGGCATATGCTTCCCTCACTTCAATTTATATCTATTTACTCGTAAGCTTAGTTATATATATATTTACTATTATTAAAAATATATTTTACAACATTTCAATGTTGATTAAAACTTATTAACTCTTTTTCATTCATTGATTATCAATCGGACATACCTTATTGTAGAATTAAAATACTATATAATTTATTATTAACTACAAATTCATCTTAATCTTTAATAGTTGTCCTTTCAATGCAATATTAAAATCTTAATTATTCTTAACATTTTAAAGGATGTGTTTTCACATGTTAGAAAATAATGACTTATTTAATACGCCCTATCAATCACCACAAGGTAAGCAAAATGGAATTCGAAAAATGATGACCGACAATGATGAGTATGAATCATTAGGCACAATCAAATCCAAATTCATTTTCCCGATTATAATACTAATTGTAATTATTTCTACTATTTCATTAATTTATTTTTTATAATCTCATAATCATGCATACAATACGCATTACTGATTAACATTATAAATTTATTTTGTGAAGTTATCAAAAGATAAAAAGATAGTTTTATAACAAGAATTGAGATAACATAAAAAAGGTCTATACTATAATGTATAGACCTATACTAAAGGGAGTCAAAATTTTACCTTCGCTTGTATATTATGGGGTATACTCGAATAATTAAGAAAAGATTAATTATTTTTGAAGGTACTTATATTATAACGTATATATTTTGAATTTAAAGGCTTCTAAAGCCTAGTAAATGACATATTATTGAACAATTTTTGAAAAAAATATGACTTATAAAATTTACCATTAATTGTAATTTTTATAAGTTTAACATGTAAAGTATCTTATTATAGAGGTGATATGATGAAACAATATTTAATCACAGGTGGAACAGGCATGATAGGGAGTCAACTTATCGATGCAATCGTACAAAGTGATGCACATGTAACAGTATTAACAAGACAAAATAAAATCAATTCTCATCCAAAAATCACTTACATTAATTGGACAGAAAATGGTTGGGAACAAAAAGTACCAGATATTGATATCGTAATCAATCTCGCAGGTGCAAGCTTAAACCATAGATGGACAAATCGTCATAAGCAACAAATCATGTTGAGTAGAATTCAATCTACTCAAGCTTTATTCGACTTGTTCAAAACACGAAAGAAACGTCCAGATATCTTTTTCAATGCAAGTGCTGTAGGTTATTATAGACCAGATTTAAATCGAACTTACACTGAATTATACAAATCTTTACCCTTCGATTTTCTATCGGAAGTTGTGTATCAATGGGAACGTCGGGCTCAACAGTTTGAATCGTTTGGCACACGCGTAATTATCGGTAGATTCGGCATGGTATTGTCCGATAAAGGTGGTGCCTTACCTTTAATGAAACAAGCATATGATTATTATGTTGGCGGAAAATTAGGTTCTGGCCGACAATGGTATTCTTGGATTCACATTGACGATTTAATAAGAGCGATACTTTATACTATCAGTGTCGATGAAGCAAATGGCGTATTTAACTTTACCGCACCAATTGTTGAACGACAAAACTTATTCGGATATACTCTAGCACGTATTACTCATAAACCCCATTATACTTGGGCACCATCATTGGCACTTAGATTAGTTTTAGGCCAAATGTCTACTGTTGTTTTAGACACACAAAAGGTCATTCCTAACAAATTACAAGCCCTTGATTTTAAATTTAAATATCCTGATTTAAAAATTGCACTAGAGGACCTAGTTCATTAACTTAAGAATCATTGAGAGGTGATATACGTGAATAAAGATAGTTTAACTCACATACTTTTGTTAATAGCAGGCATATTAATTATTATAAATGGCATATTTGCATTTGAAAGTTCCACACCTATGATAATCATTTCTTTATTCTTTATTGTAGTTGGAAGTATTTGCACAGTTTTTGCTAGCATACTTATCTATAAAAAAATCAAATCATAGTGTATTAGTTACAATACTTATAAAAAACAGGCAAGTTTCAAATAACTTTGAAACTTGCCTGTTTAACTTTAATTATACTGATTTATTATTAAGCTTCAGGATTCATAACATGGTCTACTAAGCCATATTCTTTTGCTTCTTCAGCTGATAAGAAATTATCGCGATCAGTATCTTTTTCAATTTTTTCAATTGATTGACCAGTACGATCTGCTAAAATTTGATTTAATTTAGCACGTGTTTTTAAAATATGGTTAGCAGCAATTTCGATTTCAGTTGCTTGACCTTGAGCTCCACCTAATGGTTGGTGAATCATAACTTCTGCGTTTGGTAATGCATAACGTTTACCTTTTGCACCAGCAGCAAGTAAGAATGAACCCATTGAAGCTGCCATACCAATACAAATTGTTTGCACATCAGGTTTAATATGTTGGATAGTATCATAAATAGCGAATCCAGCAGTCACACTACCACCTGGTGAGTTGATATAAAGATAAATATCTTTCTCAGCATCTTGTGCTTGTAGGAATAATAATTGTGATACGATAGAGTTTGCTACGTTATCATCGATTTGTGAACCTAACATGATGATTCGATCTTTTAATAAACGTGAGTAAATGTCATAAGCGCGTTCCCCACGGTTTGTAGTTTCAATTACTGTAGGTATTAAATTCATTAATATTGCCTCCTTATTTCTAACTGATAAACTTATTTTAACTCAAAAGTCAAACATGGTCAAAAAATAACGCTCAAAATATTTATCCATTTTTATTTCGTTCTTATTGACCCTAAGTCATAACATTTGTAAACTAATATTATCGTTATATTTACCCCTCGTAGTGTAATGGATAACACATAAGATTCCGGTTCTTAGAATAGGGGTTCGATTCCCTTCGAGGGGGCTATTTGGATATGCTATATTACTTGTTTCTATAAATTATATAATTGAAAACTCAAGAAGCATAAGGAACTAAAAGTCTAACTTGTTTTATAATAATATCAACTAAATATAAATGCACTGCCAATCACATAGATGCTTTAAAATTCAAATGTACTATCCAGTAAATATTTTTAAATTTTCAATAAGATAATAAAATTAATAAAAGCATATGCATATTTTCTATTGTATTCATAAAAACGTTATATAAAGGAGCTTTTAAAATGAGTTTAACTGTCAATTTATATTATACTGGTAAAAATGGGAGCGCTAAAAGGTTTATTGAAGCTATGATTAACAAAGGCATTGTAGCGAAGATTAAAGCACAACCAGGGAACCTTAAATATGATTATTTTATATCTTATGATGACCCTGAAACTGTATTGCTTATAGATAGTTGGATTAATCAAGAAGCATTGGATAAACATCACGCTTCAGAAATGATGCAGGACATTGCTGCATTACGGGATAAATATGATTTATATATGAAAATGGAACGCTATCAAGACGATAATACTTCACACGAGGATGATCATTTTTTAAGAACTTGATATCTATTTTAAAGACTAGATGTAAATGTTGCATCTAGTCTTTTTTATCAAAAAAGCAGTATAGCCGTAATGTGTATTTTCTAAATATATTTAATACAAAACAGAAGTATTATTATTTACCTTAATTTTCAACATCGTATGTGCATTTTTCTGAAATTCATAATCAACTTTAATTAATTCTGTCTCATGACCTAAGTCGTTAATATATGTCAAAATTTCATGCAAATACTGATATGGTTTTCCACTTAAATCAACAACTGGAAAAATTCTAATCTCATCTTTCGCAACGCGTAACATTTCATTTAAACAAGCAAGATGAAATTCATAATCTAAATGTTCAGCATACATAAATAAAAAATGAGCAGATAATAGCAGGTCAAAACTATTATTTTCATAAGGTAAATCAGGCAATCTCACAGCTAAATAATCTGATTCATTAATCAACATATCAGAATAACAAGCTTCTAAAGCCTGATTTCGTGCTTGTTTTAATTCTTGTATATCATTAAAATAGGTCCAATTATAAAGATTTGATGTTTGCTTAATTCCTTCCATTGCATGGTTTATATCTGCCTTACCTTTTTCAAATAATTCTTGTTTATCAAAATAATAAGCTATATCACAAGATTTAATATGTATTCCCATCGCCTTACCTTTTGACGCAAAAGCACATGCTCCTGCAGGACAATCAAGAAGTTTCTTATTTCTTAACATATTAGCGTTTAAATTAAACATCTTGATATATTCATTAAAAGTACGTCCAATAAATATAATTCTATCAAGGCGTAATTGATCCATATTTGTACTCAAACGAAACACCCCTTTAAATGGCTATTTTTTAGTTTGCTACTTAATATATCATAAAAATTAAAGTTTGAATATTCTGATATTTGCTTTTAATAATATTTCAGTTCTTAAAAATGAAATAAATTATTAGTAGTAGAAGTTCTGTATTAATCCAATACATCACTTATATATTTGATATTATATTCTACGGAAATCAAAGCACAATAAAATTCTTAGTTCACATAAAACGTGTATATTTATCTAATAAATTAACTATTAAATTAAAATAAGCACTTAACCTAGATGTTAAGTGCTTACTTAATTATACTATTTCAATTCTAATGGCTCACCACTTCTAATCTTATCAGCCATCTCATTCAATTTTCTTAAGCGGTGGTTTACACCAGATTTGGAAATTGCACCAGTAGACATCATTTCACCAAGTTCTTTTAACGAAACATCTTGATGTTCCACTCTCAATTTTGCAATTTCTCTCAATCTATCTGGTAAATTATCAAGTCCAATTTCTTGATCAATCAACTGAATACTTTCTACTTGTTTCATTGCTGCACTTACAGTTTTATTTAAATTGGCTGTTTCACAGTTCACAAGTCGATTCACCGAATTTCTCATATCTCTTACAATACGTACATCCTCAAACTTCAATAATGCTTGGAACCCACCAATCAAACTTAGAAAATCAGAAATTTTTTCAGCTTCTTTCAAGTAAGCTATGCTTCCTTTTTTGCGTTCCAAATGTTTGGCATTTAACTCATAATTATTCATTAATTGAGTTAATCCTTCAGAATGATCTTCATACAATGAAAATATTTCTAAGTGATAAGAAGATGTTTCTGGATTATTTACCGATCCACCAGCAAGAAAAGCACCTCTTAAATAACTACGTTTCATTTCATCATCTTGGATCATTGATTCATCAATTTCTCTAGTAAATACGCCTTCTTTTAATATACCTAATTCGTTTAATATTTCTCTAGAGCGTGCTTTAATTCTACAGATATAAATATTATTTTTTTTCAATTTCATTTTCTTTCTAACAAGTAACTCAACTTCTACACCAAAGACTTTCTTAATCAGTGAATAAATTCTTCTGGCTGTTGTTGCGTTTTCCGTTTGAACATTGATTACAAACTGCTGATTGGCAAGACTGAGTGCACCATTCATTCGAATCAGTGCACTGAGCTCTGCTTTTGCATTCGCTTCATCAACTTCTATTCTCGTGAGTTCATTTTTCATATCGGATGCAAAGCTCATTGTGAATCAGTCCTTTCCTTACTAAATAGATATTTCTTAGTAATAATTTATTATTCTTTCTCATTTCTATTAAATTCAATTGTCTCTGTTTCGTTAATAGCAATTTCGTAAATCATCTTCGCTAAAATTTCATAATTATGACGGACAAAGTTCTGTGATGATATTTCAATTAAATCAGAATGTGTCATCACTTTAATACCAAGTTTTTCCATTTCTATCGTATCACAATTAACAGGTTCTGCATTTTCTTCTCTATAACGTCTTAATACCTCTTCATTGTATGTTTGGGGACCACAAATTGCGTAATCTATGCACTTTTCACCAACATGTTCATGAATTGCATTTACATGATCTTCTGCTGTATAACCAGTTGTTTCACCGGGTTGTGTCATCACATTGGATACATATAATTTAGGGGCTTCACTTTTTAATATAGCCTCACTAATTCCTTTCACACATAAATTTGAAATTACGCTTGTATATAATGAGCCAGGACCAAGAACGATTAAATCAGCTTCTTCTAATGCTTGAATTGCTTCTTCCATTGGTTCAACATCTTCAGGCTCTAAAAAGACCTTTTTAATCCTTTTATTCTTTTTTGGAATTTCTGATTCCCCACAGACAACTTCACCATCATCCATTACCGCATTTAAACGCACACTTGTATTAGTTGAAGGAATTACTCGCCCTTTAATATTTAAAATTTCACTCAATAATTTTACAGCATGACCAAAATCATCTGTGATATTGGTCAATGCAGCAATAATTAAATTACCTAATGCATGACCTTCTATTTGATTTTCTTTAAAACGATATTGAAATAATTGATTTAAAGTTGTTTCTGTCTCACTTAATGCTGAAATTACATTTCGTATATCACCGGGTGCTGGTATATCCATTTCATTTCTAATTTTCCCAGTACTACCACCATCATCTGCTACTGTGACAATAGTCGTAATATCGATTGGATAGTCTCTTAAACCACGTGCTAAAACGGGCAATCCTGTACCTCCACCGATGAGAACAAGTCTAATTTTTCTCATTTTTATTTCTCACGCCACTTTCAACATGTGCATCACGATGGTGCACATATACATTATAGTCAAAACTATCTTGCAAATCTGTGCCTATTCGCTTCGCTAACGCAACAGAACGATGTTGTCCTCCTGTACATCCAATTGCAATTACTAACTGTGACTTACCTTCTTTTTTATAACCAGGAATCATAAATTTAAGTAAGTCCATTAATTTATCGAAGAATATATTTGTTTCTTTCCATTTCATAACGTAATTATAAACAGGTTCATCTTCACCCGTTAGTGGTCTTAAATCGTCTACATAATGTGGATTGGGTAAAAACCTTACATCGAAGACTAAATCGGCATCCATTTGTATACCATGCTTAAATCCAAAACTCGTGACACTAATATTAAATGTATCGATATCATTGCGATTAAAATAATCTTCAACGCGTTTTCGTAATTCTTTAGGTTTCATATATGAAGTATCAATCGTATAATTGGCTAAGCTCTTAATTTCATTTAATAAGTAGCGTTCTTCATCAATAGATTCAATTAATGAGCGTTGACCATTTTCATTCAATGGATGCGCCCGACGTGTTTCCTTATATCGAGAAATCAATTTCTCATTTGATGCTTCTAAAAACATCAATTCGACAATTAAATTTGAATTACTTTTGATTTGATCCATCTCTTGAATCAACGATTTAAACAGCTCTTTTCCCCTTAAATCGATTGCTATTGCAACTTTTTGTAATGATGAGTTACCCTGTTCCATAAGCTCAACAAATTTTGGTAACAAAATAGGTGGTAAATTATCAACACAAAAGTAACCTATATCTTCTAAACTTTGTATTACAACTGATTTACCGGCGCCTGATAAGCCTGTAACAACTAATAATTCACTCTTAATTATTTCCTTATCTCCATGTTGCATACCTTTACACCATCCGTTACATATTTTCTGTTGCTACTGCCAAGCAATTTCCTGTCTCAACTATTAAGCATTGTTGATATTGCATATTTAACTAATATGATTCATGCTATCATATAATATATTACATTAAAATCAACTCAGGTAATAGTTTATTATCTTAATAATTAAACCATATTTTTATTACTTCGTCTCTAATCTACTTTGAAACTACCTATATTAAACATGTGCAACTTTATCCCTTTTCCCCAATAGATTACTTTATAACAGTTCAATCAATTTTAACGTTCAATACATATGTAAAAAGCTAGAATGACATCATCACAATAAAATTAGTGAAATGAACATTCTAGCTATTACTGAAATTTTATTCTATTATATGCAAATGCGTATCAATCATTTAATTATGCTTCAATTGTGTCCATTAAATGTTCGATATATGCAATCGCACTTTGCGCAGCAATACTACCATCACCTGTTGCAGTTACGATTTGACGTAAACCTTTGTCACGTACATCACCTGCTGCATAAACACCTGGGATACTTGTACTCATATCTTCATTTGTAACAATATAGCCCACTTCATTTGTAATACCTAAACCTTCAAATGGTGCTGTTAAAGGCTTCATTCCGATATAAACGAATACACCATCAGCATCTAATGTTTGTTCTTCGCCATCTTTAGTAGATTCTAAAGTGACAGAACCAACTTTACCATCTTTTTCATTGATTGTTTTTAATGTATGGCTCCAAATAAAGTCAATCTTATCGTTTTTAAAAGCACGATCTTGTAGGATTTTTTGTGCACGTAATTCGTCTCTACGGTGAACGATTGTTACGCTATCTGCAAATTTAGTTAAGAATGTACCTTCTTCGACTGCTGAGTCACCGCCACCGATAACAAATAATTTTTTGCCTTTGAAAAATGCGCCATCACATACAGCACAATAACTTACACCTCGGCCACCTAATTCTTGTTCACCAGGAACACCGATTTTTTTGTATTCTGCTCCTGTGGAAATAATTACAGCACGCGCAGTAATTTGACTATTTCCTAAATTGATGACTTTATATTCACCTTTATCTTCAATTGATTTAATATCACCATATTGATATTTAGCACCAAATTTTTTAGCATGTTCAAACATTTTTGTTGATAAATCCGGTCCAGTCACCATTTCGAAACCTGGAAAATTTTCAACTTCTTCTGTGTTTGCCATTTGTCCACCTGGCATACCGCGTTCTATCATAACAGTGCTTAAATTTGCACGAGATGCATAAACTGCTGCAGTCATACCTGCTGGTCCAGCACCAATAATTGCAATATCAAAATCCACTTGTTCAGCCATTTAAATTGCCTCCTGTTTATTAATTCATTATGCGCATTATATATGATTTCTTGCTTTTATTAAACTTATATGCTCAATAGATAATCTATGGTTTTATTCAACTTATAAGTAGAAATTTCAAACCAATCACACACTTGTTGTTTAGTCACTTTCTGCTCTGAAACTTTGTAATGCATATACACATACGCTGCTACATATGCATTGGTGTCATCTAAATCCGTATTTTCTGCGATAATAGCTTCTGCTTGATCAATCCATGAAATAAATAACTTTTCATTATTTTTTAATGCTTCCACATTGTACATCATCAATAGACCCTTGTGAATGAAATCCAACTTATTTAGTTTCAAATCTTGGATTAAATAAGTTAAATATAACTTTTCATAGTCATTCATCGTCTCAAGCACCGACCATATTTCTTCTGTCATGAAAACTTCTTTACCTCTTAATTGATTTACTAAAAAAATACCATACAATCTATGATGATTATCATCATTCATAAGTAGTGGTAAAATCTTTTCATCAAAATATACCTTACTTTCAGCAATTACCCATGGCGCATATCCAACATCAACCTGAGAGATGTCCTGTAATTTTGACCAGAAATATTTACTTTCTTCAATATTATTTAAATGGTAATTATTAAAGCTAAGTGCATTATACATTTGAATAGAAAGGAATTTCCCTTTTTTATATAGAGGTAAAAGTACGCTTTGCGAAGCTTCATATTGCTTTAAATAGCATAAAACGATGCCGAGTTTAAATGACTCATCTTCATTCATTGGTGCAACTTTATTCAATAAATTTAAGTATCTTTCATACTTTTCAACATCATTCGTATTATATAATAACAATGTATAATGACATAATGCATGTACATCTGTATTATCTTCAGCTAGTAATTGTTCAAACATCTCTTTCGCTGTATCATACTTGTTAAGATAAAGGTAACACATCGCGAGTAAATTACGGACAACTCTATGTGCTTGCAATGTTTCATTTTGCCTTAGCAGATATTTTTGAGCATCTATTAATCGACCATGTGAAAATAAATACTGAAATATGAGTTGTATTGCAAATAACTGGCTTTCAACTTCTATTTTTTCAGGAGAATGATATGATACTTCAAACATTTCTTCTAATTCTTCTTGGTAATCTTCATCTTCAGATATAATGACGTAATTCATTCCAAATAAGAATGCTTTGTTGGGGTCATTTTTTACAATGTTTAACTGACTTAGTTCATAATAACTATCTTCTATATGTTCATCTTGCGCAATACTTTCATAAAATAATTGTTCTGCTTTATTACTCAAACCTAATTTCACAAGACTCTCTGCATACTTTACTTTGCTTTCAAAATCTTGGGGTGACATATCAAGCACTTTTTCATAGTATTCTGCAGCCTTTTTATAATCTTGATGTTGGAATTTTTGATCTGCCAATCTTTTATAAAAATGACTATCAAGTTTCATTTGTATCACTTTATTATTTTGCGCCATCTATGTCCACCTCCTAATTATTTAATTCATAGTTTTTAGTTGCATTGGATTACCATATGCAACCGCATTATCTGGCACATCTTTAGAAACAACTGTACCTGCACCTACTTTGACATTACTACCAATCTTTACGCCTGCTAAAATAGTGACGTTTGCGCCAATCAGTGTATTATCTCCGATTACAACTTGCCCTGTTCTATATGCTTCTACTAGAAATTCGTGTGTCAAAATAGTCGTATTATAGCCTATCACACAATTTTTTCCTACAGTGATTAATTCTGGTCTTAATATATCTGGAACAACCTTGAATGCGAATGCTGTATTTGTTCCTATATTCATCTTTAAAATATGCTTATATATCCAATGTTTTATCTTTAGTTGTGGCAAATAGCGACAAATTTCAATGACAACCGTTTGTTTAAATACTTTAATACCTCTTACATACCGGTACATATGCCAAAGTGGATTTGTATCATTGGACTGTATTGTTTTTAATCTACGCATAGATTATTTATCACTTCACTTTTTTATTTGGCCAACTCAAAGGACCAACTGCTTTATATTGGGGAGCTTTATATTTAACTCTACGTATAATCATAATTGAAATACCAATGATTATTAATATAACGGACATAAGTTGTGCTACTCTAATATGCTCTGTTAACATCAAACTATCCGTACGCATGCCTTCCACAAAAAATCTACCGATCGAATACCAAATAAGGTATAGGCATAATGTATCTCCAACTCGCATATGTTTTCTTATACTAATTAATACTACGAATCCTAAAACATCCCACAGTGATTCATATAAAAATGTTGGTTGATAATACTTTCCATTAATATACATATTTTCTATTATAAAATTGGGGATATGCAGATTTTCTAAGAAACTTTTGGTAACTGGCCCACCATGTGCTTCATGATTCATAAAGTTTCCCCATCTACCAATACCTTGTCCTAAAATCATACTAGGTGCAATAACATCACCGATTTGAAATGGATTAAGATTTTTATTTCTACAAACAAAAATCCCTGTAACAAAACCACCAATTAATCCACCATGAATTGCAATTCCACCATGCCAAATCATTGGTATTTCTATAGGGTTTTGTACATAATATGGCCATTGGAATATGACAAAATAGATACGTGCAACAATAAATCCAATTATTGCACTCCAAAAGATAATATCCACTAGCGTATCTTTATCATGACCAATACGCTTCACACTTGCTTGAGCAATAAAATACCCAAGCAAAATGCCGGCAGCAATAATAATGCCATACCAACGCACTGAAATTGGTCCTAATTCAAACGCAATAGGATCAATAAAATTTAAACTCATCATCAATTAGTTCTCCTCACCGTTGTGTCCATTTCTCATTATTTCTGCGTTGAGACGGTCGTTGAATTCCTCAGCGGTATTGATGCCCATAATATTCAAACGATAGTTCATCGCTGCTACTTCTATAATTACTGCTACATTTCGTCCAGGACGCACTGGTATTGTTTTCTTTGTAATTTCATTATCTAAGATTTTTAGTTTCTCTTCATTTAGTCCTACACGATCATATAGTTTCTCTTTATGCCAATTTTCTAAATGAATATTTAAACGCAGTCGCTTCTCAGTTAAAATTGACCCCGCTCCAAATAACGTCATAACATTTATGATGCCTAGACCTCTGATTTCGAGTAAATGTTCAATTAATTTCGGTGCTTTACCTATCAACTCATCTTTACTTACTTCTCGTATTTCTACATTGTCATCAGCGACAAGTCGATGTCCACGTTTAACTAATTCTAACGCAGTCTCACTTTTACCAATACCAGAGTCACCAGTAATTAATACACCAACACCATATACATCAACTAGCACGCCATGTAATGAAGTCGTTCGCGCTAGCTCATGTTCTAAAAAGGTTGTAAGTCTTCCCATCAATTGTGTTGTTGCTATAGTTGAAGTAATCAATGGTGTTTCAAGCTCTGTGGCTGCTTGAATTAATTCTTCTGGTGGTTCTAAATCCCTAGTAACAATGATAGCTGGCGTTTCGGGACGACATAACTTTCTCATTCTACCTTTTCGTTCTTCATCTGGCAACAAATTATAAAATGAAAGTTCCGTTGTTCCTAATAATTGGATTCGATCAGAAGCGTAATGCGAAAAATAGCCCGCCATTTCCAAACCCGGTCTTGAAATATCTGTGTTTTTAATTTGTTTATTTAAGCCCGCTTCACCTGCGATAATTTCAAGTTCAAAGCGTTCTACTAAGTTCTTCGTAGTTAACATAGCTTCACCTCTATCAATATTTCTTCTACATTTACAATATGTATTAATCATATCAAAAAGCATTGATAATCCATATTAAAAAGTGTAGTAGTTCATAAAATAATTCATACCTTTCTATTTTACCTTACATTTGTAGTTAATGATATTGCGTTATGACACGTATGATAACTTTAATTTCTTAATGCTTTATTAGTTATGTATTATCAATTGAATTTCAAAATTCAATAAAATTTAAAATATTTCTCCTCTAGTATTGAATATTTTTGCATAAATTGTCTGAATAAAGACAGGAACACAAATATCCTTTCTCAAAATAAGAGAGAGCTAACCTTTTATGGATTAGCTCTCTCTTATATTTTAAAATATATTTACTTTTTATTTTTCTATACTTTATGTTCCATAACCTTTAGTACCCTAATCAAATCTTAATAGAATTACAATTACATTTAGCTAATGCCTTATAGTGTCAAACATCGACCAACAATATTGAACTCATTCGATATATATACTTAGATTTTTTAATCGATTTCATCCAGTATAACTTATACTTAGCTATCCACAATGAATCCATTAATAGCTTATGATTTAACAGTATCCCTTTCTAAGACAGGCTTCAAATATTGACCTGTATAGCTATCTTTTACATTCGCTATTGCTTCAGGGGTACCAGTAGCTACTATTGTACCACCACCATCGCCACCTTCAGGACCTAAATCAATAATATAATCCGCCATTTTGATTACGTCCAAATTATGTTCAATTATAACAACGGAATCTCCATTTTC
Source organism: Staphylococcus sp. ACRSN (assembly GCF_022346615.1). Classification (GTDB taxonomy): domain Bacteria; phylum Bacillota; class Bacilli; order Staphylococcales; family Staphylococcaceae; genus Staphylococcus. Next base: position 32,740 of record NZ_JAKRNS010000014.1, on the reverse strand, counting down.
TACCAATTTATTTAGCACTTTTAATAAACGGCTAATATCATCAACATGTAATCCAGTCGTTGGTTCATCTAAGATATAAATTGACTTACCAGTAGAACGTTTGTGCAATTCTGACGCAAGTTTCACACGTTGTGCTTCACCACCTGATAAAGTTGTAGCAGGCTGACCTAGCGTAACATAACCTAACCCAACATCTACCAATGTTTTTAACTTGCGGTGTATCTTTGGTACATTTTCAAAGAAATTAGTAGCATCTTCTGCAGTCATAGCAAGAATATCAGCAATATTTTTCCCTTTATATGTCACTTCTAATGTCTCACGATTATATCTTGTTCCACCACAAACTTCACAAGGAACGTATACATCTGGTAAAAAGTGCATCTCAATCTTGATAATCCCATCCCCTTTACAGGCTTCACAACGTCCGCCTTTAACATTAAAACTAAAACGTCCTTTCGAATACCCTCTTACTTTTGCCTCATTCGTTTGTGCAAAAATATCTCTAATATTATCGAACACTCCAGTATAAGTTGCGGGATTAGATCTTGGTGTTCTACCAATTGGCGATTGATCTATATCAATAATGCGTTCTATTTGATCTATACCTGTGATTTCATCACAATCACCAGGCTTCACCTTCGATTTATTAATTTCCTTAGCTAATGATTTATATAATACTTCATTGACAAGTGAACTTTTACCCGAACCTGAGACACCTGTAACAACTGTCATTGTTGATAGTGGAAAAGAAACATCAACACCTTTTAAGTTATTACTTCTTGCACCTTTAACTTCAATTTTTCTATCTGTAATTGCTCGACGTTGTTCCGGTACTTCTATTCGTTTTTTGCCACTCAAATATTGACCAGTTAATGATTTTTTATTATTCATAACTTGCTTAGGTGTTCCACTCGCAACGACTTGTCCACCGTGTTCACCTGCACCAGGTCCTACATCCACAAGATAATCTGCAGCTCTCATTGTATCATCATCGTGTTCGACAACGATTAATGTATTTCCTAAATCTCTCATTTCTTTCAATGTGTCAATCAAGCGATCATTATCTCGTTGATGTAAGCCGATTGATGGTTCATCTAACACATAAAGAACACCGGACAACCTAGAACCAATTTGTGTTGCTAAACGAATTCGTTGCGCCTCACCTCCAGATAAAGATCCAGAAGCACGATTTAATGTTAAATACTCCAAGCCTACATTGTATAAAAATTCTAACCTAGATATAATTTCTTTTAAAATTTGATCTGCAATTTTTTTATCTTGTTCAGACAAATCAATATGTTGATATAAATCTAAGGCATTCTTTATTGAATTTTCAACGATTTCGCCAATATTATGACCTGCTACATATACTGATAAAGCTTCTCTGCTTAATCGTTTACCGTGACAAGTTTCACATGGCAACTCAGTCATATACTTGCTCATCATTTCCCTTACTAATTCTGATGGTGATTCATGATAGCGGCGATTAATATTTGGGATAACCCCTTCAAATTCCATCGTACGTTTACGTGTTTGACCGTTACGTTGTTTAAATGTAAATTCGATTTCTTTACCTTTTGAACCGTATAAAATAATATCTTTTTGTCTATCTGTTAATTTTTTATATGGCTTATCCATATTGATTTTAAATACTTCACATACACGCTTCAACAATGTTGGATAATAATCCGAACTTGTCGGTTCCCACGGGATAATTGCTCCTTCATTAAGCGTTTTATTAGTATCCGGTACAACTAATTCTAAATCTACCTTTAATTTTTGACCTAAGCCATCACAAGTTGGACATGCACCAAATGGACTATTAAAACTGAACATACGCGGCTCTAATTCACCGATTGAAAATCCACAAATTGGGCACGCATGATTTTCAGAGAACTTTAATTCATCTCCATCAATAATATCGACAACAAGATTACCTTCAGCAAGACGTAGTCCTGTTTCAATCGAGTCGGCCAAACGTGTTTCAATACCTTCCTTGACAACCAATCTATCAATTACAACTTCAATTGTGTGATTTTTATTTTTATCTAGTTCTGGCACCTCATTAATGTCTGTAATTTCTCCATCGACACGCACACGCACATAACCTTTTTTACTAATATCTTCGATCAACTTTTCATGTGAGCCTTTTCTATGCGAAACGACAGGTGCCAACAATTGTATCTTCGTACGTGCTTCCAACTCTAATACACGATCTACCATCTGTTGCACAGTCTGTGACTCGATTTCTATGCCATGGTTTGGACAAATTGGTTTGCCTACTCTGGCATATAATAATCGAATATAATCATAGATTTCTGTAACAGTCGCCACTGTTGATCTAGGATTTTTACTTGTTGTCTTTTGATCAATAGAAATCGCTGGTGATAGACCTTCAATTGTATCTACATCTGGTTTATCCATTTGTCCTAAAAATTGGCGTGCATAGGCACTTAATGATTCGACATAACGACGTTGTCCTTCTGCATAAATAGTGTCAAATGCTAGCGATGACTTTCCTGATCCAGAAAGCCCTGTCATTACGATTAATTTATCTTTAGGTATTTCTATATCTACATCTTTTAAATTATGGGCACGAGCGCCTTTAACTACAATAGATGGTTGTTTCATATATTTCACCCTTCTGCTTTCAATTCAAATAACATATCTCTCAATTCGGTCGCCTTTTCGAAATCTAGATCTTTGGCGGCTTGCTTCATTTCTTTTTCTATATTTGCAATTGTTTTTTCACGTTCTTTTTTCGTAAGCTTTTTCGGTACTTCTGTTTGTTGTTTTTCATTCGTGTCATCATTTTCAACAGTAGCACTGATTACATCATGAATAGCTTTATTGATTGTTGTTGGTGTGATACCGTGTTTTTCATTATAAGCCATCTGAATATTACGGCGTCGCTCTGTTTCATCTAAAGCATAACGCATAGAATCAGTTATCTTATCACCATACATGATTACTTCACCTTCGCTATTACGTGCAGCTCGTCCAATTGTTTGTACTAATGAACGTTCTGATCTTAAGAAGCCTTCTTTATCAGCATCTAAAATGACCACCAGTGAAACTTCAGGAATATCAATACCTTCTCTTAACAAGTTGATTCCGACAATGACATCATAAGTTCCCATACGCAAATCTCTGATGATTTCTATTCTTTCAAGCGTCTTTATCTCTGAATGAAGGTAATTTACTTTAACGCCGGCTTCCTTCATATAAGTTGTTAAATCTTCACTCATTTTTTTAGTTAATGTCGTGACAAGGACACGTTCATTACGATCAATGCGTTCTTGAATTTCACCAAGTAAATCATCTATTTGATTTTCTGTTGGTCTAACCTCAATCTTAGGATCAAGTAAACCAGTTGGTCTAATAATTTGTTGAACCATTTCATCTGTATGTTCAAGTTCGTAAGGCCCTGGCGTTGCTGATACATACACAAGTTGATTAGTCTTTTCTTCAAACTCTTCAAACTTTAATGGTCTGTTGTCCAATGCACTCGGCAATCTGAAACCATGATCTACCAGAACTTGTTTACGCGCTCTATCACCATTATACATACCACGGATTTGAGGCAAAGTAACATGTGACTCATCAATCATTACCAACCAATCGTCACCAAAATAATCTAACAATGTATATGGCGTTGAACCCATTGGTCTTAACGTAAGATGGACAGAATAATTTTCAATACCTGAACAAAAGCCCATCTCTCTCATCATTTCCAAATCATAATTTGTACGTTGTTCTAGTCTCTGTGCTTCTAGTAACTTATTTTCCGATCTCAATTCTTCCAAACGTTCCGCCAATTCATTCTCAATTCTTTGAATTGCAGATTTCATTTTTTCTTCCCGAGTTACGAAGTGAGATGCTGGGAATACCACAAAGTGTTCACGTTCTCTAAGTACTTCTCCAGTCAAATAGTTCACTTCTCGAATTCGATCAATTTCATCTCCAAAAAATTCCACTCGAATACACATTTCTTCACGTGATGCTGGGAATATCTCTACTACATCCCCCCTTACTCGAAATGTCCCACGACGAAAATCTATATCATTTCTCGTATATTGAACGTCAACTAACTTTCTTAATAATTCACTTCTATCCATTTCCATACCCACACGAACACTTACTACTAAATCTCTATATTCTTCCGGGTTACCTAAACCATAGATACAACTCACACTTGCAATAATAATAACGTCATCGCGTTCAAATAAAGCACTTGTAGCTGAATGTCGCAGCTGATCGATTTCATCATTGATTGAAGCATCCTTTTCTATAAAAGTATCTGTAGATGGCACATATGCTTCTGGTTGATAATAATCATAGTAGCTGACGAAATATTCTACACGGTTTTCTGGAAAAAAAGCCTTAAACTCACTATAGAGTTGACCTGCTAATGTTTTATTATGCGCTATGATTAACGTTGGCTTTCCAACTTGTTTGATAACATTACTCATCGTAAATGTCTTACCAGTACCTGTTGCACCAAGCAACGTTTGATGTCTTTTACCTTCGTTAACGCCTTTAACGATTTCTTTAATCGCTTCGGGTTGGTCTCCTTGCGGTTCAAAATCGGATTGTAATTTAAATGGATAGTGTTCCATGTTGACACACGCCTCCTATATGTTTTCTTATGTGACAAATGTAACTTAAAGTACACTGTTTTTATATTGATTTGCCTGTCAATTTGTAATTAATCGTGTATAGTTTATACCCTTATTCTATATTTTAACAGATTTTTGCACAAAAATACAAACGTTTGTTCGTTGTTTTTGTATATTAAACAAAGAAAAACAAACATAGTAAATTACCATGTTTGCATCAATTAATTATTTTTATTATTTATTTCAAAAAGATAGTTCTTTTACATCTATCCATTCTTATTATCTATAATCTTATTTAATTAACAATTTTAATCATCATGATTATGAAATTCTAACTGATCTATAATGATGTATCCGGCTAATAATGATACGACATCAATAAATATAATCCATTCATTATGAAAAAAACCTTTTTCAACAGATGCACCTATAAGTATAAGCGTCAATGCAGTGCCAACCCACTTATTTCTTGTTAATACGCTAAACAACACAACTAATATGCACGGAAAAAAGGCCGCTAGCATATACCAAATCATCTATGTCGACCATTTCTATTATTTAGAATCGTCATGGTTGTTTCTCTTAGCTCTGCACGTGGAATAAAGTTTTCTGTTAACATTTCTGGAATAATATTGTCTATAAAGTCTTGAACAGAACTTAAATGATCAAATTGCATAATTGTTTCTAATGACATTTCATAAATTTCAAAAAACAATGGTTCAGGATTACGTTTTTGAATCTCACCAAATGTTTCATAAAGTAAGTCAATCTTATCGGCAACTGACAGAATTTGTCCTTCTAGAGAATCATCTTTACCTTCTTGTAATCGTTCACGATAAATATTTTGATATGCTTCAGGGATTTCCTCATTAATAAAGTGATCGACCATTTCTTCTTCTACTTGTGAGAATAATTTTTTCAACTCTCCACTTGCATATTTAACCGGAGTTTTAATATCACCAGTAAAAACTTCGGCAAAGTCATGGTTTAATGCTTTTTCATATAAACTTTTCCAATTCACTTCATTTCCATGATATTCTTCAACAGTACCTAAATATTGAGCAATCTTAGTAACTTTAAATGAATGTGCCGCAACATTATGTTCAAAGTATTTAAATTGTCCTGGTAGTCGAATTAATTTTTCTAAATCAGATAAACGTTTAAAATATTGGTGTACGCCCATGATTTCGCCTCCTAAGTTTATTTAATGAATGATTATACTTACTTTCATAATATCATTCAACAAATAAAATGTCTTATCAAATAGGTTCTATTCAAATAATTCGTACCTTTGAATAACTTCATTTTTGATTTTAATATCATTATCTATAATTTTTAAAGCTAAAATAAACATAATAAGATTTTTAGTGAAAATATCTAAGATGATAGATTGCTTCACTGATATTTTTTATAATCATAAGATTTTAAATATAAAAGAGAGCTAATCAATTATATTAGCTCTCTTATTTGAAGAATGGCGTTTTATGACCTAGATTGTTATTCTAAATATTATTATAGATTGATTAGCTTAGTGAATATAATTATAAGCTCCTGGTTGGTTTATTGTTCTATATGATTTTTGACCAAATCCTTGCCAATTCATTTCTGACACCAATATTGACCCATCTTGGTTTCTACGCTCTACTACACCAACATGTCCATTAGGACCAGCTGTACTTTGTATGATTGCACCTACTTCAGGCTGATTATTAACTTGATATCCACTTTGCTTAGCCGCATTTGCCCATTGATTTGCATTTCCCCATAAATTACTTACTGGCTTACCTAATTGGCTTCGTCTTTCAAATGCGTATGCGGTACATTGTCCATAGTCATAATAATTTGCTCTACTATACTGACTCTGAGGCTGAGGCTGATGGTACATATTATTATATTGCTTCATACTTTGGTCATATGCAGTTGAGTAGCTGTTCACAGTTTGACTTTCCCATGTTTGATATTGATTAAAACTTGTATCTTGTGAAGTGAAATTGCTCGAATTATTACTGATGTATGATTGTGCATCACCTTCATTAATTGAATCGTCCGTATCCTGAGATGTTGCTAATTCACCTTTAATTGACTTGTAAATTTGTTGTGATCCTTTCTCAGAAATTGCTATCAGTTGTCCTGGATGAATTAATTCGGTGATATTCGGATTAAGTTCGTATAATTTATCTAATGTAATATGGTGTTTATTTGCAATATGTAAAAGTGTATCACCTTCAACAACTTCTATAATGTCTCTATCAGGAACTGTAATTGTTGTTCCTGCATTAATTGTTGTTGATTGATTATCTAATTTGTTTAATGACTTGATTTCATCAATATTAGTTGCGAACTGATTTGCGATTTCTGCCAGCTTTACATTTGCTGTTGTTGTGTGCGTTTGCGCTGCAGCAGCGATATGATTTACCCCTAAAAATAATGCTACCGAAGAAACAGTAACAGTTAAACCTTTCTTCATCGTTATGTTCATTCCTTTGCTGTCTTAGTTTTATACATATTTAATGTAGCACAAAACTTTATAAAATATTATGTTGTTATAGTTATGTAATACAATAGTTATTTATCTATGGTTAACTTAATTACCACCTATGTAAAAACCCTATGTGTCACTTGAATTTGAAGACCTATTTTTTCCAATATAAAAGTTCCTAAAAATTGATATGTAATATAACTAAATGAAATGTACATAGATATTGTATTATTTATCTATATTCACTTTAAATCTTTCAAGTCATTCTACTAACATTTAAATTTTGCTAAAAAAAAGCTTTATATCCGTATTGATTTAATCCCATCAATAAGGATATAAAGCGCTAAATAATAAATCTATAGTCACATTTATGAATGGTCCATTTGACTGCGTAAATATGCTTCAATAAATGGTCCGATTTCACCATCCATTACAGCATCTGTCTTACCAGTTTCTTCATTTGTTCTATGATCTTTTACCATTGCATATGGATGAAATACATAAGAACGAATTTGGCTACCCCAGCCTATTTCTTTTTGCTCTCCACGAATTTCTGCCATTTCTTGTTCTTGTTCTTCTAATTTTAATTGATAAAGTTTAGATTTCAATGTTTTCATTGCCGCTTCTCTGTTTTTAATTTGAGAACGTTCATTTTGGTTATTAACAACAATACCAGAAGGATGGTGAGTAATTCTAATAGCTGATTCCGTTTTATTAATATGTTGTCCACCAGCACCAGAAGCTCTAAATGTGTCTACAGTAATATCGTCTGGATGAATATCAATTTCGATTTCTGCATTATTAAACTCAGGAATAACATCACATGAAGCAAACGAAGTATGACGTCTTCCAGAAGAATCGAATGGTGATATGCGTACTAATCTATGTACGCCTTTTTCTGCCTTCAAATAGCCATATGCATTATGGCCTTTAACTGCAAAAGTTACACTCTTAACGCCAGCTTCATCTCCTGGTAAATAATCCATAATTTCCACCTTATAACCTTGCTGTTCACAGTAACGTTGATACATACGCAATAACATATTCGTCCAGTCTTGTGATTCAGTACCACCAGCACCCGGATGTAATTCAACTATTGCATTATTAGTATCGTATGGACCATCTAATAATAATTGCAATTCAAACTGATCTATATTTGCTTTTACTTGTTGAACAGCATTTTCTAAATCTGCCTTCATCGTTTCATCTTCATCTTCTAATAGTAACTCTCTGGTTGTATCCATATCTTCAATTTGATTTTCAAGGTCCCGATATGAATTGACAATACTTTTTAGAGCATTATTCTTATCGATGATTTCTTGGGCTTTTTCTTGATTATCCCAAAATGTTGGGTCAGTCATCATCTCTTCATATTCTTGGATGTTAGTTTCTTTTTCTTCTAAGTCAAAGAGACCCCCTAAGTTGTTCTAATTTTTCAGTATAATTATCTATATTTCGTTTTATTTCTGATAATTCCATATAACATCTCTCCTATTGTATTCATTGCTTACTACCATCAAATTTCAAAAACATTATGCTCATTAATTTTACATAAATAACGTACTTTATTTCAACAATATCAATAGAACCAATAAGCAATTTATAAATTATGCTTAAAATAAAACCGGAAGTTGATAAATAATAATCAAATCTTCCGGTTAAATACTGACATCTTCGTGTTAATTAAGAACCATGACAGTTTTTGTATTTTTTACCACTACCACATGGGCATGGGTCGTTACGACCTATGTGATCATCTTTGACATATGGCTGTGCTTTAACTTTTTCTTTACCGTCTTCAGCAGATGCTGAAACATGTTCTGCTTTACCAAAATCAGTTGTCTTATCACGTTCAACATCATCTTCTACAGTAATTACAGATTTCAAGATATATTTACTTACATCTTCTTCAATTGTTTGCATCATTGTATCAAATAATTGATGCCCTTCATTTTGGTAATCACGTAATGGATTTTGTTGAGCATATGAACGTAAATGAATACCTTGTCGTAATTGATCCATAGTATCAATATGGTCAGTCCAATGATCATCGATAGAACGCAATAATATCATTCGCTCAAATTCATCGAATTGACTACCAATTTTTTCTTTTTGATCTTTAAATGCGACTTCAACTTTAGCCCATACGACTTCAAAGATATCATCATTATCTTTACCTTTAATTTCAGCGGCTTTTAAATCACCTTCACTTAGGAAGACATCACCCACATAATTGATGAAAGGTTCGTAATCCGGCTCGTCCTCTTCTTCATTTACATAATAGCGTATACTACGTTCCAATGTAGCTCGCATCATTGCTTCAACTAACTCACCACTAGAATCACTATCAATAATACTATTACGTTCCGTATAAATAATCTCACGTTGTTTACGTAAAACATCATCATATTCAAGTACACGTTTACGCGCATCAAAGTTATTACCTTCAACACGTTTTTGTGCGGATTCAACTGCACGTGACACCATTTTCGATTCGATAGGTGTAGAATCATCCATACCTAAGCGATTCATCATATTTTGTAAACGTTCTGAACCAAAACGTACCATTAACTCATCTTGTAGTGATAAATAGAAACGACTGTCCCCTTTGTCACCTTGACGACCAGAACGACCACGTAATTGATCGTCTATTCTTCGAGATTCATGACGTTCTGTACCGATTACCGCAAGTCCACCGATTTCTTCAACACCATCACCTAATTTAATATCCGTACCACGTCCAGCCATGTTTGTTGCAATTGTTACTGCGCCTTTTTGACCTGCACCAGCAACAATTTCCGCTTCACGTTCATGGTTTTTAGCATTTAACACGTCGTGACGAATGCCTCGTTTCTTCAATAAATCAGATATATATTCACTTGTTTCAACTGCAACTGTACCTAAAAGTACTGGTTGACCTTGTTTATGCTTTTCGATTACGTCTTCGACTACTGCATCAAATTTGCCTTTTTGGCTGATATAAATTAAATCCGGTTTATCCTGTCTTTGTACAGGTTTATTCGTCGGAATTTGTGTAACGGTCATATTATATATATTTCTAAATTCTTCTTCTTCAGTTTTAGCTGTACCTGTCATACCAGATAGTTTGTTGTACATTCTGAAATAGTTTTGGAAAGTAATTGATGCCATCGTTTTAGATTCATTTTGAATAGTTACGCCTTCTTTAGCTTCAATTGCTTGGTGTAAACCTTCTGAAAAACGACGTCCTGGCATTGTACGACCAGTAAATTGATCTACAATCAGTACTTCGCCATTGTTAACCATGTAGTCAACATCTTTTTGCAGTGTTACATGCGCACGCAACGCTGTATTAATATGACTAATAACTTCAACATTTTTTACGTCATATAAATTTTCAATTTTAAACATACGCTCTGCTTTATCTATACCTTGCTCAGTTAATTGTACTGCTTTTGTCTTTTCATCAAAGTTATAGTCATCTTCATTTTTAAGCATTTTAGCGAATACATTTGCTTGAGTATATAATGATGTTGACTTTTCAGCTTCACCAGAAATAATTAAAGGCGTACGTGCCTCATCGATTAAAATGGAATCGACCTCATCGATAATGGCATAGTTTAATGGTTTCATTACACGTTCTTCTGCATAGTTCACCATATTATCTCTTAAGTAATCAAACCCTAACTCATTATTCGTACTATACGTGATATCGCTTGCGTATGCTTCCCTCTTTTGTTCAGTAGATTTACTATTTAAATTCAATCCAACTGATAGACCTAAAAATTCATAAAGTTCAGCCATTTCTTGACTTTGGCTACTTGCTAAGTATTCATTAACTGTAATGACATGTACCCCACGGCCAGTCAATGCATTTAAATAAGTTGGCATCGTTGCTGTTAAAGTTTTACCTTCACCAGTTCTCATTTCAGAGATATCGCCATTATGAATAGCAATACCACCCATAACTTGAACCTTATATGGAATCATATTGAATACACGCTTTGAACCTTCTCTTACTAAGGCGAATGCTTCTGGTAGAATTTCTTCCAGTATTTTGTTTTGCTTTTTAATATCTTCTTCGTTACGCAATCTTTCTTGGTATGATTGCGTTTTTTGCTTTATTTCTTCATCTGTTAATATCGACATGTCCTCTTCTAATGCAAGGACTTTATCGGCTAATTTGCCAAGGCGTTTTATTTCTTTTTTATTGCCATCTGCAATTTTTGATAAAAAACCCATTTTGTTCGCTCCTTTAGCTTTATAACTCTTAGCTTACAACAACTTATGATATCACTTATAAGCTTAAATTTACACTTATAGACCTCTATATTTGCGTCTTTATCATCGTGTTCAATGAAAACAAATTATTTATACGATTCATAATTTAAAACTACCCTATTTCGTAGTGTTGCATTCCTTATTATATTTCACTTTCAAATTATTTCATAGTAACATAACAAAAATGGGGCGTCCACGATTTAACATAACCATGAACGCCCTACTTTATTAATCATTTATAGAAAGTACAAAGATTAATCAGTTGTTTCAATCAATCCATATTTTCCATCTTTTCTTTTATAAACGATGCTTGTTCCATCAGTTTCACGATCTGTGAAAATAAAGAAATCATGACCCAATAAATCCATTTGTAATACTGCTTCTTCTGAATCCATTGGTTTCAAACTGAAATTCTTCGCACGAATAATTTCGATGTCTCCATCACCGTCATTTTCGCTATCTAATGGTTCAACTTCTAATTGTTCTGCTTCGTTTTCTTCTGGTAAGGAAGCAAACACCTCTTGTTCCCCACGATTTCGTTTCTTACGGTTTACTCGTGTTTTATATTTTCTTACTTGTCTTTCAAGTTTGTTATTAATTAAATCGATGCCAGCGTATAAATCATCATGGCGTTCTTCAGCTCTTAAAGTAACATTTTTCAATGGAATTGTAATCTCAATTTTAGTAGCTGAATTTTGATATGTTTTTACTTTAACGTGTGCTGTTGCGTTTGGCACATCGTTAAAATAACGTTCTAATTTACCAATTTTCTCCTCAATATAGTTGCGAATCGCATCAGTAATAGTGAGGTTCTCTCCGTGAATTTCAAATCTAATCATAGTAATCGACTCCTTTAAAACCTCTATATTGGTAATATTGCTTACTCATATAATACCACGTTTATACTAACGTGCAAACGTAAACACATCGAATTTTCTGATTTTTCTAATAAAAAGTTTTTCAGCAGCTTGATGAACCGTTAATCCAGTAGTATAAATATCATCTACCAATAAAATTTTTTTGCCTTTTAATGCTATATCTTCTATTACTTCAAAGGGATTAACTGATTTCAGTCGTGTCATTTTATCTAAATATGCTTGTTTATCTCTGTAATTCATTTTAAGAAGTTGATGGTGTTTAATTTTTTTATTATATAATACTGCTCGAACTGGGTTAAAAGTCCTAAGTTCATCTCTTTCATTCGGTGATGGTATCGGGATAATATAATCATATTTAAATTTAGGTAACTTTATTATCTCGCCTATAATCTGTGACAATGCAAAATCCTTGTTGAATTTATAGTTTTGCAGTAATTTTTTCATTACACTTCGATACTGAAATTGACAATATAATTGACCCATAAGTTTATATTTCTGTGATAAAAATTTACAATCTAAGCACTCTGTTTCACTGTTATTTAATTGCTTCAAACATCTTTGACAATGATTTTCCGTACGATTTATTGTTATGTTTTTCCACAATAATGCACACTGTTGACAAAAATTAGATTTGGGAAGGTAAAAATTCAATGCATTGAGTTGTTCAATAAATTGTTTTTGGCAATACAAGCATTTAGTCATTTACCCATCCCCTTAATCTAGCTAACGTATTCATTTGTTTAATTTCACTCTTTGCCTTTAACATGCTGACTGAAATCCCTTGATGCAAATATAGTACTAAACCTTTTGGAGAATCTGATTTTCTGCCAACACGACCTGCAATTTGAATTAATGCACTGGCTTTAAATTTGTGACTATCGATAACAATTACATCTAAATGGCTCATTGTAAATCCACGCTCAAGAATCGTTGTAGTAAATATAACATTATACTTTCCTTTTCTTAATTCCGAAATTTTCTCTAATCTTAACGCATCTTGACTATGCACATATGTTAGACCAGCAATATATTGTTTATATATATGATACATTGTTTCCATTATGTCAATTTGATGAAAAAACACCAATGTATAACGTTTTAATGCTAGTTGTCTCTTTAATAGCTTTAAAAAATATAATTGTTTTTTATATGGATATATTTTGTAGTATTTGAACGTGGGAATTGGCAATATGTGCTGATGAAATCTAGCGGGTAATTTAATGATTTGATCTTTGGGGAATTGATTAATAAATCGATTTGAAGGTGTCGCTGTCATATATACTGTACAACATTGTGTTGTAGAGGCGGCACGAACCACAGATATTAAATCATTATCCATAGATAATGGAAAGGCATCTACTTCATCTATGATTACAAAGTCAAAATGGCGTTTAAAACGCATGAGTTGATGAATTGTCGCTATTACAAAGTGGCCATTATATAATTGTCTTTGCCCTTTGTATAATACATCTATCATTTCAGATTCAAATGCTGTTTGTATCCTTAAACTTAATTCTACAACAACATCTATTCTTGGAGATACAACAGCAACATTAAGACCGTCTTTTCTTGCTCTATGAATTGCTTCAAATATCATTTCCGTTTTACCTGAACCAGTTACAGCATAGAGTAACAACGATTGATGACATAATAAAGCATCCACAATTCGTTGAGATGCATATTGTTGTTGAGGCGTTAAATGAAAACTAAGTTTATAATTTGCATCAGATTTACAATGCTCAGTTGCTGTAATCATGATGTCATTATGATTATCCATCCTTCCTAGTGCAATACATTTTCTACAATAGACGATTGTCTTTTTAAACACGTCTGTATAGTACTTATAAAAATGACGTTGCTTTGTCGTTTCACACTGATTGCAATGCCATTTACCTTTTATATAGTTTACACCTTTAATCGTTGCTACCACCGTTTCATCTGTCAAAATCAGTCGATTTGTGATTAATTTTCCAAAATAGTGAATAGAATATCTCCTCCAAAAAAAGACATAACACTACCGAAGTATGTCATGTCTTTGACTTAATTATTATTAATCTAAACGAATGTTTCTACCTACATAGCCTACAGCTATACCACCCGAACCAAGATGCGCTGCCACTACAGGGCCAAAATATGATTTGTAAATTTGATGTTGTGGAAAAGTTTTTTGAACTTCCTCATACAACCAACGTCCATCTTCTTCTATATCACCAACCACAACATGCAAAGTCGCTTCATCGTAGTCTTTAATGTGATCATGAACTTTTTCAATTATTTTCTTTAACGCACGTTTCTTTGTTCTAACTTTTTCATCTGGCACAATCAAACCATCATCAAATTTCAACACTGGCTTCATTTTCAGCATCGTACCAATCCAAGCTTGTGCACCAGTAATGCGTCCACTTTTTTGTAGGTTTTTCAAATCATCTACCATTAAAATAGCACCTGTTACATCTCTCATACTAGTAAGTTCAGCCATAATTGTATCAGGATGTTCTCCCTGTTCAATCATTTCTATTGCACGCAAAACATAACTACCTTCAATCATTGCAGCTAATTTAGAATCCAAAGTATATACATTAATACCGTCAATCATTGCACCAGCTTGTGTGGCAGTTTGATAACAACCACTAATACCTGAAGATAAGAAGATACAAATGACATCTGTATAACCTTCTTCGCGAAGTTGTTCAAAATGTTCTATAAATGTCCCGATTGCCGGCTGGCTAGTAGTAGGGATTGTTTTAGATGCTTTCATTTTTTCATAAAATTCTAATCTAGAAATTGATTCATTTTCAACAAAATTTTCCCCTGTATCAAAAGTTACACTTAAAGGGGCTATTCTTATATTATATTTATCAATTAATGTTTGTGATAGATAGCTTGTAGAATCTGTCAAAACAGCAATCTTCATCATAATCCTCCTTCATTATACTCACAACAATAATACATTATTTCTTGTTAAAAGAAAATTTATTTTTTTACATTTAATACATTACTGGTTTCAGTGTATACTAGATATAAATTATCGATCTGTATGACTTAATAATGATTTAAATCACATAAATTTATAGGAGGATTAAACATTGGAAGATTCAATTATAACGATTAAAGATGAACATACAATAGAAAATATAATCAGCAAGTCACGCTTCATCGCACATATACGACCAGTGACATCAGAACAAGAAGCCAAAGACTTTATTGAACAGATAAAAAAAGAACATAAAGAAGCAACGCATAACTGTTCCGCTTATACTGTAGGCGATCAAATGAATATACAAAAAGCGAACGACGATGGTGAACCAAGTGGCACTGCAGGTGTCCCAATGTTAGAAATCTTAAAAAAACTAGATATACACAATGCATGTGTTGTAGTTACACGTTACTTCGGTGGTATTAAACTTGGTGGAGGCGGATTAATTCGCGCATATAGTGGTGCCGTTAGAGATGTTATATACGATATTGGTCGCGTACAGTTAAAACAAGCGATACCAACTACAGTGAGCATCGCTTATGATTTAACAGGTAAATTTGAGTATGAGTTAGAAACAACATCTTTCTTTTTAAGAGATAAAGCCTACACAGATAAAGTAAGCTATCAAATAGACGTTGTTGCTACTGATTACGATTCATATATTGATTTTCTAAACCGTAACACATCCGGAAATTATGATTTAACTGAAAATGAAACAGTTTTATTACCATTCGATATTGAAACAACTTAATCTAAACAACAATGAATAACACAATGATTTAAAATATTTCCAACAAAATATTGATGTCCTATCCTGTCAATTTAATAAGATTGGCAGGTTTTTTTATAAACTAGAAACAGCTGAATTTCATTACCATTTTATTTATAGTAATATCCCAACTCTACTTTAAACACATAATAAAAAGGACACATTCGGATTTACCAAACATGCCCTACTTTATATATCATTAATTATGCTTTTCTTTGTTCTCAATCAGTTTTAATAACGGACGATAGTCATCATCTATTAAGCCTGTAAACTCTACAATAAGTTCAATCGTAATTAATATCAAGATTAACATCATGAGTACGCCCCATGGTTGTGATAAATATAAAATGATACTAGAAAGACTGAATAATAATGCTATAGAGTAAATGAGCATAACCGTTTGACGATGAGAATAACCTAGATTCAATAATTTGTGATGTAAATGGGATTTATCGGCCTGCATAATATGCTGACCTTTTTTCACACGTCTAATCATCGCAAATAAAGTATCAATAAATGGTACTGCCAAAATGACAATTGGGAAAAATAATGATACAAATGTAATATTTTTAAAACCTAGCAATGATAAGAAACCTACGATAAAGCCAATCATCAAAGCGCCACTATCACCTAAAAATATTTTTGCAGGATGGAAATTAAAACATAAAAACCCTAGTAGCGATCCAATTAAAACGCTACAAATCATAATGATAAAAACATTTGCCTGCAAAATTGCTATAAATCCAATTGTTATTAAGGCTATCATCGATACACCCGACGCTAATCCATCAAGTCCATCAATTAAATTAATCGCATTTGTAATCGCTACGATCCATATAACTGTGATAGGAATAGCAAAAATTCCAAAATGAATCGTTGGACCAATTGGTAATGAAATAAAGTCAATTGTCACCCCGTAATATACTACAACAAGCGAAGCAACCACCTGACCAAATAATTTCAATATGGGTTTCAAGTCATAGATATCGTCAATCAATCCAACTAAATACATTAACACTGCACCAATAACCAATGGTTTAACTTCTGTTTCAATGGGATGACCCAACCATATACCTAATAGAAACGAAAGTAATATCGTTGTTCCACCAAGTACAGAAACAGGTTTCGTATGGATTTTTCTGAAATTAGGTTTATCTACAATCCCTAATTTATGGGATACCTTAATCACAATTGGTGTGAGTATTAAACTGATAATCATTGAAAAAATGATTAATAATAACGTATACATCAGTTCACCTTCAATAAAATAATTCAAAATTATTTAGATTTAAAATTTTAGTAATTGAGTTTTGTTTACAATAATAAATTCAAATTCTTACAATAGAAGTATACTTGCTATATTTTACTTATAGTTAAAATAACAAGAAAATCATACGATAAATCAACTTCTTAACTCTATCATACATGATTCGCTTTTACTTATACAAATAGTAATGAGATAATAGCTATCAAACACACGAAATAGTTAAGAAATTTATATAATAATCGAATTATTATTTAGTTATTTCCTCAAACAAATATTCTAACATGAAATTATATTCAATGTTATAACTTTCTGTTTACATATTGATGACAAAATGTAAGTTTTCACTTACAATAACTAAGGGTTAATTTAAAGGAGCGTAAAATAAAATGTTCGAAGCAATTATTTATAATATTTCAGTTATTGTTGCAGGAATATATTTATTCCATCGATTACAATATTCCGAAAATAGAAACATGGTATTTTCTAAAGAGTATGTAACTGTATTAATGACGATTGTTGCATTATTATTATCTGCCTATCCAGTAACTATTTTCAACGAATACTCGTTGTATCTAACTTTCGTCCCTATTTTATTTTTAGGACGGTTTACAAATACATTCTATACTGTGTTGTCTGCAGTTATTATCGCATTAATTAATGTTTTATTAGGTAATGATACTGTGATTGCCGCAGTTATACTCGTAGTTATAGCCATAATTGTCGGTGCTGTTGGACCATTTTTAAAACAAAATGATATCATTTCAATCCAAATATTGAATGCAATCGCACTTATTATATTCGCGATGCTTTCCTTAATCAGTCCATACTACGAATTCAAAGAAGTACTTTATCTCATTCCATTATCTTATGTATTGACGATTGCATCTTCTGTCACTTTTGTTGATATGTGGCATTTTTTCTCTTTAGTTAATAGATATGAGAACGAAGACAAATTAGACTACTTAACCGGTCTAGGAAATGTTAAGGAATTTGATAGACATTTGAATGAAGTAACACGTATTGCCGAAACAAACAATGAAAGTTTGGGTCTCTTACTTATTGATATAGATGGATTCAAAGATGTTAATGACACATATTCACATCAATCCGGTGATGCTGTATTGAGACAGATCGCGCAATTATTAAAAAATTATGTACCTCAACAATTTAGTATTTACCGTAATGGCGGAGAAGAATTTTCTATTGTACTAAATGATTATACGCTTGATCAATGTGTTAAATTAGGAGAGAGTATACGTGCTGGTGTGGAACAATCTACATTCCATTTGCCAAACAAAGAAGTTATTAAACTTTCTGTTTCTATAGGTGTTGGTTATTTAACTCAAGATGATTACAAATCACAAAGAAAAGTCTTCAAAATTGCAGATGATATGCTGCATATGGCTAAAAATGAAGGTCGAAATCAAGTCATGTTTAACCCAATCGTTAAACTTTAAACAATTAAACTATACTATTTCATATTAAAACACCTAAATTGTAACAAGTCTTTATTAATATTATTTTATAAAATTAGAATACATCATACTATAATTGGTGATTTCTGTTGTTAATTCAACAGAGGTCATCTTTTTTTATTTTTTAGTTGTTTTAAAGTACTAGATAATATATACCGCTTTTGCTTTAAACATAACTTCAATATTTTCAAAATGATACATTATAATTTAATTGCAACAATTATTTATCTATGGTGGTTTATAATGAATTTAAGAATAATTGTAATTAATAATATTCCTTTAAACTAAATTTGTCGTATATTAAATGGAAATATTAAAAAATGATGACGGAATAATCATTGCTATTGAAAGTTCTAATTGTACACTGTAAACTTTCAATTGTTCTATTATCAAATTTTATGGGGGTGAATCATCTATGTCAGAATCGATTACAATCATCGATGAAGATAAAGTTATCGATGTAGTGCTCATAGCTGGAAGGATTTTATTAGAGAGCGGTGCAGAAACTTACCGCGTAGAAGATACGATGAATCGTATTGCTGCAAGTTATGGATTAGATGATACATATAGTTTTGTCACTTCCACAGCGATTATTTTTTCACTAAACAATCGTACGAATACTCGATTAATACGTATTCGTGAACGCACAACTGACTTAGAAAAAATAGCATTAACTAATAGTTTATCTCGTAAAATTGCGAGTAAACAGTTGGATATTGATGAAGCAAAATCAGAATTAATTCACTTGCATCATGCTTCATTACAATTTTCATCTATTACTAAATTTATTGCTGCTGCAATTGCATGTGGATTCTTTTTATTTATGTTTGGTGGCGTTATGAATGACTTTATTTTTGCAATACTAGCTGGTGCTGGCGCATTTTTAACTTTTGATTTTGTCCAGCGCTTTATACAAATCAAATTCTTTTCAGAATTTATAAGTGCCGCAGTAGTCATCTCTATTGCCGCATTTTTTACACATATTGGTTGGGCACAAAATCAAGATATCATAACAATTGCCGGTGTCATGCCATTAGTACCTGGTATATTAATAACAAATGCAATACGTGACTTGATGGCTGGAGAATTATTAGCTGGTATGTCTCGTGGTGTTGAAGCTGCCCTTACCTCTTTTGCAATTGGTGCTGGTGTAGCAATTGTCTTACTACTCTTTTAAGAAAGGAGCAATGATATGGTCTTTATATATTATATATTACAATTTATTATCAGTTATTTAGCGACAATGCTTTTTTCTATCATTTTTAATGCGCCTAGACGTTTATTATTAGCCTGTGGTTTTGTTGGCGCAATGGGTTGGTTTATCTATAAGTTAACTCTAGATTTAGACTTAGGTAAGGTAATGGCATCATTTTTAGGTAGTTTTATCTTAGCGTTAATGAGTCACGTTATGAGCCGACGTTATAAACGACCAGTCATTATCTTTATCGTACCCGGTATTATACCATTAGTACCTGGGGGATTAGCGTATGAGGCAACACGCTTTTTAGTGAGCAACCAATATACGCACGCCGTTAACACTTTTCTTGAAGTAACACTTATTTCAGGTGCAATTGCTTTTGGTATATTGTGTGCTGAAATTATATATTATCTATATACACGCATCAAACAATATTTTGGTAAAATGAATGGTAAGATATATAAAAAATCTTACAATATGAATAATAGAGCTTAAGAGGTGTTAACTATGAAAAAAGAGATAATCGATCGTTTAACGAAATATGTCATTATTGATACGCAGTCTGATCCTGAATCAAATACTACACCATCTACAGATAAACAATGGAATTTATTACATTTGTTGGAGCAAGAGTTAACTGATTTAGGCTTAAAAACAGATTTAGATAATAACGGCTACTTATTTGCAACTTTAGCGAGTAATGTTGAAGCGGATTTACCTACTGTGGGCTTTCTAGCACATGTAGATACTTCTCCCGATTTTAATGCATCAAATGTTAATCCACAAATTATAGAACACTATGATGGTAATCCAATCAAATTAGGTGAAACAACACGTGAATTATCACAAGATGTCTTTCCAGGGTTAAAGCAAGTCGAAGGTCATACATTAATGGTAACAGATGGAACATCATTACTTGGTGCTGACGATAAAGCTGGTGTCGTTGAAATTATGGAAGCTGTAAAATATCTTACTGAGCATCCAGAAATCAAACATGGAACAATCCGTATTGCATTTACACCAGATGAGGAAATTGGCAAAGGACCGCATGCTTTTGATGTCGAACGTTTTAATGCTGATTTCGCCTATACTATGGATGGTAGTGAATATGGTGAATTACAATATGAAAGTTTTAATGCTGCAGAAGCAAAAATAACTTGTCACGGCGTAAACGTTCACCCTGGTTCTGCAAAGAACACATTAATTAATGCGATATTGTTAGGTAATCAATTTAATGCCTTATTACCACAACAAGAAGTACCTGAACGCACAGATGGTTATGAGGGCTTTTATCATTTGATGAAATTTAATGGCGATGTTGAAAAAACAACATTACAATACATTATTCGAGATCATAATCGTGAACAGTTCGAATTACGTAAAAAAAGATTAATTGAAATTAAAGACGATATCAATACGCATTATCAAAACAATCCAATTGAAATAGAAATTAATGATCAATATTTCAATATGGGAGAAAAAATATCTGAAAATCCTCATGTTATCGACATTCCTAAACGCGTATTTGCTAAATTAGGTATTGAACCAAATACTGAACCAATACGTGGTGGTACAGATGGTTCACAATTATCATATATGGGCTTACCAACACCAAATATATTTACTGGTTGCGCTAACTTCCACGGCCCATTCGAATATGCATCAATAGATGTTATGGAAAAAGCTGTCGAAGTTATCGTTGGCATTGTACAAGAAGTTGTTAACACATACGATCAAAATTGATTTCTATGATACATTGATTAAACCGCTTTATCATTAAAATGAATTCGAAAACATTTTCAATTCAACTAAGAACATCAAACAAGGAATTACTGCACAAACTAAGAACATCAAACAAGGAATTACTGCACAAACTAAGAACATCAAACAAGGAATTACTGCACAAACTAAGAACATCAAACAAGGAATTACTGCACAAACTAAGAAACAAGCAGAAACATTTATAATGTTTCTGCTTGTTTCTTTATGTTTAAGGCTTTAAATTTCATTCAAACCATTTTCCTAACTACTTTGTTGAATCAAAATCTGTTTTCAATAATTTAATTGCTTGAACCGCATAATGTCTAATCTGTATACCCATTTTAAAATCCGTAAAATGTTTAGGCATTTGAATAAATGTATTAAACATAGATGTAACACCCATTGATTCAAATAAATCGAATTTATCATCAGTGGCACAAATAGCAATAGACGGTTTGTTATGCTTGGTAGCTAACTCAGCTATTCGGATAGTTGTCGTTTCTAATAAACGGTCTTCTTCGCTTACACCTTCACCAAAAATAACCAAATCTGCTTGTTCAATTAATGATTCTAAATGCGTAATCTGGTCAACTAGTTCATGACTTGTCATTATTTCTGCATCATATAATGCTTTAAGTACTGCAGCAATACCACCTCCTGCACCACCTTTAACAATTGGACCCATCGCAATTTTCAATTCACTTTTAAATATTTCACTTAAATACCAAATTAAATTATCGATTTCAGCTGCATCATTTCTAGATAAACCCAATTGTTCATGCAATTGAATAATTTCACTTTCTTTTCCATACAGTTTACTGTCAAAATCTGACATTACTTGAAGTCTGACATTTTTTAATTTTGGATGTAATTGCGAGTCATCAATTTTTCTAATATGCTTTAATACTCGACTACCTTCAGTTACATCTACTTCATTTGCTTCATCATCATAGAATTTCATGCCTAGTGCTTGTAACATTCCTGCACCACCGTCAAAGCTATCAATGCCGCCTAAAGATATAATGATGTGCTTTGCATTATTCTCCAAAGCATCCACTATAATTTCTCCTAGGCCATAACTTGTACGTTGATTGATTGGTTTTTGACCTTTTAAAAATAGATTCCCTTCAATAACCGTGACATCATTATCTGTTATGCCATATACAGCCTCTATTTTATTCATATCCGCATCATGTGTCATCACTCTATACTTTGTTCCCGATTGCCATAAAAATACAGAATCCATTAATTCATGACGGCCATTAAACAGTGGTACTTGAACGATATCCGCACGCTCAATTTGGCTTGCTACCGCTTCTTCCACATATCGATTTGCCTGGTAACTAGAAATAATACCATTAAATTCATCCATCGCCACTAATACTTTCATCTTGTCACCTCAAAATATTTATATTAACAACAACTACTATATATCTGTATATCTCACTTGACTTAATACATAGTACTTTCAACATATAATTCGCAGTGCACTATTCTTCAAACGGATTAATCAGTTATTTGAAAAATGAAATCGTTCACTACTTCCCGAAATATCATAGCTACAAAATGTAGCGCTATAATTTGGTACACTATCATATCGTAAACTATAATTTCCCATTCATTTTTCATTATACATGTCATTCTAAATTTTTTCACATTAAAAGAAAAATGAGCGCTTGTTATATTCTCCTTAAAAAGAAAAATTTAACAAGCGCTCGTGTTAATTTTTAAAATTTATTATTCTTCAGCATTGGCTAAAGAACTAACATTAATATTTTCATGATCTGCATTCCAAACCGCTTGTCCCTTCACAAAATAAAAAGCTTGTGGCGATTCGTGTTTCACATTTGTTTTCTCTTCGATATAGTTTGATAATTCACGTTCTTGTTGAACGACTAAATAATACCCATCCATATCACGTTCATATAAAAATTTGTTAAATTGATCAAATGCATCTGCAGAAATTGGACAGGTTTCGCTGTGTTTCAACACAAATACATAACTATTTTCTTCAATCACTTGTTCAAACTGGTCAATCGAACTCAGCTTTATAGCCATTCTATTCACCTCTAAAAATATTTAACACACAATAAGTCTCAAATTGTGTGAAAGTGCCACGATATTAACATATCATCGCTTCCAATTATACACAATTACCTTTTTGTTGTTAACCGTTTATTTAAAATCTTATAACTAAGCAAAAGTATTATCTCGCTTTATCTATCTTTAATTTTTTTATATTTCTTATTAAACGCTTTATCATAACGTTCTAAATCCTTGCCTTCCTTCGGCATTGACTCAATATCAATCTTTTCAATTTTCCCGCTATTTTCAATCGTTTCTACTCTAGTTTCATAATAATTCTGTAAACTATAGTACATCTCAATCGCATTTTTACGTGCATCATTTACATAACCACTTTTAATCTCTGTTTTATTTAAATCTCTAATCTCTTTTGTTATCAGTGGCATAATATCTTTTTTAATCAATTGTTTCACTTTTTGCGGGTCTGAAGAGTCAAAGCCATCGTCAACTGTTGCTTTTAAAGCTTTATTATTTTCTTCTAACTTATTTTCGAAATATTTTACATCTGAAGTTTCGCCTGCGTTATTAGCTTTCTTCATGTTATCTTCAACTTGAGATCTATTTTTTTCAAATAATTTAGTATAATCTAGAATATCTTCATTCGCTTTTATAGATTGATTATATAAATCAACAAACTTTTTAGTTTGATATAATGCCTTTTTTTTCTTTTCAACTACATCTAAGTATGAAGACTTTAACGCTTTCGTTTCGGATGATTTTGCTGGTAAATGTTTGGCTGCTTTTTCATATTCATCCATTTTAGGAATAACTTTGCTATTTATTTTATTCTGTAAATCATTAAACTCTTTTTTATTTTTATCTGTAGTGTCCGTTTCACTTAAATCATTTAAACGGTTTAAATGGATAGCATCCATTTCCTCTTCTACGTTTTTCCCTTTATTTTTGACATCATTCAATGATTTATCAAAATCTTTTAATTCGGACGACCATTTATGACTACAAGATGCGAGTATTATAGATAAACTGACTAATACAACAATGCACAGTATTCTCTTCATTTCTGCACTCCTTATCATTCCGTATTATACAGAAACTTATTTAACTTGAAAATGATATGTGATATATTATTTCAGAATTTATAGTTTAACAGTAATAAAACTAGAATAAAAGGAGCGCTCAACTTAATGTATTCTCAAGTACAAAATTTTATCGTTGAGGATAAAAATAATAATTTTTCAAAAAAATATCAATCACTGAGTAATACTTTGTTCAACCTGTTAGATACGCCCGTTAAATCAACACATCACATCGGTGGTACAAAGCACTTTAATTATCCTACTGAACCAATTTTAGATATACTCGTAGGCGTCGATAATTTACACGATATCACTGCTTTGGATGAAAAACGACTTAACTATGCAGGCTTTTATCGATTACACCATCCGTATAAAAAGAAAGTTGTGATGGCTCAATTTAATAACCTAATTGAATTAAAACAAATAGCACGTTTACATATTATTCAAAAAGATTCCACCGTATATAATGACTATTTAGCAACCACTAATTATTTAGCAAATAATTTAGACGAGGCTCATATGTTTGGTGAAAATAAACAAAATATAGCTGAGCGTACATCAACTATTCGTGCATATGACAATCAGAAACAGCAATTATTTTCAAAACTAATTAAACAGCTACCAATCGAATAGTATGCCGAGTTATTGCAATCATTTTTTAATCAAACCATGATATAATCAACTATACTTTAACCATGTTATTTATATATTATTTTATCTACCATACTATTTAGCATATACTAACAATTATTGGTATAATATATAAATGAATTCATAACGAAAGGACGTATGCTACATTGCATAAAGATGATATCTTAAAAGAATTAGAAGCGATTGTACCTAAAGATATAATTAAAATAGATGAACCTTTAAAAAGATATACATACACAGAAACTGGTGGTCAAGCTGATTATTACTTATCACCTACAACACATCAACAAGTTCAAGCGATTGTGCACTTTGCATACTCTAATGATATTCCTGTTACTTATTTAGGTAATGGATCGAACATTATTATTCGTGAAGGTGGCATTCGAGGTATTGTCATTAGTTTACTTTCACTAGACTATATTGATGTTTCAGATGACGCTATTATTTCAGGAAGTGGCGCCGCAATTATTGATGTTTCGCGTACTGCAAGAGATTATAGCTTAACAGGTTTAGAATTTGCTTGTGGTATCCCCGGTTCAATTGGTGGAGCCGTATTTATGAATGCCGGTGCTTATGGGGGCGAAGTTAAGGATTGTATTGATTATGCGCTTTGCGTAAATGAAAAAGGTGACTTAATTACCTTAACAAAGCACGAACTTGAATTGGATTACCGTAACAGTATTGTACAAAAGCAACATCTTGTAGTTCTTGAAGCTGCATTTACACTTGAACCTGGCCATAAAGAAGAAATACAAACAAAAATGGATGATCTTACCGAACGTAGAGAAACGAAACAACCATTAGAATATCCATCTTGCGGAAGCGTGTTTCAACGACCACCTGGTCACTTTGCAGGTAAGTTAATCCAAGACTCAGATTTACAAGGACATCGTATTGGTGGCGTTGAAGTGTCGACAAAACATGCTGGTTTTATGGTGAACGTCGACAACGGTACTGCCACTGATTATGAAGATTTGATACACTACGTTCAAAAAATTGTAAAAGAAAAATTTGATGTAGAGTTACATCCAGAAGTACGTATTATAGGAGAACAACCGCAAGCTTAATTAGGAGACGGATACAATGGTTAAAATTTATGGTCCTACAATTGATAACGAAGGACGATGTACACATTATCAAACACCTTTGGATATCATTTCTATTAAATTTAAATGCTGTAATAAATATTATCCCTGTTACAAATGTCATAATGAATCTGAATCACATCCAATTAAGCGGTGGAACTCAGACGAATTTAATGAAAAAGCGATTTTATGTGGTGTATGTAAACATGAAATGACAATAAATGATTATATGATGATTGAAGCTTGTCCAGAGTGTAATGCGCATTTTAATAATCGCTGTAAGTATCATTATCATCTTTATTTTGCGATTTAATCGATTTTAAATGGAGTCTGGATATAAATATCACTGGCTAAAGAATAAACGTTAATTTCTATTGATATTATATAGAAATTAACGTTTTCTTTTTAGGACTATATGAAGTTGCACCACGATGGTATTTGAAACCTTCGAACGCTCATTTTAGTTTTTTCAAAGACTTCATTTGTAAGTTGTAGTATCTCATTATTACTAATTAAAATCTGAAATTTCCATAAGTAGAGAAATTTGAGTCGGTTTATAAACTTTATACAATAAGGCTCTTTTTTTAGTATTTTAAAGTAATACCATGTATTTTAGCGAGACGCTTGAGGGAACAGGACAAGCTGAAGACTACAGGCTGAAGCTGTCCCCTAAGCAAGCGAGCTAACAATAGAAATATTGTATAACAAGTTAAAATCTTTATACCTAAGATACTTTGTTAATTTAGTTTAATAGTGTTTATTAAATTAAACCAAAGCGCTTTAGTTTTCAATGTAAAACCACATATGAATACCACGTATTTTAGCGAGACGCTTGAGGGAACAGGACAAGCTGAAGACTACAGGCTGAAGCTGTCCCCTAAGCAAGCGAGCTAACAATAGAAATATTGTATAAAAAAAGCACTCAGATACATTGAATTCAATAATCTGAATGATATGTTTTGGAGATTTATGGCCCATACTCCTATCATATTTATTGAATAAATTCATCAATCACAAATTAGTAAACCATAGCTTATTCTTTTTGTGCTTTAACATACTCAACAAACGTTTGGATATCACCTTTTTGAATATCCTTTATTGGCATTGGTCCTACATTAAATACAAATTGAATTGTATCACCATCTACTTCTATACTTTCTATTTCATTATAAGCGATGCTTCTATAATAAAACTCACCATTCATATCTGCATTTAAAATCACACGTTCATTAGTTGCTATAAACGCCCCTTCAAATTCAGAACTACCATGTATTTTATACTCAATTGTTCCTAAAACAGTTGGTCCCTGTTTTTCAGTAGGATACAAATCATTTGGATTCACTTTATCTAAAATCATTAAAATTCCCCTTTTCGTTAAAATGTCTTTAACTACGCCCATTAAACATACGAATATTCATTGTATTAACAATAATTTGACTCGTCATCATTTTACCCTATTTCATTTCAAATATAACACATCGCACTCCGACTAACTTTTATAAAAAAAACTCCCTTCAAAGTTTTCACTTTACAGTGTCTACTTTAAAGAGAGTCCATCGGCAATTTCTAAGTCATTGACCAAATTAAATAAGTTTCTAAATAAACACTTATTTAATCTGAAATATAGCTTATCACCGTAAAACAAAAGAAAATTTACTTTGAATCATATCTTTTACTATTTCTATAAATTAACATTGTCCCCACATAAAATATTAATTATTTTTTATCGATTGCTTTTTCAACTTCCTCAATTTGTTTGATTGCAGTTGTTGTTGAACCACTTGCAAAATACCATAATTTAGGATCTAGTTGATATACTTTATTATTTTTTACAGCATCTACATTTTTAATTACATCGTTACCTAAAGCTTGTTTAGCTGTTGATTTACCACCGATTGCTTGTCCACGGTCCATTGCAAATATAATTGCTGGATTTTTCTCTGCAACATATTCGTTTGTTACATTTTGTCCATGTGTACTACCTTTAATATTTTCATCAGCTGCTGTGAATCCCATTGTATTAAAAATTAATGAACCAAAACGGTCACCAGCACCATAAGTAGATAATTCACCTTCGTTAACTAATAAGAATAACGCCTTTTCGTCTTTCATATCTTTTGTTTTGTCTTTTACTTCAGCAATTTTATCATCTAATTTTTTATTTAAATCTTTAGCTTTGCTTTCTTTACCGTAGATTTTACCAATTTTTTCAGCATTTTCTTTTAATGAATTCACTTCATTTTTATTATCTACACCTACGTATACAACTTTTGCATCCGGAGCGGCTTTTTTAAATTCATCTAAGTTCTTCTGATTAGCTGTACGACCAGATATGTAAATAACGTCCGGTTTAGCTTCTGCTACTTTATCGAAATTAACTTCTTTTAAGCTACCAGTATTTAAGTATTTTTCATCTTTAAAATCGCTTAAGAAATCTGGTAAAGATTTATTACCTTCACCTTTAGGAACTGCTTTGACTTTATCTTCTAAACCAAGTTCTTTCATTGTATCTAATGTTCCGTAATCAAATACGACTGCTTTTTTAGGATTTTTTGGTACTTCTACTGTTTCTTTAACAGTTTTAGCATCACTACCATCGCGTTTTTCACCACTTGCCTCGTAGTTATTTTCAATTTTTACCGTTTCTTTTGTATCTTTTTTTTCTGATTTTTTATCATCAGAACTTCCATTACCACAAGCTGCTAATAAAAACATTAAACCTATAATTAAGACTAAAGCATATTTTTTCATGGTGTTTCATTCCTCCAATTTTTAAGTTAAATACCCAATTTATCCCTCGAAATAAAATTAACGCTACGTTTGCATCACTCCTTTCAAAGTTTACAAAACATAACTAAAATGATTGAACCAATGATAATTCTTCTTCTTCTTCAGTAGCCTCATCAAAATAAACACAAATACGTTGTCCTCGTATTTCTTCAATTTTCACTTCCATATCGTATAATTGTTGAAGCACATCCGTTTGTATCACTTCATCTTTTTCACTTGCTTTTACCAAAGCTCCATTTTTCAAAGCGATGATGTCATCTGAATAACACGATGCAAAGTTAATATCATGAATAACAATGACGATAGTTTTATCAAGATTCTTAGCGAGTTGTCGTAGTGTTTGCATAATTTGAACAGAGTGTTTCATATCTAAATTATTTAATGGTTCATCCAGTAAGATATAATCTGTATCTTGTGCAATTGTCATCGCAACATATGCACGTTGACGTTGACCACCAGATAAAGTTTTAAGATATCTATGTCTAATTTCTTTAAGTTGCAATAATTCTAACGCATATTCAACCTGTGCCTTGTCTTCTTTTTTAAGGTGCCCCTTACAATGTGGAAATCTACCAAAATTGACCAGTTGTTCTACTGTTATATTTAATTCGGTATGATTACTTTGTTTTAATATCGATAATTTTTTTGCTAGTTCATTACTTTTATAGTCAGTAATCGAACGACCTTCAATTTCAATTTCACCTGATTCAAACTCCATTAAACGCGTAATAGCTGCTAAGAGTGTACTTTTCCCTGCACCATTAGGTCCAATCATTGAAGTAAGCTTCCCTTTTTGAATATCGACATTAATATCTTTTAAAATTGGTTTATCTTGAATCGTTTTATTCAGTCCTGATACACGGATCAATTCGCATTCCTCCTTTTTATTAATAAGTAAATGAAGTAACTACCACCGATTAAATCAATAATGATACTGACTTGTGTTGTTGCTTCAAAAAGATTTTCTACAACACCTTGCGCGATAAATAAACTCAACCAACTAATACAAATCGTTGCAGGTAATATATATTTATGTTCATAGGTTTTCATCAATTCATGTGCTAAATTTACTGTTAGTAATCCTAGAAAAGTGATTGGTCCTACGAGTGCTGTCGATATTGATACTAAAATTGCCACTAAAATTAATAACAAGCGCGTTAATTTTTTATATGATAAACCTAAATTGATTGCCTGATCTCTTCCTAACAGTAAAACATCGAGATACGGTATTAAAATAATTGTAATGATAACCAAAATTATCAAAATAAACCCACATAATGTAACTAATTTACCGTTAGAGGCATCAAAGTTTGCAAACATAGCACTTTGAACCGCTAAATAATCCTCAGGATTAATAATTAATTCTAAAAAGCCTGTGATGCTTTTGAAAAATGTACCTAAGATAACCCCAACAAGTAATATAAAGTAAACGGATACATCGCCTATTCTAAAAATACCTTGAAAAAGTAATAAAGAGAATACAACCATTACAACTAAAGTAATAATAAAGTTTAAATAAAGGTTTGTTACGAATGCTGATTGAACTCCGAAGACAAATACTAGAAGAACTTTTACAAACATATATACTGAATCAAGCCCCATAATAGAAGGTGTTAATAAACGATTTGTAGTTATCGCTTGGAAAATAACAACCGACGCTGCGATAGCACCACCTACAAGAACCATTAATATTAGTTTTCTCAATTTACTAGAGAATTGATATTGAAAGATATTAAAATCTATACCTACTATTAAGTAAAGTCCACCAGCGACTATGGTTAAACCAATAAGTATAAATAATTTTTGTTTTGCACTAATTTGCATGTTGGTGTCTTCCTTTCATTAGCAAGATTATGAAAATAACAGTGCCAAATACACCAATCGTTAAACCTATATTTATTTCATATGGATAAACTATAATTCTTCCTATAATATCAGAAAACATTACAAATATTGCACCTAACATCGCTGTATGTGGTAATGCATTTTTTAAGTGATCTCCTCTAAAGATAGAAACAATATTTGGTACGATTAAACCTAAGAAGGGTAATGTACCAACAGTAACAACTACTAAAGCAGTAATTGTAGCAGTAATAAATAAACCAATATTGATTATTTTCTCGTAATTTACGCCCAAGTTATTACTAAAATCTTTCCCCATCCCAGCAATCGTAAAATGATTGGCAAAAATATATGTAAGTATAAGTAATGGAATGCTTAAGTATAATATTTCATATCTGCCACTTGTTATAATTGCAAAATTGCCATTCAGCCAATTACTAATACTTTGAACAGCATCTGTTCGCAATGCTATAAATGTAGAAAAGCTAGAAACAATACCACCTAGCATAATTCCTAAAAGCGGGATAAATATAACATCTTTAAACTGAATATACTGAACTAATTTAACAAACATAAATGTACCTAAAATACTAAGTACAACGGCAAAAGCTAACTTAATTAATATATTCTCTTGCGGAAAAAATATCAGTGATATTAGAATTCCTAATTTTGCCCATTCCATTGTACCTGCAGTTGTTGGACTAACAAACTTATTCTGCATCATCTGTTGCATTATTAAGCCGGCGAGTGCTAAAGTACTTCCCGCTATTAAAATACTCACTGTTCTAGGTATTCTACTTGAAACAATGATGTTTTTTTGTTCATTTGTTAAATGAAAAATATCAGTGATTGATACTTTGCTAACACCTATGAACAAAGAAAGGATGGTTAAAATAGCTAAAACGGTAAATAACACTTTGCCTTTAAGTAAAAATTTCATAATGACATTCCCTAAATCCTTTCTATTTAATTGATCCCAAATTCCATTGGTTATGATAATCATTATCACTCTTTATATAAAAATTTTACCACTTTCCTAGTTAAATTCAATAGTAATCCGTAATTTTACGAATTTGTTAAAATAATTTATAGAGTTAAATTGTTTAATTTATTACTTTTATTTGATTATATTTTAATTAAGTAGTTGAATTTATTTATATATTTGCTGTTGTATGATTAAAATAACTTTCAATATATTTTTGGAATCAAATACAGTTACTCCACGGCGATAATAGAATTCAACAAAAATTAGGCTACTAGTTTCCTGTACAATACAGAAAACTAGTAGCCTAATCCAATGCTTTTTTAACTCCTAACTAACAGACTGAAACTGTTTCCTAAAAATGCGAGCTAATGGGAGCTAACAATAAGAAATGTTGAATGAAAAAACCTCAGATGAATTAATTCATCTGAGGCTATTTATCTAGGATTTATGTCCCAGACTCTTTTCCTACGATTAGTCAAGGTATCATATTTAAAATAAGCATTACTGAATTAAACCGTTCAATTTAATTTTTTTGAATAAGGTGTTAAACTAGATTTGATTGTACGTTTGGCTAATGTGGGG
>NZ_JAKRNS010000013.1 GCF_022346615.1 Staphylococcus sp. ACRSN | reverse complement strand
GTTTGATTAGCTCATAAAATACTAATTTGTGTTATCATTAACACGTTTTTGAACCAACGAATTATCGTTGTGTTCGGAATTAACGTTGACATATTGCAATTCAGTTTTCAATGTTCATTTATTGTATTTGGAGCGGGTGATGGGAATCGAACCCACAACATCAGCTTGGAAGGCTGAGGTTTTGCCATTAAACTACACCCGCATTATTATTTTATTAAAAGTTTTTGATGCGGCCGAGAGGATTTGAACCTCCACGGGATTACTCCCACTAGGCCCTCAACCTAGCGCGTCTGCCATTCCGCCACGACCGCTTGGCAAAACGGTTCTCTGTAAAGTTACAAATATTATTGTAATCTATTTGTAATCATCTGTCAACAACTTTTTAAAATTAAATTAACAATGTTTAAGGTTTATTAATGTTGTTACTTATTATTTTCGCAACGTTTTATATCTTATAACATATTTAAATTATCGTCAATACTTTCAAAATAGAAAATAGAGTAATTTCACATGATATACTATACATCTCGCTTTTTAATATCAATGTATACTAATAACATCTTTGATTTTAGCAATTCATAGCTGAATATTACTTGATAAATCTCAATTTTTAATACTCCGGTGTATATAAAATGAATTTATAACTTATAATATTTAAATCATAAAAGCCTATAAATGAGTTAAAACTCATTTATAGGCTTTATTTTAAAATCCATTTTCAAAATTCTTATAGCTTTAACTGCTTAATTAATCAATGGACTCTGATAAATTTCCATTACAGTAACCACATACCATTTTTCGTATGTTCACTTTTCGTATTCTCTTAAATTGTTTTCCACAGTTGTTGCATTTATAAATATGATTAACTCTTTCTTCATATGTTTCAATTGGAGTACAGTATCTTGGGGCGCCTGTCAGTTTACTTAAAGATTTAAAATCTTTATCTCTATGTTGATAACCTTTACCTTCTAAATGTAGATGATAATGACAAAGTTCGTGTTTGATTATTTCGACAACCGCTTCTTTCCCATAAAATTTATATTGCTTATTATTTATTTCTATATTATGTGATTTAAGTAAATAACGTCCACCTGTAGTTCTCAACCTATTGTTAAAATAGGCTTTGTGTTTAAATGGTTTATTGAACAAACTTTTTGATATAGATTCAGTTAATTGCTGTAACTCATTATTATTCAACTGGATCAATCATTGTTAATGATACCTTTCCTTTTTTCTCATCAATATCAAGTATCCAAACATCTACAATATCACCGACACTTACAATATCCATAGGATTTTTCACAAATTTCTTTGAAAGCTTAGAAACATGTACTAATCCATCTTGTTTAACACCAATATCGACAAAAGCACCGAAATCAACTACATTTCTGACCGTTCCACTTAATTTCATATTTTTTGATAAATCTTCTATAGACAGTACATCAGACTTTAAAATCGGCGTTTCAAATGCATCACGTGGATCACGGTTAGGCGCAATTAATGATTTTATGATATCTTCTAATGTTGGAATACCTATATTTAACCTCTCTGCAATTTTCTCAACATTAATCTTATCTAATGCTTTTTTTAAATGCTCTGTTCCTAAGTCAGTTACTGTTAATTCAAGTTCATTCAATAACTTATAAGTTGCATCATAACTTTCCGGGTGAATCGATGTATTATCTAAGGGTTCTGTCCCTTCTACTATTCTTAAGAAGCCTATACTTTGTTCGAAAGTTTTTGCACCTAATCTTTTTACTTTAGCGATTTCTTTATTGTGTTTTATAGCACCGTTTTCTTCACGATAATCAATTATGTTTTGTGCAATTGTTGCAGAAAGTCCCGAAACGTATTGTAATAATGATTTAGATGCTGTATTTACATCTACTCCTACTTGGTTAACTGCAGTTTCAACGACAAATGTTAATGCGCCTTCTAACATTTTCTGGTTTACATCATGTTGATATTGTCCAACACCAATTGATTTAGGATCAATTTTAACCAATTCACTTAATGGATCTTGCACTCTTCTACCGATAGATACTGCACTTCTTTCTTCTACTTGGAAATCTGGGAATTCAGCGCGAGCTACTTCGGATGCTGAATAAACTGATGCACCCGCTTCATTAACAATGATAAATTGTACATTTAATTTATGTGTTTGAATCATATTCGCAACAAATTGTTCAGTTTCACGACTTGCCGTACCATTTCCAATAGCTATTAATTCTACATCATAGTCATTTACAAATTGAAGGAATATTTTTTCTGCAGCTTCTTTTTTATTTATTGGGGGATGCGGATACATAACACCTTTAGCTATAAATGTACCAAATGGATTTATAACAGCTAATTTACATCCTGTTCTAAAAGCAGGATCGACACCCAAAATTTGTTTTCCTTGCATCGGTGGTTGCAATAATAAATTTCGTAAATTTTCGCTAAATACATCTATCGCATGTAATTCAGCCTTTTCGGTTAAATCTCCTCTGATTTCTCTTTCAATGGATGGCATAATTAATCTTTTCAAACTATCTTTAATCGCTTCATTAATTAACTCTGCACCCTCATGTTCATGTTGCGATTCATATTTACGTATATAATTTTCTATACCTGCAGTATCTATAACGATTTTAACCGATAATATTTTTTCTTTTTCCCCTCTATTAACGGCTAATACTCTATGATTGGCAATTTTTTTAATAGGTTCTGTATAATCATAGTACATACTAAATATTTCTTTTTCATCTTCTGCATTTTTCTTTTTCTGCGTAACTATTTGCCCGGCCATATATGTATCTTTAAGTATTTTCTTTCTATATTTCGGTTCATCCGATATCATTTCAGCTATAATATCTTGTGCACCTTGAAGCGCAGTGTTCACATCTTTTACTTCATCATTTACAAATTGCGCTGCTTTAGTTTCAATTGATTCATTAAGTTTTGGCTGTTTTAACCAAATCGCCAATGGTTCAAGACCTTTTCTCTTTGCTTCTGTTGCTCTAGTTTTTTTCTTTTGCTTATAAGGTCTATAAAGATCTTCCACACGTTGTAATTTACTTTGTTTTAAAATATCTTCTTTTAGGTCTTCGGTTAACAAACCTTGCTCACTAATATTATTGATTACTTCTTCTTTTCTTTTTTGAAGATTAACCATATATTGATATTCATCATCAATTTGTTTTATCTCTACTTCGTCTAAACCACCTGTTTGCTCTTTTCGATATCGTGCAATAAATGGCACAGTATTTTTATCTTCTAATAATGTCAACACAGCATTAATTTGTTGTGTTGAAAATTGGTATTTTTCTTTAATAGACTGAATTAAATTGCTATCCATAATATCCTCCAGTTGTTACTTATTTTTCTCTTTCATTCATTTTAACATATCCTCATTCACGCTAAGATTGTTTGCATTTGAAATTGTTTGTTTAAATATGTAAATTACACAAAAAAAGAGACAGTTGTCCTAATTTTAAGGTGACTGTCTCTTTATTTAAAAATTATTTATTAGCGGCATCTTGCAATTTTTTTATTGCAGTCCTTTGTAGTCTAGAAACATGCATTTGGCTTAAACCAATTCTCTCTCCTGTTTCTTTTTGACTAAGCCCTTCAATAAATGTGCATTGTATTATTTGTCTTTCTCTTTCGGATAATATAGGAAGTATCTTCTCTAATATCATTCGTTTTTCTGTTAGATCATAATTATCATCTTGTTGACCCATAATATCTAACAGTGTAACTGTTGATCCGTCTTTATCAGCTTCTATAGAATGGTCTACACTTAATGCATTATAACTTTGACCCATTTCCATAGCTTCAAGGACTTCTTCCTCATTAACTTCTAATCGATCTGCTATTTCTTCAATTGAAGGTGAGCGCTCCAATTCATTTGTCAATTCATCGCTCACTTTTTTAATACGCGGCCCTATCTCTTTAATTCTTCTAGGCACATGTACACTCCATGTTTTATCACGTAAATAACGCTTTATCTCACCAATAACTGTTGGAACTAAAAAGGCTTCGAATTTTCTATCAAATGATAAGTCAAAACGATTAATTGCCCCGATTAAACCAACCATACCAACCTGAACAAGGTCTTCATGATGAGATTGACCTTTTGAATATTTATATGCCAAGGATTCAATCAACTTCCTATAATGTTTAACCAGTTTATCTTGTGCATCTGTTTCTTCATTATTTTGTTGTTCTTTAATCCATTGGTTTATTTGTTCAGGTGATACATCATTAACTGATTTCGACTCTTTCGCCATTATTTCGCACCTGCTCTTTTTTAATATACTTTATCATACTGATTGTTACGCCTGATTGTTTATCAACTGTAACTTCATCCATTAAAGATTCAATTAAAAATAGACCCAGACCACCTTCTCTTAAGAAATCAATGTTCTCGTCTTCTTTATACGGCCCTAATTTTTCTTTTGTTTCTTCGTAATCGAAACTATCTCCTTGATCTGAAATTACAATTTTAATTTTGTCATCAAAGATTTCGAAACATAGATTAATCATACCTATATTTTCAGGATTATCTTTATATGCATGCTTTACTGCATTTGTTACAGCTTCGCTTACGGCTATTTTTGCGTCTTCGATATCGTCATATGATGCGCCAGCTCTTGAAAATACTCCAGATAATGTTAATCGTATCAAACTCACATACTCTGCAGATGCTGGTAAGCGCATTTCAATATAATCTTGTTTTTGTTGCACGTTATTCAACCTCCGTTCCTTCATTAACATGCATCAAATCTTTCAAACCAGTGATATCAAAAAGTCTGCTTATACGATCTGAAACACCTAAAATATATAATTCTTTATCATGTTGGTTCAATGCTTTTAAAGTTCCAACGAATAATCCTAATCCAGTTGAATCCATATAACTCACATTTTCCAAATTGACATGTATATCATGAGTTCCTTCTTGTCGCATCGGCACTAAGACTTCTTCTAATTCTGGAACAGTATAAACGTCTAGTTCTCCTCCAACTTTCACCTCATAATATGTATCATGAGTTACTGTTTCAATATTAAGATTCATAACATTACACTCCTAATTATAGTCTAATTCCTAACTTTTATACCCTCTAAATTCAAAACTAACCTAACGAGTCAAAACTAATTAACTCTTTTGATAATTAAAATAGTTAAATCGTCTCTTTTCTCTGGTTTTTGAACCTTTAAAATCGCTTCATATAATAATTGAACAATATCTTGAGGATGCATATGTTTGTATTTGTGAATCATATTCAAAAGGATTTCTGTATCAATAAAATCGCCTGCTTCATTTCGTACTTCAGTTACACCATCTGTAAATATGATTACTAAATCATCTAAGTATATTGGAATTTCCTGTTGTTTATATCTCGTTTGCTGATTTACGCCTAATACGCGACCTCGTACACTAATTTCTTCAAATTCTTCTGATTCTGCTCTATATATGTATCCTGGTTCATGTCCAGCTGAACTACAATACAACAAATGATTTAATTCTTCATATAAACCGTAAAACATAGTTACAAACATATTTTGGTTAACATTTTTTTCAACTACTCGGTTTAATCGTTTAAGTCCATCACTTGGTAATTGAGAATGACCATACGAATCCATTCCAAACTTAATCATACTCATAGCAAGTGCTGCTGGAATACCTTTACCAATAACATCTGCTACCGCAAAGCTCATCGTTCCATCTTTATGATCAATCAAGTTAAAATAATCGCCACTTACCTTTTGGGCAGCTACGGAAATCACCCCGATTTGGATACTGTCAAATTGAGGTATATCTGTCTTTAACATAGTTTGTTGCAATCTCGATGCTAAATCAATCTCTTTATCATGATATTGTAATCGATCAACGAGTCTTTGATAATCTCGATAATTATATCCAAATCCTCTTACAACTTCTTTAAGCACATTGAATGTTTCAAAAATTTGAGTTTCATTTAATTCCAACTTTTTCACATAGTCTTTATGAATTTGGACAATGTCTTCAGGCAAAAGATCCTTCTTTATGATTTCATTTGTGAAGACTTCCGTCTTTTTTAATAATTCAGTGCTATCTGTTGTATGTAAACTCTCATCAATTAGCGCTTTATATTGATTTTTGAATTCTTCCACGTGGTAATTCCTCCTCAAAATGCAAATATAAATCGCATACATGGACTTTTAACACAGCTAAAAAGTATTTATGTATGTATCGTTCTTAAATACATTATCATTTAATTTATAATTATAAATCATCTGATTAAAATATCACAAATATATCAGTTTATTTTTTAATATTTTATTTATAAATAAGTATTAAAAAAGCTTTAGGATAACCTAAAGCTTTTAAACTTTGACATCCTATTTATAAGTCATATCTACAATAATTTACATATGCAATCTTGTGGATTACATTTATCATTACAATTAAGTGTTTATTGCATTCTATAGAGACTAGATGTCTATAATTCATTATTTTGTTGACTTATTTAATAAACTTTTTAAAACTAGGATTTTTGATTTCGTACATTATGTAAGCCTAAGCTAATATCAATGGCATTGTTAACTTCTTTCATCTTTTCCTCTGAAAGGTATGTTAACTTCTCCTTCAATCTCTTCTTGTCTAAAGTTCTGATTTGCTCAAGCAAAATTACAGAGTCTTTATCAAGTTTATACTTACTTTTTTCTATTTCTACATGTGTAGGTATTTTAGCTTTATTTATCCTACCAGTAATTGCAGCAACAATTACGGTAGGACTATATTTATTACCAGTATCATTTTGGATGATAACTACAGGTCTAATTCCCCCTTGTTCAGACCCTTGAACCGGTGACAAATCAGCTAAATAGACGTCTCCTCTTCTCATCATTCATTGTTATTCTTAGAGCTGATATAAATTTCATTGCAATCACAAGCTTCACATTCGAATGGAAAAGCTTCTGCTGCAAGGGAGAGGTTTAAATCGGCCATTTGAGAATAACCTTCTTTCAGTAGTTGTTCAATGCTATTATGGTTTCTGCTTTGCGTGATACTTACCATGAATAAAGACCTCCATGTGACTAAAATAGAATATATTATGTTTTCTTGTTAGATATATAATAACAAATTTTAAATACAGTGACTATACTATTTTAGTAATTCATTATTTATTTCTACGACTTCAGCCCCATAATATATACGTGGAAGTCTTCTATTTAAGTTACAAAGTACTTCATAATTTATTGTATGTTGTTGTCGTGCCAAGTTTTCTGCTGCTTGTGGTGAATCTACATGATGATCCATTAATATCACTTTATCACCTATTTTAATTTCTTCTGGAACTTTAATTATAATTTGATCCATACATACTTTTCCTATCACTTCACATTGATGTCCGTTTACGTTTACATATGCTCCTGACATCAATCTTGGATAACCATCTGCATAACCAACAGGTATGATAGCAATATGTGTTGCTTCACTAGCTGTATATTTACTTCCATAGCTAACTGAATCTCCAGGCTGAAGTAACTTCCTTTGTACAACTTCACTGATCCATTGTGCACTTGGTTTTAAATGCACTTTCACATTTTCTTTTACATAATTAGAAGGGTAATATCCATACAGCGAAATCCCCACTCTAACTGCATTACAAAATTGTGTATCTTTCATCAATGACCCAGCAGAATTTTGTGAATGAATGTAGGCCGGTTTAGTAGCTTGATTAACAATTTCTTCAAATAAATTTTGTTGTTTATTCATGGAATCTCCAGGCTCATCAGCACATGCAAAATGTGTAAACACGCCTTCAAACACTAAATGCTCTTCTTTTTCTATAATATCTATAATTTCTTGATATTCTGAAACGTCTTTCACACCTAACCTGCCCATACCAGTATCTACTTTAATATGGAACCATTGGTCTTTAACATTTTCTTCAGGAATATTTTTAATAACTTCAGTTAACCATGCTTTAGAAGGGACTGTGACTGCAACACGATGTTGTAATGCTTTATTTATATCTGCAGTTGGGATAACACCTAAAACAAGTAATTTAGCTTTAATTCCATGCATGCGAAGTTCAATCGCTTCATCTAATGTAGCAACAGCAAAAAATTCTGCACCGTTACGCATAAGATGTCTGGCTATCGGTAAACTACCTAAACCATAACCATTTGCTTTTATAACTGGGATTACTGTTTTAGTGGGATGTAATTTTTGAAATACTTGAAAATTTGAAACTATTGCATTTAAATCAACATTCACATAAGTTGATCTATAATACTTTTCGGACATAAAGCATTTACCTCCTATTTTGATAAAATAAAAAATATCTATATATAGTAAATTAATTTTATAACAAGTATGATGAGATAGCCAATTCAAAAACATCGATATTATAAATTTTCTAAAATCACTTGACTCATCGCATAATGTTCCGTATGTGTTATACTTACATGCACTATAAAACCATCATATTGAATCACGGGTTTACCATTTTCATCATTCACACAATCAATTTCATTCAGTGCAATCTTTTTACCTAATCCGGTACCAAGGGCTTTACTGAATGCCTCTTTACATGCAAAACGTCCAGCTAAAAATTCCATTTGTCGTGGTTTATGTTTAAAACTATGAAATCTTTTTTGTTCATTTTCTGTTAGAACACGCTCAACAAGTTTGCTTTGATGCTCATATAATTTTGTAATTCTATCAATTTCAATTAAATCAATGCCTATACCATGTATCATTCATATCACCTTAATTCACTTATTATTCCAAAGTATTATCATCTTCAGTTTGATACTTAATTCTTTTTTTAATATTTTCAGCTTCCATATCATCTATAAGCTTAATTCTTTCGTTACCACCTGCTGTAGATAGTGTTATCGTAGATAGATTATATTTTCTCATTAACATACCTCTATGTGTATCCACATTTTGGATTCTAAATAAAGGTAGCGTTATTTTTTTAATAGACCAAATACCTTTAATTATAACTACTTCATGTTTATCAATTTTATATTTAAATAATTTAAAGTATAACATCGGTAATAAAATAACCCCATATAATAAGTATAAGACAGATAATGAAATTAGAATTATCAAAAGATATAAATTTGTGGATTCATGTAACCAATTTAACCATAATTTGTTCATTACAAAGATAGCGATTGAAATTATAATATAAGCACAAAACCATAAACAATAATTCAAGCGAATAGCTTTTTTCCCACGTGTCGCCATTTGTTTATATTCTTCCATTTTCATCACCTCTTAAGTACCACGCTTTTAAATGTTCGACTTTCTGTTGTTCGAGATAACGTAAGCCTATTTCCTGATTTCCTGCTGCTTTGGCAATAATAAAATGAAAATTAATTAAATCTTTTTTATCTAAAAATGGGTTCTTTTTCAGTTCTAATCCCAATAATTTATCGTGCTTAAAATAAGTTGTTTTAAAACCGAATAGTTTTGTATTTTTAATCGCCAATTCATCACCTTCAAGTACATAGCCTGATTTTTTTATAACAATTAAACTATGAATGGCTAATAACAGAACAATAAAAATCGCAAGATAAACTGGCCATATTTGCCAATAATATGCGACAACAATTGATACTAACAATAAAATAACAGATTGAATCCAAAAATACCTATGGTAACCACTCCACGGCATACCTTCTTTCACTTTATTGAATTTCATATTAGGCATTAAGCTTTTAATAATTGTATATGCCTTCTGTTTTTTTATGAATGGTAGAACTGTAATATTTCCATCTAAAGAATCATCATCTTTATCAAAATCATGCATATCACTCGTAATTATAAAATGAATAGCCGTAAAGCCAAAAATACTTCTAATAAAAGATTGCCGCTCAACAACGCCTTGAACCCTTTCAATTGGTACAGATATATTTTTAATATTGAACAAACCATAACGAATACTCAATTGATTATCACTTTCTACAACTGTATAATTAAAGTTTTTAATTATGACAATAACAGTACCAATTATATAACTTATTAAAAGCACTATACCGATCATCATCAATACGATGACAAATATTGCCTGAGAGATGTTGGCCAATTCATCTGTTAACCAATGCCATGGTAGCTTGTCTGAAAAGGCGCCTATGATTGGTGATACTGCTGCAAATGCAACACCAATTGCACCACTAGTCATTGCCATTAATAATAATTCTTTGAAAGACAGTTTATATAAATGGTTCTCTATTAATGGTTGTTTTTTATTATCAATGCTAATATTTTCATCATGATTATCCTTGGTTTCAACTGTTAGTAGAGTGTTTTGCGCTTCTTTCAATGCTTGTTGTATTAATAAGCTTTGATTTTTAGATACAGTTTCTAAATCAATACCATCGCTTGGTGTTTTAATTTGAATTTTTACTCCACCTACAATTTGATTAATTATGCTTTGTGAAGTATCCATGGATTGTATTCTTCTAATATTTAGTTCTTTTCTTTCTTTAGTAAATACCCCAGTATCCAAAATAAAGTGCTCATTTTCAATCCAATAACGTGTATTATAAACTTTTACTGCACGGTATAAAAACGAAATTAAAAATATAATAGCAACAATACCTGGATATATGTATGATTTAAAATCATTGAATTCAAAGTCTCTTAAATTAAATATGAGGAATATAAATATGAGAATAATATTCTCTTTTAATGCTTGAATAATACCTGTTATATAAGAAATGGGATGAAGTTTTTGTGGGTTATACATCAGAATCCACTCCTTTTAAATAATCTAATGCTAATTTTTCAAAATTATCAGCATCACTTTGTTTCATTAAAGGAAACTCTAATTCGTGCCCAGCAGTTATTATCATAACCTTAACGAGTCCCCATTTTTTAAGTAAAGGATTACTCGATGTTTTAATAAACTGAATACGTTCCAACTTAATCAGTTTTAATGATTTATTGTAAAAATATCGTTTAATTTCAACGTGTCGGTGGTTAATTTTGTAAAACGAAAATCTATATTTAATCCACGGCACTATTAGTGCATAAATTAAGTTCACTAATAATAAACCTATGAATACGTAGACTAAAAAGTGCCACCAGTTAAAATGTCCCCATAAAAAAATAAGTGCAATGAATACAATTAAACTTATCATAAATGATAATCCTTCGAGCAGAAAATAATACATCATCGCTTTTTTTGGACTACGTTCAAATCGAAGTAACTCCGGCATTTTTACACTCCTTTTATGTTGTTTTCGATTAATTATAACATAGCAATCATATACAATTTAGT
Source organism: Staphylococcus sp. ACRSN (assembly GCF_022346615.1). Taxonomy (GTDB): domain Bacteria; phylum Bacillota; class Bacilli; order Staphylococcales; family Staphylococcaceae; genus Staphylococcus. Next base: position 82,184 of record NZ_JAKRNS010000013.1, on the reverse strand, counting down.
AAAAATTAAATTTATAAAGTATTGTTAAAATGATTTAATGTGCCTCGTTTTATTAACATAACTATTCAAAATAAGCACAAAAAAATCATCCCAAAAAATGGGATGATTAAACCTAAAGTTCATATATGATCATGTTATATTATTTTTTATTTCTTGTGGTCGGCAAATGTGCGACCTTTCATTGATTTTTTGTTGTTGTTTCTATCGTTTGATCTATCATTTGATCTATCATTTTTCTTTTTGCTATAACCGCCTTTTGAACGACGATTTTTGTTATCAAATTTATTTCCACGCTTGTTGTTGTTACCACGTTTAGGGCCTTTGCTTTGTCTATTTTTACGAGAAAGTGGTTTTTCAAATGTTAATTGTACATCTACATCATCATTAGACTCCACTAATTCTTGTAATAACGCTGCAACTAAATTCACATCGCTATATTCGTCAATCAATTCAGAAGCAATGCGTTCTAAGCGAGGTTCGCTATCACGTGACATCCATTTTTCGACTTTACCTTTAATATCACTTTCACGAGCTTTTAATACTTCTTTACGATGTGGTGGTCTTAATGCTTGCATTTGACGTTTGTTAGCTTGTTCAATTTGGCGAATATAATCCATTTCAATTGGGTTAACAAATGTAATCGCAATACCTTCTTTACCAGCACGGCCTGTACGTCCAATTCTATGCGTATAACTTTCAGTATCTTGTGGAATGTCAAAGTTATAAACATGACTTACGCCAGAAATATCAAGTCCTCTTGCTGCAACATCTGTTGCTACTAAGATATCTAATTGATCATTTTTGAATTTTTTAAGTACTTCTAAACGTTTTGCCTGAGTGATATCACCATGTAATCCTTCAGCTTTGTAACCTTTAGAAATTAAAGCACTTGTCAACTCATCAACACGACGTTTTGTACGACCGAAGACAATTGCAAGTTCAGGTTGATGTACATCTAAGAAATTCGTAAATGTATCAAATTTTTCTAATTCTTTAACGATTGTATAAAATTCTTCAATTTGAGGATTTGAATTTTCATTATTCATTGTCTTAACAATAGATGGTGATTTCATAAATTGTTGTACCAATGTTTGAATTGCTTTAGGCATTGTTGCAGAAAACAGCATTGTTTGACGTTGTGAAGCTGGGATTTTGTCCATGATAAATTTCATATCATCTATAAAGCCCATGTTCATCATTTCATCCGCTTCATCTAAAATAAGTGTATGAATATCATTTGTTTTTAATGTACGACGATTTAAATGATCAATTACTCGTCCTGGTGTACCTACAACGATTTGAGGTCCTTTTTTCAACGCTTTAATTTGGCGATCGATTGGCATACCACCAAATACGGTAACTACTTGGACATTAAGTCCTTTACTAAATTCTTTAATTGATTCTGCTACTTGCATCGCTAACTCTCTAGTTGGCGCAAGGATTAAAGCTTGGACGCCTTCTTTACCCATTACTTTTTCGATTAATGGAATACCAAACGCACCTGTTTTTCCTGTACCTGTTTGTGCTTGTCCAAGAACGTCTTTACCTTCTAAGGCAAGAGGGATACTATCTGCTTGTATAGGTGTTGCCTCTGTAAACCCGATCGCTTCTAGGGTTTCAACTACCTTATCCGAGATCCCTAATTCTTTAAAATTTTGCAATATAATTCTCCTTTATTTATCTGTATTTCAATACATATATGTTCACTTAAGTTTCTTCAACTTCTTAATAGTACCACCTCAAGTACATAATCGCAATAAACCAAATTTCAATATAGAAGCTAATCAACTCATAAAAATAAATAATGCATTTTTAAAAATGTTGTAAAATATAGGTTGTAAGCGTTTGATTTATTTGATGCTTAACAAATTTTTCTTTCTAAAAAAAGTTGTTAAACAATTTACATTCAAACCCAATTTCTTAATTTTCATCAAAATATTCATATACATCATCGCTTGTGAATTTAAAAAATTTTAACTATAAATATCATTTTCAATATTTAATAAGTTGTTCTAAAAATAAAAATAAACTAACCGATGCTATCATGCATCGGTTAGTCAGTATAAATAATTATGAATACAATTTTTGCTAATGCTTAAAGCATATTGCTAATGTTAAAATATACTATTTTAAAGCTTCGACTACTTCTTCTAATTTCATACCTCTTGATCCTTTAACCAAAATTTTATCTTTTGGTTTCATAAATGCTTTTAATTCAGCAATTAATTCTTCTTTATTTGTAAAATGTTGTGCATTGTTCACAAATGCTTGTCCACTTTGATAAATATAATTTGCTTCTGATCCAAATGTAAATAATCCATTAATAGCTTTATTTTCAAGATATAGACCAACTGCTTCATGCATAGATTGACTATCAGAACCTAGTTCTAATACATCAGCTAATACGATAATTTTTCTACCTTCCATGCCTGAAAGTGTATCAATTGCCGCTTTCATACTTGTAGGACTCGCATTGTATGCATCATTAATGATTAAAGTACCATCTTGTAAATGATGTTGTTCCATACGCATACCTGTTAATTGTACCGCTTTTAAATTATTAAATATTTGTTCATAACTTAAATTTAAATGCTTTCCAATTGCAATTGCAATTGTGGCATTTTTCATATTATGTTCCCCTAATATAGGCAGATCATAATATTCCGTGTCATTGAGTTCGAATGTTATGCCACTATCTTGTACCAAATCAATATGACAAACTAATGTGTTTGACCCTTTTTTACCAATACTGATAAGTTCGATATTTTCAAGTTGTGCTACGTGAGGTTCAAGTAATGGCTCATCTCCATCATATATGAAGAGACCATTTTTTTCTAATCCAGTTACTATTTCAGATTTTGCTTGTGCAATACCTTCTCGTGAACCTAAATCCTGCATATGAGATTCACCTATATTAGTAATAACTGCTATGTCAGGTGTCGCTAATTTTGATAAAATTTCAATTTCATGGAATCCTGACATACCCATTTCTAATATAGAAATTTCTGTATCAATATCTAGTTCAAGTATAGTTAAAGGTAACCCGATTTCATTATTATAATTGCCTTGTGTTTTCTTAACTTTATATTGAGGTTTGAGTATGCTTTCAATCATATCTTTAGTCGTTGTTTTTCCATTTGAACCTGTAACTGCTATTACTTTAGGATTAACGAAATCTAAATATGCTTTCGCTAATTGTTGTAACGCAACTAAAGTATCTTCAACCCAAATAATGGGTCCGCTGATTGATTTATCATCAAGTGGGATATCTTTTTGATAAAACGCTGCACCTGCACCGTCTTTTAAAGCTTGAGATACAAATTTGTGTCCATCTACATTGTCACCTTTAAATGGGATAAATAAATTTTTCTCGTGAATAACGCGCGAATCAATACTTATACCACGAATAGTATAATCTAAATATTCATTATCAATTTCACATGGAATCCAATCTTGAACTTGTTCTAAAGTAACTTCAATCATGATTTATTCGCCTCAATCAATGTTATATTTATTTTGTTGTTTATCAGCATGCTTTTCTTTTGCGAGTTCAATTAATTTTTTAATTAAATCAGAATATGATAGACCCATATTTTCCCAAAGACTTGGATACATACTATAAGCAGTAAAACCAGGCATCGCATTTGTTTCATTAATAAAAATTTGATTATCTTCAGTAACAAAGAAGTCAGCACGCAATAAACCCGAACAGTCTGTCGCTTTAAAAGCTTCTACAGCCATATTTCTTAATGTCATTTGCACTTCCTCATCTAAATCAGCTGGAATATCTAATTTAATTTTCCCATCTTTATATTTCGCTTTATAATCGTAAAAGGCTACATCTTTAATAACTTCACCTGGCCATGTTGTTTCTGGATAATCATTACCCAATACAGCAACTTCGATTTCTCTAGCATCAATACCTTGCTCAATAACAAGTTTGCGGTCAAATTGGAATGCTTCTTCAATACCTTGTTTTAATTCTGCTTCATTATTACATTTACTAATACCAACACTTGAACCTAAGTTTGCTGGTTTAACAAATACAGGAAATTCTAATTTATCATTCACTAATTTTAAAATATTATTTTCATATTTTTTATATTCACTTCTTAAAAAGCTAACGTATGGTAATTGAGGTAATCCTCTGTGTTCAAATAATTGTTTCATAACAAGTTTATCCATTGAACTTGAGGCTGCAAGTACACCATTACCCACATAAGGTAAATCTAGTACTTCAAATAAACCTTGAATCGTTCCGTCTTCTCCGTTAGGTCCATGTAATAACGGAAATACTGCGCTATATTTTTCTCCTGTACTGCCAACGCTTAATAATTGAGAAATTTCGCCTGCAGATATATCAGATAAACGTAAAGTGTCTATTTCATTAATTGAATCAATGATATTTTCTTTCTTTTTCCAGTCACCATCATTTGTAATATAAATAATGTCTACTTGATACTGATCTTTATCAATTGCGTTCAAGACATTTTGTGCTGTCAAAATTGAAACATCATGTTCTGCACTTTTACCTCCGTATACGATACACACATTTTCCTTAGCCATAATTTTGCCTCCATATACAATTCTTAAACTACATCATATCACGACTTAATAGTCCTTTGCATTTGTTAAGTGGTATAATAATAGATTATTTTTCAAATTATTAAATAGAACATCATCAAATGTATTGCTCACCATATTTTACCGTTTTATTTCTCTTAAATCTATATTAATTATATTTTGAGACCCCTACTTCTAGCAAAATAATTTAAAATTCGGTAAAATCGAAATATGATACATAGATAGAGAAATTTAGCTTTTTAAAGGAGTAAGAAATGAGTAGTACTTCACGTCAATTAAGAAAAAATCATTGGATACGTCGAATCGACTGGAAATTAATCGCTATTCTCGCTCTATTAGCCATAATTAGTGTGTCAATTATACACTCAGCTATGGGCGGTGGCCAATATAGCGCCAACTTCAGTATCAGACAAATTTTGTATTACGTCTTTGGTGGCATAATTGCTTGTTTAATCATGCTTGTTTCACCTAAGAAATTGATGAAATATACTTATTTATTATATTTCGTGCTTTGTTTTGGTTTGTTTATTCTTATTATCATTCCCGAAACACCCATTACCCCGATTATCAATGGAGCTAAAAGTTGGTACAAGTTTGGACCAATCAGCATTCAACCTTCAGAGTTTATGAAAGTCGTACTAATCTTGGTGCTTGCAAAATTGATATCTAAACATAATCAATTTACCTTTAATCGTTCAATAGAAACAGATTTCAAATTACTTTTTAAAATAATCGGCGTTTCTATTATTCCTATGGGCCTAATTTTACTTCAAAATGATTTAGGTACAACTTTAGTCATTTGTGCAATTATCGTCGGTGTTATTATTGTTAGTGGCATATCATGGAAAATATTAGCACCACTATTTATTGCAATGTTTACTTCGGGGGCAACTATAATTTTATCTATTATTTATAAACCAGCATTAATAGAAAATTTATTAGGAATCAAAACATATCAACTTGGACGTATCAGTTCATGGTTGGACCCCTATACTTATAGTAGTGGAGATGGTTATCATTTAACCGAGTCACTAAAAGCGATTGGCTCTGGTCAACTTTTCGGTAAAGGATTTAATCACGGTGAAGTTTATATCCCTGAAAATCATACAGATTTTATCTTTTCAGTTATTGGAGAAGAATTTGGGTTTATAGGCTCCGTAATTTTATTGCTCGTATATTTAGCGCTCATTTTCCATCTTATTCGTTTAGCAAGTAACATTGAGATGCCCTTTAGCAAACTCTTTATAATTGGATATGTTGCATTAATTTTATTCCATGTTTTACAAAATATAGGTATGACTATTCAACTTTTACCTATTACCGGAATACCTTTACCATTTATCAGTTATGGTGGTAGTTCTTTATGGAGTCTTATGTGTGGTGTTGGTGTTTTACTATCTATAACGTATCACCAACCAAAACAATATGATCCTAATTTAGAGCAAAAGTCACTCGTTCGTAATAAAATTTAATTAATGAAAAATTTAAAAGAGGACCTCAACACACTCACATGCGTTGAGGTCCTCTTTTAATGTAAAAAAACGACGAGAGCTTTGCTCCAATCGTTTTAATAGGTGACTATTTCAATTCGTTAGCGGTTTTAACAGCAGCTGGTAAAGTATGCATCACTTCAAATCTTGATTTGGTCTTCTTAATGTTTACCCCTAATGATGATAATAGTTTAACTACATTTTGAATTTTTTGGTTATCCTTATTCATATCATCACCCCTAACTTTCAAGCTTCTACTTCATATTACCCCATTTATATAACAAATACCACATTATATTCAATTTTTTTAAATTAATTATTGGTATTAGTATAAAAATAGACATAATTTATTAAACTTAAAGTTAAGTTGTAAAAAATAATCTCATTATTTTCTGTAAAAACAAATTAATTACGATTGCTAACGACTAAACTTATGTTATTTTTACATAATAATAAAACCTAAATCATATACAGCTTTCTCCAGATTATTCAAACTTGCAGGTGTTTCAAAATCTAATATTATCGTACTCTCAGATTTGTTTATTTCAATTGATTTCACGCCATCGATATTATTTAAATATTGTTTTAGTTTTATTATAGATGCATCATCTTTTAAATCAGCGACTGTAATAACTTGTTTTTGCAATTTAGCTCCCCCACTTAATCTTTCATTAACTTTTGAAAAGTAACCAGCAATTCTTCCATTGCTTCTTCTTGTTCACCTTGATTGACTTTATCCATTATACAACTTTTCATATGGTGATCTAACAGCTTTGTTGCAACGCTGTTTAAGGCAGAACGTGTTGCTCTAATTTGAGTCAGTACGTCATCACAATATACATCTTCATCAATCATTCTATTTATCGCACGAACTTGACCTTCGATACGATTAAGTCTTGATTTCAAATTAGACTTTGTCTGTGCTGAATGATGTGCATTTTCTGTTTCTTTCATACTTACACGCCTCCTATTTTCATTTCAAAAATATATTATACCCCTATCTGGTATATGTCAAGTGATAAACCCTCCTAAGCATGTTACAATAATTGAGAATTTAATTTTTCAAAATACATTTTAAAAGTGTGGAGGTTTAAGTATGATAGATTTATTTTCTTTAACTTTTAATCATACAAATGTAATCATTAATGTTATTTTAATCGGTTCATTTATTTTAAACCTTATCTTTGCTTTCACAATCATTTTTATGGAACGCCGATCAGCTGGTTCAATATGGGCTTGGATATTAGTCTTATTACTTTTGCCTATATTAGGTTTCATAATCTATTTACTTTTTGGGAGACAAATTCAACGCGAGCATATTTTCTCATTAAATGAAGAAGATAAAGTTGGAATTGAAATGATTGTAAATGAACAACTGGAAGCCTTAAAAAATGATGAATTTTCAAAAGGTAATCACCAAATAGTTAAATTTAAAGATATGGTCCAAATGTTACTTTATAATAACGCTGCCTTTTTAACGACAGATAATGACATACAAGTATTTACAGATGGAAAGGAAAAGTTTGATAGTTTAATCAACGATATATATAATGCAACTGATTATATTCATATCCAATATTACATATTTAGAAACGATAATCTTGGTAAACGCATCTTAAATGCTCTTGAATATAAGCTCGAAGAAGGATTAGAAGTAAAAATGCTCTATGATGATATGGGCTCTAGACGTCTTTCTATCAAAGATTTTAAATCCTTTCGTAAAAAAGGTGGGCATGTCGAAGCATTCTTCCCATCTAAATTGCCATTAATTAATCTTCGAATGAATAATAGAAATCACAGAAAGATTGTAATTATTGATGGACATATCGGTTATGTTGGCGGATTTAACGTAGGTGATGAATATTTAGGATTAAAGAAAAAGTTTGGGTATTGGAGAGACACACATCTTAAAATTGTAGGTGATGCAGTTAATGCCTTACAATTACGTTTTATGCTCGATTGGAATGCGCAATCCACAAGAGACAATCTAAAATATGCTGAAAAATATTACCCTGATGTAGATTCTGGTGGCAGTATAGGTGTACAGATTGCTTCTAGTGGACCAGATGAAACGTGGGAGCAAATTAAATATGGTTATTTAAAAATGATTTCTTCAGCCAAGAAGTCTATTTATATTCAATCTCCATATTTTATACCGGACCAAGCATTTTTAGACGCAATCAAGATTGCTGCCTTAGGTGGCGTTGATGTCAATGTCATGATTCCAAACAAGCCAGATCATCCATTTGTTTATTGGGCAACTTATAATAATGTGGCTTCCTTACTAGATGCTGGCGTAAATATTTATCAATATCAAAAAGGTTTCCTTCACTCAAAGACACTTATCATAGATGAAGAAGTTGCAAGTGTTGGTACAGCCAATATGGATCATCGTAGTTTCACATTGAATTTTGAAGTTAGTGCATTTATTTATGATAATGAAATTGCTCAATTACTTAAAAATGCCTTTGAACATGATATGAAAGTTTCACAAAAGTTAACACAAGAAATTTATGACCAACGTGGCTTATGGATTAAATTTAAAGAGAGTATCTCTCAATTGTTATCACCAATTCTATAAAATTATGATAATCTAAAGTAGTGTTAAACACATTACTTTAGATTTTTTATTTAAGGAGTCATTTCTATGAATTATATTAAACAGTTGAACGAAGCCAAATCATATATGCGTACTTTTCATAAAGATGATACAACTGGCCATGATGTTGCTCATGTTGAACGTGTCTTGAATTTAGCAAAATTTATCGCCGATACGGAACAATCAGGTGAATTACTCATAATAGAGTTAGCAAGTATTTTACATGATACTGTAGATTCAAAGTTAACTGATACTGCTTATAGTATGACGCAACTCTCGCATTTCCTTCAAAAAATCCAAATTTCTGATGAAAATCGACTTCATATATTATATATAATTGAACATATGAGTTATAAAGGTGGAGCAAACAATAATGTTCCTCTATCTATCGAGGGACAAATCGTTAGAGACGCAGATCGTTTAGATGCAATGGGTGCAATTGGAATTGCACGTACTTTTCAATTTGCTGGACACTTTGATGAGCCAATGTGGATATCCCCTACTTCAGCTTCTGATCTTGAATATGAAACGCATTATCCTCCGCTTACAGAGGAAATAATGTTAAGTCCTCAATCCGCAATCAAACATTTTTACGATAAATTATTTAAATTAAAATCGTTAATCCATACAGAAACTGGTAAACAAATAGCCGAAGAAAGACATCACTTTATGGAACAATTCATTACACAATTCTTTCAAGAGTGGTACTTCAATAATCAATAATATAAATTATAAAAGCCGTTTGGGATTTACCCAAACGGCTTTTTATAATTTGTAAACTGAATTATTTCTTTTTACCTTTTTTTGATACTACTTGCGTGTTGCTTGCTTTTTTAGCCGAAGTATCATTGTTTTTTTTCATTGCTTCAATCATTGGTGCAACTTCTTTTTTAGCAAGTTTAGAATAGTACATATTTGCTAATTGTGTTTGTACAATCAAGAATGCCGCACTGACAGACCAATATAAACCTAATGCTGATGCCGAACTTAATGAAATCCAAACAATCATAATAGGTGAAATAACCATCATCATATAACCCATTTGACGTTGTTCATTTGGCATACTTTTGCTTGAAACAAATGCTTGTAAGAAATATAAAATTCCGGCAATAATCGTTATCCAAATGTCTGGATGCGATAAATTAAACCATAAGAAATTTGGATGTTCTGTAAATCCACCTTTTGAAGGGTATTTTAATACGAAGAATAATCCCATGATGATAGGCATTTGAATTAACATTGGTAAACAACCTAACATACTCTTCATTGGATTCATATCATATTTCTTATAAACTTCCATCATTTCTGAATTTGCTGCCATTTTTTCTTCTTGTGTGCGTGAGCGTTTGACTTTTTCTTGTATTGCATCGATATCAGGTTTTGCAATTTTCATTTTTTCACGCATCATATGACTATTTTTATAGTTAGATAACATGAAAGGTAATAATACGACACGAATTGCTAATACAAGAACAATAATTGCTAGACCGTAGTCATTGTTAAAACTTGATCCTAACCAATGTATTAATTTATCCATTGGTTCTACAAATGTATTAAAGAAAAATCCGTCTCTGTTTCCAGGTTTTGAATAGTCACAGCCCGCTAAAAAGACCATAACACCTAAAAGCAAAGGTAGTAGCGCTTTCTTCTTCATTTTTCCACCTCTAATGATTTATTCACATAGAATTTATTTTATCATACTCAAAGAGAAGTAGAAATCAAAAACAGTGAATTTTATATATTATTCAACAGTTTGTAAAAATTGTCGAACAGTATTTGTAACTGAATTACTTTGAGCTATTGCAGAAATTATTGATATACCATCTGCTCCTTTTTGTAAAATAGTAGGCGCATTTTCTAGTTGAATACCGCCTATCGCAACAATTGGAAAGTCATTGATATAAGTTCTTAGTGTCTGAATCATTTCAGGACCTACGGGCGCACTCGCATCATTTTTGGATGTTGTTTGATACATTGGGCCAACACCAATATAGTCGACATGTGACAAATCCGATTTTTTATATTCATCAACATTACTTACACTTAGTCCTATAATTTTATCTTGAAATTGTAGTGCAAATAAATCCACGGATGGATCATCTTGCCCTACATGAATCCCATCTGCATTTATGTTTAATGCTAATTCAATATCGTCATTAACAATAAATGGTACCTTGTAATTATGACATAATGCTTGCAAGGATAAAGCTAAAGCTTCCTTATCGTCTCCTTGTAATGCAGATTCGCCCTTTTCTCTAAATTGAAACATAGTAATACCTGCTGATAATGCTTCTGTTAAAACTTCATAAATTGTTTTATCTTGAGGTATATCTTGAGTTCCACAAATAAAATATAATCTTAACGCTTTTTTATTAAACATAGTTAAACCTCTGTTCTTTTGAAAGATTTCAAATAATCATCATATGTAATATGATATAATCGATCTACTAATGCTGTTAAAAATGAACCAGGACCACGTTGTTCAGAAATCTTTTCTGCAGTTTCAGCAGCAATATTATAAATAGAAACCGCTTCTTCTAACTGCTGTACTTGAACTTTATTTTTTGTAGTTAAAAAGGCTCCAATTACAGCACCTAATAAGCAACCGGCACCTGTAATACGTGTTAACAATTCAGATCCATTACTTAATTTAATAATCTGATTACCTTGAGCCACAATATCTTCTGAACCTGTAACAACAATAGCAGAATGTAGTTTATCTAATGCTTTACGTGCTATATCAACTGAATTTAAACTTACATCACTATCTGTACCTTTCATCGTTGTCTCTTCATCGATTAAAGTGAGTACTTCAGAAGCATTACCTTTAATAACTGCTACATCTATTTCATTTAAAAATTGCTTACAAAATTGTTTCCTAAAATCAGATGCACCAACAGCAACTGGATCAAATATGATTGGTGTTCCAACTTTATTTGCAATTTTTGCAATTTCTATCATATCTCTTGCTCTTTCTTTTGTAATTGTACCTATATTAATTAATAATGCCTGTGCCACTGATAACATTTCTTTAGCTTCTTCTGGTGCTTCACTCATTGCCGGACTTGCACCTAAGCTCAATAAACCATTTGCTGTAAAATTTTTGACAACATCATTGGTATAACAAATAATCAATGGATTATTCTTTCTTATCTCATCTAAATTACTCATCATCTAACCCCACTTTTTTCATATATGCAAAATGATTTACAGGTCCTCTACCTTGTCCTATTTCAGGTGTATATTCAATACTTAATGCAATAAATTGTTTCGCTTTTTGAACTGCTTGATATATAGATTTACCTTTTGCTAATTCAGCAGTAATAACGGCGGAAAATGTACAACCTGTACCATGTGTATGTTTCGTTTCAAATCTTGGTGACTCAAAAGTATACACGTTTTCCTTAGTAAATAGATAATCCTTCGCTAGTGTTAAATCGTCTGAGTGCCCACCTTTAATCACAACACCCTTACTACCTATTTCTTCTATAAATACTTTACCAGCATTATGAATATCTGATTCAGAATTGATTTTAAAGCCAACGATTTCCTCTGCTTCTGGTATATTAGGTGTCGCTACAGTTGCAAATGGAAGCAAGATATTTTGTAAATCTGCTTTAGCTTCATCATCCATTAGTGAATCACCACTTTTAGCTAACATTACTGGATCTATGACATAGGGAATGTCAGGATATTGTCTTAAATATTGAGCAATAAGTTGCATCATTGATTTTGAGGCTATCATTCCTGTCTTTAATGCATGAGGCAATTCGTCATCAAAAACACTGATCATCTGCTCCTCAAGCCAGCTCGTTTCTAAATTATGAATATGTTGTACACCTTTCGTATTTTGAGCAACAATACTCGTAATTGCTGCCATACCATAAACACCACATGCATGAAATGACTTTAAATCAGCCATTACACCTGCACCACCTGTTGGATCAGTACCAGCTATTGTCAAAGCTATCTTTGGTTTATGCATTATAATCTCCTCCAAATGTCCATTGTTCCTCATTATATGACATTGCAAAAAAGTTTTTTTCATGTACCGTACTCTGTAAATATACTTCAATTATAGTTTGTTTTTCTTCATTACTTAGATTTTCTGTTAATTTATTCATTAAATTATCAAAAACATTTACTAAATCATCCATCTCTGTACTGTAAAATTCAAACCATTGTCTTAAAATCGAATTTTTATTTAAAGTTTCATCTTCCAATGCCCATTTTCCTATCACTTGATAAACATAAGGACAAGGCGCCATAGCAGCAATAGTATATGCTGCATTTTCCTTAGCAAATGCATTGTAATACATATGTTTTATATAATGATCGCCACTCGGTGGCCATACCTTTTCTTGTACTATTTTATCATAGGGTTCTTGAACATAATCGGCAAGAATCTCATGTGCTGCTACTTCACCATCTACTATAAATTGAATTTGTTCAACTAAAAATTTAACATCGTTTAAATCAGGCATTTTTGGAATCAATAGCGCATATATATTTGCAAATTCTTTTAAATATGAAGCGTCTGCTTTTAAATAAAATTTAGTAGCTTGAATCGATAATTTCCCATGTAACATATCTTGTATAAAGGGGTCATGATATATTTCTTTTATAATTGGTTTAGCTTTGCTTTTTAACTCTTCTGAAAATAACAACAATAAAGCCCTCCTATAAACAAAAAAACTACATTCCAACTATAAGAATGTAGTTAATCCATAGAAAATATAATATCGTCTACTATAAATTAAACTACTTTCCTACGTTGGTACTAACCAAATCAGGTTTTAAGGGTCTGAATTTCTTCATCTCAGCCATTTGGCTCCCCTAGTAGTATTTTATATTTGTATTTATTTAAACATAACAAAATGCATTGAACTTTGCAATTATGCTTTATAACATAAATATAAGCTCACTCCTATTATGGAATGAGCTTATTATTAATGCTTTGGTAAAATTATGCAGTTACCCATTGTGAAGCACCAGCTGAGTTATAAAGTTTAACTGCTGCTGCATCTTGTACTGATTCAGGTGCTTCTGTAGGAGATACACCTTGATATTCTGCAGGTGCTACTGAATCCCACGTACTTTGTAAGAATTGGTATTTACCTGCTGCACCTGATGAAGGGTTAACAGCTTTCAAATCGCCACCTGATTCACGTTGAGCAATTTGTTGTAAATGAGAGTTAACATTTACTGAAGAACCTGTTGATTCTTCACTGCTTGAAGTATTTGATGATTCTTGAGTTGAACTTTGTTGTGTTGATGCTTGTTGTGTTGTAGCTTCTTGTTGTGGCTGTTGTGTTTGTTCTGTTTGTGGTGCCGCTTCTTGTGTTGGTTGTTCTGTTTGTGTAGTTGATTGTTGTTTTGGTTGTTCAACTTGACTTGAACCTGAATTATTATCTGAAGAACCGCCAGTATAACTCCATGACCAAGTATCGCCATTTGATTCAAAGTTATAGTTAACGCCATCTAAATTAAAGTTATAGTTATATGAACCTTCTTGAACTGGAGATTCATTTAATTGTTGTGGATTTGATTGAGCTAATTGTGCTAACTCTGCTTTATTAACACCTTGTTCTGAAGCGTCTGCTGAATTTCCTGCTGCTACTCCTGTTACTCCTAAACCTACTGCTAATGTTGATGCGATTACTGTTTTTTTCATTTCTAAAAATTCCTCCTATAAGGTAATTAGTTTGTATGATTAATTTGCTAAAGCAACTATAACATCCAAGATATGCTAGTAGGTTACAGTGAAATAAAAAAACAACTCTTTTTTTTACATCCAAATTACAGTAAAAAATTATATTTATTTTGAAATTAATCTGTTTAAGTATGCCATGAAAGGTTTTAAACGCTTATGATTGATTTTAATAGCGTAATATAAATGTAATTTATCTGATTATTCTGTTAACAAATACCGTCATAATAGGATTTTTTAGTGTTTTTTTACACTTATTCTTACATAAGGTTTTATTTTTATTTCTTCACAAAAAAGCTATTCCTCTCTTTTTAATTTAAAAGAGGAATAGCCAGAAAAAGTATAATGAATAGTAGGATTAAATGTATATTAATTTGAATGGATTATATAAGGGATTATTGTTATTAAGTGGAAGTTTTAAACAATTTCGATGGTTTCACGTACTTCACTTTTTGATTGTTCAATGGTTTGCTGTTGCGTTTCTAGTGGGATAGATTCAAATAGTGTTTCGTTGTCTTTTGTAAGTCTTTTAGACATGAATTTAATTGTTTCAACAAAAATTTCTGATACAAAATGTGTTTGACCTTCTTTCGAGTACTTACTAGATTGCATTTGACCAGTAATACCTACAAGTGAACCTTGATTAGTGTATCGTTCAATATTTGTAGCGAGTTTACCGAAAGCTTTGCAATATAAATAATCACAAATTGTATTTTGTTCCTTGTCTTTGTAATTTCGATTTACAGCTACACAAAAGGTAGCCAATTTTCTTCCCTCCTTTTCATATATTTGTGGGTCCTTTGTCAGTCTCCCTACAATGACAATATTGTTAATCATGTTTCACCTCCTTTATATTAATATATTATGAAATGACCCTACTATAGTCAAAATGCAGTTTTTCATAAATATTAATAATTACTTCTTCTCTTTTTTATAATTATTACCTTTCCTATTTAAAACTACGTTATAATACTTATATAAATGGAATTATAGTAGATTTAAAAATTTATTAATGGATGTGAAGACGATGAAGACATTTAAAGCCGTTCGATTTCAAATTGTATCAGAAAATGGTGGCGTGACTGAATACGAATTAGAAGATGGTGTCATTATCAATAAAGAAAGTAGTGGCACGGGCTGGTTGCTTGAAATCGTCATTTCAGATTTTCATTATGAAACGATGAAAAAATATATGGATGATGAGGCCTTATTAGATATACGTGTCGTAATTACACGTCCAGCTAATGATCCAGCATTATTTGATGCCACTATAAAACATATAAGTAAATTAGAACAGACGCAGGCAATTTCAGTTGTATTTGAGTGTCATATATACACTTTAAGACAAGTTTATGCAGAAAGTTTGTTAGAACAGTTAATTGATGAGGGGTTATCTGGCGAAGAATTAAAAAAATCATTTAACAGAATGATGCAATCTAAACCAAGATTAAAAGATGAAAAGTTTGAAAAAGAATAATCAATAAAATAACCGTAAAAGTTTGTGAAATTTCACAAACTTTTACGGTTGTTTTTATTATTTACTATCTTGAAGGGCAAAGGTAAGCTCACAGCTACATGCAACTTGTCCATCTACAGTTGCTTTAGCACTGCCTTTACCAATAGGTCCCTTCATTTTTGTAATTTCAACTTCTAATTTTAAAGTGTCACCAGGTGTCACTTGCTTTTTAAATCTACATTTATCAATACCTGCAAATAAAGCTAACTTACCTTTATTTGCTTCATTATTTAACATAGCTACAGCACCCGTTTGTGCTAATGCTTCTGTTATTAATACACCTGGCATAACAGCGTATTCAGGGAAGTGACCTTGGAAAAATGGTTCATTCCCTGACACTTGTTTAATCGCCACACAACGTTGTCCTTCTTCATATTCAACAACGCGATCAATTAATAAAAATGGTTGTCTATGTGGGATGATTTCTTTAATTTGATTATAATCAAAAATGGTTTCCATGATTTGTTACCTCCAACTTATAACACATTGTTACTTAAATTATAACTTAAATATTAATCTTGAGTACGTTTAATATCTGCACCTAATCCATTTAATTTACCATGTAAATCAACATAACCACGGTCTAAATGCTTTAATTCTGTTACTTGAGTAACACCATCAGCAACAAGTCCCGCTAAAATAAGTGCTGCTGCAGCACGTAAGTCTGTAGCTTTAACTTGTGCACCTTGTAGTTGACTCTTTCCTTCAATTTTTGCACTTCTACCTTCTACAGTAATTTGTGCATTCATTCTTTTGAATTCAGCTACATGCATAAATCTGTTTTCAAAAACAGTTTCTGTAATAACTTTATGTCCTTCAGAAGTTAATAACAATGCCATCATTTGTGACTGCATATCAGTAGGGAAACCTGGGTGTGGTAATGTTTTAACATCAACAGGTTTAAGTTCCCCATCCGCTTTAACATGAACTGAATCACCATTGTACTCAAGTTCAACGCCCATTTCCTCTAATTTATATAACAAGCTTGTCATATGTTCTTTAATCGCGCCATGCACAATGATATCGCCTCTTGTGATTGCACCTGCAATAATCAAAGTTCCAGCTTCAATTCTATCAGGGATAATTGAATGTTCTACGCCATGTAATGTTTCTACACCATGGATAGTTATAGTATCAGTACCTGCACCAATTACATTTCCTCCCATTTCATTGATGTAATTAGCAAGGTCTACAATTTCTGGCTCACGTGCAACATTTTCAAGTACAGTTTTACCTTCAGCTAAAGATGCTGCCATAATAATATTTTGTGTAGCACCTACACTTGGAAAATCTAGATGAATTGTTGTTCCTTTAAGTCCATCTTTGGTAGTCGCATAAATAAAGCCGCCATCCATATGGATTTCTGCACCTAATTCTTCAAATCCTTTAATATGTTGTTCAATAGGTCTTGAACCGATTGCACAACCTCCAGGTAAAGCTACTTTAGCATGTCCTAATCTAGCTAATAAAGGACCCATCACTAAAATACTCGCTCTCATTTTACTTACATATTCGTAAGGCGCTTCTTCATTTAATTGTTTTGTAGCGTCTACTGTTACTGCTTCTTCTTCTTTATTATAAGAAACTTCTGCATTTAATGTTGATAATACATTATTAATTGTTTCTACATCACTTAAAGCAGGAACATTTAATAATTTACTCGCTCCATCAGATGCTAATAACGATGCTGTAAGAATCGGCAATACTGCGTTTTTTGCACCAGAAACCTTAACTTCTCCTGTTAATCTATTTCCACCTTTAATTTCTATCTTATCCATCTTAAATCCTCCACTTTACTACTTATAAATGTTTTTATCTAATTTTATAAATTTCATGTTTCTTCCAAATCATTATATCTACTATTTCAAAAAAGGTACAAGCATTTGACCTATTGTGCTAAATATTTTATTTGTGTTGAAAATTGCAATAAATCTACTAAAAAATTACTTACCGCAGTACCTAACAAAATAGCTAAAAATATCATACAGATTTGAATTTGTAAGGGATAACCCTTTTTAAATAACTGATCTAATCTCACGGCATTCAAAGCCCAATAAGCAATACAAATACATATAACATGCAAGATTAGGTGAACAATTGAAAATTGTGCCATGTAGTCCATAATTTCTGCACCTCGCTATTCACTATCTACTTATTTTACATGAAATAAGCTTGAAAAGATACTTAAGCAGTAAATTAGATACACGTTTAAATTACACTATAATATTTTTCCCGATTTTATAGTGGTTTACTCATTTTTTGTAATATATTGGACTCATTTTTACTACAAAAAAAATTGAAGTCCCTATATTTAAGGAACTTCAATTTAATAAATCTATTGTAATTTAGCAACACGAATACGGTTATTTGCGCGTTCTAGTGCACGTTTTGCTCTATTAATGTCACTATTACCATTGCTATCGTTTAAATGCGACTCTGCTTTTGATTTAGCTTGTTCAGCTCTAGATACATCTATATCATTTGCAGGCTCTGCAGTTTGAACAATAATAGATAACTTATCTTGTCTAACCTCGACAAAACCTTCACTCACTGCAATATATTCTGAACCGCCATCAAAGTTGATTTTGGCATAGCCAATTTCAAGCGCTGCAACTGTAGGTATATGTCCATACATAACCCCGATGTCACCAGCAGTCGTTTGAAGTACTGCTAATGTAACATCGTCTCGGTCGTAAACAGAACCATTAGGAGTGACAATATTTAGGCTTAATGTATTACTCACTATCCATACCTCCTAATTATTAAACTTCAACACCCATATCTTTTGCTTTTGCGATAACATCTTCCATGCCACCAACTAATCGGAATGCATCTTCTGGAATATGATCGTATTTACCATCTAGGATTGCTTTGAAGTCTTCTACAGTTTTCTTTACTGGAACATAAGAACCTTTTTGTCCAGTAAATTGTTCAGCTACGTGGAAGTTTTGAGATAAGAAGAACTGAATACGACGTGCGCGTTCAACTGTTTGTTTATCTTCTTCAGATAACTCATCCATACCTAAAATAGCTATGATATCTTGTAATTCTCTATATTTTTGTAATGTTGATTGTACATTACGTGCAATTTCATAGTGCTCTTGTCCTACGATTGTTGGTTCAAGCGCTCTTGATGTTGATGCTAAAGGATCAACTGCTGGATAAATACCCATTTCAGTTAATTTACGCTCTAAGTTTGTTGTCGCGTCCAAGTGAGCAAATGCTGTAGCAGGTGCCGGGTCAGTATAGTCGTCAGCAGGTACGAATACTGCTTGAATTGATGTTACTGATCCTTTATTAGTTGAAGTAATTCGCTCTTGAAGTTGTCCCATTTCAGTAGCTAATGTAGGTTGGTACCCTACAGCTGATGGCATACGACCTAATAATGCAGATACTTCTGAACCTGCTTGTGTAAATCTGAAGATATTATCTATAAATAGTAAAACATCTTGTCCTTGTTCATCACGGAAGTATTCAGCCATTGTTAAGCCTGAAAGAGCCACACGCATACGTGCACCTGGTGGTTCATTCATTTGACCGAACACCATTGCTGTTTTCTTGATAACGCCACTATCACTCATTTCGAAGTATAAATCATTACCTTCACGTGTACGTTCACCAACACCAGCAAATACAGAGATACCACCATGTTCTTGTGCAATATTATTAATTAATTCTTGAATTAAAACCGTTTTACCTACACCGGCACCACCGAATAATCCAATCTTACCACCCTTAATGTAAGGTGCTAATAAATCGACTACTTTGATACCCGTTTCTAAAATTTCAACTTTAGTTGATAATTGATCGAATGCTGGAGATTCTCTATGAATTGGATCACGTCTTACAGAATCATCTATTTTCTCATCTAAGTCAATTGTTTCTCCAAGTACATTGAACACTCTACCTAATGTTATGTCACCAACTGGTACACTGATACTTTTACCGCTATCTCTAACTTCAGTACCACGTTTCACACCATCTGTTGAATCCATAGCAATCGTACGTACTACATCGTCACCAAGTTGCAATGCTACTTCTAATGTTAAAGAAATTGTTTCGTTGTCTTTAACAACATCAAGTTCTAAAGCATTATTAATTTCTGGAACTTCATTGTGTTCAAAACGAACATCAATTACTGGACCCATGACTTGTGTTACACGGCCTAATCCCATGCTGTTTTCCTCCTTTAATTATTATTCAAGTGCAGCTGAACCACCAACAATTTCAGTGATTTGTTGTGTAATGGCTGCTTGTCTCGCTCTATTATATTCTAATGATAAATCATCAATAAGTTCTGTTGCGTTATCTGATGCGTTCTTCATAGCAGTCATACGTGTCGCATGCTCACTCGCTTTCGCATCTAATATTGTACCGTATATTAAGCTCTCAACATATTGAGGTAAAATAACACTCAATATAGATTCTTTGTCTGGTTCAAATTCATATGATGACATTTGACCATGACCTAAACTAGAATCTTCTGGAGATAATGGAAGTACAGCTTTCATTGATGGTTTATGTTCTAATACACTAACGAAATGACTAAAGTAAATTTTAACTTCATCTACTTCTTCATCGCTATATAGGTCAATAGCTTTTTTAGCAATTGCTTGTATTTCCTTAAATGAAGGTTGGTCTGGAACTTCAACTAAAGATTCTTTGATCTCATAACCTTTATTCTTTAGAAAATCTACGCCAACTTGACCTAGAACTAATATAGAATATTCATCTGGGCTGTTATGTTTTTGTTCGATATCTTTAAGTAGACGCTTTAAAACATTCGCATTATAAGCGCCAGCAAGACCTTTATCACTTGTAATAACTAAATAACCACTTTTCTTCACTTCACGTTGCTTTAACATGGGGTGGTGTGTGTGTTTATTTGCACCGGCTACGGCTGTTATAGCATCTTGCATTTTATCCATATATGGTCTAAATTGCTTCGTGTTTTGTTCAGCACGACGTAATTTTGAACTCGAAACCATGTTCATTGCCTTCGTTATTTGTTTCATTTTTTTTGTTGATTTTATACGTGTATCAATCTCTTTAAGAGATGCCATTATCTCACCACCTTTAATTTACTTTAACGATTATGCTTCTGTTTTACTGAAACTCTTTTTAAAATCTTGAATAGCAGATTCAAAAGCTTCATCGCTAGGTAATCCACCAGAAGTTTTAATTTCATTTAATAAATCTGAAGCATTAGATTTTGCCCATTGATTTAACTCTTCCTCAAAGCGAGTGATGTCAACTACTGGGATATCATCTAAATGACCTT
Organism: Staphylococcus sp. ACRSN; assembly: GCF_022346615.1. Taxonomy (GTDB): domain Bacteria; phylum Bacillota; class Bacilli; order Staphylococcales; family Staphylococcaceae; genus Staphylococcus. The sequence goes on along the minus strand of NZ_JAKRNS010000013.1, from coordinate 61,004 downwards.
TTGTTAATGCATAAATGATTAAAACTTGGTTTTCTACAGGTAGTGGTTTATTTTGATCTTGTTTCAATACTTCAACAGTACGTTTACCACGTTCTAATTTTTGAGCAGTAAACTCATCTAAATCTGAACCAAATTGCGCAAATGATTCTAATTCACGATAAGATGCTAAGTCTAAACGTAAGGTACCCGCTACCTTTTTCATAGCTTTAATTTGCGCTGATCCACCAACACGTGATACAGATTGTCCTGCATTAATCGCTGGTCTTACACCTGAGAAGAATAGGTCTGATTGTAAGAATATTTGTCCATCTGTAATTGATATAACGTTTGTTGGTACATAAGCAGAAATATCGCCAGCTTGCGTTTCAATGATTGGTAAAGCAGTTATAGACCCGCCACCTAATTCATCATTTAACTTAGCCGCTCTTTCTAATAATCTACTATGTAGATAGAATACGTCACCTGGGTAAGCTTCACGACCTGGTGGTCGACGTAATAATAATGAAAGTTCACGATAAGCAGAGGCTTGTTTAGTTAAATCATCATAAACGATTAATACATCTTTTCCGCCAAACATAAACTCTTCACCCATTGTCACACCAGCATATGGTGCGATGTATAACATTGGTGCAGGATCTGCTGCAGAGGCAGAAACAATGATTGTATAATCTAATGCGCCTTCTTGACGTAATTTTTCTACGTTTGCTCGAACTGTTGAATCTTTTTGTCCAATTGCTACATAGATACAAATTGTATCTTGATCATGTTGATTTAAGATTGTATCAATTGCTACTGTAGTTTTACCTGTTTGACGGTCACCAATGATTAACTCACGTTGACCTCTACCGATTGGCACTAATGCATCGATGGCTTTAATACCTGTTTGTAATGGTTCATCTACAGATTTACGATCCATAACTCCAGTTGCTTTCTTTTCAATTGGACGTGTTTTTGTTGTATTAATCGGACCTTGTCCATCAATTGGTTGTCCAAGTGGATTTACTACGCGTCCTACCAAATCATCACCAACAGGTACTTCCATAATACGACCAGTTCGTTTTACTTCGTCGCCTTCTTTGATGTCTGTGTATGGTCCTAAAATAACGACACCCACATTTGATTCTTCTAAGTTTTGAGCTAAACCTAGAACGCCGCTTTTAAATTCTACTAGCTCTCCAGCCATAACATCATTTAATCCGTGGATTAAAGCAATACCATCACCAATTTGTAGGACAGTTCCCACATCAGTAACAGTTGTTTCTGACTCATAGTTTTCTATTTGAGAGCGAAGTAATGCACTGATTTCTTCAGCTTTAATGGCCATCTATGTCACTCCTCCAATTTTTTATTTCACTCGTATAAATTGCTTTTCTAACTGGGCAAGGTCATTTTGAACACTTGCATCCATAACTTTGGTACCTACTTTTATACGTACACCACCAATTAACTCTGGGTTAATTTTATTCGATAACATTACTGTTTCTAAGTGAGTACGTTTTTTAATGATCTCTTCAATACTTGTTAAATCTTCTTCAGTTAACGCATATACAGATTCAACCACCGCAAAATCTTGCTTATGATGTGAATTATAAAACGCTTCGAAAGATTTAAATATTTCATGAATGTATGAAAGATGACGATTATAAGCTAAAATTTTCAACATATTTAGCAAATAATGTTCTGTTTCCCCAAATACCAACGTCACAAAACGGATGCGTTGTTCAGCATCCTTTTGTGGGTCTTCATCTAATGCTTTTAATTTAGCCGTTTCTGGGTATACTGCGTAATCAATTGTTGAAAATGATTCGTACATCGTCTCTAATGATTCGTGGTCAACAGCGGTATCAAATAAAGCTTTGGCATATTTATTTGCTATCTTAGCCATTATTTATCGCCTGCCTCTTTTATGTACTTTTCAACTAATTCTTTTTGATCTTGCTCTGAAATTTCTTTTTGTAAAACTTTAGATGCGATTAGTACTGAAAGCTCAGATACTTGATTATTAATATCCGCAATAGCACGTTCTTTCTGGCTATTAATTTCATTTTGAGCAGTTTCAATCATGCCATTTGCTCTAATATTCGCTTCATGAATAATTTCTTCGTGTTGTTTACGCGCTTGAATTTTAGATTCTTCTAAAATTTTGTGAACCTCTTCTTGTGTTTCTTTTAGTGTTTGTTTATTTTGTGCTTCTAATTTTTGTGCGTTTAGTTTAGCTTGTTCAGCGTCATCAATATCTTTATTAATATCACGTTCACGTTTATCCATTACTTCTTTTAATGGACCCCATGCGAATTTTTTCAATAAAGCAAGTAAGACTAAAAATGTTGCTGCTGTAACGAATATTGTTCCCCACTGAACACCTGTAGGCTCAGTTGCACCTAGCACAAACATGTTTGTCGTAGCATTCACTTACATAGACACTCCTTTCATTCATATTATTCATAATGCTTTAAGATAAAACGAATGGCGAAAGTCGTAATCGACTTCGCCTTTAACTAAAATTGTAATTACATGAACATTACGATGAATGAAATAACAAGACCAAGGATTGGTAATGCCTCAACTAAACCAATACCGATGAACATGATTGACATTAATTGTCCACGTGCTTCAGGTTGACGTGCTACACCTTCTACTGTTCTAGATACGATAAGACCGTTACCAATACCTGCACCAAGTGCTGATAAACCAATTGCGATTGCTGCTGCGATTAAATTCATTTATAAAATCCTCCTAATTTTTCTCTTTTTTATTTTAATTTTTATTATTAATGGTCGTCCTGAACTTTATGGGACATATAAACCATTGATAACATGATGAAAATGTATGCTTGGATAACACCGATAAATATCGAGAATGCTTGCCAAACAACTAAACCTGGTATACCTACAATCCAACCCCATGCTAAGTGATTAACAACTAAGCCCGAAAGCAATGTCAGTAATAATTCACCTGCATAGATATTACCATATAGTCGAAGACCTAATGTTAACGTTGATGTAAACTCTTCGAACAAATTAATTGGCATCAAGAATATTGGTTTTGTGTAGTTACCAAAGTATTTCTTGGTTCCTCGCATCTTAATACCGTAGTAATGTGTTAGAAGTATTACTAATGTAGATAAAGTTAATGTAACAGTGGCATCAGCTGTAGGTGATTTCCACCATAAGGTGTGCCCCGATACGATTGAAAAAGGTAAACCTAGCATGTTACTTACAAATAAAAATAATATCAATGTCACTGCAAGGAAATGGAATTGTCCACCCTTCGACCATGATAAATTACTTTCAATAATACCTCTTACAAAATCAAAAACCCATTCAATGAAGTTTTGCTTGCCAGTCGGACGTTTTTTGAGGTTACGTGTACAAATAATAGCTATGACAAAAACAATAACCGCAGAAATAATCAACATCATAATTGATGAAAGATTAAACACGATGTCTATACCAAACAGTTTCCAACCAACTAGAGGATCTTCATGTTGCATCTGTTCTCACCTCTTTCACGTTTAATATTTAATTCTTTTGAATCAAAGGTTTTAATATAATTAAAACATAAGATACGAATAAACCAACAATAACACCAAATATATTAATATAGTCTTTATATAGAACCCAAATACAACAAGCTATTATAACAGTTAAATATCTCCAAACGTTGCCCGTTGAAATATGTATATTATCCTTATCTTTAGCTTTTGCTAGGTAATACTCAAATGTAAAAGTGATACACATTGAACCTGTAAGTCCTATTAAAAGTCCTAATACAATTGGTGACCTTGTGAAAATAAACACAATAAAGAGCACAATCATACCATAACTATAGTATTGTAAGTACTGTTTAAAAATGATGCTGAAACGTTTCATTTTGTGCCTCATTTCATTTTGTAGTTCATTTATGAAAACCGTTCCATTCATATAGTTTTAATAATAATATAGGGTGGTTAGCGTGTCAATTCTATTCAAATTGTAGTTAAAATTTTTACAAACTTGTCACATTTCCGACACATTAACCACCCATAATTATTTAAATGATTCCGGTTTTGTAGCAATTAACTGAAAATAATATTTTATATTTTCACAAATCCTTTGAGATGCTTTACCATCTCCATAAGGGTTACGAGCATGGCTCATCTGTTTATATGCTTCACCATTATCTAGTAATTGTTGTGTTGCTTCATAAATCTTATGTTCATCAGTGCCAACAATTTTCAATGTACCTGCATCAACCCCCTCTGGTCGCTCCGTTGCTTCTCTTAAAACGAGAACCGGTTTGCCCAGTGATGGGGCTTCTTCTTGTACACCACCAGAATCAGTTAAAATCAAATACGCTTGATGAGCAAAATTATGAAAATCAACCACTTCTAACGGTTCAATTAATTCAATGCGTGAATGACCAGACAAATACTTGTCTGCAATCTCTCTAACCTTTGGGTTTTTATGTACAGGATACACAACCACCACATCATCATAATTATCTACTATGCTTCTTACTGCTTTAAATATATGAGTCATTGGTTCTCCAATATTCTCACGTCTATGTGCAGTCAATAAGATAATACGCTTATCTTTATGCTTTTCGATAATAGTAGATTCATATGACTCCTGAATGGTCGTTTTCATCGCATCAATTGCAGTGTTTCCTGTAACTACAATGGATTCAAGCGGCTTATTTTCATTTATTAAGTTATTTGCAGCATTATTGGTTGGGGCAAAATGTAAATCTGCCATTACCCCAACCATTTGTCTATTCATTTCTTCAGGAAATGGAGCATATTTATCAAACGTTCTTAGTCCAGCTTCCACATGACCAATTGGTATTTGATTGTATAATGCTGCTAAACTACCAGCGAAAGTCGTCATCGTATCTCCGTGGACGAGAATCATATCTGGTTGCTCTTCTTTGATAACATCCTCTATTCTATTTAAAATGCGCGATGTAATATCAGAAAGTGTTTGTCCTTGTTTCATAATATCCAAATCAAAATCTGGTTTTATATCGAAACTCGTTAACACTGAATCTAACATTTCTCTATGTTGTGCCGTTACAACAACTATTGGTTGTAATTCGGGATCTTTTTGCATTTCTAAAATAAGGGGTGCCATTTTCACTGCTTCCGGACGTGTGCCGAATACAGTCATTATTTTCTTCATACAACTCCACTCCTAGGAGAAACTATTTTGTGCCAAATAAACGATCTCCAGCATCACCTAAACCAGGCGTAATGTATGCATGGTCGTCTAATTTTTCATCTAATGCTGCAATAAAAATATCTACGTCTTCATGCGCCTCTTGTAACTTTTCAACGCCTTCAGGAGCTGCAATTAAACACATAAAACGAATATGCTTCGCACCACGTTTTTTAAGTGAATTGATTGCTTCTATTGCTGATGCGCCTGTTGCTAACATCGGATCCACGACAACAATTTCACGCTCCTCAATATCTTGTGGTAATTTCACAAAATATTCAACAGCTTCTAATGTTTCTGGATCTCTATATAAACCAACATGTCCGATTCTCGCAGCTGGTACAAGGTTTAAAATACCTTGAGTCATGCCTAGTCCTGCACGAAGGATTGGAACAAATGCTAATTTTTTACCAGTTAAACGTTTTGCAACCATTTTTGTTACAGGTGTTTCAATTTCAACGTCCTGTAATTCTAAATCTCTTGTCACTTCGTATGCCATTAACATACCGACTTCATCTACTAATTCTCTAAATTCTTTCGTCCCTGTATGTACATCACGAATATAACTTAATTTGTGTTGAATAAGTGGGTGATCAAAAACATGTACTTTGCCCATAATTTACTTCCTCCAATTTTAATTATATAAAGGATGTTTTGTTGTTAATGCTTTAACTCTTTCTTTTCCTTCTTCTAATACTTTTTCATCTTCTGGATTTTTCAATACTAAACTAATGATTTTACCAACTTCTTCAAAAGCTGCTTCGTCAAAACCACGAGTCGTAGCTGCTGGCGTACCTAAACGCACACCACTTGTGACGAATGGTTTTTCTTGGTCAAATGGAATCGTATTTTTATTACATGTAATTCCAATAGCATCTAATGTTTCTTCTGCTACTTTACCTGTAATACCTACAGAATCTTTTACATTTAAAGAAACTAGATGATTATCTGTTCCACCTGAAACGACTTTGAAACCTTCACTTATTAATGTTTCTGCTAAAGTTTGTGCATTTTTAATAACTTGTTGTTGATATGTCTTGAAGTCATCTTGCAATGCTTCACCAAACGCAATCGCTTTTGCAGCAATAACATGTTCTAAAGGTCCACCTTGGATACCAGGGAAGATTGTTTTATCGATTTGTTTTTTGTATTCTTCTTTACATAAAATCATACCACCACGTGGTCCACGTAAAGTTTTGTGCGTAGTTGTTGTAACAAAATCCGCATATTCAACTGGGTTTGGATGCAATCCAGCAGCAACTAAACCTGCAATATGAGCCATATCTACCATCAATTTCGCGCCGACTTCATCAGCAATTTCTTTGAAGCGTTTAAAATCAATTGTACGAGAGTATGCAGAAGCACCTGCTACGATTAATTTTGGTTGATGCTCTTTTGCTACTTTTAATACTTCATCGTAATCGATTTGTTCATTTTCTTTATCAACACCGTACTCAACGAAGTTGTAAAATTGACCACTAAAGTTAACTGGTGCGCCGTGTGTTAAATGACCACCATGACTTAAGTTCATTCCTAATACAGTATCACCGTGCTCCAATGCTACGAGATAAACCGCCATATTGGCTTGTGAACCAGAGTGAGGTTGCACGTTAACATGTTCTGCACCAAAAATTTGCTTCGCGCGATCAATCGCTAAAGTTTCTGATACATCAACATATTCACAACCGCCATAATATCTTCTGTTTGGGTAACCTTCGGCATATTTATTTGTTAATACTGAACCTTGCGCTTCCATAACAGCTTCTGAAACAAAGTTTTCTGAAGCGATGAGTTCAATGTTGTTATTTTGACGATTAAACTCATTTTGAATCACTTCATAGATTTCTTTATCTTGCTCTTGAATAAATGACATGGATATATTCCTCTTTTCTGTATTAGTTATATTTCGCTCTTTCGCCACCAATTTTCTTAGGTCTTGAAGAAGCAATAGTAACAACCGCTTCACCAATTTGCTTTACACTTGTACGTTCTGGAATCGCAACATGTTTAATGTGCATTCCAATGAGTGTTTGCCCAATATCTATGCCTTTTGGGACAGAAATATGCTCAACAACCATTGGATCTTCCATATGCTGATATGCGTACGTTGCTAGACTACCACCAGCATGAACATCAGGAATTACAGTCACTTCTTCCATTGTTAAAGGGTTGAATTGAGCACGTTCGATAGTGACAGCTCGATTAATATGTTCACAACCTTGAAAAACAAATGAAACACCAGTTTCTTTTTCAACATGTTGTAACGATGTGAAAATCTCGCGGGCAACATCCATTGAACCAACAGTACCAATGCGCTCTCCAATAACTTCTGATGTCGAACAGCCAATGACACATAATTCATTTGCCTTAAAGAATGATTTTGACATTAATTCATCGAGTAATAACTTTAAATCTTCCATTCTCCCACCCCTTTTAAATAATTAAAAAAAGTAATATGCATATCCTAATGAAAAAAACATACGAAAATGATCGATAGCAAATTTGCTACACGTAATTATTATAACTTATTTGAGTACTCACTTATACCAATTTCATAAATTTATTGCTTTAATATTTTATTTTTTAATCTGTCAATTAAACTATTTAATTCATTATATATTTCTCTATAGTCGACAATTGAGCCACCAAAAGGGTCTGAAACATCACCATAATCATCGACATATTCATTTATTGTAAATACATTTTCTGTATTATTATACATTTGTTGCAATGCTCGTTTATGCGAGGTTGACATTGTAAGTATCAAATCAGCTGTGACATCTTGTTCAGTAAATAATTGAGAATAATTTGGCAATGTTAGTTGTTCTTCCTTAGCAATTTGTTGTGAATATTTTGATATAGGTTGACCATCAGTTGCAAAAATACCTCTCGATTCAAAATGGATATTTGGTATTTTATATTTTGCAATCCCTTCTGCTAGTGGACTTCTACAAGTATTGCCCGTACACACAAAAATGATTTTCATAATTCCTCACCCTTAATAATCGTTTGATTCGCAGCTTTCATTATTCGATTCATAATCGCTGTAGTTTCATCATTAATATCGAATCCATAAATATATGCATATTGAACACAATTATCTGCATCCAATTCATGTAATATATGGTATAAATTGTGATTTGCACCTTTTATATCATACTTACTTTTACATAGAGGTATGAATTTTGCTTTTTTAGGTACCAATGCTTTTTGATCAGCTGGCAAAATAAACGCAGCATGCGACCAATCTTTATCATCATTAGGACGTTGATTTAAATCTTTCACAATATTTAATGGTGTGTCGGGTGAATAATGCTTATACTTCATTCCTGGTGCTATCGGTTTATCCGAATTAAATGGTTGTTCCTTTACACTACCAGGTAAAACTGTTTCAATCATTTGTTTAGTAATAGATCCCGGTCTCGCAATCCTAAATGGATATCGTGTACAATCTAGCACTGTACTTTCCAAACCTTCTTCGCTTTGCTCGGCTTTAATAATTCCATCTATTCTACCATCCAAATCATTTATCACATGCTCAAACGTTGTAGGTGATGGTCTTCCACTTATATTCGCACTAGGTGCAGCGATGGGAATATATACTGATTTTAATACCGCTCTACCTATTGGATGACTTGGCATTCTTACAGCTATTGAGTCTAATCCTCCACTCACGTTTTCACATAAATATCCTCGCTTTAATGGTAAAATAAATGAAATAGGACCAGGCCAAAATTGTTTCATTAATAGTTTAACATTTTCGGTTAATTCTGTAGTAAATGCTTCCAATTGTGCCATATCATATATATGGACGATAAGAGGATTATCTGATGGCCTACCTTTCGCTGAGTATATGTGCTGAATGGCTTCATCATTTCTCGCATCCGCACCTAACCCATAAACTGTTTCGGTAGGTAATGCAATTAAACCGCCTTGTTTATATATTGCACTGATGTCTGATAGATGCTTTTCATTATTCTCTACATCTCCAAAATCCCATATTTTCGTTTCCATATAAACACATCCTTTCGATTCATTATTAATTTTAAAGCAAAATAAAAAGTTATGCACGCTCATGTTAATCATGAGACATACATAACTTAATCATGCCACTTAAAACTTATAATACGATCATTATTATTTATATCTTTAACAATATCCACTTTAAGTTCTGGGTACATTTCACAAATTTTTCCCTTTAATGTTGGACCTTGATTAAAACCAATTTCAAACACAACTTGCGCCTCTGGTAACAAAACTTCAGGAAGCTTTTTCAGAATATCATAATATACCTTATATCCTTTATCTTTAGCAAATAAAGCTGAATGCGGCTCATATTCAATTACAGTATCTTCCATAAAAGCTGCATCCGCTTCATCTATATATGGTGGATTAGAAATCAATCCATTCACTTTTATACCGTTATCCATTAATGGTTTTAATGCATCTCCGTAAATAAATTGAATATCCACTCCGTGAAGTTGCGCGTTTTCTCTGGCAACAGCTAATGCCGATTCACTAATATCAGTAGCATAGACATTTAAAGAGTTATCCATTTTCTTTAGCATAATTGGTATATTACCGCTACCTGTACCAATATCTACAACCTTATCATGATGTTTAAGTAGTTTAAAAAAATGTAACATAACTTCTTCTGTTTCTGGACGTGGAATAAGACAATGCTTGTTCACTTTAAATATTTCACCATAGAATGATTGGTTACCTACTATATACTGAATAGGTTCACCGTCTAACATTCTATCTAATGCTATTTCATAATCATGCGCTTGTTTTGTATTCATCTCATCATTCAAATGCATGATTAAATCTGATTTCGACCAATGAAATAAATCTAACATTAACCATTCGGCTCTCATTGTTTCTATATTACGAGCAGTTGAGGCTTTTTTTGCACGGTCAAGTGCTGACTTAAAGCTCACCATTATTTAGTTCTTTCAATTTTTCAGTTTGTTCAGATACAGTCAGTGCATCTATAACTTCATCCAATTTACCTTCCATAATCTGGTCTAATTTCTGTAAAGTTAAACCAATACGGTGATCAGTCACACGACTTTGCGGATAGTTATATGTTCTTATACGTTCAGAACGATCTCCAGAGCCTACTGCTGATTTACGCTGCGCTGCATACTTTTGTTGTTCTTCTTGTAATTTCATATCAAACAAACGAGCTTTCAAAACTTTCATCGCTTTTTCACGGTTTTGAATTTGTGATTTTTCTGAAGATGTTGCAATAATACCTGTTGGTAAGTGAGTAATACGAACTGCGGAATCTGTTGTATTGACGTGCTGTCCACCTGCACCACTAGAACGATAAGTATCAATCTTAATGTCTTCATTTCTCACTTCAATTTCAACATCTTCTACTTCTGGTAATACTGCAACGGTTGCAGTAGAGGTATGAATACGTCCTCCTGATTCTGTTTCAGGAACACGTTGCACACGGTGTGCGCCATTTTCAAATTTTAGTTTACTGTATGCATCTGCACCTGATACAGAGAAACTTATTTCTTTATAACCACCGTGGTCACTTTCAGCAGCCTCTACAATATCTGTTTTATAATTATGTGCCTCAGCATATTTAGAATACATTCTAAATAAATCACCCGCGAATATCGCTGCTTCATCTCCACCAGCTGCTGCACGAATTTCAACAATTACGTTTTTATCATCATTAGGATCTTTAGGAATTAATAATAATTTCAATGATTCTTCTAATTCTGGAACGCGACTTGTTAAACCTTGACTTTCTTCTTTCAACATTTCAATTTCATCTTTATCTTTAGTATCATTTAACATTTCTTCGATTTCTGAAATATCTTCTTTAACCTGTTTATATTCACGATATACTTCAACTGTTTTTTGTAAATCTGCTTGTTCTTTTGAATATTTACGTAAATTATCAGGATCATTTACTACATCAGGATCACTTAACATTTCATTTAATTGTTCATATCTTTCTTCCACTATATCTAATTGATCAAACATTACATTTCCTCCTTTTCATTATCACTAGGTGCAACAATATGGTGCGCTCTACATCTAGGCTCATAACTTTCATTTGCTCCTACTAATATTACAGGATCATCTACCTTTGCTGGCTTCCCATCGATTAACCTTTGAGTACGACTTGAAGACGAACCACAAACTGCACATACGGCTTGTAATTTTGTCACATCTTCACTGACTGCAAGTAAATGTGGTATAGGTTCAAAAGGTTCTCCTCTAAAATCCATATCTAATCCTGCGGTAATTACTCTATGCCCTTTTTCTGCTAATTGTTCAACTATATTTACAACTTTAGATTCAAAAAATTGTACTTCATCAATGCCAATCACATCGACATCAGATAAGTCGTGTTTAAGTATTTCGGCTGCTGTAGAAATATTAATCGCTTCAATTGCATTGCCGTTATGAGAAACAATCTTATCTTTATGATAGCGGTCATCGATAGCCGGTTTAAACACGACTACTTTTTGTTTAGCATAAAGACCTCGTCTTAATCGACGAATTAATTCTTCCGATTTACCACTAAACATGCTTCCAGTAATACATTCAATCCACCCGGAATGATAAGTTTCATACATGATACGTTCCACCTTTTTTCAAAACATAATCGTCTCATTATATCATATTTTTTAAATTGAAATGTGCTATTTTTTAAAGATATTTTCTAAATTATGTATATGTTTTATCTATAAATCATTATCTATATTTTCTATATCAAGCTTGTATTCAAATGAAAAAAGCATTCTCATAATATGAGAATGCTCTAGAACAACAATTATTCGTTGCTTGATTTGTATCCGAATTTCTTGTTGAAACGTTCCACACGACCATCCGCAGCAGCGAATTTTTGTCGACCTGTGTAGAATGGATGTGAGTCAGATGAAATATCTAAGCGAATAACTGGGTATTCGTTTCCATCTTCCCATTCCATCGTTTCAGATGATGATTTTGTTGAACCACTTAAGAATTTAAAATCTGTAGTAGTATCTAAAAAGATTACTTTGTGGTATTCAGGATGAATATTTTGTCTCATTATTTTCAGCTCCTTTGCCCTGAACCATCCGGAACAGAGTTGTTTGTGAGTTTTTTACCCAATACTTCGTAATTATAATAGCTATACATGCAAAACGCAACCCTAAATATAAGATTTCATTTAATAGAAATCTTAATATTTCTATTAAATAATTGGTTTTCCAGTCTTTGTACTTTCTTCTGCAGCTTTTTGCAATTGTTCAAAGAATTGTTTATTGTCATTAGTACGCTTCAATTTTCTTACAAAACGTTCAGTAAAATCAAGTGAATCCGTAAACATGTTTCGTAATTGCCAAAGTGATTCCAATTCTTTTGGAGAAATCAGTAATTCTTCTTTACGCGTTGAACTACGTCCGATATCAATTGCTGGGAATACACGGCGCTCTGCCAATTTACGATCGAGGTGTAATTCCATATTACCTGTACCCTTAAACTCTTCGTAAATCATATCATCCATACGTGAACCAGTATCAACTAAGGCAGTTGCTAAAATAGTCATACTACCACCTGCTTCAATATTTCTTGCAGCCCCAAAAAATGCTTTAGGCTTATGCAATGAAGCTGGATCTAATCCACCAGAAAGTGTTCTACCGCTAGGCGGAATTACAAGGTTATAAGCACGCGCTAATCTCGTAATAGAATCCATTAAAATGATTACATCTTTACCTATTTCCACAAGTCTTTTGGCACGTTCTAGTAATAATTCTGCAACTTTAACATGATGTTGAGGTGGTTCATCAAAAGTAGAATGAACAACTTCAGCGGACTCAACTGATCTTTCGATATCAGTTACTTCTTCTGGTCTTTCACCGACAAGTAATACAAATAATTCTGCATCTGGCTTATTTGTTGCAATTGCATTAGCAATTTCTTTCAAGAGTGAAGTCTTACCTGCTTTAGGAGGTGCTACGATTAGACCACGTTGGCCTAAACCAATTGGGGTAATCAAATCCATGATTCGTGTCGAATAGTTCTGTTGCGTTGTTTCCAACATAATACGTTCTTCAGGATATAAAGGTGTCAACGCTTGGAAATGCGGTCGTTTCTTAACTTCTTCTGCATTCTCATCATTGACAAAATCAACTTGCAACAAACCATAGTATTTTTCATTATCTTTAGGCTTTCTTACTTTACCAGTTACTTTGTCGCCTCGCTTTATTTCAAAACGACGTATCTGACTAGCAGAAATATAAATATCTTTTTCACCTTTTGAATAATTGACTGTTCTTAAAAAACCATAACCATCTTGTTGGATATCATCTAAGATACCTTCCATATAATAATTACCATCTTTTTCCATTTGGGCTTCCATAATGGCTAGAACAAGCTCTTTTTTATTTAATTTACTATAATTTATTAATTTAAGAGATTTTGCTTTTTGAGTGAGATCTTTTGTAGTGTAATTTTTGTATAATTCGTGGAACGATTCATACTGAGGTGATGTACGTTCTTTTTCAGGCATTATCTTGCACCCATTTCATAAATAAGTTTTTAAATAACGTAAAATCCTACGCTATTTACTTTTTTAACTATAGCAAATTTTCCTTTTAATTACAAAACGTATTTCAATTTCTCAAATATAAAAAAGCAAGGTAGAAAAACTACCTTGCTTAAATCTATTGATTATTGAATAAATTAATTAAAGTAACCAGCAATTGATTTAACTTCTAAGAATTCTTCAATACCAAAGTCGCCCCATTCTCTACCAATACCTGATTTTTTATAACCACCAAATGGTAAATCTGGACGGCGTCCTGCTTCATTAATTTGTATTGTACCAGCTTCAATTGATCGCGCAACTTTTACTAAAGTATCTTTATCAGTACCATAAACATAACCTGCTAAGCCATATTCAGTATCGTTTGCAATTTCAATTGCTTCATCTAAATCGTTGTAAGTGATAATAGACATTACTGGTCCAAAAATTTCTTCTCGAGCAATCACCATATCATTATTAACATTATTGAAAATTGTAGGTCTTGCAAAATAGCCAGTATCTAATCCTTCAGGTTTACCAGGGCCGCCGAATAATAATTCCGCACCTTCTGCTATACCTTTATCAATATATGATTGAACTTGATCAAATTGTTTTTTACTTATGATTGGTCCAACACGTGTGCCTTCTTCTCTAGGGTTACCTACTTTAACTTGGCTAAATTCTTCTTTAACTGCTTTTAAGAATTCTTCTTTAATACTTGCTGGCACAAGTGTTCTTGTACCGGCCGCACAAACTTGACCAGTATTATGAACCACTTTATTTGTAGCTGCTTTTGCAGCACCTTTAATATCAGCGTCTTCTAAAACGATAAATGGTGATTTCCCACCTAGTTCAAGTGATACTTTCTTAAAGTCTTCTGCTGCTTCTTTCATAATACTTGATCCAGTTGGTCCAGATCCTGTGAATGACATCATTCTTACTTTTGGATGTGCACTTAACGGGCGACCAACACCTTGTCCGTCACCATTAACTAAATTAAACACACCTTTTGGTACGCCTGCTTTTTCAAAAATTTCTGCTAAAATTACAGCAGCAAATGGTGTTTCTTCAGACGGTTTTAATACGACAGGACTTCCTGCTGCAAATGCCGCTGCTAATTTTAATGAAGTTTGATTCATTGGAAAATTCCAAGGTGTTACTAAACCAGCAACCCCAATTGCTTCTTTAACAACGAGATTATCACCTCTACGCTCTTCAAATTCAAAATCATTAAGCGCATCTCTTGCTGCTGTAAAATGATCTAATCCCATTTGATAGTGAACACTTTCAGCTACAGAAGCTGGTGAACCTAATTCATCTATAATTGTATCTACGATGTCATCTTTTCTGTTTTCATATTCTTTAACGATATTATCAAGCAATTCTTGTCTTTCCTTCACTGAACTATGTCTAAATTCTAAATAAACATTTTCAGCTGCATCGACTGCTTTATCAACATCTTCTTTATTACCTTTAGCGACAGTGCCCGCAACTTCTTCTGTTGCTGGATTAATTACTTCAATAGTCTCTCCACTTGCGCTTTCTATCCATTCTCCATTGATAAATTGTTTAGTGAAATTTCTCATTAATTATTCACTCCTTAAGTTGAATTACTAACCATATTTTAACCTAGATAATTAAAATTTAAACTAAACTGCTCACATATATTTTAAAAAATTCACTATAAAACGTTTTCGAATCAAATTACACATATCATTCAAAAAATTTTTTAGCTTAATAGAAATAACGAAAAAGCATTATATTTCAATACATTTTCATTACATTAAAATGATTATGAATAATTTATTACAAACCCATAAAATTATAATACTTACATATTTTAGATAACTACTTAACATTACTAACTAAAAAAACTGCTAACAAAAATTAATTTGCTAGCAGTTCAAAAGTACAAAACATTCCTATATTAATTGTTGGAATTCGTGACACTTTCATTCTCTAATTCAATATATTCCTGAGCCCATTTTTCCATAGGTACTAAGGCAGTCGCTAATGCATTACCTTTATCTGTAAGTTGGTATAATATATTGATTGGACTAGTAGAAACGACGTTCTTTTCAACTAAGCCCCATTCAATCAAATCAGTTAATTTAATGCTAAGTGCACGTGGCGTAATCGTTTTTAAATCACGTTTCATATCTGAAAAATGAGCAGACTTCTCCGTACACCTAGACAAATAATTAATGATTAAACCATTCCAACTTCTACCCACTATTTTAAAGGTTTCTTCAAGATAAGGGCAAACCTCCATGGTCATCACCTCATATCACTTATAATTATAATTAAAGTCAAATCAATGTACTTTAATTATGTAGTATATTTATTATACCACATTATTTAAACTTCTTCAGTCCAAATGTCTGCACCTAATGATTTAAGGGTGTTAACAATATTTGTATAGCCTCTATGAATATGTTTAACATTATATATAGTTGTAATGTCCTCAGCGATTAAACCTGCCACAATAAGGCTCGCACCTGCTCGTAAATCACTTGCATAAACTTTAGCACCTGTAAGTTTTGAAGGTTTAATAGTGGCTGTACCATTATCCGCTTCGATATCAGCACCCATATTTTTTAATTCATCAACATGTTTAAAACGTGCAGGATAAATCGTCTCTGTCACGAAAGATACGCCATCTGCCATAAACAATAGCGGCGTAATCGGTTGTTGCAAATCAGTTGCAAAACCTGGATATACAAGTGTCTTAATATCAACGCTTTTATATTTATCACCACGTCTAATCATTGCACTATCTTCATTTACTTGGATATCTAAACCTAATTCTTTTAATTTAACAATTAATGGTTCAACATGTGTTGGAATAATGTTATTTATTTTAATTTCTTCACCACATGCAGCTGCTATACACATATATGTCCCCGCCTCTATACGGTCTGGTATAACTTGATGTTCTGAACCATGTAAATGTTTAACACCATTAATTTTCAAAGTACTTGTACCTGCACCTTTGATATCAGCACCTAAACTAATTAAAAATCTTGCTACATCCACTACTTCAGGCTCTTTAGCAGCATTTTCAATTACAGTTTGTCCTTCTGCACGCACCGCAGCTAACATAATATTAATTGTTGCACCAACACTTACGATATCTAAAAAGATATTTGCACCAACTAATCTTTCAGCTTCAATTTTCATAGAAGTATCACTAGATTCATCTATTGTTGCACCAAGCGCTTTGAAACCTTTAATATGCTGATCTATGGGTCTTGGTCCTAATGGGCATCCACCTGGTAATCCGATTACACATTTATTAAATCTACCAAGCATTGCTCCCATCATATAATAAGAAGCACGCAATGACTCTACTTTTTTATTTGGTAATGGGGCATTTATTATTTCTTCAGGATCAACTTCTAACGTTGTACCTTCTAAATTTGTTTTAATATTCAAATCGCTTAATAAGCTTACCAAAGTTTCTACATCTGAAATTTGCGGCAAATCTTTTATAGTTACTTTCTCTTCGGCCAAAATTGCTGCAGGAATAATAGCAACCGCGCTGTTTTTCGCACCATTAATATTGACTTCACCTTTAAGTGTTTGACCACCTCTAATTTTAATCACTTCTTGACCCATTTATTCGTTCTCCTTTACCATACTTTCAATCGTTCATTTCTTAACATCAATAGCATTATACTATGAAATCGTTACAGTTTGCAAAATACATTAATCTTACAAAATTTATTAAAAATGATATTAAGTACTTATATAGTATGTAAAAATTTATTGTTATACCTTTTAATTCCCAATGTTCTACAACCCAAATCATAAATAAAGCTTTTTTCTTATAAAAATTATGTAAATTATTAAATAATTAACTGTAAAATTACTATTTAATACTTTTTGAAGTAAAAAAATAACTATTATACCGAAGTATAATAGTTATTTTTACGATTAAAATTATTTAGCGCGGTTAGAAGTACCGAATTCTTTAATTTTACCGATAACAGTTGCTTTAATAGCTTCACGTGCTGGTCCTAAGTATTTACGAGGATCATATACTTCTTGATCTTTGTTTAATACGTCGCGAACAGCTTGTGCTGAAGCAATTTGGTTTTCAGTATTTACATTGATTTTTGCAGTTCCGAATGGAATTGCTTTTTGGATATCTTTTGTAGGGATACCAGTACCACCATGTAATACTAATGGTAAACCAGTTGAAGCACCGATTTCTTCCATTTCTTTAAATCCTAATTTTGGTTCACCTTTATAAGGTCCGTGTACTGAACCTAATGCTGGAGCCAATGTATCAATACCTGTTCTTTCAACAAGTTCTTGACACTCTTTAGGATCTGCATAGATAACACCTTCAGCGACAATATCATCTTCCTGTCCGCCAACAGTTCCTAATTCTGCTTCAACAGATACACCATGTTCATGTGCATACTCAACAACTTTAGCAGTTGTAGCAACGTTTTCATCAAACGGATCGTGTGAAGCATCAATCATAACTGATGTGAAACCAGCGTCGATTGCTTCTTTACATTTTTCGAAACTTGAACCGTGGTCTAAGTGAATCGCTACTGGAATAGTGATTTCTTTATCGTGCATTAAACCTTCAACCATTTTAACAACTGTGTAGAAACCACCCATATAACGAGCAGCACCTTCAGATACACCTAAGATTACTGGTGCATTCTCTTCTTGAGAAGCTTCTAAAATAGCTTGTGTAAATTCTAAGTTATTTAAGTTGTATTGACCAACTGCATAACCATTTTCTTTTGCATCGATTAACATTTCTTTCATTGAAACTAAAGGCATGAAAGTTCCTCCTTGGTGCTTTAAGCACATATTTTTACAATCTAATTATATCAAAACAATTAACTTTTTGCATTATTCTATACAATTGTAAGCGTTTTTATTTTAACTTTTCTTTTTATTATCTACAAATATTCATATTTTCACAATATTTTTATAAAATTGCAATATCGTATCACCTTATTTACAATAGTTTAGTGAATAGAATGGAGGTATAATTTATGTCTAAAATTTTAAATACTCAACTCAATGGAATTTTCAATCGTATTGAAGCACAAGAGCTTGATATACAAATGGCAAGTCAATGTTTAATACAAGCAATTGGTGGTGAAGGTTTCGTATATATAAAAGGCTACGATGATTTGAAATTTTTCGAATCTTTTATTATTGAAAGTGACGAAAGTTTAAGATCTAGTAAACGATTAACAGATTTACAAAATATTCAACAATTAGATTCTACAGATAGAGTATTACTTTTTGGTCCCACGTATACACAAGAGCTAGCACATGATGTTGAATCATTGATAGCAGAAGAGATTGATTTTGTGTTGATATGTAATCGCCCTAAAGATATAACGATTTCTGATCATTTATTTCATTTTATCGATTTGAGTACACCTAGACCTATAGTTTATACAGAGGATTATGCAAAAGTAGTTACACCTCATCCAATTGCCTTTAACTACATATATTATGATATTTACACGCAAATGATTGAAATGGTAAACGATTTAGATTTATAATGTAGTATTTCGTAACAACAGTATAAAATTCCTTTTCGTCATCACTCTACAGCAATTCCATTTTAATATTATTATACTCTTTAACTTAAACAACAATTTATGTAATGAGTCTGATCAAAAAATCCTAGAAATATACCCAGTAAATGTATTTTATATCATTTACTGGCTTTTTCATTTACAATACTTCGAATTCTCAGTTCATTTTCCTAGCATATCTCCTCACTCTTGGCTTCGATTGGTATTGATTCCTCAGGTTGCCAAAATATTTCGCAAATAATTATGATTTTAAACTAAAATCATTCAATACTTAAAACATCACTTTTAAAATTGTGTAGTAATCATTTTATTATATGAAAGGACCTTATTTTTTTCTATATTAATAAGCATAATATACTGCTTATCTGCTGTGATGTCGCTAGAAGTAGTATGAGTAAAAAGACTACAGGTATGAACCATAGCATTTATAGGAAGGCATATATACACATTCAAAATATTAATATTTTGAATATAAAAGAGAGCTAATCATTATAGATTAACTCTCTTATTGTGAGAATAGAAATTTACTTACCAGTCTCATTTGTTTATATATATTATTTATTAGTTTGATGTTTTAAAGAAGCTTCGATAAATGCTTTGAAAATTTGTTGTGGTCTATTTGGTCTTGATAAAAATTCCGGATGGAATTGACATGCAACAAAGAAATCATTTTCAGGAATCTCTACCATCTCTACTAAACGTCCATCAGGACTTGTACCAGAGAAAACCATACCATTTTCTTCTAATTGCGCTCTATAATCATTATTAAATTCATATCGATGACGATGACGTTCCTCTATATTTTCTTCCTCATATATCTTATGAGCTAAAGTTCCTTCTTTTATCGTACATGGATATAAGCCTAATCGTAACGTACCACCTAAATCTTCGATGTCTTTTTGTTCAGGTAATAAATCAATAATCGGATAAGGTGTATTAGGATCTAGCTCTGCTGAATGTGCACCATCTAAACCAATAACATTTCTTGCAAATTCAACCGTAGCTAACTGCATACCTAAACAAATACCAAAATACGGCACATTATTTTCACGTGCATATTTTATCGCAGAAATTTTACCTTCACTTGCACGGAATCCAAATCCGCCAGGTACTAAGATACCATCAACATCTGCTAAATATTCAGCAGCATTATCATCAGTAACCTCACTTGAATCAATCCATTTTACTTCAATATCTTTCTTGAATGGGTAACCTGCATGTTTCAATGATTCTACTACTGATAAATACGCATCTTGTAAACTAACATATTTACCAACTAATCCGATAGTTATTTTTCCATCTAGACTATTAACAGTATCTAATAAAAATTGCCACTCATCTAATTGTGTATCATATTTAGCATCCAATTCTAAACGATCAATAACAATATCATCCATATCCTGTTTACTTAGTTGTAAAGGAATTTCATATAATGAATCTGCATCTCGACATTCAATTACACTTGCTTTATCAATGTCACAGAACAATGCAATTTTATCTTTTAAATCTTGTGTCAATTCATATTCAGTACGTACTACGATTAAATCTGGTTGAATACCTAAACCACGAAGTTCCTTAACACTATGTTGTGTCGGTTTTGTTTTCATTTCACCAGCTGCTTTAATATATGGTAAAAGCGTACAATGTACATACATTACATTTTCTCTACCTAAGTCACTTCTAATTTGACGAATTGCTTCAATAAATGGCAGTGATTCAATATCACCTGTTGTACCACCAATTTCAGTTATTACCACATCTGCATTTGTACTTTCACCAGCTAATAATAATCGTTCTTTAATTTCATTAGTTATATGCGGAATAACTTGCACCGTGCCACCTAAGTAGTCACCACGACGTTCCTTTTTCAATACATGGGAATAAACTTTACCAGCCGTCACATTAGAATATTTATTTAAGTTGATATCGATAAATCTTTCATAGTGTCCTAAATCTAAATCTGTTTCGGCACCATCATCTGTTACAAATACTTCACCATGTTGATATGGACTCATTGTACCTGGGTCAACATTTAAATAAGGGTCAAATTTTTGAATTGTAACTTTTAAACCTCTATCTTTTAAAAGTCTTCCTAAAGATGCTGCTGTAATACCTTTACCTAATGAAGAAACTACTCCACCAGTTACAAAAATAAATTTTGTCATGTTCTGCCTCCTATAAATATAATGGTATTTGAATAAATACCAGAAATTGACATTCTAAATATTTTCATTAATATTTTTGACTTTATACATATGTTTTACTACATCAAATTATTTTTAAATGGGAGATTTGTTCAGCAAAAACCATAGAACAATTAACGAAATTAAAAATAAATTAACAATTTTTATAATAAATAAAATAAAAAAATCGCTCCCTCTCACATATTTGCAAGGGGGAGCGTATGATTTATACACGTTGTCCTAATTAAAGGAGCCCGAATAAAATTTTATCATGTTCACGGGAAAAGTCAATTAAATATCGGAAAATTAATTTTCCGTGTTTTCGTCTTCCTCATATTCATCTTCGTCTTCTTCATCATCTAAATCTTCGTCATCTAAATCTTCGTCATCTTCATCAATAACAATATCAGATTCTTCAATTTCTTCGTCCACTTCTTCTTCTTCTGGATCTTCTGGATCATTTAAAGTTTCTTGATCATCAGTTTCAGCTGGAATATCATCATCGTCATCCGCTTCATCTTCGCCAAGTAATTTCAATGTTTTGTCTTCTTCATCATCGTCATCTAAAATATCAAATTTTTGAATCGTTGGTGCAATTTTTTCTTCTATATCATCTACTGAATACCAGTCACGTAATCCCCAAATATTTTCTCCAATATTCAAGAAACGACCATCTGTGTTTAAATCAGTATAGAATTGTACAATTCTATCCTCAATTTCATTATCCTCATAATGACCAAGTGCTTTAAATTCATCAATGATATCATATAAATTCATTGTGTCGCCTTTTTCGTGTAATAACGTGTAAGCCATGTCGATAAATGATTTCTCATCAACCATTTCTTTTGTATATTCTTGAATTCTCATATTATATATTCTTCCTTTCAAAGGCATTTATCCAAATCAGTACTAAGTTTTCTTAAGTAATAATAACAAATGTAAATTATAAATGACAATGCTTGATTTCGCAATCGCTATTAATAATTTATATATTTTTCAAAAGTAATAAAATCATCTGCACTTTCAATTTCAACAAAATTACTATTAGTACATAGTGTTTTTAATTCATTATGTTCACCATATAACGTGATGGTAACAACCGCAACATCTTTAAAATGTTTTCTAATATATGTTGAAAGTTGACGCAATGCGCTTTCTGCAATACCATTATGTCGTTCCGATTCATTTACTTCTATAGATGAAATATTCATACGACTTTCATGCTTTTCTATAGCTACAAAACCAACCTTTTCTCCATCTTTTAATAAATCAACAATATGAATGTTATAAGGTGTTTCGTCCGTACTTGTTTGTAATTTTAAAGATGAAACATACTTAGAATCTAAATCTAGGTAATAAAGTCGTTCTTTCCCTATTGGACCTTCCTCTTTTGTCGCAGCATGCATAAATCCAGCTCGTTCATATACATTCCAAGCACCTTTGTTTTCTGCATCTACTACTAAATACAAATGATTAAAGTTTGGAAATAAAATTTGGACATATTGTGGTAAATACATCATCATTTTAGTACCATAGCCGCAACCTTGAAACTTTTCATTAATTGATAAGGAACGAACATAAACGACTTGATTAGGTGTCTCATAACCTTCATGTTGGTAATATTGATGCAACACGAAAAAACCTACCACTTCCCCTGATTCGTTCAATGCAATATTTGCAATTCTATCCTCATCAATTAATGCACCATCTAAAACTTCTTTAGGCAATGATGAATAAATTTGTTGTCTTTCACTCAACTCAAAGTCGTAGAGCGCTTGTTTATACTTCTCTTCATAAGTTTGTACTGTAATATCTTCAAATTGCTGTTTAGTAAACATATTTAATCCCCTATTTAAACTGTTATATATATCTATCAAAAACATACCACTATTTTATAATAATTAATCTTTTAATTTAAGATAAGAAACAATTCATTAACCAATTCACTTGAAATTGATCTTTCACTTGTCCATGCATTGCATTAAAGAACGTTTTTTTTAATGGCATATGAGGCTCACCATTTACACTGAGTGCTTCATAAGCGCTAGATTGTTCATCAAGGTTATCAAATGTCAAAATAATATTTGTATTTTCATTACTAGTAGCTTTGCCATAATTGCTAGAAACATGTAGTACGACCGTGTTACTAATATGTAATTCAGCATGTAATATTTGCTCAGTAGTTTGATTTAAAATTTTAATTTCCCCACCAAAAGCAGTCTTATAAAAAGCTAAAGCCTGTTCTACATCATCCACAATAATGTATGGACTCAATTGCAACATAAATAAGTCTCTCCCTTTATTTTCATATTTGATTTTCTTATATTTTATTATACTATAAGAAAGAATGAAAATTATTTGGGGGAATTCAACATGAAAATAGGTATTGATGCGGGTGGCACATTAATAAAAATTGTCCAAGATAACGGTGAAGAACGTAAATACGAAACAAAGTTATCAACTGAAATTGACCAGGTTATAGAATGGTTAAATCAAACAGATGTTGAAAGTATTAGTTTAACTGGGGGCCAAGCAGCTACAATTCAAAAGCAACTTAATTGTGATTCGCAATTATTTGTAGAGTTTGATGCTTCAGCAGCTGGTTTAGATATTTTATTAAAAGAACAAGGCCATCAAATAGATAATTACATATTTGCAAATGTCGGTACTGGAACTTCGATTCACTTTTTTGACGGAGACACTCAAAAACGTGTAGGCGGTGTCGGAACTGGTGGTGGTATGATACAAGGATTAGGTTATTTGTTAACAGGAATCGCTGATTATCAAACACTTACGGATACAGCACAGAAAGGTGATAGGGATATCATTGACTTAAAAGTCAAACATATCTATAAGGACACAGAGCCCCCTATTCCTGGTGATTTAACTGCGGCAAATTTTGGAAACGTATTGCATAATTTAGATAAAACTTTTACTAATGCTGACAAGCTCTCTTCTGTAATAGGAGTAGTTGGTGAAGCAATTACAACAATGGCGATAACTGTAGCAAGAGAGCACAATACTGAACATGTAGCTTATATTGGATCTACATTTATAAACAATCAGTTATTGAGACACGTCATTGAAGATTACACCGTACTTCGTGGCTTTAAACCTTATTATATTGAAAATGGCGCATTTTCAGGTGCACTTGGTGCGATTCATTTATAATACAAAATACAATGTAAGTAAAAGGCCAGCTAAAGATTCTGAAACTATCCAGAATGCATACTTTAGCTGACCTTTTTAAATAAATAATTATATAAGACAATAAATTTTAACAACTAAGCATTAGCATTATACTGTAAGTTGATCAATTACTTTTTGAGCTGGTACAACAGTTCCAACCACACCTGGCTTCAAATCAATTGCTACTGCTTTGTCGTCATCTCTTAATGTATCAAGCCATTCATTGAATACTGCTCCTTCGACTTCAATTAACTCCAAGGATTCAAAATCTTCACGACGTACTTTTTCGGCTCTATTCTTTATACTCCAAACTGGCATAATATGAGGTCTTTTGTTTTCTTCATCACTAATTAAAGTGAATTGTTTACTATCTTTAGAAGTTAGACCAAATACTGCATCATCTTTTGCCACATCCTTAGCAAATTCTTTCAAGCGAATACTGTCTAAATCAGACATCACTTCATCACTAACTTTAATAACATCTACAAGTTCTCCATCCGACTTACTTGAAGAATTTACTAAAACCTGATCGCCTTCAGTGAAAATATTATCTAGTTCATATGTGACAAATCTATCTACATCAATTTTTTTAACCTTATCAAATTCAATATTTTTCGAATCTAAAAATGGTTGTGCTAATGTTTTATCTGTCCATAAACAAACTCGATTTTCACCTAACACTTCATATCTCACTAATTCTTTTGACTTTGTAGCAACATAAAAACATTCATTTACTAATATATCTTCATAGAATGAACTTTCTTTATATGACATAGCAACACCTTCAATCCGTTTTAAATAATTACATTCTAGCCAAAATATAAATGACTGAATGCCAACAGTCAAACACTATAAAACTACAGTTGATTACAATCAACTGTAGTTTTAATGCACAACTTATTCTTATTATCTCATACTTATACTTTATTTAAATCTTTCAAGAACTGTAATTCTATTTTTTCAATTTGCTGTTGTGAATCACCATGCCAAATGCAACCAAATCTCGATTGTACATTTTCTGTTTCATACCAATTCCCATCATAATAAGATAGTGGAAATAACACACCTTGTTTTATATATTTAACAATCGTATTAAAAAAATGGTCATTATCTCCTAGTGATTGATAGCTATAAAATTTGTGGAAACCTTGTGTTAGTACAGGCTCAAGTAATAACATACTTGTTGAGCCATTTTGTCTGAAATTCAAATCAATTGCGAAAATATCTCCATGTTTATCTTCTAACAAATCAAAACCTGCAACACCATAATAACCTTGTGCTACTCCAATTTCCATAATTTCTTTACCAGCTTGTATTACTTTGGATGGCACATTTTGGACATTCAGATTCCCATTATAATGACCATATTTATCCGTAAGTTGTTGTGATGTCCCAATATACTGAACACCTAATTTCGGAGTATATGCAAATTGTACACAATAGTTCGCAACAGCTTCAACTTTTTGTTCAATTATGATGGTGTCTGTTTCATACTTCGCTTTTTCGATTCGTTCAGATGCTTTTTTTAAATCCAATTCATCATAACAAATCATGACTCCGTAGCCACCTGCTGTAGGCAAATCGTCTCCGGGTTTCAGTACAAATGGAAATGCCCAATGTTGAATTGCTTGTTCAAAGTCCTCTATATTAACCACTTCTCTTTTTGGCAAATATTTATTATTAGTCCATTCTGGTATCCGAGACTTATTATTTAACGAAATAAAAGTATCTTTATTTAAAGCGTAGTAGTCTTTATTTAAAATGGATTCATCATGTATATATTGAAAATATATTTTTTTATCAAGATCTTGCGCTAAGGTCGTTAATAATTGTTCATAACTCGTTTTATCATTAAATTGATATATGTTTTTAGGCATGTCTTTACCTATTAATCGAAATAATTGCGCTAATTTTTCTGTAACGCTCGCTTCATGGACAATTACAGGCATTTGATTCGCAATCAATAATTCTCTTCCCGTTAAAAAATTAGATTGATGTTCTTCTGGTTCTAACCATGGATTTGATATATATGATGGTCGAGATGTATATACTATATTTGAATCATAAAGATCACTAAGTGTCATTTTAGGTCTTAGAGAACTTTGTCTTGTCATTTCTTGTGCTCCTTTATAAATTGATGTTGTTCAATGATTTCTTTAAACAAATCTTGGTTTTGTATTAATTCTAAGCCCATTAAAGATAAAATTTTCGCCCCTCTTATCAAGGCCTGATCACCATGTGTACTTCCTGCTGCTTCTCTAAAACGATGTGTGTGCCCTACTAAATTTCTTGAGCCTATTTTGATATGAGGATGAATTGTCGGTACAACATGGCTTACATTTCCCGTATCCGTTGAGCCATATCCAAAGTCATCATCAATAACTGCTTCACCTATTTCTGTTGCATACTTTGCAAATAAGTCATCTAATTTAGAAGTTTTTACAAATTCATTTACGCCATTTTGGATTGGTCCAAATTCATAATCACAACCAGTTTGAATCGCTGCACCTCTCGCAATTTGTCCTACTCTTTCAGTCAATACATCTAGTTCTTTTCTTGTCGTTGCCCTTGTATAGAATCTAGCATGAGTAAAGTCGGGAATTATATTGGCTGCTTTGCCACCATCTAAAATCACACCATGCACACGTTGACTTTTTTTAATATGTTGCCTAAGTTGTGATACACCATTAAAATATGAAATCATTGCATCTAATGCATTTCGAGCTTCATCTGCATTTTCTGATGCATGGGTACTTTTACCGTAAAATTTAATATCTAAAACATCTACCGCAAGCGTATTAATCGTTCGATATGTTTCATTTCCAGGATGGACCATCAATGCAATATCTAATTCATCGATAATACCTTCTTTTACGTATGAAGCTTTTGCACTTCCATTTTCTCCACCTTCTTCTGCCGGACAACCAAGTACAATAACCTTTCCACCAGTTTTATCGATGACTTGTTTTAACGATATACCTGCTAACACACTTGCTGTACCAATAATATTATGACCACAAGCATGCCCTAATCCCGGTAAAGCATCATATTCTGCTAAATAACCTATAGTAGGTCCAGGTTTCATAGAATCATATTTAGCAATAAAACCTGTCGCATGGCCAGCCAAATCAGTTTCCACTTCAAAATTATGTCTATTTAATTGTTCAATTAAAATTCTGGAAGCAAATATTTCTTCATTTCCCAACTCAGGCCTTTGGTGTATTTGATGACTCAATTCAATATATTTATTTTTTTCGTTTTCTATATAATCTAAAATATTTTGTTTATTTTCCATTGCTGAAACCCTACTTTCCACATTACTAAAAATAGTTATTGCAAAAATTTCAAGAAATTAAATACAATACCAAATCATTTAAATAATCAAATCAAGTGTACAAAACACTTTTAATTATTACTTATTTTATCGGCTTTGTTGTATTCTGTCATTAATTTTCTGAAATTTAAAAAATTTTTACTTTTGTATTAGTGCTTATACCACATTTAACAAATTGTAAAAGCAAGTTCATCTTGTTACAATTACTTTATTAAGATTTTAGGAGGAAGCATAATGCCAAAAATGAATGTTGAAAGTTTTAATTTAGATCATACAATTGTTGAAGCACCTTTTGTAAGACTTGCAGGAAAAATGGAAGGCGAAAACGGAGATGTCATTCATAAATATGATATTCGTTTCAAACAACCGAATAAAGCACATATGGAAATGCCTGGTTTGCATTCACTAGAGCATTTAATGGCTGAAAATATTAGAAATCATTCTGATAAAGTTGTTGATTTAAGCCCAATGGGTTGCCAAACTGGATTTTATGTTTCATTCATAAATCACGATGATTACAATGACGTACTAAATATTATTGAATTAACAATTAAAGACGTTCTAAATGCGACAGAAGTTCCAGCATGCAATGAAGTACAGTGCGGTTGGGCTGCAAGCCACTCATTAGAAGGTGCAAAAGAAATTGCACAAGCATTTTTAGATAAGCGTTCAGAGTGGCATGATATTTATGGTGAAAACAAATAGTTTCAGCCTAATCTAAAATCATTTTATATAAGCTGAATAATATTAAATCCACCTAGATAGTTCTAGGTTATAAATCCTAAATACATTGTCAGTAAATGCATTTTCATTTACTGGCTTTTTTATGTACAATACTTCGTATTGTGTAGGGTTAATTAATTAGGTTACCATCTTTTTCTTCGACTACCATTGCTTTTCAAGAATTTCGACAAATTACTTCTCAACTAATTATAGTTTCACATTAAAATAATATAAAACTTAATTAATAAGCCTATCGTACCAATTTTATATTATAGCCACGTCCAGGGGATTATGAGTGAGAGACTATAATTTCACATCATCTCGCATACAAACATGCACGTTCAAAATAGTTGCATTTTAAATATAATAGAGAGTTAATCTATTATGAACTGAGCTCTATCCAATGGACAGTAAAAAAGGTATGTCTCGACTTTATAAGCGAGACATACCTTTTAAATATAATTTTTTAATACAGTAAAATTTATAGCTTGCGTATTATAGAAATTAATAAAAATTGCATCGGTAGGCGTAAATATAATGCCCATGGCGATAATGGTTTATCTCCTAATGGTAATTTTTTTCGAGCCATATAAATATTGGCAGGAAATACTGCTAATAAAAATGCAGTAATTGCATTTTTCAAGCCATTTGTAGGTTGTTTAATCAACAATAATATACCGAATACACATTCAATTACACCTGTTACTAGAACTGCTGTTTTTTTAAATGGTAAGTAAGATGGTACAATTCGTCTAAAATTTTCTTCATTTTTAAAGTGTAATACACCAGCAAATGAAAATACCAATCCAAACACAATACTTATTATTCGTTTCATTTTTCGACGCCCATTTCTTTTAAGTAACTTTTACCAAATTTCGGCAATGCTACTCCAAAGTTATCAGCAATTGTAGCACCGATCGAACTAAATGTATCATCAATAGATAATTCATGTCCTTCTTGGAATTTAGGACTATACATCAATACTGGTATATATTCTCTCGTATGGTCTGTCCCTTCTGCAGTAGGATCATTACCATGATCTGCCGTAATAATGACCAAGTCATCTTCACGTAGATATTTCATTAACTCAGGTAAGCGCTCATCAAAATCTTTAATTGCTTGTGCATAGCCTGGTTTGTCACGTCTGTGCCCATATAACGCATCAAAATCTACTAAGTTTAAGAAACTCAAACCAGTAAACTCTTTTTGGACTGTATCTATCAATTTATCCATGCCATCCATATTATCCTTGGTACGTATCGCTTCTGTTACACCTTCACCATCATAGATATCATTTATCTTACCAAGTGCAATCACATCATAACCACTATCACTTAACTCATTCATCACTGTACGACCAAATGGTTTTAAAGCATAGTCATGTCGATTAGATGTTCTTTTAAATTTGCCCGGTTCCCCTATATACGGACGAGCGATAATTCTACCGATAAGATATTTAGGGTCTTTCGTCAATTCACGTACCTTTTCACATATGTCGTATAGTTCTTCTAATGGAATAATATCTTCATGTGCTGCAATTTGAAGAACCGGATCTGCTGAAGTATAAACGATTAAATCGCCTGTCTTCATTTGATGTTCTCCCCACTCATCAATGATTTGCGTACCTGATGCCGGTCTATTCGCTACTACCTTACGACCAGTTAACTTTTCAATTTCTGAAACAAGTTCTTCTGGAAAACCATCCGGATATACCTTAAAAGGTTGCATAATATTTAAGCCCATAATTTCCCAATGTCCAGTCATTGTATCTTTACCAACAGATGCTTCACTCATTTTTGTATAAAAAGCTTTTGGATTTTCAACTTTATCAATTACTGGTAATGATTCAATATTACCTAGACCAAGATTTTGCAAATTAGGTAAAACTTGATCAAAGTCTTCTAATGTATGTTTTAATGTATGGCTACCTTCATCATTAAATGCTTTTGCATCTGGACCTTCACCAATACCGACTGAATCCATTACAATTAAATGTACTCTTTTAAATGGTATCGTCATATTTTTCACTCCTATTCAGTTATTACTTTGTGAATTAATGTTGGTGCTTCACCACTATCA
The DNA here is from genome assembly GCF_022346615.1 of Staphylococcus sp. ACRSN. Classification (GTDB taxonomy): domain Bacteria; phylum Bacillota; class Bacilli; order Staphylococcales; family Staphylococcaceae; genus Staphylococcus. The sequence continues at coordinate 30,186 of NZ_JAKRNS010000013.1, read as the reverse complement.
CTTATTGTGATACTTTCGTTTAATTTTTCAATGACTTCATCTACTTGTTCACGGTTACTGTGAATTGTTAATAATGATTCCCCAGCTTCAACTTTGTCGCCAACTTTTTTATTCAACACGATACCTACGCTCAAATCAATTTCGTCCTCTTTCGTTTGTCGACCAGCACCAAGCATCATTGATGCAACACCAACTTCATTTGCCACGATTTCCGTAACAACACCTGCTTTAGCAGCTGGAAAATCAATTTGATACTGTGCTTGTGGCAATTTAGTAAGATCGTCTACAACTGAACCGTCACCATCTTGATTTTCAATAAATAATTTAAAACGTTCTAATGCCGAACCATCATTAATAGCAGCTTTAAGCAATTGTCGTGCCTCATCTAAATCTTGTGCTTTACCACCAACAACAACCATTTGAGAACCTAATGTTAATACTAAATCCGTTAAATCATCTGGACCTTTACCTTGCAATGTCTCGATTGCTTCTTTTACTTCTAATGCATTACCAATCGCATTGCCTAAAGGTTGACCCATATCTGATATAATGGCCATTGTATTTCTACCAACATTATTTCCAATGCTAACCATTGCACGTGCCAATGCTTCTGCATCTTCTAATGTCTTCATAAAAGCACCGTTACCTGTTTTCACGTCTAGAACAATTGCATCTGCACCTGCAGCAATTTTTTTACTCATAATTGATGAAGCAATTAGTGGAATTGAATTAACTGTCCCAGTTACATCACGTAATCCATATAATTTTTTATCTGCTGGCGTTAAATTACCTGATTGTCCTATTACTGCAACTTTTGCTTCATTTACTAATTTTACAAATTTTTCTTCAGTAATTTCAACATGGAATCCTTTTATAGATTCTAATTTATCAATCGTACCACCTGTATGTCCAAGTCCTCTACCACTCATTTTTGCAACTGGTACACCTACTGATGCTACCAACGGTGCAAGAACTAAAGTCGTTGTATCACCAACGCCCCCAGTTGAATGTTTATCGACTTTAACACCATTAATATTAGATAAATCAATAACATCTCCAGAATTTACCATTGCCATTGTTAATGATGCTCTTTCATCTTCATTCATATCTTGAAAATAAATTGCCATCGCTAAACTAGACGCTTGATAATCTGGTATTTCTCCCTTTGTATAACCTTCGATAAAGAAATTTATTTCTTCTTCAGTTAGCGTTTGTCCATCACGTTTCTTTTCAATTAAATCTACCATTCTCATTTGTGTAGACCTCCCTTATTCAATCAATAAAACGTACCATTGCTCGTTTTAATTAATAATCAGAATCACTTTCTAGACCTTGAATGATTTGGATACCTGCACTTGCACCGATACGTGTTGCCCCAGATTCAATCATTTTATTAAAGTCTTCAAGGTTTCTAACGCCTCCTGATGCTTTAACTTCTAGGTCATCTCCAACCGTTTCCTTCATTAATTTAACATCTTCAGGTGTAGCGCCTCCTCCTGCAAAACCGGTAGATGTCTTAACGAAATCAGCACCTGCTGACTTACTTAATTCAGATGCCTTAACTTTTTCCTCATCAGTTAATAAACAAGTTTCAATAATAACTTTTACAGTTTTACCGTTAGCCGCACCAACTACACCTTCGATATCTTTTTGAACTAAATCATAATTGCCATCTTTTAATGCTCCAATATTAATTACCATATCTACTTCTGATGCACCTTTTTTAATAACATCTTCAGTTTCAAACATTTTCACTTCAGTCGTTGTAGCACCTAATGGAAAACCTATTACTGTACAAACTAAAACATCGCTATCTGTTAATTGTTTAGCTGCATATTCCACATGTGTTGGGTTAATGCAAATAGATTTAAAATTATATTCTTTTGCTTCTGAAATAATCTTATCAATTTGTTCTTTTGTCGCCTCTGGTTTCAATAAAGTATGGTCTATATATTTTGCATAATTCATTTCAAATCCTCCTAAATTTTGTTTAAAGTAATATTTATCTTCACTTAAAATGTTAAAAGTAAATTTTTACTTGATTTGTTGCTATTCCCTTTAACTCTATACTACAAAAATTCGCAAAAATAATAAACAAATGTTATCTTTATTTTGATAAAGAATTTAAAGGAGAAGATGATTATGACAAAAGGTACACCTCATATTCAACCTAATGGGACTAAAATTGCTAAAACCGTATTAATGCCAGGTGATCCATTACGAGCAAAGTACATAGCTGATAACTATTTAGAAAATGTTGAACAATTTAACGAAGTAAGAAATATGTTTGGTTACACAGGTACATATAAAGGAAAAGAAGTTTCTGTTATGGGATCTGGGATGGGGATTCCTAGTATTGGTATTTACTCATACGAACTATATAATTTCTTTGATGTAGATACGATTATTCGAATTGGTTCATGCGGTGCATTACAAGAAGACGTGAACCTTTACGATATTATTATTGCACAAGGTGCTTCAACAAATTCAAATTATGTTGATCAATACAATATACCAGGTCATTTTGCACCATTAGCAGATTTTGATTTAATTTTAAAAGCAAAAGAAAAAGCAGATGAAATCGGAGCAAAAACACATGTAGGTAATATCTTATCTTCAGATACATTTTATAATGCGGATGAAACATTTAATGAAAAATGGCAACGCATGGGTATTTTGGGAATTGAAATGGAATCTGCCGCACTTTATTTAAATGCAACATATGCTAAGAAAAAAGCACTTGGTGTCTTTACTGTAAGTGACCATATCTTAAAAGATGAAGCTACAACTGCAGAAGAACGTCAAAACTCATTTACACAAATGATGGAAATTGCTTTAGAAATTGCAGAATAATATAAAACTTAATTTTAAAACTATCAATAATATTTATTGATAGTTTTTTATTTTTCTATATTTTGACAAATAAAAAGCCTTGTGAAAAAAGCTTAAATCGCTTGATTCACAAGACATCTATATCTACTCGTTTTAATTTTAAATTATTGACCTAGGTATGATTTTAACATCCAATTATGTTTTTCAATGTTTGTTTGCATACCGATAAACATATCTTCTGTTACATCATCTTCTGCTTTAGATGCAACCTCAATTGCTTCTTCTAATTGTTTTGATACATTCGTAAAGTCTTTAGAAAGTTCTTCTACCATTTCTTCTGCTTTATATCCTTTACCAGCTTCTTCAATAATTGAAAGCTCTAAACTTTCTTTCAAAGTAGCTACAGGGTTACCACCTACAGCTAAAATACGCTCAGCTAAGTCATCTACATAACCGCTCGCCTCATCATATAATTCCTCAAATTTAGTGTGTAAAGAAAAGAAGTTTGGTCCTTTTACATACCAATGGAAATTGTGTAGTTTAGTAAATGCTACTGTCCAGTTTGCTACTTGTTGATTTAAAACTTTTACTACTTCTTGATTATTTGCCATAAATTAACCTCTCCTTATTATCTATACTTTACCTTTTATTTAGGTTGTTTTCATCTCCTGATTACAATAACTATTATATTATAATAATTATAATCTGTAAAGAGATTTCCCTGACTTAATTATAATAATTATAATCTAGATAATATAACGTCACATATTAGACAAATACCCTAAATCAAAACTTTTAATCTAGGTCTTTTCTGTATGGCATTGCACCTTGAGCACCTAAACCTGTGACAGAATAACTACCCGCAAGGTTAGCAAAATTTACTGCTTCCACCAATTGTTGATTCTCATTTAAAGCTACAGCTAAAGCACCATTAAATGTATCACCAGCACCTGTAGTATCTACTACTTCTTTTTTAAATCCAGATACCTGTTTAACACCGTTATTATAGAATATCGCTCCATCCGCACCTTTTGTTACAATCAATTTTTCAGGATATTGCTTTAAGGCAGCTTCTACATTATTTTCAAATAATAATTCACTTTCAGTTTCATTTGGTGTTAACCATGTTACTTTATCAAGTATGTCTTTTTTTACTTTACGATATGGCGCAGGATTTAACATAACTTGAATCTTTTTCTCCACAGCAAAATCTACAACTGCTTCTATCGTTTCCTCTGGAATCTCATGTTGCATTAGTATAATGTCCCCTGTTTGAAATTGCTCTAATTTAGGTAGTACACGTTCTGCAGTAACATATTTGTTTGCTGCAGGTACAACTATAATTCTATTATCATTTTCATATAATGTAATATGGGCAGTGCCTGATGTTTCATTTTCGATTACATCAATAAATTTAGTATTTACATTATTTTCTTTTAGATTATCTAATATTTGTTGACCATAAGCATCATTACCTACAGCACCAATCATATATACATTGTTACTTAGTCGTGCAGCAGCAACAGCTTGGTTTGCGCCCTTTCCACCAGGCGCTGTAAAGAATGATGTTCCCATCACTGTTTCACCATTTTGTGGTATATTATCAGTCTTTACTACTAAATCAATTGATGCACTACCTATAATTATAATATTTCCCATTGTCTGATCCTCCGTTGCTATTGTTCTTTTAATCTATAAAAAACGATTGCTCATATGCATTCGGTTTATGCCAATGTGTCTTCCACATCCGATTTCTATTATTTGCAAAGGTGTTGTAACCAAATTCCCTTAAAAATTTAGGCGTTAATCTGAGCAAGACTCCTAGCCATTTATAACTAGTTAAAGAAGTTATCAAAGTAGCTATAGCATCTGATTTAAATTCAAAGTGATTGCCATTTTGTAAGATAACACTATTTTTCACATCCGCTTCAGGATAATTATCAAATAAAGTTTGTGCTGTTTGACCTTGTAATCGAGCAAACTCATATTTTTTCGACAATCCATTTTGAATCAACCAAATTGCATAGTTATAGCAGTACACACAGTTACCATCATAATATATTATTGGCATATCATTTCACTCCTATTAAAAATTTCAATACCTTGCACATTTTATTCCTTTATATATATTATATCCTAAATCCATAATAATAAATCATAATATGTTCACTCAAATATCAGTGTTTTACACATTTAAATTATAAAAAATACCACTTTTGTAAAACAAGCTCAAATTCCCTCAATAGGTATAAAGCTGTGCTTAGTTTACAAAAAGTGGTAGTACTTTTTCGATATAACTTATATTATTAATTAAATGCTTTAATCGTCTTGTTTAACTTTAACGATTCGCGTATATTTCAAGAATTGCTCAGTATACTTATGTTTAATTTCATTTAAATCATCATACGTAATACCTACAATATGCCAATTTGGATTAAAATGATAATATGAATCTTTCTTTCTCGACCATTTTATCATATTTCCTTCTTTATTATATCTTGGCATTGTCATTTCATAGCCCTCTAACACATTTATATATGTTTGAAAAATATCAACATCGATTCGATTAAAATTATCAATCACTAAATAACTTTTATCTTTACGTGGCATTAAATTTGTAATAAATCCTTCGCGATAATACAACGCGCCTGATTCATTAGGTAGGTATTTTCCATACAACATATCTTCTGAAAAATCTGGATGACCAGCTACTAACACAGGATTAGCATTTGTTTTTTGTAATAAATCTTCAGCTGCTTGCAATCCTTCTCCTTTATCAGCGACTAATAAAATAAACGGCTTTAAATCTTCACTAAGTGTATCAATGACTTGTTCATTTTTAACCATTTCAAATTGCGATTTAAGTCCATCATTTTCACTCATTTCAATAATTGCTTCATATTGTGTCTTTGACATACTGGCAATTGCTTGTTTAGCATTCTCTTGTAAGAAATAAAGGTTTTTTAATTTTGGATGCTTATTTAATGTACCAAGAGATACAGGTTCTATTTCTTTTTCAAAATATATTTCAATTGCAGTACTATTCGTTCTTCCTGGAATTGGTGATTTTTCGTGTATATGTCTACTTACTTCGCCTATACCAATCACTGATTGATCCCTTTTTCTATTATAAAACACTAACTGATCACCAATTTCTAATTGTGTATAGAAATGATAACCATTACGTTTAATACCATTATATGTATGTGTAAAAATCGTATGTGTTGTTTCAGGCTCATACTCTTCTTCTTCTGAAACAAAAAAGTATCTCGGCACTTTAGTCTCACCTTTACCAAGGCTAACAATTAAATCAAACTCATCCTTAGTAATCTGATTAAATAATGTTTCTTTCATATTACTCATTCTAAACTCTAATTGTTCACTACGCTTTAAATAATCTGCAGTTAGTGGTTTAAGTTGTTCTTGTAATTGAAAATGCACTCGAATTTTATTCTGTGCACCTGTTTGAACACTAGTTATTTGACCAAAGCCCAATAAACCAGTATCCATCTGCACTTGATAAAATATAACACAGTCCCCTACTTTTGCTTGTTTGAATGATCGGAAACCTTGCGAAGGACTGAACTGTGCACCTGACTCAAATAATGTCGTTTGTCCTACTAATGGTTCATTATGATTCCAGCGATTATATCCGCAATTCAACCAAAAATAACTTGTTTCCTCTGCCATTTAGATACTCCTTATCTCAATTTATAAATTCTATCTTTCCTATTATATGCAAAAATTGCTTGTTGAACAAACATTACATTAAGTTAATTATTTTCAATGTGATGATACTTGTGACGATGACGACAATCCATGTCACTAGACCTAATAGTATTGGTTTTATGCCTGTACTTTTAAACTGTTTTAAATTAACTGTTAAACCAATTCCTGCCATTGCCATTGTTATTAAAAATACAGATAATTGTTGAAATATATTTATAACAAATGCAGGGAAATGAAAAACAGTGCTTATTATTGATGCAATTACAAACCAAAGAATAAACCAAGGAAAAATATTTTTAATTGCAACATCTGTATTTTGTTCTTGTTCTTTTTTTATAGTTCTATAAGTAAAATATAGGACGACGGGAATAATCATTAGTGTACGGGTTAATTTAACTATTGCGCCTATTTCTAATGCTTTATTTCCATAACTTGAAGTAGCTGCGATGACACTAGATGTATCGTTAATTGCTGTTCCACCAAAATAACCAAAGGTCATTTGATTCATATGTAATATGTGTCCAATAGGTGGAAAAATAAATACAGCAATTAAATTAAATAAAAAAATGGTTGATATTGCAAAGGCTACCTCACTTTCCTTTGCTTTAATAACAGGACTAGTGGCTGCAATTGCTGATCCACCACAAATCGATGTACCAACACCAATTAATATACCTAAATTTTCATTCACTTTAAATAGTTTCATAAAAAGAAAAACAGTGAAAAATGCAGCAAATAAAGTAATAATTATAATTGGTAATGACTTCCATCCAACAGTACCAATCGACTGAAAGCTCAGACTAAAACCTAGCACAACAATGCTATAATGCAGTATTTTTTTGCTACTAAATTGAATTCCTGCTTCATATTTTTTTGGTATCCAAATTATATTATTAATTATAATACCTATGATAATTGCAAAAATAGCACTACCAATAACTGGAAATTTACTTCCTAATATCGTTGCAACCATTGCAATTACTAAAGTCATAATCATGCCTCTTACTTTTTTCACTGTCACCATTCCTATCTTTAAACCTTCAATTCAAATTACTACTTTAAATAATTGCTCAATACTAATAATTAAGTATATATTATGTTAAATTTTAACTAAATCCTGTACACATTCTTTTAAAATTTCAAATTACTGTATAAATATTATACAACATTCATAAAAAAAGTATCTATCACATTAAATAATGTACAGATACTTTGATATTAAACTATTATGTCACTGTAAATGCACCTAACAAAGGCATTACATTGATAAGGATACCACCCAACCTTAACATTCCACTTATCTTTTTGTCTTTTATTGTCATTATAGCAGAGATTATTCCAATCAAACTTATAATGACTGGAATCGTAAGATTAGGATAGTGTGGTATTTTTAAAAAGATTCCAGCACCAGAAATAATGCCGCATACTAACGAAACATATAAAAATTTGTACATCGAGCATCACTCCTTATCACTATATGTATTATAAATAACTTATAATTAATTCAAAATCGCCTTCAAATATTGTATCTAAATCATCTGAAGTTAGTATGAAATTTTGACCTTTAGTTAAATTATAAACTTCACCATCAACAATAACTTGGCCATCTCCATCAATAACCGAAACCAATACAAATTCTCTAGGTTTCATATAGTTAAGTGTTCCTGAAATTTCCCATTTTACCATTGTAAAAAAGTCATTTGAAACCAATTGTGTACGCCTATGATTTTCAATAATTTCAGTATCTGTTGAAATGTTAATATTTTCTGTCGAAATCTCGATTACATCTTTTGCTTTTTTATGATCTAATGGACGCTTTGAATCATTTTCTGTACGATCATAATCATAAATTCGATAAGTAACATCAGATGATTGCATTGTTTCATATACTAAAATACCTGCACCGATAGAATGCACAGTACCAGCTGGAATAAAATAAAATTCCCCAGGCTTAACTTTTACTTTGTTGAATGTTGATTCATACGCAGCATCGTCCAAAGCTTCTACCGCTTCAGATTTTTGTTCTACCTTTAAACCATATATAATTTCTGCGTCTTCTTCAGCAGATATAATATACCAACATTCTGATTTTCCGTATTGTCCAGCCTCTTTTTCAAAAGCATACGCATCATCCGGATGAACATGGACTGATAGTGATTCTGTTGCGTCTACAATTTTAGTCATTAGTGGAAAATCTTTACTAGGAAAATCACCAAACAACTCTCTATGATTATTCCATAATTGATCTAAGGTTTGTCCTTTATATGGACCATTTAATATCTCACAATTACCATTTGGATGTGCTGATATACCCCAAGCTTCTCCTGTTTTATCGCTAGGAATATCATATCCTAAAGATTTTAATTTTGTTCCACCCCATATTTTTTCATGAAATACAGGTTTTAGAAATAACGCCATGACTTACACCTCCATATGCTCTTAATAATTTATTTATATCTATTTTAAAATGTGTTATTTATTTATAAATGACTTATCCATCGTATTGCTTACACGATTATTATTGTATCATAATTTAATCCTAGTTATAAAAAACGACTAATTTTTGACACATTTCCAGTTAATTCTAATTACTCATTTCATTACTATAGTAATACATTATCGCACCGCATTATCATACAATCTAATTTACCAAAACTAAAATATTAAAAAATAAAATCTGCTTAAATTGGTTTAAAATTCTACTTGCTTTCTCAAACAAAGTGATAGTATAATAATCTTCGGGTTACGTAATGTGCCCTGCGCTTTCTGTATATTGCGTATAAGGTAGTTAAAGATTAATTATGCTCATGAAAAGGTTGATTAACCTTTTCAACAATATAAAATTTGCTAGGAAGTCCAAACATTTTATTGTTTGGACTTCTTTTTATGTATAGCCATATAAGTACTATTAAATTTAATCATTTCGTTTCTGCAAACTAATCATTATTATAGTTATATTTAAGCATACATATTACAAGTTCCAATTACTATATATTTATTACATACTTAACGAAAGGCATAACAAAAATTAAAAATCTAAAGTAATTATCGTAAATATTATGCCTTGAAATTTGTTAAAATAGTTTCTTTTACTTCAGTTAAATGCGCATCCATTGCTTTGACTGCCTCAACAGCATCTTGGCTTTTTATTGCATTGTATATATTCACATGCTCTTCATGCAATCGATGCATCGTTTTTTGAGCACTGTATATAAATATTTTACGTGTTTCTTCCATGGAATCTTGAATCAATCCTGAAATATTATTTAACAATTCTACTAACAATGTATTTTTCGCAGCTTTAGCGATAGAAAGATGAAATTGTAAGTCCGCTTTTTCACCAGAGGTGCCATCTGTTACTGCTTTCCCCATATCATCTAATGCTTTTTTCAATTGTTCCATATCCTTATCGTCTCTTAATTGAGCCGCTTTTTCTACTGTAGCACTCTCTACAATTTCTCTCAATTCAAGTAATTCTTTAATTTGTGCTAATGAAGTAAATTTATCACCTAATTCAAAGAACGTCGGCTTTACCTGTTTAATAAATGTGCCATATCCTTGTTTGAGTTCAATAACACCAATTGTTCTCAAAGCATTGAGCGCTTCACGAATAGAGGCCACACTTACGCCATATATTTGTGCCAACTGTTGTATCGAAGGTAGACGATCTCCAACCTTATATTCACCTGATTTTATGCGTTCTAATATGATATCTGCAACTTGTTCGTATATTTTTGTGTTTGAAATCTTCATAATAACCTCCACACGATATGTCTTATTGTATCAAATTTTAATACGTATGAACTCAAAAATGAATAACTTTATCAATAAAAAAGACCAATTCGCACTAATATGCAAATTGGTCTATCATATATTTTAAGAAAATTTAATCATTCTAACTAATACTAAAATCATTTTATTTACTTCAAGTTGCAATTATGATTTCGCAAAATCTGACAAAGCGGATTTAACATCTTTATCGCCACTAATAATTTGGAACTCTGTATTATTATAGCTATCTGATAATACGACTTCTTTTAAAACTGTTGCTACATCTTCACGAGGTATCGTACCACGACCTTCAAAGAATGCAGCAGCTTCCACTTTATTATTCCCTGCTTCATCTAATAAGCCACCAGGATGAACAATTGTATAAGGAACTGTTGCTTGTTTTAAATATTCATCTGCATAATGTTTAGCAATCGTATATGGTTTCAAACTACCACTTGCATCAAAGGCTTCTCTACGTGAATCATAAGTAGATACCATTACATATTGTTTTACGTTGTTTGCTTCACTGGCTTTAATCGATTTAATCGCACCATCTAAGTCAACACTTATCGTTTTATCTGCTCCTGTGCTACCACCTGAACCAACTGAAAAAATAACTTTGTCAAAACCTTTAATTTTTTCAGTAAGTGTGTCGATATCATCCGCTTCAACATCGATTAATAAACTATCAACACCTTGTGATTTCAATGCCTCTGCTTGCTCTTCTTTTCTAACACCAGCAGTAAATGCTTCATTGCTTTCTTTAAATTGATTTACTAGATGTTTACCAACGCCACCATTTGCTCCAATAAGTAAAATACTCATATCAACGTTACCTCCTTATTTTCTTCATAATAAAAGTCTACCACTTTTATAAGAATTTAAAACTAAAACAACTCACACTTATAAGATTGACAAAATAATCACAAAACATTAATATATGAATAAATGTTCATATATTAATAAAGGAGTTGTATTATGACAGAACAAATCGACAATCAAACGCTAGAAAAAGTTACTGAGATATTCAAAGCATTAAGTGACGGTAATCGCATTCGAATTATGCATCTATTGACACATGGCCCATGTAGCGTTGGTCATATTGCCCATACACTTCAATTGAGCCAATCTAATGTTTCACACCAATTACGAACGTTGAAACAAGCACATTTAGTTAAATCGAACCGTTCTGGTCAATCTATGATTTATAACTTAGATGACACACATGTCACTACTTTATTAAATCAAGCGATACATCACGCAACACACAAATCTTAAGAGAAAGGTGGCATTTTAAATGTCAAATCATCACGGACATAATCATGCACATAGCCATGTGCACACAAATAATAAAAAAGTCTTATTATTTAGCTTTATTTTCATAGGTTTGTTTATGATTGTTGAAATTATTGGTGGATTTTTAGCAAATAGTTTAGCATTATTATCAGATGGTATGCACATGCTGAGTGATACAGTTTCTCTAGGTGTTGCATTACTTGCATTTATTTATTCTGAAAAAAACGCAACGAAATCAAAAACATTTGGTTATAAGCGATTCGAAATATTAGCTGCTTTATTTAATGGTGTAACCCTTTTTGTTATAGGAAGTATTATTATTATTGAAGCCATAAAAAGGTTTTTCGAACCAGAAAATGTCCAATCAACAGAAATGTTTATCATTAGTCTTATCGGTCTGTTGGTAAATATTATTGTCGCATTGTTTATGTTTAAAGGTGGCGACACATCTGACAATATCAATATGCGCGGTGCATTTTTACATGTACTAGGTGATCTGTTAGGTTCCATTGGTGCTATTATTGCTGCAATATTAATTTGGACTTTTGGTTGGTATGTCGCCGATCCGATTGCAAGTATAGTTGTTTCTATATTAATTATTAAAAGTAGTTGGGGAATAACAAAATCATCAATAAATATTTTAATGGAAGGTACACCATCAAACGTTGATTTAAATAAAGTGATTGAATCAATTAAAAGTGAACCTCAAATACAAAGTGTACATGATTGCCATGTTTGGACAATTTCAAATGAGATGAATGCGTTGAGTTGTCATGCAGTGGTCGATAATGAAATGTTAATTGCTGATGGTGAGCAGTTACTACGTCGTATAGAACATGCGCTTGAACATTTAAATATACAACATATGACAATACAACTAGAGACAAAATCTCACAAACATGAAGAAACGACACTATGTTCTAATGTTTTAAATTCTAATGATCAAGTAAGTCATATACACACACATTGATGCAATATAACATGAATACTATAATAAAAAGCCTTACTAAACGTTTCAATTAATGATTTACATCATTAATAACGCTTGAGTAAGGCTTTACTATTTTGACAATCTATTTAAAAGTAATTCTAAACAATCATATTTAAATAAATTTATCAAAGATTAACGATTTTCCTGGTACTTGCTTTTCATCAAAGCCTTTTAGAAATTCTTCATTATCATATGGCACCTTAATACGATCACAAGATATTTCATTATCATCTATCGTGACAATTCCATATACGGCATATGCACCATTATTTAAACCTACAGATCCCGGATTGAAATAAATTGTAGACTTATCATCAAATAAATGAATTGTATGATTATGACCGAACGCGATTAAATCTGCTTCTTTATCATCAAATAATTGCTTGATATTATCTTCTGATGGTTCAACAATTGGACTATATGGTTGACCATCAATTGGTGTTTTTAATTTTTCATTTTCTATTTCATAATGAATAAAAAGTAATTTTTGATTATGAATGGTTTGTTCAATAACTCGCGGCAAATTATTCAATGTGTCGTAATAATCCTCATCAAGATGATTTTCAATCCATTGATGATGTTCATAGAATTTATCTTTTAGGTCTTCTGGGTAAGGTGTCTCATTCACTAATGACATAACTGCTTCGTCATGATTTCCCGCAATAATTTCCATATCATCTCTGTCAAATATTGCATCCAATACTTTATTTGTTTCATGGCCCACACCAATATTGTCACCTAAGTTATAAATTTTAGAAATATCACCTCGTCTATCAATATCATCTAAAACTGCTTCCAACGCATCATAATTTCCATGAACATCCGTAATAATTGCAAATTTCATGTTTTTGCCACCTTTCTTTCATACTCAATTGGATATTTTAACATTTTATTACGATTTTACTAGCTATTAATTTTAAATTCTTCAAATTTTTGATATCGTATTCTTATCATCAAAAAGGAGTGCTTAAATTTTGTTTAAATTTCATAAACTAGCTTTACAAAATGCTAAACCACAAAATGCTAAAGTTTTATTATTTACATTAGTGAGTTTTGTAATACTATTTGCATTAACTTATTTAACTTTAATACCAATGCAAACATCAATATATAACTTTGTTATGTCAATGGCAATGCAACAACCAATAGGGAAAGCGTTGTTCGTGCTTATATTGACGATTTTAATTCCATTAGTTGTTATTATCTTTGTAGCTTACCCTATTATTGCTGGAACTATTTACACTATAGATAAAGCAATTAACAAAGACAAGACAAATTTCAAAGATATTTTTTCTGTTTTCAAAAAAGGGAAATATTTAAAAGCAGTTAAACTATCATTATTCACTTTATTATTTATCGTAATTTTTATGGCTATTAATTTATTATTAGCTAAATTATTAAACTTAGGAATTGTGAACTTGTTCACTGCATTACAAGGTCCAATTAGTGGAGCTGATCATGCGCTAGCAATTTCGTTAACTTTCCAAATTGTAGCTGCAACATTAGTTGCTTTTATTCAATCGTTCATTATTTGGTTTATGATAATCGTAGTTATCAATTATACTGTTGCATTTATTAAAAAACCTGAAAATGGTGCTTGGACTTCAGTTAAAAATGGTTTCAAAGGAATTAAAAATGGACAAAAAACTTGGTTCAAATTCTTCCTTGGTATATTATTACTAAACTTGGTTGTTATTATACTAGCGAATCCCGTGAGTCAGTTGATTTCAATCGGTACGGGTGGCATTTCACAAAACGTCGCAACGGTTCTAATTTATATCGTAACTATAATTGTAATTTTAGTTCGTTTATTCATTTACTATCTAAATATTTTAGCAATTATTCAGTATTATAATCATGATGGTCAAAAATTTGAAACTGATTCAAAACAAACATCTAAAGTAAGTAAAAGTGTTACTAATACTACAGAAAAAGCAAAATCAAATGCAACAGAACACAAGGATTCAGCACAAGAACATATAAAATCAGAAGGTTCAAAGCTAAAAGACAATTTGAATAATACAGAAAAATAATTTTATTCATTCGTTCAAATCATAAAGTTAAAGCTTAAAAATGTTGTAAAATAAAATAATTTCACATTTATAAACAACGACAAATTCTATTTTCTTTCAATAGAATTTGTCGTTTTGTTTTTATATGGTCATTCAATGTACAGTGTTCTTGAGCTACATGATACAAATGTATTATAAGTGATCGAACAAAGTGCTACGAGCCGAATTCCTATGCAATCAGTAACGTTCAAAGTTGTTAGATTTTAAATAAAAAAGAGAGCAAATCTATTACAGATTTGCTCTCTTTTTTAAAATTTATACTCTAACTTTTATGCTATCCTTATGCTTTTAAAAAGTGTTCTTCTAAATAACGTGCTGCTCCATTATCTTCATTCGTATAAGTAGTGATGTCTTTTGTTAAAGCCTGAATTTCTGGTCGTGCATTTTTCATTGAAACGGTATAATGTCCATATTCAAACATCGCTCTATCATTATCACTATCACCTATTACAAGTGTCTCAGATTGGTCTATACCGAAATGTTCTATCATTTCCTTTATGCCTGTACCTTTATCTGTTTGATATGCCATTGTTTCAGCGTTAAATCTTGAAGAATTTGAAACACTGATTTGTAATGATTCTGCATCTGATTTTAATTGATCTCTATAAGCTGTAATCTTATCATAATCAGTAGAGAATAAATATATTTTAGAATATGATGTACTAGGAAGCTCTGTTGTCCAATCAACTTTTTCTACCAATGATTCTTTACGTGACGTCCACTCACTTTCACCAACCTTACCTGGTGGTGTCTCAGAATCAAATAAGGATTTAGCCCATGTCTCATCTTCCGCAAGTACTATTCTATTTCCTTCAAATGGAAATACTTCATAATATATTGATTGTTTCTTCGCACGTTTCACTATCTCATTCACTGCATCAAAAGAAAGGCTATGCTTGAAGATAATTTCATCATTTACCATACCAAGTGTTCCATTTGAGCTAATTATTCCATCAACTTCAAATGTATCAGGTACTAAATAATGAATTTCATTATGTGCTCTGCCGGTTGCAAGAAATACCTTGAATCCTTTGTCTCTCAATTGCGCAATCACATCAGCTGTTTCTGTATCAACCCGATTATTTTTATGTAAAATTGTTCCATCCATATCCAAAAATATCGCTTTCACATTATCCATTATTGTTAGCCTCCAACATATATTTTCGTTTTAAATTATGTCACTATATTTCATTTTCTGCAATGTTATGCTCTTTTAAAAACAATGAATATCGATTATTTTGCTTATTAATAATCACATTTCTATTAAAATATTCTGATAGTGTTTCACTAGACAATACATTTTGAATATCGCCTTGCATAAATCGGCGACCTTGTTTTAATAAAAATCCCTTTTGAATGCTTTCTGTAATTTCTTCTACGAAATGTGTAACATAAATCACTGCAAGTTCTGAATTTTGATTATAGAGTTTATCAAGCGATATTAACAAATCTTCTCTAGCAATAAAATCTAATCCTGATGCAGGTTCATCTAAAATTAATAACTGTGGATTCCCCATCAAAGCTCTTGCAATCAATACTTTTTGCCTTTCACCTGTAGAAAGATAACCGTAATATTGTTGTTCAAATGAAGACATACCCATATTTGAGAGACTTTGTTTCGCTCTCTCAATATGTTCTGGTGAAACAGATTGATATACACCAATCGATTTAAAAATACCACTAATTACAACATCTAATACAATCTCACCATCTTGAAAACGGTCCATTAAACTATTTGAAACAAATCCAATATTATCACGCACAGCATCCGCTGAATAACCCATTTTACCTGGTTTCATATTAAATAATGTAATGTCGCCTTCAGTAATGGGCTCATAGGCATTCAATATGTTTAAAAGCGTTGTTTTGCCTGCACCATTTAGTCCATACAACATCCACTTTTCACCTTTATTAATTTTCCAAGACACATTTTTTATAATTTCTTTCCCTTGCTTTCTTCTTGAAATGCCATTTAAATCTATTAACACAAAAACTACCCCTTTTAGTTAAATTGATTTGCCAAAATATATAACTCTATTTCTACTTACTGCGTTCCGATAAGTTGATTCATTGATTTTCCTTTAGCAAGATCATCAACTAATTTATCTAAATATCGAATTTCTTTCATTATAGATGCGTCCATTTCTTCAACTTTCACACCACAAATACGACCTGTAATAAACTTTCTTTGAGGATTTAATTCAGGCGCATTTATAATGAAATGTTCATAATCCGTATCATCCAAAATTAGATTATCTATATCAATTTGACTATATCCAGTCATCCACTTAATCAGTTGATCAACTTCTGCTTTTGTGCGACCTTTTTTCTCAACTTTTTTTACTAAGTGAGGGTACACATCACTAAATCTCATAGTATAAATTTTAGGTTTTGCCATCATCAAACTCCTTTCTCACCTTAAAATGTTGTATTTCAATACAATAAGCATAATAAATCATATACCTTTTAACAATATATTAATTTCAAAATGTTAATTGATATTTCATTTCCTAATTTAAAAGTTTTAAATATTATTAATATTACAAATTAAAACAATAATATCATAACCAAAATGTAATTTCAGATGTTTATATACATTAATTTTAGTACGTTTGAAGTATATACTAATTAAATCAACTTCGTTAGTTAGCTCCGATAGAAATGACATATATAGTAACACCAAAAATCGCCATTTCCTTAAAATTTCAATTATGATATGAAAAAAACTGCCGATAAAGTTATAAACTTTACCGACAGTTCACATATACTATATTTATTCCACTGTAACTGACTTAGCTAAGTTACGTGGTTTATCGACATCTAACTCTCTGTGTAATGCTGCATAATAAGAAATTAATTGGAAAGCAACTACTGACACAAGTGGCGTCAATAATTCATGGACATGAGGGATAACATAAGTATCTCCTTCTTTATCTAATCCATCCATTGAAATGATACAAGGATTTGCACCGCGTGCAGCAACTTCCTTCACATTACCACGAATCGAAAGATTTACCTTACTTTGAGTAGCTAATGCAATGACTGGTGTCCCTTCTTCAATTAATGCAATCGTACCATGCTTCAATTCTCCACCAGCAAAACCTTCAGCTTGAATATATGAAATCTCTTTTAATTTCAATGCTCCTTCAAGACTAACATTGTAATCAATTGTACGACCGATAAAGAATGCGTTTCTTGTTGTTGCTAAGAAATCTCTAGAAATTTGTTCCATAATATCAGCATCATCAACAATTGCTTCAATAGATGTTGTCACTTTTGCAAGTTCACGTAACAAATCAACATCTGCTTCTCTTCCATGTTCTTTTGCAACAATTTGTGACAAGATTGATAATACTGCAATTTGTGCTGTATACGCTTTTGTTGAAGCAACAGCAATTTCAGGACCAGCATGCAATAATAATGTATGATTCGCTTCACGTGAAAGCGTTGAACCAGCGACATTAGTAATTGTTAATGACTTGTGGCCTAATTTATTAGTTTCAACTAGTACTGCTCTACTATCTGCAGTTTCACCTGATTGTGAAATATAAATGAATAATGGTTTTTCAGATAATAATGGCATGTTATAAACAAATTCAGATGCAACATGTACTTCAGTCGGAACGCCTGCCCATTTTTCAATAAACTCTTTACCTACAAGTCCAGCATGATAGCTTGTTCCTGCTGCAATAATATAAATACGGTCAGCTTCTGCCACATCTTTAATAACGTCTGCATCCATTTTTAAATTACCGTCTTCATCTTGATACTCTTGAATAATTCGGCGCATAACTGCAGGTTGCTCATGAATCTCTTTTAACATATAGTGATCATAAACACCCTTTTCTGCATCAGCAGCATCGATTTGAGCTGTGTATGCATCTCTTTCTTGGATGTTACCATCTTGGTCTTTAATAACCACTTCATTACGTTTAACAATTACTATTTCATGGTCATGAATTTCTTTATATTGGTTTGTTACTTGTAACATTGCAATAGCATCTGATGCAATAACGTTAAAGTCATCACCAACACCAACTAATAATGGTGATTTGTTCTTCGCTACAAAGATTGTTTCTTTATCTTCATCATCAATTAAACCTAATGCATATGAACCTTCTAATAAAGAAATAACTTTAGAAAAAGCAGCTTCAGTAGTTAAACCTTCATTTGAAAAGTGTTCTACCAATTGAACAATAACTTCTGTATCCGTTTCAGAAATAAAAGATACATCAGATAAATATTCATTTTTAAGCTCTTCATAATTCTCAATTACACCATTATGAACTAATGTGAAACGATTTGAACTAGAACGGTGTGGATGTGAATTTTCATAGTTAGGAACACCGTGTGTCGCCCAACGTGTATGACCGATACCCACGTTACCATCAGTTTCTTCGCTCTCTGCTACTTCTCTAAGGTCAGCTATTCTACCTTTAGATTTAAACACTGAAGTCCCATCTTCATTTGCAACTGCGACACCAGCTGAGTCATATCCTCTGTATTCTAATTTTTCTAATCCTTTTAATAATAATTCTTTAGCATTATCATGCCCAATATATCCTACAATTCCGCACATATTAATATTCCTCCAATGAATAAGGCATTGGTATATACGCTATACGTTATTACGATGCGTGATAAATTAATACAATTCTATAGACTAATTTTCATTAAATGGTTATAAATCAACCTAAAAAAGTACATACTTATCCCAATGACCTTTTTATAGTTTTTATTTAGTTTGGCTAACTTATTAACTTTGTGCACCAGGTTACCCTAATGTTTTCCTTAATAAGTTCACGAATGAGCCACATCCGGGATAGCATCCGCCGATGGTTCGATAACTATCCTCCTCGTCTACAAGTTTCGATATTTTTGTCTATTAAGATTTCTGATATAAACCTTAAATGTTTGACGCAATACCTCATCACTTGCACAGGCGCTTTAAATTGAATACTTACTTTCCTTTCCTCCTTCCTTCAATACAACCTATTGTAC
Source organism: Staphylococcus sp. ACRSN (assembly GCF_022346615.1). Taxonomy (GTDB): domain Bacteria; phylum Bacillota; class Bacilli; order Staphylococcales; family Staphylococcaceae; genus Staphylococcus. The sequence goes on along the minus strand of NZ_JAKRNS010000013.1, from coordinate 10,494 downwards.
AATGTTTAACTCTACCAATGCAAACATTAAATAAACTTTATAAAATCACCAAATTCAAATAAATTTTTTCTTATTTTAAAATCAGTAAATGACAACTAAACCACTAGCTATATAATATCTCACACTTTTGTCACAATGTGTGTGACAAAGTTTAAATTACTTTAAGTTGTTTATATTCATGCCTCCCACTACAATGAAGCTATAATCAAAAGAAAAAGGGGTGCAAAATTATGTCACAATCTCAAACTGAGGAGAATAAAGGAATTGGACGCAAAGTTCAAGCATTTGGTTCATTTTTAAGTAGTATGATTATGCCAAATATCGGTGCTTTTATTGCTTGGGGTTTCATTGCCGCTATATTTATAGATGGTGGTTGGTGGCCAAATAAAGATTTAAGTCAACTCGCGGGACCTATGATTACTTATTTAATCCCATTACTTATTGCGTATAGTGGTGGTAGATTAATACATGAAATGCGAGGTGGAATTATTGCTGCCGTAGCAACAATGGGAGTCATTGTTGCATTGCCAGATACACCGATGTTACTTGGTGCTATGATTATGGGGCCATTAGTTGGTTGGTTGATGAAAAAGACAGATGAATTTATTCAACCTCGAACACCACAAGGTTTTGAAATGTTATTTAATAATTTTTCTGCTGGTATTTTAGGATTTATCATGACAATTGTTGGATTTAAAATATTAGCTCCAATTATGGAATTTATCATGCACGTACTCTCCTTAGCGGTCGAAACATTAGTACATGCACATTTATTACCACTTGTAAGTATTATTGTTGAACCTGCTAAAATCGTATTCTTAAATAATGCAATTAATCATGGTGTCTTCACACCACTAGGAGCAGATCAAGCTGCATCTGCTGGACAATCGATTCTTTATACAATTGAATCAAACCCGGGACCTGGTTTAGGTATACTTGTTGCCTATATGATATTTGGTAAAGGCACAGCTAAAGCTACATCATATGGAGCTGGGATTATTCATTTCTTAGGCGGAATTCATGAAATCTACTTCCCGTATGTATTGATGAGACCTTTATTATTTATCGCTGTTATTTTAGGTGGTATGACAGGTGTTGCAACATATTCAATTGTTGATTTTGGATTCAAGAGTCCCGCTTCACCAGGCTCATTTATTGTTTATATGTTAAATGCACCTAAAGGCGAATTTCTACAAATGTTGTTAGGCGTTTTATTAGCAGCAATCGTTTCATTTGTAGTAGCTGCATTAATTTTAAAATTCACAAAAGAACCAGAACAAGATTTAGAAGCTGCAACTGCTAAAATGGAAGCAAATAAAGGCAAAAAATCAAGTGTATCTTCTAAACTATCAGGGAAAGAAGATAAAGATACTGCTGAAACTTCTACTGATACAGCAACTACAGCTACTGCAGTTAATCAAAATCGTACCGAAGATTCTGAAGAAGATTTATTAGATAACTATGATACAGAAAACGTTGATGCACATGATTATAGCACGGTAAATCATGTAATCTTTGCTTGTGATGCAGGTATGGGATCAAGTGCTATGGGAGCTAGCATGTTGAGAAATAAATTTAAAAAAGCTGGTATTCAAAATGTTGATGTAACAAATACTGCTATTAATCAATTACCAAGTGATGCTCAACTTGTTATTACTCAGAAAAAACTTACTGATAGAGCAATCAAACAAACACCTAGTGCTATTCATATATCAGTGGATAATTTCTTAAATTCACCGAGATATGATGAATTATTAGAAAACTTAAAAGAACAAGACAAATAAATACTTTTATGATTACCTAAAGGAATACATTGGAGGATATAGCTATGTTTTTAAGCACTCGTGAAAAAGAAATTATCGAAATGTTAATTAAATATCACGGCCAATATGTCAAAATTTACGACATTGCACAACATTTAGCTGTATCCTCTCGTACGATTCATAGAGAATTGAAATCTATTGAAACTTTTCTTGATACATTTAATATTAAATTAGAACGTGTGAATAAAAAAGGTATCCAATTAGATGCTAATTTAGCGTTAATTACAAACCTTAAAAAAACTATTTTAAAGCAAGATACAATTGACTTATCTCAAGAAGAACAAAAAGTAATCATCTTATATGGCTTGATTCAGACAAAGGACCCAATCAAACAATACAGTTTAGCACATGAAATTGGTGTATCTACTCAAACATTAGCTAAACTATTAGATGAGTTAGAATATGAACTCGTACAGTATCAATTGGCATTAATTAAAAAACGCGGTGAAGGTATTCGATTAGAAGGACCAGAATCAAAAAAACGCGAGTTATTAAGCCAACTTATGGTAAATAATTTAAATAGTACCAGTGTATATTCCGTTATAGAAAATCACTTTGTATACCAATCTTTAAATGCTTCACAGTTATCCATGGTTGACATGGATAAAATTTTCCAAGTAGAGCGTGTCTTAATGGATCATCTAGATCAACTACCCTACTCACTAACTGAATCAAGTTATTTAACACTGACTGTGCACATCGTTTTAAGTATAGATCGGATGTTAAATGGAGAATATGTTGGTCTTAGCACTGAAATATACAATAGTGCTAAAGACACATTTGAACATGAAGTCGCATCAGCATTGGCATTACAATTAGAACATATATACGGCGTTCAATTTAACCAGTCAGAAATTACATTCATTACAATTCACTTGAGAGGCGCTAAACGTAAAGCATCTACTGATGGTGTTAATGATGACTATGATGAAAATATCATTACTGAATTTGTATCCAATGTCGCTGAGAAATCAAACATGACTTTCACAGATTTAACAACTTTAACAGAAGGCTTAAAGTTGCATATCATACCGGCAATTAATAGACTTAGAGCGAATATTGAAACTTATAATCCATTGACAGATATGATTAAACAAAATTACCCTGTTTTGTTTAATAGTATTACACATGCTTTACAACAAACATGGCCAGAACTTGAATTCCCTGATAGTGAAATTGCTTTTATTGTTTTACATTTTGGTGGTGCAATCTATAATCAACAAGAACATGAATTATCAATACTTGTTGTATGTAGTAGTGGTATAGGTACTAGTCGATTATTAGCAACGCGTTTAGAACAAACATTTTCAGAAATAACCCGTACTACACAATCATCGGTTAGTGATTTAAAACAACTTAATACAAATCAATTTGACGCTATTATTTCAACCGTAGATTTAGATATTAATGCGTCCTATATTACTGTTAATCCTTTATTACCTGATGCTGATATTAAACATGTAGCAGCATTTTTAAACACACATTCATCAACAAATCAAAATTTGACACAAGAACAAGATTCAAAACTTGAAATTATGAACTCGGATGCAACAATAAGCTTTATGAGAAAAGGTTTAGAACTTGTAGATTCTGTATATATTGATAATACAGATGTTACAAATTGGCAAAGCTATTTAGCAGAAAAAACATTTGAACATCAAATTATCAATGATAAAAATGCTTTCATTAAACTTTTAACCAAACGTAATAGTGAACAAAATTTTGCATTAGATCCATACCCAATTGCAATTCCACATTTAAAAAGTGACTTGATACAAAAGCCTTTTATCTTAATTACAGTTTTAAATAAACCAATTGTATTTGAAAAGGATAATACTGAAAGTTGTGAAATTAGCTATTTATTAAATATGTTTATACCTGCAGATGAAAATATGCTTTCTGAAATTATCAGTGATGTTTCTAGCAATTTAGTAGAGCATATAAACACTTTAGATACATTTCTTCAAGATTCAAGCAACATAAAACAAATATTAAAACAAAGTTATCTTTTAAAATTAAAAAAATTACTTAACTAGGAGAGATTTACTATGACTGAATTATTTAGCAACGAAAATATTTTTATTAATGCGACAGTAACAAATCAAAATGAGGCAATTGAAAAAGCTGGAAATGCTCTAGTATCAAGTGGTGCAGTAACAGATGCATATATCCAAGCTATGAAAGATCGAGAACAAGTTGTTTCAACATTTATGGGTAATGGTTTAGCTATTCCTCATGGTACTGATGAAGCCAAAGCAAGTGTATTGAAATCAGGTTTGACATTACTACAAATTCCTGAAGGTATCGATTGGGATGGTGAAGAAGTTAAAGTAGTTGTTGGTATCGCTGGGAAAGATGGAGAACATTTAGATTTATTATCAAAAATTGCGATTACTTTTAGTGAAGAAGAAAATGTTGATCGTATTATTAACGCTAAATCAGCTGAAGAAATCAAACAAGTCTTTGAGGAGGCTGATGCATAATGAAAGCTTTACATTTTGGAGCTGGAAATATAGGAAGAGGCTTTATCGGGTATATTTTAGCTGATAATAATATCAAAGTTACATTTGCCGATGTAAATACTGAAATTATTGATGCTTTAGATAAAGAAAAAGCATATGACGTGATTTTAGCAGACGAATCACGTACAACAACACGTGTAAATAATGTTGATGCTATTAATTCAGCCTCACCTACCGATGAACTCAAACAAGCAGTTTTAGAAGCAGACATTATCACTACAGCCGTTGGTGTAAACATATTACCTATTATCGCTAAATCATTTGCGCCATTCTTAAAGGAAAAAGATACACCAGTAAATATTGTTGCATGTGAAAATGCGATTATGGCTACCGACACTTTAAAAGAAGCCATTCTCAATATTACTGGCCCTTTAGGTGATCATATTCATTTCTCTAATTCAGCGGTTGATCGTATTGTACCGTTACAAAAAAATGACAATATTTTAGATGTAATGGTTGAGCCATTTTACGAATGGGTTGTTGAAAAAGATACTTGGTTTGGTCCAGAGTTGAATCACATTAAATATGTAGATAGACTCACACCTTATATTGAAAGAAAGCTTTTAACTGTCAATACTGGACACGCATTTTTAGCTTATGCTGGTCAATTCCACGACAAAAAAACAGTTTTAGATGCAGTTAATGATAAAGTAATTAAACATGATTTATATCAAACGTTAGAAGAAACAAGTGAATATATTACACAACAGTTTGATTTTACTCAAGAAGCACAATCACAATATGTTGAAAAAATAATCAAACGTTTTGAAAACCCACATCTTTCTGATGAAGTAACACGCGTAGGTCGTGGTACTTTAAGAAAAATAGGTCCACAAGACCGTATCATCAAACCTTTAAATTACTTGTATCAAAACAATCTAAAACATACACATTTAGTAAAAACTGCAGCTTTATTACTAAAGTATGAAGATAATAATGACAAAGAAACAGTAGAAAAAAATAACTATATCCATTCATATGGTGTAGAGGCTTTCTTAAAAGAATATGCAAATACAGATGAAAATTTAACTGAAGAAATTACAAAAGCTTACAAATTATTATAAGCGAACGAAAAAAGGACAACTAAATTAGTTGTCCTTTTTTATTAATTTATTATTCTAAGCCCATTTTTTCTTCAACAACATCAGCAATTGTTTGAGCATAACGCTGTGCATCCTCATCGGTAGCCGCTTCCACCATTACACGAACAAGTGGCTCTGTACCAGAAGGTCTGACTAAAATACGGCCTTCACCATTCATTTCAACTTCTACTTTTGTCATTACCTCTTGTACATCAACATTTTCCTCTACACGATACTTATCTGTTACTCTAATATTTACTAATGACTGAGGATATTTCTTCATTTGTTTAGCTAATTGACTTAATTTTTTTCCAGTCATTTTAATGACACTTGCTAACTGGACACCTGTTAAAAGTCCATCTCCTGTTGTATTATAATCCATCATAACAATATGACCTGATTGTTCGCCACCTAAGTTGTAATTTCCTCTACGCATTTCTTCAACGACATAGCGATCGCCAACTTTTGTTTTATTAGATTGAATACCTTCATTTTCTAATGCTTTATAAAAGCCAAGATTACTCATTACTGTAGAAACTATCATATTGTCATTAAGTTCTTGGTTTTTCGACATTTCTTGCCCAATGATAAACATAATTTGATCTCCATCGACAATTTCACCATTTTCATCAACTGCAATCAATCGATCTCCATCTCCATCAAATGCTAAACCAAAATCACATTCATCTTCAAGCACTTTTTTAGCTAACACTTCAGGATGTGTTGATCCCACACCATCATTAATGTTATATCCATTTGGATTACAACCAACAGTAACTGTATCTGCTTCTAAATCACCAAATAAAAACGGAGCTAATGAAGAAGTCGAGCCATGAGCACCATCAAGTGCAATTTTCATACCATCTAAATCAACATCTACTGTTGACTTGATGTAACTTAGATATTTTTGAGCACCCTCAAAATAATCTGAGTAATGAACAATATCTTGACCAACTGGTCTTGGTAAATCAGGATTGTCTTGATCTAATAAAGACTCAATTTCTTGTTCTTGATCATCTGAAAGTTTAAAGCCATCTGAACCAAAGAATTTGATTCCGTTATCTGCCACAGGATTGTGTGATGCAGAAATCATAACACCCAATGCTGCTTCCATTTCTCTTGTTAAGTAAGCTACGCCAGGTGTTGATATCACACCTAAACGCATTACTTCAGCACCAATTGAGATTAATCCAGCGATAAGCGCTGATTCTAACATTTCCCCTGACACACGAGTATCTCTACCTACTAGTACTTTAGGGTGTTTTTCACCTTTATTATGAGCTAAAACATATCCACCATAACGCCCTAATTTAAACGCAAGTTCTGGGGTCAATTCTTTATTTGCAATGCCCCTTACGCCGTCTGTACCAAAATATTTTGCCATCATTATATCTCCTTTATATTAGATAATCTATTTTACACTTATATCAGCAGTTGTATCTTCAGAACTAGCTTTAGAAACACTTTTCGGAATTTTTAATTTTACATTTTTCTTCGTTGATTCTGTAATATTATTTAAATTAATTTCCGCCGTAACTGAATTAATATCATCTAAATCGTTTCTATTACCGTAAATTTCTATTTCTTTATCATCTAAATCAATATCATCAAGCTTAAGATTATCTGGTAATTCACCAGTCGTTTGTGGTCTTACTTTAACTTTCTTACTATAATCAGTCAACTTTACTGTGAGATTAACTTCCTTAGGTGCCACTGATACTTTAACTTTATTTAAATTTCTATCAAATGCAGTAATAGTTGCTGCATCTGTTAAATCTTTTGAGATTTTACTTTTATTTTTATAAGTAGCTTTTAAGTAGGCTATATTATCAATTTGTTCTTGACCACCTGTAACAGTAACCGATTCAGGTGATACTTTTTGAGAGCTCACCTTATAATCTGAATCTAAATCATTATTACTTACATCAGGCTCAACCTTTAATGTCTTACTAACCTTTTTCTCTAAACTAACTGATGTTTCTTTTGGTTTTACATTATAATCGATATCTTCACTAAGACCGTTCACCTTAAACTGTGCAGTATGTTTTCCTGCTTTTTCACCAGTTAAATCTAAAACTGCTTTAACATTCTCTGCATTTTCCGCTTTTAACACCTGAGATTGAGGACCTGAAATTTCCACATCTACTTTATCAGGTACATCACTCGCATATAGCGACTTATTGTCATACTTAACTTGTACTGGTACTTCTTGTAAAGTATCGTTTGACTTTTGACCAAAGTGATCAGCGTCAAATATATTGCCAAACATGTTATTTGCAGATAAGAAAAAAACAACTGCTAAAACTAAAGCTATTAGTCTAAGCCCCCATTTACTCTCTAACATCTACTTCACACCTTTCTGTTGAAAGTGTGTGCCAAACCAATGTTCAGCTAGTAACTCTTCAAAAGCTTCTGTTGAAATATCTTTTCTCAATTTACCATCAAAAGTAACTGATATTGAACCCGTTTCTTCGGACACTACAACTGTAAACGCATCAGATACTTCTGAAATACCGACAGCTGCTCTATGTCTTGTGCCTAAACTTTTTGCTATTTTAGCACTATCTGAGAGAGGTAAATAACTTGCTGCACTTGCTATTTTACTTGCTTGTATAATCATAGCGCCATCATGTAATGGTGTATTTGGAATAAACACATTTGTGAGTAATTCCTGAGATATCTCAGAATTCATAGCTATACCTGTTTCAATATAATCTTGTAAGCCTGTTTCCTTTTCAAAAACAATTAGTGCACCAATACGACGTTTCGCCATATATTGAACTGCTTTAGATACAGAAGAAATTAATTTACCTTCATCGTTATTCAAGTTTGAAGAATAACGCTTAAACAAGCTTCCTCGTCCTAACTGCTCCAACGCTCGTCTTATTTCCGGTTGGAAAATAACAATTAGTGCTAACACACCCCATTGAATAACCAAATCAAACAAACGAGATGTAGCTGTTAAATTCAACATCTTACTCAATTGCTGGCCAATAACAATGACCACTATACCTTTTAATAATTGAATGGCTTTAGTACCTTTAAAAACTGTAATGAGAAGATAAAGTACATACCATACGATGAGTAAGTCGAGTACGCCAGCTATAATTTTTACTGTACTCCAGTTATCAAAAAAATTGGAAAAATCCATAACATCTCCTCCGGTATTCTGTTCCCATAGTATTATTATACCAATCTAAAGCTTAACTGTCATATGAAGTATATATTTTTTACAATTAAAATAAAGCTGATATATAAAGAATTTATATCAGCTTTAAATCATGTTTATAATAATGTTTCACCAAAGAAACTGCCTACTAAACTTACTGCTTGCTCTGCTGTATGATTATTTTGATCAATTAAAGGATTTACCTCAACAACATCCATAGAAGTTATCAAATTACTGCTGTGTAGTAGCTCTAGTGCAAAATGACTTTCTCTATAAGTTAATCCGCCTAATACTCTTGTCCCTGTACCAGGTGTTTCAACAGGATCCAGTCCATCAACATCTAAAGATAAATGAATTCCATCAGTTTTATCTTTTAAATAGCTTAATGATTCTTCAATAACTTGATTTATGCCAATACGGTCAACATCTGCCATAGTAAAAGTTTTAATATTGTTTTCTTTTATGTATTTCTTTTCACCGATATCTAAATCTCTCATTCCAATTAAAACAATGTTCTCAGCCTTAACTTTAGGATTATCTCCACCTATTTCAACTAGTGATGGGTCACCATCACCTGCTAGTATACGTAAAGGCATACCATGAATATTACCGGACGGCGACTCTTCAGGCACATTTAAATCACCATGCGCGTCATACCATATAATACCTAAATTATTATAATGTTGACTCACACCAGAAATAGAACCAATCGCTATCGAATGATCGCCTCCTAAAATCAATGGAAAATGATTTTCACTAATACTCTCAGAAACAGATTTACAAAGATTACTTGAAACTGTTGCAATCTCATTTAAATTACGTAATCCTTTTTGCTCTGAATTAAATTTTTCTATATCTAAAAAAGGTACTTCTATATTACCTTTATCATTCACTGATAATCCAATTGCCTTAATGCGTGAAACTAAACCAGCATATCGAATTGCATCTGGTCCAAAATTCACACCTAACTTTCTTTGACCAAAAGTTGAAGGCGCGCCTATAATATCTATTACTTTATTTGTCATTCGTAAAAACCCCTTTGTCTTCATGTGATACTAGAATAAGCTAAACAGAATTAACTTTCAAGTCAATTTAATAAAGGTTTTTTAAAATAAATTAAGCATTTTACATATAAAATCAAAATTATGATTTAACATACATTTTCATATCACATATAAAGGGTTAATAAGCATAAAAATTATATTTATAAATTATAATTTTTTTCAATATTATTTGATAAAATAAAAAAAGCACTTCTCCAAGGAGAAATGCTTTTCTAAGTGAGCCATAGAGGATTCGAACCTCTGACCCTCTGATTAAAAGTCAGATGCTCTACCAACTGAGCTAATGGCTCTAATGGCTGGGCTAGCTGGATTCGAACCAGCGCGTGACGGAGTCAAAGTCCGTTGCCTTACCGCTTGGCTATAGCCCATTAATGGTGGAGGGGGGCAGATTCGAACTGCCGAACCCGAAGGAGCGGATTTACAGTCCGCCGCGTTTAGCCACTTCGCTACCCCTCCGCGTATTAACTTGAATGGTGGAGGATGACGGGTTCGAACCGCCGACCCTCTGCTTGTAAGGCAGATGCTCTCCCAGCTGAGCTAATCCTCCGTATGTAATGACCCCGACGGGACTCGAACCCGTGTTACCGCCGTGAAAGGGCGGTGTCTTAACCGCTTGACCACGGGGCCATATGGCTCCACAGGTAGGACTCGAACCTACGACCGATCGGTTAACAGCCGATAGCTCTACCACTGAGCTACTGTGGAATAATGTTATTGCCTGGCAACGTCCTACTCTTGCGGAACGTAAGTCCGACTACCATCGGCGCTAAGGAGCTTAACTTCTGTGTTCGGCATGGGAACAGGTGTGACCTCCTTGCCATTGTCACCAGACAA
>NZ_JAKRNS010000012.1 GCF_022346615.1 Staphylococcus sp. ACRSN | reverse complement strand
ATTGTAATTTAATGCATTTCATTGTCTGGTGACAATGGCAAGGAGGTCACACCTGTTCCCATGCCGAACACAGAAGTTAAGCTCCTTAGCGCCGATGGTAGTCGGACTTACGTTCCGCAAGAGTAGGACGTTGCCAGGCAAGCAGAGATGCGATGAGCCGAGACCGTAAGGTCTCTTTTTTTTGTGAAAAAGGAGCTTAACTTCAAATAAACTGATATAAAGAAAGCGTTTGAAGCTGACGAATTGAGCGAAAGACGACTTGAGCTTACAAGCGGTAAGTGAAAGAGGAAAGAGTGAAAATGAGGAAAGATGCGAGCGCTTGTCTTAATGTCAGAAAAGCTCCTTAGCGCCGATGGTAGCAGACTTACGTTCCGCAAGAGTAGGACGTTGCCAGGCAAACAGAGATGCGATGAGCCGAGACCGTAAGGTCTCTTTTTTTTGTGAAAAAGGAGCTTAACTTCAAATAAACTGACATAAAGAAAAAGAATACAAAAGCTAAAGCTTTTGCATAAGAACTACTAGTCTCAATGAATTGAGAAGTAGTTCTTTAGTAGTTTTTTAGTAGTTCTATAAAATTAAAGGACGCATGAAATATTTTAATTTCATGCGTCTTTTTAATATATTAAGGTATTCAATTATAATCTATAAATTAAATAAGTAGTGAATAGAGCATTTTATTTTCATTGATGTAAATGTTTGAAGGATCAAATGCATCTACATTCGCCTTAAGCTCATCTAAGTCGTGATGTTCGTAAAGTTGAATGCCTATGATTACTGTACCAGTATTTTGTGAAGATTTTTTCAGATATTCGAATTTTGTAATATCGTCTTTTGGTCCTAATACATCATTAACAAATTCTCTTAATGCACCTGGTCTTTGAGGGAAATTTAAAATAAAGTAATGTTTCATTTCTTCAAATAGTAAGGAACGTTCTTCAATTTCTTTCATTCGATTTATATCATTGTTACCGCCACTTACTATGCAAACAACTGATTTACCTTTTATTTCTGATTTGTATTGTTCTAAAGCACTTACGCTAAGTGCACCGGCAGGTTCAGCAATAATGGCTTGTTTAGAGTACATATCTAATATTGTACTACATACGGCCCCTTCATGAACTTGTACGTAATCATCGACAACATCTTTAGCAATATCATACGTAATTTCACCTACACGTGCTACTGAAGCACCATCAACAAATTTATCAATATTAGGTAAAGTAACGATTTGATTTTCTAGTACTACAGAAGCATACATACTACTCGCACCGGCTGGCTCTACACCAACTATTGATGTGCTAGGAGAATGTGCTTTAAAGTACGTACCAACACCAGAAATTAAACCACCGCCACCTATTGCAGCGAATAAATAATCAAATGTTACATTATCTTCTTTGGATTGCTCAATGATTTCTTTAGCAAGTGTGCCTTGACCAGCAATTGTATAGATATTGTTAAAAGGGTCGATGAAATTCATTTGATTTTCGTTTGTATAAGTAAGTGCTTCTTTCAAACAATCATCAAAAGTATCACCTGTAAGAACGACTTCTACATTTGTCCCTCCAAAAAATTTAACTTGATTAATTTTTTGGAGAGGTGTAGTAACTGGCATAAAAATCACTGCATTGAGATCTAATTTACTTGCAGTATATGCAACACCTTGTGCATGATTTCCAGCACTTGCACATGTAATGCCATTTTGTCGTTCTTCTTCTGCTAATGCGATAATCGCATTGTAAGCACCTCTTAGTTTGAAAGAACGTACCCATTGTAAATCTTCTCTTTTTAAATAGACGTCACAATCATATTTATGTGATAGATAATGGTCCTTTTGGAGAGGGGTTTCTTTCACTATATCTTTCAATTGTAAGAAAGCTTCATCGATATCTTTAGAAGAAACAGTTGTTTTTACAGTCATAAGTTTCACACCTTTATTTAATAAGATTAAAATGTTTTTGCTTTTTCATAAGATTTAATTTGTTCTTCATATTCTAAAGTTATAGCTATATCATCTAAGCCTTTAACTAATTTATTCTTCCAAGTTTCATCAATATCAAAGTGAAATGATTTTTCAGAAGTATAAACAGATTGATTTGGTAAATCTACAGTAATTTCTTTAGCTTTTGCTAAGTACTTTCTACTTGGTTCATCTAATACGATAGGTAACATAGCATTTTTTGTACAGTTCATATAAAAAATATCACTATAACTACCAGCAATAATAATATCAAATCCATAATCTTTAAGTGCCCAAGCAGCGTGTTCACGGCTAGAACCACATCCAAAGTTATCTCCAGTAATTAAAATACTCGCACCTTTATATTCTGGTTTGTTTGGATTGAAATCAGGGTTATCTGTCCCATCATCTAAATAACGCCACTCATCAAAAGCAAATGGACCAAATCCAGTTTTTGAAATTCTTTTCAAATGTGCTTTTGGTATTATTTGGTCTGTATCGATATTATCGTTAAATAGTGGAACGACTTTACCTGTATAAGTAGTGATCGGTTTGATTTCCATATTAAACAACCACCTTTCTAACATCTACGAATTTACCATTAATTGCAGCAGCAGCAGCCATTGCAGGGGAAACGAGATGAGTTCTTGCACCTTTTCCTTGTCTACCTTCAAAATTACGGTTACTTGTAGATGCACAGTGCACGCCAGCTGGTACTTGGTCAGGATTCATACCTAGACACATAGAACAACCAGGTTCTCTCCAATCAAATCCTGCTTCTTTAAATATTTTATCGAGTCCAAGCTTCTCAGCTTCATTTTTAACAGTACGTGATCCAGGTACAACAATAGCTGTAATATTTGGATGAACTCTGTTTCCTTTAACTATTTCACTAGCCTCTACGAGATCAGAAAGTCTTGCATTAGTACATGAACCTAAAAATACATATCCAAGATCGATGTCTTCAGCTTTTTGACCTGGTTTCAAATCCATATAATTATAAGCTCGTTCATCATTTACACTTTGAATTTCAGGAAATGGTTCATTAAAGCTAACACCCATTTCAGGATTTGTACCCCAAGTTACTTGTGGCTCTAAATCAGATACATCGAGTGTAATCACTTTATCAAAATGAGCATCTTCATCTGTATATAATGTTTTCCATTCTTCAACTGAATATTCGAAATTTTGAGCGTATGGACGTCCTTTAACATATTCGAAAGTAATTTCATCTGGTTGCATCATACCGTATTTAGCGCCAGCTTCAATTGCCATATTACAAATCGTCATACGTGCTTCCATAGAAAGTGATTTAATAGTGTCGCCTGTAAATTCTAAAGCATACCCAGTTCCAAAATCTACGCCATATTGACTGATAAGATAGAGAATAATGTCTTTTGCGTAGACACCTGTAGGCAATTTTCCATTAACATCTATTTTAAGATTTTTAGGTTTTGTTTGCCAAAGTGATTGTGTCGCAAAGACGTGTTCAACTTCACTCGTACCTATACCAAATGCTATAGCACCAAATGCACCATGCGTTGCAGTGTGAGAATCACCACAGACAATTGTTTTACCTGGTTGTGTCAATCCTGTTTCTGGGCCTACCATATGAACAATTCCTTGTTCATCAGATCCCATATCAAATATATGAACACCAAATGCTTCAGCATTTTTTTGCAAAGTTGTGATTTGTTTATTAGCAATTTCATCTTTAATATTGAAAATATCAATAGTTGGTACGTTGTGATCAAGTGTTGCATACGTTAAATCTGGACGACGTAGTTGACGATTTTGTAGTCTCAAACCTTCAAATGCTTGAGGAGATGTAACTTCATGTATAAGATGTAAATCGATATATAATAACTGTGGGTCACCTTCTTTACCAGTTAAGACATGCTTATTCCAAACTTTATCAAATAGTGTTTTACCCATATGACATCTCCTCCTTTATAGATTTTCTTTTACAAAATTAAATATTTCAGATGTACTAAATTGACCATTAAGGTCTTGAGTTGTCTTGCCTTCTTTTATTAATTGATAAATTACAGATTCAAGTTTTGCAGCAGCTTCATTTTCATTTAAACTTTCACGTAAACACATGACAACTGACAATAACATTCCAAAAGGATTAGCCTTATCTTGATTAGCGATATCTGGTGCAGATCCATGTATTGGTTCATATAATCTAGGACCTTGTTCACTAAAACTAGCAGAAGGGGATAAACCTAAAGAGCCTGGAATGACAGATGCTTCATCACTTAATATATCACCAAATAAATTTTCAGTAACAATTACATCAAATTGTGATGGATTTGTTATTAAATGCATAGCGCAAGCATCTACAAGTAAATGATTTACTTCAACTTCAGGATAGCTAACTGAAACTTCATCAATGATTTTACGCCATAGTTTACTTGAAGATAGTACGTTTTCTTTATCTACAGATGTTAATTTTTTACTTCGCTTTTGAGCAAGATCGAATGCAACTTTTGCGATACGTTCGATTTCCTGACGTGAATATGTTAGAGAATCAAGTGCTTCTTCATTATTCCAATGTTTTGGTTCACCAAAGTAAATACCTCCAGTGAGCTCTCTTACTAATATAAAATCAGTTCCTGCAACACGTTCTTCTTTGATTGGGGATAAATGACTTGTGCCATTTGTAACAGTAGTGGGGCGAATATTTGCAAACAGACCCAAAGCTTTTCGTATACCTAATAAACCTTGTTCAGGTCTATTAGTTGGATCTGTCCATTTAGGTCCCCCCACAGCACCTAATAGGATTGCATCAGCATTTTTACATGCGTTTAATGTTGTTTCTGGTAAAGGATTACCGTGATTATCGATAGCAATGCCACCAAAATCATGACTTTCAACTTTATAATCAAAATTGAATTGTTCACTTAATTTTTGTAAGACTTCTAAAGAGCCATTTAAAATTTCAGGACCAATGCCGTCACCTGGCAATGCTACTATTTTGTAACTCATGAATGAATACCTTCTTTCTTAGATGTATTAGATGCATATTTTGCATGCGCTTCTACATATGCTTTACATGATGCGAGTAGGATATCATGATCAATGCCAACACCTGTGACAATTTGGTCGTCTATTTTAAGTTGTACGTGTACTTCACCTTGAGCGTCAGTACCTTCTGTTACTGAGTCGATTGTATAATCAATTAATTCTGTTTCTTTTTTAAATATTCGATCAACTGCATTGTAAATAGAAACAATTGAACCAGTACCAATACTTGAGTCTTGGTAAATATTGCCTTCATTATCTTTGATAACGACTACGGCACTTTGTAATCCACTAGATACAAATTGTAATTGAAGTGTTTCAACTTGGTAAATTGCATTTTGTTCATGTTCTGTGCCTTGTATCAATGCATGAATATCTCTATCAGTCACTGATTTTTTCTTATCAGCTACTGTTTTAAACTGTTTGAACAATGTTTTTTGCTCTTCAGGCGATACATCATAACCTAATGCAATAAGTTTTTCAGCAAATGCATGTTTACCTGATAGTTTCCCAAGAGGTAATTCAGTTGTATCCACACCAACTAATTGTGGTGTCATAATTTCATAAGTTTCAGGATTTTTAAGCACACCGTCTTGATGTATGCCTGATTCGTGACTGAAAGCATTCTGGCCTACAATTGCTTTATTTCTTGGGACTCGAATACCTGCAAATCTTGAAATTAAATCTGAAGTTTGTTTTGTTTCTGATAAATTGATTTGAGTTTGATTTTTATAATGATCTTGACGAACGTAAAGGCCAAGCGCAACTTCTTCTAAAGCAGTATTACCTGCACGTTCCCCAATACCATTTAAAGTACCTTCAATACGTTTAGCACCATTTTCAATCGCTGCCATACTATTTGCAACAGCTAATCCTAAATCATCATGACAATGTGCGCTATAAATGACTTCGTGATCAGAATCAATTTTTTCTAGAAGTGTTTTGAAAATTTGACCATATTCTGAAGGATAACTAAATCCTACAGTATCAGGAATATTGATAACACTGGCACCGGCATTTACTGCTGTTTGTACACATTCGATTAAGAATGGTAGTTCAGTTCTTGTCGCATCCTCTGGTGAAAATTGAACTATATCAAAGTATTGTTTTGCATAACTTACATGTTCTTTAATCGAAGCTAGTACTTCCTCTTTTGACATCATGAGTTTTGAATCACGATGAATAGGGCTAGTTGCTATAAATACGTGGATTCTTGGTTTAGCTGCTTTCTTAGTTGCTCCGTATACTGCGTCTATATCAGATTTTACGCAACGTGCTAGTCCACAAACTGCAGTTGTTGTTAAAGCTTGTGAAATTGCTTCAACTGATGCAAAACTTCCCGAACTCGATGCAGGGAATCCTGCTTCAATAATATCGACACCCCATTTTTCTAATTGCTTAGCAATCTTTAAACGTTCATCGAATGAAAAGTTAACTCCAGGTGTTTGCTCGCCGTCTCTTAGTGTGGTATCAAAAATTTGAATATGGCTACTCATTTTAAACATCTCCTAACAATAGTTGTAATTATCGATTAATAATATAAACCTGATGTTTTATAGTCAGTACATCATTTCGTAATGTTTAAAGCATCATAAGTTATTTATATTAGACTAGGTGAAAATATAAATTTACTTATAATGCTTTAATTACGATGGTTATCTTTTATTAATCAAATTATTTTTGAATACTTTTAGATTTGATAAATGGCATCATTTCACGTAGGTCTTTACCAACTGCTTCGATTTGATGACCATGTTGTTCTTCACGTAATTTATGGAATTCTTCAAAATTATTTTCGTTATCTTTAATGAATCGATTACTGAAGTTACCTTTTTGAATATCTTCTAATACTGCTTTCATATTATCTTTAACATCCGGAGTGATAACTCGAGGACCAGAAACATAGTCACCGAACTCAGCAGTATTTGAAATTGAATAACGCATGTTTTCCATTCCGCCTTCATACATTAAATCAACGATTAATTTCATTTCATGTAACACTTCGAAATAAGCAATTTCAGGTTGGTAACCCGCTTCAACTAATGTTTCAAATCCAGTTTGGATTAATTTTGTAGCTCCGCCACATAATACAGCTTGTTCACCGAATAAATCAGTTTCAGTTTCTTCTTTAAATGAAGTTTCTAATACACCAGCACGTGTTGCACCGATACCTTTCGCATAACTTAAAGCTAAGTCTCTTGCCTCACCTGAAGCATCTTGTTGAACTGCGAATAGGGCAGGTACTGCACTTCCTTCTGCAAAAGTACGACGAACTAAGTGTCCAGGTCCTTTTGGAGCTACTAAGAATACATCAACGTCAGCTGGTGGTTGAATAACATCAAAATGAATATTAAATCCATGAGCAAAAACTAATGCATTGTTTGCTTCTAAATTAGGTTCAATTTCTTCTTTATATACTTGTCCTTGAATTTCATCTGGTAATAAAATCATGATGACATCAGCTTGTTTTGCTGCCTCATTTACAGGGTATACTTCGAAGCCATCGTCTTTAGCTTTATCAAAAGAACTTCCTGGTCTGATACCGATAATCACATCATATCCGTTATCTTTTAAGTTTTGTGCGTGTGCATGTCCTTGAGAACCATACCCAACGATTGCTACTTTTTTACCTTGTAATGCGTCTTTTGTAACTGTTTGGTCATAATAAACTGTTGTCATAATAAAATCCTCCATGTTTTAAATTAAATTTTTTCAATTTTCTAAAAACTCAACTAAATAATACCTGCTGAACCAGTTCTAGAAACTTGAGCAATACCATATGATGATAGATCATCTAAGAGATTGTCCATCGTATACTGTGGACCTGAAGCTTGAAGATAAGTATAATCATCTTCCTTTTTCAAAATAGAGATTAGCGCATCATACGGTTGAATTACTTTTTCTAATTGATCACTACTACTAGGTGTTTGTAATTTGACTAAAACGAGTTCTCGATTATACGTATTCGTATCTGTAATATCTTCAACGTCTATAATATTGATTTGCTTTTCAAGTTGTTGAATTAAATTTCTTAATACGTCTGTATCAGGCACTTCTGCAACAAATGTGATGTCTGAAACACCTTCTTCAAGTGTTGGTGTAGCAGAAAGGGTCACGATATTAAATTGCCTACGTACAAAGATACTAGTCAGTCTATTTAATGTGCCTGCTTTATCTCTGACTTTTGTTCTGAAAGTTCTTCTCATGATAGTCCCTCCATCTCGTGGTTTGCTTTGCCACTTGGTACCATAGGTGTTACTGGTTCGATAGGTGAAATACGCACTTCAATTAATGCTGGACCGTCATGTGCAAAAGCTTCATCGATTTGTGATTCTAATTTTGCTGGATCATCGATTAAGAAGCCTTTAACATTATAAGCTTCTGCCAATTTCAAGAAATCAGGTTGATCGTTAAATACAGAGTGTGAAAAACGCTTATTAAAGAATTTATCTTGCCATTGTTTAACCATACCAAGTGTGCCATTGTTGATTAAAACAACTTTTATATCTAAACCATATTCTTCAAGTATTGCCATTTCTTGATTTGTCATTTGGAATCCGCCATCACCAACGAATGTTACTACTGTTTTATCGGGTGCAGCTAATTTAGCACCAATCGCAGCTGGGATACCAAATCCCATTGTTCCTAAACCACCACTGGTTACTAATTGACCATGTGATTTGAAAGGATAATATTGTGCAGTCCACATTTGATGTTGTCCTACATCTGTAGTAACAATGGCATCTCCATGTGTAATTTCACCAATATATTCAATTGCACGTT
This sequence comes from Staphylococcus sp. ACRSN, assembly GCF_022346615.1. Classification (GTDB taxonomy): domain Bacteria; phylum Bacillota; class Bacilli; order Staphylococcales; family Staphylococcaceae; genus Staphylococcus. The sequence continues at coordinate 107,892 of NZ_JAKRNS010000012.1, read as the reverse complement.
GTGGTTTCGAAAATGAATCGTCTTCATCTTTTTTATATGAAAATGGATGTTTATCTTTGTTGTTATTACAATATGTTAACCATGTATCATGCTTTATAGAATAACTTTCATAATCTAAGAGAGCTTCTAACGTTGCTTTACAATCTGCAACAATGCCTAAGTCAACTTTGATAATTTTATTTATTTCCGAAGGATCTATGTCGACATGCACGATTTTAGCATTTGGCGCAAATTCATCTGGATTACTTGCAAGTCTATCATCAAATCTACTACCAAAGTTTATGAGTAAATCACATTCAGTGAGTGCCATATTACTTGCATAAGATCCGTGCATCCCACCCATACCTAAAAATAAGGGATGTTCATATGGTATTGCACCAAGACCTAATAATGTACTAACCACTGGCAATTGATGTCTTGTTACAAATTCAGTGAATAATTCATTAGCTTTTGCATGATTTATACCTGCACCAGAGAGTACAATTGGTTTTTTTGCTGATTTTAAATAATCACGAAGCTTTTGAATATCATTTTCAGCTGGTTGATTAGGTATATTATAACCAGGTAATTCAAGTTCATCTGTTGTCTTGGCATTGGTAGATAATATACCCATATCTTTTGGAAAATCAATGACAACTGGACCTTTACGTCCTGTATTTGCAATATGAAATGCTTCATGAATTATTTTTGGTATTTCATTTACATTTTTAACTTGATAATTGTGTTTTGTGATAGGCGTTGTCATTGATAATAAATCTGCCTCTTGAAATGCATCTTTTCCAATACCAGCCGTAGCAACTTGTCCTGTAATGACAACGAGTGGTAACGAATCACTATATGCATCTGCAATTCCAGTTATTGCATTTGTAGCTCCGGGGCCACTGGTAACAACCACAACCCCTGTATTACCGGAAACACGTGCATAACCTTCAGCGGCATGTGTTGCACCTTGTTCGTGCCTAGCTAATATATGCTTAATCTTTCCATCGTAGAATGTGTCATAGAGTGGAAGAACTGCTCCTCCTGGATAACCAAATATAAAGTCAACATTTTCATTTGCTAAAGATTCAACTAATAACTCAGAACCTGAGCACATTTCGTCTACTGTCTCTTGTTCAAGTTCTACTTCAGGCTCAACTGATTGTGCCGCTTCCAAAGAATCAAAATTTTCTGACTTTTCATACTCAAGTGTTTCAATTTGTTTAGACATTGTTCTCACTCCTTAAATAAGGTTTTCAGGTACTTGCATAATTCCACCCGTATTTGCGCTTGTTACTAATGCTGTATAACGTGCAAGATAACCAGTTTTTACTTTTGCTTTAAATGGTTTTAAGTCTTGTTTTCTAGCTTCTAAAGTTTCAGTTGGAACTTCGACATCTAATGTTCGATTTGTTAAATCAATTGTTATCTCATCACCATCATTGATTAATCCAATCGGACCACCAGCTGCTGCTTCAGGTGATACGTGACCTACAGCAATACCTCTTGTGGCACCTGAGAAACGACCATCTGTTATCAAGGCAACGTCCTTACCTAATCCTCGTCCAACGATTGAAGAAGTAGGGGCCAACATTTCTGGCATACCTGGTCCGCCTTTAGGACCCTCATATCGAATTACGACTACATGTCCTTCTCTGACAGTATGATTATCAATTGCTTCAACAGCATCATCATGTGAATCGAAACAAATTGCTTTACCTTTGAATACTTTGATTGAAGGATCAACACCACCAACTTTTATTACAGCACCGTTTGGAGCGATGTTACCGTATAAAATTGATAGGCCACCTTGTTTATCATAAGGATTATCCAAATGTCTGATGACATCACTATTCAGTATTTCTTTATTTTCGTTGTTTTGACGTAATGTTTGACCTGTAGCAGTAATTCTATCTGGATGTAAGGTACCTTCTTTTTTAAATAATTCATTGATGATTGCTGGAACACCACCTGCTTCATGAACATCATGCATAGAATAGGATGAACTTGGAGCAATTTTTGAAAGGTAAGGTGTTTTTTTAGCGATTTCATTGATTCTTGTTAAGTCATAATCAATGCCTGCCTCATTAGCGATTGCTAATGTGTGTAATACTGTGTTTGTAGAGCCGCCCATAGCCATGTCTAAGGCGAATGCATCATCAATTGCTTCTTCAGTGATGATATCTCTAGGTTTTAAATCATTTTTAATGTTATCTACTAATTTGAATGCAGCTTCTCTAATCATTTCTCTTCGTTGTTCACTAACTGCTAGTGCTGTACCATTGTATGGTAATGCTAATCCCAATACCTCCATTAAACAGTTCATTGAGTTTGCTGTGAACATACCAGAACAAGAACCACAAGTAGGGCAGGCATTTTGTTCCATATCTAAAAATTCATCTTTTGAAATAGAACCATCTTTAAAAGCACCAACGGCTTCGAACATAGATGATAAAGTTAAAGCTTTACCTTCAGTAGATAAACCTGCTTTCATTGGACCACCTGAACAAAAAATAGCCGGTACGTTTGTTCTGACGGATGCTAACAACATTCCTGGTGTAATCTTGTCACAGTTTGGGATGTAAAATACGCCGTCGAACCAATGGGCATTTATTACTGTTTCAGCTGCATCTGCAATTACTTCACGTGATGGAAGAGAATATCTCATTCCAATGTGTCCCATGGCAATACCATCATCAACTCCGATAGTATTAAATTCAAAAGGAATCGCACCTGCTTCTCTAATTGCTTCTTTAGCTATGTCTCCTAATTCTCTAAGATGAACATGTCCTGGGACAATATCGATATAGGAATTACAGATTGCTACGAAAGGTTTATTCATATCGGTAGGTTGTTTTAATGCACCTGTAGCGTGTAAAAGACTTCTTGCTGGAGCTTGATGATCTCCTTTTTTGATCATATCGCTTCTCATGTTTGATTCCCCCATAAAATTGAAAATAAAAAAACGTCCCAATAATAATTGGGACGTTTTAAAGTCCCATTCAACTAGAAAGAGGACTTAAACACTTAGTAAATTTTTTACTAAAGTTCCAGTCCTACGAGCATAATAAAATGACTAAAATATTTGAAGTTGTCGGTTGATATTGCTTTGTACATGGCATCATTTTATTATGCTCCTTTCGAAAGAATGGTATATTTTTTGATTTGTTAGAAATATCTAAAAATTTGATAAATTAAATTTACTACATCGATGTGTTGATGTCAATAACTATTTGTAATTTTCTTACAATTCAAATAAATACAATTCAATGAAATAGTTATACTATGATGAAGTAATGTACGTTAAAATTTGTTAAACTATAAGAGTTAATTTATTAGACATTCTGATTTGTGCTTTCTAATATATACAGTGGTTAATGTAATTCACTCATTTTATTCAAGTGATTATTCATTGAAATAAATAGAATAAAATGAAAGATAGTACAATAAAAGCAATGGTATTTGTATAGTGATTATTTTAAATGATAAATGCTGATTGTATGATTTACTAATATGGAGAATCAATTTAGTAAGTCATGTGAAAGTTTATAAAATAGTAAGGTGCAATCTTAATGCCGTTGTGTAAAGGAGTATGAAGATGATTAAAATAAAAAATTTAGATGAGATGGAGCGTTTTGCCTCAATATTAGCAAAGCATTTAGCAGCACAGGATTTAATACTGTTAAATGGGGATTTGGGCGCAGGAAAAACGACACTTACTCAATTTATTGGTAAGCATATGGGTGTTCGCAGAAATATTAATTCTCCGACTTTTAATATAATAAAATCATACCAGGGGACAAACCTCAAATTACATCATATGGATTGTTATAGACTAGAAGGCTCTGATGATGACTTAGGTTTTGAAGAATATTTTGCTGATGAAGCGGTCATTGTTATTGAATGGAGTGAATTTATCACTGACTTTTTGCCAACAACTCATTTAACAATACAGATAAATACAATTACAGAAAATGAAAGAGTAATTGAACTAAAGGCACAAGGCGAATATTATAAAAATTTAAAGGAGGCAGTGGAACGTGAATTATCTATTGATTGATACATCCAATCAACCTTTATCAGTCGCTGTAGTACGCGACAAACAAGTGTTGAGTGAAATAAATACAAATATTAAAAAGAATCATTCTATCCAATTGATGCCTTCAATTCAGCAAGTTTTAGCGGATAGTGATATAGAAAAAAATGATATAGATGCTATAGTCATAGCAAAAGGACCAGGTTCTTATACAGGTTTAAGAATCGGAGTAACAGTTGCCAAAACTTTGGCATATGCATTAAATGCTGAATTATATGGTGTTTCTTCATTGAAAGCATTAGCAGCTACACTTGAAAACGAAAAAGGTTTAATTGTACCTTTATTTGATGCAAGAAGAGAAGCGGTATATGCAGGTGTATATAAAAAGATTAACGATGAACTTGTAAATGTAATAGAGGATCAATATATTCCTATAGAAGCATTGCTAGAGCAACTACATGAATTATCCTTAGACTATACATTTGTTGGTCCAGATACAGATCATTTACAAGAATTATTAGATGGTAAGTGTGTACCTAATTTACCGCAAGCTAAGTATATGAAAGATATGATTGGTGAACCAGAAGATATTCATCAATTCACACCAAACTATATTAAAATATCAGAGGCTGAGAGAAATTGGTTAAACCAACAGAACAAGCATTAAATATTAGATTAATGACAAAAGAAGATGTGCCACAAGTATTTGATATCGAAAGAATTAGTTTTAATGATAGTAGTTGGTCAATTGATGCTTTTTATCATGAAATCGAACAAAACGAATTTGCAAATTACTTTATAATGGAATTTAATCAGCAGGTAATTGGTTATATTGGTATGTGGATTGTGGTTGATCAAGCCCAAATTACTACAGTTGCTATTGATAATGCATACAGAGGCTATGGATTAGGACAACTTTTATTAAAATACGCTATGAACTATGCACAAACGAAATGTGAAGTTATGAGTTTAGAAGTAAAAGTAGAAAATGCAGTAGCACGACATGTGTATACAAATTTAGGTTTTCAATATGGAGGAAAACGTAAAAACTATTACGGTGAAGGCGAGGATGCGTTAGTCATGTGGGTGAATCTAAATGAATAAAGAGACAATAATATTAGCAATAGAATCAAGTTGTGATGAAACAAGTGTAAGTTTAATTAAAGATGGTAATAATGTCATGAGTAATATAGTGCTTAGCCAAATAGAAAGTCATAAGCGATTTGGTGGTGTAGTACCCGAAGTTGCCAGTAGACATCATGTTGAAGGTATTACGACAACAATTGATGAAGCGTTAAAAGAAGCGGAAGTTACCATGAATGAAGTAGATGCAATTGCAGTAACTCAAGGTCCAGGATTGATTGGAGCACTATTAGTAGGCATTAATGCAGCGAAAGCTTTAGCATTTGCTTATGATAAACCTTTAATACCTGTACATCATATTGCTGGGCATATATATGCTAATCATTTAGAAAAGCCACTTCAATTTCCACTAATTGCACTCATTGTTTCTGGTGGTCACACTGAGTTAATTTATATGAAAGATCATTTAAATTTCGAAGTGATTGGTGAAACAAGAGATGATGCAGTGGGTGAGGCTTATGATAAGGTAGCAAGAACTATAGGGTTAAGTTATCCAGGTGGACCTCAAGTAGACAAATTAGCTGCAGAAGGTGCAGATGTATATGAATTTCCACGCGTATGGTTAGAAAAAGGTAGTTATGATTTTAGTTTTAGTGGATTGAAAAGTGCAGTTATAAATAAATTGCATAATCTAAAACAAAAAGGTGAAAATATTGTTGAAGCAGATGTAGCAACAAGTTTCCAAAATAGTGTTGTAGAAGTATTGGTCGGAAAAACAATTGCAGCATGTAAGGAATATCATGTTGATCAACTTATCGTTGCTGGCGGAGTTGCAAGTAATAAAGGCTTACGGCAGTCTTTATCGACTACTTGTGAGGCTGAAAATATTAAATTATCGATACCAAACCCAAAATTATGTACTGACAATGCAGCAATGATTGGCGCAGCAGGCCATTTTTTATATCAAGAAAATCGTTTTGCTGATATGTCATTAAATGGATTTGGAAATATAGATATTGAGTTATTTTCAAAATAATATATGGCGTGTTGTTATATTATTGAAATTTCAGGATGGTTTACAGTTACTGTAAACCATCCTTTTATTTATATCCTCATAAATAGAACTGCTATTTATATTTTAAAGGTGTAGGAAATGGGTATTAATAATTTAGTGGTATAAAATAATGTTAAATGGTTTACCATTGTATTAATTTTAAAAAGTTGGATATTAGGAGGACTTATATTATGAAATCAGTTCAGTATTTTAATTTTCAAAATAGTTTAGCTGCATTGAATTTTTATGAAAAACATTTAGGTGCAACAAACATTCAGCGTTTAGGTGGAGACAATGCAATGTTCGACGACATGCCGGAAGAATATAAAGTAGATGCTGAGTTTACAATGCATGCTACTTTTGAAATATTTGGCGAAACATTTTATTGTAGTGATACTTGGAAAAATAAAAAAATTGATAACAGTGGTGCGATTGTAACATTTACATTTAGCCAATCTGATGAAGCTGAAAAACAAAGCGCGATTGAATTCTTTAATAAAGCAGTAGAAGCGGGTTGTGAAGTTACAATGCCATTAGGCAAAACAGAATGGTCAGAGCTTTATGGTATGTTTAATGACCCATTTGGTGTGACTTGGATGATTAATGCCGAATAGGTACGTCTCGCTTAATAGCTAATATAGTACGTTTAGTTACGATTATAATTTAGAAACTAAAAAAGTAGCAATCCTCATATTTAAATAGGATTGCTACTTTTTTATTAATACAGTTATTCATATTCTAATTGGTTTAAATATGAATGTTACTTTGTTGTTGATTTGGCACGCTCGTAAATAGACTTTGGAAAATCAGTGATTCTAAGTAATTCGATAGCATTTCGTGTATCTGCCTTACCGGATTTAATTTTGTAATCAAAATCAATTGTATTATCTGAAATTGACTCATTAAAATGATAATTTTCATAATTTGTGTCTAATAAGGATGACAATTCTATATCATGCGTTGCAGCTATGACAGTATAGCTATCTTGTTGATCAAAGTAACTTAGTACTGCTTCAGATGCAGCAATACGTTCTGTTGTATTAGTACCTTTGAAAATTTCATCAATAAAAATATAAATATGTTCTGTTAACGATAAATCAAATAGACGTTTGATAGATTTAATTTCAGTCATAAAATAACTATCTCCAGAAAGAATGTCATCTTGATTAACCATAGATGTATATACAAACCCAGGACTATATTTGAATTGGCTGGCAGTTACAGTGTTTATTGTTTGAGCCATAATCAAATTTAAAGCGATTGCTTTCATAAAAGTAGATTTACCAGATGCATTCGATCCAGTTAAAAGAATATGGTTATCTATCAATAAGTCATTAGGTACAGCATGTTTTAACAATGGGTGTGTTAAATTTTCGAAGGAAAGGGTCTGCGTATTCGTTGCTTCAGGTATACAATAACCGTCTAATGACTCTTGCCATAACGCGATAGCATAATGGTTGTCTATTTCTGCAATATAGTCATAACATGCCATAACTTCAATTTCATATTTTTTAAAACTGTTCTGAATAAGATGGAATACGTGATAATCGAACATGAAAATTAACTTGATTAACATAATCAGCATAAATGTGTCATCATTTGAATTTGCACGACCTAATAAGCCACTAAATTTACGTGCAATAAAAAAATGTTTGAAATCAACGTTTAACTTAGGAGAACCATCAATCTTTTGTATAGCAAATGCGCGACGTATCACATTGGAAGTGTAAAATATTGAATTCAAATCTTGATCGAATGTTTTCCGAATCATACCACTAATAATCATATTAAATAGAACTGATGCTATTGTAAGTAGTATGCCTAGCTTTGCGTTGAAAAATGAAAAAGCAAGAAATATTATTGGAAAATAAGTACTAGCCATGTAAAAGTTATTACGTTTTATGTATGTTAATTGATTTGGAAAAAGGGGATAAATTGCTTTTCCAACTTTTGCTAAATGCAAAGAAATTTGCTCTCTAAATTGTATATTTGATTTAAAACGATCAATGAGTGTACCGTTATCAATTTTAAACATTTGTCTTAAAGTAGCATATAATCGCATCTCACCGATAGAAGTAAAATTAAAATTAAGTGTTTGAAATAATTGATCCATATCTAAATCTGACCATGTTTTATTATCGATAAGTTGATCACTTTCGTGTTCTGATTTGAATGTATCAAATTGATAGCTATAACGGCGATAAGGTCGTACAAATGTTTCTAGTGGTTTACGCTTTGACCATAAACTTTTAATGTCATTTTTAAGCCTTTGATTAACAATAATATTAGTGATAAGCGCAATTATGGCACTCGCTATAATAAAGGCGATAAAAAACCATAAAATGGTAGGCATTATTAATCACAATCCTTTCTAAATTTGCTTGAGTGGTTCGAAAATCAATTATGACATGTAAATTATTTAAATACAATGTGCTTAATAAGGCAGTTATAATAAATATTCGAAATCATGTAAAGTCAATAGGGAACGTGCGTACTTATTAACAAATCGTGTATAAGTTGTGGATAAACTTTATTAACAGTGTGGATATCGACTTTTTTCTGAAAAGTAAAACATAAAATATGTTACATTTTACTTGTTGATAACTAGGATAACTTTGTGGATAGCTTTTGTTATAGGCATTCTGGTGTGAATAAAAAAATAAAAATTTACACTAAAAAAAGAAGCGAGGTAAAAATAATTTACCAAGCTTCTTTTATATAAAAATTATTATTGTAACAATTCTTGTAATTCTGCCCATTCGAACATTACCTGTTCTAGCTTTTGTTCGGTATCTGATTTAGAAATGGCGATTTCGTTCGCTTTTTCAGGATCTGAATAGATTTCAGGTTTTGTAAGTTCATTGTTTAGTTTATTAATTAGTGATTCATAGTTTTCAATTTGTTCTTCACATTGCTCTATCTTACGTGCAATTTGTCGTTGTTCTTTTTTTATTTGCTTTTGGTCAGTATAATTATTATTTTGTTGCAACACAACTGTTTGTTGGTTACTCTGTTCTTGCTCATGCTTTGTTTTGAGCGCTTCCTTTTCCTCTAGTTTATCAATAAAGTATTGATAATCACCTAAATATAAAGTGCCACCTGATGTATCTAAATCAAATACCTTATTCGCTAATTGGTTGATAAAGTAACGATCATGTGAAACGAAGAGCAAAGTTCCTTCAAAATTAACTAAGGCTTGTTCTAACATTTCCTTTGAATCAATATCTAAATGGTTTGTTGGTTCATCTAATATTAATACATTGTTTCTTTCTAGCATTAATAATGCGAGTTGAAGTCTTGCTTTTTCGCCGCCAGATAAATCATTGATTATTTTTTTTACATCTTCTTGCACAAATAGAAATCTACCTAATACTGCACGTACATCTTTTTCATTCATAGTAGGATACTGATCCCAAATATAATCGAGTATGGTTTTATTTGATTTGAACTCGGCTTGTTTTTGATCATAATATCCAATCTTTAAATTAGCACCTTTTGTGATGTCCCCAGAAATTTTAGGCTGAATATCTGCTAATGTCTTAATTAAAGTGGATTTTCCGATTCCGTTAGGTCCAATGATAGCAATATGGTCGCCTTTAGTTACTTCTAAGTTAATGTTAGAAGTAATTGGGGCCTCGTAACCAATTGTTAAATTTTTTATATGAAATACATCATTACCAGTATTACGATCGAAGTCAAACTCAATATTAGCACTTTTTGCATCTATCATGGGTTTATTGATAAGTTCGATTTTTTCAAGCATCTTTCGACGACTTTTAGCCATACCAGTTGTTGATGCACGAGCAATATTTTTTTCCACAAAAGTTTCTAATTTTTTAATTTCAGCTTGTTGATTTTCATATTCCTGCATTTTTTTTTGGTAATATTTATCTCTTTGTTCGATAAACTGACCGTAATTACCTATATAATGCTGAACATCACCCAGTGCTACATCATATATTTGATTCACAATTTTATCTAAAAAGTATCTATCGTGACTGATAATGATAATGGCACCTTTAAAGTAATTTAAGTAACCTTCAAGCCATTGTGTGGTTTCCATATCTAAATGGTTTGTCGGTTCATCTAATAATAATAAGTCTGGCTCATTTAATAACATTTGAGCTAAAGAAAGTCTCGTTTTTTGACCACCGCTAAAATCATTAATTGGTCTTTCAAAATCCGACTCACTAAAATTCAAGCCATGTAATACGGTTTTGATTTTACTTTCATATTGATAACCTTCTTGTTGCTCAAATTGGTTTGAAATACTCTCGTAGCGCGCAATATGCTCCTTATATATATCTGTGTCATATTCCTCAGCGTGTTGTGCTAGCCAATCTGTTTCTACCTTCATTTCATCCTGCATTTTTTTAATATGTTCAAACGGTTTTGACATTTCTGAAATTACGGTTTGATTTGTGTTTAGTGTCATCTGTTGCGTAAGATAACCTAATTTTAAATTTTTAATTTTAGAAATATGACCAGAATCATAATCTTCGACACCTGCAATGATTTTCATTAATGTTGATTTACCAGCACCGTTACGTCCTACAATACCGATTCGTTCACCAGTTTTTACCTCTAAATCTACATTGTCGAAAATATCTTCCCCGTCGAATGATTTGGTAATATTATTTAATTGTAAAAGTATCATCCGAATTTGCACCTCTCTATTCATAATCTATTTTACCGTATAAAGCTTATGGATAAAACTATCAGTGTTTATTTTTATATATCATTAATGTATAATGTTGTAGTAATTATTAGATTATTTAGCATTATTAATTAAATTAGGGGGACATGATCTTGGCTAATCAAAGCGATAAGATTCCTCGTGCAACGTTGAAACGTTTACCGTTATATTATAGATTCGTCAATACATTAAAATCTAAGGGCATAGATAGAGTGAATTCTAAAGCAATTAGTGAAGGCTTGAATATAGATTCTGCTACTATTCGTCGTGATTTTTCATATTTTGGAGAGTTAGGTAAAAAAGGTTATGGCTATAATATAGATAGCTTATTACATTTTTTCAAAAATGAAATTAGTGAAAACGATGAAATCAAAATAGCCATTGTTGGTGTAGGGAACTTAGGAAAAGCTTTGTTAACGTATAATTTCTCAATACATGATGAGATGACAATAACGGAAGCTTTTGATATACGAGAAGATGTGATAGGGACACAAATAGGTCAAGTGAGCGTTAGCAATTACGTTGACATAACTGATGTTTTGCAAAGAGAACAAATTGATATCGTTATACTTACAACGCCTGAAAGTGTTGCACAACAAGTTACAGACAAATTAGTAGAAGCTGGTGTGAAAGGCATATTAAATTTCACGCCAAGCAGAGTATCGACGCCGTCAGATGTACAAGTACATCATATAGATTTAGGTATTGAATTACAATCATTACTTTTCTTTATGAAAAATTATAGCAATAAATAAAGTTAGTAAACGAATTTACTTTTTTAATAAGTAAATTCGTTTTTTTTTATAACTTTATTTAATCGCTAAAGTTAGAGTATTAAATATGCATATTTGTACGGACAATAAATACTTTGCATTGACTTATACGGACAAATATAATACATTGTTATTGAAAGCGTTTTCTCAAAAAGATTTAAGGGGGATTTTATGGAGCATATAAACAATCCAATAGTGATACAAAGAGCGGATCCATTTATTTTTAAAGATGCAAAGACATACTATTTTACTGGTTCTTATCCAAAGTATGATCGTATTATTTTGAGAAAAGCAATGTCATTAAATGATTTAAATGATGCAGAAGAACATGTGATTTGGACTAAAGATGAACAGGGGGAGAAAAGTGCACTAATTTGGGCACCAGAAATTCATAAAATAAATGGTAACTGGTACATCTATTATGCTGCAGCTCCAAATAATCAAATTGAAGATGACACATTTAATCATAGAATGTTTGTTTTAGAAAATAGAAATGCCGATCCATTTTCAGATAACTGGACAGATAAAGGGAAAATTGATACAGGGTGGGAAACATTTGCACTGGATGCAACTGTATTTGAGTTAAATGGTAGGTTGTATTATGTTTGGGCACAGCAAGATGTCGATATATCTGGGCATTCTAATATCTATATTTCGGAAATGTCTAATCCTTGGACACTAAAAGGGAAATCAACAATGTTAACGGTACCTGAATATGACTGGGAATGTAAAGGTTTTTGGGTTAATGAAGGACCAGCAATATTAATTAAAGAACATCGAATATTTCTTACGTATTCTGCTAGTGCTACTGGAATTGATTATTGTATGGGAATGCTCGTTGCATCTATTGATAGTGATGTGCTTGATTTAAACGCATGGCAAAAAGTTGAGAAACCTGTATTTACGAGCGATATTAAAAATGGTCAATACGGACCGGGACATAATTCATTTACGAAATCTAAAGATAATCTTCATGATGTATTGGTTTATCATGCTAGAAATTATACAGATATAGTAGGTGATCCATTATATGATCCAAATCGTCATGCGCGTGCACAGTTTATTGAATGGCATAATAATTGGCCTAGTTTTGGTTCACCTGTGCGTGATAATCGACAAACGCCTCATTCAGTCAAGGTGAATGGAGTTGAAGCTAATGATTAATTTTAAGCGTGTAACATTTTGGAGTTTCGGTGGACTTAACTTCTTTTATTTTGCCATATGGACCTTAATTATTACTTTTTTACCTTTATGGTTGAATAGAGTAGCACATTTAAATACAGCTGAAGCAGGAATAGTATTTTCGACAATGTCTATTGTTGCGATAGTACTTGAACCGATTTATGGCATCATACAAGATAAATTAGGTTTGAAAAAGTATTTGTTCGCCTTTGTTATTCTGTGCTTATTGTTAATTGGTCCCTTTTTTGAATATGCCTTCATCCCACTATTAAATATGAACGTGTTCATAGGTAGTGTATTGGGTGGCTCATTTATTAGCTTGTGTTTGTATAGTGGCGTGGGCGTCGTCGAAGCATATTGTGAAAAATCGAGTCGTGCAAATTCCTTTGAATATGGTCATGCAAGATTGTTTGGTTCTATTGCTGGAGGTACGTTTGCATTTGTTGGAGGTATTATGTTTGTGCAACAACCAAATAGTATTTTTTGGGTGTGTACAACAGCAGCTATATTACTGGGTATTATCCTATGGTCAATTAAAGTGAAAGCATTTGACTACCAAAAAGATGATTCAACTAAAAATGAAAAAGAATATGTAAATAAAAATACAATTTTGGAATTGTTTAAAAATAAAAGCTTTTGGGGCTTATGTTTATTAATTATAGGAAGTGCAAGTTTGTATGATGTGTTTGATCAACAATTTCCTAACTATTTTGTTAAATTTTTTTCGGAACAAAGTTCTGGAGAATCGTTATTTAGTAAGCTGACTTCTACACAAATATTTATTGAAGCGGTAGTTATGTTATTTATGCCATGGATTATAAATAAAATTGGTTCTAAAAATGGTCTATTTCTATTCGGAATTATTTTATTCTTAAGAGTTATTGGTACAGCATTTACTGATGAAGTTTGGCTACTATCATTTTTTAGACTATTGGCAGCCTTAGAAATGCCATTAATGTTAGTTTCTATAATGAAATATATTGTAGGGACTTTTGATATTAGGTTATCCGCGACAGTTTACATGCTTGCGTTTAATGTAGCAAAACAATTAGGCGTAGCTTTTTTCTCATTAGTAATGGGGAAACTCTATGTGAGTATAGGCTTTCAAAGTACTTATATTCTCATGTCTTTAATTATTATCGTTTTTGTTTGTTTAGGAGCGTTATTAATGAATAATGATAAAGTAGATTATCAAAAAATTACTATGAATAAAAAAATTAAAAAAATAAGTTGATTTATGAAAAATTAATAAGGCAGATAATTTTACGTCAACCAATATTATCTGCTTTTTAAATGTCCTAATTTTATTTGGGTTTGGAAAATCTAAATCTAAATATATATTGAGCTAAGAGGTTGAAAAGTTACTCTAACTCTAATATTATTAATCTTATTGATTTTATCGGGGAAAGAGGTTATGTAATGGCTTGGTTAATCATAAGTGGGCTGTTTGTCGGTGCACTTTTAGGTTTTGTTATGCAAAGAACTAGGTTTTGTTTAGCAGGTGGATTTAGAGATATGTATGTGCAAAAGAACAATAAGATGTTTTATGCATTATTAATTGCAATAACAGTACAAAGTATTGGTTTGCTTATATTAACATCAACTGGAATTGTAGAGATTCCGAAGGCTTCTTATCCAGTTGTTGGTACCGTAATCGGTTCATTTATTTTTGGAATAGGAATTATTTTATCAGGTGGATGTGCTACAGGTACATGGTACAGAGCTGGTGAAGGCTTAATAGGAAGTTGGTTAGCATTAGTCGCTTATGGATTTACTTCAGCGGCAACTAAGTTTGGTATTTTATTGCCACTCATGAATGGTTTAAATAAACCAACAAATGTGAATACAAGCATGGCACAAACTACAGGTATTCCAACATGGATTTGGGTCTTAATATTAACGATAATTACAGCATTATTAGTAGTGAGAACGTTACGTAAACCGAAGCCTAAATTTGCAATGCCTAAATTGAAACAAAAATTTACAGGTATAAGACATGTATTATTCGAAAAGAAATATCATCCATTTATTGCAGCCATAGCGGTAGGATTAGTTGCTTTAATCGCGTGGCCAGTCAGTGAAACAACAGGTAGAATGTATGGATTAGGTATTACAACACCATCCGCGAATATTGTACAATTTTTAGTAACCGGTGATTTTAAATTACTAGACTGGGGCGTTTTCTTAGTACTAGGTATATTTGTAGGATCATATATAGCAGCAAAAGGATCTCGTGAATTTAAATGGAGACTTCCCGACAAGAAAACGATACGTAATAGTGTAATTGGTGGGGTCTTAATGGGATTCGGTGCTTCGGTAGCAGGTGGTTGCTCAATAGGTAATGGTTTAGTTGAAACTGCAACAATGTCATGGAAAGGATGGATTGCTTTAGCTTCTATGATTTTAGGTGCATGGACAATGAGTTACTTTATTTTTGTTAGACCTATGAAGAAAGCACAAAAATCACAAACTAGTAGTACGCATTCTGTTTCAAATGGAACACAAACGACATAATATATAGGAGGTATTGATTTATGATATATGAATTAGGTACAGTAGGTATGGTTTGCCCATTCCCATTAATCGAAGCTCAGAAAAAAATGGATACGTTAGAACTTGGTGACGAGTTAAAAATTGATTTTGATTGTACTCAAGCAACTGAAGCCTTACCAAATTGGGCTGCTGAACAAAGTTATCCAGTTACAAACTATGAACAATTAGACGATGCATCTTGGACAATCACAATACAAAAAGCATAGTTTTTAAATATTAATCACCTTGAACAAAACTAGAAACTACCTAGTAAATTCAAGGTGGTTTTTATTTTAAATAGTATTTAAAGCGGTTGCAATATGATAGAATAAGATTGTTTACAATAGCCAAATAATGAGAGTGAGAGTATATGAAAAATATTGCAGATATTGCAAAAATTGCAGGGGTATCAAAAAGTACTGTTTCTAGATATTTAAATAATGGTTCAGTTAGTGTGAAAACAAAACAAAAACTAGATAAAATCATTCAAGAAAATGATTACCAACCTAATCAATTTGCACAAAGTTTAAGAGCACACAGAACGAATATGATTGGCGCAATTATTCCAAGAATGAATTCTTACGCAGTTGACGAGACAGTAAAAGGTGTTAAAACGATATGCGATGAATTGAACTATAGTTTATTGCTTAACTATACAAATTTAAATGTAGAGAAAGAATTAGAAGCACTAGAGACATTTTATCGTAGCAAAGTAGATGGTATTGTTTTAATGGCAACTGAAATTACAGAACGTCATTTAACAATAATTAATAAAATTCAAGTGCCAGTCATCATCGTGGGACAAGAGCACGAACAATTACATTGCGTAATACATAATGACTTTCATGCAGGCTATGTTGTCGGTCAAGCACTCGGAAAATCCCAATATAAGAACGTCAAATTTTTTGGTGTAACTGAAAGTGACATTGCTGTTGGAATTGATAGGAAGTCAGGTTTAATTGCTGGCCTTCGAGAATATAGTATTGAACCGAGCATTTCATTAACTTCGTTTAATTATCAGGAAGCATTGTTCGATGTTACAGAAGAATTAGAAACTCAGCCTCATTTCGATGCTATTGTAGGGGCAACAGATTCAATTGCTTTGGCTGTACATAAATATACTTCAGAACACCATAAAAAAGTAGACAAGCAATTTATAGTGGGATTCGGTGGAAATCCAGTAACTGAAATTGTATCTCCCTCAATTAGTACAGTGATATATCATTTTGAATATGCTGGAGAAGTAGCAATGAACCAGCTCAATCAGATGATTATGCAACAAGCAATTGAGAAACGTCTAACAATTGATGTAACCCTAGCATTTAAATATTAAATGAAACATGATATGATGTAATAGATCATTGTGGAACCGGTACCAAAAACACTTAGGAGGATAAATAATGACGGAATGGACAAGAGAACAACGCTATCAAAGAATAGAAGATATAGACCAACAAACACTCGATGATTTAACAGACAAAGTTAAAGCTTCAATATATAGACAAACATATCATATTCAGCCAACTACGGGATTACTTAATGATCCTAATGGTTTAATATTTTTCAATGGTAAATATTATGTTTCTCATCAATGGTTTCCTCTAGGGGCAGTACATGGATTGAAATATTGGTATACATACACAAGTGAAGATTTAGTACATTTTAAACCTATTGGAGCGACTGTAAAGCCAGATACAAAAGATGATAGTCATGGAGTATATAGTGGTAGTGCTTTTGAATATAATCAGCATTTATATTACATGTATACTGCAAACCATCGTGATAAAGAATGGAATAGGTATTCTAGTCAACATATTGCGAAAGTAAACGCAGATCAAGAAGTAGAAAAATTTCCTAAAGCGGTTATTGCTGAACCACCTGAAGGTTATACGCAACATTTCAGAGATCCTAAAGTATTTACAAAAGATGGTATCTATTATGCAATTATTGCAGCACAAAATGAATTAGAACAGGGTAGAGTGCTACAGTATAGTTCTAAGGATATAGTGAATTGGACTTTTCAAGGAGAAATTGAAACAAAATTAGATGCATTTGGATATATGTGGGAATGTCCGGATTACTTCAATTTAAATGGTTATGACATACTTATGTTTTGTCCACAAGGGTTAGAATCAGATGGTGAAAAATTCAAAAATATTTATCAATCTGGTTATATAATGGGACAATATGATATTGAAAATTTATCTATGAATCATGGCGATTTTTTTGAATTAGATCATGGCTTTGATTTTTATGCACCTCAAACATTTTTAGATAAAGATGGTCAACGTATATTAATTGGTTGGATGGGGTTACCTGATACAAGTTATCCTTCAGATAATGATGGTTGGGCACACTGTTTGACACTTCCAAGAGTTTTAACAATTGAAGAAGGTAAACTTAAACAACGTCCAATTAAAGCATTAGAATCTTTAAGAACTAACGAAGAAACAGCTCTAGGATATGCGAATAAATTTGCAAGACAATTATATCCATATGAAGGTACACAGTATGAACTGATTATAGACATTTTAGAAAATGATGCTACGGCATTATATTTTGAAGTACGAACTTCAAAACAATTTTCAACATTGATTACTTATGATACACGCTCAAAAAAATTAACATTAGATCGTAGTGAAAGTGGTTCATTACCAGAACCAGTTGAGGGTGTGACAAGAACAACAACATTAGACACAGATCTTTCTCAATTAAGAATTTTTGTTGATACCTCAAGTATTGAAATATTCTGTAATGATGGCGAAAGTGTGTTAACTTCAAGAATATTCACTGATGAAGAAGCTACTGGTATTAAAGCATCGACTGAATCTGGACAAGCTTACCTAAGATTTACCAAATATGATTTGAAGGATGATAAATAAGTTATGAAACGATTACTTGCAATTGGAGAAGCGCTTATAGATTTTATACCTAATACAACAGATTCAAAATTAAAAGATGTCGAAGGATTTTCTCGACAAGTAGGAGGAGCACCTTGTAATGTTGCGTGTACTACAACAAAATTAGGTGGAAATGCTGAAATGATTACGCGACTGGGTGATGATGCATTTGGTGATTTGATTGTTGAAACAATAGAAGCTATTGGTGTGAAGACAAATTATCTCAAAAGAACAACTGAAGCGAACACTGCATTAGCTTTTGTTAGTTTAACAAAAGATGGGGAACGAGACTTTTCATTTTATCGTAAACCTTCTGCAGATATGCTGTTCAAAGCTCAGGATGTAGAAGATATTGATGTTACAGAAAATGATATATTGCATTTTTGTTCGGTAGATTTAGTAGAAAGTCCGATGAAACAGGCACATAAAGCTTTGATTGAAAAAGTTCAAAAAGCGGGCGGTACAATTGTGTTTGACCCTAATGTTAGATTACCTTTATGGGAAAGTGAAGCGGATTGTAAAAATGCAATTCATGAATTCTTACCACTAGCCAATGTAGTAAAAATTTCAGATGAAGAATTGTCATTTGTTACAGGTTTAAAAGACGAAGAAAAAGCAATTCAATGGCTGTTCCAAGGCAATGTACAAGTTGTAATATATACAAAAGGTCCTGAAGGAGCTGTATTGTTTTTTAAAGATGGTACAGTCATTGACAAAAAAGGGGTTAAAGTTAAAGCAGTTGATACAACAGGTGCGGGAGATGCATTTATTGGCGCTTTAATTAGTAGACTTGTAACTTCTGAAAAAACGGATGTCATACAACAATTAAAAGAAGAAGGCGAATCAATTTTAACATTTAGTAATTATGTTGCAGCGACTGTTACAACAAAATATGGAGCAATTGATAGTTTACCTGATTTAAAAGAAGTAAATGAAGCATTAATCAAATAAAATAGTTTAGAACAGAAATCATATTTTTAATAAAAAAGAGAGTTAATCTATTGCGGATTAACTCTCTTTTTTTGAGAAAGGTGGTACATGGTATCAAACGCTTTTAAATTTTTTTAACATTTCTAACTGATGCGTAACAGTGTTCGTTATTTTTAAAATAAACAATGCGTGATTTTGAATCGATTGATTCAATATTATGCCTGTTAACCACAAAACTATTATGACATCTAAAAAATCGTTCATCTAATTGATCAATTTCTTTTAAATTACCATAAAATTCAATTTGACGGTTATCTAAATGTGCAATTAAACGATGCGATTTAGATGAAGATTCAAAAAACATTACATCATCATATTGTACATAAACAGAATTACTACCTCTTTTTAATTCGATTGTTTCTACATTACTTTCTTTGGATAATAATTTCAATCTGGATTCAGAAGTTTCTAAACAGTCTATTATTCTTGATTTGAGTTCGTCTGGATCATCTTTAAAGATAAAATCCATAGCAGCGACTTTATATACAAATGTTAAGTAGGTTAACTCACTATGACTTGTAACAAAAATAATATTCCCAACTGGATCATGCTTACGAATCTCGCTTGCTAACTTTATTCCATTGATATCCGCTTCTAATTGAATATCTAAAAAGTAACATCCTATATCATTTAATTTCTTTGAACGCTCTAAAATTTCATAAGGATCATCTGTTGCAACTTCTATCTCCATGGGTTTTTCTTCAATCATAATATAATTATTTATAATTGAAATCATACGCTCACGTTGTCTTACGTCATCTTCACAAATGAATATTTTCATGTCTCCACGTCCTTATGAGTTAGAATTTAAAATTTCTACTTTTTGTATAAAGTAATTATTGTCAATTGTTGTATCTAATAAAACATTCGATGTAGTATCTGTCAATTCCTTTAAGGTAGAAAGTCCTAAGCCACGATTTTTTCCTTTCGTTGAATAATTTTCTTTGAAAAGAGTATGAATTTTAGGCATATCTGGATCACATTTGTTCATGACAATAAACATGACCGAATCATCGTTGTTTTTGATGAAGGCAATGCGAATCAAGGGATCATCTTCATTTTTTTCCGAAGCTTCAATCGCATTATCTAAAATAATTCCGATTGCTCTACTTAGATTAACGATAGGCATATCAATTTTTTCAATAGGCTCAGGAACTTCAATACTGATTCGAATGTTTTTTTCTTGAGCCTGTAAAATTTTTGTTGTTAATAAACCTTTAATTTCACGTACTTTTAAATTTTCAATTCCATTTATTTTAATTGCATTCATTTGCATACTATCTTGCATTGGTAAAATTTCTTCATGAAAATATTTTTTCAAACCTTCCATATCATTTTCTCTAATAAACTCTGACATGGTAGACAATATATTTACATAATCATGTCTAAACTTACGCATTTCATTATTAATGTTTTCAATTTGTAACGTATATTTGTAGTAATTCTCAATTTCCTGCATATTTCGCTTATATTGAATTTGCCTAACGATACTAAATGAAATTGTGATAATAAGTATGGCTAAAGTAATAATAAATATTGCATACATTACAGTAAGGAATTTAATATCGGCAAAAGACATTATCTGATTTGGTAAATAAAAATAAACTACTAATAAGCAAGTTAATAAAAATAGAGCAACAATAGTTAAATATATTTTATTAAAAGAAAGATCAGATGATAAAAGTTTCTTAACAAAATACCTAGAAATAAATGAAAACCCTAAAGTAGTTACAGCAAAAAATACAATATAAAGTAAATTAAATAATATATCATTATCTATCAAATTGTATGATATCGTTGCAAGCCACGTAGTTATAAAATTGGCTATGTATAGGATGAAAAAACTAATTAAAACAGAAACTAATCCAATAATTCTATTTCTAAAGTACATAAATATAGCTGTACAGCCTAATAAAAAAATCATTGCTCTAGATTGGAAAAGATAAAATACAACAGTAGAAGGGATTATAATCCCAATCATGGTAATATAATCCCTAACTGTATACTTAATACTATTAATAATTTTAATAATAACAAATAGTATTAAAGACTGAATTATAGTTAATGTAAGTGAACTTAATATTGTCATTCTTTACACACTTTCTATTGAACTATTATTTGTGTAATTCTGTTATTTCAGCAGGTATTTCAGGTTCATCGAAGTAACCACCGCAAGGTAAAGCTCCAACAGTAGCACCTAAAACAGAAAATAATTTAGTAATTAAATTTAAAACAGATTCTAAAATGTTCATTGTTAAACATCCTCCTTAGGGAAAAATATTGGTAGTTGAACCACTGCAATTAATACAATACCCAAAAGTATTAATTGTTGATAGGGTTCAGAGAAAAATACTGATAGTACTAATAATAATAAAGTTACAATAATTGTTTTTATTTTCTTACCTTTACGTAGTCTAGCAGGTATAGGTTGCTTTTTGGTTTCAGCCGGTGCATAAATTGCTAAAATAACAAATCCCAAAATTGCGAGTATATACATTATTAATGCAGACACTTCCATATACCCGATTAACCAAGGTAATAAAACAAAAAGCAATAAATTTTGAACATGGCATAAAAACGATGATTTCGCATGTGCACCATGTGCAAAAAGTCTAATAAAGAAATACGATAAATGAACAAGTAAAGTGTATAAAAAGAGATGACAAAGGATTGAAACGCCATAAGTGACTATTGTTTTAGAAAAGTTAATTGCAACAGCTTGCATTCCTAAACGTATTTTCAAAAATTCAATGTGTTCTAAATTATTACGTTGTTGTAAGTATCGTGCAAACTGCTCGATTTTATTATCAATAAGCTTTGACATTGCGCTTCTCTCCTTGGTTGTATTATACAAATTAAATTAAGTTTTGAGCGTCTTATTGCTCAACTGTACTTTTTAAGTTCCTAACTGTTTCATTTATATATCTGTTTAATTTTAACATATATATATTTGCAGTTAGGAATAAATTTTGACTAGTTGAGGAAAAAAAGACACGAAATTTTTAATTCATGGTTAAATGGTCATGTATCACAAAGAAGTGATAAACATTTTACAAATTATTTATGCAACAATTTGTTTGTAATGATAACTATTGTTTGAACTTAAGAGCAGGGGTTCAATCAATAAACTGACTATAGAAATAATGCTTTTGTATAGTTGAGTACTTATTTTAGTTAGTTGTCGTTTTTCAATTCTTTGAATACAAACAGAGGAGGCTGATGTAGTGACATATTACTTTTCAGCAATAAATAGAGATTTTGTAAAATAGTACAATATTTACTTGGTTCTTAAATGAACGAGTAAAGTTATTTTGATTAATTAGTGTATTCCCAACACTATAATCAGAATATTGTTTTATCAGTTTAAAGATTTGATGATTTTCCCAGTCTCAAATCAACATTAACACATTCAAAGATCATTCCCAATCTTGGATGCGTAACAATGAATTACTCAAGCTTAAATAGACCATTCCCAGTCTCAGTTGAGTAATTTTAATCTACTTAATATCATTGACCATTCCCAGTCATGAATTAAGTATCAGTAAAATACTTAGATTTAAGATTATTCCCAGTCTTAATATCAAGTGTCATTTAATCGCTCAAATTCGAGGCCATTCCCAGTCTCTAATGAGTATCATTAGTCTGTTTAGTGATAAGGATTTTCCCAGTCTTTAAGCTAAATAGTATTAAATATGATGACAGAGCTTTCCCAGTCTGAAGTCATAATTCAAACTTCTATAACAGAGATAGTTTGAATAGTTAATTATGTAAGCTATCGTAAACATCATTCAATTTATCATTAATTAACGGTAAATTCACTAAAATTTTTTCATAATTAATAACATCCCCAAAAATAGATAGAGAATTAACTGTAAAAAACATTCCCTTAATAATAAGTTACAAAAACCGTGAGCCCCTCCCAAGCTCACGGTTTTTTATATCTATTTTTTATATAAATCAGTTCTAAGATTTTTGAATACAGGGATTGCTTCTCTTTGTTTTTCAACTTCACCAATATCTATATCACAAGTTAAATGACCTGGTTTTTCTTTTAATTGCGCTATAATTTCGCCATTCGGATTAATAATGACAGATTGACCTGCATATAATGTATTACCATCATCTCCACAACCATTGCATGCAACGATGAATATATTATTTTCAATTGCACGTGCTTGTAATAAGGCAGTCCAATGATTACTTCTAACTTCAGGCCATTGCGCAACATAAAATGCAATTTGAGCACCATTTTTGGCAGGATATCTCAACAATTCTGGAAAACGTAAATCATAGCAGATAATTTGTGTAGCTTCTATACCACTAGATAATTTGAATTTTTCTGGAACCATATCTCCAGCTGTCATAAATCTTGGTTCATCCAGCATTGGAACGAGATGAACTTTGTCATAACTATTTATTAAGGTGCCATCTTTAGCTACGGAAAAAGCACTGTTGTATATTTTATCATCTTTGGAATTAGAAACAGATCCAGCAACAATATCGACCTGATATTGTTCTGCTAAGTCTTTTATAAACGCATAACTTCTTTTTAAATCAGAATCAGCAATTTGATGTAATTGGGGGAGAGCATAGCCGTTATTCCACATCTCTGGTAAAACAACAACATCTGTTTCCTCAGTAACGTAGTTCATAAACCATTGTGAAATTGTTTGCTCATTTAAAGTTACATTGGCTGGTTCTACTTTAAATTGAAAAATCTCTATATTCATTTAAATCGCCCCTTAATTTATTGTTAGAGTAAATATACTAAATTTATATATAGATTTCAAAATTATTAGAATATTAGGATGTAAAAAAGAAGTTACTCTATAACTAGCACAACGCATAGTAATTAGAGTAACTTCTTTAATTAAGTATGGATTATTTTCTTACTAAGAAACGTTTGTTAATATCGTGAATTTCTTTTTCACCAGCTTCTTCACGAATGTTACCAAATGGCATTTGTGCAACTAAATTCCATGTTTTAGGAATATCAAATGCTTCTTGAGTAGCATTATCAACTAATGGATTGTAGTGTTGTAATGATGCGCCAATACCTTCAGTACTTAATGCCGTCCAAATCGCAAATTGGTGCATCGCATTTGTTTGGTTAGACCAAATTGCAAAGTTCTCTGCATAGCTTGGCATTTGTTGTTGTAAACCTTCCACGACTTCAGTGTCTTCAAAATAAAGAATTGTACCGTGTGAATGTTTAAAATTATCGATTTTATCTGATGTAGGTTGAAAATCTCTATC
This sequence comes from Staphylococcus sp. ACRSN, assembly GCF_022346615.1. Taxonomy (GTDB): domain Bacteria; phylum Bacillota; class Bacilli; order Staphylococcales; family Staphylococcaceae; genus Staphylococcus. The sequence goes on along the minus strand of NZ_JAKRNS010000012.1, from coordinate 83,411 downwards.
GTCACCCATTACATTTTTTAATTCATTTTTTGTAATATCCCAAAAAGTATCATGTTTATCATTTAATAATAAAACAATTCTAGTAGATTGAGAGTTGAATGAAGATGGTACGTGTTTCACTGCATGCTCAATAATTGATTCAACTTCTTTATCTGAAATAGAAATTTCTTTCTCTAAACTATAAATAGTGCGTCGTGTTTCGATTGCATTTTGAAAGCTTTCTAAAGCTTTTACATTTTTATTAAATAAACCCATGTCCAAAACTCCTTTTTCGATTTAAATTATATATCAAGTATAATAATTATATTAGAGTTTGTAAATAGGATTTTACATAAAATTTCAAAGATATTAATATTATCTTTCAATAACTAACTTTTAATGAAAAAATAGCAGAATTCTAATATACTGAAATTGATATGAGAAATTTTAGGGAGGCGAATTGATGAAGCATCCTTTTTCACAAAAAGTGGTCGTTTCAGGCTTTGTTTTTGCATTAAGTACTGTGTTAATAACGAAGCCGACATATGGTGCAATACAATCAAATGAACAACAAAATAAGATAAATGATAATAAATTAGTTAATATAAATGGTAATAAAGGAAATATAACAACAGATAGTACAAAATTTGATGATGTAACATTATCAAATTCAAATAACACGAAGGATAAATCAGATCATTCTGGAAACAGTTCTAATTCAAATGGTACAGCATATATTGATCAAACTGGTGATTCAAAATTATCTGATAGTGATGTTGAACCAGCCTCATCAAAAAACTCAAATGTTCAAGATGGAAAGAATTATAGCAATTCCGATGATACAAAGTACAATGGTACAGCGAGAAGTCAAGATTTAGGACAACCGGATGACGCCGATATGAATGATACCAATACAAGTGACGATACAACATCAAGCGGTTCTATTGATAACAGTAGCAATAACACGAACAAAAACGACTCATCGCAATCGAATAGTTCAAATGATACTGAACCATCCAGTGATGGAAATAATACATTGCCACCAAATAATACAAATGATTCTAATAGTGGTACCCAATCAGATCAAACTCAAAATAATCGTGATGTTCCAAATGATTCGAATCAGTCGGATGCAGATGATACAACATTACCAACTGTACCAGATGACAATACGAGTAATAATAATGATGGATCGCAAAGTGGTGGAACGAAGCCGGACGACAATACAAGCGATAATAATGATAATGGTGCGCAAAGTGGTGGAACGAAGCCGGATGACAATACAAACGATAATAATGATAATGGTGCGCAAACTGACGGAACAAAGCCAAATGACAATACCAGCGATAATAATGATGGATCGCAAACTGGTGGAACAAAGCCGGATGACAATACCAGCGATAATAATGATGGATCGCAAACTGGTGGAACAAAGCCGGATGACAATACAAGCGATAATAATGATGGATCGCAAAGTGGTGGAATGAAGCCGGATGACAATACAAACGATAATAATGATGGTGCCCAAAGCGGTGGAGTGAAGCCGGATGACAATACAAACGATAATAATGATGGTGCACAAACTGACGGAACGAAGCCAGATGACAATACAAGCGATAATAATGATAATGGTGCGCAAAGTGGTGGAACAAAGCCAAATGACAATTCCAGTAATAATAATGATGGTGCACAAACTGGTGGAACGAAGCCGAATGACAATACCAGCGATAATAATGATGGTGCACAAAGCGGTGGAGTGAAGCCGAATGACAATACCAACGATAATAATGATAATGGTGCCCAAAGTGGTGGAGTGAAGCCGGATGACAATACCAACGATAATAATGATGGTGCCCAAAGTGGTGGAGTGAAGCCGGATGACAATACAAACGATAATAATGATGGTACACAAACTGACGGAACGAAGCCAGATGACAATACAAGCGATAATAATGATAATGGATCGCAAAGTGGTGGAACGAAGCCAGGTAGTGATGCTACATCTAATCAAGGTGGCAACGATACACAGACACCTCAACAACATAGTAAGCCAAATAATAAACAATCTAACAAAACAACAAATAATGATATAGCTACACTTGAGCCACATCAAAATATTGCTGGTCAAGAAGGAAATAACGTTTCTGGTACAGCGCAAAAGCAGCACAAACATGTACAAAGTGATAATCCAAATACTAAGTACAATCAAAATAATATTGAAAACAAGACGAATAAGTTAAAACATAACCAATATAATAATGCGACAAATCAATTGCATAATGAACATTCAAACCAATACAGTTCAAGGAATGATAAAGGTGTAACTTATGGTGACCTCTCTGTAAATGAAAATCAACAAATTGGTAACCATAATGATGATACGAAAGTAGTTAATAGGTTCAAACAAATGTCTACAGGCTCATTTAAATATAATCCTTACGTCATTAATCAAGTTCGTGCGTTAAATAATAAAGCTGCAAGTGTAACGGACAAAGAGATTTCAGCAGTTTTAAAAAAACAAAGCTTTGAAGATAATGCATATTTAAATTCGTTACAAAAAGGAACCAATTATTTTAAATTTCAATATTTTAATCCATTGAAATCAAGTGACTACTATAAAAATTTAGATAAACAAGTATTAGCATTAATCACTGGCGATATTGGTTCTATGCCTGATTTAAAAAATCCTAAAACCAAGTCATCATCTGGAAAATATGAATATCATTCAAGTAGTGAAGAAGAATTAACTGATACTCAAGAAAGAAATGCTAATACTACAATTGATATCAAATTTGAAAGAACATTATTCGCATTAATTACTGCAATGATAATTATAAGTATTGGTATGGTAATCGGATATCTAGTGCATAGAAGAAAATAGTTGTTTTAAACAGTAATACTAATCAAATTAGATAATGTATCATATTTGATAATAGAATAAAAAATGGTCGAGGCATCTCAGTGCCTCGACCATTTTTTTATTTTTGGTCACAATTCAAAGTATTGACCATCTTTCGTTATCTATATAGTTTTATAACTTTGCAGTATATAAATGAGTGATTGATTTGAGTGTCATTCAAAATAGGGAAGATATAAATCAGTTCATATCATCATGTTAAATAATATAGAAAATTAGAAAGTATTGAGATTTTTAAAATATTAACCTATAAAATGAATGATAAATGATGTCGTTTCTTGAAGTTGCTTTATTTTTTCAGGTCCTATAACAATTTGAATAATTACGACCAAGCTATTTTGCATGATATGTACTAAAATAGGTACCCAGATACGTTTAGTGTATGCATACAATGCTGAAAAGATCACACCCATGCCAAAGTAAATGATAAAAAAGGAAGGATCTCCATGTGCAGCACTAAAAATTATTGAGCTGACAACTGCTGCAATAATAAAACGAACGGCTTTATTTGCTTTAATTAAGTTATATATTTCCCCGAATATAACCTTTCTGAATACAAACTCTTCTAATATTGGTCCCACTGTTGATATTAGTATGATAAATAAAGGAATTTCTTGTGCAACTTTCATTAATCTTGCAGTATTTGGACTTTTATTTGGTGCACCAAATACATACATATTTATCATACCTGCAATCACTTGATAAATCATAACAACAGCAAATCCAACAAATGCCCATAAAACAACATAACGTTTCTTTTCTTTATGTTGACGCTCAATATAAGATGGATTTTTTATAAATAAATTGATAAGAATAATTAAAATTGCAGCAATAATAAAACAAGTTACCTGAGTATATATGCTTGCAAAAAGTAATGCTTTGCCGGATAAATTGTCAAATAGACCTAACAACTGAAGGATAACAACCCCTAATTGTGCAAATCCATAAATTAATAATGTCAAAATTGACGCCCATAATCGAGACATGGTGAACCTCCAATAATAAGTATATGTTATTTATTCTATCGTAAATGCAATCTATGCACAAAATTTATGACAAATAGTTTTAACTTGAAATATTGACCAACTTTGATTATTATTAAAAGTGTATTAGCACTCAAGCATATTAAGTGCTAACGATTTACTATTTTGAGGAGGAACAGTCAATGTTAAAACCATTAGGTAGTCGAGTGATTATACAAAAAACAGAACAAGAACAAACAACGAAAAGCGGCATCGTATTAACGGATAGCGCTAAAGAAAAATCTAACGAAGGAACTGTTATAGAAGTAGGTGCAGGACGTACTTTAGAAAATGGTACTCGAGTTGTTCCAGAAGTTAATAAAGGCGATAAGGCCGTTTTCCAACAATATGCAGGTACAGAAGTTAAGCGTGGAGACGAAACATATTTAATCGTCAATGAAGAAGATATATTAGCAATTATTGAAGCATAATACCTTTATAAATATAAATTTTTAAGAATTCTAAATAACAACATGGAGGTAAGAAAATTATGGCAAAAGATTTGAAGTTTTCAGAAGATGCACGTCAAGCAATGCTTAGAGGTGTAGATAAATTAGCTAATGCAGTCAAAGTTACGATTGGTCCAAAAGGACGTAACGTCGTATTAGATAAAGAATATACTTCACCATTGATTACAAACGATGGTGTAACAATCGCTAAAGAAATTGAGTTAGAAGATCCATATGAAAATATGGGTGCAAAATTGGTACAAGAAGTTGCAAACAAAACTAACGAAATTGCTGGTGATGGTACGACAACTGCAACTGTATTGGCACAAGCAATGATTCAAGAAGGATTGAAGAACGTAACAAGTGGAGCAAACCCTGTTGGATTACGTCAAGGTATTGATAAAGCTGTTGAAGTAGCGATTACAGCATTACATGACATTTCTCAAAAAGTTGAAAATAAAAACGAAATTGCACAAGTAGGTTCGATTTCAGCTGCAGATGAAGAAATTGGTAAATACATTTCTGAAGCTATGGAAAAAGTAGGTAATGACGGTGTCATCACTATTGAAGAATCAAGCGGTTTTAACACAGAATTAGAAGTAGTTGAAGGTATGCAGTTTGATAGAGGTTATCAATCACCATATATGGTTACAGATTCAGATAAAATGATTGCTGATCTTGAAAGACCCTACATTTTGATAACTGATAAAAAAATCTCATCATTCCAAGATATCTTGCCGTTACTTGAGCAAGTTGTTCAAGCAAGTAGACCAATATTAATTGTTGCAGATGATGTTGAAGGTGACGCATTAACGAATATTGTATTAAACCGTATGCGTGGTACTTTCACAGCAGTAGCAGTAAAAGCACCTGGATTTGGTGATCGTCGTAAAGCAATGTTAGAAGACTTAGCAATTCTTACTGGGGCACAAGTCATTACTGATGACCTTGGCTTAGAATTGAAAGATGCGACAATCGATATGTTAGGTACTGCAAATAAAGCTGAAGTTACAAAAGATAACACAACAGTTGTTGATGGTAATGGGGATCAAAATAATATTGATGCACGTGTAAGCCAAATTAAAGCTCAAATCGAAGAAACAGATTCTGACTTTGATAAAGAAAAATTACAAGAACGCCTTGCTAAACTAGCAGGTGGTGTTGCAGTTATTAAAGTTGGAGCAGCAAGTGAAACTGAATTAAAAGAACGTAAATTACGTATCGAAGATGCTTTAAACTCAACAAGAGCTGCTGTTGAAGAAGGTATTGTTGCAGGTGGTGGAACTGCATTCATGAATATTTATGATAAAGTCTCACAAATCGATGCAGAAGGTGATGTAGCAACAGGCGTTAACATTGTACTGAAAGCATTAGAAGCACCTGTTCGCCAAATTGCAGAAAATGCTGGGTTAGAAGGTTCAGTAATTGTTGAAAGATTGAAAAATGCTGAAGTTAGTGTAGGATTTAATGCTGCTACAAATGAATGGGTTAACATGTTGGATGCAGGTATCGTGGATCCAACTAAAGTTTCACGTTCTTCATTACAACACGCAGCAAGTGTTGCTGCGATGTTCTTAACTACTGAAGCAGTAGTTGCTAATATTCCAGAAGAGAATAATGGTAACGATAGTCAAGCAGGCATGGGCGGCATGCCAGGTATGATGTAACTAGCATACTGAATATTAAAATGATTAAAATTTAAATATAATGATACAGTTAGAGAATTAATATCTTTGACGAAAACAAAAAGGCAATTTCTATTGAAAACATAGAAATTGCCTTTTATTTTATTTAATAGTAATGGAAATACGAATATTTATGTCAATACACTTAAGAGGATAGTATGATATTAAACCATAGAATTAAAGTATATACTAAATAAAATATATTAATATGAAGCATACTTCTAATATTCCGAAATGTGTTGCATAACTTTATTTAAATGTATTAATTTAGAATAAATATTAAGGCATTGATTTATTTAACTCTTGTTTGGACGATAAATGAGTTGAACGACACCAGATGAAAATGTATTTGTGTGTACTAATGTTAAATTCAATCTCTGTTTTATATTTTCGAATAATGGTTTGCCTTCACCTAATACTACTGGATGAACAGATAGTCTATATTCATCAATCAGATTTAAATCAATAAATGTAGTAATAAGACCCGATCCACCATATAACCATATATTTCCACCTGGTTTATGTGTTAACTTATTTACTTGATCTGCAATATTTTCATTAATAAAAATAACATTTTCAGCAGAACTTGTTTGTGTTTTAGAAAATACATATTTATCTTTACGATGAACCAAGTCCCACATTTCCTTTTCCTCATCAGAAGCATCTAACGAAGGTGTATATTGTCCCCATAAATCGTAACTTTTTCTACCATATAAAATTGTGTCAATTTGGTTGAGAAAATTTGTGAATTCCATTTCGGGATCCATAATACACCAATCAATCTCCCCATTTTTTCCTTCGATAAATCCGTCTAAGGAAATAGCCAAATCTAATATGATTTTTCTTTGTTTTAATTTGATAGTCATACTTTTACCCTCCTCAAAATATTAGAAAAGTGTAACATATTGATAAAATAATTATTATTTTAATATTATCATAATGAAAAATACCAGTCATCGAGGTACAAAATTCTAATTTGAAATCTATGCTTTTAATAGTTAATAAGTCAATATAGACGTATAAAAAATAGTGTGTTTTCGCTATATAACAACCATTTATTGAAAATATTTTTTATAAAAATAAGTTAGGGGAATTTTTACATCTTATACATCAATAATAATGATTAATATAATCAAAAATCATCATTTTTATTGATGGTAATAAAAACGTATAATCATTAATATAATCATTTTTGAAAAGAGGATAAATTATGTTAGATAAGACGCACAAACAGTTAATATCTGGGATGGTTGCCTTGTTTATTGTTATGGCAATTAGCAGGTTTGCATTTACACCTTTATTACCGATTATGCAATCATCTACGCATTTAAACAGTCAAACTTCAGGTTATTTAGCTACTTCTAATTATTTAGGTTATTTAATTGGAGCTATTATACCAATGTGGTTCATTATGAAATCGAAAGCCATCGATTTGAAATTATATTTACTGATTAATATTGTAAGTACTGTATTAATGGGGATGTCAGATTCTTATATTGTATGGTTGGTCTTACGGTTGATTGGTGGTATTACAAGTGGCACAGTATTTGTATTAGCTTCTAATATTGTGTTAGATGCTTTAAGACAAGCGCATAAAGAAAGTATTTCAGGTTTATTGTATAGTGCAGTTGGTATGGGGTTATTTGTAAGTAGTATTTATATATTCTTTGTTGCGGATAGTGTTTCATGGCAAGCATTATGGATTACGCTAGGTATATTTTCTATGATTATATCATTGTATGTCTTTATTACTTTGAAAGATAATGTGCAGATGAAAATGGAAGATTCAAAAACGCATCGTAATTTTTCAACACAGACTATCGATGCAAGGTTTAAAAGATATTTTTATATTGCGTATTTCTGTGAAGGTGCAGGATATATCATTACAGGTACATTTTTAGTCGTTATTGTAAAATCAATCCCCCAATTTGCTGACTATGCTGCACTTAGTTGGATGTTTGTTGGATTAGGCGCAATACCTTCTACGATTCTTTGGTCGATGATTGCAGACAAGATAACAAGAGAAAAGGCAATTTATTTAGCATTTATATTACAAATTGTTGGTGTTTGCTTACCAATCCTTTCACATAATATAGTTAGTATTATCATAAGTTCTATATTATTTGGTGGCACATTCTTAGGCTTAACTACACTCTTTTTATCTCAAGGGCAAACCATGATGTATCAATATAATACTAAAACTAATTTTGTTGCTTCATTAACTGTAATTTATAGTATAGGTCAAATGGTTGCGCCAAGTATTTCAGGTGTTTTAATAGGTGAATCTGGAAATTATAATTTGGCATTGGGTTTTGCGACAATCATCTTATTAGTAGGCTTGATTAGTAGTGTTAAAAGTTATAATGTAATGCGTAAATTGGAGTGATATGATACATGCAAATTGAAGACTTGAAAACATTTAAAAAAGTTTGTGATTTGAAAAGTTTTACTAAAGCAGCTATCGAATTAAACTATGTACAATCTAATGTTACTGCCAAAATTAAACGCTTGGAAAAGTATTATGATACACAATTGCTTTATAGAGATAAAAAAGAAGTGACACCTACAGCAAAAGGTCATGTGCTCTTATCTTATATTAATGAAATCCTTTCATTAACTACAAAAGCAGAAGCGGATATTGGTAAAGTGAAAGATATAACATTACAAATTGGCTCAATTGAAACAATTGCAGCAACTAGATTGCCGGAAATATTGGAAGCTTTTCGTAAGGAGGACAAGAATACTAAATTAAATGTAACAACAGGTTCATCTAAACAGTTAGTTGAACATATTAAAAATAGAAATCTAGATGGTGCTTTTTTATCTGGAGTTGTTAACGAAAAAGAAATTATACAAGTTCCTTTATACGAAGAAAAAATGGTTGTTATTTCTCAAAAGGGGAGTACTGACTTATTACAAAATAGCTTGCCTCAATCAATTATTGTCTTTGAAAAAGGATGTTTTTATAGAAGTTACTTTGAACAATGGTTGAAATATAATTGTATTTCGGTTCAAAGTATCATGACATTAAACACTTTGGATGGGATTTTAGGTTGTGTAAAAGCTGGCATAGGCATTGCAATGCTACCTTTTTCTGTTATAAAAAATAGAGCTGATATTGATGTCGATTTTTATGAGATGAATGAAATTTTTGAAGATGTACCCATTTCATTTGTCTATCGAAGAGATAATATTGGTACGCCTGCATTTTTACAGCTGTTATCAATTTTACAGGATGAATGAGTGTAAAATGGTAAACCTTTAAATAACTCGATCGTATAGTTAAAACCTTTTTTGTTAAAATAAGTTGATTTAATTTCTAATAGGAAACGAATTTGATATGCTACTTATTAGCTATTTATATTTTAAAAATATTCTAGTATTTATTGTGTACTGAATAAACATTTGATATTAGGGTAGAGTTGGAAATAGTTTCGCTACAAATGTGTAATGCTTTGTATGATTTTCAACTTGTTTACGAAAGGGAGAATAATTATGACAAAGAAAACAGTTTATGAGGTTATTGATACTGGAATTAATTATTTATTGTCAGGATATGAAAAGTGGGATAATGATCAAGTTTTAGATGACAAATTTGAATTATTCCCAAATACGATTCATTGGCAATACGGACATGTATTAACAATATTTGAATCCGGATTATCTCTTTGTGAACAAAACGAAGTGGATATTGTTAAATATAATGAATTATTCGGATATGGAAGTTCACCTGAAGATTGGGGAGACAAAGAAATCCCATCTATTGATGAAATCTTTAGTTATTTAAAAACATTGCCTGAAAGATCTCGAAATTTAACTGATCAACAATTAGAAGAAGAATTAACTGAGACAATTGCAGGTTGTAATACGTTGGATGAATTGCTTGTATTAAATGCGATTCACATTCCATTACATGCTGGTAAGATTGAAGAAATGTCCCGAGTATTAAAAGAGCAACAATAAATAAAAGGAACAAACACTAATTTGACGACTCCACTTATAAAAGTGAAGTAATACATTAGCGTTTGTTCCTTTTTTAAGATTAATTATTTTTGTAAATCTGCAATTGCTTTTGCAATAGAATCGAATACATGTGGAATGTCTTCTTTTTCAACACAACTAAAGGCAATTCTAATATCGGTTTTATTTAATGCAATGATACCGATAGAATAATTTTCAATTAAATGTGTACGTAATGCCTCAGGATCTACACCTTTGACTTGTACAGCCATGAAGTAGCCAGAATTAAATTCATAAGGTTGCCAGTATGCCACATATTTATCATCATATACAACCTCTTTTGTTACTTCATATCTAGCTTGTAAAGTTTCAATATTTTGTTGAATTTCTTTATCAAACGTTTCGTTATGTTCTAAAACATATTTTACAGCACTTTGGGAAGGCATTGGTCCACTTGAAATATTACTACGTATCATACCTTTAACTTTGGCTTCTAACACGGATTTCGTAGTTTCATCATTGACGCCAAAAGTAATAAATCCAACTCTTAAGCCCCATGCGAAAAATTCTTTCGTCGCACCATCTAAACGAATAGGGAGTAAATTGTTTAACTGTAAGTTTGTTAATGCAGTAAATAAAGATTGAGTGTAAACATCTTCATAGAATAAGCCATAATATGCATCATCAACAAGTGCAATAACATTAGTACCACGTTCAGCTAATGATTTAATTGCAGAAACAATTTTCTCAACTTGATCTTTAGTAGGCGTGTAACCTGTAGGATTATTTGGATAATTTAAAATTAAGATTACTTTATCTTTAGTATAATTATCAAGTGTGTTAACTAAAGCATCTGTAGTATAGTTACCACTTTCATCGAATATATCATACGTTTCGAAAACGGCACTGTGTCTTGTGCTATAAACAAGTTTGTAGTTGCCCCAATTATGTGTTGGAAGTAGTATTGTATCACCACTATTCACAAACATATCACCAATTAATGATAAACCATGAGTCAAAGCATTAGTAACGATAGGTCTAGTCATATCTGATTTTTTTAAATCAGGGTTTTCTTTTAACATTTTTTTCTGCCATAAATCGCGTAAAGGTTCAATTCCTTGTGGGGGAGCATAAGGGAAGATTTCATCTGGTTCTAATTGACCAAAAACATCATTTAAAGTATCGGCATACATTTTTTTATCACTATATGTTGCCATACCAATCGTAGCATTATATTTTGTTGATTTTGCTTCCGCAGATTGAGACAAAATACCTTTTGGATAATACATTAATTTACCTAAATCTGAGAGCATATCTGCTATTTCTGGATTTGATTTAGATAATTGTTCATTTAAATCTAAAGCTAATGGATTCATGGTTGGTCTACCTCTCTTTACATATTGTTACTTTCTATATTATCTTGAAATGATTTAAAATTAAAGTCCTGACCACATTTTAAACAAAAATTATAAGAAACTGACCTTTTTAGCGAACATACGTTCTATTTTTGTGTTAAAATAAGCACAGGCCATCAAACTCCACATGGCACTTTTTACTGTGGGAGGTGTAGTATGATTACGTGGTGGCAAGAAATAATTGGAACTTTACTAACAGGTTGCTTGCTTGTTATTTTCCGTGTTTGGTTAGAAAATAAATGGAAAGATAAATAGGCAAGCTCACACAAAAAACCCCAAGTCTGCGACACCAGACTTGGGGTTGTGTAGTATAATTCGTGGATACACAATAATTTTATCATCAAAGGTGTAACTCTGCAAACAATATATTTTATTGTATATAATAGAAATAAGGTAAATCATATACTAATAAATTTATTTGTATGTTTAGGAAATTAAATTAATTTTTGCTATAATTACAATGTTTGAGGTGATAAATTGAAACATTTAACTAAGATATTTGTAACTTTGGCAATAATCTCATTTGTAGTAGGTTATTATTTACAAGCTAATGGTAATGAATCATCAGGTGTGAAATTGCTAATTGCTGCTATTATGTTTATGATTTGTGCGTTTATTAATCGTAATAATAATAGAAAGCAACGAAATAAAAAATGATAATAAAGAGGCTCAACTGTGTATGTTTCATATACTCAATTGAGTCTCTTTTTTTAATTTTTATTGAATATAATGCAATTTCTATTTACAAAACTATCATAATTGTATATATTGTATATATACAGTGGTAAGGGAGGACGTTAATGAAAATACTTTTGAAAAACAATAGTGAGAGCCCAATATATGAACAGATAAAGCAACAAATTAAAGAAAATATTTTAAAAGGATACGTTGATCCTGGCGAACATTTACCTTCTATGCGTGAACTTGCACAAGACTTGAGTGTAAGTGTAATTACTACGAAACGCGCTTATGAAGACTTAGAAAAAGATGGATTTGTCTTCACTATTAGAGGGAAAGGTACTTTTGTTAAGGAACAAGATAGCTCCATATTAAAAGAAAAGCAGTTTATTGTGATTGAGTCGTTGGCTAAATCTTTGAGTAAAGAAGCTAAAACAATCGGAATGCCTCTATCAGAGTTGCAAGATATATTGGCGATGATTTATGAGGAGGACGATGAATGAACGCAATAGAATTAAATGCTGTTAATTATCAATATGGAGATTTCGAATTAAAGGATATTAATTTTCATGTTCCTAAGGGTTATGTTACTGGATTTATTGGTTCTAATGGTGTGGGCAAAACCACAATTATAAGAATGATAATGGATTTAATAGAGCCAGAAAATGGTGAGATTCTTGTCTTTGAGAAAAGTATGCGTGAGTATGCTGTAGAATTGAAAAATAAGATAGGGTTTGTGTATTCAGATCTTTACTTAAATGAGAAATGGACTGTAAAAAAGATTGAATCATATATTTCGACTTTTTATAAAAATTGGAATCATGATCTTTTTTCTTATTATTTACAGAAGTTCAATTTATTATACAGCATGAAAATTAAAACTTTATCGACAGGCATGAAAATGAAATTATCCATTGCAATCGCCTTTAGTCATCATGCGGAATTATTTATTCTAGATGAGCCGACTTCTGGTTTGGATCCAATTGTCCGTAATGAAGTGTTAGATATTATACAACAGGAACTTATAAATGAAGAGAAGACTGTCTTTATATCAACACATATCATATCAGATTTGGAAAAAATTGCAGATTACTTAATTTATATTAAAGATGGAGAAGTTGTTTTAAATAACTACTTAGATGAAATCATGAACAAATATAAAGTAGTAAAAGGTGACTCAGATGAATTGGATGACGAATTATTTAGAATTATGAATTATTATGAACAAAATAAGACTGGCTATGTTGCTTTAACGGATCGAGCCAATGTATTTAAAGAAATATTTGGAAATAAAGTAGCTATCACGAGACCTACGATTGAAGAGCTAATGGTTTATTTAGAAAAAGGCAAAAATAATTTAATGCATCATAATTTGGATTAGGATTGAGGGAGACAGTATATGAAAAATTTACTTATTAGAAATTGTAAACTTCGTAAAAAGACCATTATTTTGTATAGTTTCTTACTCATTTTTGCACCGATCCAATTGTTAATAAACAATGATTTATTAATTATTAGAATTTTATCTTCAATCGTTGCCTTAGTCATATTGTTTGTTTCATTATTGGATTCAGGTCATGCTTTTCGTTTCCATAGTAGATTAGGACACAAACGAGCTTTTGATTTTTTTGGTAGCTTACCAATTTCTAAAAAAGATTTACTAAACTCACATTATTTAACGATTTTAATGTTTACTTTAATTGGAGCAGGTATTTTATCCTTATATAATATACCAAATTCGACTGTCACAAAAACAGGGATTTCTTATAGTATAACCTTACCGTTTTCTTATATAGCGATTAATTTGTTCGCTGTCCCAATCGCATTTAAGAGAAATTTAGAACAGAAATCGGAGAACATATCATATTTAGTATATTTATTGGTAATGATATTGTTTATTCCATTTTTAATGATATTAATTGCTATAGGTATACAATTCTTAATTGGTCATGAACAAATCTATATGGACTATTTAAGTATTCTTTATAAATATGGTTTTTTAATTATTAGCATTATTTTCTTTATAGGTAATTACTTTATACAATATAAAAAAATTAGCAATATACAAAAGGAGGCAAATTAATGCAATTACAAGACATTACTAAAACCTATGGTTCAAATAATGTGCTAGATCATATTGATTTCGACTTTGGTCACAGTCAAATTGTAGGTTTGATAGGTAAAAATGGGGTCGGTAAAACGACTTTAATGAAGGTTATGAATGGCAATATTATTAATTATAAAGGTGATGTAAAAATAGGAAATAAAGATAATATTGGTTACCTGATTGAGCATCCGAAATTATATGATAATAAATCAGGAATGTACAATTTAAAATTATTTGCGCATGTATTAGGAAAAGGGTTCGATAAAAAATATACAGATTATATTATAGATGCTTTTGGAATGAGACCTTATATTAAGAAAAAAGTTAAGAAATATTCAATGGGGATGAAGCAAAAATTAGCCATTGCTGTATCGTTAATGAACAAACCGAAGTATCTTATATTAGATGAACCTACAAATGGTATGGACCCAGATGGTTCTATTGATGTACTTAAGACAATTCAAAATTTGGTAAAAGAACTTGATATGAAAATATTGATTTCAAGTCATAAATTAGAAGATATTGAGTTGATTTGTGATAGAGCGGTATTTTTAAGAGATGGAAACTTCGTTCAAGATGTAGATATGAAGTCAGGTGCCCCTACAGACTCAACTGTAGTAATTGTAGCAGATAATGAATTTGATCAAACATTAGCACATTTAAATGAGCATTATGAAGTGCTTCAATCAATGAAAGAAAATAATGAAATTATTTTAAAAGCGCAAAAGAATTATAAAGTCTTATTAAAAGGGTTAGCATCCGTTGATGTATATCCTGAATTTATAGAAACACGTAAGAGCTCACTACGTGACACATACTTTAATATTAACCAGAAAGGCGGGAAATAATGAATAGTTTACAGTTAGTAAAATACGATATGTATAGTATTTTAAAAAGTCCTTTAACTTATTTAGCATTACTTTTAACAATCATTCCATTAATTGGATTCACTGTTTTGTTTGTTCAACAATCGGATAAAATGGATGGAAGTATATTACTATCAGCTGGAAGTTGGTTCTTCTCTTTAATGGGATTATTATTTGTAATTAAAACGATTACTAGAGATATATCGCAAGGCACAATACAGTTATATATGAATAAGAAGTCAAGTCGTGCAGGATATGTTATCGCTAAAGTAATTTCAATTTTATTAATCTCAATTTTGATTACTGCTGCACTTGTAGTATTTGTTTTAATCGTACAAGGTATTGTTGATGGTAAAAATGTAAAAATAGAAAAGTTCTTTGATTTATTATGGTTCTTCTTTATTTTCCATTTGTTCTATGGATTATTATTGTATCTATTTTCATTAATAGTACCAAAAACGGCATTGATTTTTACTTTAGGTATCTTTTTAGTATTAATTGTTCCTTTTGCAGAACCATTTTTACCAATGATTCCGAAAATAGGTGACGATATTAAAGATGCATTAAAATATATACCATTTAGTTATTTAACTTCAAAAACAACATCAGGGGATTATACTTTTACTCACTGGCAGTGGTTCATTTCATCTGCATCAATCGTTCTGTTATTTGTTGTTAATTTATTCTATGTAACTAAAAAAGATATATAAGTATTAACCGAAGACTTCAAAAATAAAAAGACGTATGAATAAGCGGTTAGAAAAACCCTATTCATACGTCTTTTTTTAAATGGTAATAAGTTTGTCTAAAATTGAATTATAAACATGTTCCCACATTTTAGAATCCGTTTTAAATCGGTTACTAATAATAACATGAGTTTCTGCAACTTTATCATCATATGTAGGGTCATTTTTATCCGGTAATTCTGCTCGTGTTTCCTCCACGAAGTGTTGTACTTGTTTAGCCCGTGGTCCCCACACAGAAACCTGTTCAAAATTATCATTTAAAAATACAAAAATTGGAATTGAACGCGCTGTTCCATTCGTTAAGTATTGATCGATTAAATCAGTGTTTTCATCACGATGGAAGACACGTACTTCCAAATTTAAATTCTCACTTATGTGTTTTAAAATTGGTATATTCATCATGGCATCGCCACACCAGTCTTCTGAAATGACTAAGACTTTACTATAGTTTGCTGATTTAATTTGTTCTAATCTTTGATCATTATCAGGTAAAGAGAATGAATGATATATTGATTCTAAGTTCTCTTTATTTTCAGTCATAGCTGCAATATACTGATCAAGTGGTTGACTGTTTTTGAAATAAGTTTCTAAACTTGTCATACTACTTCCCCCTTTAGTTTATTAGCTATTATTATATCAATAAATTTATATGAAAGAAAATTTTTAATACTTATAAAAGTAATATGTTTTTAAAAGTATAGTTTATGGATGAAAGTATGATTTTCCTATGCTATATTTATTACGTGATATGGATGTGGTGAAAAATTGAACTTGTATAAAAAGATAACATGGATATTGATATTGTTTAGTGTAATTTTTATTATAGGTTTTGTAATAATCGTAGTAAATCACAATAAAGGAAATGCATATACAAATTTATCTAATTTGAAAATTGATAAATTAAAAATAGGTTCGAAATTAAATCAACGTCAATTTTATAAACGTGAAGATGTAACTTTAAAGAAAATACATGTGTATTCGATGGTAACACATCCTGATTTTATTATTATAGTTAATAAACATAGTGATAGAGTAGTTGGGATGACGTTAATAAATGATGAGAAATTACATACAAATTATGGTTGGAACATCGGAGACGATATTTCAAAAGTTAAAGCATCACTTGGTAAAAATGGTGATGAGAAAGCCTTACATAATGGATTTAAGTCATTGATTTTTATTGATAAAACACATAAAATAAAGTTGTTTATTATACATAAACACAATAAAATTAAAAAGATTGAAATTCATAATATATAACAATTTAAAATGACATTGCCATTAGCTATGTCATTTTTCTATACTAAAACATAATGAAGTGAATTTAATTCTAAATTTGAATGGCGGTAGATATTTTGGATAAAATCACTTTTTTAAATGAACTAGAACAAGAGCTAGATAATTTACCAAGAAGTGAAAGAGATAAGGTAATGTATGAATATGAAGATTACTTTTTTGAACAAGAAAGTGAAGGGAAAAATGAATATCAAATCATAGGTGCATTAGAGTCACCAAAAACAATAGGAAAAGAGATAATGGCGAAAAGTGCAATTGCTTCTGCGGAATATAAACCGAATGCAAGAACAATTATTCGTGCTATTATGGCTTCACTTGGTATGGGGATATTATCTGTTGTGATAATCTTAATTCCAATGATATTTGTTGGTTTTTTCATGGTAATCTTATTATTATGCTCATTATTTTTTACATTAAGCCCAGTTCTATTAATTATAAATGGTATATTTAATAACAATATAAGTTTTGCTGTCAGTAATTATTTATTTGCGATATCTTATACAGGTTTAGGTATCGTACTCTTCGTTTCGATTGCCAAATTAGCTCAGTTTGTATATCGCTTGATTTTAAAATATTTACGTTGGAACATTAAAACGATAAGAGGGAGTGCAGTTGAATGAAGAAGTTGTTCATATGTGGGTTGATTTTATTCATTGTGTGCTTCCTCTTGGGCTGCTTAACTTGGTTTGGATTTGAACAACAAAACAATAAATTAAATTCAGTAAATAAAAGTTTTGATTCCAACAAAATAGATAGTGTTCATTTAGATAGCCAAAATAGTACAGTTAATATTAAGAGAGGTAACACTTTTTCTGTTAAATACAGTGGAAAAAAGAAGCTTAGTATTAGTGAGTCAAAAGGGCTGTTGAACATTCAAGAAAACAGTAATAGCGAAGATCATTATGGTTTGAATTTTAATCTATTCAGAAGAGTAAGTGATCAGATGACAGTTACTGTACCAGATAAACAGTTGAAAAAATTGAATTTATCGTGTGAAACAAATACGACTACAATAAGCGATATTAATATTAAATCAGCAAGAATTTTATTTAATGATACTGGTGGTGCACGTTTAAAAGTAAATAATTCAAATATAGAAAATATGTATTATAGGGGAACGAATTCACCTGTTCATATAGACAATAGTGAATTATCAAATGCCAATTTAAAATCGAAAAATGAAAGTATATTAATTAATAATTCTTTAATCGAGTCCTCTGTATTATTGGCTGATAAAGGTAATATTGACTTAAATAAAATGGATGTAAAATCTGATTTTAAAGCTTCTACACAACATGGAGACATTCAGATGAGATATAATAATGAACCAAAGAACACTTTACTTAAACTAAACCCTGAAAATGGGAAACCACATGTGAATAATAGTGTGTTTAAGGATGATAAAGTAGGTAATGGCGAACATGTTCTTGAATTATATACTAATCATGGTGATATTCATATAAATTAAATAATTAAGTAAAGAACCGATTTTAACGTTTTAAATGTTATCTTCGGTTCTTTTAATTATTTTAATCAGTAGCAAAAGTTAAATCGGTATCTATTTTGCCAGTAATTTGAGTGATATCTAATGAATCACCATTTAACCATTTCGAAAAATCTATTCTTAAAGGTGTATTATTTTCTCCTAAGGATATGGAAGCAATCAGACTTTCTGGTTCATACATACTGGTATGTATTGTACCTGACCAGCTTTTAAATAATTTACTATAAATTTCAAAATCTGGATTATTAAACATTTTAAAAGCATCAATTTTATTCAAGTTATTAGGTGCTTTTTTTAATAATCTAGAGAGGCGTTCTTTAGACTCTTTAGTGTAATTTCTATTTTCATGCGTTAATAATTTAAAGTGATTTGTACATGTCCGATCATAACGCACATCTATTGAACGTGGTGATACTTCGATAATCGCATGGTTTAAATGCTTATCCATGACAATGTAGCTGAATGAACTACGGTGAGGTATTTCTTTTAATAGTTGAATTGCCTCAGGCACATCTTTACAGTATTGAAGTATTAATCTTCCAATCATATAGCAAACAAAGCCATTTCCAGGATGTTTTCTGTGCATAAAATTATATCCCATTGCTAACCCTGCTTCGTTCATTCCATCCATTCTTCCTGTAATTCTTGATGTTGGGCCAATTTGTGCTAAACCACCATCATTTGGTTGAAATAATAAATAACGTCCATCGTATGTTGCTGGATGATAATCATAATTTCTGACCATATAATCTTTACCTAAAAATACAGTACAACCACTATTTTTAAGTGGTGTGAATCGATAATGTGCAAAATTCAGAATCATTTGACTCGTTGGTATATTAAGCACTTCTTGCATCCCGTTTATCTCATCCCATATTTGTGGTGCATATACTTGGAAAATATCATATGTTTCTTTGATGTGAATATCGAAGCGGGGAACACGTTTTTTCCATTCTTTTTCTCTGTTTTTTAACAAAGGTGTTTGTTGCATCCATTGTGCGGTTTGTATTCCTAAATCAAAGTGTGAACCTCGATGTGTTAATATATCTGATTTAACATTTTGCATAAACAAAACTCCTAATTTATTGAATATAAGCTAACAAAATTGTAATTCTATTGTAACTTCATATTAATTGTATTATATAAAGAGAATAGTTATTATAATAATAACATCAGCGAATAACTAATAAAATTAGTTTAACGAGGTGATTATTATGTCAAACTACTATGATTCATTTAAAGACGCCGTATCAACTTGGTGGAATAATTAAATTTAACTTGCTGAAGGTAGTGTGGTAGAAATCTAATTTATCTGAAAAGGTTTTGTTTCCTTCCTTTGCAAGTATGACTAGAATGAATAAATCAATTTTAATGAAGCTTTTTGAATATAATTAGCTATTACCTAATTTATGTTACAGGCTGAAACGTTATTATTAATGTTTGGCCTGTTTTTTTGGTATACATATAAGAAAACAAGTAGGTTGATGATTTTGCTATTTTTATATAGGCGATGAATTTATACATTATTAACATAAAATTACTAAAGAATTTTGTAGAATAAAAGCTAGAAAAGTGGGTATATATTTATTGATGCTTTTAATTGTGCTATCATTAGATATAGACATGTTAATAAATTATTGAGGTGAACAGAAGAATGTGGAATTTTATCAAAGGTTTATTTAAATTTGTTTTCGGTACAATCTTTACCGTTTCATTAATCGCAGGCGTAGGTGCTGTTGCATTTGCCTACATCTTCAAAAAAGATTTTGAAGATATTGAAAGTAAAACTAAAGAAATCGTTTCTGATATTGAAACAAATAATTAATTTATTGATAGAACACGTTAAGTGTTCTATTTTTTTTAGTCGCCGTCCATTCGTGAGCGAAGGCACGAATGGAACGGCGACTTATGCAGTCGGATAGATAACTATATGACATCTTCTATAATTTTAGTGATGTCATATAGTGATAATTTAATGGAACGCGTGGTACCCATGATATTACCTTCTAATGTCATATGTAATAAGTCTATGTGTTTAATACGTAACTGAACCGTTGCTAACCAACCATCTTGAAAATATTCTATTAAAATAGTTGCATCATCATGTAATGCTCGGTGAAGTTGACTATTTAATTCATTTAATTGATCGTCTGATAATAAAGGACGATCAATTTTATTTTGATCAGTAATATATTGTTGAATGGCTTCGAATTGCTCAGGTAAAGTGGCAAACGGTGCCCACTTTACCATACCGCGACCTTGAGGAATATGAGGGTTAAGAAACTCTCTTGGAATCTTTCTATAATCAGTTTCATTTTGATATTGTTTAGGAATCATGAAATCACCTCAACACAATGATAGAACATGTGTTCGTGTTTATCAAGTGTTAAATCAAATTGCAATTTAATGGTAAAAATAGTTAACAAAATGATTTTTGAAGATGATATATTTTCAATTGATTGTTTATTATGCAGATATTTATTAAAATGAAGATATATGAAAATGGAGGGGTTTACATGAGGACGATTGGTTACATAGGTACTTATACTAAAAAAGAAGGTAAAGGTATATATCGCTTTGAATTAGATGAACAAACAGGAAGAGTCACAGAAGTAGTAACTGGATATGAACTAGAAGCTTCTACTTACGTAAATCAACATAATAAATATTTATATGCCATCAATCGTGAAGGCGATAACTGTGGAATTGCAAGCCTAGAAATCCTAGACAATGGTGAATTAAAATTAATAAATAAATGTTTAGCATCAACGGAAGGTACTGGTTGCTATGTGGATATATCTCCAGATGGTAAGTATGTCTTTGAATCTGTTTATGGTGCAGGTTTAGCTAGAATATATGAAGCGAATCCTGAAACGGGTGAAATCATCCGCTTAATACAAGAATTAGCACATGATTATCCTACCGGCCCAGATGAGCGACAAGAAAGCTCACATGTGCATTTTCTAAAAACAACGCCTGATGAAAAATATGTTGTGGCAGCCGATTTAGGAACAGATAAAGTTGTAACTTACGAGTATGGAGATGATGGTTTAAAAGAATATGCAGTTAGTGATTTTGAACCAGGTGATGGTCCAAGACATATCGTATTCCATGAAGATGGTAAACATGCATATATCGTCCATGAAATTTCTAATATGGTAAGTACAGTTGCATATAATAATGGTAAATTTAATGAAATAGAAAGACATTCAACAATTCCAGCTACGTTTGAAGGGGAAACTAAATTAGCAGGTATTCGATTATCAAATGATCAAAAATTTATTTATATTAGCAATAGAGGTCATGACAGTATTGCTATCTTTAAAATTGGGGAGAGAGGTTCTTCAATTTCATTTGTTGATATTGTATCAAGTGGAGGAGAATTTCCACGTGACTTTAACATTACAAAATCAGATGAATATTTAGTTTGTGCACATCAAGAAGGCGATTATACTTTGACGGTATTTAAACGTAATAAAGTTACTGGAGAATTAACTCAAGTTGATCATCAACAACAAGCGCCAGAAGGTGTATGCGTACAATTTTTAAAATAATAACGAAGAAAAGGTATGAGCAATTAGTTGCTCATACCTTTTTAATTATTGAAAAAAGCTTTAATATATTTGAATTTTCCTTTGTAAGGCGGAAAAAATAAACTTGATTCTAATCTTGTTGATTTAAATATATATGATTTATCATGACTAAATGTATTAAAACTATACTTACCATGGTAATGGCCGATGCCAGAAGCACCTACCCCTCCAAAAGGTAAGTTAGGATTGGCAAGTTGCATTACCGTATCATTAATTGCACCGCCACCAAATGAAACCTCTTTTAAGACGCGTTCGGTTGCATTTTCATCTTCACTAAACAAGTATAAACTTAAAGGTTTTGGTTTAGAACGAATTAAAGAAATAGCTTCATCAAAATCATCATAAATAATTATTGGAAGTAACGGACCGAATATTTCATCTTCCATTATCTTAGAATCGAATGTAATACCTTCTAATAAAGTAGGTGCGATAAAGCATTCTGTTGAATCGGTTTCTCCGCCAAAAATAATTTCTGACTGGTGAACTTCAAGCAAATGATTTAATCTATTAAAATGTTTCGCATTAACGATACGCCCGAAGTCAGGACTTTGTTGAATCGATTTACCATAAAACTCAGTTATTGTCTGTTTTAAAGCTTTAACCAATGACTCTTGAACTTTGCGGTGGACCAGTATATAGTCTGGTGCCACACAAGTTTGTCCTGCATTTGCAAATTTTCCAAAGCATATACGCTCACTTGCAACTTTAATATTCGCTGTTTCATCGACAATAACAGGGGATTTACCACCTAATTCTAACGTGACAGGAACTAGATTTTTACTAGCTGCTTGATAGACAATTCTACCAACATTTTCACTGCCAGTAAAAAAGATATAATCAAATGGTAAATTGATAAGTTGCTGAGTGACGTTACTATCACCCTGACATACACTGACGAACTCAGGGTCAAATACCGATTCAATAATATTTTGGATGACTGTAGCAACGTTTGGTGTGAATTCAGAAGGCTTTAATATTACTGTATTACCTGCAGTAATTGCTCCGATTAAAGGCTCTATAAGTAATTGAAAAGGATAGTTAAAGGGTCCAATTATTAACACAGTTCCATAAGGTTCTTTCATAATATAACTTTTAGTAGGGAACATGAAGATAGGTGTGTTAACTTGTTTCGGTTTTGCCCAATTTTTAAGTTCTTTTCGTGCAGTTTTAATATTTTTCAAAGTGAAACCAATTTCTGATGCATAAGTCTCTACTTTGTTTTTTCCTAAGTCTTTCTGAAAAGCTTCGAGTAAATCATCTTCATAATTACGAATACTCTTGCTCAAAAGTTTAAGTTGTTTTCTTCTGAATTTAATATCTTTAGTTTCATGAGTGTCAAAATATTTTTTACTATTATGAAAAGTTTGTTCTATCGCATTCAAATGGAATCCTCCTAATCTGACAAATACCGAATCATCATGCATGGATAAAAAACTGGAACATATTTAAATATGTTCCAGAATTACTATATTAATAAATAAAAATGATTTATTGCTATTTTATCTATATCATAACGTATTAAACTACTTAGTTAAAGTTTCTGTGATTTGTGGAACGACTTGTTTTTTACGGGAAACTACGCCTGGTAAGAATGCTGTGTTATTTTCAAGTTGAACATCGAATGCGACACCCACTTTATCTTTTTCAGCACCTACGACAAGGATTTTTGAGTCACTGTTAATAATATCTGTGATTACAAGTACGAATAAGTCATATTTTTCATTTGTACTTGCTTCTAACATAGCTTTTTCTAATTCTTCTTGACGTACGAAAACTTCATCGATATCAACAGTGTTTACTTGAGCGATACGTGTTGTATATTCACCCATGTTGAAAGATTTTGCATCTGCAGTTAATAAGTCAGTAGCTGATTTATCTGTAGTTGAAGCGCCTGCTTTCAACATTTCTAAACCGTATGCTTCTAAATCAACATCTGCAATTGATTTTAGTGTTTCAGCTGCATTGACGTCCTCTTCAGTACAAGTTGGTGATTTGAATAATAAGCTATCAGAAATAATAGCAGAAACCATTAAACCAGCGATATGCGGTTTGATTTCGAAACCACGTTCTTTATACATTTTATATAAAATAGTAGCTGTACAACCTACTGGTTCAGCACGATAATATAATGGTGATGCTGTTTCAAAATTAGCAATTCTGTGGTGATCTACAACATGCTTAACTTGAGCATCAGCAATTGTATCTGCACTTTGTTGGAATTCATTGTGATCAACTAAGATCACTTCTTGATCAGCTAAGCTTTCATTTAGTAACTCAGGTGCATCTACTTTAAAGTGATCTAAAGCATATTGTGTTTCTGCGCTAACATCACCTAAGCGATATGGTGTAGCTTCTGTGTTACCAGTTTGTTGTTCGAAGTCTGCCATAATAATTGCTGATGAAATTGCATCAGTATCTGGGTTTTTATGACCGAAAATATATGTTTTTGCCATGTTTGAAATTCTCCTTATTTTTATATTTAATTTTATTTTATCATGATTAACAGTTGTTATTCTACTACTGCACCTAATGAATTTTTAAAATGTGTAAGTGCCCATTCATGACCAGCTGGATTAAACGAGGCAACACCTTTGTGTGAAATTAAAATATCATAGCCTAAATTGTAAGCAGAAATTGCAGTGTGTAGGACACAAATATCTGTACAAACCCCAACGATTTCAAGTTGACTCACATTTCGTTCCCTTAACATAATATCTAATGGCGTGCCAAAGAATGAATCATAACGTGTTTTATCTAAAAAGTGCACATGTTCATTAAACAAAATATTTTGATAAATATCATTAACCTTACCATATAATTCTCTACCCATTGTCCCTAAAATATTATGTGGTGGGAAAAGCTTACTTTCTGGATGAAAATTGTTATCTTCATAATGTAAATCCATCATAAAAAATATTTGTTGCTTTTTATTATTGTAATGTTCAATTCTCTCAACGATATAATTTTCAATTTGTTGACCGGCTTCCCCACAAGTTAATTTACCGTTATCTGCAACGAAGTCATTTGAATAATCAACAATAATCAGTGCGCTATTTTTCATTTATCTTTTTACACTCCCTAATCATAAAGTTAATAGTCATTATATACTAACTCATTAAAACATCAAAGTTGTATATCGAGGGTTTAAAAAATACGAAATATGTTTAATATAAAGTAATTATAAATAGATATAATACAATAGAAAGGAAGTTACCCATGATAATCAATGCTGCAGATTTTGGATTAAAAGGAAAACGTAAATGGTCAGATACTAGGGCGCTACAGCGTGCATTAGATACTGCAAAATCACACAAGCATGTCACAATCCACATCCCCAAGGGTGAATACCATATACGTAGATCATTAAAAATATATGAAGGTACCACATTATTATTAGATGACGAAACGATATTAAAGAGAAAAGGGAAAGACGCGCTATTAAAAAATGGACGTAAATTCAAATTATATTATGGATATAAGGGAAATAGTAAAATCCATATTGCTGGGGGTACATTCGATATGAATGGTTATGAGTGTCCCTATAACAACACAGCAATGAGTATTGGACATGCAGTAGACATTCAAATCATAGATGTTACATTCAAAGATATTGTAGGAGGCCATGGGATAGACGCATGTGGAATTAATGGATTATATATGAGTAAGTGTAAATTTTTAGGATTCAATGATGATGATGGAGAAAGAAGTTTTTCTGAAGCCATTCAAATTGATTTACAAGTAAAAGGAGCTTTTCCTAAATTTGGTGCAACTGATGGCACGATAACGAAAAATGTAATAATAGAACACTGCTACTTTGGTAATTCACATACACCTACGATGAAGTCTTGGAATCGAGCTATTGGTTCACATGCGAGTAGATTTAATCAATTTTACCAAAATATCCATATTCGCCATAATACATTTGAAGGAATGAACCAATATGCGTTGACGCCACTAAAATATAAAGATACATACATCCACGATAATCGATTTATTAATTGTGTCGGTGGAATTCGATTTTTGGCAGTTAAAGATGGAAAAAATGCTCAAGATTTAAAAGGTAGAAATCAAATGACACAAGCAGGAGAAAACTTAAATATTTATAACAATGAGTTTATAGGTGGGATGTCTAAAGATGCAATACGTATTCAAAGTTACAATGATGTTAAACATAAGCATGTGGTCATTGCTAATAATGAATTTAAAGACGATACACATAAGATACATTTGAATAATATCGAAAAATTAATATTGAAAAACAATAGTCCTGTGAAAGTGTATCATAGCAATATAGTTTAATATTATAAAAACGTTTATACCAAAGGTGTAAGCGTTTTTATTTTGTGTTTTTTTGTTTACTAAATATGCTATAATCAATATAATTATTGTGAATATTCTGTCAATAGTTAAGGGGGATTTTGATGAATAAAATAGACGAAGGGACGAATAGAAATGGACAGTATCTAACATTTTTTTCAAAGAAAAAGAAAGCGTATAACTCAGGGCAAAAAATTGGGTTAGTGTTAGGACCATTATTATTTTTGTTAACATTATTATTTTTCAAGCCAGAGGATTTATCAGGAAAAGGTATATTTGTATTGGCAATAACTTTGTGGATTGCTGTTTGGTGGATTACTGAAGCGATACCAATCGCAGCAACAAGTTTATTACCGTTAATATTACTACCGGTCGGGCATGTGTTGAATCCAGAGGAAGTTTCCGCGCAATATGGCAATGATATTATATTTTTATTTTTAGGTGGATTTATATTAGCAATTGCTATGGAAAGATGGAATTTACATACACGTGTGGCATTGACGATTATCAATTATTTAGGTACAAGTACTGGTAAAATTTTATTAGGATTTATGATTGCAACTGGATTTTTATCTATGTTTGTATCAAATACAGCAGCAGTAATGATTATGATTCCAATTGGAATGGCAATCATTAAAGAAGCACGAGATTTGAAAAATGAATCTATTAGTGAGGGATCACTTAATAAATTTGAACAGTCATTAGTACTAGCGATAGGTTATGCAGGTACTATTGGTGGATTAGGTACTTTGATTGGTACACCGCCGCTTATTATTTTGAAAGGACAATATCAATCTGCATTTGGAGAAGAAATTAGTTTTGCAAAGTGGATGATTATTGGTGTTCCTACGGTCATAGTTTTACTGGCATTAGTTTGGGCGTATATTAGGTTTGTTGCGTTTAAACATGAAATGCGTGAACTTCCTGGTGGACAAAAAGTAATTAAACGTAAACTAGAAGAATTGGGTAAGATGAAATATGAAGAAAAAGTAGTTCAATTTGTATTTGTTTTAGCTAGTTTTTTATGGATCAGTAGGGAATTTTTATTGAAGCAATGGACGTTTACATCTGAAGTAGCAGATGGAACGATTGCTATATTTATATCTGTCTTATTATTTTTAATCCCTGCCAAGAATAAAACGAAGCATAAGCGAATTATAGATTGGGATGTTGCAAAAGATTTACCTTGGGGTGTTTTAATTTTATTTGGTGGAGGTCTAGCATTAGCAAAAGGTATATCTTCAAGTGGTTTAGCTAATTGGTTAGGAGATCAATTACGTCTAATAGAAGGTGTTAGTCCACTGCTGATTGTTATTGTTATTACATTATTTGTACTATTTTTAACTGAAATTACATCAAATACTGCAACTGCAACAATGATATTGCCAATTCTTGCTACTTTATCTGTGGCAGTAAATGTCCATCCGTTATTATTAATGGTACCTGCTGCAATGGCAGCGAACTGTGCATATATGCTACCAGTAGGTACACCACCAAATGCAATTGTATTTGGTACAGGTCGAATTACAATTAAAAAAATGGCGAGTGTAGGATTCTGGGTGAATATCATAAGTGTTATCATTATTGTATTAATTGTATATTTCTTAGTGCCACCAGTTCTTGGTATAGATGTAACAAAATCATTACCATTAAAATAAAAATCAAATTAAATAAAAGCGATAATGCGACACACAAGTGGATGTCAGGCATTATCGCTTTTTATTATTATATTTATGATAGGTTAATTGATTTATAACTTGTATGGTTTAATTTTTAGCTGATAAGTCTAATTTGTTAAATGATCCTATAACAGTAACTTCAAAATCTAAAGTGTTTAAAATTTTAATTACTTTATTTAAATCTTCATTGATAGGTGTATCAGCTTGTACAAAGAAGTGATACATACCTAATTGCGTTTTTAATGGTCGAGATTCTATCCACGATAAATTGATATTAAATAAAGCGAAAGTATTTAATATACTAGCTAGTAATCCAGGCTTATCATATTTAGGTGTAACTAATATCATGCTATCACTAGCATCTGTAACATGCTGAGGGTGACTACTTACAACTAAAAAACGTGTTGTATTATGTGGGAAATCTTGTATGTTGTAATCGATTGCAGTATATCCATAGGCTTCACCGCCACCTAATGGTGCAATAGCCCCAGTGTGATCCGATATTTTATTTAAGCTGCTAATTGTACTTTCGACGTAATCATATTCAAACCCATGTTTTTGAATATATTTACTCGTTTGACTTATTGCAGGCGCGATAGAATAAACTTTATTTATATCCTGAACAGTAGCACTGTCTTGACCATATAATGCAAATTGAATATCTAAATGTAACTCGCCATGTGCATAGATGTTTTGTTGTGTTAAGGCATCAGCAACAATGTTAATCGTTCCTTCAATAGAGTTTTCAATTGGGACAACAGCTATGCTATCATCATCATTTGAAACTGCTTGTACAACTTCATATAAATTTGATTTTGGTATAAAGTCATATTCAGATTCAGATTTGTATTGAACTGCTGCTAAATATGAAAATGTGCCTTTTGGACCTAAATAATAAAGTTTCATAAAGTTACTCCTTAGTCTATATGTTGATTGAGTACTTTTAATGGAATGGACAACCTGTCTGCTCGCTTTTTTTATAATGAAAGTTGGGATCATTTATCTGATTGTTATAGCCGTGATGATAATTAGAAACCAAGGAAGGGGAAAGTGATGGTGCTAACCAAGACCATTTTCCAGTCACTTCCCGTCCGGCATCACGTTCATTTCGTTCAAACATTTCAAATTGTTTTGATGCTGTGAGATGGTCTACAATTGAAACGCCACTCTTTCGGAATGAATGGTAGACAGCATAGTTTAGCTCGACAAGCGCACGATCTTTATTAAAAGTATTATTCCTAAGTGTATCAAATTCAAAAGCTTCTGCAACAGTTTCTAGCAAATTATACCGATAGCTATCAGTAAAGTTTCTAACTGCTATTTCGTTTACCATATACCAACCATTAAATGGTGCCGTAGGATAAGTGATTCCTCCAATTTTTAAATCCATACTAGAGATGATTGGTACTGCATACCACTTAAGACCAAGATGTTTTAATTTAGGGTATTGATCATGAACGATATTTACCTCTTTAATTAAATGTTTAGGATATTCATAGTACTTCATTTTGTCGTTTTGCATTTTATAAATTAAAGGGAGTATATCGAAATCTGTGTTTTTACCTTTCCATCCTAAATGTTGGGCCAATTGTGTTATTTCTTTTTCAGAAGGATCACCTTTGTCTTCGTAACCAGCATAGCGGATTAATTGATTGTTATATATTGTAGGCGGATTTTGATGATTGAAGACAGTTATATATGGCTTAATTCTTCCGTTATTCGTTGCATTGGCTATATGATTTTCTATTTCACTTAAAAATGTATCCTCAGTTTGTATGTGTCTTGCATCTTTTACCGTTAATGAATCCCAGAAAAAACGGCCGATACAACGATTTGAATTTCTCCATGCCATTTTAGCACCATATGTTAATTCTTCTACTGTATGCTCATAGGTGCCTTTAGTATTGATTGCATTTGTTACTTCAGTTAATCGTTGACGCAATACAGTATCACTATAATTTAATTCAGTATACATCGTTTTTATAAACGTTGTGGCTTCCTTTAACATTTTTAACACCTCACAATATATTATAAAATATTTGTACATAAATATAATGAGATATTAAAAAAATTCATTATTTTGTGTTGTTTCAGTCACATAATCATCATAATTTTAATTTTCATATGGAAATTGTACAATATTAATAAGGTATAGAAATAACATAGAGACCATCATATTTGAGGTGCTATCAGTGTTTCTTTTATGCTAAACTAATGGAAAAGCTGATTGGAGAGATAATTGTGTACCAATTTGAAGACGATACATTTGTATTACATAATGATTTATATCAAATTAACATGGCCGAAACTTATTGGAATGATGGCATTCACGAACGTTGGTCCGTTTTTGATTTATATTTTAGAAACATGCCTTTTGATAGCGGTTATGCTGTCTTTAATGGACTTAAAAAAATCATAGATTTTATTAGTGACTTTCATTTTTCAACTAATGATATTGCATATTTAAAATCAATTGGCTACCAAGATGACTTTCTAAGCTATTTAAAGGATATGAAATTTACAGGCCATATTCGTTCAATGCAAGAGGGAGAATTATGTTTTGGAAATGAGCCATTACTTAGAGTGGAAGCGCCATTGATTCAAGCACAGTTAATTGAAACAATGTTACTCAATATCGTGAATTTTCATACGTTGATTACTACGAAAGCGAGTAGAATTAGACAAGTGGCAAGTGAAGATAAATTGATGGAATTTGGTACGCGCAGAGCTCAAGAAGCGGATGCAGCATTGTGGGGAGCAAGAGCTGCATTTATCGGTGGCTTTAATTCTACAAGTAATGTAAGAGCAGGAAAGCTTTTTGATATTCCTGTTTCAGGTACTCATGCACATGCGATGGTACAAGCTTATGGTGATGAATATATTGCTTTTAAAAAATATGCTGAGCGACATAAAGATTGTGTATTCTTAGTAGACACATTTCACACATTAAAATCGGGTGTACCGACAGCAATTAAAGTAGCCAAAGAATTAGGAGATAAAATTAATTTTGTAGGCATTCGATTAGATTCTGGAGATATAGCTTATTTGTCAAAAGAAGCAAGAAAAATGTTAGATGAAGCAGGATTTGAAGATGTTAAAATCATTGCTTCAAACGATTTGGATGAGGAAACAATTATGAGCTTAAAATCCCAAGGTGCCAAAGTTGATTCATGGGGCGTGGGAACTAAGTTGATTACAGGTTATGATCAACCAGCACTAGGGGCTGTCTATAAACTTGTAGCTGTGGAAAATGAAAACGGAGAGTATGTAGATCGCATTAAATTATCAAATAATGCTGAAAAAGTTACTACACCGGGTAAAAAGAATGTATATCGTATTATTAATAAAAAAACGAATAAAGCTGAAGGTGACTATATCACTTTAGATCATGAAAATCCAAATGACGAATCACCATTGAAATTATTTCACCCAGTGCACACGTATAAAATGAAATTTATTAAGTCTTTTATAGCAAAAGACTTACATTGTGATATTTTTAAAGACGGTAAACTGATTTATGAATTACCTAGTGAAAAGGAAGCACAACATTATTTAATAGAAAACCTTTCACATTTATGGGAAGAAAATAAGCGTCATTTAAATCCACAAGAATACCCAGTTGATTTAAGTACTGCATGTTGGGAAAATAAACATAAACGTATATTTGAAGTGGCTGAACATGTAAAGGAGATGGAGGAAGAGCATGAGTAACTTACAAGATATCGTAGTAAAGGAAATGAAAGTTAAGCCAGAAATTGATAGTCAATCAGAAGTACGTAGTATTATTCAATTTATAAAAGGTTATATTCAAACACATTCTTTTATTAAGTCATTGGTATTAGGTATTTCAGGAGGTCAAGATTCGACACTCACAGGGAAGTTATGCCAATTAGCCGTAAATGAGTTAAGAGAAGAAAATATTGATTGTCAATTCATTGCTGTGAAATTACCATATGGTCAACAAAAAGATGCAAACGAAGTTGAAGATGCTCTTACATTTATTCAGCCAGATAAAACTATTACAGTAAATATTAAACCTGCTGTTGATCAAAGTGTGCAATCCTTGAAAGAAGCTGGTATAAATCTAACAGATTTTCAAAAAGGAAATGAAAAAGCGCGTGAACGCATGAAAGTACAATTTTCTATTGCATCTAATAACCAAGGTATCGTCGTAGGCACAGATCATTCAGCTGAAAATATTACAGGATTTTATACTAAATATGGTGATGGCGCTGCTGATATAGCACCAATTTTTGGTTTGAATAAACGTCAAGGAAGACAGTTATTAGCGTATTTAGATGCGCCAAGTCATTTATATGAAAAAACACCAACTGCAGATTTAGAAGAAGATAAGCCACAATTACCAGACGAAGAAGCGTTAGGCGTAAGTTATAATGATATAGATGATTATTTAGAGGGGAAAAATGTTTCTAGTGAAGCAAAAGCCCAAATTGAGCAACATTATATTAAAACTGCACATAAAAGAGAGTTAGCATATACACGTTATTCATGGCCGAAAAATTAATTCAATGGTAAATTTTTAGTGACAAATAAAGTGCTTGTTGGTAAAATAATTTGAATTTAATGAATGAGAAAGGATAATGAATATGTCAATGATAACTTCTAATCCGTGGTTAATGGTATTAGCTATCTTTGTAGTCAATGTAGCATATGTTTCATTTTTAACAATGAGAACGATTTTAACGTTGAAAGGTTATCGGTATGTTGCAGCAATTGTTAGCTTTTTAGAGGTCTTGGTTTATGTAGTAGGACTAGGTATGGTTATGTCTAGCTTAGATCAAATTCAGAATATCATCGCATATGCGTTTGGCTTTTCAATAGGCATTATCGTTGGAATGAAGATTGAAGAGAAATTAGCGCTTGGTTACACAGTTGTCAATGTAACATCATCAGAATACGAATTAGATTTACCGAGACAACTTAGAGATTTAGGCTATGGTGTAACACACAATACTGCCTATGGTAGAGATGGTAAACGATTGATTCTGCAAATCTTAACACCGAGACGTTTTGAATTTAAATTGATTGATACAATTAAACAAATTGATGAAAAAGCCTTTATTGTTGCTTATGAACCACGTACTATTCATGGTGGTTTTTGGGCTAAAGGTCTTAAAAGTAAAAAACTTAAACAATATGATACGGATGAAGTTGAAAGTATATGAAAAAGCAACAAAAGTTCAAAGTCGAAGAAAACGAAACGATTCAAGATTGTTTACAACGTATGCGTGAAGCAGGTTATATGCCAGTAAAACGTTATGAAAAACCGCTATATAAAGAAAACAAAGATGGTAGTGTTGAAGTGCTCAGGCAAGACATTGAATTTGTTGGGCGCTTGATTGAAACATAAAATAAATGATCGCGTGGTTTGGCCATGCGATCATTTTTTTATAAAAATAAAAATTTAACAGGAAAACCCAAAAGCCTTATACATTTTATAATAATTCTGTTAAACTAGTAATGAAGATATCAAACACGAACTTTAAACTCTATTTTTCATTAAATGTACATGTTTTTGGGTTTGTGAACTAAAACTTACGTAAGATAGGAGCTTATTTCAATGATTGAACGTTATTCAAGAGAAGAAATGTCAAATATTTGGACGGATCAAAATCGCTATGAAGCATGGTTAGAGGTAGAAATACTAGCTTGTGAAGCATGGAGTAAATTAGGAGACATTCCAGAAGAAGATGTAAAAAAAATACGTCAAAATGCTAAAGTAAATGTTGAACGTGCTCAAGAAATAGAACAAGAAACACGTCATGACGTTGTTGCTTTTACAAGACAAGTTTCAGAAACTTTAGGTGAAGAACGTAAGTGGGTTCATTATGGATTAACTTCAACAGATGTTGTAGATACTGCTTTGAGTTATGTAATTAAACAAGCAAATGACATTATTGAAAAAGATTTAGAGAAATTTATAGAAGTATTAGCTAAAAAAGCAAAAGACTATAAATATACATTGATGATGGGACGTACGCATGGTGTACATGCTGAACCAACTACATTTGGTGTGAAAATGGCACTTTGGTATACTGAAATGCAACGTAATTTAGAGCGTTTTAAGCGTGTAAGAGAAGAAATTGAAGTAGGTAAAATGAGTGGTGCTGTAGGTACTTTCGCTAATATTCCTCCTGAAATTGAAGCATATGTATGTGAACATTTAGGTATTGATACTGCAGCTGTTTCTACTCAAACATTGCAGCGCGATAGACATGCATACTATATTGCTACATTGGCATTGATAGGTACATCATTAGAAAAATTTGCTGTAGAAATCCGTAATTTACAAAAAACAGAAACTAGAGAAGTTGAAGAAGCATTTGCTAAAGGACAAAAAGGTTCATCGGCAATGCCACATAAACGTAATCCAATTGGTTCTGAAAATATTACTGGTATTGCGCGTGTTATTAGAGGTTATGTGACAACTGCGTATGAAAATGTACCATTATGGCATGAACGTGATATTTCTCATTCATCTGCTGAACGTATTATGTTACCAGACGTAACAATTGCTTTAGATTATGCATTAAATCGTTTTACCAATATTGTTGATAGATTAACAGTTTATGAAGATAATATGAAAGCAAATATTGATAAAACATTTGGTTTAATCTTCTCTCAACGTGTATTATTAGCGTTAATTAATAAAGGTATGGCGCGTGAAACAGCATATGATAGTGTTCAACCTAAAGCGATGGAATCATGGGAAACTAAAACACCATTTAGAACTTTAATTGAACAAGATTCTGCGATAACGTCCCTTTTATCAACAGAAGAATTGGATGAATGTTTCAATCCGGAACATCATTTAAATCAAGTAGATACAATTTTTGACCGTGCTGGTTTAGTTTAAAAATAACATAACTTGAATTTTTCGAAAAA
This sequence comes from Staphylococcus sp. ACRSN, assembly GCF_022346615.1. Classification (GTDB taxonomy): domain Bacteria; phylum Bacillota; class Bacilli; order Staphylococcales; family Staphylococcaceae; genus Staphylococcus. The sequence goes on along the minus strand of NZ_JAKRNS010000012.1, from coordinate 48,292 downwards.
AATCGTTACACTTTAATGTGTTAGTACGTTAAAACGAGATTAAATTGAAAGATACAGGGGTTGTTTTTATGCAAATAGAAAAATTAAGAGGTCAAGCATTAGACGAGTTGTTTGATGCCATTTTAACGCTTGAAAATCGTGAAGAATGTTATCAATTTTTTGATGATTTATGTACAGTTAATGAGATACAGTCATTATCACAACGATTACAAGTGGCTAAAATGATTAAACAAGGTTTTACTTACGCAACAATTGAACAAGAATCAGGTGCCTCAACTGCTACTATTTCACGAGTTAAAAGATCGTTACAATGGGGTAATGATGCTTATACTGTTATTCTTGAACGCATGAATATTGAAACAGCCGACTAAAAGAAGATTAAATATAGATTCACATAAACGACCGACTTAGACAATTAAATGTCTAGTCGGTCGTTTTTAAATTCAGGTATTTAGCAACAAAATAATTTATATAAGACAAAATTGTTTTGTTGTTATAAAATTCAGGTAAAGTATGATTCAATAAAAAATGTGAAGAAATTTTATTGTGAGTGGTGAAAATTGTGAGGGGAGCAGTATATGATTAAAAAGTTGATGATTAGTAGTGTGATTTTTATTGTATTATGTTTAATTATAATTGTGGCATTAATCATCGCGATAGTTAAGAGTTATAATAAAAATACAACAGAAGACATGACATTGATAAAACCAACGCATGCGGTACCTATCGTTACAGAAACACATGGGGTTACACGAGTGAACGGACATGTTATTGTGAATAAACAATATAGTTTGCCACCTAGTTATCAGCCAAAAGAAAATAAATACGCACGTAAACAACTTGATAAATTATTGATACGAGCACAAAAAAACAATATGGATTTAAATTATGTAAGTGGATATCGTAGCTATGAAGACCAAAAACGAGTAGTAAAAACATTTGAAAAAGAAGACGGTAAAATGACAGCAGAACAATATACAGCTAAACCTGGTCATTCTGAGCATCAAACAGGTCTCGCTTTTGATGTAGGTACAAATAAGCCAATGAAAGATTTTCATAAAGATTTCCAAAAATCTAAAGAAGCACGTTGGTTAGCGCGTAATGCATCTGATTATGGCTTTATAATTCGTTATCCAAAAGGACAATCAAGTCAAACAGGTTATGCTTATGAAGCATGGCATATTAGATATGTAGGACAAACATTAGCTAAGTCCATTGCAAACGACCAAACAAATTTAGAAAGTTATTATGAGTTAAATCAAAGATAAAATATTTTACCTAAATCACTTCAGAAATGAAGTGATTTTTTTAACATCATTTTAGAAACCAAACTCTAAAAATGATATAATACTGTGTATGCTAAATAAAGGAGTAACATATCATGTATGACATAAAACAGTGGGAACACATTTTTAAATTGGACCCTGCAAAAACTATCTCAGATGAAGATTTGGAAGCGATTTGCATGTCAAACACGGATGCGATTATAATTGGCGGAACAGATGATGTAACAGAGGATAATGTAATACAATTAATGAGTCGTGTTAGACGCTACCCGTTACCACTTGCATTAGAAATTTCGAATGTTGAAAGTGTAATGCCTGGTTTCGATTTTTATTTTATCCCAACCGTTCTAAATAGTAATGACGTGAAATATCATAATGGTATTTTATTAGATGCATTAAAATCATATGGACACGTCATCGATTTTAATGAGGTTGTGTTTGAAGGTTATGTCGTTTTAAATCCAAAAAGTAAAGTCGCCCAATTAACAGATGCTAAAACAGATTTATCGATTGATGATATTGAAGCTTATGCACAGATGGTTGATAACATGTATAAATTGCCTGTAATGTACATAGAATATAGTGGGATCTATGGTGATAAGAACTATGTTGAAGCAGCAGCAGATATGTTAACAGAAACGCAATTATTTTACGGTGGTGGTATCAATAGTTTTGAAGATGCGCTTGAAATGGCTGCGCATGCAGATACCATTGTGGTCGGAGATGTTGTATATAAAGATATTAAACAAGCATTAAAAACAGTTAAAATAAAGGAGTCACATAAATGAATGCATTAGTTAGTAAGATGAATGATGAACAAAGCCAAGCAGTACGTACGACTGAAGGTCCATTGCTTATAATGGCAGGAGCAGGATCAGGTAAAACACGTGTGTTAACACATCGTATAGCTTATCTGCTTGATGAAAAAGATGTGTCTCCATATAATGTTTTAGCGATTACATTTACGAATAAAGCCGCTAGAGAAATGAAAGAACGTGTTGAAGCATTAGTAGGAGAAGAAGCTCAAGTAATATGGATGTCTACTTTTCACTCGATGTGTGTGAGAATTTTACGAAGAGATGTTGATAGAATAGGTATAGAAAGAAACTTTACCATTATAGATCCTACTGACCAAAAATCAGTAATAAAAGACGTTTTAAAAAATGAAAATATAGATAGTAAAAAGTTTGAACCAAGAATGTTTATAGGCGCAATTAGTAACTTGAAAAATGAATTGAAAACACCGGAAGATGCTCAAAAAGAAGCAAATGACTATCATTCACAAATGATAGCAACCGTCTATAAAGGGTATCAGAGACAACTTACCCGAAATGAAGCACTCGATTTCGATGATTTAATTATGGTAACGATTCGTTTGTTTGAACGTGTGCCTGAAGTATTGGATTATTATCAAAATAAATTTCAATATATTCATGTTGACGAGTATCAAGATACCAATAAAGCACAATATACTTTAGTCAATTTATTAGCAAATAAGTTCAAAAATTTATGTGTTGTTGGCGATTCAGATCAATCTATATATGGTTGGCGTGGTGCTGATATTCAAAATATTTTATCATTCGAGGAAGATTATCCTGAAGCGAAAACCATTTTCCTAGAACAGAACTACCGTTCAACGAAAAATATTCTGAATGCAGCAAATGAAGTAATTAAAAATAATTCAGAAAGAAAACCAAAAGGTCTTTGGACAGGCAATACAGATGGAGATAAAATTCATTATTATGAAGCGACAACAGAGCGAGATGAAGCAGAATATGTTGTACGCGAAATGATGAAGCATCAACGTAATGGTAAGAAGTATAAAGATATGGCAATTTTATATCGTACAAACGCACAGTCCCGTGTATTAGAGGAAACATTTATGAAATCTAATATTCTTTATACAATGGTCGGTGGCCAAAAGTTCTATGACAGAAAAGAGATAAAAGACTTACTAAGTTATTTACGCATTATTGCAAATAGTAATGACGATATTAGTTTGCAACGTATCATTAATGTGCCTAAACGAGGTATAGGGCCATCGTCCGTGGACAAAATCCAAGCTTATGCAAATCAAAATGAAATTAGTATGTTTGATGCATTAGCAGAAGTAGATTTCATAGGATTATCTAAAAAAGTAACACAAGAATGTGTGCAATTCTATGAAATAATGCAAAATTTAATTCAACAGCAAGAGTTTTTAGAAATAAGTGAAATTGTTGTCGAAGTATTAGAAAAATCTGGATATAGAGCAATGCTTGAACGTGAGCAAACTTTAGAATCTAGAAGTCGCCTAGAAAATATTGATGAATTTATGTCTGTACCTAAAGATTATGAGGAAAATACACCTTTAGAAGAACAATCACTAATAAATTTCTTAACCGATTTATCACTTGTAGCAGATATAGATGAAGCTCAAATTGAAGATGGTGTGACATTGATGACAATGCATTCAGCTAAAGGATTGGAGTTCCCGATTGTATTTATAATGGGTATGGAGGAATCGCTGTTCCCACATATTAGGGCAATTAAGAGTGATGATGATCATGAAATGCAAGAAGAACGACGTATTTGCTATGTTGCGATTACACGTGCTGAAGAAACACTTTATATTACGCATGCTACTTCAAGAATGCTGTTTGGTCGTCCTCAATCCAATATGCCATCAAGATTTTTACGAGAGATACCAGAGGATTTATTAGAAAAAGTAAATCAATCAAAAGCTAAACCACAAAACAATAATGGATTTAAATCGGCAACAAAACAACCAGAGAAACGTGGATATAGCAGACGTGCAACGACAACAAGTAAATCTCAAACTAATTCTGATTGGAAAGTTGGAGATAAAGTTGTTCATAAATCATGGGGTGAGGGTATGGTAAGTAATGTAAATGAAAAAAATGGTTCGGTAGAATTGGATATTATCTTTAAATCACAAGGACCAAAACGATTACTTGCACAATTTGCACCAATTGAAAAGAAAGGAGAATAACATTTGGCTGATTTACAGACACGCGTTGAGGAACTGCATCAATTATTAAATCAATATAGTTATGAATACTATGTCCAAGATAATCCCTCTGTACCTGATAGCGAATATGATAAGTTATTACATGAACTTATTGATATAGAAGAGAAGCATCCAGATTTACGTGTGCCAGATTCACCTACAGTAAGAGTAGGTGGTTCTGCGCAATCTACATTTGAAAAAACAGCCCATGATACGCCGATGCTTAGTCTCGGAAATGCCTTTAATGAAGAAGATTTACGTAAATTTGACCAGCGTATTCGAGATCTTATTGGGCCAGTTGAATACATGTGTGAACTGAAAATTGATGGATTAGCAGTTTCACTTAAATATGAGAATGGACGATTCGTACAGGGATTAACGCGGGGTGATGGCACAATAGGCGAAGATATAACTGAAAATTTAAGAACGATCCATGCAATTCCTTTAAAAATTAATGATTCACGTACGTTTGAAGTTCGTGGTGAAGCTTATATGCCACGTCAATCATTTATTAATCTCAATGAAGCAAAAGAAAAAAATGAGGAACAACCATTTGCAAATCCACGTAATGCTGCAGCAGGGTCATTACGTCAATTAGATTCAAAGCTTGCAGCCAAGCGTAAATTAAGTGTGTTTTTATATAGTGTTAATGATTTCACTCAATTTAATGCGGTATCACAGAGTGAGGCATTGGATGAGTTGGATGAATTAGGCTTTAAGACGAACCATGAACGTCAGCAAGTTAAAACAATAGATGAAGTTATGGAATATATCAAAAAATGGACAGCCGAACGAGAAAATTTGGCATATGATATAGATGGTATTGTTATTAAAGTCAACGCCATTGATCAACAAGAAGAACTAGGGTTTACACAAAAATCACCGAGATGGGCAATTGCTTATAAATTTCCAGCTGAAGAAGTTATTACTGAATTAAAAGATATAGAATTAAGTATTGGTAGAACTGGTGTTGTAACACCAACAGCAATACTTGAACCTGTTAAAGTAGCTGGTACTACTGTATCTCGCGCATCATTACATAATGAAGATTTAATTCATGAAAAAGACATTCGAATTGGTGATAGTGTTGTTATTAAAAAAGCTGGTGACATTATTCCTGAAGTAATTAAAAGTGTCCTTGATAGAAGACCAGATGATGCTCAAGTCTATCATATGCCAACGCACTGCCCAAGTTGTAATCATGAACTCGTTCGAATCGAAGGTGAAGTTGCGCTGCGTTGTATTAATCCTAAATGCCAGGCACAGCTTGTAGAAGGTATGATTCACTTTGTATCTAGACAGGCAATGAATATAGATGGTTTAGGAACAAAAATTATCCAACAATTATATGAAAATGAAATAATAAGAGATGTAGCTGATATTTTTTATCTAACAAAAGAAGATCTTTTACCATTAGAAAGAATGGGTGAAAAGAAAGTGAATAATCTTTTGGAAGCAATAGAAAATGCGAAAGCTAATTCACTTGAACAATTACTTTTTGGTTTAGGTATCCGTCATCTAGGGGTAAAAGCGAGTAGAGTAATTGCAGAAAAATATGGTTCAATTGATAAATTATTTGAGGTTACTGAGGAAGAATTTACTAGTATACACGACATCGGTCATAAATTAGCTCAATCTGTTGTTACATATTTAGAAAATGAGGATATCCGTGCTCTGATTAATAAACTTAAAGAGAAAAATGTTAACATGATATACAAAGGTCTAAAAGTTTCAGAGGTTGAGGGACACCCAGAATTTAAAGATAAAACAATCGTATTAACTGGTAAACTGTATCAAATGACTAGAAGTGAAGCTTCAAAATGGTTAGAAAATCATGGTGCTAAAGTGACAAGTAGTGTTACGAAAAGTACGGATTTAGTTATTGCCGGCGAAGATGCGGGTTCAAAACTAACTAAAGCTGAAAAATTTGGAACAGAAGTTTGGTCAGAAGAAGCATTTATGAACAAACAAAAAGAAATCGAGGGATAGAGGAGATCAGACATGAAAAGAACGCTAATATTAATTATTTCAGCGATTTTTGTGTTGTCTGCATGTGGTAACGACAATGGTGACAACGACAAGAAGCAACAGTCAACAAATGATCAACATGACTCAGGTTCAGTCAAAGAAATTGCTACTGATAAGCATGTACAGGGTGATAACTATAGAACGATTTTGCCATTTAAAGAAAGTCAGGCACGTGGCGTTTTACAAGATAATATGGCGAATAGTTATAATGGTGAAGATTTTGAAGATGGCCTGTTAGAATTGAGTAAAGAAGTGTTCCCGACAGACGATTATTTATATCAAGACGGACAATATTTTGATAAAGATACAATCAATGCTTACTTGCAACCTAAGTATACAAAAAGTGAAATCGATAAAATGGATGAAGATGAGCGAAAGGAAAAGAAAGCTAACGAAAATTTAGGTTTAAATCCGTCTCATAAAGGTGAAAGTGATCCAGAAAAAATAGCTAAAAAATCGCCTGCTTATCTGTCTAACATTTTAGAACAAGATTTTTATGGTAGTGGTGATACAAAAGGTAAAAAAATAAAAGGTATGACAATTGGTCTTGCGATGAATGGTACATACTATTATCAAAAAGAAAAAGATGGCGAGACTTTTAGTAAAAAACTTGATGATAAAGAAATTAAAAAACAAGGTCAACAAATGGCGGGTGAAATTTTATCTCGTTTAAGAGAAAATAAAGAATTAAAAGATATTCCGATACATTTTGCGATTTATAAGCAATCTGGTGAAAATTCTATTGTGCCAGGTGAATTTATAAGTGGTACAACTGTAGAAGAAGGGAAAACACGTATTAATGAATGGAACAATATTAATCAAAAAACTGTGTTATTACCTTCTAGTGAAGCATCAGATTTAGATGAAAACCTCAATACAAACTTTAAGCAATTTAATGATGATTTACAAAGTTATTTCAATAATTTCTCACAAGCTGTAGGAACTGCTAAATTTGATAATAAAAAAGCAAAACAACTTTCTGTAGATATACCAATTGATTTCTATGGTAAAGCTGAAACAATTGGAATTACACAATATGTTACTGAACAAGCTGAAAAATATTTCGATGATATAGATGATTATGAAATTCATATCAAAGATGGAAATGACTCTAAAGCATTGATTAGTAAAACAAAAGATGACAAAGAACCACAAGTTCACATTTATAAAAATAATAATTAAAAATGACTTTGGGACATAAATCCTAGAAAAACAGCACTCAGTTGATTGAATTTATCTGAGTGCTTCTTTTTATGCATTTTCTTCTTGTTGGCTCGCTTTCCTAGGGGACAGCTTCAGCCTGTAGTCTTCAGCTTGTCCTGTTCCCTCAGGAGTCTCGCCAACATACTGTTAAAAAAATGATGGATTTACATATGAAAAAGTACATTACAATTTTTTTTAAAATTTTTATTGGAATATAAAATCTATAATGTTAATCATCAAATATACAATACTTCAACTATTGGCTTTTTATTCATATTTCTTCTTGTTGGCTCGCTTTCCTAGGGGACAGCTTAAGCCTGTAGTCTTCAACTTGTCCGGTTCCCTCAGGAGTCTCTCCAACATATGTCGCTGTCTGATCGAAGTGTATATTAAAATGCATAAAAAAAGCAATTTCTATATTATTTCAATAGAAATTGCTTTTTCATATATCTTATATTTTAATATCTCAGACGCTTCGTTATTTGTAAAATAACTTTATATTAATCTTTCAATATACGTTTCACTTCTGTAATATCATGATCTACAAAGTCACCTGGCTTCTTAGTCATTTTACTAATAACATAAGTGACGATTACACTAGCGAAGAACCCTGGTATAATTTCGTACATGCCAAAAATTTCATTAATGTGAGCAAGTGGTTTAATCCATGCAATCCATATAATAACAACAACTGCTCCGACGATCATACCACTTAAGGCACCAGCTCTGCTTAAACCTTTCCAATATAATGAAAATATTACTAATGGACTAAATGCTGCACCAAAACCAGCCCATGCATTTCCCACAAGGTTTAAAATAGTGTCGTTTGGTGACCAAGCTATCCAAATTGCAACAATCGCAACAAGTAGAACTGACAAACGACCTACCATAACGAATTCTTTTTCATGTGTTTTAGCTTTTTCCTCACCGCGAATCAATTTATAAAAGTCTTCAGTTAAAGAACTAGAAGTAACAAGTAATTGTGATGAAATTGTGCTCATGATTGCTGCCAAAATAGCGGCAAGTAAGAAACCACCAACTAAAGGATGGAATAAAATTTGACTCATTATAATAAATAATGTCTCTGGGTCTTCCATTTTAATATTACGTTCTGATATAAATGCGATACCTGTAAGACCGACTGCTACAGCTCCCAACAGACCTACAACCATCCAACTAATGCCTAAACGACGCGCTTTAGGCAACATTTTATGCGTTTTTATAGACATAAAACGAACGATGATATGTGGTTGGCCAAAGTAACCTAATCCCCACGCTAATAATGAAATAATTCCTAAAACAGTAGTTCCCTTAAAGAAATCTAAATTGGTCGGTTTCATTTCAGCAACCTGTCTGAAAGTATCCAAACCACTTAATTCAATAAGCGCAACGATAGGTACCATTACCATCGCAATTAACATGATCACCCCTTGGAAGAAATCAGTGATAGATACAGCTAGATAACCACCAAAAAATGTGTAGAAAATAACGATTGCTGCTACTAAAATCAATCCAAAATGATAATTTAATCCAAATGCGCTTTCGAACAACTTACCGCCAGATACAAAACCTGAATGCGTGTATAAAGTGAAAAAGACGACGATAATTAAGCCAGAAATAATTTTAATATAATTTTTACGGTCGTCTAATCTATTCTTGAAGAAGTCAGGTAATGTAATTGCATCCCCAGCAATTTCAGTATAGACACGAAGTCTTGGCGCTACAACAAAGTAATTTATGTATGCACCTAAAGATAAACCTATTGTAATCCACATTGCCGATAAACCAGTACTATATACTGATCCAGGCAATCCCATAATCATCCAACCACTCATATCTGAAGCACCTGCAGACAAAGCGGTTACATAAGGACCGATACTCCGACCCCCAAGCATGAACTCACTTAAATTACCAGTTGATTGTTTATATCCATAATAACCAATAGCGAGTAATATGATGAAATAAACTACAATCATGATATATGTCTGCCAACTTGCTTGGACTTGGTTGGCTAAAGAAGTACCTAAAATCATCATGATTAACATCCCCCTTTGTTTAATAGTATATAATTGTGTTACATGAATTATTATACATTGAAATTAATAGTTAGAATAGTGCGAATTCAAATAATTTTTATAAAAAACTTTTTACAACAGTTAATAAAGCGTTTACAACATTGTAGCGTTGATAATGCTTTAATACTAAAACTGATGATTTAATATGCAGTTTTTTACAGTATTCTTTTTCAATGTCCAAAAAACAGTAGATAGAGTAACATGATGATTTTGTCGAATTTTAAACATTACAAAAACGTTTTATATACTAATTTGGTGTTAATATCGAAAAGCTTAGATTTTTAAGCGAAATTTTGATACAATTTTGTAATGAATGAGTAAAAAGGAGGCTTTTATTTTAATGGCTAAAGTTACACGTGAAGAAGTTGAGCATATTGCAAACTTAGCTAGACTTCAAATTACTGAAGAAGAAACAACTGAAATGCAAGATACTCTAGAAAGTATTTTAAATTTTGCCAATCAAATTGATACTGCAGAGACTAGTGATATCGAACCAACATATCATGTATTAGATTTACAAAATGTATTACGTGAAGATAAAGCAATCGAGGGTATTCCTCAAGAGATTGCATTGAAAAATGCAAAAGATACTGAAGATGGTCAATTTAAAGTACCATCTATCATGAATGAGGAGGACGCGTAAGATGACCATCCGATATGAGTCTGTAGAAAATTTAATTAACTTAATTAAAAATAAAGAGATTAAACCATCACAAATCGTTAGTGATATCTATGATGCAATTGAAGAAACGGATCCTACAATTAAATCATTTCTTGCTTTAGATAAAGAGAATGCTATTAAAAAAGCAGAAGAATTAGATGAATTGCAAGCTAAGGATCAAATGGAAGGGAAACTATTTGGTATTCCTATGGGAATCAAAGATAACATTATTACTGAAGGCGTTGAGACAACGTGTGCAAGTAAAATGTTAGAAGGCTTTGTACCGATTTATGAGTCTACTGTAATGAAAAAATTACATAATGAACAGGCTGTACTAATCGGTAAAGTTAATATGGATGAGTTTGCGATGGGTGGTTCTACTGAAACTTCTTATTATAAAAAAACAGTAAACCCATTCGATCATACTGCAGTTCCAGGTGGATCGTCTGGTGGTTCTGCTGCTGCAGTTGCTGCAGGTTTGGTACCTTTCACTTTAGGTTCTGATACTGGTGGTTCAATCCGTCAACCAGCAGCTTATTGCGGTATTGTTGGATTAAAACCTACTTATGGTCGAGTTTCTCGTTTTGGTCTTGTAGCATTTGCTTCATCGTTAGACCAAATTGGACCATTGACACGTACAGTTAAAGATAATGCATTAGTGCTTGAGGCGATTACAGGTTTAGACGAAAATGATTCTACAAGTGCGCCAGTTGAAGATGCTGATTTTACATCTGACATTGGTAAAGATATTAAAGGTTTGAAAGTTGCTTTACCTAAAGAATATTTGGGCGAAGGTGTATCTGAAGAAGTAAAAGCTTCAGTGAAACAAGCAGTCGAAACATTAACAGAGTTAGGTGCAACAGTAGAAGAAGTATCATTACCAAATACGAAATATGGTATCCCATCATACTATGTTATTGCATCATCTGAAGCATCTTCAAACTTATCTCGTTTTGACGGTATCAGATATGGTTATCATTCTCCAGAAGCGAATTCACTTGAAGAATTATATAAAATGTCTAGAAGTGAAGGCTTTGGTCCTGAAGTAAAACGTCGTATTTATTTAGGTACATTTGCTTTAAGTTCTGGATACTATGATGCTTTTTATAAAAAATCACAAAAAGTTAGAACGCTTATCAAAAATGACTTTGATCGTATTTTTGAAAATTATGATGTTGTTGTTGGACCAACTACACCGACACCAGCTTTTAACTTAGGTGAAGAAATTGATGATCCATTAACTATGTATGCGAATGACTTATTAACTACACCAGTTAACTTAGCTGGTTTACCAGGTATTTCTGTTCCTTGTGGTAAATCTAACGGTCGTCCAATCGGATTACAATTTATCGGTAAACCGTTCGATGAGAAGACGTTATATCGTGTCGCTTACCAATATGAAACAAAATTCAATCTTCATAATGAATACGAAAATTTATAAGGAGTGGAAACCATGCATTTTGAAACAGTTATTGGACTAGAGGTCCATGTTGAACTTAAAACAGAATCTAAGATGTTCTCTCCATCACCAGCGCACTTTGGTGCTAACCCAAACTCAAATACGAACGTAATTGATCTTGCTTACCCAGGTGTGTTACCAGTAGTTAATAGACGCGCTGTGGATTGGGCGATGAGAGCTTCAATGGCATTAAATATGGATATTGCTACAGAATCTAAATTTGATCGTAAAAACTATTTCTATCCAGATAATCCGAAAGCATATCAAATTTCTCAATTTGATCAACCAATAGGTGAAAATGGATATATCGATATTGAAGTAGACGGTAAGACGAAACGAATCGGCATCACTCGTCTTCATATGGAAGAAGATGCTGGTAAATCAACACATAAAGATGGTTATTCTCTAGTTGATTTAAACCGTCAAGGTACACCATTAATCGAAATCGTATCTGAGCCAGATATTCGCTCTCCACAAGAGGCGTATGCATACTTAGAAAAACTACGTTCTATTATTCAATACACTGGCGTATCTGATTGTAAAATGGAAGAAGGATCATTACGTTGTGATGCCAACATTTCTTTACGACCATATGGTCAAGAAGAATTTGGTACTAAAGCAGAGTTGAAAAACCTAAACTCATTTACTTATGTAAGAAAAGGTCTTGAATATGAAGAAAAACGCCAAGAAGAAGAATTATTAAATGGTGGAGAAATTCTACAAGAAACACGTAGATTTGATGAATCAACTGGTAAAACAATACTAATGCGTGTTAAAGAAGGTTCTGACGATTATCGTTACTTCCCAGAACCAGATATCGTTCCACTTTATGTAGATGAGGAATGGAAAGAGCGCGTTCGTCAAACAATTCCAGAATTACCAGATGAAAGAAAAGAAAAATATGTAAATCAATTTGGTTTACCAGCTTACGATGCACATGTATTGACTTTAACCAAAGAAATGTCAGACTTCTTTGAAGGTGCTGTAGAAGCTGGTGCTGACGTTAAGTTAACATCAAACTGGTTAATGGGTGGCGTTAATGAGTATTTAAATAAAAACCAAGTGGACTTATTAGATACTAAATTAACTCCAGAAAACTTAGCTGGAATGATTAAGTTAATTGAAGACGGCACAATGAGCAGTAAAATCGCTAAAAAAGTATTCCCAGAGTTAGCTGAGAATGGTGGAGATGCGAAACAGATTATGGAAGAAAAAGGACTAGTTCAAATTTCAGATGAAGCTACATTATTGAAATTTGTAAATGAAGCTTTAGATAATAATCCACAATCTGTAGAAGACTTTAAAAATGGTAAAGGCAAGGCGATGGGCTTCTTAGTCGGTCAAATTATGAAAGCCTCTAAAGGTCAAGCTAATCCACAACTTGTAAACCAATTATTAAAACAAGAACTAGAAAAACGATAAGTTTTTAAAGTTAATAAACTGTAGTACGTAAAATGTCGTGATACAATAAGAACTTGTAGATTATCATCTGCAAGTTCTTTTTAATTTTTATTAATATATTCAGTTAATTTGGACTAAATGCTTTTATACATTTGCTAAATCATTTAATATAGAGTATGAGTAAATGAAGTTGAGGGATAAAATATGAGAAAACGAGCTAGAATCATTTATAATCCAACATCAGGTAAAGAGTTATTTAAGCGTACATTACCAGATGTGTTAATAAAATTAGAAAAAGCTGGATTCGAAACAAGCGCATATGCTACTGAAAAAGTCGGAGATGCGACAGCAGAAGCGGCACGATGTTTAGAACACAATTACGATGTACTTATTGCAGCAGGTGGAGATGGCACTTTAAATGAAGTGATTAATGGCATTGCAGAACAACCTAATAGACCCAAATTAGGAATTATCCCGATGGGTACTGTAAATGATTTCGGTCGCGCATTACACTTACCGAACGATATTATGAGTGCAATTGATGTCATCATAGAAGGCCATAGTACAAAAGTGGATATTGGTAAGATGAATAGCAGATATTTTATTAATTTAGCAGCAGGTGGCCAACTTACACAAGTATCTTACGAAACACCGAGTAAGTTGAAATCTATTGTAGGTCCATTCGCATATTATATAAAAGGTTTTGAAATGTTACCACAAATGAAAGCGGTAGATTTACGAATTGAATATGATGGAGAAGTTTTCCAAGGCGAAGCGTTGCTATTTTTGCTAGGTCTAACTAATTCAATGGCTGGCTTTGAAAAGCTTGTACCAGATGCGAAGTTAGATGATGGTGATTTTACTTTGATTATAGTTGAAAAAGCAAATTTAGCAGAATTAGGGCATATAATGACTTTAGCTTCAAGAGGTGAGCATACTAAACATCCTAAAGTTCATTATAAAAAAGCAAAATCAGTTAGCGTTTCATCATTTATAGATATGCAATTAAATGTTGATGGTGAATATGGTGGTAAATTACCAGGTAATTTTTTGAATTTGAAACAACATATTGAAGTGTATACGCCAAGTGATGTAAATAATCAAGAATTAGTGGAACAATAATAATTGAAATTAAAACTTGAAGTAATAAAACATTTTAAGTTAAAATGAATAGTCGAAAAATATCAAAGAGAGTTAAGCGACGAGGTTAGGTAAACATCATCATATGTCCTAACCTCTTTTAATGTGGGGTGAAATAATGAATGCAATACAAAAAAATGAAGTAAGAGAAGGTAAAGTAATAGATTTAACACACGAAGGGCATGGAGTGGTTAAGTTAGATCGTTATCCAATTTTTGTACCAAATGCTTTAATAGATGAAACGATAGAATATAAAGTGATTAAAGTGAAAAAGAACTTTGCGATTGCTAAATTACTAAATATTAAAGAGCAAAGCGATCAAAGGGTTGAGCCACCTTGTGTTTATTATTACAAATGTGGCGGTTGTCAATTACAACATTTATCTTATCAAGCGCAGTTAGATATGAAAAAAGAGCAAGTCATTAATTTGTTCCACCGTAAAGCTAATTTTAAAGATACTGTTATCCATGACACAATTGGTATGGAATCACCATGGCATTATAGAAACAAATCACAAATACCTGTAGGCAAAACTGATCAAAATGAAACAATCATGGGATTTTATCGTCAAAGAAGTCATCAAATTATAGATATGGACGAATGTTTAATACAAGATACAAAACATCAAGATGTGATGAATTTTGTAAAGAAATGGTTCAACGAGCTTAATGTTAGTATCTATGATGAACACAAAAAGAATGGACTTATGCGTCATGTAGTTATCAGAACAGGTCATTATACAGGTGACTTGATGGTTATATTTGTCACAAATGGCAAGAAATTTAAACAAAGTGATGTGATTACACAGAAATTAGTTGAAGCTTTTCCAGAAATAAGAAGTGTAAAACACAATGTTAACAACACACATTCGAATGTAATTATGGGTAATGTGTCGCATACACTTTATGGTGTGGATCAAATAGAAGATACATTATCTGATATTACTTTTAAGATAAGTGATCAATCATTTTATCAAATTAACTCCACACAAACTGAAAAATTGTATCAACGTGCAATCGACTATGCTGATTTGAAAGGTGAAGAAACAGTTTTAGACACGTACTGTGGTATTGGTACAATTGGACTTTATATGGCACCTAAAGCAAAACATGTATACGGGGTTGAAATCGTACCAGAAGCGATTGAGGATGCTAAAAAGAATGCGACTTTAAACCAGTTTGAAAATACTACTTTTGTCTGTGGTAAAGCAGAAGATATTATCTTAAAATGGAAAGCTCAAGGAATTAAACCAGATGTAGTAATGGTAGATCCTCCACGTAAAGGCTGTGATGAAAGTTTCTTGGATACGTTGTTGGAATTAAATCCGCGAAAAATCATATACATTTCTTGTAATCCATCAACACAACAAAGAGATGCTCAGCTTTTAGCGCATCAATATAAATTGACTCAAATAACACCTGTAGATATGTTCCCACATACTACACATGTGGAAACAGTTGCTCAATTTGAAAGTATTTAATTAGATGCGTTATAGTTTTTGAAAATGTTTTATAGGGAATAAAACAAGAGAAAGTGTTATTGGATAAGAGTGTAATATTTCGAAATATTGCAAGAAACGTATGTTTGTTAAAATTTAATTACAGGCAACTAACTTTCATGAAATGTACTTTAAACGTGAAGATAACCGTTGTATACTCTAGGTAATAGGTAACGATTGGGAGGTTAGCTAATGTTTAAAATTGATTTGCTTTCAAATAAAAAAGCAATGGAAAGGTTTATGCTTTTCCAATTTACAGTTGTAATGATTACGATACTATTGTCATATAAGATGGCATTTTCATTAACGCATATTATTGAACAAAATATTGTATATAATATGATTTATGGAATTTTAGGATTTACAGTAATTTATTTCCTACATGAATTGATTCATATTGTATCTTTTAGAATATTTTCAAAAGGAGATAAACCCACCTGTCAATTCAAATTAGGTTTGTTGTCGACACATATGCCAAACGTTTATTTTAAGAGATGGCAATACATCACAATTATGTTAGCGCCTTTAGTCGTTATCACAACACTATTATTTTTATTGTTTTCAGTTTATGCATATTCATCAATTTTATTTATAATTAGCTTTCATGTTGGATATTGCGTTTTAGACATGTATTTTGTAACGGGAGCATTAAACAGTAAAGTTAAACTTATTGAAGATACTGAAGATGGTATATTATTTTATACAGAAGATAATGCTACATACCGTACAGAAGTTGAATAACTATAATTGTATAATTACATGGGTTAGTCCATAGCATAAAGTCTATAATTTCCTGCTCTGTTGAAATTATTAGTTTTTGCTATGTGACTAACTTTTTTATTTTTTGAAATTTTTATAATCAAAGTCACATGACTACAACTAGTGTTAAATTGTTAGTATAATATTATGTACTTCAATATATTTCGATAGGATAACATGATTAAATTACCGTATAAAGTAGGAGGTGAGAGGAATTGACAGAGAGAAGAATTATTCATATTGACATGGATTATTTTTTTGCACAAGTAGAAATGAGAGATAATCCTAAATTAAAAGGGAAACCCGTAATAGTAGGGGGCAAAGCGAGCAATCGTGGTGTGGTTTCAACGGCATCATATGAAGCGCGACAATATGGAGTACACTCTGCAATGCCTACTGCCCAAGCACACAAGTTATGTCCGAATGGATATTATGTGCCACCTAGATTTGAAGCATATAAAGCTGCTTCAGAAAAAATCATGACAATCTTTAAAAGTTATACAGATATAGTAGAACCACTTTCGTTAGATGAAGCATATTTAGATATTACACATTTAGTTAGACCAGATCTTCCAGCTTCAAGCATTGCACAGTATATCAGAAGAGACATATTAGCAGAAACTAATTTAACTTCATCTGCCGGTGTATCATATAATAAATTTCTTGCTAAATTAGCAAGTGGTATGAATAAACCAAATGGTTTAACAGTCATAGATTATCAAAATGTTCATGCTATACTGATGGAATTAGATATTGGAGATTTTCCTGGAGTAGGTAAAGCATCCAAGGAGAAAATGCATGAACATCAAATTTATAATGGGCAAGATTTATATAATCAAAGTGAATATGATCTGATTCGTTTGTTTGGGAAACGTGGGCATGGTTTATATAATAAAGCCCGAGGAATAGACTATAATCCTGTGAAATCAACCAGAATTCGAAAATCTGTAGGTACTGAAAGAACTTTTTCTACGGATATGAATGATGATGATGAGATATTACAGAAAATATGGGAATTAAGTAATAAAACTGCTGAACGATTATCCAAAATTCAAAAATCAGGAAAAACAGTAACAGTAAAAATTAAAACTTATAAATTTGAATCCTTATCGAAACAAAAAAGTTTAAGAAATCCTGTTAGAAATGAAACGGATATTTACAATATCGCATATAGTTTATATACAGAATTAAAGGACCCTGATGTGCCAATTCGATTGGTCGGTGTAACAGTTGGTAACCTTGAGAAATCTACGTATGAAAATATGACAATTTACGACTATATATAGAAGGATAGAAAGTTTTATTAAGTTAAAAAATTTACGAAATGTTAACTTGAACAGAATCGTTTATGATAACAAAAAGCACGTGTATTTTAAGGTTTTATTCTTAAAATACACGTGCTTTTTGTTATGAAAAGTTAAATTGGTTAGTCTTTGTCGCGTAATTGCTTTCCGTATACACTTAACATAGTATTTAAATTATCATAGTGTTGTAATAAACGAAAAGTAATCATCGCACATGCCTTTGCATCATTTAATGCATCATGATGGCCGTGAAAATCTAAATTATAATAATCCATCATATAGTTTAATCCATAACGATGGTGATTAATTGTTCTACGTGATAATTGTAATGAACAAAAATATTGCATGTTAGGGGTTTGTTGACCGATGGCTTTGATACTTTCATGTAAAACATTCATATCAAACGCAGCGTTGTGCGCAACAACAGGTAAATTCCCGATAAAATCCAACATATGTGGGTAAACAAAAGAGAAAGTAGGCGCGTTTGTTACATCCTCAGGATGAATCCCGTGGACCGCAATATTTTGTTGTGAGAAATAATCATTAGGGTTTACTAGAGTGTAAAAAGTTTCTGTGATTTGATGATTCACAACCTTTACCATACCTATAGAACAAATACTTGTTCTTTTACCATTTGCAGTTTCAAAGTCCAGTGCAATAAATGCATCGTCATTCATTATGCCATTATCCTTTCAAATTAAGTATAAAACGATTAAGCCGTCGAGTTGCTTTACAAAATCTTTAGTTAACAAATTAACATAGCACTAGTATTATACACTAAATATAAAATATGCTCTTGTAAATTGCACATATAAAAAACCCATTCAATAAAGAATGGGCAACGGTCGTTATGGAACAATATAACTTAAGTTTAAAAAATATAGACTTATTTAAAGAACTTTATTCTTCATTGAAAGTACGAGCTGCAAGTTCTTTTTCGTATAGATAAAGCGTATTACTATCATCACCAATACGTTTTAAATAATCAATATGTGTTTCAAACATAGATTCTTCTTCAACTTGTTCATCTAAGAACCAATTTAAAAATGAAATTGTAGCATAATCTTTATCTTTATTTGCTAATTCAGATAAATTATAAAAACGACGTGTTACATCTTGCTCTTGTGCAAGACCATCTTCAAATGTTTCTAAGATATTCTTGAAGTCAGACTTTGGTGCTGAAATTGCAGAGAAAACGGCTTTTTCACCACGGTCATTAATGTAATCATAAATCTTTTGACCATGGAATCTTTCTTCTTTAGCTTGTTGGATATAAAAATTTGCGAACCCTTCATATGATCCATTATCGCAATATGCTGCCATTGCCATATAAGCATGCGCTGCATAAAATTCGTGGTTCATTTGTTCATTTAAAGCGTCTAATAATTCTTTGTTTAACATAAGTAATAGCCTCCATATATTCTTTTTTTTAGTATAACAAATCTATTCTCATTAGTAAATAATAATAATTATAATCTGGGATGTGAGTGTGATAATTCTTAATGAGAATTGTTTGGAATACAACTTAATCATGTTATAATATTTTAAGTGAAGAAGTAGAGGAGGAACGACATGAGACGTTGGACTGCGACACGGCTAGCAAAAGTAGCAAGGCAAGCAAGTAGAGCTGCAGGGAAAAAAGGCACTGACTTGCCAGGTCAAATTGCTAGAAGAGTAGATAAAAATATATTAAGAAAATTAGCTTCTCAAGTAGATGAAATAGTATTTATTAGTGGTACTAATGGGAAAACAACCACTTCAAATTTAATAGGTCATACTTTAAAAGCCAATGATATTAAAATCATACATAATAATGAAGGCGCGAATATGGCTGCTGGTATTACATCTGCCTTTATTTTGCAAATAAAGCAAGAGACAAAGATTGCAGTCATAGAAATTGATGAAGGCTCAATACCCAGAGTACTTAATGAAGTTACACCGACAATGATGATATTCACAAACTTCTTCCGAGATCAAATGGACCGATTTGGCGAAATTGATATTATGGTAAATAATATTGCTAATGCAATTAGTAATAAAGGTATTAAATTATTATTAAATGCCGATGACCCATTTGTTAGTAGATTGAAGATTGCAAGTGATACTGTTGAATATTATGGTATGAAGGCTCATGCACATGAGTTCGAACAAAGTACGATGAATGAGAGTAAGTATTGTCCAAATTGTGGGCAGCTTTTACATTATGATTATATCCATTATAACCAGATTGGCCATTATCATTGTAATTGTGGATTTAAACGTGAAGCAACGAAATACGAAGTATCTCACTTTGATTTAACCCCTTTTATAAATATATCCATCGGTAATGAAATATTTAATATGAAAATTGCAGGTGATTTTAATGCCTACAATACCATTGCTGCCTATACAGTTTTAAGAGAATTAGGATTAAATGATGATGCAATTCGAAAAGGTTTTGAAACATATACTTCTAATAATGGGCGTATGCAATATTTCAGAAAAGATAGCAAAGAAGCTATGATTAACTTAGCAAAGAACCCAGCTGGTATGAATGCAAGTTTGTCAGTGGGAGAGCAGTTATCAGGGCGTAAAGTATATCTGATGAGTTTGAATGATAATGCTGCAGATGGAAAAGATACTTCATGGATATATGATGCTGATTTTGAAAAATTAACGAGACAAGATATAGAAACGATTATTGTGACTGGTACACGTGCTGAAGAATTA
This sequence comes from Staphylococcus sp. ACRSN, assembly GCF_022346615.1. Taxonomy (GTDB): domain Bacteria; phylum Bacillota; class Bacilli; order Staphylococcales; family Staphylococcaceae; genus Staphylococcus. Next base: position 27,759 of record NZ_JAKRNS010000012.1, on the reverse strand, counting down.
CAATTAAGATTAAAATTAGCAGAAGTTAAAGTCCCAATTATTTTGGAAAAAGATATTTACAAAGCAACTGCCAAATCAATGGATTTTAAAGAAAGTTTTACAGTAGCGATTCCAAACTATACGTCACTGTCACCTATGTTAAATCAATTAAATCAATCGTTTGGGGAGGCTAAAGATATATGAACGAATTAACTGTTTATCATTTTATGCCTGATAAATTAAATCTATATAGCGATATCGGTAATATCATTGCACTGAAGCAACGTGCGAAACATAGAAACATTGAATTAAAAGTAAGAAATATCAACGAAACTGATGGTGTGACATTAGATGATTGTGACATCTTCTTTATTGGTGGTGGTAGTGATAGAGAGCAGTCTTTAGCTACAAAAGAATTAAGTAAGATTAAAGAAAAGCTAAAGACTGCAATTGAATCTGGTATGCCAGGACTCACAATTTGTGGTGGTTATCAATTTTTAGGTAGTAAATATATCACACCGGATGGTACAGAATTAGAAGGTTTAAATATATTAGATTTTTATACCAAATCTCAAACAGATCGACTAACGGGAGATATAGTAATTGAAAGTGATATTTTTGGAACAATTGTAGGTTTTGAAAATCATGGTGGTAGAACATATCATAATTTTGGAACTTTAGGGAAAGTCGTTCATGGTTTTGGTAACAATGATGATGATGCTAAAGAAGGTATTCATTATAAAAACTTATTGGGAACATATTTACATGGTCCAATTTTACCTAAAAACCATGAGATTACCGATTATTTATTGGAAAAAGCATGTGAACGTAAAGGTATACCGTTTGAACCAAAAGAACTAGACAATTTTGAAGAAGAAGCAGCAAAGAAAGTTATTGTTGATAGAGTATCAAAATAATAAATGTAGTATAAATAAAGCCCTACAATGAATTGTACAGTTCATTGTAGGGCTATTTATATTAAATTCGTGCCAGGCACATTGTACTCTTCTGTATTTAATTGATAATGTTATTTATCAAGAAAGAGTGCTTAATAGATTTATATATCTATGAATTGTATCCAAAAAAGCTATTATTTTTGTTTGCTGCTATCAGACAATTTTAAGCAAATCGATGATCTAATATTCGATAAATCAGTAATATTTCATAAATGATATGACTCTTGATTTGATTTTCATCAAACTCATCTAATCCTTTAACTGAAGTTTTTAAAACAGATGCAGCTTGACGTTGTCGTTCAAAATGTCCTGTTTTTTGAATTTCACTGATACTATGGGCAATATTTAATATTGCATAACGCTCATCACATGTAAAGATGATATGTGTATCCCTCGGTAAATAAACAAGGTTAGAAAGATGAGTGATAATTAATCTATTGGTACGTGATCGGGTAGTTAAGGATTTAAGCCGAATCCATTCATCATCGTGGTGTTTATGATAACTTAATTCATCTTTTTGATAAGATAATAAAGTTTCTACTTTTTGGTTTAAATCTAAAAGCGCATTGAGTTTGTTATACGGTGCGCCTTTAGTAAATTTGCCAAGTAATAATTGTCGCATACGTAAATTAAACAAATCATACATTAAAGACTCTGTTAAAGAAATATTAGATTCTACTTGATTGTAATATTTTGGTGGTAACACAATAAAATTAACAAGGCCAGCTGTTACCAAACCGATGATTGCGGTAAGTAAACGTGAAAAGAAATTAAAATAATAGGCCTCATGAATACCGGGTATCATCGCCATTGCAGTTAGTGTAGCAACTGTTGTACCTACATGTAAATTGAGTTTAGTACATAAAATAATTGTGAATGTTGCACTAAATGCATAGGAAAAAGGGGATTGGTCACCAAATATAAATGTAAAAATAACAGAAAAGAGTGCACCAATAACAGTTGCCGGTAATCGTTTATAACCTTTTTTTAAGGAAGCTTTTGCTGTGGGCTCAATAGTAACAATTGCAGTTAATATTGCGAATATAGGGTTCAAATTTAATGTTAAACAAAATAAAGCTGTTAAAAATGTTGCTAATCCAGTCTTAATTGTTCGTGCACCGATGATGCGTTTATACCAATTATCATTCATTAACAAAACTCCCAGTAGTCTAGAAAATTATAAGCAATATATGTAATTAAACAAGTTCTCATATTAATCATATAAGTAAAATGTTAAACTATACGTGTTGAATTTTTCTAATTTATTATATCAAAAAAAATCTGCTATAATAAGAAAGAATATAAATTTTAAAAAGGAACGGGATAAAATGATTGTAAAAACAAAAGAAGAATTAAATGCATTAAAAGAAATAGGTTATATATGTGCCTTAGTTCGTGACAAAATGCAAGCAGCTACTAAACCTGGCATCACAACGAAAGCATTAGATGATATTGCAAAAGAATTATTTGAAGAACATGGTGCTATTTCTGCACCTATTCATGATGAGAAATTCCCAGGACAAACATGTATCAGTGTTAATGAAGAAGTTGCACATGGCATACCTGGCAAACGCACGATTAAAGAAGGCGATTTAGTAAATATTGATGTGTCAGCATTAAAAAATGGCTATTATGCAGATACAGGTATCTCATTTGTAGTTGGAGAATCTGATAATCCATTAAAACAAAAAGTATGTGACGTAGCATTAGAAGCTTTTGAAGCGGCAATGACAAGAGTTAAGCCTGGAGCGAAACTCAGTCATATTGGTAAAGCAGTACATGCTACAGCACGAAAGAATAACTTAACAGTAATCAAAAATTTAACTGGACATGGCGTTGGTCAATCCTTACATGAAGCACCAAATCATGTGATGAACTACTATGATCCAAAAGATAAGACTTTATTAAAAGAGGGTACTGTTATTGCAGTAGAACCTTTTATTTCAACTAATGCTACATTCGTAACAGAAGGTAAAAATGAATGGGCATTTGAAACAAATGATAAAAGTTTTGTAGCACAAATAGAACATACAGTGATTGTGACAAAAGAAGGACCTGTTTTAACTACGAAAATAGATTAAAAAGTGTTTCGGTCTAAAGTCCTAATAGAAGATGGTTCCGGAGCCTATTATAATGGCTCCGGATATTTTTTATAATAGAGTCTAATCAAGCATGAGGTGATTCTATGAATTATATTACGTTATATTTAGAGAAAGTAACGAAACATACTTTTTATACAAGTCTAGTTGAATTTAGAGATGCATTAGATAAAAAATTAAGAAGTATTGAAATGTATATTAAATACTTAATTGAAAGAAAAGCATATTTAGCAGAATTAATTGACAGTTTAACGCTAACCTTAGAAAATAAATATATCGATAAGATTGAAGAAAAACATATTTATTGTGCAAAAGAAATTGATGATATTGAAATTGAAAATATTAAAAATAAATTAAATGGAATGGAAGCAGACTACGCGAGAATTGAAGCCGATTTATCACATCAAGCTACAGAAAGAGCGAATGTAGAAACAGAATGTGAATTAATCGAACGTATTAGTTTAGTCGCTTGAAGAAAGGTGGCGAAACATGACACATAAATATATATCAACTGAGATGTTGATCATATTTACAGCTTTAATGATCATAGCCAATTTTTATTACATTTTCTTTGAAAAGATTGGCTTCTTATTAGTGTTTTTATTGGGGTGCATTTTAGTTTATGTGGGCTATTTGTATTTTCATAAAGTACGAGGCTTGTTATCCTTTTGGATAGGTGCGTTATTAATAGCTTTCACATTACTATCCAATAAATACACAATAATTATTTTATTTATCTTTTTAATTGTATTAATTGCGAGATATATCATATACAGATTCAAGCCGTTAAAAGTGGTCGCTACTGATGAAGATGTAGAATCACCTGAATTCATTAAACAAAAGTGGTTTGGTGAGCAACGTACACCAGTATATGTATATAAGTGGGAAGATTTGCAAATACAGCATGGTATTGGTGATGTGCATATTGATATGTCAAAGGCAGCAAATATTAAAGAAAACAATACTGTAGTAGTTAGGCATGTGTTAGGTAAGGTACAAATCATTGTGCCACTAAATTATAATATAAAACTACATTTCACAACACTATATGGAAATGCCTATATAAATGATAAATCGTATAAAGTGGAAAATAATAATATTAAAGTCGTAGAACAGACAAAAGCTGAGAATTACGCTGTAAATATTTATGTTTCAACGTTTTTAGGAGATGTCGAGGTGATTTATAAGTGAATCACTATATAAGAGCGATTGGATCAATGTTAATATTGGTCTATAGTACATTTTTTGCAATCTTTTTTATAGATAAAGTGTTTGTGAATATTATGTACTTTCAAGGCATGTTCTACACGCAAATTTTCGGTATTCCAGTATTACTATTTTTAAATTTATTAGTTATATTATTATGTATTATAGTAGGTTCGGTTTTAGCATATAAAATTAACCAACAAAACCATTGGTTACAAAACCAAATTGAACGTTCAATTGAGGGTCAAACAGTTGGGATTAACGACCAAAATATTGAACTATATAATGAAACAATAGAATTATATCAAACGCTTGTACCGCTTAATCAAGAGGTACATAAATTGCGTATGAAGACGCAAAATTTAACTAATGAATCATATAATATCAACGATGTTAAGGTTAAAAAAATAATAGAAGATGAACGACAACGTTTAGCAAGAGAGCTACATGATTCTGTAAGTCAACAATTGTTTGCCGCAAGTATGATGCTCTCAGCTATCAAAGAATCAAATTTAGAGCCACCATTAAATCAACAAATTCCAGTATTAGAAAAAATGATTCAAGATTCACAACTTGAAATGCGTGCACTATTATTACATTTACGTCCAATAGGTTTAAAAGATAAATCTCTTGGCGAAGGTATAAAAGATTTAGTCGTTGATTTACAAAAGAAAGTGCCTATGAAGGTTGTACATGATATTGAAGAGTTCCAAGTACCAAAGGGTATAGAAGATCATTTGTTTAGAATAACGCAAGAAGCAATCTCTAATACCTTAAGACATTCTAAAGGCACAAAGGTTACAATTGAATTGTTTAATAAGGAAGATTATTTATTGTTGCGTATTCAAGATAATGGGAAGGGCTTTAATGTCGATGATAAATTAGAACAAAGTTATGGATTAAAAAATATGAGAGAACGTGCGCTTGAAATTGGAGCAACATTCCATATTGTATCTTTACCAGATGCAGGCACACGTATAGAAGTGAAAGCACCGTTAAATAAGGAGGAGTCTAATGACGATTAAAGTGTTATTTGTTGATGACCATGAGATGGTTAGGATAGGCATTTCAAGTTATTTATCAACACAACCAGATATTGATGTGGTAGGAGAAGGTAAATCAGGGAAAGAAGCAATTGAAAAAGCACATGAGCTAAAACCTGATCTAATCTTAATGGATTTACTCATGGATGACATGGATGGTGTGGAAGCTACCGAACAGGTCAAGAAAGACTTACCACAGATTAAAGTAGTAATGTTAACAAGTTATATTGAAGATAATGAAGTGTATCGTGCTTTGGATTCTGGGGTAGATAGTTATATATTAAAAACAACCAGTGCGAGTGATATAGCAGAAGCTATCAGAAAAACGCACAGTGGTGAATCAGTATTTGAAGCTGAAGTACTTGTTAAGATGAGAAATAGAATGAAACAACGTGCAGAATTATATGAAATGTTAACAGAACGTGAAATGGAAATTTTATTATTGATTGCAAAAGGATATTCAAATCAAGAAATAGCGAGTGCGTCACATATTACGATTAAAACTGTAAAGACCCATGTAAGTAATATCTTAAGTAAACTTGAAGTTCAAGATAGAACGCAAGCAGTGATTTATGCATTCCAACATAATTTAATACAATAAAAAACACAGTTCGGGAATCTCAATATCTCGAACTGTGTTTTAGTTTGTATAAGTTGCTTGTTTATAAAATACCTCTGTAAATAATGTTTGGACTAACCTTACTTTTATATCTACAGGAGTAGAAAACGAGATTGTTTCATAAATCTCTATATAATTGCTCTTTTTGAAAATTGTATTGAAAAACTATTCATCACAATTATTCTTATTGATAGTAGCTAAGGTTTGTTCTTCAGGAGTTTTACCTTCAATGATTTTACGTTGATGCATGATTGCATTGATTTCTGCCCCAATAATAATGATGAAGCCAGTAATATATAACCACAACATAAGTATAATCACACCGGCGATACTACCATATGTTTTAGAATAATTTGCAAAGTTTGAAATATAAATACTGAATAGGTATGAACCACCTAAAAATACAATTGTTGCAAATATAGCACCAGGGATTACCGATAGCATTTTGATTTTTACATTTGGTGCTAAAGTATATAATACGACAAATGCAACAAATACAATGATTAACGGTAAAATAATTCTAACTAATGTGAAAATCCATTCAATTTGTTGTCCTAAACCAAGTGGTCCGAAGAGTAAGGCCCCAATTTGTTGACCAAATGTTGGTAGTATCATTGCAATTGGGAAAATAATAACCATCGCTAATGTGAAGAGTACACTTAATAATTTTGATACGATAAAATTACGACTATCTTCTACATCATAGGCTACATTAAATGAATTCATAATAGCAGTCATACCATTAGATGCTGACCACAAAGCTAAAATCAACCCGATTGATAGAATACCACTACTTGCATTGCCCATTATATCACCTATGATTGACGAAACTTGAGGTGCATAATCTGGTGGTACATGTTCTTTAATCATTGATCTAATAGTCGATTGTTTGATACCTACCATAGGAACAATGGATAATAAGAATAATAACATAGGGAAAAGTGATAACATAAAGTAATAAGACAATTGTGCGGATAAACCTGATGCGTCATCTTTTCCAATACGGTAAATTAAATATGAAAAGAAATTTGAGTCTTTTGTATATTTAACCGGTTTATTTATGCGAGACACGAAAAATGTTTGATTTTCCTTCTTTGCAGACTTTGATTTGAATGGATCAGGTGTGATATAAGTACGGTCTCGCTTCGACTTATTTTTATGATCTTTGTTGGACTTTTTTTCTTGTTCTTCTTCTTTTACATCATTGAGGAATTCAGAAGTAGTACGTTTTTGTTTCGACATATCAAAGCTCCTTATTATGTATTATATTTTCATATACCACTTTAATATACTGTAAAAATTGTTTTTGGTAAATATATGTTACATGATTCTTTCTATAAAAATCTAATTTATCTTTTTTAAAAATATTGTGTTAATCTATGCTCGTATAAAAAAGCCCTTAAATGAACTCAAAAATTCATTTAAGGACTAATTGATAGGAAATAAACCTACTTGTTAAATTTATAGATTAACCGTTCAAACGGTTATTTTTACGTTCTACGAAAGTTTCTTTAGCATCTTTTAAAGAACGTTCTAATTCTGGATTATTGCGTCGAATTTCTTCTACTGCATCTTTCCAATATAAGATTTCATCTTTAATATTCCCAATTTTTGAAGGTTTTTGAGAGCGATTGCCTTCCTTAGCATCTTTAATTGATTGTTTTAATGATTGACGTGTAGATTTGTCAGCCAATGTTATAGTGCCTCCAATTACAGCACCTAATAAAATTCCCGGTATTAATTTGTTTTGCATGTTGTGTTACCCCTCTCTTAAGTTTGAATCTTTAAGTATAAAATCAATTAAATTATCACATGATGATTGTACCATTTTATATACACCTTCGAAATTATTTGTGTAGTATGGATCAGGTACATCTGTCTCTTCCATATCGCTAAAGTCCAAGAGTTTATACAAGTGGCCTTTAATATTTGGATTGATTTGACGAATGTTTTCCACATTACTTTGATCCATAGCAATAATATAATCAAAATCATCTTTAGATGTGAATAATTCACTAATCATGCCATCAATAGAAATATTATTTCTAGATAGAATGTTTTGTGTTCCTTCATGTGGTGGTTCTCCAAGGTTCCATTTTCCAGTACCTCGAGAATACACATTAATGCCTGATATCTTGCGGTCTTGTAATCTTTGTCTCATGATGCCTTCTGCCATTGGTGAACGGCATATATTACCTAGACAAACAAATGCTACTGAAATCATTGTGTACCTCCAAATTGTATAATCCTAATTCCCATTTTAAAGCTTTTTTAATCATTTCTAAAGGGCATTTATAATAAAAGTTTAACAAGATACGTAATTTTGATAAAATGAAATATAAAAAGAGGTGAGAAGTGTGGCAATAGGAAACGAACAAATGATTGAAGAAATTCGTGAACGATTAAACTTGGTTAATCAAGCTTTAATCGATCCAGAAAAATATAAATCAGCAAATGAACAAGAAGTTAAAGAAATTCATGAATATGTAACTTCTAAAGCATCATTCACACCGAGCGAGGCAGCCGCAATTGCAGATGCGCTTGGTCAAATTCGTAAATAAATTTAGGAGCGTGTTAATATGACAAATTTGCATGAAAAATTACAACAATATGCACAACTACTAGTAAATGTAGGTATGAATGTACAACCAGGACAACCAGTGTTTATTCGCTCAAGTGTAGATGCATTGGAATTAACACATTATATAGTTGAAGCTGCGTATAAGCGAGGTGCTTCAGATGTAAAGGTTGAATATAGTGATGATAGATTAACACGTTTGAAATTTGAATATGAATCATTAGAGCATTTTGAAAATAATGAAGTTAAAGATTATGAAGTAAATAAAAGAATGGATTATGTTAACAGAGGTGCTGCAAACCTGGCATTGATTACTCAAGATCCAGACTTACTAAATGGTATAGATAATGATAAATTGGGTACATTCCAACGTGCTTATTCAACTGCTTATAAAGGCTATATGGAAAAGAGTCAAAAAAATCAATTCCCATGGTGTGTGGCAGCATTTCCATCTAAAGCTTGGTCTAAACGTGTATATCCAGAATTAACAGAAGATGAAGCTTATCAAAAATTCATTGAAGAAGTATTAGATATCGTACGTGTCGATGGCAATGACCCTGTTGAAAACTGGCAAAATCATGTTGCAAATTTAAGTAAACATGCCAAAAAATTGCAAAATAAAAATTATAAAGTACTGCATTATATTTCCGAAGGTACAGATTTAGAAATAGGGCTACCTAATGGTCACATTTGGGAAGATGCGACAAGTTATACGAGCGAAGGCCAAAGCTTTGTTGCTAATATACCAACCGAAGAAGTGTTTACAGCACCACATAGGGCTAAAGTGAATGGTTATGTGACAAACAAATTGCCTTTAAGTCATAATGGAAATATTATAGATGGATTTAAACTTACCTTTAAAGATGGCGAAGTTGTAGATTTTGAAGCGAAACAAGGTGAAGCTGTATTACGAGATTTATTAAGTACTGATGCGGGTGCAAAACGTTTAGGAGAAGTTGCACTTGTACCAGATGATTCTCCAATTTCAAATCGAAATACAATTTATTACAATACATTGTTTGATGAAAATGCGTCCTGCCACATTGCGTTAGGTGCAGCGTATGCATTTAATTTGGATGGAGGTACTGAAATGACTGCCGAAGAAAAATTCGACAAAGGACTAAATGATTCATTGATACATGTTGATTTTATGATTGGTAGTTCAGATTTAACAATTTACGGAATTACACAAGATGATGAAAAAGAATTAGTTTTTGAAAATGGAAATTGGGCTTAGTAAAATATGATGGCGAGGAACTCTTACATGCCAAATGGAACTCTCATTGGTATGTAGGAAACGCATTACAGTGATATTGATATTTTAATAAATATAGATGTAGCACTCGGGCCACGTATAAAAAGGGGAATAGATGAATTATGGGAAATCGAATGAGTAAAGCAATGTCTGAAGCGCGAAGTGTCAAAGCGTTACAAGTATTTCCACAAGATACCAATCACCATCATACGATGTTTGGTGGTACAATGATGGCCAATATTGATCAAATTGCAGCAATTACTGCAATGAAGCATAGTAGTGCACAGGTAGTAACAGCTTCCACAGATTCTGTAGATTTTTTGAAGCCAATTAAGACTGGCGATATCGTGTCTTATGAGGCAATGGTTACATATGCAGGTACGTCATCAATGGAAGTTTGTGTACAAATTATCATTGAAGATGTGTTGGAAAACGAAAGACATCTAGCTGCATTAAGCTTTTTAACTTTTGTGGCATTAGATGAGCAAGGGAAACCAGTTGATGTGCCAACGGTATATCCTGAATCTGAAACTGAAAAATGGTTTCATGATACTGCATTAGCACGCGTGAAACGTAGAAAAGAACGACGAAAAGAAAGTAAAGATACCATTGAATTTCTATCTAACGTACAAAAAATAGAATAAAATAACCTTGATATATTTAAAGGGTAGTTTTTTAAAACAGTATCTAATATAAAACAAGCGTTGTAGTTGAAATTAGTATCTTCATCTACAACGCTTGTTATATTTAATGCATTATCACACTTTAAGTCATTATGACATTGAAAAGATGCGATGCATTTGACGTTCTTTTTCTTTGAAATTGGTATTTGGATAATACATATTTTTAACTAGGACATTAGGACCTAGACAATTAAACTCTGAACAGTGACAATTTAATGATTGTGCCAATGGTGTCTGTAACCATTGGTTAAACACTTCTGGTAATTTGTCAGATTTTATATTAGAAATCGTTCCATTTTCATCGCCAAAATCTGTGACAATTACGTTTCCAGTAAACACATTAACATTTAGTCGATTTCGACCATCTGGATCATTTCTCATCGTTACATTTTCAGTGTCACGTAAGCGTTGAAGCAATGCTTGGTCTTGTTCATCATTGATACATGGATAAATAGGTAAGGTGCCAAATAGCATCCAAGTTTGTGGGTCACGAAAATCCAATAAATGATGAATTGCTTTTTTCATGTCAGCTAATGGTAAAACCTCAAGTTGACTAGCAAAATCAGCAGGATACATTGGGTGTATTTCATGGCGATTACATTTCATGTCTTTAACAATTTCAGCATGGATTTTTTCTAAATGAGGCAATGTACTTTGATTTAACATAGTTTCAGCTGAAATAAACATACCTTGCTCTGACAGTGTACGTGCATTGGTAATCATTTGATCATATAACTTTAATTTAGCTTTGATTGGTGGTTGCTTTTCCATTGCACCAAAACCAACGTCAGTAAATGTATCAATCGTACCCCAGTTGTGTGAAATATGCATGACATCAATATATTCTGCAATATCTAAGTATCTATCTAATGGCAATGTCAAATTAGAATTCATTTGAACATAAATACCGCGATCATATGCATATTTTAAAAGTGGTTTTACAACATTTCGTATCGATTTTTTGGAAAACATAGGTTCTCCACCGGTGATTGACATCGTTTTGAGGTGAGGAATTTCATCTAATCTTCGATAAATTAAATCCATTGGTAGTGGATCTGGATCGGACGTTTGCAAAGTATAGCCAACAGCACAATGACTACAACGCATGTTACATAAATTTGTTGTTGTAAATTCAATATTACTCAACGTCAATTGATTGTGTGCTTGAATATCATTGTAGGCTTCCCAGGGGTCATTTACTATAGAGATAGGCTTTTTTTTATTTGCACTATAGGTATTTAACATTATAAAAACTTCCTTCTTTTATGCATTTCTTATTTAATGAACTATTAAAGGCTATATATTAAAATTTGAAACTCCATTTATGATTATAGTTATTATTAATGGATTTATATTTAATTATTAACCAGTATATGAAAAATTAACATTTTTTATAATAGAACTAATTCTTTTATTTTACTACAAATATTATTCAGACTATACCTATTTTTGTCAAATTCATGTTAGGATTAAATTATCATATAAAAAGGAGTTTCGTATAAAATGAATGAAAATCAAACAATTGATCAAATTAAAACAAGATTAGAAAAATTCATTGATGACATTGATCATGTAAACCCAGATGAGGTTAGAGTGGAAGATATAGATGAATGGATAGGTTTGTTAGATCAATTAGAAGAAAAAGTAAAAACAGTATCTCAATCATCAGATAAATAAAATTTATATCTAAACAAATGTTTAAATTGCCTAATATTTGTCTATACAACATGTAGAACATATAAAGAGAAAGGTGATATTACATGGCTAAAAAAGTAGCAGTTATAGTAACTGATGAATTTGAAGATATTGAATTAACAAGTCCACAAGAAGCGATTGAAGAAGCTGGACATGAAGTTGTTATTATTGGTGATGAAGCGAATAGTGAAGTCGTTGGTAAACATGGTGCTAAAGCAACTGTTGATTTAGGTATTGCTGACGCAAACCCTGAAGATTACGATGGCTTGCTCATTCCAGGCGGATTTTCACCAGATCATTTACGTGGTGATTCAGAAGGTAGATATGGAACTTTTGCTAAATACTTCACGAAAAATGATGTGCCAACATTTGCTATATGCCATGGACCACAAATCTTAATTGATACAGATGATTTAAACGGTCGTACATTGACTGCTGTATTAAATGTACGTAAAGACTTGTCAAATGCTGGTGCTCAAGTTGTTGATGAATCAGTAGTTGTAGATAAAAATATCGTTACAAGCCGTACACCAGATGACTTAGATGATTTTAACAGAGAAATTGTTAATCAATTAAATGACTAATTGAAATAAGATATTTATTGTTAATTTTTAAATTATAAGTAATTTAGCTATTACAGATATTAGTAATCCCTTAAAGGTGAATGATTCACTTTAAGGGATTTTTTGATGTGGATAAATCCAAATATGAGATGTGTATTTTGGGAATTGTGACGAGACGTGACAACTTTTAAAACTAGGTATGGAGATATTCATACACCTTGCGACTGATTTTTGTGTTTTCTTATAGATAAACGTTTAAACTCTTGTTAAACTCACTTATAATGAAATGAGAGCAATATAAAGGAGCTGCCGCATGAAAAGAAGTGATCGTTATAAGCAATCCACAATGCAGACTAAAGAAAAAAATTACAATCAGCCCTACCATAATACTTATGTACAACCAGTAACTAAACCTAAGAAAAAGAAAAAGGGAAAGGGTCTAATATTTAAAATACTATTACCTATTGTATTAATCATTGCAATTTTTGTTAGTGTTATGTATGTACTATCCTTGAGAGCTGATGTTGATGATTTGAAAAAAATTGAAAATAAATCTACTTATGTATCAGCAGCGGATATGCCAGACTATACAAAAGGTGCTTTTGTAGCAATGGAAGATGAACGATTTTACAAACACCATGGTTTTGATTTTAAGGGAACATCTCGTGCCCTATTTTCAACATTAAGTGATAAGAATATACAAGGTGGAAGTACGTTAACGCAACAAGTAGTGAAGAACTATTATTATGATAATGAACAATCAATTACTAGAAAAATTAAAGAATTATTCGTTGCACATAGAGTGGAAAAAACATATGATAAAGACCAAATTTTAAGCTTCTATGTAAATAATATTTATTTTGGAAGTAATCAATATACGATTGAATCAGCAGCAAATCATTATTTTGGTACTACAACAGATCAAAATAATACCAATTTACCGCAAATTACCGTTTTACAAAGTGCAATGCTTGCAAGTAAAGTTAATGCACCGAGTGTTTATGATTTAAACGATATGTCAGATAATTTCATCAATCGAGTTAAGGTAAACTTAGAAAAAATGAAGCAACAAAACTATATCTCAGATGAACAATATCGAACAGCAATAGAACAATTAGGAGTTTAAACAAAAACTCAACATCCATAAAAGATGTTGAGTTTTTTACTGTAACGAAAATGGTTTATTTAAGTGGGAGATTAAATTAGTACTTGAAAATTTTCCGGATAAAGTAAAACATATATTTAGTATCATTTTGAAATTAAAATTAAAGACAAATTATATTAGTCACTATAATTCCATTCATAAGCGATATAAGTTATTCTTAATAAGTGGAGTGAGTATAATGCCAAAAATCACAAAAATAGAAGTGCAAAAAAATAATAAAGAGCGTTTTAATTTATATCTTGATGATGAGTTTGAAATGGGTATTGATGTAGATACTTTTGTTCAATTCAACTTAAAAAAAGGTCAAATTGTAGAAGCATCTGATATGGAAAAATTACAAAAATATGAATCCTATAGACAAGCATTAAATGCGGCAATTCAATATTTATCATATCGGAAAAGAACTGAACATGAAGTTCAACAGTATTTAATTAAGAAAGAATATTCAGAAACTGTAATAGCAAAAGTAATTGACTACTGTCACAAGGAAAAATTAATTGATCATTATGATTTTGCAAATAGCCTAAAAAATACAATGATTTTGACTACTGATAAGGGTCCTGGGGTATATAAACAGAAGTTGCATCAAGCAGGAATCGAAAAATCAATCATTGATGAATATGGTCAAATGTACGAAGATGAGCAACCACTTGACGATATTTTAAAATTGGCTAATAAAATATGGAAACAGAAAAAAGGCCCGAGTATAAAAAAGAAAGAGAAATTAACGCAATCTATGATGCAAAAAGGTTACACATTTGAAAAAATAAATGAAGTTATAGCAGAGATGGATTTCTCACAGTCCGATGAAGAGGTTGATCATTTAATACAAAATGATTTAGAGAAAATCTATAATAAAAATGCTAGAAAATATACAGGTAAACACCTTGTTAATAAGACGATTGAAGCTCTTATGAGAAAGGGTTATAAATATGATAAAATTAAGTCAAAGTTAGAAGAGAGTGGTATTGATGGTGAAACAGAAGAAATTGAGTGAATTGAGCGAAAGTGAATTAAGACATGAAATTCAAGGCTATAAAGAAAAAATGAGAAAAGCTGAAATGAATGGCATTTTAAATGAATACGACGTTTATCAGAGTAAAGTCATCGTCGCCGAAAGCTACTTAGTGGATAGAAGCAAAATAGAACTAGGTAAAATTTATAAATTAAATGATGGTACAGATAGCTACTTTAAGGTAGAACGATTAAAAGGTATTTTTGCCTGGGGTTTTAGAATAAATAGTTCAGAACCTGAAGAAGGTTTACCAGTAGCATTATTAAAATTGTAGAAGGATGACGATAGGATGGGTAGTTCAATTATTTTAAAGTTACTTAACGTAACACACTATTATAGAAATAAAAAATCTAAAAAATGGTATCTCCCTTTTGGCTATAATGCTGAAGATATAGAATTGAATAATATTAACCTACATATCTATCAAGGCGAGGCATTAGGAATTATTGGTGAGCCTGAGTCTTCTAAAGAACGCGTTGGTCGAATATTAAGTGGTGAAATTAAACCTGATAAAGGTAAAGTAGTTAGAAAGACCGACTTGTTTTATGCAGATATACAAGATAGACAATTACAAGATAATACAGTCCAAGATTATGTGGAAAATGCTGTATTATTATTCCCTTATAAAGCTTCAGAACATAAAGTGGAACAAATACTTAAATATGCACATTTAGAAGATAAAAAAACGAGTTTAATTAGCCAGTTATCCAAAGTTGAATATGCTAGGTTATTATTTACACTTGCACGAACATCCACTTCTAGTATTCTGATATTCAATCAAGTAATTAGTGAGTTAGATGAAACATTTTTTGAACGTGCAATTAAGCTTACAGATGAATACATAAAAAATGGCTCAACAATTGTAATGATTGAAGATAATGTTGAACGTGTATCTCAAGTTAGTAATTATATTGCTTGGTTTTCACACGGACAACTGAGAAAAGAAGGATCATTGAAACAAGTATTACCACTCTTTAAAGAACATGAAAACGATCGAACTTCATTAGAAAAAGATGAAGAAAAAGAGAATTTTGATGTAGATTGGAAGAAATCAAGAGCACGTATACCTGAATTAACATATAATTTTAAGCGAGTAGAACGTTATAATCATGTGAGACCGCCTGTATCTATTTATAGGTTTTGGAGTTTAATAGGAATATTTTTTATTGGTTTAGTTCTAATGGCGTTATTAATGTTTAATGATATTGGCAAATTAAATATCAATCAAAACATTGATCAATCTACAATACAAAATCAACATAAAAATCCATATGAAGAAAAACTAGCATACGGTATCGTACTGTCTGACGCAATTAAGTTAGAAAGCATGGATAATTCGAAACCTCAAAAAGTAGATCAATATGGTTTCGTTACAATTACAGGAGAGAATACTAAAAATTATCGTGTAATAGTAGATAATAAAAACTATAAAGTTGCTAAAAATAAAATACGCTATTTTGATCCTGCCGGTTTATTTGAATCACATAGTTTCAAAAGTTTAGCGCCATATATGCATAAAAATTATAGTAATTATAATGAGTTTTTCAATAGTCATCTCCATAAGAAGCATAATAAAGTGACAGATTCTTTAGTTCCAGAAACTGGAAAAGATAGTCGCTTTGTAGTACCAATCGTTCAACAACCAATATCTATGATATTCAATGATCAGAACAAATTAACTGGATTCACTGTACCAATAAAAGATAAGGATAAGTTGAAAGATAAATTTGATATCGAAGGAGACTTCTGGATTACTAAAGCAGGAGATGGATATTATATGGCTGACTTGAAAAATAACAAATGGTTATATATTGAATTGTAGGTGTAAATAATGATAGATAGTTTGTTAAATTTTTATAAAAATATACCATATCTGTTGAAACATGTTTTTGCTCGTATAAAGAAGCGGTGGATTTGGTTTGCTACACCCTTTATTGCTAGTATTATAATATTATTGGTTATGATGCTAATATTTAATTTAAATAACACAGAAGAAATTAAGCAAGCACGTGCATATTATCGTTTAGCTGCACTTACGAGTTTTGCTTTTATATGGATTACGATTTATCAAGTTTATCAAATATATAAAAAGGATTACTTTATTAGTAAGCTATATAATATTAACCCAATTTTTCAAAATATCATTATTACATTAGCGACGAGTGTATTGATGTTTATTGCCTTAGTTATTATTATATTCGCTACACCAGTAAATATAGAAAGTTCAATTATTTCAACATTATATTATGTGATTATGGCAATGGTTTTTATGGTGATTGTATCAACAATCATAGGTTTGTTGACGATTCTATATACTAAGATAAATATAATATTCTATATTATTTCGTCTATTACATTCTTTATAGTTCCAATCATATTTATTCCATCAACAAATGAAGGGATAATAACACATATATTAATGTTGAATCCAGTTTATTATTTGATTGAAGGTATTTCTCAATCAGTAGTATTAGGTGCATTAAGTTTGAATAATATACCTTATCATGTTTATTTTTATATGTTTATGGGGTTATTATGTGTAATCATATATGCGTTATATCGGACGATATCAAACAAAAAATACATTTTGTTTGAAAATTATCAACAGAATAAGCGAGATAATAATGAAAATATAAATACCAATTCTGAAAATACCAATGGTTTAGAGAAAGAAGAAAGTGACAATCAAAAGAATGACATAAGAGTATAATGAATTGAACTTGATAAAAAACCAGGCTGAGACATTACTATGTCTCAGCCCGGTTTTTTGTTTGATAGTTTTTAGTATAATTAAAAGTCTTGAATTGAACTATTTCTTATTATTTATTTAGTTATAAGTAGAAAATGAAACATTTAAAAAGTGATATTATGTTCCATATACATATTTTTATATAACTGTTTAACATCACTTAGCGAATAATTTTTTTTGAAGTTTATCTTCACTAAAAACCCAACCTATATATGAATGATCGATTAAGTTTTGATTATCTAAATGTGCAATAGCAACGAATGAATAATGTCCATTTTTTAAATATCTTAAATCAATAAGGCGAATTTCTGTGGTACCATCTTCATGCTTTGTTGCTTGCCATCGATATATGGATGAGAAATTTAAAAACGTCTTAATATTTTTATCATTTTCTACATAATGCATCAAGTCATCACTTGGGAATGGGTGACGTTTAGATTTATCACTAAACACAATGTTTCCGCCAAAGCTTCGCCCTACATAATCATATGCTTCAGTTTGAATAGCAACGCGCCATTCGAAAAATTTCATCGTTGGTGCAACAAATACTTTGACAGGTTGATGTTCTTGTTGGATTTGTTGCAATGCACGTTTTTTAATAATGGCTTGCATTCGGAAACGAATCATATAATATATAACGAGTACGATTACTATTGGGAAAAATACGATAAATGGGTGTAATCCAAAAATCCAAAGTACAATGCCTATACACCAAATGATAAAAATAATTGGATCAAATGTATTTATCACGCTTAATTGAATCCATTTATTTGTTATGGGTCTTAATGCTTGTGTACCGTATGAATTGAATATATCTACAAAAACATGTAAAAATACTGCTAATTGTGCCCATAACCATATATGTGTGATATCTATATGCTTAAAAAATGTAAAAACAAATAGTGCGATTAGCAACGGCCATAGAATCGTAAAAGGGATAGAATGTGTAATACCTCTGTGATGTGATATATAGGTTGCATTATCCTTTAACTTTAATACTGTGTCACCATCAGGTATTAATGAACCAATGATTAAAGTTGTTGCCGATGCTGTAAAAGACCCAGCCATTGCGGGGTCTTGAGTAGCTATAGCGGTTAAACCTACGCCCATGACAATATGTGTAGCTGTGTCCATAATTTTTCACTCATTTCGTATCAATGTTACATTTATTATAATCGAATATGTAAAATAATAAAAATTTCCCAACTATTAAAATAGCAAATTTTTTAAGTGAAAAAGAGAAAGAGATGTGTTTAATGTTTAATAAAAATGAATTTAAAAATAATCTGGTTAGTTGGTTTGAAGTAAATCAACGTGAAATGCCTTGGCGAAACACTTCGAACCCTTATTACATTTGGTTGAGTGAAGTTATGCTGCAACAAACACAAGTGAAGACCGTCATTGATTACTATCATCGATTTACTGAAAGGTTTCCGACCATTGCAGATTTAAGTAAGGCACATGAAGATGAAGTATTAAAGTACTGGGAAGGTTTAGGTTATTATAGTAGAGCTAGAAATTTTCATACTGCAATAAAAGAAGTTGAAGAAAAGTATCAAAGTCACGTACCCGATGATCCTAAATTATTTGCAGAGTTAAAAGGAGTCGGACCATATACACAAGCAGCTGTGATGAGTATTGCCTTTAATCAACCATTGGCAACAGTAGATGGTAATGTATTTAGAGTGTGGTCAAGATTGAACAATGATTATCGCGATACAAAATTACAATCTACTAGAAAAGCATTTGAAAGTGAATTAATGCCATATGTACAAAGTGATTCAGGAACATTTAATCAGGCAATGATGGAATTAGGTGCTTTGATTTGTACACCAAAAACCCCTTTATGTTTGTTTTGTCCAGTACAAGCACAATGTGAAGCATTTGAATATGGAACTGTACCCGAATTGCCAGTTAAGACAACCAAAATTAAAAAGAAACATATAAAACAAAATGTTTTTATTGTTAGAAATGAATACGATGAGCTACTTATAGAACAACGAACACAAAAATTGTTGAATCAAATGTGGGAATTTCCAATGTATGAAGATGGAAATAATCAAAATATCAGTGCAATTTTAGGAAATGACATCACTGTTTCAAATGAGCCTATATATAAATTGAAGCATCAGTTTACACATTTAACGTGGGATATTGCAGTGTACATAGTAGAAACTACAATAAATAAAGATAAAATTGAATTACCTGAAAGAATGAAATGGATGCATGTAAATGAAAAGGAACAATTTAATTTTCCAGTGAGTATGACAAAAATTTATAATTATATTTCTAAATCATAATAAGTCAAAGCTCGTAGAATGAAACGAAGGTATGTTATAATTTATTTTGTGAAATCTAAGTAAAGGTGGTGTGGAGCATGGTAAAAGAGTCCATACCTAAAGAAGGACAGACGATAAAAATACAAAGTTATAAACATGATGGTAATATTCATCGTGTGTGGTCTGAAACTACTATACTAAAAGGTACGGATCATGTTGTTATCGGTGGAAATGACCATACTTTGGTTACTGAAAGCGATAGTCGAACGTGGATAACGAGAGAACCTGCAATTGTTTATTTTCACTCAGAATACTGGTTTAACGTCATTTGTATGTTTAGAGAGGATGGCGTATATTATTATTGTAATCTCTCATCGCCATTTGTATGTGATGAAGAAGCATTAAAATATATCGATTATGACTTAGATATTAAAGTCTATCCAAATGGTAAATATCATCTATTAGATGAAGATGAATATGAACAACATATGAAACAAATGAATTATTCCCCAGATATAGATGTGATTTTAAGAAGAAATGTTGATATCCTTCAACAGTGGATAGAACAAAAGAAAGGTCCTTTTGCTCCCGACTTCATCAAAGTTTGGCGTGAAAGATATAAAAAAGTAAGAAATTATTAAGCATATTTAGTGAGATAAGTTAAATAATCATTTATAGTGATATAGGTATGTCTTGCAAAATGTAATTGTTTAACATTTTGTGAATATAAAACTGTAATCGCAAACGTAATGATAAACTAACTTAGATAACGCGTTTACAACAGCCTTAGTTGACATTCAACTTGGGCTGTTTCATTTGTAATAAATTTTGGGGGGAATACATTTTATGATTCGCAGATATTTAAAATTTGTGCAACCATATAGATGGCGAATCATTGCTACGATTATTATTGGTATTATAAAATTCGGCATTCCTATGTTAATTCCATTATTAATTAAGTTCGTGATTGATGATGTTATTAATAATGGTGATATAACAACGCCGGAAAAATTCACTAGATTATCTATTGCTTTGGGTATAGCAGCATTTATCTTTGTGATTGTTAGACCACCAATAGAATTTTTAAGGCAATATTTGGCACAATGGACAAGTAATAAGATACTTTATGATATTCGAAAGCAACTTTATAATCATTTACAAGCACTCAGTGCTAGATTTTATGCAAACAATCAAGCGGGACAAGTTATTTCAAGAGTTATTAATGATGTTGAACAAACAAAAGACTTTATATTAACTGGATTGATGAATATATGGTTAGATTGTATAACAATCATTATCGCTTTAAGTATTATGATGTTTTTAGATGTTAAATTAACTTTAGCGGCAATCGTTATATTCCCATTCTATATTTTAACGGTATATTTTTTCTTTGGACGTTTGAGAATATTAACTCGAAAAAGATCACAAGCTTTAGCAGAAGTTCAAGGATTTTTACACGAACGTGTTCAAGGCATGTCTGTTATTAAAAGTTTCGCCATTGAAGATAATGAAGAGAAGAATTTTGATAAACATAATAGACATTTTTTAGATCGTGCATTTAAACATACACGATGGAATGCATATTCTTTTTCTGCAATTAACACAGTAACAGATGTTGGACCAATTATAGTTATTGGTGTGGGTGCTTACTTCGCGATAACTGGAAATATCACTGTTGGTACACTAGCAGCATTTGTAAGCTATTTAGAACAATTATTTGGTCCGTTACGTCGATTGGTATCATCATTTACAACCTTGACTCAAAGTTTTGCATCTATGGATAGAGTGTTTCAACTTATGGATGAAGACTATGATATAAAAAATAAAAAAGGTGCACTACCTTTAGAAATTAAAAAAGGCCATATTGAGCTAGAAAATGTTAGTTTTAAATATAATAGTAATGAGGCCACAATTTTAAATCATATCAATTTAGATATTAAACAAGGAGAGACTGTTGCATTCGTAGGTATGAGTGGAGGAGGAAAGTCCACTCTGATCAATTTGATACCAAGATTTTATGACGTTTCTGATGGAGAAATTCGAATTGACGGTACGAATATTAAATCCTATTTAACAGGTAGCTTGAGAAATCAAATCGGATTAGTACAACAAGATAATATATTATTTTCAGATACTATAAAGGAAAATATTTTACTTGGAAGACCAGATGCTACTGATGAGGAAGTCATTCAAGCCGCTAAAATGGCAAATGCACATGACTTTATCATGGACTTAACTGATGGTTATGATACTGAAGTAGGGGAAAGAGGAGTTAAATTATCAGGTGGTCAAAAGCAAAGAGTTTCTATTGCGCGTATTTTCTTGAATAATCCGCCAATTATTATCCTCGATGAAGCAACTAGTGCATTAGACTTAGAAAGTGAATCGATTATACAAGATGCTTTAAATGTTTTAAGTAAAGATCGTACTACATTAATCGTTGCACATAGATTATCGACAATTACACATGCTGACAAGATAGTAGTTATTGAAAATGGAGAAGTTGTTGAAGTTGGAAATCATGAAACATTATTAAATAAAAAAGGTGCGTATGAACATTTATATAGCATTCAAAATCTTTAATAATTAGAATAAATCGTATGAAACAAATAACCCCAATCACTAATTTTACAATTAGCGATTGGGGTTATCTTATTATAAATCAAAATCTTCTGCTTCAATATCAATCTCATTATCACTGCGGTGATACGAGAAAAAACTGATACGTAATCGATCTAGATGCTCTAATATATAGCGGTATTCTTCAATTGCGGCTATAATTTGCATCACGTTAGCGTAAGAGTATTCAGTTTGATAAGGTGATCTAATAATTTCCTTTTGAAACGCGTCCATCAAATCTTTTTTCTGAGGATTTTCAATTTGACTATCTAATTGCCCAACATCATATCTCGCTCTCTTAGAAAGGCTAATAAATATTTGTTCATGGTAAGCAATTAATGTATCTATTTCTAATTTGATTTGTAACAATAACTCATGATTTAGATTATGAAGATCATTCTGATATCGATTCATCCTTTTTAATACTTCATAAGCTTGTCTTGTGCTTCGAACAACTTCTTTAAATAATATTTTCTTTCTATTTTGTGAGTGGACTTGTTTCTTAGTCCAAGGGTTTTCTTCTTCGTAGTAACCAAATACTTGTTCTAATCGATTGATACGTTTACTAATTAACCCTCTGTCTTCTTTGATATTTTGATATTCAGAAGTATCATTTAATACCAATTTAAACCACACGAAAATATCGGAACAAATATTTTGTGAATTATAATATATCTTTGATTCAAATTTAGGTGGTAAAAATAGTAAGTTAACAACAGATGAACTTAATACGCCAATCATAACAAGTACAAAACGATAAAATGCAGAAATATAAAAGTTTCCGGTATGCTGACCCATAATTATTAATGCTGTTACGCTCGCTAATGTAGCAACATGTGCAAGATTGAATCGGAACAAAATAGCAATTAATAAAATAACTGTTACACCCAAAATAACAACATTATTACCGAATACTGTAACCATTGCTACAGCTAATAAAGCTCCTACTACGTTACCAAGTGCTTGTTCTGAAACAATTTTAAGTGATCGATATACACTTGGTTGCATGGCGACAACTGCACTGACTCCTGCAATCGCCTTTAACCCAGCTTCATTAGGTAGTAGAGAAGCGATAAACAAAGCAAGTATAATAGCTATACCTGTTTTGAGAATACGAGCTCCTAGTTTCAAATGTACCGCTCCTTCATTAAATATTAATTTTTTTATTTATACTTGTTATACAACGATTGTCGATAAAATTCAAGTTTATATCATTTGACTAAAAGCATAATCGGCAGCTTCTAAAGTTTGATCTATTTCTTTTTCTGTATGTTCTGTAGTTAAAAACCACGCTTCGAATTTTGAAGGGGCTAAATTGATACCTTGGTTTAACATCAATTTAAAGAACTTACCAAATGCTTCACCATCTGAATTTTCGGCTTGATCGTAATGTGTGACTTTTTCATCAGTAAAGTAGAGTGTTAGTGCACCATAAACTCTATTAACAGTTGCAGTTATACCATGCTTATCAATTAAAGCGTTTAAGCCATCTTCTAAACGTTTACCAAGTAAATCTAAACGTTCGTATATACCTTCTTGTTCTAGCACTTCTAATAATGCAATACCTGCTTTCATGGAAAGAGGATTTCCTGCCATCGTACCTGCTTGATATGCTGGACCTAAAGGAGCAACTTGTTCCATTATTTCTTGCTTACCACCGTATCCACCAATTGGAAGGCCACCTCCAATTATTTTTCCGAATGCCGTTAAGTCTGGATAGACTTTGTAAAGGTCTTGCGCACCGCCATAGTGAAATCTGAATGCTGTAATCACTTCATCATAAATAACTAAACTGCCATTATCGTGGGTAAGTTCATTAACTTTTTCTAAGAAGCCAGGCTGTGGTTCCACCATACCAAAATTTCCTACAATAGGTTCAACTAATACACAAGCGATATCGTCGCCCCAATAATCTATTGCTTCTTTATAAGCATCAATATCATTGTAAGGTACAGTGATAACTTCTTTTGCAACACTTTCTGGAACGCCGGCCGAATCTGGAGAACCAAGTTGTGAGGGGCCACTACCGGCTGCTACTAATACTAAGTCTGAATGACCATGATATTGTCCAGCAAATTTTACGATTTTATTTCGTTTAGTATAAGCACGGGCAACTCTTATCGTAGTCATTACAGCTTCAGTTCCTGAATTGACGAATCTAATCTTCTCTAATGAAGGAATAGCATCACGTAGTTTTTTAGCAAAATCAATTTCAAGTTCTGTTGGTGTACCATACAAAACGCCTAACGCTGCTTGTTCTTGTATCGCTTTAGTAATATGTGGGTGAGCATGACCTGTGATTATTGGGCCATAAGCCTGTAAATAGTCAATATATTTATTACCATCTACATCGAATAAGAATGGACCTTGACCAGAACGCATCATAACAGGGGCACCTCCGCCAACTGCTTTATAAGAACGTGAAGGTGAATTTACACCTCCAAGAATATATTCGTTTGATAACTGTTGAAGTCTTTCACTTTCAGTAAAATTCATTAATATCAACCTCTTTTAATTTAATATTTTCGACTATTATCGTATCATAAAATTAATAATAAATAGAATAGGGTGAGCCTGATGTTGAAAAAGGGAGAAAAATTTCCTCAATTTAAGTTAGAAAACCAAAACGGTGTAGTCATTTCAAATGAAACGATTAAGGGAAGTAAAACTGTATTATATTTTTATCCAAGAGACAATACGCCTACATGCACGACTGAAGCTTGTGATTTTAGAGATAATCTTTCAAATTTCAATGAGTTAGGTGTTAAAGTTTACGGTATAAGTGGAGATAGCAAGAAAAAACACCAAAACTTTATTCAAAAATTGAACTTAAATTTTGATTTGCTTGTAGATGAAGATTATCAATTATCGAAGGAAACAGGTGTTTATCAAATGAAAAAATCCTTTGGCAAGGAATCTATGGGAATTGTACGCACTACATTTATTATAAATGAAGAAGGTATAATAATTGATACCATAGAAAAAGTTAAAGTTAAAACACAGATGGAAACATTAAAAGATATCTTGGGGTGAGTTTATATGAAGGTGGTAAGTTTAAAAAGATTAGGTGATTTAGAATACCAATTAATTGAACGTTTTCCTAACATTGAGTTTATATTCACGAAAGGCATAGATGAGATATCTAAGTTAGAAAAATCAACTATAGATATCCTTATAGGACATGATTCTAATATAGATGAGGTTTTCTTATCAGAATGTACAAATTTAAAATGGATTGCTTGGTATGCAACAGGCGTAAATAAACTTCCGTTAAAATATATTAGTGAGAATAATATCCTTTTGACTAACGGGAAAGGTATTCATGCAAAGCAAATGGCAGAATTCATTACTGCATTCATATTGGATGATTATAAGAAAATGAGACTATCATATGAAAATCAACTTAATAAAATTTATGATTCAAAATTAACTGCCAACAGAGTTAACAATCAAACTATTCTCTTTATTGGAACAGGCTCAATAGCTCAACGGACTGCTAATGTAGCACAAGCTTTAGATATGAAAGTATTAGGCATTAATACCACAGGTCATAAAGTAAAGGGAATCGCTAATACTTATGGACTTAATGAGTTGATCAATATTCTGCCAGAAGCGGATATCATTGTTAATACATTGCCAGAAACTGAACATACTATACATTTATTAGATAGAGATCATTTTGTTAGTATGAAAGATACAGCATTATTTATTAACGTAGGAAGAGGATCTGTTGTTAAAGAAAAAACTTTAATTAAAGCACTTGAAGATAATCTTATTAGACATGCATATTTGGATGTGTTTGAAACTGAACCATTAAGCGAAGATAACGAACTATATAATCTGAATAATGTAACGATAACTGCACATATAACAGGGAATGGAAAAGAAAATTTTCAAGAAGCTACAGAATTATTTAGTAAGAATTTAGTTAATTTTCTCAATAATAGTAATCTAATTGAGAATGAAGTAGATGCCAAACTAGGCTATTAGTGTTTGTATATTGACATATTCCTTTATAAGAAGTTATATTTATATTAAGTAATAATTATTATTAAATAGAAAGATGGTGAACGATATGAGTGCAGAGATGGACACAATTGAACATGAATTAGAAGATTCAATAGCATCTTTAAGAAATGCAGGGATTAGAATAACGCCTCAAAGACAAGCTATATTAAAGTATCTTATAGCATCAGAGACGCATCCTACTGCTGATGAAATTTATCAAGCACTTTCACCTGATTTTCCTAATATTAGTGTTGCGACAATATATAATAATTTACGTGTCTTTAAAGACATTGGGCTCGTTAAAGAATTACCGTATGGTGATTCATCAAGTCGATTCGACTTTAATACACATAATCACTATCATGTAATTTGTGAGAGTTGTGGTAAGATTGTAGACTTCCATTATCCACAGTTGGATGAGGTTGAACAATTAGCACAACATGTTACAGATTTTAATGTTACGCATCACCGTATGGAAATATATGGTCTTTGTAAAGAATGCCAAGATAAAAAGTAATAGTCATAATAAATAACTTATTATAGAAGAAACATGTTTCCAAAAGAAATGTGTTTCTTTTTTTATAGGCTAAATGAAGATGGCAATCAAAGAAATCAATTGAATTTAGATCTGGAACATTAAAAAGGTAACATCAAATGCAATAAAAATAATGAATTTGATACTTGAATTATAAAAAAAGAGGTAATATATTAAAGAAAATAGCTCAAATATTTACACTAAATAAAATCTAAATACATATTAACAATAATTAGTAATTACAAAGGTAAAATTAAACCCAAAAAGATTAATAAATAGGATTGACGATAGTTGATTCTCTTGATATTATATAAAAGTCGTCAAAACAAGGCGGCGAACGAATTTAACTTTCTCAAAAAAATATTTAAAAAGTGTAAATTTGGCACTTGTTAATATGATTGATAAGTTATACAATATTAAATGTTGAGTTAACAAACGCAACAAAAATTAATAAAATAAAAAAGAAATTTATTCTTGACTTAACAAAAACTTAATGTTAAAATAAATTCTTGTAACACATTAAATGAACATTGAAAACTGAATCGCAATATGTCAACGTTAATTCCGAACACAACGATAATTCGTTGGTTCAAAAAACGTGTTAATGATAACACAAATTAGTATTTTATGAGCTAATCAAACATCATAATTTTTTATGGAGAGTTTGATCCTGGCTCAGGATGAACGCTGGCGGCGTGCCTAATACATGCAAG
>NZ_JAKRNS010000011.1 GCF_022346615.1 Staphylococcus sp. ACRSN | reverse complement strand
AGAAAATACCCTTTAATATGCTAACCCAAAGGAAAAAAATTTGAAAGTAATAATATACTTATCCTGGAAAGTTTTTGTTTAATATTACACAAATAGTTTTTATTTATATTTATTTTTTTTGAGTGCTAGTACTCAAAAATAAGAAACGTGCTTTGTATGAAATATAGTTTTTTTATGAAGTTTAGCAAGAGGAGTTTGATATATAACAGGGATTAAATAAGATGATTAGAAACATTAAGTTAAAAAAACTACAATACTAACCAAGTGGAATAGTATTGTAGTGAGTGATGCAAAGTATTTTATTTTCAATTTTTAAAAAAGACGCAACAAGATAATACCAATCATAATTGCTAAAATACCAATTACTTTTCTAGTTGTAATTTTATTTTTATTCGTACCAAGTAAACCAAAATGATCAATAATAATACCCATAAGCATTTGGCCTAGCATACCGATTATGGTAGTAAGTGCAGCGCCTAAATGTGGCATAAGTATAATGTTTGTAGTAACAAATATCACACCTAAAGTACCACCAATAAAATAAAGTGGCTTTATTTTACCTTGAGTTGTATTATATGTTGTCAATTTTAAACTACGATTAAAAATTAAAGTTAGGAAAAATAGTACAATCGTTCCTACTGTAAAAGAAACGAGTGCTGCCATCACTGAAGAATGTATTTGCTGACCCAATGCACTGTTAATTGCTGTTTGAATAGGGGGACAAAATCCAAATACGAAACCAATGATAAGCCATATATAAAAAGTAGGATTTGCTTTCTTTGTTCTATTTGTATTACGTACATAATTCATTAATATAATGCCGAATATCAACAACAAGACTCCAATTACTTTGAAAATAGTAAAAGGTTCGTGTTCAGCACCAAACCATCCGAAAGTATCGATGAGTACCCCCATAATAATTTGTCCCGCAACGGTCATTACTACTGTAAGCGAAGCACCTAATCGAGGTAATAACACGAGATTACCAGTTAAGAAAATAACACCTAGCATACCACCGATATACCAAATATAACTAAAAGTTTGATTATCGTAAAATGAAGATGTAAATACATGTGGATTTGCTATTAAGTTAATAATAATTAAGAAAATCGTGCCTGTCCCAAAGGAGATTGTAGATGCATAAAATGAAGATTTAGTATAAACACTGAGTCTAGAGTTGATAGAAGTTTGGAATGGGACAACCATTCCGGCAATAATTCCAATGATATATAAGAGAAACATTTTATCACTCTTTCTAATAAATTTATCTCTATCATTATATAGCATAGGAGTTAGATTTCATATATTTATATTTCTGATAAGATTTATATAATAACTCGCAATAATGATGTACACAACACAAAAAATGTTATAGAATAGTTTTAGTTATCTTTTTGTGTTTTGGACAACTGATAATTAATTAGTTGTTTTGTTTTATATATGTATTTATCATGTATTAGATTAGTAGAATTGGTGGAAAAAATATTGAAGCAATTATCTATTATTCGTCTATTAGACGAAGAAACTTTTTTTGTGGATGCAGGTATTAATGATGGAATTAAGCATCAACAATTTATCGAAGTATTGAATCCTAAAAGATCATATAAAAATTTAGCGCAAGTTATTGATGTTTTTGAACAATACACATTGTGCAAAAAATTGGGAAAGAAAAAAATATTTTTTGGTGATACTGTAAGGTTAAGACCAATGAATGAAAATAACGAAAAATCAGTCGATAAAAATTTATAAGTGTATATTTAAAGTTTAAATAAATGGAGTAAGCTAGACATAAATGAAATACCAATAAATTTAAAATAGATTATTTCTTACTCAATAATACAGTTGGTTAGAAATCTAGCTTTTTAAAAGGCTTTACGCTTTATTATCTTACTATGATTATGAATAACTAAATTTGATAAGCTATAATTTAAAACTTGTCAATTCTGTTATTTATTGTACAAAATATGACACAGGCTGGGGCATTATTTATCAATGTCCCAGCCTGTTTTGAATCGTTCTATTCAGTTTTATATAGACAATTACACTTAAATTACTTTTTGATTTATTGAGTAATGTCCCTATAAATTTAATATAGATGGCATTACTTACAAAATTAACAAGTAAATACAATAGGATTTTAACCTTCTAAAAGGGTAGGAACAAATATAATTTCGTTATTTCTATTTGTTGAATAATCCAATATTATACTATATGGTAATAATGATTTATTCATGATCTAACCCTTTATTGTAAATACTATTTTCTTTTATATACTTTTAGTAGTGCATATGTTTTTAATTAGAGTGAAATTTAATTATCAAATAATACCTTAGTAGTTTTATCTATAATATGTGCGGAAGACACTTTTGTAGGAATTCCAGTTTTTGGGCGTAATAAATCTAAGTCTAACAATTTTTTCATACCTTCTTTTACAGTTGATTCATTTACAAAATGTTCAATATTAGGTAATTGAATTTTCACAGTTTTATTTACTGCATCATTGAATATAAGTTCTAATGTTTGTGACATAATCATTCTCCTCCTTATTTAATTTCTTCTGTCTTGATGACCTCAAGTGATTCATAATGTTCACCAGTAATTTGTTCGATAATTGTTTTAAAGCTTTTTAATTGATCGTTTGTCGCTTCAGTATTTAAATTTGAAAAGTGACGCTTAACAATTTTAGCTTTTCCATCTTTATCGTACATTGTGCGTGTCATATTAAGTGATAGTTGATTGACATTATTCATAATTGCTAACCTCCTTTCACTATATATATCGAAACGAATCATTAAATTGGGCAAAAAAATTTTAAAAATTAAGTAAAAAAACTTTAATGTTACTTAAATGTCATATATCATTAAATATGAAACATTTAATAGTTATAGAGGTGGATATATGAATCAAGTTGATCCGATTAGGGATATTAAAGAAATAAAGGCAATGTATGAAGTGCTTAAACGTAAATCGAATAGGGATTATTTATTATTTAAATTTGCAATACATACAGGTATTAAACTTTCTGCATTGTTAAACTTAAGTGTTGGAGATGTAAGAGGTGTGCAAAACGATATTAAAACCTATTGGTTAGAAGATCACGCACCAAATATCCATATACGCTTACCGGAAATGTTGAGGAGAGAGCTATCGCAATACATTGATCATCAGAAATTGCAAGACGATGAATTGTTGTTTCAATCAAATAGAACATTAAAAGGATTATCTAGACAACAAGCATACCGTATTATTCATGCAGCAGCTGATGAGTTGGGAATGTTACATATTGGCTTAACAACATTGCGTAAAACATTTGCTTATCATGCATATCAATCTGGTATTTCTATTTCTATCATCCAAAAGTATTTAGGTCATCAAACGACGTTTGAAACGATGAAATTTATCGGTATATCAACGAAGAAAAGCAATACTACTATTGCTTTAACTTTATAATTAATACTAAAGGAGGGACAATATGAGTTTAATCATTTTATTGAGTTTTCTGTTGATGTTAATGGTATTATTGCTATTTACCTATACGCATCAAAAACTAGAACGTATTTCTGGGAATATTGTAATGTTGGCACCAGTGATTTCGGCAATTTATTTTTTATGGCAAATTCCGAATGTCATGAAAGGTAAATTTATCGCAATTAAGATACCTTGGCTACCTTCATTAGATATAAATATTGATTTTAGATTAGATGGATTAAGTTTGTTTTTCAGTCTATTAATATCATTAATTGGTGTTGCAGTATTTTATTATGCTACGCGTTATATGTCTAAAGATCATGATGATTTACCTCGTTTTTATATATATTTATTACTTTTCATGATTAGTATGCTAGGTGTAGTTACTGCAAATAACACTATTTTATTATATGTATTTTGGGAATTAACAAGTGTATCTTCCTTCTTACTTATCGCTTATTGGTATAGCAATCGGGACAGTCAATTTGGGGCATTGCAATCATTTATGATTACTGTTTTAGGCGGTTTGGCAATGCTAACAGGTTTTATTATGATTTATACGGTTACTGGTTCAAATACAATTTCAACTATTATGAATAAAAGTGATCAAATTGCCAACAGTCCGTTATTTATACCGATTATTATTATGCTTTTAATAGGAGCATTCACAAAATCTGCACAATTTCCTTTTCATATTTGGCTGCCAAAAGCAATGGTAGCACCAACACCAGTGAGTGCATATTTACATTCAGCTACAATGGTTAAAGCAGGGATTTTCTTATTATTTAGGTTTACACCTGTATTGGGATTAAGCAACTTTTATATTTATTGTGTGACATTTGTTGGATTAATAACAATGATTTTTGGAGCAGTAAATGCCATTCGTCAATATGATTTGAAAGGCATACTTGCATATTCTACAATCAGTCAGTTAGGTATGATCGTTTCTATGGTAGGTATTGGTGGTGGTGTTGTACAACATCCAAGTGATGATATGGCAAAAGTATATAGTTTAGTCCTATTTGGAGCGCTATTTCATTTAATGAACCATGCATTATATAAAGGTGCGTTGTTTATGGGTGTAGGTATCATCGATCATGAAACTGGAACGAGAGATATACGTAAACTTTCGGGTTTAAGGAAAGTATTACCTATAACACATATTGTAATGTTGATTTCAGCATTATCTATGGGCGGTATACCGTTTTTAAATGGTTTTTTAAGTAAAGAAATGTTTTTTGAAGGGTTAGTAAGTGCTCATGAATTGTCTCAATTTAATATATGGTTAACATTATTGCTTGATATAGTTGGTGTAGTGGCAAGTATTTTCACATTGATTTATGCGGTTTATATGATCAAAGAAGTATTCTGGGGAGAATATAAAGTGTCACAAATACCTGCAAACAATGTACATGAACCATTTTTATTTACGTTACCTTCATTGATAATGATGCTGCTCTTACCTGTGATTTTCTTTGTGCCTAATATATTTGCACATTATATTATATTGCCAGCATTTAGAAATATCACCTTTGGAAATAAGGCAGATTATTTAGCGCCTCATATTTCGCAATGGCATGGAATTAATTTACCGTTAATTCTAAGTCTTGTTGTCTTTATAGTCGGTATTACGGCAGCGTTAAAAATTGATTGGAAAAAATACGCGCAACAAGTTAAAACTACATCGATTTCAGAAATGTATCTTGGTACATATAAACAGTTCGAATATTATTCAGGTTATAGTATTCGCGCATTGATGAATAATCGATTGAATCATTATATAACAATTACTTTAATCATATTTATTATGATTGTTACGTATGGCATTATTCGAGCAGGATTTCCAAAAGTACATCAAATTCATGTAAGTGAATTTGGTCCGTTAGAGGTTATTACACTTATCGTCGTCTTTGTATTAGGTATCGCATTAACCTTTATAAGACAAAGATTAACGATGGTAATATTAAATGGAATTATTGGTTATTGTGTCACTATATTTTTTATTTTAATGAAAGCACCAGATTTAGCTTTAACACAATTAGTAGTAGAAACGATTACTACAATTCTATTTATAGTAAGTTTTTCAAGATTGCCAAACGTGCCTAGAACTAAAGTTCATAAAAAACGTGAGGCAGTTAAAATTGTCGTATCATTATTAATGGCTATTATTGTAGTTACATTAGTGTTTATAGCTCAACAGAGTAACGCTATGCCGACGATTTCTACTTATTACCATGATGCATATAAATTAACAGGTGGTAAAAATATCGTAAATGCGATACTAGGAGATTTTCGAGCGTTGGACACTTTATTTGAAGGATTAGTATTAATCATTGCTGGTTTAGGTATTTATACATTACTTAACTTTAAAGATCGGAGGGGACAAGATGAAAGAGAATGATGTTGTATTACGGACAGTCACGAAAATCGTAGTTTTTATATTATTAACATTCGGGTTCTATCTGTTTTTAGCAGGTCATAATAACCCTGGTGGTGGATTTATTGGTGGTTTAATCTTTAGTTCGGCATTCTTATTAATGTTCCTTGCATTCGATGTTAAACAAGTATTGGTCTCCCTACCTCTTGATTTTAGAATTTTAATGATTATAGGTTCACTCGTGTCATTTGTTATGGCAATTATACCTATGTTTTTTGGTAAACCGTTCCTTTACCAGGCAGAAGCATACGTGAACTTACCGATATTGGGAGAGGTGCATCTTACGACAATAACAGTATTTGAAGCGGGCATTGTTCTAGCGGTTGTTGGTGTGGTTGTCACTGTTATGTTATCCATTAGTGGTGGTCGCTCATGAATTTAATATTACTGTTAGTTATCGGCTTTTTAATATTTATTGGAACGTACATGATATTATCAATCAACCTAATAAGAATTGTAATTGGTATTTCAATTTACACACATGCTGGTAATTTAATTATTATGAGTATGGGGAAATATGGAAAAAATATGGTAGAGCCATTAATAAGCGATGGTAGTAAAGATTTTGTAGATCCATTGTTGCAAGCGATTGTCTTAACTGCAATTGTGATTGGTTTTGCAATGACTGCTTTCCTCCTAGTATTAGTATATAGAACATACAGAGTGACTAAAGAAGACGAAATTGATGTGCTGAGAGGAGATGATGACAACGATGAGTAATTTGTTGATTTTACCATTATTATTACCTGCTGTTTGTGCATTATTACTTGTTTTTATACGCACACAAAGTAGGTTGTCTCGAATCTTCTCAATCGGAACGATGGCATTGACTACTTTGATTTCATTACTTCTATTAATTTCAGCTATGAATCATGGACCGATTAAATTAGACTTCGGTGGCTGGCAAGCACCGTTTGGTATACAGTTTGTAGGGGATACATTAAGCTTATTGATGGTAACTGCGTCTAGTTTTGTCGTCACATTAATTATGGCATATGGCTTTGGTAGAGCTGAAAAAAGAGCAATACGTTATTATTTACCAAGTTTTATATTATTTTTAACTGTTGGTGTTATTGGTTCATTTTTAACGGCGGATTTATTTAATGTTTATGTCATGTTTGAGGTTATGTTATTAGCTTCATTTGTTCTTATTACACTTGGTCAATCTATCGAGCAACTGCGTGCAGCAATTATATATGTAGTGCTGAATATCATTGGTTCTTGGTTATTGTTAATTGGTATAGGAATGTTATATAAATTAACAGGAACATTGAATTTTGCGCTTGTAGCCTCTAGATTGGAAGAAATGAAAGATGAAAGCTCTATTGTTATCATTTCAATGGTGTTTTTGGTAGCTTTTGGTGCAAAAGCAGCGCTTGTCTTATTTATGTGGTTACCAAAAGCGTATGCAGTATTAAATACAGAACTTGCAGCTTTGTTTGCATCATTGATGACAAAAGTGGGGGCATATGCGTTAATAAGGTTCTTTACGCTACTCTTTGATGAACATGAATCGATATCACATCCATTGTTAGTATTTTTAGCATGTATTACGATGCTAATTGGTGCATTTGGCGTATTGGCTTATAAAGACATAAAGAAAATAGCGGCATATCAAGTTATATTATCTATTGGATTTATTATTTTTGGACTAGGGACACAGACGTTCTCTGGTGTGAATGGCGCAATTTTTTATTTGGTAAATGATATTGTAGTAAAAACACTTTTATTCTTTATTATTGGAAGTTTAGTTTATATAACTGGCTATCGACATTATAAGAATTTATCTGGTTTAGCCAAACAACAGCCATTTTTTGGAGTTGCTTTTGTAGTAATGATTTTAGCAATCGGAGGCGTACCGCCATTTAGCGGTTTTCCAGGTAAATTATTTATATTTAAAGGTGCAATTGAAAATGGGAACTATATCGGTTTAGCATTAATGATATTAACAAGTCTTGTAGCAATGTTTAGTTTGTTTAGAGTATTTTTTACAATGTATCTCGGAAATGACAAAACAGGAGAAGCCGTTGAGTTTAAAGAGATTCCAGCCTATAGAAAAGGATTAATAGGTATTCTAGTTGCTACGGTACTTGCAATGGGTATTGCTGCACCTGTTATCTTTAAAGTAACTGAAAATGCCACACATTTAAATATGGACGATGGATTATATGAAAAAACAGTTAACCCTAACCTTGAAAAGGAGGTTAAAAAATGAGACAAGTCGTATTAAACATTGTGATCGCCTTTTTATGGGTATTGTTTCAAGATGAAGAGTCATTTAAAATTTCAACTTTCTTTGCAGGGTATTTAATAGGACTAATTGTTATTTATATATTACATCGGTTCTTTGGACAACAATTTTATTTGAAAAAAGTATGGGTGGCAATTAAGTTTTTAGCTGTGTATCTATATCAATTAATCACCTCAAGTATGACCACGATAAATTATATACTATTTAAGACAAAAGAAATGAATCCTGGATTGGTGACGTATGAAACTAAGTTAGCCAGTGATTGGGAAGTTTCCTTCTTAACAATTCTAATTATCATAACGCCAGGTTCCACGGTAATTAGAATTTCTAAGAAGAAACAAAAATTCTTTATACATGCGATAGATGTATCTGAAAAAGAAAAGAGTAAACTATTGAAGAGTATCCAACAATATGAAGGTCTTATATTGGAGGTGACAGAATGATAAACAGTCTAATTAACTTTTTTATCACGAGTTCACTAATCATATTTGGAATAGCACTGTTACTTACTTTATTTAGAATTATTAAAGGACCTACGACTGCAGATAGAGTTGTAGCGTTTGATACAGCGAGTGCAATTTTAATGGCAATTGTAGGCGTATTAAGCATTATATTTGGTACATTTTCTTTCTTAGATTCAATTCTGTTAATTGCAATTATCTCATTTGTAAGCTCTGTATCTATTTCTCGATTTATCGAAGGGGGGCACGTATTTAATGCAAATAACAAGCGAAATCATTAATTTAATTGCAGCGTTTATGATGTTTCTTGGGAGCATCATTGCATTGATAAGTGCGATTGGTTTAATCAAATTCCAAGATGTATTTTTACGTAGCCATGCCTCTACGAAAAGTTCAACGTTATCTGTATTATTAACACTTGTCGGTGTTATCATATACTTTATTTCATCACAAGGTTACCTCAGTGTTAGAATGATCTTGGCCTTGGTGTTTATTAACTTAACCGCTCCAGTTGGAGGACACTTGATTTCTCGCGCCGCGTATCGAACAGGCGCGTATATGTATAGAAAAAGTGACGCACCTCGACAGTCGAGTATTTTGTTAAGTGCTAGCGAGAATAATACATTTGATCAATTAAAAAAACGTGCTGAAGTGCGTGAAGCAAAAAGACGTAAAACATATGAACAAGATCATGATTTTTAATCAAGTGATCTAGTTATTGAAAAATGATACGAGTTTGGTATATAAATATTACTGACTAAAGAATAAACGTTAATTTCTATTGATATAATATAGAAATTAACGTTTTTTGTTTATAAGCAATTCTGTGTCATTAAGATAAAACTAATTTTCGTTCAATCTTTATTTGTTTCAAGAAGCGATATAAAAGTGAAACCAAAAATAGTTCTTATTTATTTTTGAAGTATTTAAATAATAAGTAAATGAATGAACTATATCCAGACAAGTAGAAAAAAATTAAATTTTGAGCTTTATATTTTAATTAAAGTAAACAGTCAACTTATAATTAATAATTTATAGGAAAAATTTTAATCGATTGTATTGTTTTGTAGAAGAAATATTACAAAACGAGTGCAATACATTTAATCAATGGCTAAAAAAATGATAAAATAATATATATTTGTAATTGTGTTAATTTTTAAAATATTAATCACAAGGTGAATTGTAAATCACTTATTCATAGTTATTCCATTATGAATAATAACATTTGTATAGTTCATTCATGGGAAATTGATTTATGTTTCAACCTCAACAATTATGAACAGTAAATATCAAATAGAAAAGAGGTGAAACTTTGCAAATATTTGAAACAATACTTATCTTTTTAGCGCTTGTTATTGCTAGTTCATTTGTACATACTTTCTTACCTAAGGTACCACTTGCCTTTATTCAAATTATTTTGGGGATGCTTTTATACGTCACACCTATTCCGGTTGAATTTCAATTCGATACAGAACTATTTATGGTAGCATTAATTGCACCATTGCTTTTCGTAGAAGGTGTTAAAGTATCGCGTGTTCATTTGAGACGTTATATTAAACCAGTGTTGATGATGGCTTTAGGCTTAGTAGTCACAACAGTTATCGTTGTTGGTTTATTCGTACACTGGATATGGCCAGATTTACCGATGGCAGCTGCATTTGCGCTAGCAGCAATACTTTGTCCTACCGATGCTGTAGCAGTTCAAGCAATTACGAATGGGAAAGTATTACCGAAAGGATCTATGACAATTTTAGAGGGTGAATCATTATTAAATGATGCTGCAGGTATCATATCTTTTAAAATTGCTGTAGCCGCACTTGTCACAGGTGCCTTTTCTATTACTAATGCAATATCACAATTTTTAATTTCATCTATTGGTGGTTTTATAGTTGGTATTATTATAGGTGTTGCTTTAGTAAGATTTAGAGTAACATTGACACGCCGTGGTATTGAAAATATAAATATGTTTACATTTATTCAACTTGTTACACCATTTGTAACATATTTAGTAGCAGAAATGTTCCATGCATCAGGCATTATTGCGGCCGTAGTAGCTGGTCTTGTTCATGGATTTGAACGAGACAGAATTGCACAAGCGCGTACACGATTGCAAATGAGTTATAACCATACATGGAATATATTAGGTTATGCATTAAATGGTTTTGTCTTTACAATTTTAGGTTTCTTAGTACCTGAGGTAGTCGGTAGAATTATCGAAAATGAACCGCACAACCTTGTATTTTTAATAGTTGTAACATTCTTAATTGCATTGGCGATTTATCTGTTTAGGTTTTTATGGGTTTTCGTTTTATATCCGTATTTTTATTTACCTGTCAGTCCCTTCCAAAAGATGATTTCTTACAATCAAGATGAAGAAAAATCTACAGAAGCGCCACCTAAACGTAGTATGTATGCTTTTATTATGACGCTATGTGGTGTGCATGGAACAATTTCACTAGCAATCGCATTGACGCTACCTTATATGTTAGCTAATCATCATTCTTTTGCATTTAGAGATGATTTATTATTTGTTGCATCTGGAATGGTTTTAATCAGTCTTATTGTAGCGCAAATAATTTTACCATTTGCTACACCAAATGCAGAGCCACCAAAGATTAATGGAATGAATTTCAAGCAGGCTCGTGTATATATTTTAGAAAAAGTAATTGATAGCTTGAATCAAATGTCTACAGTGGATTCTAGTTTCCAATATGGGAATGTTATCAAAGACTATCATGATAAATTGGCTTTTATCAGAACGGTAGAAAATGAAGATGAAAATACGAAAGAGCTACAGAGGTTACAAAAAATCGCTTTCGATGTTGAGAATGAAACATTGAATGGTTTAGTTGAAAATGGGGACATAACAACCAATGTTTTAGACAACTATATGCGTTATTCTGAACGTACTCAAGTGTATAAACAAGCATCATTAATACAACGTATTAAAGTAGAGTTAAGAGCGATGTTATTAAAACGCCGTATTAAAAATAAGGTGAAAACAAATGCAGCTTCTTCATTATCGGTAGTAGATAACTTGAGAGAAATTTCAAACGTGATGAGAACAGTTCATTATAGAGTAGTTAGTAGGTTAGCAAAAGAAACAACTGAAGACAATAAGTTAGAAGTAGGTATGGTATGTGATAGTTATTTACTACGTACCGATAACTTAACACCATCTAATTTCTTTAACCCTAAAAATGAAAATTCAATTACGAAAATAAAATTAGTTGCTTTAAAAGAGCAACGTCGAATTCTTAATCAACTTATTGAAGAAGAAGAGGTCAGTGAGGCAACTGCTTTGAAAATAAGAGAAGCGATTAATTATGATGAAATGATCATTGTTGATAGTTTAACGGATTAACTATATAAAAAAGCGTGATAAATAAGTGTATTGATTACTATAAATCTAGTATATACACTATTTATCACGCTTTTATTTTTAGGGATAAGTTTGAAGATTTACAAATAAAAAATGAAGTCTATCAAATCGTTTTACCGTGATAGACTTCAAATAATTTTTCTAGGCATATTACCTAGACGCTACATGCCATAAATGGGGGGAGGAGCCTACCATTTATGATTTTTGGGAGATTATTTAAGGCTTGAATACCACCATACCGTACGTTTTTAGGAGGGTAACGTACGGTATGGGACTATTCACCTCAAAGAGGTTAATAGCCTCAATTTCATATTATTTCATGCTACCGTGAATTGTTTCGATATTTTCTTTCATCATATTGTAGTATGAGTCTCCTTTAGAACCTTCTTTACCTATTGAATCAGTAAATACTTCGCCATAAATATCGCGACCTGTTTCTTCACTTAAACTTTCCATACTCTTATGGTCTACACTTGTTTCTACAAGCAGGTGCTTAAGATTATTTTTTCTAACAAAATCTATAGCTTGTTTCATTTGTTCTGGCGTACCTTGCTTTTCTGTATTAATTTCCCAAATATAGCCAGGTTTAATGTCGTATTGTTGAGAGAAGTATTTGAATGCACCTTCACTCGTAATCATGTTTCTTTCATTTTTAGGAATGTCATTGAATTTTTCTTGACTTTCATTTTTTAAGTCAGTTAGCTTAGCTATGTACTTTTTACTATTTTTGTTGATTTCATCTTTGTGATTTTTATCTCTTTCTAATAAGGTATCTCTGATTGTTTCAACATATTTAATACCATTAGATAAACTTAACCAAGCATGTGGATCTTGTTTAGATTCATCGCCTTCTTTTGCACCATTTAAATAATTAGGTTTTACATTCTTAGAAACTTTAATTACTCTGTCATCATCTAATGATTTGTTAGCTTGAGATAATGCTTTTTTAAACCATCCATTACCAGTTTCTAAATTAAGTCCGTTGTAGAATACAACGTCTGCATCTGTCAATGCTTTAATATCTTTAGGTTTAACTTCGTATTCATGAGGATCTTGACCTACAGGTACGATGCTATGTATTTCGACATTTTTACTTGCTGTATTTTTAACCATGTCATATAGAATAGAATTTGTTGTTACAATTTTGACTTTCTCATTTGAGCTTGTTTCATTTTTCCCATTGCCACAAGCAGCTAAAAATAATAAGAAAATAAGAGCGATTGAAATTATTTTTTTCATACTGTTTGTCCTTCCCTTTTAAAGAAATTAAGCTTGCTACCAATAAACACAAGAATATAAATAAAGAATGCACATAGCACAATCATCGCACCGCTAGGTAAGTTATAAACATAACTAAAGTAGAGACCGACAATTGAACTAATCGTACTTATACAACTTGAAATAATCATCATCGTGCGCAATTTTTTAGCTATCAAAAATGCTGCTGAAGCAGGTGTTATTAATAGTGCTACGACAAGGATGATACCTACAGTTTGAATGCTAGCAACGGTTACGAGTGATAATAACAACATTACAAAGTAATGAATTAATGTTGTATTAAGACCACTCATTCTACTGAATGTTGGATCAAATGTAGACACCATTAGCGGGCGATAAAAAGTAATAATAAGTATCATTACGATTATGCCGACGATGATTGTTGACCAAAATGTTGCTTGTGTAACGGCTAGTATGTTCCCAAATAAAATATGGTATAAATCCGTTGTACTATTGATTACACTTATCAGGATAATACCAGTTGCTAAAAAAGCTGTGAAACTAATACCGATGGCTGCATCGGGCTTGGTTTTACTGCTTTTTGTGATAAAACCAATAAATATACTTGCAATCATTCCTGTTACTAAGGCGCCGATAAACATTGGGATTTCGAAGAAAAATGATAATGCTACACCAGGTAGTACAGCATGACTCATTGCATCACCCATGAGTGACAATCCACGAAGAACAATTAAACATCCCACAGTACCGCAGACGATACCTACAACAATGGAAATGATTAAGGCATTTCTTAGAAACAAATAGTCAAATAAATGTTGAATGAAATCCATATAAGTTACGTCCTTTCTACTGTGCTAATTCGCCTTCATCTTGAGAAGTAGCACTTAGGAATGTACGATTTAAATAATCGGGTTGCATTGCTATAGCGCTATCTCCAAAAAAGCGAATCGTTTTATTTAAGAGAATGACACGATCAAAATATTTTTCTGCTTTAGATAAGTCGTGGTGGACGATAAGTAACAATTTACCTTCATCCTTTAATTGACGTAACTGTGACATAATAATTTGTTCACTGTGGAAATCAATCCCTACAAACGGTTCATCGAGCAAATAAAGTTTGCTTTCGGTCATTAGTGCACGGGCTACGAGCACACGTTGTAATTGACCGCCACTTAAAGCAGATATTTGACGGTGTCGTAATTCCTGTAGCTCTAAAGTTTTTAACAATTGATTAAGTCTCAGTCTAGTTTCCCCTGTAACCCATTTAAACCAACCGATATCTTTATAAGCTCCAGATAAAATGACATCTTCCACTTTTATTGGAAAATCTAAATCGATATGCGCTTTTTGAGGGATATATGTGATATCCTTAAGCGCATTTTGTACAGGGCAATCTTGTAAATTAGCTACACCAGTTGATTTGAATTCTCCGATTATTGACTTTAGCAACGATGATTTACCAGCGCCGTTTGGTCCCATAATACCAATAATTTCCCCTGATATAGGTATGTCTAAATCTATATTTTCTAAGACATTTTTATTCCCTAAAGTAAGATTTAAATTCTTTATTTTTAACACGTTAGCCCTCCTTAATTTAAATTTTAGGTTAACCTAATTTATATTATCATATACTACTAACTTTTAGCGTGTCAAGTAGATTCGTGATACAATAAAGTGAATGAGTTGAGAGGTGAGACAATGCTAACTGAAGAAAAAGAAGATTACTTAAAAGCGATATTAACGCATGACGGGGACCGTTCATTCGTTTCAAATAAAACACTGTCACAGTATTTAAATATTAAGCCACCTTCTGTCAGTGAAATGGTTAATCGGTTAGAGAAATCTGGTTATGTTATGACCAAACCATATAAAGGTGTACAACTTTCTGAACAAGGATTAACCTATACTTTAGACATAATTAAACGTCATAGATTGTTAGAATTATTTTTAATTAAAGTATTACAGTATAATTGGGAAGAAGTTCATCAAGAGGCAGAGGTATTAGAACATCGCGTTTCGCATTTGTTCGTAGATAGATTAGATAAATTATTAGAGTATCCTGTCACATGCCCACATGGTGGAGTGATACCGAGAGATAATCAATATAAAGAACTATATACAAATAATTTATTATCATTTGAAGCTGAAGATAAGGTGACAATCAAGCGTGTAAGAGACAGAACCGAGCTTTTGGTATATTTAACTAGCAAAGATATTCTTATTGATGAAGAGATTAAGATAGTAAATAAAGATGATACTAATAAAGTGATTATAGTGCAGAAAGATGAAAATATAACGATTTTAAGCTATGATAATGCAGAACATATTTATGCAGAGAAATAAAATTTTTGTAGCAATTCCTGTATTGAAGTAGTTGTATAATGAGTACATATCAACGAGGAACAAAAAACAGATTGTTAGCGAATAGGATTAAATCCTGCTAACAATCTGTTTTTATATATAAATATGATATAGGTCAGCAAATGGTAAG
The DNA here is from genome assembly GCF_022346615.1 of Staphylococcus sp. ACRSN. Classification (GTDB taxonomy): domain Bacteria; phylum Bacillota; class Bacilli; order Staphylococcales; family Staphylococcaceae; genus Staphylococcus. The sequence goes on along the minus strand of NZ_JAKRNS010000011.1, from coordinate 101,825 downwards.
CTTAACCTATCAAATATTTAACATGCATAAATAGAATTGGTTTCAACGGCTTTTGATTGTGAATTTAATTTAAAAATAATTTGTGAATAATAAGTAAACAATAAAAAGGTTAAAAAATATCCAAATCAAACTAAATACAGTAGTTGGTATATGTGTCAGTTCTTTTAGTGTACTGCCATCCCAAGTTACAGTATGCGGTGAGAAGGTCAATCTACCTATTGTCCAAGAGGATTGTAACACTTCTCCAAGTAAAACACCGACTATAAAGTGATAGGTAAATGTGATGATATAGGTCATCATAAATTGATTATCACTATGAAACAAGCTATATAATATAAGTATTAAAATTAAAATAATTAATGTGGGCAAAACTTTTCTTGAAGTTAAGATAAAGAAATATATAAAGATAATTAAATATGCTGCAATAAATAGACTTGGATATGTTGATTGGATTGCTGTGAAACCGATAAGTAACATCAGCGGGGGCATTACATAGCCACCGAATGTTGTGATAGCTTGACCAAGTCGACCTTTAGATTGAGTGATTGCATAACCTTGTTGCGACGTGTTAGCACGTTCAGTAGGAGATGCCACGATTACCAGATCCTTTGCCTTTCCATTACTTATCTTATTGAATAAAATATGCCCAAACTCATGTGTGAGAACAGGAATATAATTTAGATAGATATCTAAAAAACGGTTGATAGCATTGTGTCTATAATTATGAATCACAATATAGAGTATGGCTATACAAATGACCCAAAAAATATTAAATTTTATCGTGTAGCTAAGAAAATCATGTATGTATGTCATAAATAATACCTCGATTTTAATTGTCAATAATACTTTAATATATGAATGCGTGAGTTATAACCAGTATTTTATGGTTAATCTCCATTATTTAAAAAATTAAAAGCATCATAATATTTGATTGTATCTTTATATAGCATTATAAAGGAAATAAAAACATTAATCATTTAGACTTTTGATGTATCTTTATATTAGTTATTTAACTTTGGTTTAAATAGGTTAGACAAATTGAATATGTTAAAATGACCATAATAATTAAGTATGTGTAATTGGTAATATGCAGATAGGAGAAATTGATAAATGAATGAGCACAAACAAGTACAAAAAGTAGATGTTTTATCAGTACTTTTTGATAATGTAACCATGTCCGAAATGAAAGAAAATATCACAAGTTTTTTTAAATCGCAATTATTAGACAATTTATTTATAGTAACTGCTAATCCTGAAATTGTAGATTATGCACAACAAGATACAACGTATAGGCACTTAATTAATTCAGCAGATTATGTCGTAGCAGATGGAACAGGTGTTGTCATGGCTTCCAAATTACTACAAACACCATTAAAAGAGAGAGTGCCGGGTATTGAATTGATGGAAACTTGCCTTCACATTGCGAATGAACAACACCAAAAAGTGTTTTTATTAGGAGCAGAAAACGAAATTGTTAAGGCGGCTTATATACGTTTAAGTGAAAAGTTTCCTGAAGTGGCATTTGATTTTCATCATGGCTTTTTTGACTTGTCGGATGAAATGGTAGTACAACAAATTAAATCATTTAATCCTGACTATATTTTTATAGGAATGGGCTATCCAAGACAGGAATTGTGGATTGAGCGACATGCTAATCAATTTGAACAAACTATGTTCATGGGTGTAGGTGGCTCATTAGAAGTATTTAGTGGAATGAAAAAGCGTGCGCCAAAATTATTTAGAACTTTGAATTTGGAATGGGTGTATCGCGTGATTATAGATTGGAAACGAATTGGTAGAACAAAAGCGATTCCTAAGTTTATTTTTAATGTTTTCAAAGCAAAATTCAAAAAATAATGTATTAATGTAATACCTTTGTCATAGATTTGTTTAATTAGAATGTAACTAAGATAGCATTATACTTGGGACACGGTTAACTATGATCTTACATATAATACAAGCTGGAAATTATCGTTTTTATAATGGATAAAAAAAGTGCCCTTCTAGTATTCGTCAGTGACTAGACGTTACTTAGTAGGGCATTTTACTTATAGTTTATAATTATTTGTGTTTAGATTATTTCACTTCGAATCTTGATGCATCAAGTTCTTCTCTAAATTGTTTTTGTTCTTTTTTAGAGCGCTTTTTAAAACCGTTTAAGAATTTTTCGTATTTAGGTAATACTTCATCAAGTTCACCATATTCTTTTAATTTTCCGCCTTCAATCCAAGCAATTTTTGTACAAAATTCACGGACTTGTTTCATGTTATGGCTGACGAAAAAGATTGTTTTACCTTGGGCCTTGTATTCATAAATTTTATCTAGACACTTTTGAGCAAATGTTTGATCACCTACGGATAATGCCTCATCGATTACTAGGATATCAGGGTTTGTCGTGATATTTATTGAAAAACCAAGTTTAGCTCTCATACCACTAGAATATTTTTTAACAGGTTGGTATATAAATTCACCTAATTCACTAAATTCGATAACTTGAGGTGTTAACTCTTTAATTTCTTTACGTGTGAAACCCATACATAACATTTTAAACTCGATGTTTTCGATACCTGTTAATTGCCCATTTAAACCTGCGCTAATTGCAATAACACTAACATCTCCATTTCGGTCAATATGTCCTTCAGTTGGAGACAGAGATCCACCAATCATATTACTCAATGTGGATTTTCCTGAACCATTGATACCGACTAAACCAATCACATCGCCTTCATATGCTGTAATTGATAAATCGTTAAGCGCGTAGAAAGTTTTATTTTTGTGAAAAGGTATGATAACATCCTTCAACCGTTCTTTATTGTTTCGATAAATACGGTATTCTTTAGTTACATTTTCAATGCTAACCGATACATTCATATTTTTACCTTCCTTATTTACAGTTACTTCAAGTATATTATATATTATATTAGTTGTTAAATTTATTAACCTATTGTAAAGTAAGTGAGTACTATTTTACTATTTTTAGACTTATACAGTTGTTAAAGTTTACTTAATAATTCGTATAAAATCAACTATTAAGATAAAAAATTTATTGTTTTTATTTCATTGTAACAAGAAATAGTAAATGTAATGAACTATAAAAAGCAACTTTATTGTAAATATAAAAAATTATAATATTTAAAAGATGATAGATAAATTGTTATGATAGTAATTAAAGCTTTTAATAAAAATTTTCAAGCCAGTTTAATGAAGATTAAAAATATAGTCAAATCGATTGAAAGTGTGGTTTATTTAAATGAATGCTGTGTGGGTTGTTTTTAAAGAACATATCAAGAATTTTTATCTTATTCAAAGATTAGCCCAATTCCAATTAAAAATTTCAAATACGAACAATTATTTAGGCATGGCTTGGGAATTAATTAACCCAGCGCTACAAATCATGGTTTACTGGTTTGTATTTGGTTTAGGAATTCGAAGTAATAGCGATGTTGATGGTGTGCCATTTATATATTGGTTACTTGTTGGTATTAGTATGTGGTTCTTCGTTAACCAAGGTGTATTAGAGGGGACTAAAGCAATTGCTACAAAATATAATCATGTAGCGAAGATGAATTTTCCGTTATCTATTATACCGTCATATATTGTTATGAGTAGATTCTATGGGCATTTGGCATTATTGGTCGTCGTCATTTTATTATGCATGCTATCTGGATTCTATCCAACGATTTATACGTTGCAATTAATTTTATATGTGCCTTTTGCTTTAATATTAACATCGACGATAGCGTTATTTACTTCTACATTAGGTGTGCTTGTGAAAGATACACAACAAGCAATTCAAGCGTTAATGCGAATGGTATTCTTTGCTTCTTCAATTCTTATCGTGCCCCCAGAAGGTATCGTTAAGCAAGTGATGCAATTAAATCCAATTTATTATTTAGCAGAAGCCTATCGTTCTGCAGTACTACATAAAGAATGGTACTTTATAACACATTGGGAGTTAACATTATATAACTTATTTATTGTGCTATTCCTATTTATGATTGGCTCAATTTTACACATGAGATATAGAGATCATTTTGCTGACTTTATGTAAGTTATATATTCCAACTGAAACATTAATTCAATAAGCAAAATACAAATAATCCTTTGATGACTTGTGGGTCGTCGAAGGATTTTTCTATAAATTTTATTATAAGATAGATATAATAAAGAAACTGAGGAAACAAATCCATTTGGCGGTGAAAATTTTGAGACAGATAATTAAAGCTATATATATATGTATGACTAAGTTTTTGAATTTATTTTTTAGTAAAAAGAAAATAAAGGAACAGGAAATTGTTATTATGATGACGTTTCCCGAGGATGTTCTACCAATCATAGAAGCCCTTAATCGGAAAGGTGATTATCAAATTACTGTAATAGGAAAAGAGAAGCATAAAAAATATACGCAACATTTAAAACATGTGAAATATGTACTAGCAGGAAATAAACAAATATATAAACATTTAAAATGTTTGAGTTCGGCTAAAGTAATTATAATTGATACATATTATTTACTTATGGGAGGTTTTCAAAAAAAACAGGGTCAAACTATTATTCAAACTTGGCATGCAACAGGTGCGTTGAAAAATTTTGGGTTAACGGATCATCAAGTTGATTTAAATAATAAAAAAATAGTCGCTCAGTACCAACAAGTATATGATGCAACGGATAAATATATTGTTGGGGGAGAACCAATGATTAGTTGTTTTAAATCATCTTTTGGTGCATCAGATGAACAGATGCTTAGAACTGGGTTGCCTAGACTCGTACCATATCGAACAGTAAATATCACCCAACGCCAACAAGAGTTAAAACAACAATATGGTATTAAAGGAAAAGTAGCGGTATATGTTCCAACTTATCGTGAACATCATCAAGCAAATCGAACTATAGATAAACAAAAGTTTGAAACAGCATTGCCTAATTATACATTATTTAGTAAGTTGCATCCTTCTATAGCAATAGAGCAACAGCCGTCGATTAACTTACAATCTTTAATGATTATGGCTGATATTATAATTAGTGATTACAGTTCATTGGCTATCGAGGCGAGTTTATTAAATAAACCTACATTATTTTATGTTTATGATGAGCAACAATATGAAGCGGAACGGGGTTTGAATCATTTTTATTATGATATTCCAACTCAATATAAAGCATATGATGAAGGAGAATTAATTCAGAAATTAAAAGAAAATGATGGAGATTTTCAGCTTTTATTTTCAAAATGGCATGAATATAACGAAACTCAAAGTCTAACGCAAGTAATACAATATATAGAGGAAATGGTGAAAGCATGAAGATTTCGATAATTATTCCTGTTTATAACGCGGCAGATACAATTAGACGTGCGATAGCTTCGATAGATACAAAACATGATTACGAAGTGATCTGTATTAATGACGGTTCTACAGATGAAACGCAAAAAGTTCTTGAGCAGATACAAAAAGAATTTAAAAATATCATAGTAATTGAACAACAGAATAAAGGTGCGGCTGCAAGTAGAAATGTAGGTTTGACATACGTGACAGGAAACATGTTTATGTTTTTAGATGCGGATGATATTTTCCTTCCCAGTCGAATTGATTTAATGGCAGAAAATTACCAAAAAGATGAAAACGTTGAAATCGTTATAGGGCAGATTGGTCGTGGTGCATCTGGAGATTGGAAACCAATTGTGACACATGAAGTGTTGCGTGAAAATAAAATAGTTAATTTAGCGCAATGCCCAGAAATGATGCAATCTATTGGCCCAGGAGCTAAAATGTTTAGTGCTAAATATAAAGATTTACGCTTTGATGAAAATATTGTATTTTGTGAAGAGCATTATTTTATTATTCAAGCTTATAGAAAAGCTAAAGATATTCAATTAATACCTGAAATTGTTTATGGTTACAACGAAGTCGTAGGTTCAGTTACGCATCGGAGAGCATCAGAGTTTATTGAATATATGGCAGATGCAAAGGAAGTTCGGAATAGAGTAATGCCATTACTTCCTTTAAGAGAGCAACGAATATATTATAGCTATCGTATGGATGAATTAATCGTTAGCTATTTAATACAAGCATATATTACAAAAAATAGCGCATTGTCACAGTCATTATTAGATGTAGTCATACGCTATCTAGAAGCTATGCAACAAACAGATTATGACGGAGAGGCACTATTTAGAATTATCAAAGTCGTTGAACAAGGTTCAACAAAATGGAATAAAAAATTATATGGCCAGTGGAGAGAAGCGTTATTAAGGTTTGGTATTGGACGACCACATTATTATAGATTTAAAGTTGAAGTATTGCCAAAACGCACATCCTTCAGAGGAAAGCAGAAACTCAAACAATATCTTAAACGTTAAATTCTTCGAATATTCGTAAACTTATGATTGTTGTGCTATAATTTTTAAAAATGTAAATTTTAATTTAATTTTATGTTAAGGAGATTAAACGAATGAAACGTGTAATTACTTATGGAACATATGATTTGTTGCATTACGGACATATAGAACTGTTAAGAAGAGCAAGAGAAATGGGCGATTATTTAGTCGTTGCATTATCAACTGATGAATTTAATCGTGTGAAAAACAAAAAATCATATTATAACTTTGAACAAAGAAAAATGATGTTAGAATCAATTCGATACGTTGATCTTGTTATTCCTGAAAATGGTTGGGGTCAAAAAGAAATTGATGTTGATCGTTATGAAATTGATAAATTTGTAATGGGTCATGACTGGGAAGGCGAGTTTGACTTCCTTAAAGATAAATGTGAAGTAATATATTTAAATCGTACTGAAGGTATTTCAACTACGAAAATTAAAAAAGAATTATATGGTGATTCTGAAAAATAATTATTGTTCAGAAGAAGAAAACGATTCTGAAACATAAATTATAGAAAAGAAGCACTCAGATAAATTGGTTTAATTTATCTGAGTGCTTCTTTTTATTCAATACTTCAAATTGTTTGCTTGCTTTCTTAGGGGACAGCTTCAGCCTGTAATCTTCAGCTTGTCCTGTTCCTTCAAGCTTCTCGCTAAAATACTTCGTAGTTATATGTGATTTTACATTTAATGCTTTTAAAAAAATAGAAAAGCCGATTGATATTTCAATCGGCTTTCTGTACGCAAAAATATAGTGATTTGTATTTACTTAAATAACTAATACGTTAACGTTTTTTCTTAGATGATTGTTTTCTGATTGTGTCTATAATTAAGTAAACCACGATTGCAATCGCTGCAATAATAAGTAAAGTACCTAATAATGTTAAGATTGGATGGTCGTCCCATGTTGATTTCACAACGGTCGTTGCTTTGTGTACCAGTGGTTTTTTTACATCAACAGATGGTGGGCCATACTTACTTGAAACAAATTCACGATCATATTCGATATGTACTTTGCTATCTTCGATTACAAATTTATAATCATTTTTATCGAAATCTTTTGGTAATACGTCATAAAGGTCTTTTTCTACGTAATATGTATGACCATTGATTTTGTGTTCACCTTTAGATAGTACTTTTTCATATTTATATTGATCGAACGACATATTCATTAAAGCATTACCCATCATATTACGTTGCTTTTCGCCACCTAATGATTTGTAATTACCTGCACCCATGATTGTCTGAACTATTCTGAAACCATCACGTTTAGTTGTAATTGTATGATTGTAATCCGCTTGGTCACTAGAACCGGTTTTTAAACCATCTGTACCTTTTAAACTCATATCGGCGCCATCAAGTGAATGGTTGAATGTGTAATAAGTTACGCCGTGTTGTGTAGGTGCTAGTTGCTTTGTAAAGTATAAAATTTTAGGTGTGTCTTGAATCACACGTTGAGATAAAATATCGTAGTCTTTAGCAGTAGAAGTAGAATTATCTTCATCTTTATACCTTTTAGGAGCAAAATCTTTTAATTGCTTATTTTCAGCTCCAGTAGGATTAGCAAAGTTTGTGTGTTTCATACCTATTTCTTTAGCTTTTTCATTCATTTTATCTGTGAAATCAGAAGTATTGTCAGAAACTTCATTCGCTAAAATTAATGCTGCAGCATTACTTGAATTAGAAACAGTGATTTGTAGTAATTCTTTTATTGTGTACGTTTCACCCGGATAAAGTTTTGTATTACTGAGCTCGGGCAGGGTGGACATACGATAGTGATCGTTAGTGATTTTTACTTTGTCGTTTAAAGATAAGTCACCTTTTTTAACTGCCTCAAGTGTTAGGTACATTGTCATAAGTTTAGTCATAGAAGCTGGGTACCATTTTTTATTTGCGTTGTACTGATATAATACTTGTCCAGATTGTGAGATGTTGATTGCACCTTCTGGTTGGTAAGCGTCAGATACATTATAACCATATTGATTTGCCGCTTGGGTAGGTGTCACTGTTTCCGCATTGGCAAAAGGTGTTATAATTACATTGACGCAAAATAAAGCGATAATTGTCAAAATTAGTCTTTTAAACATAACATACCCTCTAACATATTCTGTTTTTTAATAATAGAACTAGTTTAGCATATTGTATGTTGTTAGCAAAACTATTGTATCGCTAAAAGTAGGGCGGAATATTGTTTTGTACATGTATTTTATTAAAAATTACAATTGATTTTTAAGATTAATATATCGCTTCTCAACTTGTGTTTTAAATCATTATTAATACATAACAAATTTCAGAAGAGGTAACAAAAATGAAACAGGAGAATCCATTATTTTACTTATTTAGAAAATTAACATGGCCGGTTGGCTTGATCATTGTTGCTGTGTTTATATCATCTTTAGGTAGTATTACAGGACTGGTTGTACCATTTTTCACTGGTAAACTTGTTGATAAGTTTTCATTTACGAACTTCAACTGGAACTTCGTGATTGCATTTATTGGTATATTTATTTTAAATGCATTACTCAGCGGTATTGGTTTATATTTGTTGAGCAAGATAGGTGAAAAGATTATTTATGCAATACGTTCTCTTTTATGGCAACATATTATACATTTGAAAATGCCGTTTTTTGATCAAAATGAAAGTGGACAATTGATAAGCCGTTTAACTGATGACACAAAAGTGATAAATGAATTTATATCACAAAAGTTACCTAACTTATTACCATCCGTTTTAACGATTGTTGGTTCTTTAATCATGTTATTTATCATGGATTGGAAGATGACATTACTAACTTTTATTACCATTCCTATATTTGTAGCAATTATGATACCGCTTGGTAAAATCATGCAAAACATTTCTAAAAAGACACAATCAGAAATTGCTAACTTCAGTGGTTTGTTAGGCCGTGTCTTAACAGAGATGCGTTTGGTAAAAGTCTCTAATACAGAGGATCAAGAATTAAAAAATGCACACAAAAATTTAAAAGAAATATATTTTTTAGGTTTAAAACAAGCTAAAATCACTGCAATTATTCAACCCATAACAGGTGTGATTATGTTATTAACAATTGCGGTTATTTTAGGGTTTGGAGCAATTAGAATTTCTACAGGCGCAATCACAGCTGGGACGCTCATCGCTATGATTTTTTATGTTATACAGTTGTCGACACCGTTAGTTAATCTTTCGACATTAGTAACGGATTATAGAAAAGCAATTGGTGCCAGTAGTCGTATTCATGAAATTATGGAAGAGCCAGTAGAAGTAATTACATTTAATGAACAGGCAAATATACCAGAAGGCAATTTATCATTTACCAATGTACAATTTCAGTATGGTATCAAGCCTATATTAAAAGAAGTATCATTTGAAATTCCTTATAGTAAAGTTACAGCTTTTGTAGGTCCTTCTGGTTCTGGTAAAAGTACAATATTTAACGTTATTGAACGAATGTACGATATACAACGGGGTGAAATAACCTATGGCAGTACATCAATTTATGACTTGTCTTTAGCAGACTGGCGAGCTAAGATTGGATACGTTATGCAAACGAATTCGTTGATGAGTGGGACTATTCGAGACAATATATTGTATGGTATAAATAGAACGGTTTCTGATGATGAATTAATACATTATGCGAAGATGGCAAACTGCCATGAGTTTATTGAACAGTTTGAAGACGGTTATGACACTTTGGTGGGTGAAAGAGGTCTAAAACTTTCAGGTGGTCAACGTCAACGTATTGATATTGCTAGAAGTTTTGTGAAGAATCCAGATATATTATTATTAGATGAAGCAACTGCCAACCTTGATAGTGAAAGTGAACGTAAGATTCAAGAAGCTTTGGAAGTGTTGATGGAAGGTAGAACTACAGTAGTCATTGCACATCGATTGTCTACTATTAAAAAAGCAGAACAAATTATATTTTTAGATGGCGGAGAAGTAACAGGTAAAGGAACACATCAAGAATTAATGGATTCCCACGAAAAATATCAGGCTTTTGTAAATACACAAAATTTAGCAAATTAAATGTGCTGTATGTAAAACACAAAATATACACATGTAGTGTATGCGTTTTCATAACAAAACCCGAATTTTAACAGATTTCATCTCTTGATAATATATTGTAATGCGAACTATAAAATTCTTATTTTCTCTAAAGTACATACATGCTATAATTGTTTTGAATTATAAGGATACAATGTAATTGTAAAAGCTATTTAAAAATCGACTTTAGAGAGATAATAAGATAATAAATGAGGTTAATGAAGGTGAACACACATAGTTACTGTACAAGATATGACTTCGTTCTTATCAAATTAAAACTATAGGTGTTTACCTTTATTTTTTTACATAATAAATAGGGCTCTTAGCGTTTGCATTGTATTCTTTATTAAAATCTGAAATGGTAGGTGTATTATGTTTTTAGTTATTAACATAATTGGATTGTTTGTTTTCTTAGGAATTGCAGTCTTATTTTCTAGAAATAGAAAAAATATACAATGGACATCAATTGGAATATTAGTTCTGCTTAACCTAGTGTTAGCTTGGTTCTTTATTTATTTTCCATGGGGAAGAACAGGTGTACAGGGGTTAGCTAATGGTATAGCATGGATGATTGATTCAGCACATGCTGGAACTGGATTTGCATTTGCGAGCTGGGTAAAACCAGGTGCAATGGATATGGCAGTGAGTGCTTTATTTCCAATCTTACTTGTAGTACCATTATTTGATATTTTAATGTACCTTAACGTGTTGCCAAAGGTGATTGGTGCAATTGGTTGGGTATTAGCTAAAATTACACGACAACCTAAGTTTGAATCATTCTTTGGTATAGAGATGATGTTCTTAGGTAATACTGAAGCATTAGCTGTTTCAAACGAGCAGCTTAAAAGAATGAATGAAACACGTGTATTAACCATTGCAATGATGTCGATGAGTTCTGTATCAGGAGCAATAGTTGGTGCTTATGTGACAATGGTTCCAGGAGAACTCGTGTTGACAGCTATTCCATTAAACATTATCAATGCAATAATTGTATCTTCAATCTTAAACCCAGTAAGCGTTGAAGAAAAAGAAGATATTATTTATAGCATTAAAAATAATGAAGTGGAACGCCAACCATTCTTCTCATTTTTAGGAGATTCTGTATTAAATGCAGGTAAATTAGTTTTAATTATTATTGCGTTTGTAATCAGTTTCGTTGCACTTTCTGATTTGTTAGACAGACTAATAAACTTATTCACGGGAATTGTCGGTGGTTGGATTGGAGTAAAAGGCAGCTTTGGATTAGATCAAATGCTAGGTACTGTGATGTATCCTTTCGCTTTACTCTTAGGTTTACCGTTTGATGAGGCTTGGATAGTCGCACAACAAATGGCTAAGAAAATTGTTACCAATGAATTTGTTGTAATGGGACAAATCAAAGATGTGATAGATTCTTACTCACCACATAGAAAAGCAGTTATTACAACGTTCTTAATATCATTTGCTAACTTCTCAACAATTGGTATGATTGTCGGTACTTTAAAAGGTATTGTCGATCAAAAAACATCTGATTTTGTATCGAAATATGTTCCAATGATGTTACTAGCGGGAATTTTAGTTTCATTAATGACAGCAGGTTTCGTAGGATTGTTTGCATGGTAATCACTATTTAATATTAATGGGAAAATACTTTGTTTTTAAAATAGGCTGATTGAAGATTATCTTCAATCAGCCTATTTTTTTATAATGTAAATAATTCAGAAATAACATTTTGAAAATAAAAAATAAAGCCAAGTGAATGAAGTGAGGAGACACATTCATCATTACTTGGCTTTTACGGGAAATGAATTAATTGTATATTAATAGTAAGGACTAGGTACTATTAATACACTCGAGCAAAAATTTGTTTTGTTTGTTACTATAAACAACACAAAGGAGATGGCTTCTTATTGGCTATCAATAAGAAGATAGATATTATTATAGCAAAGAGATGCATATAAGTAAATCGAAAATTCAGAATTTTTAAAATTATGAATAAATAACATTTATAAAAGCTGTTATGATAGAGTTTCTAGTAATTAATTTAATTATTTTTTTTAGAGTTAGTATTGTGATATAAAAGAATATTTGCTAACATTCAATTGATTGAACTAAATAAAAGGGGGTTATGTGGATGAATAAAACAGTGCGGGATTTAATATTAATCGTGTTCGGTTCATTTATATTTGCTGCTGGCGTTAATACCTTTATAATATCTGCTGATTTAGGTGAGGGAGGCGTAACCGGATTAGCGATTGTATTATATTATGCCTTCCACATTTCGCCCGGTATTACAAACTTTGTGTTGAATGCAATTCTTATCGCGATTGGCTATAAATTCCTAAGTAAACGCAGTATGTACTTAACTATCGTAGCTACGATATTAATATCTCTGTTTTTGGAACTGACAAAAAGCTGGGAAATTGAAACAGGTAATATATTAGTAAATGCTGTTTTTGGAGGAACTTGTGTTGGATTAGGAATAGGTGTAATTGTGCTTGCTGGTGGAACAACTGCTGGAACAACTATTCTTGCTAGAATTGCTAATAAGTACTTAGATGTTAGCACACCGTATGCATTGTTATTTTTTGATTTAATAGTAGTAGCTATTTCTTTATCTGTTATTCCAATTTCAAGTGCATTAGTTACTGTAATATCTTTATACATTGGAACTAAAGTAATGGACTATGTTATTGAAGGTTTAAATACTAAAAAAGCAATGACAATCATTTCTAGTAAACCTGATGAAATTGCTAAAGTAATTGACGAACAAGTTGGCCGAGGTTTAACGATATTGAACGGTAGAGGTTATTTTTCAAGAGAAGATAAAGATGTATTATACGTAGTAATCACTAAGACGCAAGTAACAAAAGCCAAAAGATTAATTAAAAAAATTGATAATAATGCGTTTTTAGTTATTCACGATGTGCGTGATGTATATGGCAATGGATTCTTAATCGATGAGCACTAGATAAATTTAATATATATTTTGAAACAGGCTGAGACATTAATGTCTCAGCCTTTGTCTTTATATCGATAAACATCGTTTACGGAATGAGACATTGAAATAATTTAAGCATAGATTATTTCTTGTTCCATGACTTTTAATATCATAGTAAATGAGTATAATTTTTTAAGATGATAATTCATAATCCTTGAAAGTATGGGATTATTTAGGTTAGCGTCGCATTTAACAGTAAGTCAAATCCCACTTAAGTAACATGTTTTATTGGTAATATTTCATAGTCAATAGAATTCAAAAATGATATAATGACACGTATGATAATGATTATCATTAACGTAAATGGCATGAATACATTGAAATCAACAAATTAAAATAGATAGAGATTTAAGCTTATTATTTAGGAAGAAGGGAACTTATGACTCGCTTAAATGGAGAACAAGTAACAATTGGTTATGGAGATAATGATATTGTGAATAATTTGGATGTAGAAATACCAGATGGGAAAATCACATCAATTATTGGTCCTAATGGTTGTGGGAAATCGACTTTACTTAAAGCCTTATCAAGACTTTTACCGATTAAAAATGGAGAGATTAGACTAGATGGCGAAAGTTTACATGCACAATCGACAAAAGATGTTGCCAAGAAAATAGCGATTTTACCTCAATCACCTGAAGTGGCAGACGGACTTACTGTTGGAGAATTAGTATCATATGGTCGTTTTCCTCATCAAAAAGGTTTTGGTCGCTTATCAGCTGAAGATAAAAAAGAAATTGATTGGGCTATGACAGTAACAGGAACTTATGATTTTAAACATCGTCCAATTAATGACTTAAGTGGTGGCCAAAGACAAAGAGTTTGGATTGCAATGGCGTTAGCACAAAGAACAGATATTATCTTTTTAGATGAACCAACAACGTATCTAGATATTTCTCATCAATTGGAAATCTTAGAATTGATAACACGCTTAAACCAAGAGCAAGGTTGTACGATTATTATGGTATTACATGATATTAATCAAGCAGTCCGTTTTTCAGATCATCTCATTACAATGAAAGATGGAGATATTATAGCTGATGGGGATACAGAAAGCGTATTAACAAAAGAAATCTTAGAACGCGTATTCAATATTGATGTTGAAATTAGTACAGATCCAAGAACTGGTAAGCCAATGCTAGTTACGTATGATTTATGTAGAAAGAGCTATTCGCAAGTGTAGGAGCCAAATTATGTCGACAAATAGAAAAGGCAAGATGAACTTTACAGCAATTCTTATAATAAGTATTTGTTTATTAGTTATCGCATTGATTGTTTCTATATTATTAGGAGATGCCAAGGTTCATCTTTCAACAATCTTTGATGCAATATTCAATTATGATAAAAAAAATCAGCAACATAATATTATAAGTGAGATTAGGGTACCTAGGGATGTTGGAGCGATGTTAGTTGGCGTTGCACTTGCAACGTCAGGAGCAGTAATACAAGGTGTAACTAAAAATGGTTTAGCTGACCCGAGTTTGATTGGATTAAATTCAGGAGCTTCATTTATGTTAGCGATGACATTTGCATTTTATCCATCTGCACCGTTTTTAGTGATGATGTTTGCAGGTTTTCTTGGAGCAATGTTAGGCGGTTTTATCGTTTTAATGATTGGTAGATCCAGAAGTGATGGTTTTAATCCAATGCGTATTATTTTAGCAGGTGCAGCAGTCAGTGCATTACTTACTGCTTTGAGTCAGGGGGTTGCATTATTATTCCGACTTAATCAAAGTTTGACATTTTGGAGTGCAGGTGGTGTTTCTGGTACAACTTGGCATCAACTTGTATGGGCTGCACCGTTTATAATTATTGCATTAACGATTATTATAGCAATGAGTAAGCAGTTAACAATTTTAAATTTAGGCGAGACTTTAGCAAAAGGTTTGGGACAAAACGTAAGTGTCACACGTGGTGTGTCGTTAGTTCTCTCAATGATATTGGCTGGTATTGCGGTTGCGATGGTTGGTCAAATTGCTTTTGTAGGTTTGATGGTACCACATATTGTTCGTTACCTCGTTGGTACGGATTACGCAAGAGTGATTCCTTTAACAGCAATTATTGGTGGTTTACTCATGTTAGTGGCGGATACAGTAGCTCGTATGTTAGGAGAGGCACCTGTTGGCGCTATTATTTCTTTTATCGGTGTACCTTACTTTTTATATTTAGTTAAAAGAGGGGGCCGATTTTCATGATTGATCCACGTCTTAGATATAAACAATGGGTGACAATGATTGTTTTAATCATACTTATATTACTCGCATGTGCCTGGAGTATGACCTCAGGCGAGTATAAAATGTCCGTAGGCACTTTTTTCAAAACATTATTTGGTCAAGGTGAATATACAGATACTTTGATATTAATGGAATTTAGGTTGCCAAGAATGATCATAACCATTTTAGCAGGTGCAGCACTTGCAATGAGTGGTGCGATATTACAAAGTGTAACGCGAAATCCTTTGGCAGAACCAGGTATACTTGGTATCAATGCAGGTAGTGGTTTTGTTATTGCATTATTTATTGTAGTAGGCCAGGTTAATGCCGAAAATTTTGTCTATATATTACCAATTATTAGTATGATTGGTGGAATCTTAACTGCCGGTATTATATTTTCATTTAGTTATAATAAAGGAGAAGGAATATCTCCGGCAAGTATGGTGTTAGTCGGTGTTGGTATGGCAGCCGCGTTAAGTGGCGGATCGCTAACTTTAATGTCCACATTTGATAAAGATCAATCTGAATTTATTGCTTCGTGGTTTGCTGGTAATATTTGGGGAGATGAGTGGACATTTGTTATTGCATTTTTACCTTGGGTCATCATACTCATTCCTTATTTGTTATTTAAATCAAATGTATTGAATTTATTGAATACACACCAACACATTGCACAAGGCGTTGGTGTTAAGATTGGTAAGGAACGTATTGTCTTACTTCTTATTGCAGTTGTATTATCATCCGCAGCAGTATCTGTTGCTGGAGCGATTGGTTTTATAGGACTAATGGGACCACATATTGCTAAATCTATTGTCGGTCCCAGACATCAACTATTCTTACCTATATCAATCTTAATAGGTGCACTGTTATTAGTTGTCTCAGACACCTTAGGTAAGGTGATACTTCAACCAACCGGTGTGCCAGCTGGTATCGTTGTTGCTATTATTGGTGCACCGTACTTTTTATATTTAATGTATAAAACAAAATCAGTTTAAGTATTGTTTAAATAATGACTACTACTTGGTAATGTACCAGGTGGTAGTTTTTTTATTAAATTGCTGAGTATTGCAGTATATTTTTATATAAATACTAAAATGATTTATGTTAGCGTTTACAAATATGTGTGAGTTATACTATAAGTGGCTATATGGTTATTAAGAATAGGAGGCCATTACAATGAAAAAATTAATTAAGAGTAAAACACAATTCTTATCTGATATGCTTGATGGAATGTTAGAAGTGGATACTAATATAGAGTTGATTGCTGACACAGTCGTTGTTAGAAAAGCAAAGAAAAAACAAGGTGTTGCAATAGTTTCAGGTGGTGGTAGTGGCCATGAACCTGCACATGCAGGATATGTTGCAAAAGGCATGTTAGATGCAGCTGTATGTGGTGAGGTGTTCACTTCTCCAACACCAGATAAAATCCTAAGTGCCATTAAAGCAGTAGATAATGGTGAGGGTGTCTTGCTTGTGATTAAAAATTATGCAGGCGATGTCATGAACTTTGAAATGGCACAAGAGATGGCGGAAATGGAAGATATAAAAGTGGCTTCAATCATAGTAAAAGACGACATTGCAGTGCGTGACGAAGATAAGAGAAGAGGCGTTGCAGGTACTGTTTTAGTTCACAAATATGCTGGATATCTTGCAGAACAGGGTGTTAAATTAGAAGATATTAAAGATAGAGTGGAACATTTATTACCAACAATTAAGTCAATTGGTATGGCGATGACTGCACCAATGGTACCAACGACAGGTAAGTATGGCTTCGATATAGAAGCGGATGAAATGGAAATTGGTGTTGGTATTCATGGTGAAAAAGGGTTATCTAGAGAAAAAGTAGCACCTGTTGATGAAGTTGTTGCACGTTTAAGTGATGAATTATTAGAAGAAGTGCAAGCAGACCAACTGATTGTTATGGTGAATGGTATGGGTGCTACACCGTTATCTGAATTGAATATTGTAGTGAAATATTTAGCTGACTATTTAAAGGGTAAAGATATATCAGTTAAGCATTGGTTAGTCGGCGACTATATGACAGCGCTTGATATGCAGGGTGTTTCATTAACTTTTGTACCAGCAGAAGATGATTTATATAATGCTTTAAAAGCACATACAGACAGTATTTATTTTAATTGATGTTAATTTGATTTAAGGGGTTGAAATATAATGAATATTAAAGAAATGAAGTCTAGATTGTTAAATTTAGTTACAATTTTTGAAGAGAAAGAAGATGAACTTACAGAATTAGATAGAGCAATAGGTGATGGTGATCACGGAGTGAATATGGTTAGAGGATTTAAGGCATTACCTGATAATTTAGATGATAGCTCTATGCAAAGCTTGTTCAAATCCACAGGTATGACATTGATGTCTAATATTGGTGGAGCTTCAGGACCGTTATATGGTTTTAGCTTTGTGAAGATGTCACAAGTAGTAGATGATGAAATTAATGAAAATAATAAAGCTGAATTGTTAGGCGCATTTTCAGAAGCAATTGCACAAAGAGGTAAAGTGGAACTTAATGAAAAGACGATGTACGATGTGATTGAAAGGGCACATGAAGCTGTGAAAAATGGTGAGAAACTTAATCAAGAAATATTACAATCATATGCAGATGCAACAAAAGATATAGAAGCGACAAAAGGGAGAGCCTCTTACTTTAAGGAAGATTCAATTGGATTTGTAGATCCAGGTGCGCAGAGTAGTGTCTATATTTTAAATGCATTGATAGGAGATGATTAATTATGACATCGATAGTTATTGTAAGTCACAGTGAAGATATTGCAAATGGAATAAAGGTCTTACTTGAACAAATGGCTGGAGATGTTAATGTTATCGTCCAAGGTGGCACGGAAGGGAATATTGGCACATCATATGATCATATTCAAGAGCTGATTAATACTTTAACCGATGATGCAATTTGTTTTTATGATATAGGATCTGCAGAAATGAATTTAGATTTAGCTATAGAAATGTATACAGGTGAACAACGTGTTGAAAAAGTTGATGCACCAATAGTTGAAGGTAGTTTTACTGCAGCAGTCAAATTATCAGTAGGGGCCTCGTTGGAAGAAACAATAAATGAAATCAAACAAAATTATTAGTTCGAATAGGTAAGAGATAGTAAATTATCTAATGAAATAACTGCAAGTTATAGAAACTGATAATCAAGTGAAAAATAGGGTTAGTTCAGTTGTTTTTTATATGAATTAATATTTGAAATATGATAAAATAAAAGCTAACTATAATTAGGAATCTGGATATTAGGAGGACATTGCCATGAAAGGTTTAATCCAAAAACATGTCTTAAACGGCGAGTTCGAGTCAGTAAATCGATTAATGTCCCAGTCAGATTTTATGGAATTTGAAGAAGCCTATATTTCGAGTGCACATGAAGTGGAAAGCGTTATGTTTTATACATGCATATTAGACATGATGAAAGAGGAAGAAACTGCAGAATTGCATGATTTAGCCTTTTTATTACTTGTTTATCCACTAAGTGAACTGCAAGGCGCACTTGATTCAGCTTTTTATCATGCACAGTCATCCATAAAACTTACTGAAGGCAAAGAAGTAAAAAGTTTATTACAAATGTTGTTATTACATGCAGTGCCTGAACCAGTCATTTCTGATAAGAAAGCTTTCGATGTAGCGCGTCAAATTCTTAAGTTAGATTCATCCAATAGCGTTGCGCGTAACGTTCTGAAAGAAACAGCGAAGCGTATGGATAATGTTGTTGTAGATTTCAATGAATTGAATCGATTTAAGGACGCACACTAATAATAGGGTGAAAAATGTCAGTTCAAAAGCTATTTATTAGATTTGAATAAAAACCGAAACACTCAAAGTATATTGAGTATTTCGGTTTTTTAATTTCAATAATTTATATTTATTTCGAACAAATTGATATAATAGTTTTTTTGAAAATATATTGAATGGAACTTTAAGAATATTTTTTATTGTGTTGCAAAATATAGTTGATAAGGTATAATATCTCAATGTGTAAACAATTAGGAGGTTGTAATATACATGGGGTTGAATAAAGAATCTATAAAAATAGGTTTTGCATATGTCGGCATTGTAGTTGGTGCTGGATTTTCGACTGGTCAAGAAGTCATGCAATTCTTTACATCTTATGGTCTATGGTCATATATAGGTGTAATTCTTTCAGGATTAATTTTAGGGTTTATTGGTAGACAAGTAGCAAAAATTGGTAGTGCGTTTGATGCGCAAAACCATGAGTCTACTTTAGACTATTTATTCAGTGATATTTTCAGTAAAATTATTGATTATCTATTAATATTTTTCTTATTTGGTATCTCTGTAACGATGATTGCAGGTGCTGGTTCAACGTTTAAAGAAAGCTTCGATATTCCAACTTGGCTTGGGGCTTTAATCATGGTCATTGCAATTTATATAACATTATTGATGGATTTTAATAAAATCGTAAGAGCACTTGGAGTAGTTACTCCGTTTTTAATTATTTTTGTAGTTATTATTGCAGTATATTATTTGTTTAATGGTAGTATCCCAATTAATAAGGTAAATAACACGGTACCAGACGCTAGCTTTTGGAAAGCGATAATCTTTGGTATTAACTATGGTGGACTAGCATTTGCAGTAGGTTTTAGTACCATCGTTGCAATTGGCGGAGATGCTTCAAAAAGAAAGGTTGCAGGTTCAGGCGCACTGTTTGGTGGTGTAATATACACCATACTATTAGCATTGATTAACTTTGCGTTACAAGCAGAATATCCAAAAATTAAAAATGTATCTATACCTACTTTAACATTAGCAAATGATATCCATCCTTGGATTGGGTTTGCATTATCAATCATCATGTTAGCTGTAATGTATAATACCATTTTAGGTTTAATGTACTCATTTGCGGCGAGGTTTACGGAACCATACAGTAAAAAATATCATATTTTTATCATATTAATGGTTCTAATTGCATTTGGGTTAAGTTTTGTAGGTTTCACAAGTTTAATCAATTTCTTATATCCAATCATGGGTATCATTGGACTCATTGTAGTTGTTGCGGTATTGATTAAATATTATTTACGTAAAAATCAAAATAAAAAGCACATTGCATAATTTGGTTGAATTCGGATAAAGTATAAAAAAGCCTCAGCTTTACAATTGCGTGAAAGCTGAGGTTTTCTGTATAATTCAATTGCTTTATTTGCAAATACTATTGTCACAATAACAATTATGATACAATGCTTCCGAAAGGAACGGTAATGATGAAGAAAAAACATAAATGGACTTTAATTACAATCATTGTCTTCATAGTGATTGCGGTGATTACTGGATTATTGTTGAAACAGCAATTTGACCGTCAACACACAAAAGAAGTGAAAGAAAAAGTGCAAATTAATAATAAAAATGTTAATGCTTTTACAAATATTACTTATAGTAAAGGTATACCAAATAGTCGTTTAGATATTTTAACACCTACAGAATTGGATAATGACAACAAACTTCCTGTTATATTTTGGATGCATGGTGGAGGATATATCGCTGGAGATAAACAATATAAGAATCCTCTTTTGTCAAAAATTGCAGAACAAGGATATATTGTGGTTAATATTAACTATGCATTAGCACCTGATTCGAAATACCCTACACAACTAAAACAAATTGATCGTGCAGTTAGGTTTATTAAACATAATCAACACCAACTACCTATTAATTTTGACCAAGTTGTATTTGGTGGAGATTCAGCAGGCGCTCAGTTATCAAGTCAATATGCGGCAATTCAAACAAACAAATCTTTGAGAGAAGATATGCATTTCAAACAACAGTTTAAACCGGATCAAATTAAAGCGGCTATTTTCTTTGGTGGATTTTATGATATGAAAACAGTTAAAGAAACGGAATTCCCTCGTATTCAGCTGTTTATGGAGAGTTATACAGGAAAACGTAATTGGGAACAACAATTTAAATATATAAGTGAGATGTCTACGATCAATCAGGTCACAAAAGATTATCCTCCTACATTTTTATCCGTTGGAGATGCAGATCCATTTTATAGTCAAAATATCTCATTTTATAAAAAGTTGAAATCTAAAGAAGTACCAGCTGATAAACTCTTCTATGACGGTTCACATCATTTAAGACATCAATATCAGTTCCACATGGAAAAACCAGAATCAAAACAAAATTTAAAAGATGTTTTACGATTCTTAAGTAGAAATACTAATTCATCAGGGGTGGAAACGAAATTACGTACTGAAGATACAAATCCGAATGGAATAGAATTAAATCCATATTAAATCGGAATTATGAGATTTGATATTATAAATTCATACAATGTTATAATGTGTTTTATTGACAAGTTGTTAAAAAGAATGACGATTGAGTTGAATACTATAATTTTGAAGTTGTCTATTTAGTGCATACAGTTATGCAAGGTGGATAAAATATATAAATAAAGCCCTTAAATGAATGCTTGAAATTCATTTAAGGGCTTTATTATATGATTTATGTCGAGGACATTTTTAGCTATAATCTATCAGCGTATATTGATTTAGTATTTTGCAAAACAATATACGTTCAATCTTTACAAAAAATGCCATCCTGGCTCTAGTTAGCGAAATATAGTTTTACTTATTAAAATAAATCGCTTTCGTTTTAACAATCATATTAGGGAACGTTTATTCTAAATGGATAGAGGTAGATTATAATAATAGCTTTGCTAAAATATATTTATTATAAAAGCGCCCATCTATATAAAGTTTGTCACGTAGTTCACCTTCAATTTGATAATTTGCAGATTTGAATAAAGAAACTGCAGTTTCATTTTCGGGCACTACTAACACTTCAATTCTTCTGATGTCATGGTTCAAAGACCATGCTTCAACAGCATTGATCAAAGATTGACCTAGTCCTTTTTCACGGTAATGTCTAATTACACCCATAGAGAATTTAGCTTCATGGCGCGCGCGTTCGTATGCTTCAGTCGTCACAGTAGCAAATCCTACGAGTTCTCCATTATTTTCGGCAACAAAAATTGCGTTGGAAGGTGAAGTGATAAAATGTTCTAGATTTGAAATGGCATCAGTAGTAGAAGGAGAATACTCGCCAGGATTATATATGAGATAATCTGACTCATCATAAATCGTGGTTAATAATTTAATAAATGGGTCTATATCTTTTATACTTATTTCTCGGATTTGATGAACCATTCATCTCCACTCCTTGTTTTAATTTTACATATTTTTAATCATAATATAATTTAACATCAAAATCATTATTTTACTAGACTATATTAATTTTTAATAAACTAATAAAAAGGAAGTATGTTTTATGAAGCCTAATATATTACTTGCTGGAGCAACGGGATACATCGGGAAAAATCTTGTACCAGAGATAAAAAGTGAAGCAAATTTGTATACGTTATCTAAATATCCGAAAGAGCAAGATCTAAAAGATGTCACTTGGTTAAAGAAAGATATTTTTAATTATAGTGACGTTCTTGAAGCTATGGAAAATATGAATATAGCGATATTTTATTTAGATCCCACAAAGCATTCAGCAAAATTAACAAAAGCGAGTGCACGAGATATGAATTTATTAGCGGCAGATAACTTTGGTAGAGCTGCAGCGAAACGCAAGATTAATAAAATAATTTATATTAGTGGAGGCCGATTTGATAAAGAAACAATTGAAAGGTTAGCTGCATATGGTACACCAGTCGAAAAAACAGAAACAACTGTTCCAAGACCTCATGTAGCTGTTGAATTACAAGTTTCAAAATATGATGATGTACGTAGTGCATTAAGTATGCAACAACCATTGAAGTTGACACTAGAACAGCTTGTCACCTATTATTTTAAGTGGTTAAATGAAACTAATGGAACGTTATTACATACAAAAGTTGAACAAAGTAAGTATATTATTTATTTAAAGGATGAACACAAACCACTTTTAGTAATGAATAAAGAAATCACTGATAATGATTTAATAACACTGCGCATTATTGGTGGTAGATTGATGAATGAAAAAGTAAGAAAACAAGGTAAACTTGAATTTCGACAGTTGTCTGGTAGGCAAACTGTAATGGTTCATTTATATGATTATATACCTAAATTAGTGTGGCCAATTTATTATATGCTGCAATCACCATTTCAAAGTTTAATGATGAGAGGGTTTGAAATTGAATGTCGTATTCGACATTTTAATAGCCGCATTCAATCAGGTGAAGATATCAAATATACCAAATAAGTTGGGAGGATTTAATGTGGATATATTGTTAGTTGAAGATGATATGACTTTATTTAATGAGTTAAGTGGAGAGCTTGAACAATGGGATTTTCAAGTGAGAGGCGTAGATGATTTTAGCAACGTACTTGGTTTATTTGAACAAATAAATCCAGCAATTGTAATTATGGATGTAAAGTTACCGAAATATGATGGTTTTTATTGGACGCGAAAAATTAGAGAAATATCGAATACGCCTATTTTATTTTTATCCTCTAGGGATAATCCAATGGATCAAGTAATGAGCATGGAACTGGGGGCAGATGATTTTGTTCAAAAACCTTTTAATACAAGTATTTTAATTGCTAAAATTCAAGCTATTTATAGAAGGGTTTATGAATTCAGTAAAGATGAAAAAAGAGTGATTCAATGGCAAGCGGCTACATTAGATTTAGCTAAGGATAGTATAAGTAAAGGTGATACTGTTATATATTTGTCTAAAACAGAAATGATTATTTTAGAAATGTTGGTGAAAAAACAAGACCAGATTGTGAATAGAGATACAATTATTACAGCACTATGGGATGATGAAGCATTTGTAAGTGATAATACGCTTACAGTTAATGTTAATCGATTAAGGAAAAAACTTGCTGAAATTGAAATGAAAGATGCTATAGAAACTAAAATTGGTAAAGGTTACATGGCGCATGGCACATTTTAAATGGTTTTTCTTATTTTTAATGACGCGTATAAACTGGATATTATGGATAATATTATTGCATCTTATTTTTCTTGGTATCGCATATATAGATTATGATATTAGTGTAGGCAGTATTTACTATATTTTAATTTTGAATTTAGGGTTAACTACGTTATTTTTAATATTTACATATATAAAAGAGATAAAGTTTTATATGCATTTGCACGATAATATAGAACCTGAAGAATTAAAGCATAAAGGATTAGCTGACACACCATTTCAAGATAAAATGGTTGATTATTTATATAATCAAATCACTAATCAAAAAGGAATTGTTACAAAACAAAGAATGAAAATTCAATCTACTGAAGCGTCATTAACAGATTTTGTGCACGA
Source organism: Staphylococcus sp. ACRSN (assembly GCF_022346615.1). Classification (GTDB taxonomy): domain Bacteria; phylum Bacillota; class Bacilli; order Staphylococcales; family Staphylococcaceae; genus Staphylococcus. The sequence continues at coordinate 76,905 of NZ_JAKRNS010000011.1, read as the reverse complement.
CATTAAAACTCCCGTTACCGCGATGAAGCTAATGATTGAAAAGGAAACAGATTTAGAGAAAAAAAGGGCATTGCTTTTTGAGTGGACTCGGATAAACGATATGTTGGATAAACACTTATATTTAACACGATTAGAATCACAGAATAATGATATGTATTTCGAATATGTCGCATTGAAACGCTTAATTATTGAAGAAATACAGCTTACGCGGCATATAAGCCAGTCAAAAGGTATTGCATATGAATTAGATTTAAATGATGAACATTTTGTTTATACAGATACTAAATGGTGCAGAATGATGATAAGACAAATATTTTCAAATGCTATTAAATATAGTGAAAATGGAATAATTTATGTGAAATCAACACTGAGTCATGGGGTGATTCAATTATCCATTAAAGACGAAGGTAGAGGGATTAGTAAAAAAGATTTGCCTAGAATCTTTGATAAAGGATTTACTTCTACAAATCATCGTAATGAAACAACTTCATCAGGAATTGGTTTATATCTAGTTAATACAGTTAAGAAAAATCTTGGTATCGATGTTGAGGTGCAATCTACTGAAAATATCGGTACAGAAGTTATATTTAATTTTCCAAATCAAAATGAAATTGTAAAAAGAAGCATGCAATAATACAATGTTGAAGTGACTATTTAACTGATATCACTTCAACATTTTTATTATTTATTAGACATCTAATTATCGATAAATAGTTGAAAAGTGAAGGTAAGTATGAAAATATATTTGATGTAACAAGGTTATGACTGATTTTTAACATTGGAAAGACTAGAAAATAAACTAGTTTTTAATCCTAACAGTGTAGATGTGAACAACTTTATTAATATAATGAAAATGTAATGTTAAGAATTTGTAAATCTAATTGTAGGATTGTAAATTTTGTGCTATTTTCATTAAAGGACAAATCAAGAATTGTGAGATTTTTTAAAACTGTTAGAGCAAAAACTCATTTACAAATATTTTACAAAACAATTTGAAAAATCAAAAAAATGAGTTTATTGTAAATCTTCGCATTATTATTTGTCTGGAAGGAATATTAAATTTTTTAAATTTATTGAAGGTGATTGGTGACAGTCGCTGTAAATGGAGGATTTTTTGAATGTTAAACAAGAAAAAAGATAAGTTCATGGTGCAACTAGAGGAAATGGTATTCAACTTAGACCGCGCAGCAATTGAATTTGGAAAGATGGATTTTAATACACATTTAGATCTTAAAGCATATTCAGATAATATTAAAACATATGAGTCACATGGTGACGAATTAATGCACCAAGTGATTTCAGATTTAAACCAAACTTTTATTACACCAATTGAACGTGAGGATATCCTCTCTTTATGTAACGCAATTGATGATGTTTTAGATGCTATGGAAGAAACTTCAGCAATGTTTGAGATGTACTCAATTGAATATACAGATGAATATATGGCTGAATTTGTAGATAATATTCAAAAAGCTGTAGCAGAAATGAAATTAGCTGTAGGCTTACTTGTAGATAAGAAATTATCACACATGCGTATACACTCTATTAACATTAAAGAATTTGAAACAAATTGTGATGGTATCTTACGTCAATCAATTAAACACATCTTTAATAGTGAAACAGACCCAATCACATTAATTAAAGTGAAAGATATATATGAAAGTATGGAAGAAATTGCTGATAAATGCCAGGCAGTAGCGAATAATTTTGAAACTATAATTATGAAAAATAGCTAAGGAGTCTTAATTTATGGAATACATTATGATTATCACAGTAGCTATCGTTATTTTTTCACTCGTATTTGACTTTATCAATGGTTTCCATGATACAGCGAATGCGGTTGCTACTGCTGTTTCAACGCGTGCATTAACTCCTAGAACTGCGATTTTATTAGCAGCAGTTATGAACTTTATCGGTGCATTAACTTTTACTGGAGTAGCTGGCACAATAACAAAAGATATCGTCGATCCATTTAAATTAGAAAATGGTCTTGTCGTTGTATTAGCGGCGATTATTTCTGCGATTCTTTGGAATTTGATTACTTGGTACTATGGTATTCCAAGTTCATCATCACATGCATTAATCGGATCAATCGCAGGTGCAGCAATAGCATCTCAAGGTTCATTTGCAGTGTTACATTATCAAGGATTTACAAAAATAATCATCGTTTTATTAGTATCACCAGTTATTGCTTTTGGAGTCGGCTTTATAATTTATTCAATTGTTAAAGTTGTATTTAAAAATGCAAATCTTACAAAAGCAAATAGAAACTTTAGATTTTTCCAAATTTTCACAGCATCATTACAATCCTTTTCACATGGGACTAATGATGCACAAAAGTCAATGGGGATTATCACACTAGCTCTTATCGTAGCTAATGTACAACAAGGTACTAGTGTTGAGCCACAATTATGGGTTAAAGTTGCATGTGCGACAGCAATGGGCCTTGGTACTGCAGTAGGTGGTTGGAAAATCATCAAAACAGTTGGTGGTAATATCATGAAAATTCGTCCAGCTAATGGGGCAGCAGCTGATTTGTCATCAGCACTAACTATATTTGTTGCTTCATCATTACACTTCCCATTATCAACAACACACGTTGTATCATCATCTATCCTAGGTGTTGGTTCAGCAAACCGTATTAAAGGCGTTAAATGGAATACTGCACAACGTATGATCATCACTTGGGTAATTACCTTGCCAATTTCAGCGATTGTAGCAGCAATCATTTATTATATAATGAATATTTTCTTATAAATGAAATAAGATGTATTTAATGTCTTTTTCATTTCAATGAGCTACTATATAAAATTATAATGTAGATTGAGACATTACAACTGTTTCAACCTGCATTATTTTTTTATACAAAAATTCTGGAATGTTTTATAATTAATAGAATTTAATAAATATAAAAATAAAAAACCGACTTGCCATTTTGGATTTTAAAATGACATTTCGGTTTCTTTGATTTATAAAATTAATGTATATAATTGTAACTTGAAACTTCAGAAGCTGGTATAGTACGATAGTCAACTGTACCTGGAGGTGTATTATAATTCATTTCTGAAATTAAGATACTTCCATCAGGATTAACACGTTCAACATATGCAACATGTCCTACAGCGCCTGAGTACGTTTGTAAAATAGAACCAGCACTCGGTGTGTTGTTTACTGTGTATCCATCAGCTGCAGCATTATTTGCCCAGTGATCAGCGTTCCACCAGTATGTACTGATAGGTTGTCCAGTTTCGGCTCTACGATTAAATACGTGCCAAGTACATTGGCCCCAGTCGTATAAATTAGCATCGCTTGCTGTTGATCCAGTGTTTGATGTTGTAGTAGAACCTGTAGTTGATCCACCTGAACCACCTACACCTGTTCCGCCTGGAATAGTTAATGTTTGGTTTGGTTGAATAATATAACTATTTAAGTTATTTGCTGACATGATTTCATCTACAGAAACACCATATTTACTAGCGATAATATCTAATGACTCACCAGATTGAACAGTGTGCGTATTACCACCAGATGTTTGTTGAGAAGTATTGGAGCTACTATTTTGACTTTGTGATCCACTTCCACCAATTTCAATAACTTGTCCCGGAAATACCATATTATTGTTGATGTTATTATTTTGCTTAATTTCGTCTACAGAAACACCGTATTGTTGTGAAATTGTCCAAAGTGACTCACCCGACTGTACTGTATGCTGTGTCGATGCTTCAGCGTCATGATTAGCGATAAATGCTGCTGCTCCTGAAGCAGCGGTTACTGCAAATGCTAACTTTTTCAAAAGAACTCCTCCTCTGATACCTTATATATGTCCCGAAGTTATTAGAGCATATAGTTTATAGTAATTGTCTAAATTCAAATTCCATATTAACAAAAAACCAACGCTTTGTGTCTGTTGTTATAAAGTTGTAATATTATTAACATTTTTAGATAAAAAAGGCTATGATCGTTGAATACCCTTACAGTCGCATTTAAAACAAATTGTATTGTGCTTTAACGGCATTTTATATTCATAATTGTAATATTCATTTAAAGATATAAATGTTAAATTTGCAGTATTGAATATATTGAGTACTTATTAATGATTCATTTATTTAATAAAATAATATCATCCATGTTTGCTTACATGAGTTTAAGTGAAAATTATAATTAATGATTTATTTTCTTTCTATATTATTAGATAGTAAAATAAAGTTATGCAGAGTAGCTTATTCTGACTAAATTAGTGACATAGATGTATATGATTGAGGAGTGAAATTAATGGCTGAAACAGCACAAGATACAAAAAAACAGCAACATAAGTCTAAGAAAAAGACACAGGCAGGTGCATATGGCAAGGTATGGTTATTCTTTGTGTATTACTGGATAATCTTTGGTATTGGTTGTTATTTTGGTCAATATTTACCGTTAGAATGGAGACGTCCACTATCTTTCGTATTACTCGCACTAGTCCTTATTACTGTACTATTTAATCGAGCAAGACGTTATGGTATTGTCATATCTCATATATACGCAATTGTAGTGGGGTTATTATCCTATGCTACATTTACAGCCTATTTACAAAATTTAGGACCAGAAGTTTTTTATAAAAACATAATCCTTGCTATTGCAGCCTTTATTGCATTTGGATTGATTGGTTACTTCTTAATAGGCAATGCTGCAAGTATGGGTAAATATTTATTTGTGACATTAATAGCATTAATTGTGGCAAGTTTGATTGGAATGTTCATCCATAACCCCATTTTTCATACCATCATTACGGTTGTAGGTCTATTATTATTCTTACTTTATACGTTATATGATTTTAATCGTATGAAAAGAGGGCAATTCTCACCAAGAGAAATGGGTTTTAATTTATTTATTAATTTATTACACATAATTAAGTATGTACTGAATTTGGCAAATAGATTTAAAAAATAATTCTGTTTAAATGTTTACACTTAAATATGTAGTTCAAGCACACTTAAATTATTGCGTAAGTTTAAGTGTGCATTTTTTATACAAACTGAATAATTACATTAAGTAGGCGTACATCTATGTTATACATGGAAAATATTGTATAATATATCATGGTAGTTAAAGTATTTATCGAGAAAGTGAGATGACGATATGGGACGTAAATGGAATAATATTAAAGAAAAAAAGGCCCAAAAGGATAAGAATACAAGTCGAATTTATGCGAAATTCGGTAAAGAAATATATGTAGCAGCTAAATCAGGAGAACCTAATCCAGAATCTAACCAAGCGCTACGACTAACTTTAGAACGAGCTAAGACATATTCAGTGCCTAATCATATTATTGATAGAGCGATTGAAAAAGCAAAAGGTGCAGGCGAGGAAAACTTTGATGAATTAAGATACGAGGGCTTTGGTCCAAGTGGATCAATGATTATCGTTGATGCACTAACAAACAATGTAAATAGAACTGCATCTGATGTACGTTCAGCTTTTGGTAAAAATGGTGGCAATATGGGTGTATCTGGATCAGTTGCCTATATGTTTGATTACACAGCTGTATTTGGTATAGAAGGTAAATCTGCAGATGATACCTTAGAAGCTTTGATGGAACAAGATGTTGACGTTAGAGATGTTATTGATGAAGATGGTTTAACAATTGTTTATGCAGAACCTGATCACTTCGCACAAGTGCAAGATGCGTTGAGAGCATTTGGTGTTGAAACCTTTAAAGTGGCAGAATTTGAAATGTTACCACAAACTGATATTGAATTGTCAGAAGAAGATCAAGTAACGTTTGAAGGATTAATTGATGCCTTAGAAGAATTAGAAGACGTTCAAAATGTGTTCCATAATGTGGATTTGAAATAAGATGATGACTACAGTAAAAAAATGGGTTGATCAACTAGAACTAACCCCACATCCTGAAGGTGGTTATTATAAGGAAATAATTAAAGGTGAGCAAGATGAAGTGACAGCGCGTGCTGCTTATTCAAGTATTTATTTCTTGCTAACGCATGACAATATTTCACATTTTCATCGTATTGATGTGGATGAAATTTGGTATTACCATGCTGGAGATTCTTTAACTATTCATATGATTGATGCGAATGGATTATATAATAAGGTAACAGTTGGACAAAATATTGAAGCAGGTGATGTATTACAATACGTTGTACCTAAAGGCACAATATTTGCATCTTCAATTGAGGACGGTGTTGGGTATGCGCTCGTAGGTTGTATGTGTCAACCAGCCTTTGATTTCAATAATTTTGAGATGTTAAGTACTGAGCAACTTAACAAGCAATTTCCCCATTTATTAGAAATTAATAACAAGTATGCATTGTCGCAATCAGAAATAACAAAATATAATTAACACATAAAAAAGAAAGTTATCACATGCAAGAAGCATTGTGTGATAACTTTCTTTTTTGTTATTTTGCCGTACCGAATACTTCGTTAGCGATTTCTACAACATAAGCCAATTTTTGCCATTGTTCGTCTTCAGTTAATTTATTTCCTTCTTCTGTAGAAGCAAATCCACACTGTGGACTTAAGCAAATTTGGTCTAATTCGATATAATTTTGAGCTTCTTTAATACATTTTAATACCGTTGCTTTATCTTCTAATTCTCCATTTTTGGAAGTGAATAAACCAAGCACAGCTGCAGATTGATCTTTAGGGAAGTAGCGTAATGGTTCAAAATCACCAGAACGCTCATCATCATATTCTAAGAAGAAACCACCTAAATTTTCTTCGAATAAGTAAGGGGCGATTGGTTCATAACCACCAGAAATAGCCCATGTTGACTTGTAATTGCCACGACAAATATGTGTTGTTATAAGTAAGTCCTCTGGTAAATCTTTAACTGCATCATTTACTACACGATAAGCGAGTTGTCGAGCAACTTCTTTTTCTTCTTCAGAACGATCTCTACCACGAGTTTTTTGAGTTCCTGAAGTTAAGTTTGCCCAATATACGTCATCTAATTGAATATATCGTGCACCTAATTCATAAAATTTAAGCAAACTATCGTGATATGCTTGAGCAACATCTTTAGCAAAATCGTCAATATTAGGATAAATCTCTTCATTTAAAATATCTGGATGGAAAAGTTGGTTTGGACTTGGAATGGAAACTTTTGCAGTAGCACGACCATTTACTTTGTCATGTAAAAACTTAAAGTGTTCAAAATGAGGATGTTCAGAATTGAAAGCTACTTTAGCAACAACTTGTACATTGTGATTTCGTGTTTCTACACCCGCAAATGATAAACCTTTATCGGAAGTATAGCCTTGAACACCTTCCAAATTTTCTAAGAAATCAAAGTGCCACCAACTTCGACGAAATTCACCATCTGTAATACTATGTAAACCTACTTCTAATTGCTTTTCTATAATATGTTCAATTTCTTCGTCTTCGATTTGCTTTAAAGCAGTAGCATCGATAACGTTATTTTGATAATCAGCACGTGCATCTTTTAAGCGTTGTGGTCGCAATAAACTACCAACATGATCTGCTCTAAAAGGTCTTTGTGTTAATGTCATGACTGCATCTCCTCTTTGTTAAGAATTTTCTGAAAAATATAAATAAAATTTAACAGAATTCAAAAGTAATGTCAATTTCGCTTTTGCGCCATGAAATATAGTACAATAGTACTAAATAAATTTCGCAATGTGATTTTGCATAGAAAAACGTAACAACAGATGACACATAGAAGCCAGTTATATATAATAATGACAAGGAGTTGATGGCAGTGAAAGTAAAATATATTGATAAGCGTCACTGGCGTCGCATCATTGATAGAGAGTATACAGAAGTAAAGGTGAATAATAATAAGTATAAAGGAATCATCGGTTTAGTGACGATGAAAAAAGTACGTGAACCTTTAGAGGTCAGTGTTGTCGGGCAAAATATTATCGTCGCCGATGATAATTATCAATGGTTACAAATTTTACCTGAAAAGAAACGCTATAGTATCACAGTGATGTTAGATGACAAAGGCAATCCGTTAGAGTATTACTTCGATATAAATATAAAAAATGTAACACAAAAAGGAAATGCTCGAACTATAGATTTATGTCTAGATGTATTAGTACTTCCAAATGGAGAATATGAACTCGTTGACGAAGATGATTTACAACGTGCATTAGACCAAGGACAAATAACTAGAAAGCAATATCATGAAGCATATGTTATTGCACATCAATTAATGATAAAAATTGATGAAGACTTTAAAACGATGCAAGAAAAAATCATGTACTGTTACCATAAAATTAAACATAAACCAAAAGCTAAAAAGCCTTATAAACACCCAAAACATAAAAAGAATGAGCGTAATCAACAAAGTACCAAATCAAATCCAGCAAAGCATATAAACCAAAAGTACGAGCGTAGTAATTTATCTCATAATAAAAACGATCAAACTGATCAAGAAGAGCATAATAAAAAGCACTAAGAATTAAAATATCAGCATCTATTTTCTAGTTTTAATTATTAATACATTGATAATTAAAATGGGCAAGAATGGTTATATCGAGATAGATATAATCATGTTATAGTAATAATTATAGTTAATATATCAATGATTTTGGTGAATTAGGATTGAATAACTAATTTACTATTTATAACTATATAAATTAATGATAAATGCATTGATTATTAAATGAGCGACATGTTCTTTTTGAGCACATAGGGGGATAATATGAAGATTGATGATTATCGCTTGTTAACTACTTTAGATGAAACGAAAACACTTAGAAAAGCTGCTGAAATCCTATACATTTCACAACCAGCAGTGACACAACGTTTGAAAACGATTGAGAATGCATTTGGTGTGGAAATCTTTATTCGAACAAAGAAGCAACTCATCACAACGACAGAAGGTACAATGATTATTGAACATGCAAGAGATATGTTGAATAGAGAACGTCTTTTTCTCGATAAGATGCAAGCACATATTGGGGAAGTTAATGGGACGATTTCTATAGGGTGCTCATCTTTAATTGGTCAAACCTTATTACCAGAAGTGTTGAACTTGTATACGAGACAATTTCCAAACGTAGAAATTCAAGTACAAGTAGGTTCAAGTGAACAGATAAAAGCAAATCATAGAGATTACCATGTCATCATTATTCGTGGTAATAAAATTATGAACTTAAGTAATACACATTTATTTAATGATGAACACTATTTTATTCATCCAAAGAATAGATTTGATGAAGTAGATAAGTTACCGTTTATCGAGTTTCAAGCCGATCCAATTTATATAAATCAGATTAAAGAATGGTACGGTAGTCAAATCGGACAAGATTATCGAGCAATGATTACAGTAGACCAAGTTGCAACTTGTAAGGAAATGCTACTAAATGGTGTTGGAGTGACAATATTACCTGAAATAATGATGCGTCATTTAGATCATGAGCAGTTTGAATTTAAACGCGTAAACATCGATGAAAAACCATTAATCAGGTCGACATATATGAGTTATGATGCGAGCATGTTACAATTACCTCAAGTTGAGTCCTTCATTAATCTGATGATGGAATATGTTGAGTCTTAATCTTTGAACAATAGTTACTAAATATTCAGTTTGATGCAATGCGTGTATGAAAAGCAAACATAATTAATAAGAATTGGGGTAAAATCAATGTTTGGAGCTTTACTACATATTAAGAATTATAAGTTGTTTGTAGTAAATATGATGTTATTAGGGATGGGTATTGCGATTACAGTGCCGTATCTCATTTTATTTGCTACCAATGAATTAGGTATGACATCCTCGCAGTACGGTCTACTATTGGCTTTAGCTGCTATTAGTCAGTTTATTATGAACACCATTGTCGCACGTTTTTCCGATACACACGATATCAATAGAAAATTAATTATCGTCAGTGCATTATTTATGGGTGCATTAAGCTTTTCCATATATTTTTACATCCATGAGATTTGGATATTTATCTTGATTTATGCAATATTTCAAGGATGCTTTGCGCCTGCGATGCCTCAGATGTATGCATCAGCAAGAGAATCGATAAATGCATCAGCTTCTAGAGATAAGGCGAAGTTTGCAAATGCGGTATTACGGTCAATGTTTTCTTTTGGGTTTTTATTTGGTCCATTAATAGGAGCTTTATTACTACAAATTAATGGTTATTCAGGATTATTTGCAGGAACAATTTCAATTATACTGTTTACCCTGATTTTACAATTATTCTTCTTTAAAGATATTCAGACTAAGAAGAGTGTGTCAGACGTTACACATGTAGAAGCGGAAGCACCGAATATGTTACGTGATAAACGTTTATTCGTTCCTTTTGTAGCATTTATACTTTTACATATTGGTCAATGGATGTATACGTTAAATATGCCATTGTATGTTACAAAATATTTGAAAGAGCCTCAAGGTTATGTTGGTGGTCTTGCTAGTTTATGTGCAGGATTGGAAGTTCCGTTTATGGTACTACTAGGTGTATTATCAGCTAAACTTGAAACACGAACACTATTGATGTTAGGTGGATTGTTTGGTGGATTATTTTATTTCAGCATCGGTGTATTTGAGAACTTAATCATGATGTTTGTTGGACAAGTATTTTTAGCTATTTTCTTAGCTATATTATTAGGATTGGGAATTAGTTATTTCCAGGACATTTTACCTGATTTTCCAGGATATGCATCTACATTATTTGCAAATGCAATGGTTATCGGTCAGTTATGTGGTAATCTATTGGGAGGAATTATGGGCCAATGGGTTGGCTTAGGTAATGTGTTCTTTATATCGGCAATATCTATTTTTGTTGGTATGGTACTTATATTCTTTACGAAAGATCAACAATTCACAGAAGAAAGTACGGTGAAATAAATTGTCAGCTATCTTATGGATATTAATTATATTATCATTTATCTTAGCCTTTATCGGATTGGTTAAACCTATTATTCCTTCAGTATTAGTTTTATGGATAGGATTTTTAATTTATCAATTTGGATTTAATAATCATCATTTAACTTGGGTGTTTTATGTATCCATGATTTTATTTACGTTATTTATCTTATTGGCGGATTTCTTAATGAATAAATATTTTGTAAATAAATTTGGCGGATCTAAACTTAGTGAATATGCTGCACTAATTGGTGTAATTATAGGATGTTTTGTATTTCCACCATTTGGTATCATTATTATACCTTTTGCAGCAGTATTCATTGTCGAATTAATTCAAGAACCTAATTTTACAAAGGCATTGAAAGCAAGCTTTGGTTCAGTTATCGCATTTTTAGCGAGTTCAGTAGCCCAGGCAATAGTTATGCTGATTATGGTTATTTGGTTCTTCCTAGATGCGTTATTAATTAATTAAATATGGTAAATAATAATTAAAGAGTTAACTATTAACATTAAAGGTATTTTTCAAATTACTTATATTATGTTGGTAGTTAACTCTATTTTATTTTTATTGTTTTTAATAGCTAACTATATTAAGTTTAGTGAAATTTTGTTAGTTTAATTTAAATGTAAGCGTATTATTTATAAAAAATAATTAAATTTAAGCAACTCTCTTGTTTTCAGATAGCAATTTTTAGTATAATCACAAGCATGTTTGAAAAAAATTGAAAACGGAGGAAACCAAAATATGAAATATCCAGTGGCAATTTGGATGCTTGCAATAGGTGCTTTTGCGATAGGGATGTCAGAATTTGTAATTATGGGACTATTACCGAATATTGCACGTGATTTTGATGTTACAGTAAGCCAAGCAGGTCAACTGATTACTGGTTACGCATTAGGTGTAGCCATCGGTGGTCCAATATTAGTAATGTTAACGATTAAATGGAATAGAAAATATCTCTTACTCGTTCTTATGGGAATCTTTATATTAGGGAATATTGCTGTAGCAATGAGTCCAAATTATGGCTTAATGATGACGAGTAGAATTATAACTTCTTTAGCACATGGTTCTTTCTTTGGCATAGGTTCTATTCTAGCGGCAAGCATGGTCAATCCGGAAAAACGAGCAAGTGCAATGGCACTTATGTTTATGGGACTTAGTTTAAGTAATATCTTAGGTGTACCTTTTGGCACATTAGTTGGTCAAAACTTTGGTTGGCCAATGACATTTATAATCATTTCAATTATTGGTGTTCTTGCATTGATTGGAATAATAATCTTTGTTCCAATGCGTCGTGAAACTGTTAAATCATCAGTAGTTAACGAACTGAAAATATTAAAAGAAAAACGTTTGTGGTTAACATTAGCAGTAACGTTGTTTGGATTTAGTAGTGTATTTGCTTATTTCACATACATTTCTTCAACATTAACAGAAGTTTCGCATGTTCCAGAAAATTTAATTTCTTATTTATTAATTATTTTCGGTGTGGGTGTGACATTGGGCAATATTGTAGGTGGAAAATTAGCTGACTGGAATCTAAATAAGGCACTTAAAATTATTTTTGTAATCTTTATTTTGTATTTCATTTTGCTATATTTTGTACAAACAAATAGCATTCTTATGGTTGCAGGAATATTCTTCTTTGGACTTATTGGATTTAGTATGAGTCCTTCGTTACAATTCAAAAGCACATTAATTTCGAAAGATGCGCCAACACTAGCAAGTACATTGAACCAATCAGCATTCAATTTAGGTAATGCATTGGGTGCATTTATCGGTGGTGTAGTGGTAACCAATTTGCCACTGGCATCATTGAGTTTAATTGCTCCGATACTAACAATTATAGGTTTAATATTCTTGTTTATTAGCATTGCTGTAGAGAAAAAAGAAGACGCTATTGAATTAGGTTAATAAACAAACGTACCAAAATTTTTGGTAATATTTTAAAAACACTTTTTTGAATTCAAGTTATTATGAATTCAAGAAAAGTGTTTTTTTAATTTTTCTAAATAACAATAGATTTTTTTGAGGAAATAATAATTAATGAAGGTGAAACGATGAAGAATTGAATTAGAAATGTTCACATATAAAAGTAGCCTTTAAATGAATATTTTAAACTCACTTAAAGACTATTAATAAGCATTTTATAGATTTTAGATTACATGTTTATAATGAAGTAGAAGTATCTTTTTTTATAAACTTATGGTCTACATAAAGTGCAATAGGTAAAACAATAAAAGAAATGATAATGAATGCCCAATTACCTACAAAAATATAAGGACCGAAAGCTAACATCGACTGTGGAATAAAAAACACATAGAAGATGGCTGATAAAAGCATCAAAATAACTACATAAGTAACTACCCATGTCCAATGTGATTTAGTAAAGCACTGCATTTGTACCGTTTTAAAAACCATCCATATAAATAGAAAGATTATAAAAATACCAATCATTACCATAATTGGAAATGTATATAAATATAAGCGGTTTGCGCCTATGAAAAATCCTATAAAACCTTTTAAAAAGCAAAATATGCCAAAGAATAGTAGTAAATGATTAACAATATACTTGAATATATTAATAATTGTTTCATTTGGTAATTTCTTTAATTCTTTTTTAGCATGTGCCTTCGGATCATGATCAAAGAAATCCATAGCTAACATCCCATTACTTTCAGCTTTAAATAACTGATTTAAAATGCGATTTAGCATTTTTTCAGAATCATGTGGATTCACACTTAAATCGGCACGTACATACGTCATATAATTCTCGAAAATCTCTCTATCCGTATTATTAAGCCTTAAAGACTTAACATTATTTTCACGCATCAATTTTTCAGTAGATTTCATTTGAATTTAGCATTCCTTTTTATAGAATATTAATGATAGGCTTATTATGACGAATATAATAGGATAAATCAATATAACTTTTTATTTTATGGAGGTAGTATGAACTTTATTAAATATAGTGATAAAGAAATCATCTCTAAAGTTGCGCAATTACACGAAAATGAGCTAGAAAAACAAGAAAAAGATTATAAAAAAACAGCATTGTCCATAGCGCTTAGGGAAGAAATGATCTTAAGCGGTATATATCATGGAACTGATGCTTTAATTGTTGAAACAAGCAATCAAACACTTATTGGCGTTATTTGGGGGCGTTTTCTAAAAGGTGAACAAAAAGTGATAACTGAATTTTTATATGTGGCATTAAATTATAGACGGCAAGGTATTGCATCAAGTTTAAAAGATGCTATAGAGGATTGGGCAATTGTTAAAGGTGCTAGTCAAATTCAAGGTACTGTATCTGCACAAAATGTTTTAATGCAACAATTAAATATAAAAAAAGGATACCATATGGATAAAGTAATAATGACAAAAAATATACCTTTGAGTAATGAAGAAGGTTAAGATAAATGATAAGATAATTGTGATAACGTATGGAAAAGGAGAACTTTAATGAAGAAATGTCTAGCCTTGATATTAGCGTCTACACTTTCGCTAACTGCGTGTGGAAAAAGTGATGAGAAAGCAACGTTAGAAAAAGATGTTCAAAAGTTGGAAAAAGATAATAAATCTCTAAAGGAACAAAAAGAAAAACTGCAAAAGCAACATGATAAATTAAAAGATAAATCTAAAGATTTAGAAAAAGAAATAAATGCAGACACATAATAAAATTTATAGAAATAATATAGAAAACTGATTGTAGAGTGAATGAGGGATTTAACTGAATAACAGTAAATATCGAATGAAATTATAGTATATAAACATTCGTAAATTTATTAGAAATAAGTGTTTTAAAATATGTAGTTTTATAGCATATTTCCTAGGAAATTATTGTAATGTGGTTTTGCTACTTGTTATAATGGGTATCAATAATGATAAAAGCAGTTTAGTATATGTGTATTAATTTAAAGTATAAAAAAAGTATTGGCTTACAGGGTAGTTATGTTGTTTTACATTTGTTTTACGAGCATATTTAAATTTAGGATAAAGCAAATGTGTAATTATCCTATATAAGGAGAGAGGTAATTATTATGCATGAACAAGATTTTAATTTATTAGAAGGTCGATCAATTACTTTACCAGAACTAGGTAGAGAAATAGAAAATATAACGGGTAGACAAATTAAAGATTCTACTGGTGAAATTAAACGTGTTATCGCACATTTACCAAACTTTGAATCAGATACAGATACATTTGTGGCTACATATCAACTAAATCATCAAAATGATTTTATTGATGCGACATTTACTGCTCCAAAGACTGAACGTAATCGTTTGAAAGAAATACCGGTTAATGTGGAGTTAATTAGTTATATTTCAAGAGCTTAGTTAATTTTTGATGTAAGGGGTGTAGCGCGTTATGATTATTCATATCGCGTTACTTTTGTATTAGATTGTTAATCAACCAGTATAGAGGTGTAACAGATGACAGTTTATATTGAAACTGAACGTTTAAGGTTACGTGACTGGGAAGAAAAAGATTTAAAACTTTTTCAGCAAATGAATGCTAATCCACAAGTTCGAAGATACTTTCCAAGTTTATTAAGTTACCAACGTTCAGAAAATGATATGAATAAAATGCAGAAAACAATTAATCAAGAAAGTATTGGTCTTTTTGCTGTAGAGCTAAAAGAGACGAATGGATGGTTGGGTTTTATAGGCGTTAATTACATAACTAAAGATAGTAAATATAATTTTGAAGAAATCCCTTTTTATGAAATAGGTTGGCGCTTAATACCGGAAGTTTGGGGAAATGGACTTGCTACTGAAGGTGCAGAGGCCGTATTACAGTATGCGAAGCAAAAAGGTATTCAAGAAATATATGCTTTTTCTACAGAAAACAATACACCTTCACGTAAAGTTATGGAAAAAATTGGCATGAAAGTTTACGATTATTTTGAGTACCCAGAATTGAGTTCTTATCATGAATTGAAAAAATGTGTGCGTTATTATATTAGTTTGACTGAAGAGTGAAAAGAGTAGGGGGCATTAGTAATGTCTCAACGCATGCCAAAAATGTAAGGTAATTTATTCAATTATTTTTATTTAAAGGTATTTTTAAATCAATTTAGCACTTATAAAAGTGAGACATAAATCGTTTGTAATAGATTTATGTCTCGCTTTTTTTATTCACAATCTATATTTTGCAATTTAATTATGAGTTCACTTAATATTTTTAGTGAGTGATCTATTTTATCAATTTCGATATAAGCATATGAAAATCTTATAGCTTGCTTGGCATCAACGCTATAAATTTCTCCGGGATTAATCAATATATTGTGTTGTACTGCTAAATCAAAAAGTTGTTTCATATCTATTGTACGATATAAGTTGAACCAAATATAGAATGAGCCAGTTGGAATATCCCAACTACCAAGTTGATTAAAATACTTATTTAGTGATTGTAAAAATTGGTCTCTCTTTATTAATAGTTTTTCTTTTAAATTCTGTATATGTTGATGATGGTATTGTGGATTTGCTAGCCATTGAGCTGCTATAAACTGTGAAATTGAGCTTGCGCCATAATCATTTTGCATTTTTAAATCAGCTAAATGTGATATTACAGAGGTTTTACCAATTATCCAACCGATTCTTAAACCAGGACTGACTGTTTTCGATAGACTACCTAAATATAAGATATTATCATTTTTATCTAAAGATTTTAAAGGTTGTGGACGTTGATGGTGAAAATATAATTCTCCATAGACATCATCTTCGACAATAGGAATGCCTTGTTGTTGGCACTGTTGTACAATTTTCATACGCTCAGTGTTAGTATAATTATTTTGTGTCGGATTATGACAAGTTGGAATTGTATAAAAAAGACTATGCCTAAAATGGTTTGAATTGTTAAAGATATGATTTATATTTTTCTTAATCGTTGAAATAGGTAATGCTTTTAATTTAGCTCGTATATTGTGCCAAGTTCTAATAGAATTTATATATGACGGTGTTTCAATAATGATATCAGATTTTGGGACTAATAAGCCATCTGCGATAAGCTTTAATCCTTGTAAAGCTCCAGAAGTTATACATACTTGATCAACGGTACATTGAATACCCCATTGTTGGACATGATTTACAATTGCTTCTCTTAATTTGAGGTTACCAAGTGGATACTCATAATTTGAGTTCAATGATTCAATAGAGCATTCTGATAATATTTTTTGAAATTTACTATTGGGTATTAAATTGGGATTTAATTCACCTGTACTTAACCTCTGTAATTGAGGTTTAAACTCTAATTCGTTAATGCGTTGTATAAAATATTGATTGTTTTTTGTAGTGCTGTGACTAATATAACTCTGCCATTGAATGTTGTCATTCAGATAAGTATTCCATTTATTGTCAGTAATAAACATGCCTTTTCTAGGTTTACTCTCAATAGTGCCATAACTATGTAAAATTTCGAGTGCTTGTATCACTGTTGAACGATTAACGTTGTATTGAGATGCTAAGCTTCTTTGCGTTGGTAATTTCATACCGGATTCAAGTTTACCCTCTTGAATTTGTAATAGTATATCATCAATGATTTGTTGGTATTTAGCTTTAGACAATGCAGTGACACCTCCTGGTTGGGTTACAAATTATGCTTTGGTTGGTCAAAATAATTAAGATTTATTATAGCATAGTGATTATAAATTATTGTAGATTCAAAAAAAGTAATTATTAATATAACCTGTAGGAGGTAATTTAAGTGTTAGAACCAATCATTCATGGCTTTATTTTAGCATTAGGTTTGATATTGCCATTAGGGGCACAAAATATTTTTATTTTTAATCAAGGAGTCAATTATAAAGGGCTAAAAAGTGTTGTACCTGTGATTATTACTGCCGGTCTTTGCGATACAGTATTGATTTTACTTGCAATATTAGGTGTCTCAATCATTTTTTATTCTATACCTGTATTACAAGTGATTATTTATTGTGTTGGGTTGGTATTTTTAATTTATATGGCATGGGCACTTTGGCACGAAAATTCGACAAAAATGAATCAACAAGAACGTATGTCTATAAAAAAACAGATCAGTTTTGCTATTTCTGTATCTATTTTAAATCCTCATGCAGTTATGGATACAGTGGGTGTAATTGGTACGAATGCGACTTTATATCATGATGAACGAAAAATTGCATTTACTATTGCAACGATCATTGTATCCTGGTTATGGTTTATTAGTTTAGCAATTTTAGGAAAGTACTTTCATCGGTTCGATAAAACGGGTATTTATATTAAGGCTTTAAATAAAATATCGAGTATCATTATTTTGATTGTGGCATTGATGATTGTGAAACAATTAGTTCAATTATTTATGTCATAAATGTGTTTAACGTGAAACTTTAAGATGTTTGACATTTTTATATAAACAGGACTATATCATTATTTTAGTGAAAAGCTAGTGCGTCATAGAGCAAGACATTATATCTGTTTAAAGTAGAAAACAAGTACATTTTAAAAGTGAAGCTTTAAAAATAATTTGTTTATGCAGCATTTAAAAAAGCAAATCAATTTAAAAATCAAAATGATTTGCTTTAAATTACTATTGAAATTGTGAATACTTAGAAAGTCATTTTAATCATAAGTTCTAGATCCTAATGGTTGATATTTATTAAGTGTTTCAAATAAAGATTCAGGTGTATCACAAAGTGGGGCTAAAGATTTGTATTTATCATCGATAAAACCTTCGTCAATCATGTGTTGTAGCATAGTGCTTAATGGATTGAAAAATTGGTTTATGTTATAGATCGCGATGGGCTTTTCATGAATACCGATTTGTGACCAACTATACATTTCAAAAAATTCTTCTAATGAACCTGCGCCTCCTGGTGCCATAACAAATGCATCTGCAAGTTCTGCCATTTTGAATTTTCTTTCGTGCATAGAATCTACAAGTATAAGCTCAGTTAAGTTTTGGCTTGTAATTTCTCTTTCATTTAACATATTAGGCATTACACCTATTGCTCGACCACCATAATCTAATACACCGTCTTGAATAGCACCCATTATACCTACTGAACCTGCACCGAATATTAATTCATAACCTTGTTCTGCCATGTATTTTCCTAATTCATAAGCTTCTTTCATATAGATATCATTTTTACCTTTGCTTGCACCACAATAAACAGCAATTCTTTTCATAATTAATCCTCCTTTTTAAATTAAGTCTTTAATTAAAGTAGAAAAATGAAACTCAAATAATTTAATATCTTGATTAGTGAATGGGGGTGGGCCTTTTGTTCTACCACCACTTTTCCTAATTTGTGCACTTGTGTGTCTTTGTTCTAGTAATGTATTAATATTTTGGTCATCAAATTGGAATCCTTTATGATGAAGTACAATATGTACTTTATTGATAAGTAAGCTAGCTAACCCATAATCTTGTGTAATAACAACATCTTTTGATTTAGCAAGTTTTACAATACGATAATCCACAGCATCTGGACCATCGTCGACATATATTGTGTCTACATGAGCAGGCTGCATTACAGTAGAATAATGACTGAAACTACGTACAATGATAACAAAAATGCCTGTCCCTTTGGTCAATTCAATTACTGAATTGGTTACAGGACAAGCATCTCCGTCTATTATGACCCGTGTCATTTAATTATTTACCATTTTCTTCATTGCTTTGTTTTACGACGCTTTTAGCTACATAATTTTTGTACTTCTTAAATTCAGACAATCTTGCTTTTTTATTCTGCTCTTGCGCTTTCTCTTCTTGTTTATGGCGCTTATCGATATTTTTTTGTAAAACTTTATCCAATTTATTAATATCTTTACGATTATTTTTTTCTAGTTTTTCGCCTTTTTTCTCTGTTTCATCGTCAAGTTTACCTGGTGTTAAGCCAATTTTCTCCATGTGTTTGTTAGCTTGCTTCATATCTTTGATACGTTGTTTTTTATTTTCTTCACGTAATTTCTCTTCTTGCTTATGACGTTTATCAATATTTTTTTGTAAGAGCTTATCCATCTTATTCGCTTCTTTACGGTTTTCTTTAGCTAGTTTTTCGCCCTTTTTCTCGATATAAGCAGGGTCGTGTTCTTTAGCGATACGTTTAAGTTCGCGTTTTTGATCTCTATCATGTTTCTTTTCTGCAACATAGTCTTTAGCGTTAGATGATTTTTCAACTACCGTATCTTTGAATTGTACAGATTTGCCTGCTACTGTTTTTGAAGCACTTACAGTTTTGTCTGTCGCTTTTTTAACATCTGGATGTTCTTTTATTTTTTTTCTCTCTACAATTAGAGGTACTAAAAACACAGGAGCTACTGTGATGATTGTTTTGATTAATTGTTTTTTGTTCATACTCGTTGCCTCCATTTAATTTATACTATCTTCATATTACCCTATGATACATGAAAATAAACTGTAATTACAGTTTTATAAAAGGCTTATGAAAAATAAATAAATAGCGCTCAACTTACCAATGACTAATTTTCAAGATTTACATATTATTTAAATAAAATAGGAGAGTTGATTTGTAATAGATTAGCGCTCTTTTTTATTCTAAATCGGTATAATGTGCTTATTAATATAGCATGAGTAAAGGTATTTATAAAATAAGCACTAAACAAATGTAAAATTAGACAATTAATTTATACTATTGTTTAAATGTGAAATCGCCAGAATTTGCGAAGTGTTTTGAGGAATTTTTGAGGAAGTAGTGCCAGTTGAAGACTAAGGTTGAAACCATAGTCTAGGAAAGTAAGTCAATTATAGGTAGTATTGTAAACAAAAAGCCAGTAAATGAAAAAACTCATTTACTGGCTATCTTTTTAAGATTTATGTCTTAGATTATTAAGTTCATTATTCCGTGATTAATTTATGCATTTGTAATGCCTTGTCCAATTCCAAATCCAAAGTAAAGAATAGCAATGATGATTACTAATATAATACGATAAATTGCAAAAGGAATAAGTTTAACCTTACTGATTAAGAATAAGAAAGTTTTAATTGCTATTAGACCTACAATAAATGCAGCTAAGAAACCTAAAATATAAAATCCGATATCACTTATATGAATGTATTCCATATTTTTAACCAACGATAGTGCACTGGCAGCTAACATAACTGGAACGGCCATAATGAATGTAAAATCTGATGCAGATTTATGATTCATTTTCATCAATACACCTGTTGAAATTGTAGAGCCAGATCTACTAAATCCAGGCCACATGGCAACTGCTTGAGACAGTCCAATTACAAAAGCTTGAAAATAACTAATTTGGTCTACAGTTTTAGGATTAGTAACTTTTTTACTATAAATATCAGCGATAATCATGTAAATCGCACCTATAAATAGGCCAATCATAACAGTGGGAACGCTAAATAAATATTTTTCGATTACATCATCAAAAAGTACACCTAATATACCAGCTGGAATCATACCTACCAAGATATGTAATAAATTGAGTCGTTTAGGCTTTTGTCCAATACCATCAATAGGTTCAGATTTATATTTGCCAATATGTAGCATTTCAAAATAACGTTCTCTGAATACCCAAGCACCAGCAAAAACAGAACCGAGTTGTATTACAATTTTAAAAGTGAAAGCGGACTGAGAACCAAGAAACTCACTTGATTTTAACCACATGTCGTCGATTAATATCATGTGACCTGTGGAAGATACAGGGGCAAATTCAGTTAAGCCTTCAACAATACCCAAGATAATACCTTTAATTAATTCAAGTATTAACATATTTTACCTACTTTCTTTCTTTTTTATTCATTAATATTCTACTTTTCATTTTTTAATCATAGCATAATAAAAATGAAATTTACCACATATATGTGATTTTATAGTGAAACTTTAATAGGAAATAATTATTCGTCTTTAGAATTATAATTTAAACATTAATATTTAAATTATAATTATGACAAAAATATGAAACTAGCATAAAATTGTCACTGAAATACAATGCGAATTAATTCAACTTTTATAGAATAAGTCTATAATATGTGACAGGTGATATTTTGTGAAAAGATTAACAAATATAGTTTTAAAATATAAAATTTATCCAATGCTAATGTTTATATTTAGTGTATTGTTAGCATTGACAGTCGTAGTACAAAATATTTCAATAGCAGAAATTTTAAATAGATTGTTATTGAATACGCAACAAGGCTTAATAGGAATAATGATATTTACATTGATTGTGCTTCTTGCGAGGGCAACGTTTAATACCCTCAATCAAATGATGGGTGATAAATTAGCAAGTATTGTTAAGTTTGATTTACGTAAACAAGTAATTTTAAAAAGAACACGCGCACCAATTGGTGTACAAATTAATACATTGACGCAGAATATAGATGGCATTACATCATTTTTTAATAGTTATTTACCACAAGTATTCAAATCGATGATGATTCCTTTATTTATAATTGTAGCAATGTGCTTCATACATTTAAATACGGCATTAATTATGATAGTGACTGCACCATTTATCCCAATGTTTTACATTATTTTTGGTTTGAAAACACGTGACGAATCAAAGGATAAAATGACTTATCTTAATGAATTTAGTCAGCAATTTTTAAATAAGGTTAAAGGACTTATTACGTTAAAACTATTCAATAAAACGCATAAGACAGAACATGAGTTATATGAAGAGAGTACAACATTTAGAGATTTAACAATGAAAATATTAAAAAGTGCGTTTCTCTCAGGACTAATGCTAGAATTTATTAGTATGTTAGGCATTGGTTTAGTTGCGTTAGAGGCAGGATTAGGTCTGATTTTATTTCATAATATTGACTTTAAAACGGCAGCGATAGCAATTATATTAGCGCCTGAGTTTTA
Organism: Staphylococcus sp. ACRSN; assembly: GCF_022346615.1. GTDB lineage: Bacteria > Bacillota > Bacilli > Staphylococcales > Staphylococcaceae > Staphylococcus. The sequence goes on along the minus strand of NZ_JAKRNS010000011.1, from coordinate 54,252 downwards.
TAATTCTATTAAAGATTTAGGACAATCATTTCATACAGGTAAACAAAGTGAAGGCGCAAGTGACGCTGTATTCGAATTACTTGATCAAACACCTCAAGTGAAAAAAGAAGAACCGAATGTAAATAAGTATCAAACACCGATTGTTCAACTGCGTGATGTGTCTTATCGATATTTAGATTCGCACCTAAATGCATTAAATGAAATTAATATAGATATACATGAAGGGGATCGTATTGCTTTAGTAGGACAAAGTGGAGCAGGGAAATCTACCTTAGCACAATTGATAGTACAAAACTTCAAACCCGTATCTGGAACCGTATCATTTAAATATGAAAATATGAAAATAGGATTTTTAAGTCAAAAACCATATATCTTTGGTAGTTCAATTAAAAATAATATTGCTATGTTTCGTGAATATAATGATGGAGTGATATTAAAAGTATTAGAGGATGTAGGGTTAAAACAGAAGGTAAGTGCTTTAAAAGATGGTGTCCATACAGTAATTGGTGAAGGTGGAGAAATGTTATCTGGCGGTCAAATGAGAAGAATTGAATTAGCTAGGATACTATTATTAAATCCAGATTTGCTTATATTTGATGAACCTGCAACAGGACTAGATGTTAAGACAGAACAAATTATTCAAGATGTCTTAATGACAGCGTTTAGTAATACAACAATGATCACAATAGCGCATCGTGCACATACAATTCGAAATGCAAACAAACGCATCGATTTAAAAAACGGCTATATTGATTCTATTCAAAATCTTAATAGAGACAATGCATATAAAGGTGGTGATGAACGATGAAACCACGAATTAAGTTTAAAATAGACAGAGACTTAGGACTTTCTATTATCGTAGGCGTAATTGGTAGCGTCGTTGCACTATGCATGTTCTTTCTAAGTGGTTACATGGTAACGCAAAGTGCTTTAGGTGCACCGTTATTTGCTTTAATGGTGTTAATCGTTTCTGTTAAAATGTTTGGTTTTTTACGTGCAATAGCACGTTATATAGAAAGGTTATTATCTCATAGAACGACATTTACTATGTTACGTAATGTAAGAGTACAATTTTTTCAAAAGTTAATACCAGTTGTGCCTAATATATATAGAAAATACAACTCAAGTGATCTTATATCAAGAATGATTGACCGTGTTGAAGCTTTGCAAAATATATATTTACGTGTGTATTATCCACCAGTTGTCATTGGTATTACTGCTATCATCGCTACAATTGTAATGGTTTATTTTTCATATATACATGCAATCATTATCTGTATCAGTATGGTATTAACATTGGTTATAATCCCGTGGTTAAGTGGTAAACGTGCAAGACAATTAAAGAAAAAAATTAATTTAGAGCAAGATGGTTTACTAAGTAACTTTTATGATTATAAAGAAGGCTACGAAGAATTAACACGCTTTAATCAAGTTGACAAATTTGAAGAGGGATTATTAAATCATCTTGATTTATATAAAAAAGCACAAGCAAAAGAACAACGATTTTTAACAATTTATGAATATAGCTTAAATATTGTTTCTATGTTTGCTTTATTTGCAACTTTAGCTTTGGGGGCGCTGCAAATTCAGCGACAAGAATTAGATGTTGTTTATTTAACAAGTATTGTTCTGATGATGTTGACCTTATTTGAACAAGCAATTCCAATGAGTAACGTTGCTTATTATAAAGCAGATACAGATGAATCATTAGCGGATTTAAATGAGGTCATCGCTTATCCAATAGTTCAAGGTTCTGAACACCTCACTGCCGATCAATCTAAGCCGCTAGTGGATGTTAAAGCTATTCAATTTAAATATTGGAATCAATCACAATATGTTTTAAATGATGTTAATCTCACTGTCGAAAAAGGTGAGCATGTCGCAATTATTGGTCCTTCTGGGTCAGGCAAAAGTACATTATTACAATTGATGCTAGGATTATACGAAAGTGATAGTGGCTATGTCAGGTTTAAAGGCCAAGATATCACTAAAATTAAAGACAACGAGAAATATGAGGAAATGAATGCATTATTACAAAGCCAACAACTTTTTGATGGAACTGTAAGAAGTAATCTATTTACAGATAAAGCTGATAGCTATATTAATGAGGTGTTTAATAATTTAGGATTACAACATATTACTTTGGACAGGGAAATAACTCTAAATGGTAATACTTTATCTGGTGGAGAAATACAACGAATTGGTTTAGCTAGATTATTATTAAGACGAGCGCCACTTTGGATTCTAGATGAGCCTACAACAGCGTTAGATATCAATCATACTGATTCAATTATGCGACAAATTCATAATGTTGCAGAAACATTAATTATAGCTACACATGACCTAAGATTACTGGCTGATTTTGATAAAATTATTGTTATGTCAGAAGGAAATATAGTAGAATGTGGTGATTATCGAACATTGATGGAAAATAAAGGGTATCTATATCAAATGATGGAAATTAATAAAAGTGAATAGTATAAAAAAAGAGGGCTCAAATACTTTTGTGTTTGAGCTCTCAATATTATAAAATCTATAATTTGTTTGATTTAACTTTAACTTAAGAAAATTATTTTGCTTTTTCTTCTGTAAAAGCATTGATTACTTTACTAAGTAATCTGTTTAATTCATCTGACTCATCTGAGCTTAATGAAGATGCCACAGCGACGTCTTGGCATGCTGTGTCTAACTCAGGACGAATTGATTCGCTTTTTTCTGTTAAGTGAATAAATACTTCACGTTGGTCTACTTCTGAACGTTCACGTTTGATTAAATCAACTTGTTCCATTCTTTTAAGTAGTGGTGATACAGTACCTGTATCAAGTGCCAACTCTGTTACGACTTTTTTAACATTTACGGGTGACTCAGACCATAAAATTGTTAAAACTAAAAATTGTGGGTAAGTTAGTTTGTATTTCTTAAAGACATTATTTGAGTAGTAGCGATTTACCTGTCTTTGAGCATTATACAAACTGAAACAAAGCTGTTCCTTTAAATTAAGTTCTTCAGACATAAAGTTCTCCTCCAGACATTCTATCCGTTTTGTTCTCTCTGTATCGGATTGAATCCGTCTAATGTTGTGCGATACTCCCTCCAGAATACTTTTGTGCTTTGCCATGCTAAAATAAAACCTGTACAAAAATCCGGAAGTCTTTTAATATTGTATCAAATAAAGACCTAATTATATAAGTATTTAAACTTTTATGCAAACATTTATTAGAAATGAGTGATAATTTTGAAAAATATTAAAAATCGAAAAATTGCTATTACAATACTAACAGGCTTCTTAGGTAGTGGTAAAACTACATTTTTAAAAAATTATGTAAATTACCTATTAAATAACCAAGAAAAACCACGTGTAATTGTAAATGAATACGGGAATTTAGATGTAGATAGCTATACGCTCGGTAATCAAATTGAGGTTGCATCTATATTAAATGGTTGCGTATGCTGTGATTCACAACTGGATTTAATAAAACAATTAAAACATTTTATTAACAAAAGTGCAATGCACCATATAATAATTGAGGCAACAGGCATTGCGCATCCATTAGAAATTATAGCGGCTTGTCAAGACCCTGAAATTGCTGAAAGTGTTGATGTGCCTACTATTATAGGTTTAGTTGATGGACCTCAATTTTTAAAAAGAAAGTTGTATACAAATAATACAAAAGATTTAATGGAAGAACAATTGAAAGTCTGTCATGCAATTATTGTTAATAAAATGGATTTAGTGAAAAATGATACAAAAGCAGCGCTAAATGATTTAGAAGAATTGAATCCCAATGCAGCCATTGAATATACAACTTATGCAGAATGTGACATAGCACAATTATTATATCACTCAAATGTTTCATCAACATCCGATATAACTAGACATGGGCATCACAACGGCATAAATAGTTTAGTTTATACATTTACTGGACCGATTGATAGACAACTATTTTATCAATTTATTTTACGGTTGTCTGATAATGTTCTAAGATTAAAGGGATATGTTAAATTTCATGATGCTCCAATGGATACTTATGAATTTCAATATGCAAATGGATTACCGGATTATCACGTTATAAATCAATCTATGGAATTGAAAATTGTATTGATTGGTGAACAACTGGATATAAATCAATTACGCAACAAATTAGATGTAATACAATTCACATAAACAAAATGTTAAAGGTGTGGTGCAATTATGGAAAAAGTTAAAATTAATCAACACGTATCATTTTCTAAAGTTATTCAGGGGTTTTGGAGAGCTAAAGATTGGAATTGGACGCCACAAGCGTTAAATCGTTATATAAATGAGTTAATTGATAGAGGTATAACGACTATGGATCATGCTGATATTTATGGAAATTATAGTTGTGAAGGCATATTTGGGGAAGCGTTGAAATTGTCACCACAATTGCGCAACGAAATAGAAGTTGTTTCAAAATGTGGCATCGTATTACCTACAGATCGTATACCTAATGCAAATGGGCATCGCTATGATCATAGTAGTCAACATATCAAGCGTTCTGTTGAACGTTCATTACAAGAATTAAACGTAGATTATTTAGATACGCTATTGATTCATAGACCATCTCCGTTGATGAATCCAGATGAAATTACAGAGGCATTAAAATCATTAGTTACTGAGGGGAAAGTGAAATCGTTCGGGGTTTCTAATTTTAATAAATCACAATATGACTTAATCAATCATAGTTTAGTATGTGATAAATTGCATATCACTGTAAACCAACTTGAAGTTTCTCCGTATACATTAGACGCAATCGATGATGGTATTTTAAACCATATGTTTAAAGATGATGTTAAAATAATGGCATGGAGCCCGATGGCTGGAGGTAAATTATTTGATTTGAATGATGAAAAAGCAAAACGAATTATGCATGTAATTACACCACTTACTGAGAAGTATGAGGTGACAACAAATAGTATCATTGTGGCTTGGCTGAATAAGCATCCAGCATCTATTATGCCAGTGTTAGGTACACATAATATAAATAGAATTGATGCAGCATTGGAAGGTTTTAATTTTACTTTGACTGACCAAGAATGGTTTGATATTTACACAGCATCATTGGGTCACGATATACCGTAATTTATTTGTAAGAGGAGCGTAAGCAATGAAAAACCAGAACGACGAACAACGTAGAAAGCAACTAAAATTTGAACGAAACTTTATTAATATTCCATTTTTAGGATTTGCATTAGTTATTGCAATTTTAAATTTAAGTTTTCCGGATATTAATATTATGATGACATTGTTTGGATTGTTTTTCTTATATAATGGAGGCATTTTATTTGTATCATTTATTAAACATTATAAAAGAACGACAATATTGTCATTATTTTTAACAATTTTAACTTTAGCATTATTTGGATTATCGCTTTATTTATATGCAACAGCAAATAATTTAATTTAAAGTGACATTGTATAACTTAAGATGATTTGGGAATTATAATCACAGATGAGAAATAAGATTATAGGGGGAAATGAATGGAAGTCTGGATTACACACTTTATGGAGAAATTTGGTTATTGGGGCATCGCATTTTTAATCTTTTTAGAAAATGTGTTTCCACCCATTCCTTCTGAAATTATATTAACCTTTGGTGGATTTATGACTACGAAATCCGATTTAAGCTTTCTTGGTGTTACGATAACTTCAACAATTGGATCTGTACTTGGAGCGATTGTATTATATGGTATAGGCGCTTGGATTGGTGAACATAATTTATATCGATTTATCAATCGCTATGGGAAAATATTACGTGTGAAAACAAAGGATTTAGACAAGACAATTGGTTGGTTTGAAAAATATGGATATTGGACAATATTTTTCTGTCGTTTTGTCCCATTATTAAGAAGTTTAATTTCAATTCCAGCTGGTTTAACGCGTATGAATATGCCGTTATTTATTATTTTCACTACCATTGGTACATTGATTTGGAATATCGTACTTATTTACTTAGGGCAAGCAGTTGGAGGCAATTGGCACACAATTGTAAATTATATGGACATTTATTCAAAAGTTATTTATATAATTTTAGCCATTTTAATTATATTTGTCCTTTGGAAATGGTTTAGACGTTCAAAAAAGAATAAGTAAATGTGATAAACATACTTTATAAAATTGAATGATGAATTTATTTTCGCAAACACATTGTATTCATTTCTAATGTTATAATAAAGATAATAATTTAACGATTGAAGGGATACTATGGCAAATAGAAAGGTTTCAATTATAGGCGCAGGTAATACAGGTGCAACGTTAGCATTTATCATTGCACAACAAGAACTTGCAGATGTTGTAATGATTGACAGACCACATAATGAAGGACAAGTGAAAGGTAAAGCATTAGATATCTTGGAAAGTAGTCCTGTGTATGGATTTGATGTAGATGTTAAAGGATCAGTAGACTATGCTGATACTGCAAACTCTGACATTGTAGTAATTACTGCAGGTGTACCGAGAAAGCCGGGCATGAGTAGAGATGATTTAGTTCAAGTTAATGAATCAGTCATGCACGACGTTACGAAAAGTATTGTTGAACATTCACCAAATTGCACAATTATTGTACTAACTAATCCAGTGGATGCTATGACTTATTCAGTAATCAAAGCATCAGGTTTTCCTAAATCACGTGTGATTGGACAATCTGGTATTTTAGATACAGCAAGATATCAAACCTTTATCGCTGAAGCATTAAATGTATCTGTAAAGGATATTAGAGGATTGGTGTTAGGTGGGCATGGTGATACGATGGTTCCATTAGTAAATTCAACAAATGTGAATGGTATTCCTTTAAATAAAATGTTGGATAGTCAAACCATCGAAAGTATTGTTGCGCGCACGAGAAAAGGTGGGGCAGAAATTGTTGAACTATTAGGTAATGGCTCAGCATATTATGCACCAGCATCAGCAATTTATAGTATGATTGCGGCAATCTTAAAGGATCAAAAGCGATTATTACCAAGCATTGCTCTATTAGAAGGTGAATATGGTTTTACTGATATTTGTTTAGGTGTTCCAACAATTTTAGGTTCAAATGGAATTGAGCAGGTTGTCGAGTTACAATTATCTGAAGAAGAGCAACGTCAATTGCAAATTTCAGCCGATTCTGTGACTGAAGTAAAACAATCTTTAACTAAAAAGTAACTATATATTTAATTTTCAAAGTGAAATAAAACTGCCGACAAATGTAATGTTTGTCGGCAGTTTTATCATTAACTTTATATTTTTATATGATGCCTATGAAATGACAGCAACTTGTCTATTTTAATGTCGAGATTGTAAAGTCAATTATACCATTTTTAAATTGATCATTACATTTTAAATAGGCAAATATAAACAGCGACATACTCAAAGAAAGTTAAGATATACATGTATTTGAGTCTTAATTTCGCTTTAATTGGTACATTCCATTTTTGGTATTTACGTTCGTAATAAAATAATTGCAAATAGAATAACCCGATACCAAGAGGTAAGCACATGAGCAAGATACTCTTTTTATAGCTAAATCCAATATCGTGTAATAAATGACCAATAATTAATTGGGCGATAATTAGAACAATCGCTAATACTATGAAATTAAATGTCATTTAGTTGCTCGCACTCCTTTCGCAAATGAAAATAGTAAGATTTGAAGTGTCACTAATAATAAAATGAAACCAAATGCATTCAAATCTGTTCTTAAAACGACTTCTTTAATTATACGCATTGGTTCATTGATTAGGTAAACAGAATGTAGTCTTAAAAAACGTCCTATAAATATACCAAAGCCATTTAAGAACATCATGGCAACGATAATTGTATAATTTAACCATTTATGCTTAGTGAAGTGTTCCATCTCTATAAACATGATTGTTAAAAGATATAGTGCGAAAATGACTGCTGACACAAGAAATGTAAAATATGCCCATTCAATTAATAATAAACCTTGGTAAAAGTTGAATGAAAATTGATTTAAGTGAATTAAGTCAGTAACCATATATAAGGTGTTTGGCACCATAAGTAGAAATATCAATGAAAAGATGATGAAGAGTGGCCACTCAAATTTGAATTTAGGTTTAAATAGATTTAAAAGTAAACAAAGTTCAAAAGGAACGTATGCTAAAAATAAGTTTAATGTCATAAATTTATAAAAACTATTAAAGAATATAGATACGATCATCAGTAAAAGAAAAACCGTCCTTGCAATATAACGCGCACGCATAGATACACCTACCTTTTATTTATATTCGAATTTTATATTTTAGAAAGTTAACTATCATATTTATTGTACGTAATTTCCAAAGATAATAAAAAAATGTAGTTCCATATATTTGAAATACGAATATACATAATACAAGGTTCAAAATCAAAATTCAATGATTGTTGTATTTTATAATTAGTAGTGTAACGATTTATTTTAATTTAATGAAAAACTTATTTTAGTAAATGGGTAAAATAGATGAAAGTGAAATTTGTGAACAATTTGGTGATAAACAACTATGGGTAAAATAAAAACGAGGACAATCTCTAATTGTAAATGAAATGCATTAATAAGAAAATAGTGTGACCATTATCGTAGGTAACATGTAATTTTAGTTGCCCTTTTATGCATACATTAGTAGACATTGTCCTAGTTTGAGTATCTTGAAACGCTTTATATGATAGTTTTTTTATAGGTCTAATAGATTGAGGCCAATTTCTTCGTTGAATTTTCGATTGATGTCTAGGTTAGTCATTGTGATAATGATTTCTGCAGTTGCTGATACTGTCGCCTTTGATAAATGACCGCTATATGTTTTATATGTGTTTGTGCCAAATGTTGCGTGTAAATGTGCAAAAGGTTTATCATCAATATGAGAAATATTACCTAATAAACTAGTTAATTCCAATGATTCCTGAATTTGTTTTTTCTCGTAAGTTTTGGTCTCTAAATTATAAAAGTTTAATTCAACTTCTGAGCATGCGCCAATACCACTAACCGATCCGAATTTACCACCTTTTTCTTTGGCAATATCAGTAACCGATTCTACGATATCTTCCCCTTGTTCTAATACGAGTACGATTGTATTATTTTCTTCTTGATATATCATTTAAACCACCATCCTATCACTCTTTACCCTTTATTGTACTACTAAATTATGGTTATTTAACAATTTGATGAGAAAAATAAAATTCTTCTATTGTATTTACCAGGCTTGGTGTTATAGAATATTCTAATATTATGTTTGCGACAATTATATAGGGAATAGGGTATAAAGTGTTTATAGTTAATAAAATATGAGTTAATAAAATTTTATCTTAATTAAAAAATATAGTCTTATTTAATAAATAGGTTAAACGTGTATCAGCTTAAATTAAAAAATATAAATAGTTTTTACTCTACCTTGGGTATTGAGAAGTGGAGGGAGTCATGTGAATAAGCAATTTGTAATTTTGTATTTTAATATTTTTCTAGTCTTTTTAGGTATAGGTTTAATTGTACCCGTACTGCCTGTTTATCTTAAAGATCTAGGACTTAACGGTAGTGATTTAGGTATACTAGTAGCAGCATTTGCGCTTGCTCAAATGGTGATTTCACCTTTTGGTGGAACATTGGCGGATAAATTAGGGAAAAAATTAATTATCTGTATTGGTCTAGCTTTATTTGCTGTATCTGAATTTTTATTTGCAATCAGTCATTCATTTAGTTTGCTTATTGTTTCTAGAATTTTAGGAGGATTCAGTGCAGGAATGGTTATGCCAGGTGTAACAGGAATGATTGCAGATATTTCTCCAGGTAAAGATAAAGCGAAAAATTTTGGATATATGTCAGCGATTATTAATTCGGGTTTTATACTTGGACCTGGTCTAGGTGGTTTTTTAGCAGAATTCTCACATAGATTGCCATTCTTTGTTGCTGGCGGTAGTGGCTGTTTAGCATTAATTTTATCAATAATATTAATTAAAAATCCTAAGAATGAAACGCAAGATGGTTTTACAAAATATCAACCTGAATTACTTAGTAAAATCAATTGGAAAGTATTTATTACACCAATTGTACTTACGCTTGTCTTAGCGTTTGGTTTATCAGCATTTGAAACATTATTCCCGCTTTATACAGCTGATAAAGCGCATTATTCACCATTAGATATTTCATTTGCGATTACTGGTGGTGGTATCTTTGGTGCCATTTTCCAAGTATTCTTTTTTGATAAATTTATGAAATACTTTAAAGAGTTAACTTTTATAACATATGCATTGATATATTCAGCGCTAATATTATTAGGATTAACATTAGTTCATAGTTATTGGTCAATTATGGTTATAAGTTTCATAGTGTTTATTGGTTTTGATATGATAAGACCTGCTATTACAAATTATTTTTCTAATATAGCAGCAGATCGACAAGGTTTTGCAGGTGGACTTAATTCAACATTTACAAGCATGGGGAACTTTATTGGGCCGCTTGTAGCAGGTAGTTTATATGATATAAATTATGAGTTTCCATTGTATATGGCAGTGTTAGTTATGTTATTGGGAATACTCGTAATATTTGTTGAAAAATCGATTAGAAAAAGTTTTAAAAAGGCATAAAACATAATTATAAAAATCTTTAAAATCTTATAAAGAAATAAATTCAGAAATGCCGGCAAAGGAATTCACTTTGCCGGCATTTTTTTATAATTTACGATGGTTCAAAGTCTTAGTTTAATATTTGATTAACCAATTCGAACAAGTAAAGATATGAACAGGCTCTTTTATTTGAACAATATATAGTTAAATAAAGTTAGTATTAAAATAGCGTTACTTCTTTATTAGGGTAAAGAAAACATGACAATTAGATTAAATTGAATCATATTGCGTAATACTATTGTTACAGATATTACATTTGTTTTAAATTGTGGCCTATATAAGTTTTTTGTTAATTTTATGTGCTAGTATATAGAGAAATGTTAAAAGAAATGTGGGTATCAATGAATGAGTATCAAAAATTTAACTTTAGCTATATCAGCGTTGTTTTTATCTGGTTGTTTAGTCTTATTACTATTTTTAGCGACACACCAAAATGCGTTAGTAACAGTTCATGAAAAGATTTCGAGCTTTTCTGGTTTTGAAAGTATAGTAGAAGCTAAAGATAAACCAAAACAAGAAGAAGAAAATGACAAAAATGAACATGGTATTATCGAAGCATCTATGAAAGAAGAAAATGTAAAATCACATAATGCAAAGAATTTTGTCCCAATTGCGCAACATTCTACTCATAATTTAGAGAATAATGCGATCGGCAAATCGAATTTACCCCAATTTGAAAAAGCGTTAACAGCTGCACAAAAAAAGGTGAATCAAGATAATCATAGCGAGAATAAATATAATGATTATGGTATTGATAGTACATGCCAAGGTGTATATTATTATATCTTTACTTTTAAAAATGAAAAAAAGCCGGACACATTTTACAGAGTAACTGTTAATAAGCATAATAAAGCTGAAATTTTTGATACCTCATATCATGTTGCAGATAACCCACCAAACAATGCACCATGTATTTCACCTCAAGAATCTGAAGTGATCGCACAAAAATATGCGACAGATAACTTAGGAAATAATGCTAGCCTAAAACAGGTTAAACAATCAAAAGAGGGCATGTACTATACATTTAGTAATTCTAAAACTCAAAAAGAATGTAAAGTAGTTATCAATAAAGCAGGAGATGTAATTCAACAACCTGCATTAAAATAAATAGTTAAGCTGATTGTTTGTCTGACGATAATGATATTATTGTAGAATAAACGTCAGCTTTTTTATTTTATTAAAAATTAGGCATCAAAATAAATAATATAGTTTAAATTCTGGTATAAGCGTACAATAGCTATAAATAGGGTTAAATGAGGTGTAAACAACGTGAAGGAAAAAAAGACGAATGCGATGCGTATATTAGATCGTAATCATATTGAGTATGAAGTAAATCGTTTTCCAGTGACAGCAACACATATGGATGGTCATACAGTAGCTAAATTAGTCAATGTAAATGCGAGTGAGATATTTAAGACGTTAGTTTTAGAAAATGCACAGCACGAACATTTTGTATTTATAATACCAATTAATGATACTTTAAATATGAAGCTGGCAGCTAAAGCTGTTAATGAAAAAAAGCTACAATTAATGCCCCTTAATGATTTGAAACAAGTGACTGGTTATGTAAGAGGGGGATGTTCTCCAATAGGTATGAGAAAAAAGTTTCCTACTATAATAGATAATCAAGCTAAAACATTAGAGTCAATATATGTAAGTGGTGGGGAAAGAGGCGCACAAATTCGAGTGAAAGTCTCTGATATTATTGAAATTACGGAAGCTACAATGACAAAAATCACGGAAATGTAGATTTAATGGTTATATTTTTAAATAAGAAGACGTAAAAACGATGAAATATTATGATCGTTTTTGCGTCTTTATTTTATATAAAAGTAATATTGGCAAAAAAGTGACAAAAAGTTGAAAAATTATTATTAAAATGATTGTTTTTGATTGTTTTTGACAAAATATGATTGAAAAAAGAAAGCGGAAACATTATAATATCTTTGAGATGAGGTGAAATGATGATTACGGAAAAACGCCATGAGTTAATTTTGACTGAACTGTCAAAAAAAGATTTTTTAACATTACAAGAACTGATTGATCGAACTGAATGTAGCGCTTCGACAATTAGAAGAGATTTATCTAAATTACAACAGCTAGGTAAATTAAAAAGAGTTCATGGTGGCGCAACTCTAAATCAATCATCTCTATTGGAACCGAATTTAGCAGATAAAAGAAGTACAAACCATAGAGAAAAACAGGAAATTGGAAAGTTAGCGGCGCAACAAATTGAAGATAATGATTGTATATATTTAGATGCAGGGTCGACTACGTTGGAAATGATTCCGTATATTAAAGCGCAAGACATCATTGTAGTTACAAATGGTTTGACTCACGTGGAAGAACTTCTTAAACAAGGTATACGCACGTTGATTATTGGAGGGGAAGTAAAGGGTACGACATTTGCAACAGTTGGTGTGAGTGCAGTTGAAACACTAAATCGTTATCGATTTGATAAAGTGTTTCTTGGTATGAACGGTATCGATTTAAAGTATGGTCTGACAACGCCAGACGATCAAGAAGCTATTATCAAGAACAAGGCAATGCAATTGGCAACGCAAAATTTTGTGCTTGTAGACCATTCGAAATTCAATAAAGTTTACTTTGCATATGTGCCATTAACAGAAGATGTGACGTTGATTACATCTAAGAAAGCGATTGAAAGTACTACTTTTCAATATTTTTCAGAAAAATACAATTTTATTGGGGGAACATTATGATATACACAGTAACATTTAATCCTTCTATTGATTATATAATGTTTGCACAAGGATTCGAACTTGATGGTTTAAATCGTGCAACAGAAACATATAAATTTGCAGGAGGAAAAGGAATTAATGTATCAAGAGTATTAAAGACGTTAGATGTGCCATCAACAGCACTTGGATTTGCAGGTGGCTTTCCAGGCCAGTTTATCGAAGACACCTTAAAACAATCAGGTATTCAAACAGACTTTGTTAATGTAGACGAAGATACGAGAATTAATGTGAAATTGAAGACTGATAATGAAACGGAAATCAATGCACCAGGACCTTCGATTACAGAAAAGCAATTTGAATCTTTATTAAAACAAATTCAATCTACAACATCAGAGGATACTGTTATTGTTGCAGGTAGTATACCAAAAAGTGTACCGGCTAATGCTTATGAACAAATTGCCCAAATTACTAATACCACAGGTGCAAAACTCGTAGTAGATGCAGAAAAAGATTTGGTAGAAACGGTATTAAAATATAATCCATTGTTTATTAAGCCGAATAAAGATGAATTAGAAGTGATGTTTGACACAAAGATAACTACTGATGAACAGGTAATTCAATACGCTAAAGAAATAATAAATAGAGGCGCAACGTCTGTGATTATTTCTCTCGGTGGTGAGGGAGCAATCTATGTAGATCGTGAACAAAGCTACAAAGCAATTGTACCAAATGGCGATGTGGTAAACACGGTTGGTTCGGGTGATAGTACAGTTGCGGGAATGGTAGCTGGTTTAGAAAATGGATTACCTGTAGATGAAGCGTTTAAACAAGCGGTATCAGCGGGAACTGCTACAGCTTTTAATGATGACTTAGCCACACGCGATGCGATTGAAGACATTAAAGTACAAGTTCAGATTAAGACACTAGATGGGAGTGTATAATTATGAGAATTACAGAATTATTAACTAAAGATACGATTGCGATGGATTTAACTTCTAATGATAAAAATGGCGTTATTGAAGAACTAGTCAATCAATTAAATCATGCAGGTAAATTAAATGATATTACGGCTTTTAAAGAAGCCATTCATAATCGTGAATCACAAAGTACGACTGGCATCGGGGAAGGCATTGCAATTCCACATGCAAAAGTTGCTGCTGTAGACACACCTGCCATTGCTTTTGGGAAATCGAAAGAAGGCGTAGATTATCAAAGTCTAGATATGCAACCGGCACATTTATTCTTTATGATTGCTGCACCAGAAGGTGGGGCACAAACACATTTAGATGCTTTAGCAAAATTATCAGGCATTTTAATGGATGAAGATGTGCGAAAAGATTTATTGAATGCATCATCACAAGAAGAAGTATTAAATATTATTGATAAAGCTGATGATGAAGCAACTGAAGAAGAGGCATCAGAAGCGGAAGCAGCTACAGCAACTAGTGCAGTTGATAATGATGAGCCATATGTACTCGCTGTTACTGCATGTCCAACGGGTATTGCACATACCTATATGGCACGTGATGCATTGAAAAAACAAGCTGAAAAAATGGACGTTAAAATTAAAGTTGAAACTAATGGTTCCGGTGGTATAAAGAACCATCTTACAGAAGATGATATCGAACGCGCGCAAGGTATTATTGTAGCAGCAGATGTTCATGTTGAAACAGATCGATTTGACGGTAAGAACGTGATTGAAGTACCAGTTGCTGATGGTATTAAACGTCCTCAAGAATTGATTGAAATGGCTCAAGATACATCAAGAAAACCGTTTGTTGCAAGAGGAAATAGTGGAAGTAATACAGAAACAGCAAACGAAAAGCAAAGTGTAGGTAAAACAATTTATAAACATTTAATGAATGGTGTTTCTAATATGTTACCACTTGTTATTGCTGGTGGTATTATAATGGCCATTGTATTTTTATTTGGACCTAACTCATTTGATCCTAAGAGTTCAGAACATAATGCCTTTGCAGAGCAATTATGGAATATCGGTAAGAATAGTGCTTTTGCATTAATCATTCCAATATTGGCAGGTTATATCGCACGTAGTATTGCTGATAAACCAGGTTTTGCAGCAGGTTTAGTAGGTGGTATGTTAGCAGTTTCAGGTGATTCAGGATTTATTGGCGGTATTTTAGCAGGTTTCTTAGCAGGTTACTTAACGCAAGGTATTAAAAAACTTGTAAGTGGTTTACCTCAAGCATTAGAAGGTTTAAAACCGACACTTATTTATCCAGTATTCTCTGTAGCAATTACTGGTTTACTAATGATTTATGTATTAAATCCACCAGCATCATGGTTGAATAATTTATTACTCAATGGACTTCAAAGTTTGTCAGGTACAAATATTATGTTACTTGGTTTAGTACTTGGTGCGATGATGGCTATCGATATGGGTGGTCCTTTCAATAAAGCAGCATATGTATTTGCAACAGCAGCATTAACAGAAGGTAACGCTGCACCAATTACAGCAGCAATGATAGGTGGTATGATTCCACCACTTGCGATCGCAACAGCAATGATAATCTTTAAAAAGAAATTTACTAAAGAACAGCGTGGTTCTGTTGTTCCAAACTATGTGATGGGGCTATCGTTTATTACAGAAGGTGCAATTCCTTTCGCAGCTGCAGACCCAATACGTGTTATTCCATCTATGATGGTTGGTTCAGGAGTTGCGGGTGCCATCGCATTAGGTCTAGGTTCATCAATTCAAGCACCTCATGGTGGTATCTTCGTAATCGTTGGTACTGACTTTGGTCACGTATTACAATCGTTAATTGCAATTGTTATTGGTACAATTATCTCAGCCTTGTTATACGGTTTATTAAAACCAAAATTAGGAAAAGAAGAAATTCGTGCTTCAGAAGCAATGAATGAATAGAATTTAATTGAAATTTTTAATCAGTAGAGATACGTGGCTATCGTATTTCTACTGATTTTTATTTTCAATAGATAAAAAACTTAAGATTATAATATAAGCTATAATTTTGGTAAAATGATATAAAAGCGTCGTTGTCCGAAGTGAGTAAATTAACGTAAAGAAGGTAGATAACATGGCAGAATATGTGATAGAAAATGGCCGCATTTATACAGAATTTGAAACAATTGAAACAGGCTATATCATAGTAAAATCGGGTAAAATTGCTGGATTAGGAAAGGGAGAATATGAAGGTACATTACCTAAGTATGATGCGAATGGACTTCATGTTTTACCTGGGTTTATTGATATTCATATACATGGTGGATATGGTGAGGATGCAATGGATGCATCAGAAACAGGATTGAAACATTTTGCAGAATCTTTATTATCTGAAGGGACAACGAGTTTTTTAGCGACAACGATGACGCAATCAGATGATAATATTATTAAAGCTTTGAAAAATATAGTGAAGTATCAAGCGAATCATAACAAATATCAAGCTGCAGACATTGTTGGTATTCATTTAGAAGGGCCATTTATCTCAGAACATAAAGTAGGTGCACAAAATCCTAAATATGTCCAAAGACCTTCAATAGAAAAAATACAACAATTTCAAAATATAGCAAATCAACAAATTAAAGTAATAACATTTGCACCAGAAGTTAGTGGTGCAAGGGAAACATTAGCTGCCTTTCATGACAAAATCAAATTTTCCATTGGTCATACTGTGGCAACATATGATGAGGTGAATGAAGCTGTAGAGCAAGGGGCTAGACATGTGACCCATTTATATAATGCGGGTACGCCATTTGAACATAGAGAACCCGGTGTGTTTGGTGCCGCGTGGACAAATGATACTTTAAGCACCGAATTAATTGTAGATGGTATTCATTCACATCCTGCTGCTGTAAAAATTGCTTTGAAGCAAAAGGGTAATAAGCAATTTTTCCTAATTACGGATGCTATGCGAGCAAAAGGTATGCCGGATGGTGAATATGATCTTGGCGGCCAAAATGTGCATGTTAAAGGTGCAGAAGCAAGATTAGAGTCAGGTGCATTAGCAGGTAGTATATTAAAAATGAATGAAGGCGTGAAAAATTTAATGGTCTTTACTGGTGAATCATTAGACAAAATTTGGCGTGTCACTAGTCTAAACCAGGCGATTGCACTTAATATTGAGCATCAAAAAGGTAGTTTGGCCGTAGGAAAAGATGCAGATATTGTAATTTTAGATAATGATCAAACAGTATGTGCGACAATTAAAGAGGGAGAAATTCATCAGTTTGAAAAAAGAATTTTTTAAAAAATAAAATAATATATAATAGTGGAAAGTTGACTCAAACAAAATTTTACGTTTTAATGTCTAGTTGAACAAATAAAAATTGTAGTATAAATTAGATTGCAAGATTACATTATGATAAAATAAAGGAAATGCGTATTTTTAGGGAGGTGTTACAATGGGAAGGATTTAGTAAGTAATTTTATAGCATTGCGAGATAGAAAATTTTATGAACGGTCACCTATTGTGACACGATATTTTGGAGGTGAATCCCTAGAAATAGGGAACTAATTGGAAACTGTGACCATAATGAATTTAGTAATATTTTTTCTTTTAATAGCATTGACGACGGTCTTCGTCGGATCGGAGTTTGCACTTGTTAAAGTAAGAACAACAAGAATCGAACAACTTGCCACAGAAGGTAATGGCAGTGCTCGAATCGTAAAAAAAATGATCAAGAACCTTGATTATTATCTATCTGCATGTCAGTTAGGTATAACTGTTACATCTTTAGGACTTGGGTGGCTTGGTGAACCTACGTTTGATAAGTTGTTACATCCTCTATTTGAATTAATTAATTTACCTGAGGCATTGACAACAACTATTTCATTTATTGTGGCATTTATTGTTGTAACGTATTTACATGTTGTACTTGGTGAATTGGCACCTAAGACTTTGGCAATCCAATACACTGAAAAGTTAGCACTCATTTATGCAAGACCGTTGTACTATTTTGGTACAGTAATGAAACCATTAATTTGGTTAATGAATGGTTCAGCAAGAATGATTATTCGTATGTTTGGTGTAGATCCTGATGCAAATAATGATGCGATGTCAGAAGAAGAAATTAAAATAATAATTAATAATAGCTACAATGGTGGAGAAATCAATCAAACTGAATTAGCTTATATGCAAAATATTTTTTCATTTGATGAACGTCATGCGAAGGACATCATGGTACCACGTACACAAATGATTACATTAAATGAACCATTTAACGTAGATGAATTATTGGAAACAATTAAAGAGCATCAATTTACAAGATATCCTATAACTGAAGATGGCGATAAAGACCATGTTAAAGGTTTTGTAAATGTGAAAGAATTTTTAACAGAATATGCATCTGGTAAATCAATTAAAGTGAGCAACTATATTCATGAACTACCTATGATTTCTGAAACTACACGTATTAGTGATGCATTAATTCGTATGCAACGTGAACATGTGCATATGAGTTTAATCATTGACGAATATGGTGGTACAGCAGGTATATTAACAATGGAAGATATACTTGAGGAAATCGTTGGTGAAATACGAGATGAATTTGATGATGATGAAGTAAATGATGTTGTTAAATTATCAGACAATAAATATCAGATCAACGGTCGTGTATTGTTGGATGATTTAAATGACCAATTTGGCATTGAATTTATTGATTCAGAAGATATTGATACTATTGGTGGTTGGCTACAAGCGCATAATACAAACTTGCAACAAAATGATTATGTTGATACAGAATATGATCGTTGGGTTATAGCTGAAATTGATAATCATCAAATCATTACGGTAATATTAAAATATGAATTTAATGAAACTCGTCCAACTCCTGAAGATGATGAGGATGAGGAAGAAAAGGATTAATATGCGCTCTTTTGAGCTTATCATTAACCAGCTAGGTCTTTATGACTTAGCTGGTTTTTTAGTCTAATTGGAAAATAAATAAAGTAAGATGTGTTGGTATATTTTTTTATAAGAGTATATTAAAATAAATTGAATAAACATTATTTGTGGTTGAAAGGGGATTTGCATCATGATAGAAGACGTGTATTACTTAAACAATAGTTATCCAATGCCTAAAGTAGGGCTTGGTGTATATAAAATCACTGAAGAAGAAATGGAAACATCAATTGAAGCAGCATTAGAAGCAGGTTATAGAGCATTTGATACAGCTTATTTTTACAAAAATGAAATTGCATTAGGCAATGCCTTAAAACGTTCTGAAATACCAAGAGAAGATTTATTTATTACATCAAAGTTATGGAATGATTATCAAGGTTATGATCAGACAATTGAATATTTTACCAAATCAATAGAAAACCTTGGCACGGATTATTTGGATTTATTTCTAATACATTGGCCATGTGAAGAAGATGATTTGTTTATCGAAAGCTATAAAGCAATGGAAAAATTATATGAAGAGGGATGGGTACGTGCTATAGGTGTTTGTAATTTTAAGCAACATCACTTAGAAAAATTAATGGAAGCAACATCTGTTGTTCCAGCAGTTAACCAAATAGAGGTGCATCCATACTTCAACCAACAAGAATTACAAGCATTTTGTGATAAACATGATATCGCAGTTACTGCTTGGATGCCGTTGATGAGAAATCAGGGCCTACTAGATAACCCAATTATAACAGATATTGCAGAACGTTATGATAAAACACCTGCTCAAATTGTGTTACGTTGGCATCTAGCACATAATAGATTAATTATTCCTAAATCAAAAACACCAACTCGAATTAAAGAGAATATTGATATTTTTGATTTTAATTTGGAATTAACTGATATTGCACTAATAGACAATTTAAATGTAAATGAACGTCAGGGTAAAGATCCAGATAAAGTATCAATTGGCACATTAAAGTAATTAGACCAAAAGGTTGTTTGCTAATATTAAATTAGAAGTAGGTCTGATGAAACAAATAAGACTGAAATCACTTAGGTTAAACCTATTTTTTAAAAATATAGGCATATAAAATAGCAGTATTGATATAACATAATAACTAAAGTTAAAAGCTTGATTTAAAGACGTATCAATACAAAAACTGTCCCATTATGCAAGAATCAAGGAAATAAATCTTAGAAGAAGAATAGCTAGTAAATGATTTTTTATTCATTTACTAGCTATTTATTTACAAAACTTCGTATTGTTGTCTCACATGTCTAGGATACCACCTTAGCTTACTGGTACGGATTCCTCAGAAGTATTACCAACATACTTCACATATATGGACTTTTACATTAAAATCCTCTAATACTGAAAGCCCCTCATTTTAAGTTTGTTTAGTAATCAGTTTATTATGCGAAAGGTATTACTTTTTCGATATTAATAAAGTATATATTACTGATTTTAAATATAAATAAGGCTATTTAATTACTATGTAGTTTATTTTTTTCAAAATGGCTATTTATGTTTCATTCAGATTATTTTAGTATCGATATACCATGCGAGCGAAATATACAGAGAATGTAAATTGGCATGATATGATAAAGTGAAGTTGTTGTATAATAGATTGAATATAACGTGGATTTGTTTTCAAATATAAAAAAGGGGAATATGCTAAATATTGAACTTGAATTATATTTTTTAATACTTTTAATTTTGAACTATGTTATTATTTTTCCGATTATGATGCAAATAACAGATTAAATAGATTAACCAAGTTAAAATTTTAAACTTCACATCATTGTTAATAACAAACTTATTTTAAAAAACT
The DNA here is from genome assembly GCF_022346615.1 of Staphylococcus sp. ACRSN. Taxonomy (GTDB): domain Bacteria; phylum Bacillota; class Bacilli; order Staphylococcales; family Staphylococcaceae; genus Staphylococcus. The sequence goes on along the minus strand of NZ_JAKRNS010000011.1, from coordinate 33,236 downwards.
TTAATTTTTTTACTTGATTATTAATTCAATATAAAGATTGTGTAAATCTAAATGATTAAGTTAGCTTTAAGATGATTAATATTGATAAAGTAAGAATAGAAGTAACTGAAATGAAGGTGTTAAGGTATGCAAATAAGAGTAATTGTGCCTTGCTTTAATGAAGGTGAAGTAATATTAAAAACTTATCAGCGCTTATCAGAGATATTGTCAGAAGATAGTGCGCATCATCAATATCAATATGATTTGTTATTTATTGATGATGGAAGTAAGGATAAAACGATTAATTATATTCAAGAGATAGCTACAAAAGATGAACATGTTAAATTCATATCATTCAGTCGAAATTTTGGAAAGGAATCTGCAATGATTGCTGGATATCAGAATAGTAAAGATTGTGATGCAGTAATTATGATAGATGCGGATTTACAACACCCTCCTGAATTTATTCCTAAAATGATTGAAGGGTATATGGATGGTTATGATCAAGTAGTCGCTAAAAGAGATAGAACTGGCGAAAAAAAATCACGTAAAATTATGACGCAAATTTATTATAAAGCAATCAATCGTTTCGTTGAAGATATCGAATTGGAAGACGGTGTTGGTGATTTTAGATTGTTGAGTCAACGTGCTGTCAATTCTCTAACTGAATTAGATGAATGCAATCGTTTTTCTAAAGGATTGTATGAATGGATAGGTTATAATACGAAAGTATTTACTTATGAAAATGTTGAAAGAGAAGATGGTGAGTCTAAGTGGTCATTTGGTAAATTACTTAATTATGGCATAGATGGCTTACTATCATTTAATACCAAACCACTACGTGCAATGATTTATCTTGGGCTATTTGTATTTTTTGTCAGCATTCTATATATTACATTTATTTTTGCAGGTATTATATTAAATGGTGTGAATACACCTGGATACTTTTCAACAATAGCTGCAATTCTATTACTTGGTGGTATTCAATTGATTTCGATTGGTGTTGTAGGTGAATATATTGGACGCATATACTATGAAGTGAAAGAGAGACCGAAATATATTGTCCAAGCTACCAATCTACGTAATGATAAAGTTAAGTCAAACCTAGACCAAGATTTATCATCTAATATGGGAACAAAAGAATTTAACAGTGAACAATTTAAATATAAAAAACACTATAAACGTAATAAGGAATTAGTAAATCATCGTTAAATGCTATGGTTAATATAGTGAAAACCAATGTGCGTGTGCTACGATAATAAATTTTTCAAAGCGTAAAAATTAAATAAAAGTCCTTAAGTAAATTTTAATATTTATTTAAGGACTTTCTTACTTTAAACATATTTAGTCTTGTTATAAAAATTAAGATGAACATCTGTCATATATAGTAGCATAAAGAAATTGAAATAAATTTAGGATATTATGATATAAAAAAGTCTAGGATATAAAATGCATTTACTGGTTATTAGCCGACTTTTAACTTACTATATTGTTACCTAGGATGTCGTCTGAGACTCAGTCTTTTGCTGATATTGACTACTCAAAAGCCTCACCAAAAAACTTCACAAATCATTGTGATTTCACATTAAAATAATAAAATATAAACTATACCTATTTTAAATATAAAAGAGAGCTAATCTATTAGATTAGCTCTCTTATTTTAATCATAGAGAGTTATGTCCTAGTTTCTTCATCGAACTAGGGTGAATATCTCAGTAATATTAATATGAATTGGTTATATTATTACGATTTTTTCTTACGTAATTTACCGACAATAAATGATACGACTGCAACTAATATAATTGTACCAATTAAAGCAGGGAAGATTGCGATACCACCTAAGTGCCAACCCCAATCTCCTAATAACCAAGAACCTAGAGCTGAGCCGACGATACCAGCAATAATATTACCTAAAATACCACCTGGAATATCTTTACCGACGATGCCACCAGCAATCCAACCGATTAGACCGCCGACAATTAGCATTAATATAAATCCCATAATATAACCTCCTTTTATTTAATTTCTTCAACATTAATATTTACCACAAATTGAATTGAATTAACCACGTTTATGTAAAAATATATTTTGCCAGATTACAAATGAAATGAAAATGGCGTGAATAATAATAAACATATACCAATATGGTGTAAGTAATGTCATTAATGTAGTAGAAAGAATCATAAGGATTTGCCCAACTAATACGGGATGTTTAATACGTTGCATGAATCCTATTTTGGCTTGCTCATTTGGTTGAAAACTACTATAGAAAACAACAATCGCACCAATCATAAAAATCGATGGCGCCAAATATGGAACCGACATATAATAAGAATCATTACTTGTACTGTAAGTTAAAATTAATGAAGTACTTAACATACTTGTTATGATAAAAGCTATAAATTTTTGTTGCGAAATAACAAAAGTATGAACTTTTTTATTTAAATAAAGTTGTAAAATTGTCCATAATATAAATTGTATATTAGTGTATACAGAAATAAAGTCATATTTACCAACTATAATTAAGTTGATAATACTTGTGATAGTTAATGCAATGAGTATAGAGCTAAACTTTAGTTGTTTGTAATTCTGACGATATAAATCAATACCGAAGACGATTAATACCGCAGCTATATTTATGATTATATTTATTAGCATGGTGCTCTCCTAACCTAGATACTTCACTGCAATATTATATCAATTAAGATAAATTTATTCATATGAAAACATTCAATGTTTCAGCATTTAGAAGTTTAGTTATTAAATGATTCATTTTCGTAGTAATCGAAAAATAATTCTAAATAATAAGCAGTGTGACTGTCCTATTAAATGTAAACGTATGTTCAAAATATTATAATCTGTTCAAAACATACAATTAGTCATTTAATATACATTGTTAATGTAAGGATGAATTGTGTTCATGTATTCCAATTCGATAGGTTACTTAACAGTAATTTATGAATTTATTTAATAATACTAAATTTTACCATAAAAAAGTGATGCGTTGATAGGACAAAGAGCATTATACAACGCATCACAGTAAAATCTCAATTTAAACACCTTTTTTATTGCTCCAAAGTAAGGTGTGTAGTTGAGGTAGAACATAGACATTATTCATATCAGGGCTAGCCATCACACGATCGACAAGTGTTTCATAGAGTGTTAACAATCTTTCAGTATGTGATTCAACATATTCGCCATCTAAATAAGGATTACCAACTTGTAGGTAAAAAGGAATATTAGGATAGCGATGATGTATCATTTTTGCAAATTCATAATCTGCATCATCAAAAATAACAACTTTAAGATTTAATGTCTCTTCTACACATTGTTTAATAACTTCATCTAAAATTGGGAGGTTAGGTTTCATTTTAGAGCTAGGCGGTTTTGGACTTATTGTTAAATCATCAATTTGAGTCATCCAAGGTTGGAATTTACTACCTTGTGTTTCTAATGCACTTTTGATATTTTTACTGTCGAATAAATCAACTAAAGATTGAATACCTTTGATTAATGCAGGATTACCACCTGAAATCGTAACATGATTAAATGAATCACCAGCAACTTCATATAGTTCATCATAAATCTCTTCAGCTGTCATAAGCTTGATATCATCTTTGGCACTACCATCCCAAGTAAAGCTTGAATCACACCAACTACATCTATAATCACAACCTGCAGTTCTGACAAACATTGTTTTACGACCTATGACACGGCCTTCGCCTTGAATCGTAGGACCGAATATTTCTAATACAGGTATCTTACTCATGTGTTGTCTCCTTAGGTCTATACACTACATAACTCGTTGGTGTTTCTCTTACATATACCTGTAAACATTTTGGTTTGTTATGACGTGCGTCTAATGAATTTTGGACCATTTCATAAATTGTTTGTGCTACAACTTCTGTAGAAGGGCTCTTGCCTTCGAATTGTGGAAGCTCATTTAATAAATGATGATCGAATTGGCCATGTATTAATTTTTTTAAATCACTAAAATTTACTAAAAAGCCATTATGGTCGAGTGTATCGCCCGCGATTGTCAAATTTACAAAGTACGTATGACCGTGTGTTCTCATACACTTACCAGCATCTTCACTTGGAATGTAATGTGCTGCAGAAAAATTAAAATCCTTATTTAATTCAAATTGGTAACCATGTTGTACACTTGGATAATTTTGTTGGAACATATTATCTCGCTCCTTTTTCATTTAAATATGCATTTAAACCGCGTGCGCGTAAGTGACAAGCTGGACATTCGCCACATCCTTCTCCAACGATACCGTTGTAACAAGTGAGTGTTTTCGTTCTGATATAATCAAGCACGCCTAAGTCATCACTTAATGCCCATGTTGCTTTTTTGTCTAGCCACATTAAAGGTGTATGAATAACAAAATCTTTATCCATAGCAAGTGATAATGTAACATTCATTGATTTAATAAAACTGTCTCTACAATCTGGATACCCAGAAAAATCTGTTTCACAAACACCTGTAATAATATGTTTTGCGTTTATTTGATATGCTAATGCGCCTGCAAAAGATAGAAATAATAAGTTTCTTGCTGGAACAAAAGTGTTTGGTATACCATCTTCGTTTTCTTCAATGTCCATATCGTGTTGTGTTAATGCATTCGGTGTTAATTGTGATAATAAAGACATATCTAATAGATGGTGTTTCACGTCTTGTTCTTCTGCAATTTGTTGAGCAACCTTTATCTCGGTATCATGTCTTTGACCATACTGGAAGGTAACAAGTTCAACTTCTGAAAAATGTTTTTTTGCCCAAAACAAACAAGTGGTACTGTCTTGTCCACCACTAAAGACGACGATTGCTTTATCGTTATTTAATAATTGTTGCGTCATAGAATAATGCACTCCTTATAAATTTCGTACTAGCTTTTATATATTTCAAAATGACGCAAAAAAACGTCTATCTCTATAAAAAGACAGACGTTTTCGAGTGTCTAGTTTTTTATAGAGGGTATCAGCTAGGAACCTCTTTGTATTCATTTATGCCGTGAATAGAATAATATATTTACGTTGTAAAATCAAGGTGATATTTGTGATAATAAAGCTAATAGCATATGATAGATTAATTATAAAAGAGGTGAACACATGATATTAATGATAGATAATAAAGATTCATTCACCTATAACATTGTAGATTATATTGAGCAAATCTACAAAGATGGTGTTTGTGTCATAGATGTAGCACAACTTACAGTTGAATTTATTACAAAGGTAAATCCTAAAGCAATCATTATTTCTCCAGGACCTGGGACTCCGGATGATTATCCCATAATTACAGAAATGATGGATGCCTATAGCGCTCAAATACCGATTTTAGGTGTGTGTCTTGGTTTTCAACATATTATTACTTATTTTGGTGGAGATATTATAAAAAGCGTCCGTCCAATACATGGTCACACTACTTTGATAGAACACAATAATCAAGGTATTTTTAAAGGCTTACCCAACACATTCGAAGTAATGCGATATCATTCATTAATGGCATGCAGAGAAACAATACCTGATTTATTAACAATAACGGCTGTTAATAAGGAAGGTATCGTTATGGCAGTTGAACATCAACATTTACCTATTTACGGTGTACAATATCATCCAGAGTCTATTTTGAGTGAATATGGTTTAGATCAAATGAAATTATTTATAGAAATTATGGTGGAGAAATATGCAAATACAATTTAATTATCGATATATAAGTGATGAAGTGACGTTTGAATCACATCAATATAATTTTTCACGTTGTATTAAACAAAAAATTGCTTATCAAATTAAAGATATAGGAGAGGTTGTACACTTTGCAGAAATGATGCAAAAGTCAGGATATTATGTTGCATTATACTTACCATATGAAGCGGCAACATACTTTAATCCAAATATGGAGACAGTATCAATAAACCATGTCAATGTCTATGCAGCTGCCTATGCTTTTGTTGAATTTGATAATCCTGAGAATACGTTGAAGCAAGCTTATGTACAACAGTGTGATTTTACATTCTGCCTAAATCATCAAACAATGATTGAACATATTAAATTTGTGCAAAAAGCTATAATTGAAGGAAATACATATCAAGTGAACTATACGACACGATTAACAGATAAAATACGACTTCCAATTGCAACATTATATAATGAATTACAACAGGGGAAAAATGGATTTTATTCTGCGTTAATCGATACAGATGAAATTGAGGTGGCTTCAATTTCACCAGAGCTATTTTTTCAAAGAGGGCCATTTAAAGGAGAGCAGGATATTATACTAAGCAAACCGATGAAAGGAACGATTGCACGAGGTGAAACTGAAGATGAAGATAAAAAGAATTTAGAAACCTTGAAACACTCTGCGAAAGATAAAGCAGAAAATGTGATGATTGTAGATTTGTTACGAAATGATATTGGAAGAATTGCTGAAACTGGCACAGTTCATGTATATCAATTGTTTAATATTGAACAGTATTTAACGGTTTATCAAATGACAACGATGGTTACTGGCAGGGTTAGTCATACAAAATCATTGTTAGAAATTTTAAAGGCACTGTTCCCGTGTGGTTCAATCACTGGTGCTCCAAAGCTTAATACAATGAAGTATATTAAAGCATTAGAACAAGTACCAAGATATATCTATTGCGGAACTATAGGTTTGTTACTTCCTAATGGTAAATCGATATTCAATGTTCCAATAAGAACGATTCAATATATTAATAATCAAGCGGTTTATGGTGTTGGTGCTGGTATAACGATTGATTCTGATCCAGAGTTAGAAATTAATGAATTTAAAGATAAGACGCAAATATTGGAGAGATTATAATGCAACTATTTGAAACGATGCGACTGGAAAACGGTGATTTTAGTAGACTGAATTATCATATAGCTAGAATGCGTAAAGCATGTAAACGGCTAAATATTGATTTTAGTCAAAGTGAATTTGAAAATTTAATTGAAACTATAGCCAAACACAATGCGCGAGGTATATTTAGAGTGAAAGTTTTAATTAATGAGAACGGTGATTTTGAGCATGTGATAGCTGATTTGCCTATTAAAAGTTCTTTTACAGCACGTTTAGTAAAGTTAAATGTACCAGATAATCATGAAGAAATGATTTATAAGACGACACAGCGAAATCATTTAGCGCACAATCATGCAACAGATATAATTCTTTTATATAATGATGAGGGCAAATTATTAGAATTTGATATAGGAAATCTGATGATTAAGGAGCAGCAACAGTATTTTACGCCGACGTATAATGAAGATTTCTTAAAGGGATGCATGAGGGCAGCTTTAATTGATGAAGGTAAATTAATCGAAAAAGATTATTATATAGAAGAATTTAAATCAAAGTTACAAGATGGCGAAATCGAGGTTTTTCTTATAAATAGTTTGAGAGAGGTTGCCGATGTTACATTTTATCTTTAAAATATAGTTTAAGTAACAGTTATAAATAAAACTAACATGAACTTACATTTGATTACTAATAAAAATCATAATTAACAATGGCTCATCAATACATTTGAATGATAAAACGATTAGTGCCATTTAAATAAAATTAAACAGTGAGTGAGGCAAGATTAATGATATGGGTTTGGACAGTAGCGATTATCGTTTTAGCAATACTAACCAAGTTGTGGACGAATCGATTAGCGAAAATAAATAGAATGTTACGTGCGCAAGTCATCGTTTCCATATCTTGTATTGTCCAAATTATCTTTATTTACTTTTTTATGAGAGAACTCGTACATCATTTAATACAAGGATTACGTATGTTTTATCATTAGAAAAGCAACAATTTATGAGGTGAACCTATGAAGATTTATAGTCAAGGAGACCAAGCTATTGTGGTTTCTATTGAGAAAGAAGTCTCGAGAGATTTAACAGAAGATTTATTGGCACTAAAATCATATCTATTAAGTAAAAATTTTACGTTTATAACAGAAATTGTGCCAACTGAATCGGATATGATGATTTGTTACGATGCGAGAGATATGATTAAACATCATCATATTCATTCGCCATTTTTGTACATGAAAGCATTATTGCAATCAATACAGCTTGAGATTAATCATGTCGACAAAGCAATGTCTGCCGTAGAGATACCAGTTGTTTATGGAGGAGAGTATGGTCCAGATTTGGAAGATTTACTATCATATTATAAATTAACAGAAGATAAGTTTGTTAAATTACATACTAAGCCAACATATTTTGTTTCAATGATGGGCTATACACCTGGCTTCCCTTATTTAACTGGCATGGAAAAACGTTTATTTGTAAATCATACTGGTAAGGAAAAGCAATTTATCCCTGCAGGTTCTGTTGTTATTGAGGGTAAGAAATGTGGAATCACTACAACAGATACATATGGAGATTGGTTAGTGGTTGGCTATACACCGGTCAAATTGTTTAACCCTAATAATGTAGACTTTGCCAAATTGAAGTTAGGGGATAACGTAAGCTTTAAACCAATAACGGAACAAGAACTTGACTTAGGAGGCTTTAAACCATGTCAATTATAATTGAAGATGCGGGATTATTTTCAAGCTTTCAAGATTTTGGTCGTCATGGCTATGAACATAGCGGCGTTATACCTGGTGGAGCCTTAGATCCTTTGTCGCATGAAATTGCAAATAGACTCGTCGCAAATGACAAAAGAGAAGCAACATTGGAAATGACAAATAATATGGCACGAATCCGTTTTACCGAACCGACGTTAATTGCTTTAAGTGGTGGTAATTTTAAAGCTACGACGGACAATATGACAGTATTACCCAACAAGTTGTATTTAATGGAGAAGGGAGATGTTCTATCGTTTATAGAAACGAAACAGACATCACGTGTCTATTTGGCTGTTGGAGGAGGTTTTGAGTTAGACGAATGGCTAGGATCAACATCTACTGACTTTAAATCTCAGATAGGTGGCTTTCACGGCCGTAAGTTAAAAAAAGGTGACGAAATAAATATGAAACGTGATTATACCGAACGTCATCACAAGTTATTTGAAAACCTTGAAGAAAAACATGAGACCAATTGGGGTATAGATGGCTATGCACTGTCATTTAATTATATGTCAGATGTTATTCATGTTATTAAAAATAAAGGAACTGAAGATTTTAAGAAAAATGCACTAAACCGTTTTATATTATCAGAATATAAAGTTTCAAGTAAGGCGAATAGAGTAGGAATGTTAGTAGAAGGTCCTTCGGTGAAGGCTTATTATGAAGACATGCCTGCACATCAATCTGTGCAAAAAGGCACAATTCAAGTTAAAAGAGATGGGACACCAATTATATTGTTAAATGATCATTACACATTAGGTAGCTACCCACAACTTGGGACTATCGCAAGCTATCATCTAACTAAATTAGGACAAAAACATCAAGGAACAAAATTAAAATTTCAATTTATTGATGTAGAAACAGCTGAAAAAAATCTAATTAAATATTCTAATTGGCTCAATCAATTATTTCATGGAATTGAGTATCGAATGCAATTAGAAATGTTGAAATAACAGAAAAAAGTGGAATTATATAACATTATGATATTCTTATCATCTTATTCTTAGATATAATTTGTGCTATATAAGATAAATTGAGATAATACGAAAAGAAATCACGTTCAAATTAGCGTGATTTCTTTAATTTTTAAGTAGAATAGCGATTAAAAATTTGATAATATTAAAAAAATATAAGAAAGTTTGAAGTATTATAATTATTTCTTATTATATATATAGGGCTATAGTCTGATTAATATATCAATAATTCTGCGTATAATTAAAACGTATCTTGTTCCTTAATGGATTATTAATATGTCGTTAATAAGTTCTTAATAAAAGGATATTTATAAGTTTATTCACCTCAAAAAGTGTGTTTTTACTTGAAATTTGACTTCAATTGCTTTATATTAATTAATTGAACTGTATGCGTTTTGTTACAGTTGTATTACAAAAAATGCGAAATGTAAATGGATTATTAATATATTAAACTACAGTATAAATCTGTAAAATCATCTCGTATTTAAACTGCTAAAACAAAGCAATGCATATTGAAAATTAAAAACGAATGAATTGAAATCAAATTTAAAGAAGTGAAATCGCTAGCAAAACTGATGTGTTTCTAAATAACTTTAAAAGCCTGAAGAATGTATTTTAGCAAATAACGACCTAATGAATTACTAAGCAATATTATTATCGCAAACAGGACATCATTACAGTAACTTTGCCAATTTTTTCTAGGTATGGATAATAACCAGCCTATATTAATTTATAACGGGGGAAACAAACATGAGTTTACACAAAAAGAAATTGACTCTTTTTGCGTTTTTTATTTTGACAGTATTAACTGTTACTTTAAAGACGTATTTTTCATATTATGTTGATTTTTCTTTAGGTGTTAAAGGATTAGTTCAAAACTTAATCTTATTAATGAATCCATACAGTTTAGTGGCTTTAATTTTAAGCATCTTCTTATTCTTTAAAGGAAAGAAAGCTTTTTGGTTTATATTTATTGGAGGCTTTATTCTAAGTTTTCTATTGTACGCTAACGTCGTTTATTTCAGATTTTTCTCTGACTTTTTAACGTTTAGTACATTAAATCAAGTAGGCAATGTAGAGTCAATGGGAGGAGCTGTAACAGCTTCATTTAAATGGTACGACTTCATTTATTTCCTTGATACTATTATTTCCTTGTTTATTTTAATCTTTAAGCAAAAATGGATCGACAAACGCGTATTTAGCAAAAAATTTGTGCCGGTAATTATGGCAGCATCAGTCGCGTTATTCTTCTTAAACTTGGCATTTGCGGAGTCGGATCGTCCTGAATTGTTAACACGTACATTTGACCATAAATATTTAGTTAAGTATTTAGGGCCATATAACTTCACAGTTTATGATGGTGTGAAAACAATTCAAAATAAACAACAAAAAGCACTAGCAAACGAAGACGATTTAACTAAAGTGTTGAATTACACGAAACAAAAACAAGTTGAACCGAATAAAGAATATTATGGTGCAGCTAAGAAGAAAAATATTATCAAAATTCACTTAGAGAGTTTCCAAACTTTTCTTATAAATAAAAAAGTTAATGGTCAAGAGGTAACACCATTCTTAAATAAACTTTCAACTGGTAAAGAAGGATATAGATATTATCCAAACTTCTTCCACCAAACAGGTCAAGGTAAGACCTCTGACGCAGAGTTTACAATGGATAATAGTTTATATGGTTTACCACAAGGGTCCGCATACTCACTAAAAGGTGATAATACATTCCAATCACTACCAGCGATTCTTGATCAAAAACAAGGTTATACATCAAGCGTAATGCATGGTGACTATAAAACATTCTGGAACAGAGACCAAGTGTACAAACATTTCGGTATTGATAAGTTCTATGACGCAACATACTTCGATATGTCACCAGACAACATCGAAAACTTAGGACTAAAAGATAAAGAGTTCTTTAAAGAATCTACGGATTACTTAGCTAAAGAAAAAGAACCGTTCTATTCGCACTTAATTACATTAACGAATCATTATCCATTCACATTGTCATCAGAAGATGCAACAATCGATAGTCCGAATACTGGTGATTCTACAGTAGATGGATATATTCAAACAGCTAGATATTTAGATGAATCATTAGAAGAATTTGTTAATGAATTGAAGAAAAAAGGATTATATGATGATTCTGTTATTATGATTTATGGTGACCACTATGGTATTTCAGAAAATCATAATAAAGCGATGGAAAAATTATTAGGTGAAGATATTACTCCTGCTAAATTTACTGACTTAAACCGTACTGGTTTATGGTTGAAGATACCTGGTAAAGAAGGTACAGTTGATAAAACTTATGCAGGTCAAGCTGATGTTATGCCAACAATCTTACATTTAATGGGTATCAATACTAAGAATTACTTGATGATGGGTACAGATTTATTATCTAAAGATCATAATGATACAGTTCCATTTAGAAATGGTGATTTTATAACAAAAGATTATAAATATGTAAACGGTAGAATTTATGATAACAAGACAAACGAACCCGTTACTAAAACACCAAAAGATTTTGAAAAACGTAAGCAACAGTCTGAAAAAGACTTAGAAATGAGCGACAATGTCTTAAATGGTGACTTGTTTAGATTCTATAAAAACCCTGACTTCGATAAAATTAATCCTTCTAAGTATGAATATAAAACTGGTCCAAAAGGACAAGAAAAAAATTAGAAGTATTAAAGAAGCATTAAGGATTAATGTTTATTAATATAAAGGCAACCTTCAATTATTAAGAAGGTTGCCTTTTTTATGTAATAAACTTTAGTTAATAATTAAGGTAATCAGTTTATTTTTAAAGTGACATTAAATTGAAAATAGATTAAATGTAGCTTATTTAATACTTCGTATTGTTAGCTCGCTTGCTTAGGGGACAGCTTAAGCCTGTAGTCTTCAGCTCGCCCTGTTCCCTCAAGCGTCTCGCTTAAATACGTGGTATTCATATGTAGTATTACTTTAAAACACTTTGAAAAATAAAGATTTTCCGTATAATTTAATAAATATTACTAAGTTAAATTAATGAAGTGCCTTAGGTATAAAGACTTTAACACGTTATTTAATTCTTCGTATTGTTAGCTCGCTTGCTTAGGGGACAGCTTCAGCCTGTAGTCTTCAGCTCGTCCTGTTCCCTCAAGCGTCTCGCTAAAATACGTGGTATTCAAATGTAGTATTACTTTTAAACACTTAAAAATAAGGTTCTTTCGTATAAATTAATAAATACAATAAAAGCAATATTGAAAAAGGCAATTTCTATATTATTTCAATAGAAATTGCCTTTTTATAATCGTCCAAGAACTTTATTTCTCAGACGCCATTTTCATTCAAAAATATTTTGTTCATTTTATCAAAATTCACTTTCCTTATCCAAGTGCAACATCTAGGATCATCATAATTGTGAATCCTAACATTAGACTGAGTGTGGCAAGGTCGGTGTTATTACTAGCTTGTGAATCAGGGATTAATTCTTCAACCACAACGAATATCATTGCGCCAGCAGCAAATGCAAGTGCATAAGGTAACATTGGTGTGATTACTAACACGGCAGCAGCACCAATTGTCGCAAATATTGGTTCCACAATCGCAGAAGCTTGTCCATAGTTGAATGCTTTCCAGCGAGATGCACCAGCAGCACGAATTGGCATGGATAACGCAGCACCTTCAGGAATGTTTTGAATACCGATACCTATTGCTAAACTAAGTGCACCTAATAATGTAGCTTGACCATTCCCAGATACAATACCCCCAAAGGCAACACCAATAGATAGTCCTTCAGGAATGTTGTGAAGCGTAATAGCTAAAACTAGTAAAGTATTCTTGTTGAGTTTCTTAGTGCCTACACCTTCATGGAACTGATTTGTATCAGATGTATTTGGGTGAATATGAGGTATCACTAAATCTAAAGCACGAATAAATAGACCACCCAATAAAAATCCGATTGCAGCAGGTAACCATGCAAATGAAGAATCTTTACCATAATCTATTGCAGGTTGTAATAAAGACCAAAAACTTGCCGCAATCATTATCCCTGCAGCAAAACCTTGCATAGAATTTAAAATTTTATCATTTACACGCTTAAATACAAATACTGAAGCAGCTCCTAATGCTGTTAATAACCAGGTAATGATACCTGCTATTAATGCTTGGATATAAGGAGGTAACGCTTGGAAAAAATCCGTCATAAGCTTGTCTCCTTTGTATCATTTGAACTAAAAAAGGTGTATAATGTATGGAACTGAAATTAATTTTAACAGAATTAAGTATAATTATCGATATTTAAAAAGGATGTTGGAATATGGAAGCATACAAAATAGAACATTTACATAAATCCTATGCCGACAAAGTTATTTTTGATGATTTACATCTTTCAATCTCTAATGGAGAGAAGATTGGTCTCGTCGGTATTAATGGTACCGGAAAGAGTACATTATTAAAGGTAATTGCGGGCATAGATGAAGATTACGATGCAGAAGTTACGCATCCCAACTCCTATCGCATACGCTACTCTTCACAAAAGCAAGAGTTCGATGAGGATTTAACCGTTTTTGAAGCAGTGTTAACTTCAGAAACTAAGACTTTGCAAGTCATACGAGATTATGAATTTGCTGTAAATCAATATAGTTTGAATCAAAGTGACAATAATTTCCAAAAAATGATGCAAGCACAAGAAGCAATGGATGCGAATCAAGCTTGGGATTATAGCTCTGAAATTAAGACTATACTGTCTAGATTAGGCATACATGATACGACGAAACAGGTGAAAGCATTATCTGGAGGGCAACAAAAACGTGTAGGTTTGGCAAAAACTTTAATAGAACAGCCAGACTTATTATTGCTAGATGAACCTACCAATCATTTGGATTTTGAATCTATAAACTGGTTAATCAACTACGTTAAACAATATCCTCATACAGTACTCTTTGTAACCCATGATCGGTATTTTCTTAATGAAGTATCTTCTAGAATTATAGAATTAACGCAAGGTAAATTAAAGACGTATCCAGGAAACTATGAAGCCTATATAGAACAACGTGCAGAGAATGAAATTATTGAACAAAAGCAACAAGCGAAACAACGTTCTCTTTATAAACAGGAATTGGCTTGGATGCGTGCAGGCGTTAAGGCACGTACAACAAAGCAACAAGCAAGAAAAAATAGATTTAGTGATTTAGAACAAGATGTAAAGCAACAACATCAACAAGATCAAGCATCGCTAAACCTAGCTTATTCTAGATTAGGTAAACAAGTTTTTGAGTTAGAACAAGTAACGAAACGTATCCCAGACAGAACGTTATTTGAAGATATTACACAAATCATTCAAAATGGACAACAAATCGGGATTGTAGGACCTAATGGTGTTGGTAAGACAACTTTATTAAATATTTTAAGTGGTGAAGACACTGCATTTGAAGGTAATTTAAAAGTTGGACAAACAGTTAAAGTAGCGTATTTCAAACAAACCGATGAGCGTTTGGATCGAGATATACGTATGATTGATTATCTTAGAGAAGAAAGTGAAGTAGCTAAGGAAAAAGATGGTACTTCTGTATCAATCACACAATTATTAGAACGCTTTTTATTTCCAAGTTCAACACACGGTAAAAAATTATATAAATTGTCTGGAGGAGAACAGAAACGTTTATATTTATTGAAATTACTCGTGCATCAACCCAATGTATTACTATTGGATGAACCGACTAATGATTTAGATACAGAAACACTTACTATATTGGAATCTTATATTGATACATTTGGTGGTACTGTAATTACGGTTAGTCACGATCGCTATTTCTTGAATAAAGTAGCGAAAGAGTATTGGTATATTCATGATGGTAAAATGGAACGTATTATCGGTTCATTTGATGATTATGCAATATATCAAAAAGAACAAGATAGACAAATAGAAGCAGAAAAACAACAACAAAAGTCAAAATCAAAAGCACCACAAAAAAAGAAAAAGGGACTTAGTTATAAAGAAAAGCAAGAATATGAATTAATTATCGAACGCATAGAAACAACTGAACAAAGGCTGGAAGAAATAGATACAGAAATGATAAACGCAAGTTCAGACTACGCAAAGATTAAAGCATTAAGTGAAGAACAACAAACATTAAATCAAACTTATGAAGATGATATTGCTAGATGGAGTGAACTTGAAGAACTAAAAGAACAATGAGGGATCTTATAACATGGAATCAACTTTAGCGCATTATTTTGGTTATGACACGTTTCGTCCAGGCCAAAAGGAAATAATTACAAAAGTAATGAATCAACGTAATGTATTAGGGGTTTTACCAACTGGTGGTGGTAAATCAATTTGTTATCAAGTACCAGGATTAATGCTAGGTGGCACTACTATTGTCATCAGTCCGTTAATTTCTTTGATGAAAGACCAAGTAGATCAATTAAAGGCTGCGGGCATTCGCGCTGCGTATTTAAACAGTAGTTTAACGCAGAAAGAGCAAAAGTCTATAGAAGAGCAATTAAAACAAGGTGAAATACAATTTCTTTATGTGGCTCCAGAGCGTTTTAATAATGATTATTTTATGATGTTATTACAACGTTTACCAATACATTTAGTTGCGTTTGATGAAGCGCATTGTATTTCTAAATGGGGTCATGATTTTAGACCTAGCTATCAAGAAGTTATTCATAAAGTGTTTGCATTACCACAAGATTTTACAATCGTTGCCTTGACAGCCACGGCGACAACAGAAGTTCAAAAAGATATTATGGAAAGATTAAACATCAACAAGCATGATGAAATTAAAACGAGTACGAAAAGACGTAATTTAGTTTTTAAAGTCAATCCTACATATCAACGACAAAAATTTGTATTAGAATATGTAAAATCGCATGATAATGAAGCTGGTATCGTTTATTGTTCTACACGTAAACAAGTTGAAGAATTACATGAAGCATTAGAAGATCACAAGATTAACAGTACGATATACCATGCGGGGCTTTCGAATAAGGAACGTGAAGCTGCTCAGAACGATTTTGTTTATGACCGAGTACGTGTTGTTATCGCTACAAATGCCTTTGGTATGGGGATTGATAAATCCAATGTGCGATTTGTTATACATTATAATATGCCAGGTGATTTAGAGTCATATTATCAGGAAGCAGGTCGTGCAGGACGTGATGGGTTGAAAAGTGATTGTATTCTACTATTTAGTGAACGAGATATCGGCTTGCACCAGTATTTTATTTCATCTTCAAAAGGTGATGATGATTACAAAGATAAGATGGGCGAAAAGCTGACAAAAATGATTCTTTACACTAAAACGAAAAAATGTTTAGAAGCGACATTAGTACACTATTTTGAACCAAATGAAAAGTTAGAAGAATGTGAACAATGTAGTAATTGTACGCGAGAAAACAAGACATATGATATGACAAATGAGGCTAAAATGATAGTGAGTTGTATCGCTCGTATGAAACAAAAAGAAAGCTATAGTGTTATCATTCAGGTTTTACGTGGTGAAGATACTGATTATATTCGTTATTGTGAGTATAATAAATTATCAACACACGGTATTATGAAAAATTACACAACATCAGATTTAAGTCATTTAATTGATGAATTAAGATTCAAAGGTTATTTAAATGAACATGATGAAATTTTAACATGTGACAAGACAGTTAAACAGTTGTTGACCGATGATGTGACTATTTTTACAACGCCATTTAAACGTAAAACAAAAGAAATTGTTAATATTAATACAGTTGAAGGTGTCGATCGTGCATTGTTTGAAGAATTAATTGCAGTGCGTAAGAAACTTAGTGAAGATTTAGAGATTGCACCAGTCAGTATTTTCTCTGATTATACTTTAGAAGAATTTGCTAAACGAAAGCCTGAATCTAAACAAGATATGATTTCAATTGATGGTGTTGGAAGTTACAAATTAAAACATTATTGTCCGATGTTTTTAGAAACAATTCAATCTTATAAAGCACAAATATAGAATGGACAATATTACAGGTAGTGATATTGTCTACACTGATTGTGCGATAGTTTAAAATATTTATATACATTGCAAAGTTAATTTTAAAAACAAACCGAAAAGAGCCAAAATAAGTGGTGATTGTTTGGTTAGTTGTTAAAATTAACTTTATTTTTGTGTAATAAATAGATTTTGTGGTATTTAATTTTGTAAGTGTGTATTTTAAAACGATAGATTTATGTTAATTACATATACATTTAATTAATTGGGAATCACAAGAGTATAAATGATGATGCATTTATCTATATATCAAATTGAAGGTGATTAAGTGATAGAATTTAAAAATGTTGTAAAGAAGTATGGGGATAAAACTGCTGTGGATAATATTAGTTTCAATATTAAAGAAGGTGAATTCTTTGTGCTCATTGGCCCTTCAGGTTGTGGGAAAACAACGACTTTGAAGATGATTAATCGATTAATTTCATTGACGGAAGGTTATATTTACTTTAAAGATAAGCCAATTAGCGACTATCCAGTGTATGAAATGCGTTGGGATATAGGCTATGTACTTCAACAAATTGCGCTATTCCCACATATGACAATTAGAGAAAATATTGCACAAGTACCACAAATGAAAAAATGGAATACTCAGGACATAGAAAATAGAATTGATGAGTTACTTAATATGGTTGGTTTAAACCCCGAAGTATATAAAGAGAGAAAACCAGATGAATTATCAGGAGGACAAAGGCAACGTGTAGGTGTTGTGCGTGCTTTAGCAGCAGATCCACCAGTAATATTAATGGACGAACCGTTTAGTGCATTAGATCCAATTAGTAGAGAAAAATTACAAGACGATTTGATTCAATTGCAACGTCAGATTAAAAAAACGATTGTTTTTGTTACACATGACATTGAAGAAGCAATGAAATTGGGGGACAGAATTTGTTTGTTAAATGAAGGTCGCGTTGAACAAATAGATACGCCAGAAGGTTTTGCAAAGCATCCTAATAATGATTTTGTGGCACAATTTTTAGGAAATAAAGTACAACGTTCGATAAATGATTTGAAGTTGTCTGAACTTACTCATTATTTGAAACCGTTTGTTGCTGATGAGACAACACCAAACTTTCCGATGTTAGAAAGTACGAATTTTGTAAAAGATGCCTACGCACATTTAGTTACACACGATGCTATTGTTATCAATGATAAGTCAACTTCGCAACGTTATCTAATGCAACGACAAGATGTATTTAGATTGTTTTCAGAATCGAAGGGAGTGTCTTAGATGAATGAAGTATTACAAACTTTATCCGATAGACGTGGGCAACTTTTTACAACGATATTTGAACACATTCAAATTTCATTCATTGCACTATTAATAGCTGCGTTAATCGGTGTTCCTTTAGGTATAATACTAACAAAAACGAAAAAAATATCGGAAATTGTAATGAATATTGCGGCAATTTTACAAACGATACCATCGCTTGCGTTATTAGGGTTAATGATTCCATTGTTTGGTATTGGAAAAGTGCCAGCAGTTATTGCACTTGTTGTCTATGCTTTATTGCCGATATTAAGAAATACATATACAGGTATATCAGAAGTAGATACTTCTCTAGTGGAAGCGGCAAAAGGTATAGGTATGAAACCAGGACGTAGACTTACAAAGGTAGAATTACCGATTGCAATGCCTGTTATTATGGCAGGTATTAGAACAGCGATGGTGTTAATTATAGGTACGGCAACATTAGCAGCGTTGATTGGAGCAGGTGGATTAGGTGATTTAATTTTACTAGGTATCGATAGAAATGATAGTTCTCTTATATTAATTGGTGCAATACCGGCAGCACTATTAGCGATTTTGTTCGATTTAGCTTTACGTTTTATGCAAGGATTGTCGTATAAAAAATTAATTATTGCATTATCAATCATTGTTATAGTCTTATTGATTGTTATTATAGCCCCAATGTTAGGTCAAAAAGGTGACAAAGTGACATTAGCTGGAAAGCTAGGCTCAGAACCATCAGTCATAACAAATATGTATAAAATATTAATAGAACAAGAAACCAGTGATACTGTTGAAGTTAAAGATGGTATGGGTAAAACATCTTTCTTATTTAATGCATTAAAATCTGATGATATAGATGGATATTTAGAATTTACTGGCACAGTGTTAGGGGAATTAACTAAAGAGAATCTAAAATCTAAACAAGAAGGAAAAGTGTATCAACAAGCGAAAGAAAGTCTTGAACAAAAATACGATATGACCATGCTCAAACCTATGAAATATAATAATACGTATGCTTTAGCAGTTAAAAAAGATTTTGCGAAAAAGCATAATATAAAAACAATTGGTGACTTAAACAAAGTGAATAATGAAATTAAACCAGGATTTACGTTGGAATTTAATGATCGTTCAGATGGGTATCCTGCAGTTAAGAAAGCTTATAATTTAAATATTGGAAAAGCTAGAACAATGGAACCGAAACTTCGTTATCAAGCAGTAAAAAGTGGTGATATCAATTTGATAGATGCTTATTCTACTGATGCAGAATTAAAACAATATGATATGGTTGTCTTAAAAGATGATAAACATGTCTTCCCACCATATCAAGGAGCACCAATGTTTAAAGAAAAATATCTTAAAGCACATCCGGAAATTAAAAAGCCTTTAAATCAATTAGCAAATAAAATTTCTGATGAAGATATGCAACAAATGAATTATGAAGTTACTGTGAAAAAGAAAGATCCGTATCAAGTGGCAAAAAATTACTTAGAAAAAGAACATCTCATAAAATAATTGAAGTCAAGCTTATGGGTTTTGAATGTATATGATATTCAAAACCCATTTTTCTATCATTAAAATATGATGGTATCACTTGGACACATTGATTTTGATATAACATAAGGTTTATAATAGTTACTAAGTTTTGAAATTTCTGTAAAATTAAGGAGGACCGAAGCAACCATGAAAAAACAAATTGAGCAATTATCAGCATATGAGCCGGGGCTTTCACCTCGTGCCTTAAAAGAGACTTACGGAATTGAGGGTGAGTTATATAAATTAGCTTCAAATGAAAATTTATATGGACCATCACCAAAAGTAAAAGAAGCAATTCAAAGTCATTTAGATGAATTGAATTTTTATCCGGAAACGGGTTCTCCAATGATTAAAGAAGCGATAAGCAAACATTTAAATGTTGAGCAGTCACGTATCTTATTTGGAGCAGGTTTAGATGAAGTCATATTGATGATTTCCCGTGCGGTATTGTCAGCTGGTGATAAGATAGTGACGAGTGAAATGACATTTGGACAATACTATCATAATGCGGTTGTTGAAGCGGCAACGGTAGTACAAGTACCGTTAAAAGAAGGATACTTTGATTTAGAAGGTATATTAAATGAAATTGATAACGAAACTAAGTTAGTGTGGTTGTGTAATCCTAACAACCCAACAGGAACATATTTTACACATGATGAGCTGAAAGATTTCTTAGAGAGAGTACCGAGTCATATACCGGTAATTATAGATGAAGCATATGTGGAATTTGTTACTGCTCAAGACTTTCCAAATACATTGGAGTTACAACAACAGTTTAGCAATGCTTTCTTATTACGCACATTCTCAAAAGCTTATGGTCTAGCGGGTATGCGTATAGGTTATGTTGTTGCAGCTAAAGAAGCGATTGAAAAATGGAATATTATTCGTCCACCGTTTAATGTGGGGCGTTTGTCAGAGTATGCGGCACTTGCGGCACTTGAAGATCAATCGTATCTTACATTTATACGAGAAAGAAATGCAGAGGAAAGAGAAAAATTCTTTGCCATAGATAATAGTAAAGCATTTTTCAATAGTCAAACAAACTTTGTCTTTGTAAAAACGTCTAAACCACATGATTTATATGAGGCTTTATTAAATGTGGGTTGTATTACACGTGAGTTTCCAAATGGTGTGAGAATTACTGTAGGATTCCCTGAACAAAATGACAAAATGATTCAAGTGCTTAAAGACTTTGAGTTATAAGTGGTGCTATGAAATAACTTTAAAAAAAGATGATAAGCGCAATAATCTATCAATCGTATGCCTAACATGGATGATATCTAAATGTATTTTTGAATTTTACATTTCAATGCAAAAATACATAGTTTTGATATACTAAGATACATGAGGTTATATAAAAGGGAGTAGAGTAATTAATGACACGAAAATCAATTGCAATTGATATGGATGAAGTATTAGCTGATACAGTAGGCGCTTTAATTGAAGATGTAAATAAGCATACGGATTTAGGCATTTCTTATGATATGTTAGATGGGATGAAATTGCGACATGCTATGCCTGAACATGATGGGCTGTTAACCGAGATTTTGAGAGAACCAGGATTTTTTAGAAAGCTTGATGTTATGAAAGATGCGCAAGCAGTAGTGAAAAATCTAACTGAGCATTACGATGTTTATATTGCTACAGCAGCAATGGATGTTCCTACATCATTTCATGATAAATATGAATGGTTAAGAGAGTATTTTCCGTTTTTAGATCCACAGCAATTTGTATTTTGTGGTAGAAAGAATATTGTAAAAGCCGATTATCTCATTGATGATAATCCTAGACAACTAAGTATTTTTACTGGTAAGCCGATAATGTATACAGCGTCTCATAATATTAACGATGATCGATTTACACGCGTAAATAACTGGCAAGATGTTGAAACATATTTCCTTGGAGATAAAGCTTACCAAATTTAATAACTTATAATATAAAGGGTAGTGGGATAGAAGTCTATTGCTAATAGTTCACTGTTATCACACGTCTGTAAAGATAGAGAGAGTTACAATCGTTTTGATTTTAATTTCTTGCTACGCTTTATTACTATCTGCATAACAAAACAGGCTAGCACATTATAAAATTAATGTGCTAGCCTGTTTTTATTTTTAGCGAATTAAGTAAATAGATAATTTATATGTCTGATCCTTCATCATCTTGAAGCATATCATTGAGTGTTAATATTTGTACAGCGTTAGGAATGATTTCAATATCAAGAGGTGTTTTTAATGCAATTTCTCCATCGATATCCACCTTCACTACTGGATCTGTTTCTATAGTAATTTTTTTAGCTAGGATGTGCTGAATACCTTCGGTCATATGATTCCAATTCATACTATCACGTTGCTTAAATATATCATTTAAAACGCTAGTATTCTGTTCTTTAAATATAAATGAATTTAAATAGCCATCACTTGGAGATAAATCTGTAAGTGGTATACGACTGCCACCTATAAACGGTCCGTTTGCGACAACTAGCATAGATGTCTTGCCACTAATTGTTTTATCATCGGCTGTTAAAGTGTAATCAAAATATTCTGGATTAAGCAAAGTCTTTACTGTTGATCCAACATAGCTCAATTTACCAAATACATCTTTGTTACCATTTTGAACATTCTCAGCATTTTGTACGATTAAACCTAACCCAACGAAGTTTAATGCATATTGATTATTAATCTTCATTACATCATATGGTACAAGCTCAGCATTAATTAATTGCTGACTAGCTGCTTTATGTCGTGGGCTTAAATTTAATGTCTTTACAAAGTCATTAAACGTGCCACCAGGAATAACACCTATAGGTATATCGAGTTCACTCTGCATGATTCCATTAATTAATTCATTAACAGTGCCATCGCCACCTAATATAAAGACAATATCGACGTCATCACTATATGATTTGGATTTGATTTTTTTACAATATTCAATAATGTCTCCTTCATTTTCACTAAGTTGTATAGATAGGTGCTTACAAAATGAAGTTAAAGCAGCGGAAACATCCCCTAAACCTCTATAGATATCTTTGATACCAGAGTGTTCATGGTAAAATAAAACGCCATGATTATATTTTTTGTTAGTCAATATATTCACCATATTTCTCTCTATTTTATGTTTAACAATACATATTTTATATTATACCTTTTTTTATAACAAAAAAACTACGATGAACGGTATAAGTTCATCGTAGTTTAGTTTAACAATTATTTAATTCCTCGCATACCTTTAACAATTTTAGGCACAAAAGCTAGAATAATTACACTAACGATAATTGCAATTGCACCTAAGAATAGAAAGTAATTTTTATAACCTAAAGGTTCAATCAAATGCACGAGTGAACCATTGATTGCTTGAGCACAGGCGTTTGTTAACAACCATAAGCTCATCATTTGCGCATTAAATGCTTTAGGTGCTAATTTTACTGCCGCGCTATTGCCGGTAGGAGATAAGCATAACTCACCAATAACACAAATGATATACGATAAAATAACCCAGTTTACACTAATGTTTGATGCACCTGCTGAATGACCAATTAAGCCAATCATGATATATGATGCACCTGCTAAAAATGCTCCCAAAACAAATTTAGTAGGTAAGCTTGGTTGGCGTCTTGCCATTTTAGCCCAAATTATAGAAATAACTGGTGCTAGTAGAACGATGAACAATGGATTAATTGATTGGAATAGTGCCGGTCCAAAATCAGATTTCCATCCAAATAAATTTAATTTCATGTCACTACTTTCGAATGCATATAAATTTAGCACGTTGGCGCCTTGTTCTTGAATTGACCAGAATAATACTCCAAGTATAAACAATGGTATAAAGGCAATAACTCTTGAACGTTCGTCATCTGTTACATCTTTACTGCGTATCATGATAGTAAAATAAATGATAGGTAAAGCTACACCTAACACAAGTACTGCTGTACTAATAATGTTAAATGATAAAGTACCTGTTAATCCAGTGATGATTAATACTGCTGCTATGATAATAATCGCAATCGCAAATATTAAACCATATTTCTTTTTCTCACTTTGAGTTAATGGATTTGAAGCTTTCGATCCAATTGTACCAAGATTCTTTTTGTTGAATAACACGTACCATATAAGTCCTAGCGCCATTCCTATTGCAGCAATTAAGAACCCTCCATGGAAATTAGCAGTTCCAACAAAATGATTTAATATGAGTGGTGATATGAGTCCGCCCATATTGACTGACATGTAGAAAATTACAAATCCTGCATCAAGTCTTACGTCGTTTTCAGGATAAAGTCTACCAACAATATTTGAAATATTCGGTTTCATCAGACCTGAACCTACAATGATAAAGAACATCGAAATAAATAGTCCAACGATGTCTAACGGTAAACTTAGGAATATATGACCTATAATTATCAATATACCACCAATAAGTGTTGCTGAACGTGTCCCTGTCACTCTATCAGCAATCCATCCACCTAATACTGATGTCATATAAATCAATGCACCGTACACAGCCATTACCGATTGTGCAGTGCCTTTGTCCATACCTAAGCCACCATCTTTGATAGCAAAATACATATAAAAAATAAGCAAGGCACGCATGCCATAGTAACTAAATCTTTCCCAAAATTCTACAAAAAATAGAACACCTAGACCTTTTGGATGTCCAAAAAAGCCTTTTTGTGGGATAGATTGTGCGTCTTGCTCATGGGTTGTTTGGTTTTGCATAAAACATTCCCC
This sequence comes from Staphylococcus sp. ACRSN, assembly GCF_022346615.1. Classification (GTDB taxonomy): domain Bacteria; phylum Bacillota; class Bacilli; order Staphylococcales; family Staphylococcaceae; genus Staphylococcus. The sequence goes on along the minus strand of NZ_JAKRNS010000011.1, from coordinate 8,207 downwards.
GTCCTTTCTAGCTCCCAATAAAAAAATGTATAAAAAAGATTTTACTCCTAATATTATTGAATTGCAATAATATTCTCAAAATAACAATATTCTGAATATTCACATAATATTTTGATATAATTGTATGTCACTAGAGTGTTTGAAACAAAGTTATACATAATTATTTTTAGTATGGTGATTATTTTATTATATGAAAGGTTTGATATTTTCAATAATTGATAAGATATCATACCGATTTTTTAATGTACTGACGTGTGGGGGAGTTGTATAAGTAAGAAACTATAAGATAGCAATATTTCCGAGGCGAACAAGCATATTCAAGATAGTATGGTTTTGAATATAAAAGAGAGCAAACCTTTTACGGATTTGCTCCCTTATTTTGAGAATGGAGGTTTATGCACCAGACTCCTAACTTAAAATTAATTATAGTATAAATAATAAAAACCGCGTCTATTTGGTTTAATAAACACCTTTCATCGCACGTTTCACAATAGGTGAAATGAATAGTAAAATGATGCCGATAAAGACTGCTACAAGTCCTGAGTACATGAAATAATCACTTTGATTAATCTTTGTATAAACAACTACTAATTGTGAATTAAGTCCTTGTGCAGTAGCATTACTCAACATCCATAGACTCATCATTCTAGCTGTAAAGGCAATCGGTGCTAGCTTTGTTGTCGTAGATAATCCAACAGGTGAGATACATAATTCTCCGATTGTAATTAAGAAGAAACTAAGTACAAGCCATAATGGGTTAACAAGTGATTGTCCAGAGGCTAACGGAATAATCATTACAAGATATGATAAACCAGCTACGATAACACCATATGCGAATTTATGCACTGTAGGTGGATTATGTTTACCAAGTTTGAGCCATAAAGTGGCAAAAACTGGTGCTAACAAAACAATGAAAATTGGATTTAATGACTGTGCCCATGATGCTGGGATTGAGAAGTCAATTAAACCTCCAGTTAATACAGACATTTCAAGTTGTGTCTTTTTATCGGCAAAACTTGCTAATATTGTAGAACCTTGTTCTTGAATCATCCAAAACGCAACTGATGTAATATAGAGTGGTATGTAACTATAAATTCTTGCACGTTCATCTTTTGTAACATCCTTACTCAATATCATATTTAAGAAAATATATATTGGTAAAACAATACCTAAGATTGTTACTAATAGGCTAAAGTTTTCTAACGATAATGCATTGTTTAAATGTAAAACGAATAAATAAATTAAAAACAATACAATTACGCCGAGAGTAATCAGTACAAATTTCTTTATTTCGGGTTTAGTTAATGGATTAGGTACATTGCGTCCAGCTAAACCAAGATTCTTTTTGCGTTTGATCATGTAGACAACTAAACCACAAAACATTCCTATGGCAGCAGCTAAAAAACCTGCATGGAAACTAATTCTTGTTTGTAAATAGCCAGTGATTAATGGTGCTAATAGACTACCTAAATTGATTCCCATATAGAATAATGTAAATGCAGCATCTCTTCTGACATCATTTCGGTCATAAAGCTCTCCGACAGTGGTTGATATATTTGGCTTTAATAAGCCTGTACCTGCGATAATAACAGCAAGTGCGACCATGACTAATGTTAAATTATTAGGCAAGGATAATAAGATATGTCCAACCATAATTAAAAATCCACCATAAAAGACGGCGTTTTGCGTCCCGGTAATTCTATCTGCTATCCAACCTCCGATAACACCGGACATATAAATAAGTGTTCCATAAATAGATACAATTTGTAACGCAACAGCTTCATCAAGTCCAAATCCACCTTTAGCAACTGTGTAGTATAAATAGTAGATTAGGATGGCTTTCATACCATAGTAACTGAATCTCTCCCAAAATTCAGTGAAGAATAAAGTACTTAGTCCCTTTGGATGACCAAAGAAACCTGTTCGCGGTGTGCTTTCCATAATTTCTTCGTGTGTATAACTAACTTTTCTCATAAATTCCCTCCCCGATTATAGTTGGATTAATTTTATACTGTTTTTATAAAAATGACAAGTGTATGTATTATTTGTACAATATTAAATTGAAAGTGATTTATTATACTATTTGTATTATTAGTTAATTAAAAAAACAGGAATGAAAACGACGTGTTTTCATTCCTGTTAAATAGGAAAAGCTATTATCGATTATCTATCTTTTCTGGATATAAATCGTGATTCATTAAACGATGTTCTGCTATTTTTTCGTATTTCGAATTAGGGCGACCATAGTTTGTATAAGGATCTATTGAAATTCCACCACGTGGCGTAAATTTGCCCCAAACTTCTATATAATGTGGATCCATAAGTTCGATAAGATCATTCATAATAATATTCATACAATCCTCATGAAAGTCACCATGATTTCTAAAACTAAATAAGTAAAGTTTTAATGATTTAGATTCAACCATTTTTACATTTGGTATATAAGAAATATATATTGTTGCAAAATCGGGCTGTCCAGTGATAGGACAAAGTGATGTGAACTCAGGACAGTTGAATTTGACAAAGTAATCTCTGCCTTGGTGCTTATTATCAAATGATTCTAATACATCAGGACGATAGTCGAAATCGTATTGATTATTTTGATTGCCCAGTAATGTAATATCTTGTAACTCGTCTTTGTTACGGCCTTCAGCCATAGAAAATCGCTCCTTTTTTAATCATAAAAAATATTTATTAGTGTTATTTTTTTATACTAATTGGTTGTCGGCGTGCTTTTTCAAACATATAATAACTAGAGCTTATAATGATAATATAACCTAAAACAGCATATAAATCTGGTGATTCTCCAAACAATATAAAACCAAATAATGCTGTAAAAACAATAGATGCATAAGTGAAAATAGATATATCTTTTGCAGGAGCATAACTATAAGCTAAGGTAATACCAATTTGGCCAACAGCTGCTGCTAATCCAGCACCTAAAAGATATAAGCATTGAATCCATGTCATAGGTTCAAAAGTAAAGATAGTAAATGGTATTAATACGATGATTGAAAAGAATGAAAAATAGAAAACAATCGTATAAGGTGCTTCTTTTGAACTTAAAGCTCTCACACACGTATATGCGGCGGCAGCAAAAATACCAGAGAATAAACCACCTATTGCCGGAATTACCGATGATGAAAACTCAGGTTTAACTACGAATAACATCCCAAATATTGCAACAAACATAGCAATAAACTGATAATTACGTACTTTTTCATTTAAGAAAAATAAGCTAAGTAATATAGTCCAAAAGGGGTTAAGTTTCATTAAAGTATCCGCATCGCTTAAAATCATATGGTCGATTGCATAGATATTAAGTAGTACACCGATTAAACCAAGTGTTGATCTAGATATAAGTAACGGCTGGCTACTTAATTTACCAAATAGAGGTTGCTTATATTTAAATATGAAATAGAGAGGTATAAACATAGCTACCAAATTACGAGCGAGTGACTTTTGAAATACAGGTAGATCGCCTGCTAATCTGAAGAACACAGACATAAAACTAAAGCCAATTGCAGAAATTAGAATAGCGATGATACCTTTAACTTTAGGATTCAATAATATCGCCTCAATTTTAAAAATTTAACGTATCTATATTAGCATAAAATTTTAGAACATGTATATATACTTGAAATTAGGGAAGAAATATAATATTATATAAAAGCGAACAAATGTTCTGTTTTTGTGGTATTTGACTAAAATTAATACTTATCGAAGTAAATCAAATTTTTTGAATATTTTATACAACAAAATTAGTGAAATGTGCAAAGTGACAGTATGTAAGGCTTTGTCTTAATTTTAAAAAAATCAAATAAAATGAACGAAATTAATAGAAAAAATTTTTTTGGGAGAGGTGACATCAATTTAAAGTTGAATTGGTGCCATTTTCATTCCGTTTTCAAAATTTCGTCATAGTTTCATCAAATAAAAAGGCTTTTAATCGTCTTCTGACTTATGTATAATGAAACACATAATATAGTATTAACGACAGAACCGAAACACTATATATTGTGTTTCGGTTTCTAGTCACTTTATATATAATAAACCAAATTTCAAGTAAAATAACACTGGTTTAGGCACTTAATCATGACAAATATAGTATTAATACTGTTTAAACGTATTTTTACATTACTATATGTAGATTACTTTATTACTATATATTGTGTTTTATAAGTACTCGGTCATTAGTTGAGAATGGACTTGATTGAAATTAGGTGAACAAATTGGTGAAATATAATGATTTTCCTAATTGATATGGATAATCATAGTAATAGAAAGTAGGTGTGCCGATGAAGGTTGTTTATTTTTCATTTTCCGGTAATGTCAGACGTTTCATTGCCAGAGCAGAATTGAACAATACTATGGAAATTACGCAGAATAATTGCACGGAAAGATTAGATGAACCGTTCATTATGGTCACTGGAACAATAGGGTTTGGTGAAATTCCACAACCTGTTCAATCATTTTTAGAGGTAAACCAAGACTTGATTAGAGCCGTTGCAGCAAGTGGTAATCGAAATTGGGGACAAAATTTCGCAAAAGCTGGCCGCACTATCTCTGAACAATATGATGTTCCTTTATTAATGAAGTTTGAAGTACAAGGAACGAAAGAAGATATTAGCGAATTTAAAGATAAGGTGGGACATTTCAATGAAGATAATAGACGAGAAGAAATACAATCATATTGAATTAAATAATGAAGTTACCAAGCGTAAGGATAATGGTTTTTTCAACTTAGAAAAGGATCAAGAGGCATTAACTGTTTATTTAGAAGAGATAAAGGATAAAACGATTTACTTCGATAGTGAACTAGAACGCCTACACTACCTCGTCGATAACGACTTCTATTTTGATGTATTTGAAGCATATTCAGAAGCAGATCTTCAAGAAATTACTGACTTTGCTAAGCAAATTGAATTTAATTTTGCTAGCTATATGTCAGCAAGTAAATTCTTCAAAGATTACGCATTAAAAACAAATGATAAAAGTCAATATCTAGAAGATTATAAACAGCACGTTGTAATTGTTGCACTTTATCTTGCTAATGGTCATAAGGCAACAGCTAAGCAATTTATTTCAGCTATGATTGAACAACGTTACCAACCTGCGACACCAACATTCTTGAATGCAGGACGCGCACGTCGTGGTGAGTTAGTATCATGTTTCTTGTTAGAAGTTGATGATAGCTTAAATTCAATCAACTTTATCGATGCGACAGCTAAACAATTAAGTAAAATTGGTGGCGGTGTAGCAATTAACTTGTCTAAATTACGTGCACGTGGTGAAGCAATAAAAGGCATTAAAGGTGTTGCGAAGGGCGTACTTCCAGTAGCAAAATCATTAGAAGGCGGTTTTAGTTACGCGGATCAATTAGGGCAACGTCCAGGTGCTGGTGCTGTATATTTAAATATCTTCCACTATGATGTTGAAGAATTTTTAGATACTAAAAAGGTAAATGCTGATGAAGATTTACGTCTATCTACAATTTCAACTGGTTTAATCGTCCCTTCAAAATTCTTTGATTTAGCTAAAGAAGGTAAAGACTTTCATATGTTTGCACCACATACAATTTACAAAGAATACGGTGTAACACTAGATGATATCGATATAGATGAATATTATGATGAATTAGTAGCTAACCCAAATATTGATAAAAAGAAAAAAGATGCACGTGAAATGTTAAATATGATAGCACAAACACAATTACAATCAGGATACCCTTATTTAATGTTTAAAGATAATGCGAATAAAGTGCATGCAAACTCAAACATTGGTCAAATTAAGATGAGTAACTTATGTACTGAAATTTTCCAATTACAAGAAACATCAATCATTAATGATTATGGTACAGAAGATGAAATTAAACGAGACATTTCATGTAACTTAGGTTCACTTAATATTGTAAATGTAATGGAATCAGGTAAATTTAAAGATTCGGTACACACTGGTATGGATGCATTAACAGTAGTAAGTGATGAAGCAGATATTCAAAATGCACCAGGTGTTAAAAAGGCAAATAGTGAGTTGCATTCAGTTGGACTTGGTGTTATGAACTTGCACGGTTATTTAGCTAAAAATAAAATTGGTTATGAGTCAGAAGAAGCAAAAGACTTTGCTAACATATTCTTTATGATGATGAATTACTACTCCATTGAGCGCTCAATGGAAATTGCTAAAGAACGACAAGAAACATATGTTGGTTTTGAACAGTCTGATTACGCTAATGGTAAATACTTTGAATTCTATACTTCACAAACATTTGCACCACAATATGAAAAAGTACGTAAATTGTTTGACGGTTTGGAAATTCCTACACCAGAAGATTGGAAAGCATTGCAACAACAAGTTGAACAGCATGGTTTATTCCACGCTTATCGTTTAGCGATTGCACCAACACAAAGTATTTCATATGTACAAAATGCAACAAGCTCTGTTATGCCTATCGTTGATCAAATTGAAAGACGTACTTATGGTAATGCAGAAACATTTTATCCAATGCCTTTCTTATCACCTGAAACTATGTGGTATTACAAATCAGCGTTTAATACTGATCAAATGAAGTTAATTGATTTAATATCTACAATTCAAACGCATGTGGACCAAGGTATTTCAACGATACTTTATGTAAATTCAGAAATATCTACACGTGAATTGTCTAGACTCTATGTATATGCACATCATAAAGGATTAAAGTCTTTATACTACACTAGAAATAAATTATTAAGTGTTGAAGAATGTACGAGTTGCTCAATTTAATTTTAACAAGACACGACGATCAGTGATTAATTCAAAATGAATGAGATATAAGCATGGCATGATAAATGTTAAATCATTTATTGAAAATTAATGTTAACAGCCAATCGTTATTTGTACATTAAAACGAAAAGAGGGTTTTAATAAAACGATTTGACTGTTAACTTTGTTTGCTTATGTTTTAAAGATTTTACATCACTGCCCAAAATAAATTTATACTGGAATAGGAGACAATATCTAAATGAAAGCAGTCAATTGGAATACACAAGAAGATATGACAAATATGTTTTGGCGACAAAATATTTCACAAATGTGGGTAGAGACAGAATTTAAAGTATCGAAGGATATAGCAAGTTGGAAAACTTTAACTGAAGCAGAGAAGAATGCATTCAAAAAAGCATTGGCTGGGTTAACAGGATTAGATACACATCAAGCAGATGATGGTATGCCTCTAATCATGTTACATACAACTGATTTGCGTAAAAAAGCTGTATATTCTTTTATGGCAATGATGGAACAAATCCATGCTAAAAGTTATTCACATATTTTTACAACATTACTTCCTTCTAGTGAAACCAATTACCTATTAGATAAATGGGTGATTGAAGAACCGCATTTGAAATATAAATCAGATAAAATCATCGAAAATTACCACAAACTTTGGGGTAAAGAAGCTTCGGTTTATGACCAATATATGGCTCGTGTATCGAGTGTGTTTTTAGAGACATTCTTATTTTACTCTGGATTCTATTATCCACTTTATCTTGCTGGACAAGGTAGAATGACGACTTCAGGTGAAATTATCCGTAAAATTTTACTTGATGAATCTATTCATGGTGTATTTACAGGTATGGATGCACAAAGTTTAAGAAATGAATTGTCTGAAAGTGAAAAGCAACAAGCAGATCAGGAAATGTATAAATTACTTGATGACCTATATAAAAATGAAGTGTCATATACACATTCTTTATATGATGAACTTGATTTGTCAGAAGATGTCCTTAACTATGTACGTTATAATGGAAATAAAGCATTATCAAACCTTGGCTTTGAACCTTATTTTGAAGAAAGAGAATTCAATCCAATTATTGAAAATGCTTTAGATACAACAACGAAAAACCATGATTTCTTCTCAGTTAAAGGTGATGGTTATACACTAGCTTTAAATGTAGAAGCATTAACAGATGAAGATTTTATCTTCGAAGATTAATCATTTTTGTAATGCAATTAGTATATAACTATATCAGTGTTGATTGATAGATCAATACCAGATCCGAATTGGAGAAGGCTTTGGGAAAGTTACAGTTATATAAAAATCAATAAGAAACATACTAAGATTAGCTGTGAAGAAATCTATGACGATAGATTTTTTCGCAGCTATTTTTTATAGTTGTAGAGAGGAGTAGACTGTGCGGACTCTTGGGTTTTAAACCCGTATAAAAAAC
>NZ_JAKRNS010000010.1 GCF_022346615.1 Staphylococcus sp. ACRSN | reverse complement strand
GTTTTACATATATTGAAGTTATATTTGTACTTCTAATTCTTAGTATTATTTGTCCTATGTTACCTTTATTAATTAAATCAATATCACAATTTGAAAGCATTTCAAATTATGATAACTCTGAATTACTTTATTTCACTAAAGATTTAACGGACGATGCAAAAAAATATAATAAATCAACTATGATTGTTGATAAGTATGGAAAAGCAATAACATTTAAAGATGAAACCAACTCTGTAACATATAAGTATAAAAACAATAAAATTATTAAAACAAAAAATAATAATGGCAATATAACAATGTTAAGTAATGTGATTTATGCTGATTTCAAACAATCAACTCATGGTTTTATCAAATTAAATATAATTTTATATGATAAGGGGAAACATTTTGAAAGGGAAATATATTTTTAAAATGAATGCTTATTTGTATCCTTTTGTAATGTGGGTATTTATGCTATATTTAAGTTTAATTAGCGTTTATACTATAAGGTTTATCATTTACATGAAAACTTTAGATAATATTGAAAGCTATTATGATAGACAATTAAATAGTTTTGACAAAAAGGGCGATACATTTGAAAAATAATTTAGAAGAACCAATTATCTTTATTGGATTTATGGGCACAGGTAAGACAACATTAGGTCATTTTATATCAAGTAACATAAACTTAAGTTATATAGACTTAGATGAGTACATTGTGGAAAAAGAACAGAAATCTATCCCGCAAATTTTTCAAGATGTTGGAGAATCAGGATTTAGAAAATTAGAATATTTATATTTACAAGAATGCATAAAATTATATGATATTATTTCCACAGGTGGTGGTATTGTCGAAGGTGATGCATCTTTTGATTTATTAAAATCACAAACAAATGTTATTTGGCTCGATTGTGATTTAGAGGTTGTATTTGAAAGAATTAGTAATGATAGTAATAGACCGAATGCAAAAAATAAAAGTTTTTTTGAATTAAAAAGCTTGTATTCTTCTAGGGTTTCAAGATATAATGAAATCGCATTCATCAAATTAAATAGTAATCAACCACTTTCGGGATTATTTCATGTAATTCAAGAAAGGGTTATATGCGAATGATCAATATTAGAGAGAATGAAGTGAGCCGAAATTTCACTTCATCGCCGAAGGTGCAAGTTTAACGAAACTCTCAGGCAAAAGGATAATATTGTGACGCATTCCTGGAGTATTTGAACAGGGTAGACTTTAAGTCTATCCTGTTTTTTTAATATAAGATTAGGGGGTTTCATCATGTCAAACGAATTAAAGCAAACGCCGCTTTATCAAACTTTTGTCGATAGTGGTGCAAAGATTGTAGAATTTGGTGGCTGGGCCATGCCGGTACAATTCTCAAGTATTAAAGCGGAACATAATGCAGTTAGAACAGCAGTAGGATTATTTGATGTAAGTCATATGGGAGAAATTTTAATAACTGGAAAAGATTCAAAGGGATTTGTTCAATACCTTTTATCAAATGATATGGATAATCTGACGCTTTCAAAATCATTATATACGGCATTATGTAACGAAGATGGTGGTATTATTGATGACTTAATCATTTACCAATTATCTGAGCAAAGCTACTTATTAGTGGTAAATGCTGGAAATACAGAGAAAGATTTTGAATGGATTAAAAATCATTCGAAACAGTTTGATGTGGACGTTGATAATGTTTCAAGTGTATATGGACAATTAGCATTACAAGGTCCAAAAGCAAGAGAAATTGTTCAGGCAAATACAAACGTTGATATTACTGAAATGAAACCTTTTGAATTCAAACAAGAAGTTGAATTTTTTGAAAAATCAGTAATTCTATCACAATCAGGTTATACCGGTGAGGATGGCTTTGAAATATATTGCAATGCTGATGATTCAAAATATTTATGGGATAAATTGATAGGATTAGATGTAGAGCCTTGTGGGTTAGGAGCACGAGACACGTTAAGATTAGAAGCTGGTCTACCACTGCATGGTCAAGATTTAAGTGAAAGCATCACACCTTATGAAGCCGGAATTGCATTTGCTGCTAAACCTTTAATAGAAGCTGATTTTATCGGGAAATCAGTATTAAAAGATCAAAAAGAGAATGGTTCAAAACGAAGAGCAGTAGGATTAGAAATGTTAGATAAAGGAATTCCGAGAACGGGCTATACTATTTTCGATTTAGAGGAAAATGAAATTGGTGAAGTTACTTCAGGTACTCAATCCCCTTCTTCGGGTAAATCTATTGGTCTAGGTTTGATAAAACGTGAAGCTTTTGAAATGGGTAAAGAGATTATGATTCAAGTTCGTAAGAAAAAGTTGAGAGCAAAAATTGTTAAAAAAAATCATATTATAAAATAAAAGAGGTGTTAACGTGAGTCATCGATATATTCCATTAACCGAACAAGATAAGACTGAAATGTTACAAACAATTGGTGCGAGTTCTATTAAAGCATTGTTTGGGGATGTACCAGAAGATATTTTGCTTAATAGAGAACTAGCAATTGATGATGGTGAAGATGAAACGGTTTTAACTAAAAGACTAAATAAAATTGCAAAGAAAAATATTACAAAAGAAACACATACATCATTTTTAGGTGCTGGAGTTTATGATCATTATGCACCATCGGTTGTTGATGCCATGATTTCAAGATCAGAATTTTATACAGCGTATACACCATATCAACCCGAAATATCACAAGGTGAATTACAAGCGATATTTGAATTTCAAACATTGATTTGTGAATTGACTGATATGGATATTGCAAACTCTTCCATGTACGATGGAATTACTAGTTTTGCTGAAGCATGTATATTAGCATTTAATCAAACGAAGAAAAATAAAATAGTTGTTTCGAAGGGAATGCATTACCAAGCATTACAAGTGCTTAATACTTATGTGAAAACACGTTCAGCATTTGAAATTGTTGAAGTTGATTTAAATGGTTCAATTACAGACTTAGAAAAATTAGAGAATGCAATTGATGATGAAACTGCTGCAGTAGCCGTACAATACCCTAATTTTTATGGTTCAATTGAAGACTTGGAGAAAATCCAAGCATTAATCAATGATAAAAAGGCTTTATTCATTGTATATACAAATCCATTAGCTTTAGGTCTTTTAACTCCTCCTGGTACGTTTGGAGCTGATATCGTTGTAGGAGATACACAACCATTTGGTATACCTGCACAATTTGGTGGACCTCATTGTGGATTTTTTGCTACAACTAAGAAACTGATGAGAAAAGTACCTGGCAGATTAGTTGGTCAAACTGAAGATTCTGATGGCAACAGAGGTTTTGTATTAACATTACAAGCACGTGAACAGCATATTCGACGTGATAAAGCAACATCTAATATTTGTTCGAATCAAGCACTTAATGCACTAGCTTCTTCAATATGTATGTCTGCTTTAGGTAAGGAAGGCATATATGACATTGCTGTTCAAAATTTTGAAAATGCAAACTATGCAAAAGAACAATTTAAAATTGCTGGTTTTGAAGTATCTGAGGATACATCATTTAATGAATTTACGGTTACTTTTAATAAACCAGTTAAAGAAATCAATGACGCCTTAATAGATGAAGGTATTATCGGAGGCTTTGATTTAGGCGAAGTATCTGATAGATTCAAGAAAAAAATGTTGGTAGCTGTAACAGAACTTAGAACTAAACATGAAATAGACTTATTCGTTGAGAAAGCGGGTGAATTAAATGTCAGTAAGTAAATCAAGTCCATTAATTTTTGAACGTTCTAAAAAGGGGCGTTATGCCTATTCATTACCTAAAAAAGAAATTAACAATAACGCTGTGGATAATCTTTTAGATAAAAAATTCATTCGTAAAAATAAGGCTGAATTACCAGAAGTAGCTGAATTAGATTTAGTAAGACATTATACAGAGTTATCAAACAAAAATTTTGGCGTAGATTCTGGTTTTTATCCACTCGGTTCTTGTACGATGAAATACAATCCGAAAATTAATGAAAAAATTGCAAGAATCCCAGGTTTTGCTGAATCCCATCCGTTACAAGATGAGTCACAAGTCCAGGGTTCTCTTGAAATTATCTATAATTTACAAGAAGAATTAAAGGAAATAACAGGTATGGATGAAGTGACATTACAGCCTGCAGCAGGTGCTCATGGTGAATGGACAGCGTTAATGATTTTTAAAGCTTATCACGAACAAAATGGAGAAGCTCATAGAGATGAAGTCATTGTCCCAGACTCAGCACATGGTACAAATCCAGCTTCTGCAGCATTTGCTGGATTTAAATCAGTTACTGTGAAGTCAAATGAACGTGGAGAAGTTGACATTGATGATTTAAAACGAGTAGTAAATGAAAATACAGCTGCTATAATGCTCACAAATCCTAATACACTGGGTATTTTTGAAAAAAATATCATGGAAATAAGAAATATTGTTCATGAAGCAGGTGGGTTACTATACTATGACGGTGCAAATTTAAATGCAATAATGGATAAAGTAAGACCTGGAGATATGGGATTTGATGCTGTTCATTTAAACTTACACAAAACGTTTACTGGTCCACATGGTGGTGGAGGGCCAGGATCGGGCCCAGTTGGTGTAAAAAAAGAATTAGCAAGCTTCTTGCCAAAACCAATGGTAATCAAAGAAAAAGAAATTTATAAATATAACAATGACATTGAAAATTCTATCGGAAGAGTAAAACCTTTTTATGGTAACTTTGGTATTTATTTACGTGCATATACCTATATTCGATCAATGGGGAACAAAGGATTAGAAGAAGTATCGGAAGCAGCTGTTTTAAATGCAAATTATATTAAAGCTCGATTAAAAGAGTATTTTGAAATTCCTTATCCTCAGTACTGTAAACACGAGTTTGTTTTGAGTGGTTCTAAACAAAAAGAAAAAGGTGTCAGAACTTTAGATATGGCAAAACGATTGCTTGATTTTGGTGTACATCCACCTACAATTTATTTCCCTCTTAATGTAGACGAGGGTATGATGATAGAACCTACTGAAACTGAATCAAAAGAAACTTTAGACTATTTTTGTGATACAATGATCAATATTGCAAAAGAAGTCAACGAAACACCAGATAAGGTATTAGAAGCACCTCACACAACTATTATTGATCGACTTGATGAAACCAAAGCAGCACGCCAGCCTATTTTGAAATTTGAAGGCCTACGTGCCGAAAAAGAATAAATAAAATATAAATACTGATTTAAGTTAATAAAACACTTTCGTAGAAATTCAATGTAATGAATAATACGGAGGTGTTTTTTCTATACAGTACGTTAAAGTTAATGGAGATTTTAAATAATTGATTTTTGATAATTTAAAATGAGTTATACCATGTATCTGAGGTATACAAATTAAAAATCTCGGACTATTTAATATAATAATCAAAAAGGGCCGTTTCCATTATTTAATAATAGAAACGGTCCCTTAATTTGATATAAATATACTATAAAGCTGAATATTTAATATTACTTTTTAGATTTGATTTTTCCAGTCCATTTCTTATATCCGCCTTTTAACATATAAACATCTTTATAACCATTTTTCTTTAATGTTCTAGCGGCACGATAACTAGAAATACCATTTGCATCACAAAGATAAATGGGTTGATCAACTCTTAAACCTTGGTATCTTTGCTTAAACATGGTAATTGGAATGTTTCTCGCTCCATTTATGTGGCCGTAATCATAATCTACTTTTTCCCTTACATCAATAACTTGAGCTTTACGTAAACCTTTATGGAATTCATTTTGGTTTAATTCTGTGACTGCTCTTTTATTAAGAAGATAATTAATTAGCATATAAGCTATTATGATAATTAAAACTGCTAACGCTATAAACCAAAAACTACTCATCTTGCATCCTCCCTAATTAACCGATATTATATATTATAAGACTGTTAGCACAATTTATCAAAATTTTTTTACTAAGATTTAGAAGGTATTGCAAACATACTTATACAGTTATTGAAAACGATAACACATATAAATAAGAATAACAATTTTTGATAGGAGTTTTTTGAGTGACTGAAACATGGAATTTTATAAATACTGGAAGTAATGATCCATACTATAATATGGCAATGGATGAGGCTTTACTTAATTTTGTATCAAGAGGAGAAATAGACCCGGTAATCCGCTTTTATACGTGGAATCCTGCTACATTATCTGTTGGTTATTTTCAACGTTTAACAAAAGAAATTGATATAGAAAAAGTTAAAGAAAAGGGTTATGGTATGGTTCGTCGTCAAACAGGTGGCAGAGGTGTACTACATGATAAAGAATTAACTTATAGTGTCATTGTGCCTGAAGCACATCCAAATATGCCATCAACGATAACAGAAGCATATAGAGTTATATCAGAAGGTTTATTGCAAGGGTATAAAGCGTTGGGATTGGATGCTTATTTTGCTATACCACGTTCAAAAGAAGAAAGAGAGAAGTTAAAACAACCAAGAAGTGCTGTTTGTTTTGATGCCCCAAGTTGGTATGAATTGGTAGTGGAAGGTCGTAAAATTGCTGGTAGCGCTCAAGTTAGACAAAAAGGGGTTATTCTTCAACATGGTTCTTTATTACAAGATGTAGATGTAGATGATTTATTTGATATGTTTATTTTTAAGAACGATCGATTGAAAGAAAAAATGAAGGCTGCATTTCTCGATAAGGCGATTGCTCTAAACGACATTTCAGAAAAAAGAATCACTATTAAAGATATGGAAATAGCATTTGAAGAAGGTTTTAAAAAGGGATTGAATGTTAATTTTAAACCATTAGAATTAACTGAGGCACAGCAAGATGAGATAAAAGAACTTACTGAAAAATATAAATCAGATGAATGGAATTATAGAAAATAAGTAATTTAATATGTATTAATGGAAATAAAATTAAATATTGAATAGGTAGTGAATTAAGCTTACGGGCGATGCTAATATTTGCTTCACTTTAATTATCTGATATAAAAATCTATAGTTTTACAATTTAAGATATAAATAAAGGAGCACCAATTCAATTGGTGCTCCCTTATTTATATTATTTTCGATGCCTTTTTTTATACTTTCTTTGTGCTCGTTTATATTTTCTTTGCTCCTCAGTTAAGAAAAAGAAGTAATAGATTAAATATGCGATACCCGCAAATATTACAACACTTATTGCCATTTTCACAAAACTAAATAAAAATGCATCTAAATTTAATACTAAACCAACCACTGCAATTGCAATCACTATATAAAATATTGCTTGTCTCAATCTAAACACTCCTAAATAATTTCAACTCCTAATTACTATTAATTGTAATATTAGAAAGTAATTTTTGTCCTTTTGTAATTTTCTTTTTATCTTTCGCAGTATAGCCGTCTCTAATTTCCGAAATGGCTTTTGACAAATCCTTGTTTAATTTTGTAATATTTTTATTCTTCGCTTTATCAGCATCGTTCATATTTTCTTTATCAATTTTGGTTTTATAATCGCTATAACTGCTATCTATGTTATTAGATATGTCAGTTAATTTGTTTTCAATTGATTTGTTGCCTTTGTTTTTTGTAACGTCACCATCAATTTCATTGTATTGATCAATATTCTTGGCAACTGCTTGATAATATGTAGAAGAAGCTTTTAAATTTGTTGCTTTTTTCTTGTTACTCTTTGCTTGTTTAACATTCTTTTTATCTTTGTTGAGTGAGTCGATTTTTTTATTTTCTTTACTAATGTTTTGCTTTAATTCTTGAATATTACTTTTTAATTTATGGTTATCATCTCTTAATTTGGTTGTTTTTTCTTCTAATGGTCCTAAGTTTTGACTACCGCAACCAGCCAATAAACATGTTGCACTTATGATTGCCACAATTTTTTTCTTCATTCATCTGCTCCTAATTTAAAAACTATAAATTTGTATATTAATTATGCTATCATTTTAATGTATATAAGGAAAATGTACAAATCAATCGATAAGGGGTATGTTATATGTCAAGAATATCGAAACTAAATAGTGTATTAAAAGAAAAGCATTTAGAGGCAGTTGTGATATTGTCGGATTATAATAGACGTTATTTATCAGGTTTCACAGGAACAAGCGGTGCTTTAATTATAACAGAAACAAAAAAACTATTAATTACTGATTTTAGATACATTGAACAAGCGACATCACAATCAGCTGATTTTACAATAATTAAACAGCAATCGACTTTGATTGAAGAAGTTAAAAAACAACTTGAACAACTTAATGTCCAAAATGTTGGTTTCGAAGGTGATTTAGTAAGTTATGATACATACTTACAACTAAGCAAGTCTTATATTAGTTTAATTAGTATTTCAGGTTTAGTTGAAAAAATTAGAGAAGTTAAAGATGAACAAGAAATTGCTATTATAAAAAAAGCAGCAGAAATTGTTGATGAAACATATGAACATATACTTCAAATTGCACATGCAGGTATGACAGAACAACAACTCAAGGCTAAACTAGAAAGTAAGATGCTTGAGTTGGGCGCAGAAGGCCCATCATTTGATACGATTGTTGCTTCTGGTTATCGTGGTGCATTGCCTCATGGTGTCGCAAGTGAAAAAGTAATTGAACAAGGTGATTTAATCACTTTAGATTTTGGTGCATATTATAAAGGATATGCATCAGATATTACACGTACATTTGCTATTGGCGAACCAGACCCTAAATTAAAAGAAATATATCAAATTGTTCTAGATGCAAATTTAAAAGGTGTTGCTGCTGCGAAAGCTGGTATAACAGGTAAAGAACTCGATGCTGTTGCAAGAGATTATATTACTGAACAAGGTTATGGCGAAGCTTTTGGTCACTCACTTGGACATGGTATAGGACTAGATGTACATGAAGGGCCAAATTTATCAAAGAGATTCAACAATAAATTAGAAGTAAACAATTGTGTTACAATAGAGCCAGGTATTTATATCGATGGATTAGGTGGCGTTCGCATAGAGGATGACATATTAATTACAGAAAATGGCTGTGAATACTTTACTAAATCCACAAAAAACCTTATTATTTTATAGAAGACCTTATAATTTAGGAGGAAACTGAATGATTTCGGTGAATGATTTTAAAACAGGCTTAACAATTTCAGTAGATAATGGTATTTGGAAAGTTATCGATTTCCAACATGTAAAACCAGGAAAAGGATCTGCATTCGTACGTTCTAAACTTAGAAACTTACGAACTGGTGCTATCCAAGAGAAAACATTCAGAGCTGGTGAAAAAGTTGAACAAGCAATGATTGAAAACCGTCGTATGCAATATTTATATGCAGATGGTGATGCACATGTATTCATGGATAACCAAACATTCGATCAAACAGAGTTATCAGCAGACTACTTAGAATACGAATTAAAATTCTTAAAAGCTAATATGGAAGTTCAAATCCAAAGTTATGAAGGCGAAACAATTGGTGTAGAATTGCCGAAAACTGTAGAGTTAGTAGTAACTGAAACAGAACCAGGAATAAAAGGTGATACTGCAACAGGTGCTACTAAATCAGCAACTGTTGAAACAGGTTATACTTTAAACGTGCCTTTATTCGTTAATGAAGGCGATACGCTTTTAATTAATACTGGTGACGGAAGTTATATCTCAAGAGCGTAACATTAAGACTAGGGTAGTTACACAATTGATATCATAACTCGTGTATTCAAACCTTTCCAATACATAATGTTTTGGAAAGGTTTTTGATATTTAAGCGTATATAAAAATAATTAGTTTTTAAAACACAGATTAATACATAACTTACGATAACGCTTACACTATTAAAAGGTATAATGTTATAAATAGCGCGCTATGAATATTAAAGTGTTTCTTATAGAAAGTATGTATATGCTTGAATTGAAGAAATCACTAAAGTAAAATAAAATAGGTAAATGATAACAATCTAAAGGAGTCAGTATTTATGAATTTTAAAGAAATAAAAGAATTGATTGAAATTCTTGATCAATCTAGTTTGACTGAAATTAATATAGAAGACAAAGGCAATGTCGTTAATTTAAAAAAAGAAAAAGAAACTGAAATTATAACTCCTCAAATAGGTCAACAACCTGTACAGCAAGTGTCACCTCAACAAAGCATTGCAACAGCACCAACAACAAACACAAATAATGAAGACACAAATGAACATAAAGTAGACGATAATTTAAAAACAATTAATGCACCGATGGTAGGTACATTCTACAAATCTCCTTCACCTGAAGAAGGTGCCTATGTACAAGTTGGCGATTCAGTATCCAATGAAAGTACAGTTTGTATTTTAGAAGCAATGAAATTATTTAATGAAATTCAAGCTGAAGTTTCTGGTGAAATAGTTGAAATTTTAGTTGAAGACGGTCAAATGGTAGAGTATGGCCAACCGTTATTTAAGGTGAAATAATGAATAAGATTTTAATAGCTAATAGAGGAGAAATTGCGGTAAGAATCATTCGTGCATGTCATGATTTAGGATTACAAACTGTGGCTATTTATTCTGAAGGAGATAAGGACGCATTACATACTCAAATTGCTGATGAAGCATATTGCGTTGGCCCAACACAATCTAAAGATTCTTACTTAAATATACCTAACATATTATCAATAGCTACTTCAACTGGATGTGATGCAATACATCCAGGTTATGGCTTTTTAGCTGAAAATGGGGACTTCGCCGAATTATGTGAAGCTTGCCAATTGAAATTTATCGGCCCAAGTTATGAATCCATTCAAAAAATGGGTATAAAAGATGTTGCTAAAGAAGAAATGAAACGAGCAGATGTACCAGTTGTTCCTGGTAGTGAAGGGCTAGTAGAAAATATAAAAGATGCTAAGTCAATTGCCAATAAAATTGGTTATCCAGTTATTATTAAAGCTACTGCTGGTGGCGGTGGTAAAGGAATTCGTGTTGCACGTGATGAAAAAGAACTGGAAACTGGATTTAAAATGACTCAACAAGAAGCAGAAACTGCATTTGGTAATGGTGGCTTATACTTGGAAAAATTCATTGAAAATTTCAGACACATTGAAATCCAAGTTATCGGTGATAGCTTTGGTAATGTTGTTCATCTAGGCGAAAGAGATTGTACAATTCAACGCAGAATGCAAAAGCTTGTCGAAGAAGCACCTTCACCAATTTTATCTGATGAGCAAAGGAAAGAAATGGGAAATGCAGCAGTACGAGCAGCCAAAGCCGTAAATTATGAAAATGCTGGAACGATAGAGTTTATATATGATTTAAACACAAATGATTTTTATTTTATGGAAATGAACACACGTATACAAGTTGAACATCCGGTAACTGAAATGGTTACTGGTGTAGACTTAGTGAAATTACAACTTAAAATTGCAATGGGTGAACCATTACCATTTAAACAAAAAGACATTAAAATTAATGGTCATGCAATTGAATTTAGAATTAATGCAGAAAATCCATACAAAAACTTTATGCCATCACCAGGAAAGATTACGCAATATTTAGCACCAGGTGGATTTGGAGTAAGAATCGAGTCTGCATGTTATACTAATTATACTATTCCACCATATTATGATTCTATGGTCGCTAAACTTATCGTGCATGAACCAACTAGAGATGAAGCGATAATGGCAGGAATGCGCGCGTTGGGTGAATTCCTTGTCTTAGGTATAGATACAACAATTCCATTCCATATTCGCCTTTTAAATAATGATATATTTAGAAGTGGAGAATTCAATACTAAGTTTTTAGAAACTTATAATATCATGGACGAAGAAATTGAATAATTAGGAGGTATGTGACATGGTAAAGGTAACAGAAACATCACATTCCAACTTAGGGAAAATAGAAATTGCACCGGAAGTTTTAACTGTTATTGCAAGTATCGCAACATCTGAAGTTAAAGGTATTCGAGGACATTTCAAAGAAATAAAGCAAACAAATATTGAAGAAGTTAGTAAAAAGCAACTGCATAAAGGGATAAAGGTAGATGCCAGGGAAGATGGTATATTTATCGATGTTTATTGTACTTTAAGTTATGGTGTTAATATTTCGGATACAGCACGTCATATTCAACAAGCGATATACAATTCGTTAACAACAATGACTATGATTGAACCGAGCCAAATAAATGTCCATATAACAAATATCGAACCAGAAAATTAAAATTAAATAAAAGCACAATCAATCTCAATACATTATTTAGTGAATTATAATATGGATATGTCGAATTATTTCCGATTATATTCATATGCTTTTCATTAATTTTTATTAAGAATATGATGCTTGAAGGAGTTTAAAATGAGTCGAAAAGAATCAAGAACACAAGCCTTTCAAACTCTATTTCAACTTGAAATGATGAATACTGAGTTATCAATTGATGAAGCAATTAGCTTCATTAAAGATGAAAATCCTGATTTAGAATTTGAATTTATAAATTGGTTAGTTTCAGGCGTGAAAGATCATGAAAGTGTTTTGGACGAACAAATCCAAGCGCATTTAAAAGATTGGAAACTTGAAAGACTACTTAAAACAGATAGAATTATATTGAGAATGGCTACATTTGAACTATTAAACAGTTCAACACCAAAAAAAGTAATTATCAATGAAGCTGTCGAACTAGCAAAGCAATTTAGTGACGATGAACATTATAAATTTATTAATGGTGTATTGAGCAATATTGAATAAATGAGTGATATAAATGGCTGAATATTTAAGTATTACTGCTCTGACAAAATATATAAAATACAAATTTGACCAAGATCCACACTTACAATCAGTTTTAATTAAAGGTGAGTTGTCAAATTTCAAAAAACATAGTAGTGGTCATCTTTATTTTAACGTTAAAGATAATAATAGCTTGATTAACGCAATGATGTTTAAAGGAAATGCATCAAAACTTGATTTTGATCCTAAAGAAGGCGATGAAGTTTTAATCGAAGCTCGCGTATCTGTGTTTGAAAAGCGTGGGAACTATCAAATATATGTTAATAAAATGCAATTAGATGGAATAGGTAATCTTTATCAAAAGTTGGAACAATTAAAGAAAAAACTTACTAAGGACGGCTTTTTTAATCAAGAACTTAAAAAAGCTATACCAAAATTCCCTAAAAAAATTGCTGTTTTAACAGCTGGTACTGGTGCTGCAATTAGAGATATCCATAGTACCATTAATAGTAGATACCCATTAGTTGAACAAATTCAATTAAATACTTTAGTACAAGGTGAACAAGCTAAAAATGATATTATTGAAAAAATAAAACAAGCTGATCAATTAGGTGTAGATACAATTATCATAGGCCGCGGTGGTGGTTCTATCGAAGATTTATGGAATTTTAATGAAGAAACAGTCGTCAAAGCAATATTTGAATGTAACACACCAATTATTTCTGCTGTTGGACATGAGACTGATTTTACATTAAGTGATTTTGTAGCAGATGTTAGGGCAGCTACACCAACGCAAGCCGCAGTAATTGCAACGCCTGATCAATTTGAATTAATGCAATATCTCAATCAAACAAAGCTTTCGCTCACACGTTACATTAAACAACGCATTCAACAACAAAGAAAGTATTTGGACCACGTGTCCTCGTACTATAAATTTAAGACACCCACTTTGTTGTATGATCAACAAATACAAAAACGAGATGATTTAGAGAGAAAACTCAATTTGCAAATAGATTTAAGACTTAAACACGAGTCACAATCACTTCAGTTATTATCAAATAAATTAAACTTGAAGCATTTTAAGCAAAATATTGAGCGTGAAAAGCAAAACCTTAATCAACAAACAATTGAATTAAATAAAAAAGTTTCAGAGTTAATAATGACTCATAAAAATACTTTGGGTAGAAAAATCGAAAGTTTAAACAACTTAAGTCCCACTAATACAATGTTACGTGGCTATACTATTGTCAATAAGGGTAATGAAGTGATTACAAGTACAAAAGATTTATCAGAAAATGACAACATTCTACTAACCATGAAAGATGGTGTTGTGGACGCACAAGTGAAGAAAGTTAGGTGTAATGATGAGTAATGAAAACAATCAAAGTTTTGAAGAAATGATGAGTGAATTAGAAACTATTGTCCAAAAACTTGATAATGAAAATGTTTCGTTAGAGGAATCTTTAAATTTATACCAAAGAGGTATGAAATTATCAGCTGAATGTGATGAAACATTAAAAAATGCTGAGAAAAAAGTAAATGATTTAATGTCTAATGAAACTGATGAAAAGGATGTCGTTCAAAATGAATCCGAAGATGACTAGTCTACAAAATCAAATTAACCAATTACTCTCAGAATCAATTCCAAATTCAACGCTTAACACAAACTTAGAAGAAAGCATGCTTTATTCATTGAATGCTGGTGGCAAGCGAATTCGTCCGGTATTATTATTATTAACACTTGAAATGTTAAGTAATGATTATAATAAAGGACTATCATCTGCTATAGGTTTAGAAATGATTCATACATATTCACTTATTCATGATGACCTTCCTGCAATGGATAATGATGATTTCAGAAGAGGTAAACCAACAAATCATAAAGTATTCGGAGAATGGAAAGCAATACTATCTGGTGATGCTTTATTAACTAAGGCATTTGAATTAATTTCAAATGATCGTATTTTAGAAGATTTGACAAAAATCAAGTTGATTCAAAGATTATCTAGCGCGAGTGGACATCTTGGCATGGTCGGTGGTCAAACATTAGATATGGAAAGTGAAAATGCGCCTATTGATATCGAAACTCTAGAACAAATTCATAATGCTAAAACAGGAGCATTACTTAAATTCGCTGTAATGGCAGCTGTTGATATTGCTAATCCTGAAAATATAGTAGCGACACAATTAGAACGTTATAGTGAACATTTGGGTTTGATGTTTCAAATTAAAGATGATCTACTAGATATATATGGCGACGAAACTAAATTAGGTAAAAAAGTAGGTAGTGATTTATTAAATGATAAAAGTACTTATGTGTCATTACTAGGTAAAGAGGGCGCAGAAGAAAAACTAGCTTATCATACAAATGCAGCCTTTGAATGTCTATCTAGTTTACCTTCCAAATATGATATTAAGCAATTAGAAGAAGTAATTAAATTATTTAATAACAGAGAGTCATAATAATATGGTTTTGCATAAATAAAGAAATAATTATATATCAGAATATCGGATATAAATCCTAGAAAATAATTAGCAAATATCTTTTATATTCTGACATGCTCCCTTCAAAGTAGACATTTGAAAAATGAAAACTTTGAAGGGAGTTTTTCTATATACAGAAAATCATTTGATTTTATAATTATAAGAAAACTAATCTATTACAGGTTAAAGCTTTTATTTTGTGGATGGTGACTTTTGTTTCAGTCGATTATGTATAAACACCTTATAAACAATTTTATAATTATTCATTACATACGAAGAATGTAACCTATTTCAATAGAATTAAATGCAATTAATCGCATCGCAATATTGTTTTAATTTGTATCAATCACTTGTCATTACGGTGTTCTATTGAGTAAAATTACAAAACATCTTTAGTAGTAGTATTGAAAAGCATGTGTTAAACTAATTGTATAAATATTCGTTTATAGAGGTGTAAGTTATGGCTAAAAAATCAGTAAGACATATTAAAATACGTGAAATAATTTCAAATGAAAAAATAGAAACACAAGATGAATTAGTAAGACGACTGAATGAGTACGAATTAAACGTTACACAAGCTACTGTGTCTAGAGATATTAAAGAGCTTCAACTTATTAAAGTTCCAACGCCAACCGGACAATACGTGTATAGCTTACCCAACGATAGAAAATATCATCCTTTAGAAAAGTTGGGTAGATATTTAATGGATTCCTTCGTCAATATAGATGGTACCGGTAATTTATTAGTATTAAAAACACTTCCAGGTAATGCGCAATCTATTGGTGCAATATTAGACCAAATTGACTGGGAAGAAGTATTAGGTACTATTTGTGGAGATGATACTTGTTTAATAATTTGTAGGGATGATTCTGCAGGGGAAACAATTAAGACACGAATCTTTAATTTATTATAATTTTAAGGAAGTGATATCAACATGCTACAAACTTTATCAATAAAACAGTTTGCTATTATTGATGAATTAGAAGTTCATTTTGGCGATGGGCTTACTGTGCTTAGTGGTGAAACTGGTTCAGGTAAGTCAATTATTATTGATGCAATTGGACAACTAATTGGTATGCGTGCTTCTTCAGATTATGTAAGACATGGTGAAAAAAAAGCAATCATTGAAGGTATCTTTGATATAGATGAAAGTAAAGAAGCAATTACTCTTTTAAATGAATTGTCAATTGATAGTGATGAAGATTTTTTATTAGTAAAAAGAGAAATATTCAGTTCGGGCAAGAGTATATGTAGAATCAATAACCAAACGGTTACACTTCAAGATTTAAGAAAAGTAATGCAAGAATTGCTAGATATTCATGGACAACATGAAACACAAGCATTACTAAAACAAAAATATCATTTACAATTGTTAGATAACTATGCAGAAGACACCTATCAAAATTTATTAAATCAATATGTAGATACTTTTGACCAATATCAATCAAAAAGAAAAGAATTAGAGGCATTAGAGACAGCAGATCAAGCATTGTTACAACGCTTAGATCTTTTAAAATTTCAGCTAGATGAAATAAATGAGGCTCATTTAAAAGATGGAGAAATTGAGCAATTAGAACTTGACATTAAACGCATTCAAAACTCTGAAAATTTAAGCCTTGCATTAAATAATGCACATCTTACACTAACAGACGAACATGCAGTCACAGATCGCCTATATGAGTTAAGTACACAATTAGAAGCTATTAATGAAATTTTGCCTGATAAGTACGATAAATTGAAAGAAGATGTTGATCAATTCTACTATACATTAGAAGATGCGAAGCACCAATTATATGACGAATTAACAAATACTGAATTCGATGAGCAATATTTAAATGAGTTAGAATCAAGAATGAATTTGTTAAATAGTTTAAAACGTAAATACGGTAAAGACATTTCTGAATTAATTACTTATCAAGAAAAATTGGCGTTGGAAATAAACAAAATTGAAAATTATGAAGAAAGTACTTCGCAATTGCGTGAGCAAATTGATACTTTATACCAAAAGATTCTGCAATTGGGTGAGAAGTTATCTAAAGAAAGACGTAAAGTTGCGCAACAATTGAGAAATCACATTGTCGATGAAATACAAAATCTACAAATGAAAGATGCGAATTTAGAGATATCATTTAAACCTTTAGATAAACCCAATCGTGAAGGTATTGAGTTTGTTGAATTTTTAATTAGTCCTAACAAAGGAGAACCGTTAAAAAGTTTAAATAAAATAGCATCTGGCGGTGAATTATCAAGAATAATGTTAGCACTTAAAACGATATTCGTTAAAAGCCGAGGTCAAACAGCTATCTTATTTGATGAAGTAGATTCCGGTGTTTCTGGACAAGCAGCACAAAAAATGGCGGAGAAAATGAAAGATTTAGCTAAACATATTCAAGTCATATGTATTTCACATTTACCGCAAGTTGCTACAATGAGTGATTATCATTTATTAATCAGTAAAGCTTCAAATGACGATAGAACTACTACTCAGGTTAAAGATTTGACTGGTGATGAGAGAATAGACGAAGTCGCACGCATGATTTCTGGTGCTAGTGTTACAGAACTAACACGACAAAATGCTAAGGAAATGATTGAGCAGAATCACGCTACAAGCTAAAGATTGAATATTGTTTGATTTGTATTACTGTATATGATCAATAATAGAAGGGCGTTGTTAATATGCAATACCAACATTTAGTTGAGCCAACACAAGCATTAAATGGCAAGGTAGCAGTTTTATTTGCAAATGACGAGAAAATAATTTCTGTGTTATTAACTGTACTAAAACAAACTAATATAGAACTTCATTTGTATGATATTGAAGATCCTACAGAGTTGATTCGCTCTTACAACATCGATAGTACGCTGATTACTAGGGTACATACTTATGAATTCGAATCAGAACAAGCACTATTTAATACATGTTCTAACGATTTGGCACAAGGCAAAGTTAATGTGTTAATGAAAGGCAACATTGAAGATAACAAAATGTTTGCTTTTATTTTAAGTAACCATCAGTTTATTGAACGCTATGGTTACTTAAACCATGTAGCATGTATAGATTTGCCACATTATCATAAACATTTAATGCTGAGTGACGCATATTTCAATGTTGCACCTACGGTTGAAGAAAAGAAGCAAATTATTAAAAATTTACAAAATTTTGCACAATCAATTGGTTATAAACAACTAAAGGTTGCACTACTATCTTCAGTTAATTTTCCAAACAGAAAGATAAAATCAGCTACAGAAGCTGAAAAAATCAAACTTACGTTTGAACGTATAGGTAATAATGAATTGTTAGTAGGAGGCCCATTGACATTTGAATATGCTACAAACATGGAAAGTGTCATTAAAGACAATTTCAAATCTGAAATTGCAGGAGATGTTGATGCAATTGTAGTAGCCAACAAAGATGTTGGAGATCCATTATACAAAGCCCTTACATTATTTGGTCAAGCGCGAATAGCTAGTCTAATCATTGGTGCAAAATTCCCGATTGTTTTAAATGAAATTTCTGCATCTAAGCAAAGTAAAATTGATTCGTTGTTATTAGCGTTAAAAATTAATTCTTAGTTGAAGTAGGATCTCTTTTAATAATTAATTAAAAGAGATCTTAATAGGTTTTTAATTTAATAAACAGTTTCTTTGATGTAAACTATAAGAGGAAGCAGCAATAATATTTGTAAAAACGGTAAATTAACTGTCTAAAATTTTGTTATGTAATATATTGATTATTCATTTTTCTGGACATTATATGGTAAAGTATTAAGTGGCTATAAAATGAATAGGTTATAAATATGCTACTAAATGCGGATTTTTATAATATAAAATTAGTAGCAGGTTATAAAAAATGCCTGATTACAACAATCAATCTGATACAGTGAAATAAGTTTATGTATGTGAATAGAAATTATACGGTCCTTTTTAAATAACTTTCATAATTCAAAATTTATTTGAACTATGAAAGTTATATTAATTGAAGCAATATAATTTATTATCATACTAACTTCTATAATACAATAGTATGGTTGTTAATATTTATATTATTGATTTAATGTCGCATATTGATTCGCTAACATGATAAGTCATAATTAAAAAACATGTTAACGGCGAAAACATATAGTTAGGAGTAAAAATATGTCAGAACAACAATATGATGTAGTTATACTAGGCGGAGGTACGGCTGGTTATGTATCTGCAATCAGAGCTTCACAATTAGGAAAGAAAGTTGCGCTTGTTGAACAATCACTTTTAGGTGGTACATGTTTACACAAAGGTTGTATACCAACTAAGGCATTATTGAAGTCAGCCGAAGTGATGCACACTATATCTACTGCGAGTGAATATGGTGTTGATGTAGATAATTTCAAATTGAATTTTTCACGTATTCAAGAGCGTAAGGCTGAAGTAGTAAAGCAAATGTTTAACGGTGTAAATCATTTGATGGATCATAACAATATCGATGTATTTAATGGTACAGGACGTATTTTAGGACCTTCAATTTTTTCTCCACAAAGCGGTACCATTTCAGTAGAATTTGAAGATGGAGAATCGGAATTGATTCCTAATAATAATGTATTGATTTGTACTGGTTCTACACCAATGTCATTACCATTCTTACCATTCGATCATGAGGTTGTACTTTCAAGTGATGATATTTTGAATCTTGAACAACTTCCAAAACGATTAGCGATAATAGGTGGTGGTGTGATTGGATTGGAATTTGCTTCAATGATGACTGATTTCAATGTAGAAGTAACCGTAATTGAAGCCGGTGAGCGTATTCTTCCAACAGAATCCAAAAATATTGCTAAAACTTTAAAAAAAGAACTAACAGCTAGAGGTGTTCAGTTCTATGAAGAGACACAACTTACAGACAGTGATATTAATGTCGGAGATAATGAGGTAGACATTACAATTAATAACAATACAAATACATATGATAAATTACTTGTATCTATAGGGCGTAAGCCAAACACAGAAGATATAGGGCTTAATAATACTAAAATTAAACTATCTGATAGTAAACATATTTTAGTAAATGACAACCAACAAACAGAAGATAGTCATATTTATGCAGCTGGAGATTGTATTGGAAAATTACAATTGGCACACGTTGGCTCTAAAGAAGGTATAACAGCAATCGATCATATGTTCGAACAACAACCACTTCCGGTTGATTATATGCACATGCCGAAGTGTGTTTATACACAACCAGAAATAGCGAGTATTGGTATGCATGTAGATGAAGCCAAGGCGCAAAATATCAAAGTACGAACTTATAAAGTGCCTTTTAAAGCAATTGGAAAAGCTGTAATAGAAGACACTAAAAATCAAAATGGTTTTTGCGAAGTCGTAATCGATCAAGATAATGATAATGTCGTAGGTCTAAGTATGATTGGCCCTCATGTTACTGAATTGATAAATGAAGTTTCGTTGTTCCAGTTTATGAATGGTTCAACACTAGAATTAGGACTGACAACTCATGCACACCCATCACTTTCTGAAGTGTTAATGGAGCTTGGTTTAAAAGTTGAAAATAGATCGATTCACGTTTAATTAAGGAGGAAATAGCATGTTTGATTATAAATCAGTAGGTTTGGATAAAACAGATCTACAGAATATGTATAAATGGATGGATTTAGGACGAAAAATAGATGAACGCATGTGGCTTTTAAATCGTGCGGGAAAAATACCCTTTGTAATAAGTTGTCAAGGACAAGAGGCTGCTCAAATAGGTATGGCTTATGCCATGCAAGAAGGTGATATTTCTTCACCATATTACCGAGACTTAGCGCTTGTAACGTATTTAGGGATGACTCCATTAGATTCAATGTTAGCAGCATTCGGTAAAAAAGATGACATCAGCTCAGGTGGTAAACAAATGCCTTCTCATTTTAGTAAAAGAGAAAAAGGCATCCTGTCACAGAGTTCTCCAGTAGGTACACAAATTATACATGCTGTAGGAGCGGCTTTATCACTAAAAATGGATGGTAAATCCAATATAGCTATGACCACAGTTGGCGAAGGAAGTTCAAATCAAGGCGACTTTCATGAAGGTTTAAACTTTGCAGGAGTACATAAATTACCATTTATTTGCGTAATAGAAAATAATAAATATGCTATTTCTGTTCCTGATTCATTACAATATGGTGCTGAAAAATTATCAGATCGAGCGATTGGTTATGGTATGCATGGTGAAACAGTGGATGGAAATGACCCAATTGCAATGTATAAGGCAATGAAAGATGCAAGAGAACGTGGTTTAAATGGCGGTGGCTCAACATTAATTGAAGCGATGTGTACACGACTTACTGCTCACTCTTCAGACGATGATGATAAATATCGTTCTAAAGAAGAAAGAGATGGTCTTAAATCACTTGATTGTAATGTTAATTTTAAGCAATTTTTATTAGAAGAAGGAATCATTGATGAAAACTGGTTAGATGAAATAGAAAAAGAACATAAAGATGTTGTAAATAAAGCTACCAAAGAAGCAGAAAAAGCACCTTATCCATCACCAGAAGAAACTTATACACACGTTTATGAAGAAGGGAGCTTAAATAATGGCTAAATTATCTTACTTAGAAGCAATTCATCAAGGATTAGACCAAGCAATGGAACGAGACAAAGATGTGTTTGTATTGGGAGAAGATGTAGGTAAAAAAGGTGGCGTGTTTGGAGTTACTTTAGGCTTACAAGAAAAATATGGAGAAGCGCGTGTGTTAGATACACCTTTAGCTGAATCTAACATTGTCGGTACGAGTATTGGAGCTTCGATGTTAGGGAAACGTCCAGTTGCTGAAATTCAATTTGCTGAATATATATTACCTGCTACAAACCAAATAATGAGTGAAGCTGCAAAAATGAGATATCGCTCTAATAATGATTTCCATTGCCCAATTACAATCCGTTCTCCATTTGGTGGAGGTATACACGGTGCGTTATATCATTCACAAAGTGTAGAGTCAATATTTGCATCGACACCAGGTCTAACAATTGTAATTCCATCTAATCCTTATGATGCTAAAGGGCTTTTGTTAGCATCTATCGAAAGCAATGATCCAGTACTATATTTTGAACATAAAAAAGCTTACAGACTTTTAAAAGAAGAAGTTCCTGAATCATATTATACTGTGCCAATTGGTAAAGCGGATGTGAAACGTTATGGTGATGATATCACAGTATTCACATATGGCTTATGCGTTAATTACTGTATACAAGCAGCAGATATGTTAGCTGAGGAAGATATCAATGTGGAAGTTGTTGATTTACGTACTGTTTATCCCCTAGATAAACAAACAATCATAGAACGTGCAAAACAAACTGGTAAAATTTTATTAGTTACAGAGGATAATTTAGAAGGTAGTGTGATTTCTGAAGTTGCTGCTATCATTTCTGAAAATTGTTTATTTGACTTAGATGCTCCTATTATGAGACTTGCAGGACCAGATGTCCCATCTATGCCATTTGCACCAACACTAGAAGATGAGTTTATGATTAATCCAGATAAAATAAAAACAAAAATGCGTGAACTTGCAGAATTTTAAGGAGGCACAATCATGGAAATAAAAATGCCTAAACTCGGTGAAAGTGTACACGAAGGTACTATTGAACAGTGGCTTGTATCAATTGGAGATACTATCGAGGAATATGATCCACTTTGTGAGGTTATCACAGATAAAGTAACAGCAGAAGTACCTTCATCATATTCAGGTACGGTCAAAGAAATATTAGTAGAAGAAGGTGCAACTGTTCAAGTTGGGGAAGTGATTTGTCTACTGGCAACTGATGAAGATGTAGAACAAAATAGCGACAATATAACTGAACAACCATCTGATAAACATCAAAGTTCAGAAACTGTTGAAGAAACTACGACACAAACATCCGAATTATCTAACACTTCTAAAACTAATGACAATCAACCTAAAAATAATGGCCGTTATTCACCTGTTGTGTTTAAATTAGCTTCTGAAAATCAAATTGATTTATCTCAAGTTGTAGGTACAGGGTTTGAAGGACGTGTTACTAAAAAAGATATACAAAAGGCAATAAAAGAAGGTACAGGGAATAAACAACAAACTGTAATTGCGCCTAAAGATTCACCTAAAGTAATTCAACAAGCAAAATATAATGAACCTTCACCAGGTTCATCTATTCCTGTTAATGGTGTCAGAAAGCAAATTGCGCAAAATATGGTAAATAGTGTCAATGAAATACCTCACGCATGGATGATGGTCGAAGCGGATGCGACTAACTTAGTAAAAACACGAAACTATCATAAAAATAGTTTTAAAGAAAACGAAGGTTACAATCTGACTTTCTTTGCATTTTTTGTAAAAGCTGTAGCAGAAGGTCTAAAAGCTTATCCATTATTAAATAGTAGTTGGCAAGATTCAGAAATTATTATGCATAAAGATATAAATATATCAATTGCTGTAGCGGATGAAGATAAATTATATGTGCCAGTTATTAAAAATGCTGATGAAAAATCAATTAAAGGCATTGCGAGAGAAATTAATGATTTAGCACAAAGAGCAAGAAATAAAAAGTTACGTTCAGAGGATATGCAAGGCGGTACATTTACTGTTAACAATACTGGAACTTTCGGATCTGTTTCATCTATGGGAATTATTAATCATCCACAGGCTGCGATTTTACAAATTGAATCTGTTATTAAAAAACCAGTTGTTATCGACGACATGATTGCAATTAGAAATATGGTGAATTTATGTATTTCGATAGATCATCGTATATTAGATGGTTTACAAGCTGGTAGATTTATGAATTTTGTGAAAACACGTATTGAACAATATTCGATAGAACATACAAGTATTTATTAATTAAATTATAGAACGGTAAAAAGTTTTTTAAACAAAAATAATCAATTATATATTCAGTGAGCTAATCTAAATATTTAGATTAGCTCTTTTTATATTTCAACACTCCTTATTATGACAATTTATGTATATCTTTCATTAATGTTAGGGAAGTTTATTCATGTGTTATTACAATGATAGTTAACCGAGCATGTTTGCACTATAAAATCGATACAATAGCTATATAAGTATTATTTTTGAGTACGATAATTAAAATAAAATTGATGATAGTTAGAAAATGTTCAATTTTTAAAATACAATAATCACAGCTGTTGAAGTATAATAGATATATATGTAGAATAAAAGTACTTAATTAGAAATGAAAGGTGACGTTAAAATGGATTTAAATTTCGATTTATATATGACAGATGTTGTTAATCAAGCAAGAAATGAAATAGAGGCAGCTAGTTATGAACAATTAACATCTGCTGAAGAAGTAGATAGTGTCTTACAACAAGACGGAACAACACTTGTTATGGTGAACTCAGTATGTGGTTGTGCAGGAGGAATTGCTAGACCTGCTGCAGCACATGCTTTGCACTATGATAAACTACCTGATCGTCTGGTGACAGTTTTTGCTGGACAAGATAAAGAAGCAACACAAAAAGCCAGAGATTATTTTGAAGGCTATGCACCATCAAGTCCTTCATTTGCACTGATTAAAGATGGAAAAATTACTGAAATGGTTGAACGTCATCAAATCGAAGGTCATGAGGTAATGGACGTAATTAATCAATTACAAACTTTATTCGATACTTATTGCGAAGAGAAATAGAGGAACATTCATGTCACGTTTAAATCCTTATCGAATCGGATTTAGAACGATTAAGACTGCCATAGGCATGGCGCTTGGTATTATAATTGCTAAATTAATTGGCCTTGATAATTTTGCATCAAGTGCTATTTTAGTAGTCTTGTGTATTAAGCATACAAAGGTTCATTCGCTACAAGCTATTGTGTCCCGTTTTGTATCTTGTTTTATGATTCTAATTCTTGGTTCAATTATATTTAGTTTGCTAGGACAACATGCACTCGTTTTAGGCTTAATCGTATTACTATTCATACCAATAACTGTTGTATTCAAAGTACAAGAGGGTGTCGTGACAAGTTGTGTAATTTTATTACATGTCTTCAATGCTAAAACGATAGATGTTCATTTATTCATAAACGAAATTTTATTACTTATCGTAGGATTAGGTATAGCATTTCTAATGAATTTGATTATGCCAAGTCTTGATGGCACATTGAACCATTTTAAAAAGCAAATTGAAGACCAATACACCCAAATATTTGAAACCTTCAGTGAAAAATGTTTAATCCCTAATCAAAGCTTAAATATACCTTTCGACAATTTACAATTAACAATTCAAAAAGCAAAATCTATAGCATTTAGAGATGTTAAGAATCATTTTGGTAGAAATGAAAATTCATATTATCATTATTTTGATATGCGAGAAGAACAACTTGATTTAATGCGTAGAATTGCATTAATGATTGAAAGTATAGAAATGAAAGACTGTTTATTAGATAAGTTATCATATTTATTGGCTGAAGTAGCACATAATGTGAATAGTAATGATTATACAGCATTACGTTTGCATTCGTTATATGAGATTAGAATAGAGTTAAATCAATTAGATTTGCCAACATCTCGAGAAATGTTTAGGACACGTGCGAGTTTGTTACAATTATTAAATGAATTAGAAGAATATTTAGTAGTGAAGTCACAGTTCGGTTCATTAAAGCATCATAATGGAATGAACACAGTTACTAACTAAGGTATTAAAATTTATAAAAAATATATTAACAATAAAAAATTAAAAATCCTCCTTAAAGTCTAAACTATTAGTTAATTCTTTAAGGAGGATTTTATAATGTCATAATCAATTTGACATCCCTTAAACTGTTATGTATCACTATATAAGGGATAAACTAAAAACCATAAATAATAGACTTAACAATAACTGTTAAATGCAACTATTTATGGTCAAAATAAAATATAATATATAAAACTGATATCGTTATTGATTAGTTTACTAACGGTACTACACTAGTTAAAATTAATGCAAGTACAACAGCAACTAACATTACTATAATGATCGCTCTAAGCACTTTATTATTACCCACTATAATTCCTCCAAATATATTTGTATTAACTCATATTTTATCCAAATATACGATATTCTACAATACTTAGCAACTATATTCCTATATTCAATATTGCTCAATAAAATAAATGGTTAATAATCATATTTGTTTTGTAAACTGTAAATATTCGTTAAACTTAATTATATAAATTATTAATATACATATGAAATGTATTAAAAGACAGATAGGGGATAATTATGATTAACAAACAAAGACTATTAGATACATTTTTAGAGCTAGTACAAATTAATTCAGAAAGCGGTAATGAACAAAAAATTCAAGCAGTATTAAAAAATAAATTTAAATCATTAGGCTTAACCGTAATTGAAGATCAAGCAAGTCAAATAGATAATTTAGGTTCAAATAATTTAATTTGTACATTGCCAAGTACATTTGAAAATCAAGAAATCGATAAAGTTTACTTTACTAGCCATATGGATACTGTGGTTCCCGGAATTAATGTTAAACCACTAGTTAAAGATGATGGCTATATTTATTCTGATGGTACAACTATTTTAGGTGCGGATGACAAAGCAGGTTTAGCAGCAATTTTAGAATCACTCAACGTCATCCATGAAAATAATATAGATCATGGTCAAGTTCAATTTATTATCACAGTTGGTGAAGAAATTGGTTTAGAAGGAGCTAAGCAACTACCAGTGGAACTTTTGGATTCTGATTATGGCTACGCGGTGGATGCAAGTTCACCAGTGGGTACTACAGTGATTGGTGCGCCAACACAAATGAAATTTGATGCAACAATTTATGGAAAAACAGCGCACGCAAGTGTCCCTGATAAAGGTATTAGCGCTATAAATATTGCTGCAAAAGCAGTAAGTGACATGAAATTAGGTAGAATAGACGATGTGACAACAGCGAATATTGGACGTTTCGAGGGTGGTTCGGCTACGAATATAGTCGCTGACAAGGTCACTTTAAAAGCAGAAGCACGTTCACATTCCAATGAACGCATTGATGAACAAATTGAACATATGAAATCAGCAGTGGAAAATACCGTACAACGATTTGGTACAAGTGCGGATATAGATATTACAAAAAGCTATCCCGGATTTAGGGTTGCTACTGATGCAAAAGTAACAGAAATTGCCAAAAAGAGTGCTACAGAATTAGATTTATCACCTGATACGATTATAGCAGGAGGTGGTTCTGATGGTAATATTATCAATGGTTTTGGTATACCAACAGTAATCTTAGGTGTTGGTTATGAAAAAATTCATACGAAATCTGAACGTATGCCAATAGCTTCTTTAAATCTATTAAGTCAGCAAATATTAAAAATTATAGAAATAATTACAAATAACAAATAAATCTGAAAACTGATTTAGTGATTATTATATATGCTTTATGATACAATGAACTAGAAAACTTTGTAAAAGAGAGGTAAGTAAAATGGCACAACAAATTGGTGTAGTAGGTTTAGCAGTAATGGGTAAGAACCTTGCTTGGAATATTGAATCTCGTGGTTATAATGTAGCAGTGTATAACCGTTCATCTGAAAAGACAGACGAGATGGTGAAAGAATCTGAAGGCAAGAATATCCACCCAACATATTCAATTGAAGAATTTGTAAATTCATTAGAAAAACCCCGTAAAATTTTATTAATGGTTAAAGCTGGTCCTGCAACTGACAAGACAATCGACAGTTTATTACCATTATTAGATAATGATGATATTTTAATTGATGGTGGTAACACGAATTATCAAGATACTATCCGCCGTAATACTGCATTAGCAGAAAGTGGCGTGAACTTTATTGGTATGGGTGTATCTGGTGGAGAAGTTGGTGCTTTAACTGGACCTTCATTAATGCCTGGTGGTCAAAAAGAAGCATTCGATAAAGTTAGTGACATTTTAGAAGCTATTTCAGCTAAAGCTAAAGATGGCGCTTCTTGCGTTGCTTACATTGGACCTAATGGAGCAGGACATTACGTGAAAATGGTGCATAACGGAATCGAATACGCTGACATGCAATTAATTGCTGAAAGTTATGCTATGATGAAAGATTTACTTGGAATGTCACATGAAGAAATTGCAAAAACATTCAAAGATTGGAATGCTGGCGAACTTTCAAGTTACCTAATTGAAATCACAGGTGATATCTTCGGTAAATTAGATGATAAAGGCGAAGGCCCTCTTGTAGAAAAAATCTTAGATACTGCTGGCCAAAAAGGTACAGGTAAATGGACGTCAATCAATGCATTAGAATTAGGTGTTCCATTAACAATTATTACTGAATCTGTTTTTGCTCGTTTCATTTCTTCAATCAAAGAAGAACGTGTTAATGCATCAAAACAATTAAACGGTCCAGCTTCTGAATTTGATGGAAATAAAGAAGAATTCTTAGAAAAAATCCGTAAAGCTTTATATATGAGTAAAATCTGTTCTTATGCACAAGGTTTTGCACAAATGAGAAAAGCTAGTGATGACAATGAATGGAACCTTAAATTAGGCGATTTAGCTATGATTTGGCGTGAAGGTTGTATCATCCGTGCACAATTCTTACAAAAAATTAAAGATGCTTATGATAATGATGAATCATTACGTAACTTATTATTAGATCCTTACTTCAAGGATATTGTTACAAATTATCAATCAGCATTACGTGATGTAGTTGCTACTGGTGTACAAAATGGTGTTCCAACACCTGGATTCTCAGCGAGTATTAACTATTATGATAGTTATCGTTCAGAAGACTTACCAGCTAACTTAATCCAAGCACAACGTGATTATTTCGGTGCTCATACGTATCAACGTAAAGATGTTGAAGGCGTATTCCATACTCAATGGATTGAAGATTAATTAACTACCTGATATTACTTTTGAAATATATTTTAAGTGATTGTTTATAAATAAGTTTGAGACTTAAATATTCATTCTCAAATTAAGAGAGCTAATCTGTAGAGGTTAGCTCTCTTTTCTTTTTTTAATCTAACAATTGTGAACGAACATTGTATGCCTTGATTGGTTCGAGTTTATACTCGTCTAATTCTGTAAGCCATACATTTATTATGGATGTCAGCAAGTTAGAAAATTGGTACAACGGATTATTATCATATAAAGAATTAACTATTTCTTCCCATTTTATGATTACTATATAATTTTATTCTTTCTCCCCCCATTGTGCAAACGTTTGCATAAATCTTTTGACTTTCTTAATTTATATACTTAATATAGGAGTATAAGTTTTGTAAGCGTTTTAATATTGAAGGAGTGTTTTCATGCCAACAATTAAAGATGTAGCTGCATTGGCTAATGTCTCTCCATCTACTGTATCAAGAGTAATCAAGGGAAATTCACGTATTAGTAATTCGACAGCCGAAAGGGTACGCGATTGTATGAAACAATTAAACTATTATCCGAATCAAATGGCACGTACATTAGTAACCAAACGATCAAAAACGATAGGAATTATACAAAAGAGCGGAGATAATTCTATTAAACAGAACCCTTTTTTACTTGATATATTGACTGGTATACATCGGTACAGTGAAAAGCATTCATATTTAACAGTCGTAACGACAAGTACGACTGATGAAGAATTAAAAAGGGAAGTTGAACGCTCAATACAATCACAATACATTGAAGGTTTTATTTTACTTTATTCAAGAGCGCACGATGCAGTTGAACAACTGTTAATAGATAATCAGTGCCCTTATGTCATTATAGGTAAACCATTATCCAATCATGGTTCATTATTTGTAGACAATGATAATATCGGTGCAGCAATAGATTTAACAAATTATCTTATTAATAAAAACCATGAAAAAATCATATTTTTAACTGAATATAGTGATTATGAAGTTTTTAAAGACAGAGTGAAAGGCTATTTACAAGCAATGCAACAGCATCACTTAGTTCCTCAGATACAATCAATACCATTAAATCGTAAGGAAATTAAAAATTGTCTAATAGAATTACTAAAGTCGGATAATGTAACGGCAATAATAACTTCCGACACCATGCTTAACATGATGGTAATCAGTGCATTATACGAGTTGAAAATAAGCATACCAGAAAAAATTAAAACAGCAACATTCAATGATTCCTTCTTAAATGCATATGCATCGCCGCCACAAACAGCAGTTGATGTATATCCAGATCAATTGGGAAGAATGGCAGTTCACTTATTAACCAATCATATAGAAGGAAATAATGACTATAGTTGTGAGCATATAATTCCAACAAGAATCATAGAAAGAAGTTCGACAATCTGATTAAAGGAGAATGAAAATGAAAAAAAATTGGTGGAAAGAAGTTGTAGCATATCAGGTTTATCCTAGAAGTTTTAAAGATTCAAATGGCGATGGTATAGGAGATCTACAAGGTGTTATAGAAAAACTTGATTACTTGAAAGATTTAGGGATTGATGTCATTTGGCTTAGCCCGATGTACAAGTCTCCAAATGATGATAATGGATATGATATTAGTGATTATCATGGAATCATGGATGAATTTGGTACGATGGCAGACTTTGATGAATTACTAACAGGTATACATCAACGAGGAATGAAATTAATTTTAGATTTAGTTGTTAATCATACATCTGATGAACATCCTTGGTTTATTGAATCTAAATCTAGTAGAGATAATCCTAAAAGAGATTGGTATATTTGGAAAGATGGAAAAGCTGATGGTACGGAGCCTAACAATTGGGAAAGCATATTCAATGGTTCTACTTGGGAATATGATCCAACTACAGAACAATATTATTTCCATTTATTTAGTAAAAAACAACCTGATTTGAATTGGCATAATGAAGATGTTCGTAAAGCTATATTTAATATGATGAACTGGTGGTTTGAAAAAGGTATTGATGGATTTAGAGTAGATGCCATCACACATATAAAAAAGACTTTTGAAGCTGGCGATTTAAAAGTACCTAAAGGTAAAAATTACGCACCGGCATTTGATGTCGATATGAATCAACCTGGTATACAAAAATGGTTACAAGAAATGAAAGAAAAATCTTTATCACAATACAATATTATGACGGTAGGCGAAGCAAATGGTGTAAGTCCAGATAATGCTAAATCTTGGGTGGGAGAATCAGAAGGTAAATTTAATATGATTTTTCAATTTGAACATCTTGGATTGTGGAACACTGGAGATGTAAAATTTGATGTGCTTTCTTACAAAAATATTTTAGCAGAATGGCAATATAAATTGGAAAATATAGGTTGGAATGCTTTATTTATTGAAAACCACGATCAACCTCGACGTGTTTCCACATGGGGAGATGATCAACAATATTGGTATGAATCGGCAACAAGTCATGCTTTAGTTTATTTTTTACAACAAGGCACGCCCTTTATTTATCAAGGTCAAGAAATAGGCATGACGAATTATCCTTTTGAATCTATTGAAACATTTAATGATGTAGCTGTTGTAAATGAATACAATATTGTAAAAGCACAGGGCGGTGATGTAGAAAAATTACTACATAAACATAAAATGGAAAATAGAGATAACGCAAGAACACCTATGCAATGGGATGATTCACCGAACGGTGGCTTTTCAAATCATACACCTTGGTTCCCAGTGAATCCGAACTTCAAATCTATTAATGTAGCAAAACAGCAACAAAATAAAGATTCTATTTTAAACTTTTATAAATCACTCATATCCTTGAAAAAATCTGCTAATCTTTACACATATGGTAAGTTTGAATTAGTTGATAAAGATAATTCAAATGTATTCGCATATTCAAGAAGTTTAGAAAATAAAAAAGTAATAGTGATTGGAAATTTAACAAATCAAATTTCAAAAATTGCTATACCAACAGATATTTCTGACTATGAAGTAGTTTTGCATAATTACAAGGATAAACAAGTTGATTTTGAGCAGTTAAGACCATATGAAG
Source organism: Staphylococcus sp. ACRSN (assembly GCF_022346615.1). Lineage (GTDB taxonomy): Bacteria > Bacillota > Bacilli > Staphylococcales > Staphylococcaceae > Staphylococcus. The sequence continues at coordinate 86,821 of NZ_JAKRNS010000010.1, read as the reverse complement.
CATGCGTAATAGCAGTAATCTAAAAAATCACTAAATTATTTTCATCTTATATAATAATCATAAAACAGGAGTTATATACTTCATTAAAAATAAGTATATAACTCCTGTTTAAATTGTTATTTAATATTTAAAATTATTATCCTGATCAACCGGCATCCATAATTGAACCTTTGTAAAAGGATCATCAAATGAAATGTTGAACGGGTAAACCTCCACGTACAAACTATTAAATTCATATGGTAATGACAGTTGCATGCTCGTTTCAATGTAATGCCAGGCTTCGTTAACAACATAATCAATTTCACCTTGAAGATTAAATTTGGCATACTGTCTCGCTGGTAAAAATCGACTTTCTAAATGCGCAGGGTAACGCTCACTCGGAACGCCAACAAATATTTCCATACCGTAATCTAATGGACAGTTCACGACGAATAATTCATGGGGTCCAACATCATTATATCTTTGTAATTCTTTTATATAACCTTCTTCTAATAAATCTTCTAAAAAATCTGGTACTTTATAAGGGTTTTCCAATTCATCAGCTGGTATGAATTTAGCAAAGCCAACTAAAGATAACTCTAAAGTTTCTTCTAATCTATATGGATATGGGGCTTTGTCTGTAGTTGTTAATTTAATATAAAGTCTTGGTACCAACTTTAACTCTTCACGTTTTGTATTAACTTGAATAGGTGAAATACCGTGAAAATCACTAAAATCATTAGCAAATGCATTTGTATCAATATAATGATATTTTTTTGCAATATCTACTAAACGACTCGAACCATTAATGAGTTCTTTTGCAGCGACTGTCATTTTTCTGGATCTCGAATACTCACTAGGTGACTGTCCTACAATCATTTTAAATGATTGATCAAGATGATATGGTGAAAGACCAACGTAATCACTGAGTTCTTGCAAATGAAAAGGCTCTAGCAAATGATCTTCAATATAAACAATTGCCTGTTGTATTTGCTTGATAACGTCCAAAAACTTTCACTCCTAATTCCAATTAACTTTAAATACTTTCTACATTTGTATTAATATTTTCATCAAAATAAAAGTAATAACTTTAATACTTTTATTTTACATCATTATTTATAGAGTTACATCTTAAACATTTTAAATAGGGTAAAATGTAATTCAAAAGGACAGTATGTATAAACTCACTCAATAGAGTAAATCATAACACATAACTAAGTTAATAAAAAAGTAACAACATGTATGTAATTTTACATCACCATAAAATTAAGAAAAACAAGTATCAATAATCGAAAGATTGTATGTACAAAAAATGCAACTCAAATTATTTCAAATTTGAGTTGCAGTGAATATATAAAATTTAACTTTGCTTACTTAATACTTCTGTAGTGCATTTAGTGTATATCGTCCCACCAATGGAATCCATCTCTACTTAGTAATAAATCACTTTCAAGTGGGCCATTTGAACCAGATTTGTAATTTGGGAATTCAGGTTCATTTTGATTCCATTCTTCTTGTATTGCATCTACAAATTTCCAAGTAGATTTCAATTCTTCCCAATGTGTAAAGTTCGTTGCATCACCGTTCAAGCAGTCAAATAATAGATTTTCATATGCATCAACAGTGTTCATTTTATCTTGAGCACTCATTGCATAGGACAATTGAACTGGTTCAGTTTCAATACCTTGTACATTTTTCTTAGCATTTAAATGCAGAGAAACCCCTTCGTTAGGTTGAATATTAATAACAAGTAAATTAGAATCTAATTTCTTATCTGTTTCATAATATAGGTTTAACGGTACTTCTTTAAATTCAACTACAACTTGAATTGTTTTACTCTTCATGCGTTTACCCGTTCTAATATAGAAAGGAACGCCTGCCCAACGGAAATTATCAATTGTTAATTTACCAGAAACGAATGTAGGCGTTGTTGAATCACTAGCTACACGATCTTCGTCTCTATAGCGCTTAACATTTTGACCTTCAATGACACCTTCATCATATTGTCCACGAACAAAATTATGACGAACTTCTTCGGCTTCTAATTTACGTAACGATTTTAATACTTTAACTTTTTCAGCTCTGATATCAGCACTATTCAAGCTAATAGGAGCTTCCATTGCAAGTAATGCTACCATTTGTAACATATGATTTTGTACCATATCTTTAAGGGCACCACTTGATTCATAATAACCGCCTCGATCTTCAACGCCTAATACCTCTGATGAAGTGACTTGTATATTAGATATATATTTATTGTTCCATAAAGGTTCGAACATAGCATTAGCAAATCTCAACACTTCGATATTTTGTACCATATCTTTACCAAGATAGTGGTCAATACGATAAATTTCTTCTTCTTTAAATGAACGACGCAATTGTTCATTTAATTTTTCTGCAGACTCTAAATCTGTACCGAAAGGTTTTTCAATAACCAAACGTTTAAATCCAGAAGTGTCAGTTAAGCCTGAAGATTTTAAGTAATCAGAAATTACACCAAAGAAATTAGGAGCCATTGCAAGATAGAACAATCTATTACCTTGTAAATTGAATTCATTATCTAAGTTATTACTAACTTCTAGTAATGACTGATAGCTCGCTTCATCACTAACATCATGTTTATGATAAAAAACATGTTCCATAAATTTATCGAGATGTTTTGTATCTTTTACGTGTTCTTGAATTGACGATTTCACTTGACTACGGAAATCATCATTCGTTAATTCTCTTCTTCCTATTCCAATTATGGCAATTTGTTCGTTTAAGTTATCTTGTTGGTACAAATGGAATAATGATGGAAATAATTTTCTGTGACTTAGATCACCAGTTGCTCCAAAGATAGTTATTAAGCATGGAATGTCTTTATTTCTAGTATTCAAGTTCAAAACCTCAATTCTTTTTATAAATCTGTTTTCATTATAGACCAATAATTAACAATGTTCATACATTTTTGCTTAAAAGCATTCAAAAATTATTATATTTTTTTATCTCTTCTATGATAGAATGTGAACAAGAAGAGGAGGCATATGCATGGAAATCACATTTTTCGGCACAAGTGCGGGTCTGCCAACAAAGGAAAGAAATACACAAGCCATTGCACTTAACCTAGAACCTTATTCAAATAATATATGGTTATTTGATGTGGGTGAAGCCACACAACACCAAATACTTCATCATTCAATTAAATTAGGTAAAGTAAATCATATTTTTATTACGCATATGCACGGCGACCATATTTTTGGATTGCCTGGATTGCTATCTAGCCGTTCGTTTCAAGGTGGTGAGGGTTTACCATTAACTGTCATAGGTCCGAAAGGTATTAAAGCATTTATTGAAACGACATTAAAATTATCAGAATCAAGACTTAATTATCCAATCACATACATAGAAATCGAAAATCATTTATCTTATCAACATGATGGTTTTAATGTTGAGGCACATATGTTAAATCATGGTATAACATCATTTGGATATAGAGTAGAAGCGCCTTCTACACAGGGCAAGATTGATGTTCAAGCTTTGAAAGCCATCGGTTTAGAACCAGGGCCTAAGTATCAAGAAGTTAAAAACAACGAAACATTCGAATATAATGGTACTATATATGAATCTAGCCAGTTTAAAGGCGATGCTAAGCCTGGCCCTATAGCTGCAATATTTGGCGACACAATGCCTTGTAAGAATGAATTACTTATCGCTCGTAATGCAACAGTAATGGTGCATGAAAGCACTTATATTGAAGGTGAAAAGCAATTGGCAAATAGTTATCATCATAGTCATATCGATGATGTTTTTGAGCTGGTTCGTGAGGCAAATGTTGAATATAGTTTAATCACACATATTAGTAATAGATATACTACAGAAGATGTTGAAAACATAAGTGAAGATTTAAAGTTAAAAGAAGATACACCTGCATTTAAATTTGTTAAAGACTTTGATAGTTGGTCATTTTAAAGTATTTCGCATTAATGCAGTGGATTATAAAATATTAATTTAAAAAAAGCGTTTCGAATTATCTCAGTCGAAACGCTTTTTTAATTTGAATTTTAAATCATATAATATATAGTACTTTTTTATAAACAATAACATGAGCTATAAATTTTGATTAATCTTCATCTTGATTTGATAATTCAACACTTCGATCGACAGCTGCACGTAAACAATCTTCGAAAATACTTTCTAAATCATATTTTGAAAGGGCATTGAGACCAGCTTGTGTAGTACCGCCTTTAGAAGTAATGTTTTTTCGTAATTGTTCCATGCTTAAATCAGAACGCTCTATCATTTTACTTGTACCAATGATTAGGTTACGAATTGATTCTTCAACTTGTGATTTTTCTAATCCCAGTCTTGTACCTGCAGTAACATATTGTTCAAATACATGATATAAAAATGCAGGGCCGCTTCCCGTGATTGCAGTCACTTGATGTAGGTTATCTTCAGACACTTCTATAGCGGAACCAAAAGAATTAATTAAATCATCTACTTCAGTTTTAGATTTGGGATCAAAATTATTTGAAAAACTAATTCCTGTCACAGAATGACCTACGTGTGCATTTGTGTTGGGCATGATTCGTGCGACTGGATTTTCAGTATTAAGTTTTTCTCTTATATAACTAATAGGCAGACCTGCCATAATAGAGATGAATTTATTACTGTCTGTAACATAAGGTTTGATACGTTCTGCTAAATTATCAAAATCATAAGGTTTGGTACCTAAGAAAATGTAATCCGCTTCTTTTAATAATGCTTCGTCATCATAGCTGTAATTGACACCTAATTCGTCGGCATATGATTTTAAAGCTTCTTCATTAGAACGATTGGTTAAATAAATATCATTTGAATCAATTACTTTTGAATTAACGATTCCTGTAAAGATAGCATGAGCCATATTGCCGGCACCATAAAATACAAGTTTCATGTAAAATTCCCACTTCCTCTTTGTTTTATGTAACCATAGTAACATACATTAGAATTATGGCTAATTATTTCATTATATTAATGACAAAAAATATTATAATCATTTATAATAATTATAAAATCAAATTGGATAGGTGAAACGTATGATAGGGAAACATTTTATATTAACAGGGAGTACAAGTGGATTAGGTAAATCCATACTCAAACAATTATTAGCTAAGAAAGTTAATGTAACTGTTTTAGTTCGTAACTCTGAAAAACTAAAGGATGTAATAGAAAAATATGGGATGTCACATTTATCTATTATACAATGTGATTTACAATCTACTGAAGCGATTTATAATATTACAAAGCAATTAAAATCACAAAAATTTGACGGACTAATTTATTGCTCTGGTCTTGGATACTTCAAAACTATAGCGCATCATACTTCAAAAGAAATGTTAGAAACATATCAATTAAATGTAATTCATTTCAATATATTATTAGAAATATTAAAACCATATCTAACAAACTATCCATCAATTATCGGAATTAGTAGCCAAGCGGCATTTGTGACACAAGCCAGTGCAGCACATTATGGTGCATCGAAAGCTGCATTTTATCAAACATTAAACGCACTTCGAATTGAATGCCCAAATTATCACATTTTGACTGTTAATACCGGCCCTATAGACACACCATTTCATAAAAAAGCTGATCCATCCAACAATTATGCTAATAAATACAGAAAAATCATGCTAAATGCAGATGAATTAGCTAAAAAAATAATAAAAGGGATAATAACAAAACAAGATGAAATCAATCAACCAAAATGGATGTTTGTTATGCTTAAGTTCTATCAAATCGCACCAAGGTTTTTTGAACAACATTTTACCAAACTATTTAAAAACAAATCTTAAATTAGAATTTAAAAAGAGTTAATAGACTGACCATGCATAATCACAAAATATTGCATTTTGTTTGCAGGTTGTTATTAACTCTCTAACTTTATATTTAATTAAGATGTTGCGTATATTCTAAGTTTTTCACTCTACCACGAGCAGCTTTTAATGTTTCGAAACCAATCTCTGCCGATAGATTATAATTTTTAATGTTTTCATCTAATTGTTCAACACTACTTGCTCCAACAATGATAGAACCTAATGCATCTTGTGAACTTAGATAATTAAAGGAAAGCGCAGTTAGGTTACTTTCAATTTCTTTAACCGAAGCAATTGTTTCACCAAGTGTTTGGTAACTATAATCAAATATACCATCCTCAAATTTATCATCTAATATTTGATTACTTTTTGCTGTCAATAATCCTTTGAAAACCGGGCCTCTAGCAAGTATCTTAACTTTGTTTGAGTGAATTTCATCTAGCAATGATTCCACTCTATTATCTATTAAGTTAAATTGATTCATGATTGTTTCTATATTACTGTGCTCCAAGTAATATTTTATTACATTTGGTCGAATAGAAGAGATACCATATGCTCGTACTAAGCCTTCTTGTTTTAGCTCTTCAAATGCACTTATTGTTTCATCTAAAGGATCGTCGATAGTACCTCCATGTAGCTGATACAAGTCTAAATAATCCAAACCCAAATTTTTAAGTGATGATTTAATTGCTGATTTTATATGTTTTTTGGAAGGATCCCAAAATGTTGTACCATCATCTTTTAAATGATTACCAACTTTTGTACCAATCACGATATCTTCACGACTTTGATATTTCTTCAAGGTCTTGCCAACAATTTTTTCATTGATACCTTTATCATACATATCAGCTGTATCAAAATAGGTAATGCCATGTTCAATGGCTCTATCAATAATTGGTTCTGCTTTAACAATATCTGTGCCTAGACTCATACATCCTAGTCCAACCTCTGAAATTTCCAAACCACTTTTTAAGACATTCTTTTGCATGTTCTTGCTCCTTTCGATACACTAAATGATAGAATCTAAATCTTACAAAATTCACTTCAGTTACGTGAGGAAAACATTCAAACATTGAAAATAGTTCAACTCATGTGTGAGTAACTTTAACAAATAGTAATAGTTAACTTAACAATGAGTCATTCCCACTAACGAATATTATCTTAACAGGTACTTACTTAAAATAAAAGGAACGTGATTATAATGGAATTATATGAAAAAACGATACATAAAGAAGAAATATACAATGGTAAAATCATAAACTTAGAGGTACATGATGTGACGCTACCAGATGGTCAGAAATCAAAAAGAGAATTAGTCTATCATAATGGTGCTGTAGCTGTTTGCGCTTTAACACCTGATAATGAAATTATATTAGTAAGACAATTTCGGAAACCGGCTGAAAAAACAATGTTAGAAATACCAGCAGGTAAATTGGAACAAGGAGAAGATCGTGAGGAAGCGGCAAAACGAGAATTAGAAGAAGAAACTGGTTATATTGCAGAGCGATTAGAACTGATTACTGAAATGTATGGTTCGCCAGGCTTTTCAAATGAAAAAATTTCAATTTATTTTGCTAAAGATTTAAAAATTGGTCAAATGAATCTTGATGAAGATGAATTTATTGTCTTAGAAAATGTAAAAATAAATGATATAAAAAGTTTATTACAAAGTGGAGAATTAGAAGATGCTAAAACAATTATAGCATTACAACATTTTTTACTTAATTATAATGATTATAAATAAGATTCGCATATACTTGCTAATTTTATCAATTACTGGTATTTTATATATGTATCATATTGTAAATTAAAATGATTATAATTATTAGTAGGGGAGTGAGGCTTCCGTGGAAGAACGATTAAATCGCGTGAAGCAACAATTACAACAATCATCATACAAATTAACTCCACAGCGAGAAGCGACATTAAGAGTGTTAATTGAAAACGAGAAAGACCATTTAAGTGCTGAAGATGTGTATTTAAAAGTAAAAGATAAAGCACCAGAAATAGGATTAGCTACTGTTTACAGAACATTAGAATTATTAGCTGAACTTAAAGTAGTAGACAAAATCAATTTTGGCGATGGTGTTGCCCGCTTTGACTTACGCAAAGAAGGTGCTAAACATTTCCACCACCATCTTGTATGTATGGAATGTGGGAAGGTTGAAGAAATTGAAGAAGATTTATTACCTGCAGTAGAAGAAAAAGTTGAAAGTGACTTTAACTTTAGAATATTAGACCATAGATTAACATTTCATGGTGTATGTTCAGATTGCCAAGCTAAAGGTAAATAATCCATTTTCATCCTGTTAATTTAAAATCTAGGGGTGATTTAATGCAGACAATAATCGAAGAGTTTTTAAGATTTATTCAATTAGAAAAAGGTTTAAGTACAAATACGATTGGTGCTTATAAACGTGATTTAACAAAATATGCAACTTTTTTAGAAGAAAATAAGGTTAGTCATATCGACTTTGTAGATAGGCAGACCATCCAACAGTGCCTTGGCACATTACAAGATGAAGGTGCATCTTCAAAGTCACTCGCACGTTTTGTCTCTACAGTACGTAGTTTTCATCAATTCGCACTTAGGGAAAAGTATGCAGCAAAAGATCCTACTGTTTTAATAGAAACACCAAAATATGATAAAAAGTTACCTGATGTACTAGAAGTCAATGAAGTCCTTGCATTGTTGGAAACGCCAGATTTATCAAAAAATAATGGTTATCGGGACAGAACAATGCTTGAGCTATTATATGCAACTGGTATGAGGGTTTCAGAATTAATTCATATTGAAATAGATGATGTGAATTTAATTATGGGCTTTGTAAAAGTATTCGGAAAAGGGAATAAAGAACGCATTGTTCCATTAGGTGAAGCTGTCATTGACTATTTATCTACATATATTGAAACAGTACGTCCTCAATTATTAAAAAAAACCGTAACATCTGTTTTATTTTTAAATATGCATGGTAAACCTTTGTCAAGACAAGCCATCTGGAAAATGATAAAACAAAACGGCATTAAAGCAAACATAAACAAAACTTTGACACCACATACGTTGAGACATTCGTTCGCAACCCATTTACTTGAAAACGGTGCTGATTTAAGGGCAGTGCAAGAAATGTTAGGACACTCTGATATTTCTACTACCCAGCTATATACACATGTTTCAAAATCTCAAATCCGTAAAATGTATAACGAATTTCATCCACGTGCATAAACACAGATTAGTTTATCATCAAATGAACTAATCTGTGTTTTAATGTCTAAAGAGAACTGCAGTGAATATTAATTGTTCAACGCTCTCTTTTAAATTGTCTTGCTAATAACGCTTTTTCTCTTGCGTTATCAACTTCTGAACGATCTCTTTCTAAATGATGATTTACAATATAACTATTCGTAATCATATTTTTATTAAAGTTAAAGTTTGGATACGTTGTTTTTATCTCTTTGAGCACATGTTCAGAAAGTGGTAAATTAACTGGACTAAAAGGTTGACCTAGAGATGCTAATGATTTCAATTCTCTCAACAGAGCTATATATTCATGAATCTCCAACCCAAGTGTGTGCCAATCTGAACTATTTCTAATAACGATTAATGCTCTATTAAATGAGGTCACTGCTCCTTTAAAGTTATTTCGACGATAGTGATAACAACCTGTAGCCAATAATATCAAACTGACAACCGCATCTTGCTTTGTAAAGTTTGGATTTTCTTTCCATGCATCTTCTAAAATATCATGACATAAAAAATAATGCTGTTCAGTGTGAAATTGATAATAAAAAGATTGTAATGCTTTTTCCATATAAAAACCGCTCCAAATTTAAATGTTTATAGTAAACATGCTATAATATTTTAGTGAAATACGCACTTAACTTGCTATATGAGGTAGATAAAATGTATGAAGTAAAATTAGATGCTTTTAACGGACCTTTAGATTTATTATTGCATCTTATACAAAAATTCGAAATAGATATATATGATATTCCTATGAAATCTTTAACGGAACAATATATGCAATATATACATGCAATGAATTCTTTAGAAATAAATGTCGCAAGCGAATATTTAGTTATGGCTTCTGAGTTATTAATGATTAAAAGTAAGATGTTATTACCACAACAAGAAACCGACGAAACAATAGATGATGATCCACGTGAAGAGTTAGTAGGTAGATTGATAGAATATCAAAACTATAAAGAATATACTGAATTGTTGAATGAAAAAAAAGAAGAACGTGCTTCCTTTTATTCAAAGCACCCCACAGATTTATCTCATTTAGAAACGAATGAGCGAATGAGTCCCGATAATACAATTGATTTAACTGAATTGATTATTGCTTATCAAAAGGTCAAAAATCGAGTGGAGTTTAATACACCAAAAACTGTTGAAATAAAAAAAGAAACTTTTACAATTCAACAAGCTACGTCACAAGTAAATGAACGTTTACAACAGCAGTCGTCATTTAATTTCTTTAGCCTATTCAATTTTTCAGAACCAATTGAAATGGTTGTAACACATTTCTTAGCGATATTGGAAATGTCAAAGTCTGGATTAGTCAATATCGAACAACAGAATAGTTTTGAAGATATTAATATTTTAAGAGGGGTCAATTATGGCATTGGATAATAATGGTATATTAGAAGCCTTGCTCTACACAGCTGGAGATGAAGGGTTAGAAGAAAAACAATTGCTAGAAATACTTGAAATAGATCGTAACGAACTATTAACTTTAATAAAGAATTATCAATCTGGTGGACTTGTTATTCAACATTTTGGACAAACGGTTGTTTTAACAACAAAGAAGGATGCTGAATCATATATTGAAGCATTAATAGAACAAAAATCGAATATGAAATTGTCACAAGCTGCAATGGAAGCCTTATCTATTATTGCATACAACCAACCACTTTCAAGAAGTGATATTGAAATGATTAGAGGTATTAATTCGGACGGAGCAGTGAAGACATTAATTGCTAGAGGTTTGATAGAAGCAAAAGATGAAAAAGATTCAAGAAGTCAGCAGCTATATACGACTGAACTATTTTTAAATGTATTTGGCATTGAACATTTAGACGATTTACCAACTACTGATGAAGAAGACGAGGAAATAGAAGCATTTTTCAGTAATTTAGTAAACCAAAAAGGAGAAAATAATGAGTAACGAATTAGAGAGATTACAAAAACGTATCGCAAATAGTGGCTATACATCAAGAAGAAAAGCAGAAGCATTAATAAGCGAAGGTAAAGTTAGAGTTAATGGGGAAACGGTAACCGAATTAGGCACTAAAGTGAAAAATTCCGATACAATAGAAGTTGAAGGGATAAAAATTGAACAAGAAGACAAATTATATATTTTATTCTATAAACCTTCACAAGTAATTACAAGTGTATCTGATGATAGAGGTAGAAAAGTTGTTACTGACTACTTTAAGCAAATTAAAACGAGAATTTACCCTGTAGGACGACTAGATTATGATACTTCGGGTCTTTTGCTTTTAACTAATGATGGAGAATTCACTAATTTAATGACGCATCCACGTTATAAAATAAAAAAGAAATACGTAGCTAAATTAAAAGGTTATCTCATGCGTGAAGAAGTTAAGGCATTAGAACAGGGTATTGAATTAGAAGATGGCAAAACACAACCCGCAATTGTCAAAGTGAAAAATCAAGATAAAGATAAGAATACAACACTTGTAGAACTCACAATTACTGAAGGCAGAAACAGACAAGTACGACGTATGTTTGAACACTTCGGCCATCAAGTTAATAAGTTACAACGTATTGAATTTGGGCCGTTAAATTTGAAAGGTTTAAACGCTGGCGAAGGTCGTGTTTTAACACCACATGAAGTTAAAGTGATACGTCAAATCGCAGAACATGGAAAATAATTTGTGAAAAAACAATGACAAAACCAATAGTATGAGAAAAAATTCACAAACTTTTCTTTCAATTCCACTTTTCAATATTAACCTGTGCTATAATTGTGAATGAATTGGAAAGTAAGCAGTGTGGGAGGTACATACGTATGTCAAATGAAATTTTAATCGTAGATGATGAGGATCGAATTAGAAGATTACTCAAATTGTATTTAGAGCGTGAATCTTTTGAAATTCATGAAGCAAAAGACGGTAATGAAGCATATCATATGGCTATGGACCATGATTATGATTGTATACTTTTAGATTTAATGCTTCCTGAGATGGATGGAATTGTTGTTGCATCTCGTTTGAGAGAACACAAGGATACACCAATCATTATGTTAACGGCAAAAGGCGAGGAAACAAACCGAGTAGAAGGTTTTGAGTCTGGCGCAGATGATTATATTGTTAAACCTTTTTCTCCTAGAGAAGTTGTACTACGTGTTAAAGCATTATTAAGAAGAACTCAAGTAGCGCATACAGAACAAAGTGAACCACATGCGCGAGATTTAATCGAGTTCGATCATTTAGTGATTGACAATGATGCGCATAGAGTAATTGCAGATGATAGCCAAGTCAATTTGACACCAAAAGAATATGAATTATTAATATTTTTAGCTAAAACGCCAAATAAGGTCTTCGACAGAGAACAATTATTGAAAGAAGTATGGCATTATGAATTTTATGGAGATTTGCGTACAGTAGATACACATGTTAAACGTTTGAGAGAAAAATTAAATCGTGTATCTGAAGAGGCTGCTCAAATGATTCAAACTGTTTGGGGAGTAGGTTATAAATTTGAGGTTAAATCAAATGATGAGCCGACTCAATAATGTAGTCATAAAACTGTGGTTAACTATAATATTTATAGTAACGACAGTTTTAATTTTACTTAGCGCAGCGCTTATTACGTTCATACAATCATATTTCACTCAAGAAACCGAAGATTCTTTGCTTAAAGATGCTAAACGTATCAGTCATTTAGTGGCCACATCTGACAATAAAGCAATCGCGATTGAACATAGTCGTAAACTCATTGAAGGTCCTGTCGGGTTAATTATCATGAATGACAAGGATACACAAAACAATAAATATGGAAACACCAAACAAAAAATGTTGAATGAAATCAAACGTAATAAAGATTATGACGAAGTATTTAACAAAGGTAAAAAAATATCTGAACACGTTAACGTGAAAATAAATGATCAACAGCACACTTATGTATTAATTGGTTATCCTTCTAAAAACTTAAGTGAATCAAATCAGAATGCATATGGTGGTGTCTTCATCTATCAAGATTTAAAAACAATTGAAGATACCAATAATTTAATCACTGTTATCATTTTAATAATTGCTATTATTTTCCTTGGGATAACTACGGTTTTTGCATTCTTCTTGTCTTCAAGAATAACTAAACCTTTAAGAAATTTACGTAGTCAAGCACTAAGAGTATCAAAAGGAGAATATGCTCAAGTCGAACCGGTTAATTCAAAAGATGAAATTGGAGAACTTTCACGTGCATTTAATACAATGAGTTCTGAGATACAACAACATATCGATGCTTTATCTTCATCTAAAAATATTAGAGACAGTTTGATTAATTCAATGGTTGAAGGTGTATTAGGATACAATGATAAGAAAGAAGTTATATTATCCAATCAAATGGCACAAAACACGCTTCAATTATTAGATGATTATTCTTTAGAAAAACTTGATATGCAAAATGAGAAGACGTTTAAAAATAAACATACACAATTTGAGGAATATGAGATTAATACAAGGTATTTTGTTATTATTACTAGCTATATTGATCAAATACAACCTGATGGTCGCAGTGGAATTGTCGCTATTATACGTGATATGACAAATGAACATAATATGGATCAAATGAAAAAAGATTTTATAGCAAATGTTTCTCATGAATTACGTACACCTATTTCGTTATTACAAGGTTACACCGAATCAATAGTTGATGGAATCGTTACAGAACCCGAAGAAATTCGAGATTCACTCACTATCGTTTTAGATGAGACCAAACGTTTAAATAGATTAGTTAACGAATTGTTAAACGTTGCCAGAATGGATGCTGAAGGTTTGAGTGTGGACAGAGAAATTCAACCAATTGACCCGTTATTAAATAAAATGCAAATGAAATACCAACAACAAGCTATTGATTTAGAATTAACAATGCATCTAAATCCAAATACAAACGGTGTTTTATGGTATTACGATTCAGATAGAATTGAACAGGTGTTAACAAATTTAATAGACAATGCATGTAGATATACTGATGTTGGAGACACAATTACGATTGAACATGCTGAAAGTGATAATGATAATATACTCTATATTTCAGATACAGGTACAGGTATCGCACCAGAACACTTACAACAAGTATTTGATCGTTTTTATAAAGTGGATGCAGCACGAAAAAGAGGTAAACAAGGAACAGGACTTGGCCTATTTATTTGTCGCATGATTATCGATGGGCACGAAGGAAAAATAGATGTAAAAAGCGAGTTAGGTAAAGGAACAACATTTATCATTCGTTTGCCTAAACCTCTGAATTAGAAGATAATGCTAGCAAAGTGATAATATACCTGTAATTCATATTTTAAATAGGTTTTTCAATAAAAAGAAAAACACTCATCTCTTATGAAGCCTTTTAATGAGCATTTATTATGAACACTATTACTAGTTTACTAAACTCTAAAATATAACGGAGTTTAGTAAACTAGTTTTTTATTTACAACAGTAGTGATTCATCAAAGTAGCAGTTGAAAATTATAAGCTATTTATATTATATTTAAAAACAATTCATATAGTGCGAACAATATGATTGTCTTTATCTGAGTTATGCGCTATGATATATCTATAAAATTTAAATGTTCATCTTCGGGGTAGGGTGAAAGTCCCAACCGGCAGTAAATCAAGCCTGCGACCTATTTATATTAATAAAGATATATAAATAGCTGATCTAGTGTGAATCTAGAGCCGACAGTAAAGTCTGGATGGGAGAAGATGGAGGGTTATTTTGTTGTGCAATTAAATCCCTCCTATTCTGTGTAAGATGAATGGAAGGAGATAATTGAATATGCAACAACAAACCAAACGTCTAATTACGATAAGTATGCTTAGTGCGGTTGCCTTTATATTAATGTTTATAAAGTTCCCGTTACCATTTTTACCGCCTTATCTGACATTAGACTTTAGCGATGTCCCAGCAATATTAGCAACCTTTACGTTAGGTCCAATCGCAGGAATTATTGTAGAATTTATTAAAAATCTACTTAATTTCCTTTTCAATGTAGGAGATCCTATAGGACCTGTAGCAAACTTTTTAGCTGCTACTAGTTTTATCTTAACGGCGTATTATGTTGCAAAGCATAAAAGCAATGCTAAATCTATTATTACAGGCTTAACTGTGGCGACACTTGTAATGACCTTAGTATTGAGTGTTCTTAATTACTTTGTCCTATTACCATTATACGGCATGATAATGAATTTATCTGATGTCTTTGGTAACTTAAAGATCATTATTGTTTCTGGTGTTATACCATTTAATATTATAAAAGGTATCGTTATTTCAATCATATTTTTACTATTATATAAACGATTAAATGGCGTATTACCAAAATAGAAATAGATACAATATAGTTTTGAATTGCTATATAAACTCATTATTAAAGTAGTATTAAGCTTACGATATACTGATATAAAAAAGTAACTGGGAAATTAATCCCAGAAAAAAACACTCAGATAAATTAATCCAATTTATCTGAGTGTTTTTGATTTTATGAAGGCTATTTTGGGTTTCACTAGAATGTAGATTTGAGTTATAAATAGAACTAAAAAAGAACTTGATCTTATATTAATGCCACTTAATATTAGAAAATTAGTAACTCAATGAACTAATTATAACCAAAACAATATTAAAAAAAGACAATTTCTATAATATTTCAATAGAAAATGCCTTTTTATAGTTGTCCAAGTATTTTTATGTTTCAGACACTTTTACTAATTTATTGCATTAATACTTCGATTCAAAAAACTATTCAAATTTCAATGCATCCCCATCAAAAGATTCTTCTTCAATTTTGATTGAATCAGTAGGACAGCCTTCTAGTGCATCTTCCATATCTTCATACAATTCTTCGGGTACTTCAGTTGTACCTTGGTTGTCATCTAATATTACAAATGCAATACCTTCATCATCATAGTCATATATATCAGGGGCAGCAGCACCACACGCACCACACGCAATGCAAGTATCCATATCGACAATAGTATATTTAGCCATTTTCTTCGCCTCCTTTGACAAAAATGCTACAATAAAATCACAATTAATATTGTAAGCACTGCGCTTAGTTTTTTCAATGTTTTCGTTTTAAATAATGAGGGAGTAAACATGCAAAATCTATTTCACTATATACATAACCATACACACTACTACAAAACTGAAAAAAGCATTTATAATATTATCATAGGCAAAAAATCACATCAAACCTTTTTTGATGCTTGTAGCCAACAATTATTATCATTATATCATAGCTTGCCTAACTTAAAATATCCGTCGTTTGAGCGATATTATGCATCAAGTGGAACTGATAATGAGTCACAATTCACATTAATAACACACCCTAGATTTACTTTCGATAGTTTGATAAATACTTTTCAAGCACTGCAATTATTAACTCAAACTATTTCACAGTTAAATAATAATAATAATAGTCATTTCATACCTGTGACACAACAACAAGTGATACATCAGCGCGTGAAGTCTATTTATAAACATATTAAATCTGAACAACAAGAGCAAACCTTCATTGATGAGCTATATAATGTCTTTGAAAAGATTAAAGTTTTGAATAATGAAACATATATTCATTACTATCTACAAGGATTTGAAGATAGTATGTACACACGCCAACAAGTTAGTTTAATTGAGGGCCTTTCACAAGAAACACTATTTGAGTTAGAAATTAATGATTTAGTCGCATTGATGTATGAAATTGAAAATGAACAAAATTATCCTATTTTAAATCAATTGATTATTTTACCTTCTTTATTACAAAAAACAGACTTAACTTATGATGGTTTAAAAAAGGGATATACGATGCAAGCACTCGCTAACCAACAACAAGTTAAAATTAATACTATCGAAGACCATGTATTAGAGTTGTTTATCAAAGGATACATTACTGATTATCAAACATTTTTAAATGATAATTTAAATTCAACGTTTCTAACATATTATATGTCTAATAGAAGTGAAAGATTGCGAAATTATAAAGAGAAATTCCCAGAA
Organism: Staphylococcus sp. ACRSN; assembly: GCF_022346615.1. Classification (GTDB taxonomy): domain Bacteria; phylum Bacillota; class Bacilli; order Staphylococcales; family Staphylococcaceae; genus Staphylococcus. The sequence continues at coordinate 69,766 of NZ_JAKRNS010000010.1, read as the reverse complement.
TTATCTTATTTCACAATTAAATTAATCATCGCTGGCATAGAAAGAGGGGACATACATGTTAATCGATGAGCTTAAACATTGGTTTGGATTCGATTCATTTAAACCTGGACAAGAAGAAATTATCCAAAGCGTGTTAAAACAAAAAAATACGTTAGGTATTTTACCAACAGGTAGTGGTAAAAGTTTGTGTTATCAGTTACCTACTTATATAAAAAAACAACCAACATTAATTATCTCTCCATTAATTTCGTTGATGGATGATCAAGTCATGCAATTAAAAACACATGGTGAACATAATGTAAGTTGTATACATTCAGGAATGGATGATGACGAACGTGCTAATAATATTAAAAACCTAAAGAAAAGTCGATTTATATTTCTGAGCCCAGAATTTATTTTACAGCCACATAATTTTAGGCTTATAAAAAACATTAATTTTGGACTTGTTGTATTAGATGAAGCACACTGTTTATCTGAATGGGGGTATGACTTCAGGCCTCATTATGCGTTAATAGGAAAAATTATCCAACAATTTTCATACGCTACTATTTTAGGTTTAACTGCTACAGCACCACCACATTTATTAGCAGATTTAAATCAAATGTTGCGTACAAATTTCAATGTTATTAAAACGAGTATGAATAGAAATAACATTTCATTAAATCATAAAAATTTTTCTGACGATGAAGAAAAAATTAAGTGGTTATTAACTACACTTGAACAATCTGGTCCAACGATTATTTATGTTTCCTCAAAAAAAATATGTTCAATGCTTGCACAAGCCATTTATCAACAAGGGTTCTTGACAGGTATTTATCATGGGGACTTATCTTACCAAGAAAGACAAACGGTACAACATCAATTTTTAAACAATGAAATTCCTATCATTGTAGCGACGAGTGCATTTGGTATGGGTATTAATAAAAAAGATATACGAACAATTATTCACTTTCACCTTTCTACTAGTCCGTCCAATTATTTACAAGAAATTGGACGAGCAGGTAGAGATGGTAATCAAAGCCAAGCAATCAGTTTATTTCAACCAGACGATAGCTTCTTACTCGAAACTTTATTATTTACTGATATGATTACAAACGAAGACGTCAATGCATTTGAATTGGGTTTAGACGTTATTCCGTTTAAAAAAGAAATAATTGAAATTTTAAGTAGTTATTACACCTATAATGAACTTCGACATATTTTCGAAAACACATACCAACGTAAAAGAAATGGGTACATTCGCATGTTAGGTTACAAAAATTTAGACCAATGCAGACGCGCATATTTAATGGAATTTTTTGGTGAAAATTTATCTGACAAACCTGAAATTTGTTGTGATAATGATACAAATATAGAATTAATAAAAATATTTAATCGCAAAAAAGTAAAACGTAAATTTGATTATAAAGAAAAATTAAAAAATTTATTCAAATAGATAGACAATTACTTTACTTAATATTTTCAAACAAGCTATAATACAACTAATAGACGCTTAAATATTGTAAATTTCTCAAAAAAAGATGTACATATTTAAGTTTGATTAGGGTAAAACAGTATATACTTATTATATAAACGAATGAAGGAAGGATGATGAATTTGTCTAACAACAATTTCAAAGACGATTTCGAGAAAAATCGTCAATCAATTGATCCAAATGAACAACAAGATAAAACAAATGAATCTGTTGACGCTTCTGTTGACAATGCGAAAGAAGAAGTATCCGACAAAACAAATGAGCAGTTCCCTCCAAGAAATGCGCAAAGAAGACAACGAAGACGCGAAACTGCTACGAACCAAAACAAAGGGGAATCAACTGAACAACATCAACAAGATAAATTTAGTGATAAAGAACAACTAGATGAAGATGGCAATTCATCATCTGATTTCAATCAGACTAATAATAATGAAGACCATTCACGCGATAATAATATTTATCAGGAAACTTCTGACGAAGAAACAATTAATCAGCATAGTGACCAAAATAATAATTTAAATAATGACGCGAATGTAAATAATAATGGTCAAAAAGATTCAAATTTAACTAATGATAACGATGATAAGCATGAAATTTCACGTAATGAAGATGAAAATAGTCAAGAGAAAAATAATAAAAAAGGTGCTGCAGTAGCTGGTGGTGCTGCCGCTGCTGGTGTAGGCGCAGGTGCATATGCTGCCAATAAACATAATAAAAATGACACAGATGCAACTAATGAGCAAAAAAATGAAAGTAATGATGAGCAAAACAAATTAGATTCTGAACATGAATCAGATAAAACAGGTGGCACAGCTGCTGGTGCAGGCACTGGATCGTTTGCTGCTAATAAAGACGATGCAGATAATAGAGTAAATGACCCTGAATATACTAAACAAAAAGAGAACGAAAATAAGCAACAATCAAATGATGATAATTCAAAAGAAAGCTCTAATAAAAAAGGTGCCGCAATAGCTGGTGGTGCTGCCGCTGCTGGTGCCGGTGCAGGCGCATATGCAGCAAACAAAGCTGGCAATGACAAAAATGACTCAAAATCTTCAGATACTAAAAATGAGAATGAGCACCAAAGCAATAACAGTTCTGATGAAAAAGATAACAAAAAATCTAAGAAAAAAGGTGCTGCAGTAGCTGGTGGCGCGGCAGCGGCCGGTGCAGGCGCAGGTGCAGCTGCTTCTAAAGCAAGTGGCTCAGGTTCAAATGGTAATGGTGGCAATAATAGTAATAATAACAACAATAATAATAACGATGATGATCATAAGCGCAAAAAGAAAAAAGGTGGTTTATTAGGTAAACTTCTTCCAATTTTAGCAGCTATCTTAATTTTAGCAGCTATTGGTATCTTTGGCGGTATGGCATTAACTGGTAATAATGATGATAAGAATAGCAATGATGATAAAAAAGTAGCTGACAATAAAGATAAATCGTCTGATAAAGATAAGCAATCTGACGCTGATAAAGACAAAGACAAAGCTAGTAACGATGAAAAGTCTAATAGTTCTGATGATGATAGTGATAAATCATCTGGTAGCTCAGAAAACAGCAATAGTTCAGATTCTAATTCTGATCAATCAGCAAGTAATGCTTCTTCTGACGATAGTAGTCAAAGTAGTAGTGATCAAGCATCATCTGATTCAAGTAGCCAAAGTAGTTCAGATAATGCTAGTGATTCAGATAACGCAAGTGGTTCAGATAGTTCAGCATCAGATCAAAATCAATCTGGTCAATCAGCAAGCAATTCATCTTCTAGTGATGATACACAAGCAACAAGTAACCAAGACAGTAGTCAAGATACACAACAATCAAATAACTCAAATGGCCAACGCACACATGTTGTAAATGGTCAGAACTTATATAGAATTGCAATTCAATACTACGGTGAAGGTACACCAGAAAACGTTGAAAAAATTAGAGAAGCAAATAATCTTCAAGGAAACGACATTCATAATGGTCAACGCTTAGTGATACCTCAATAAGCTTTATAAAATTATCTTTAATCTAAAATACACTCCTGAAAGTTAGAGTTTCAGGAGTGTATTTTTATTGCTAGACATAGAAACGCATTTTTTTATAGAAAGTTTAAATATATTACTAAAAAAAGAGATTAATGCTTAAAATTAATAATTTTTAATATTAAGCACTAGATTTTATAGTTTCTTTCATTTGGTTTTTCAAAAACTATTGGTATAATATATGGGTGGTTAAAGGAGGACATTTACGTATGCAAACAGTTGAAAGTATCATCATTGGTGGCGGTCCTTGTGGATTAAGTGCTGCCATAGAACAAAAAAGAAAAGGAATAGAAACGTTAGTTATTGAAAAAGGAAATGTTGTAAATGCAATATACAACTATCCTACTCACCAAACGTTCTTTTCTTCAAGTGATAAATTGAGTATTGGGGATATTCCATTTATAGTAGAAGATAGTAAACCCCATAGAAATCAAGCATTAGTTTATTACAGAGAAGTAGTAAAGCATCATCAATTACGTATCAATGCTTTTGAAGAAGTCCTTACTGTAAAAAAAATTAACAATCGCTTTACGATTACAACAACTAAAGACGTTTATCAATGTAGATTTCTAACGGTTGCTACAGGTTATTATGGTCATCATAATACATTAGAAGTAGAAGGGGCAGAGCTACCAAAAGTAAAACATTACTTTAAAGAAGCACATCCATATTTTGATCAAAATGTAGTAATTATCGGCGGTAAAAATTCAGCGGTAGATGCAGCATTAGAACTTGAAAAAGCTGGTGCAAATGTGACAGTTTTATACCGTGGAGAAGCTTATCCAAAAGCAATCAAACCTTGGATTTTACCAAATTTTGAATCATTAGTGAGAAACGAAAAAATAAACATGTTATTTAATGCTGAAGTTACTCAGATTACTGATACTACACTAACATATAAACAAAATGATGAAATTTGTGAGATATCCAATGATTATGTCTTTGCAATGATAGGCTATCATCCTGATTACGATTTCTTAAAATCAATTGGAATTGAAATTAATCAAAATGAATATGGGACGGCGCCTGTTCATAACAAAGAAACTTATGAAACCAATGTAGAAAATTGTTATATTGCTGGAGTAATAGCAGCAGGTAATGATGCTAATACAATTTTTATAGAGAATGGTAAATATCATGGCGGTATTATTACGCAAAGTATTTTAGCTAAAAAGCAGACACCACTTGAATCATAATCATAAAACGATATCTAATTAAAAATAAAAGCAAATCATTATATATAAACCGTAAAAACACAGGTTGAGCTATTAAATATGCTCAACCTGTGTTTTGTTTTTTTAAAAATAATTATTTAAAGTGTTAATAACTTAGAAATAGTGATGATTTCAACTATAATTGCGATTCGAAATAATAGTTTAATTCATTTTTATCTAAGTTATTACTTAAACCTACTAACAATTTCAATCTCGCCTTTGGGCCATTCAAACCATTAGAGAATATAACTCCTTTTTGTTCGAGTGTTGCACCGCCACCTTCGTATGCATATATTGGTCCAACAATGCCATTAAATGAGCGTGAAACAAGGACAATAGGAATTGATTTATCCAAACAAGCATCCAAACCCTCTAGACATGTAGGTGGTAAATTACCTTGTCCTAGCGCTTCTATTATTATCCCATCAACATTTTGTTTACTATAAAAATTCAAAACATCATTATTCATCCCCATATATGCCTTAACTAAGGGAATATTTAAATTTTGATTAATTTTTTCCAGTACTTGGTGTTCATAAGGTTTATGATGAAATTGAACGCTATTTTTTGTGACAACACCTAATGGACCATGATTGGGACTTTGAAATGTATTAGTATTAGATGTATGTGTCTTAGTAACGTTTCTAGCTGTATGAATTTCATCATTAAATACAACCATAACTCCCATATTGGTAGATTCATTACTAGTCGCAACTCTGATTGCTGAAATAAAGTTATATAAACCATCTGCACCAATTTCATTAGAGGAACGCATTGCACCTGTAATTGCAATAGGTTGGGAAATATTAACAGTTAAATCTAATAAATAAGCAGTTTCTTCTAACGTATCTGTGCCATGTGTAATAACAAAGCCATCGTACGTTTCTTTTTGCGCAGCTGTTTCAATGATATCTTTTAATTTTTCTACATAATAAATATCCATATGTGGTGATGGTACATTAAATGGTGTAATTTCAGTAACATCTGCATAAGCTTTAATTATTTCATGATGATTCGAAATTGGATTTTCTTCATTCGTAACTACTTGATTAGATTCATCTTGTGACATGCTTATCGTGCCACCTGTATGTATGACAAGAAGTTTTTTCATGCGTGCATTCCTCCTATTAATATAATACATATTTATGATAAAATATTATTCATAAAACAACAAGGAAGGTTTTCTGAAATGAAACGAATTAATATCGCATTAGATGGTCCTGCTGCAGCAGGCAAAAGTACTATAGCTAAATTAGTAGCTTCAAAATTATCAATGATTTATGTTGATACAGGTGCTATGTATCGCGCTTTAACATATAAATATTTACAGCAAGGTAAAACAGAAGATTTTGATACACTTATCGCAAACTCAGAATTATCTTTAACTTATGATGAAGAAAAAGGACAACGTGTTATTCTAGATAATCAAGATGTAACTGATTATTTACGAGAGAATGATGTAACTAATAACGTTTCTTATGTTGCTTCAAAGGAACCTGTTCGTACATTTGCAGTAAATAAACAACAAGAACTTGCAGCTCAAAAGGGTATTATTATGGATGGCAGAGATATCGGTACAGTAGTACTACCTAATGCTGAATTAAAAGTTTATATGATTGCATCAGTGGAAGAACGTGCGATACGTAGACAAAAGGACAACGAAGAAAGAGGTATTGAATCTAATGTAGAACAGCTCAAACAAGAAATTTCTGACCGTGATAATTACGATATGAATCGTGAAATATCACCGCTTAAAAAAGCTGTTGACGCAACGACATTGGATACTACTGGAAAAAACATTGAAACGGTAACGAATGAAATTTTAAAAATGGTAGAAGCTTTGTAATTCTGACAGTGATCTATCTGCATAACTCATATTTCAAATTTGACTAAAAAAGTTATATATTATTTCGATTAGGGTATAACAAGGATGTACAATGTTTTATGATTTTATGACTACATATATTGGCATAAATGTAAAATATAAGTAAAATTCATTAAATTTCCGTGAGTTAAAAATGACTATTTTTACATTTTTATAACAAAATGTATGGCATTCCTCAAATAGAGTGGAATTTCTTGACAATTTTGACAGTTTATAAGATGTTATAATTATGTAGTGTAATAAGGAGGCAGACAAGATGACTGAAGAATTCAACGAATCAATGATCCATGATATTAAAGAAGGGGACAAGGTTACTGGCGAAGTTCTAGAAATAGAAGAAAAGCAAGTAATTGTTCATGTAAACGGTAGTAAGTTTAATGGTATTATCCCTATTAGTCAACTTTCCACACATCATATTGATACACCTAGTGATGCTGTGAAAGTCGGTGATGAAATTGGTGCATATGTTACAAAAGTTGAGTATGACGAAGAAAATGAAACAGGTGCATATATACTTTCAAAACGTCAACTTGAAACAGAGAAATCTTATGAATTCCTGCAAGAACAGCTTGATAACAATGAAACAATTGAAGCCAAAGTAACAGAAGTAGTTAAAGGTGGATTAGTTGTTGATGTGGGACAAAGAGGTTTCGTACCTGCTTCATTAATTTCAACTGATTTTATTGAAGATTTTTCTGATTTTGAAGGTCAAGTCTTAAAATTAAAAGTTGAGGAATTAGACCCTGCAAATAATCGCGTCATCCTTAGTAGAAAAGCAGTAGAAGAATTAGAAAATGCAGAGAAAAAAGACGAGTTACTTTCATCGTTAAATGAAGCTGATGTTATCGATGGTAAGGTTGCTCGTTTAACAAACTTTGGTGCATTCATTGATATTGGTGGCGTAGATGGTTTAGTACATGTATCAGAATTATCACACGAACATGTTAAATCACCTGAAGATGTTGTCTCTATTGGTGACGATGTGAAAGTAAGAGTTAAATCAATTGATAAAGACTCTGAGAGAATTTCTCTATCAATTAAAGATACATTACCTAGTCCATTTGAATCAATCAATGGTAAATTTAATGAAGGTGATGTTATTGACGGCAAGGTGATAAGATTAGCCGAATTTGGTGCTTTTGTTGAGATTAAACCAGGTGTTCAAGGATTAGTACACATATCTGAAATTAGTCATAAACATATTGGTACACCAAGTGAAGTGCTTGAACCAGGCCAAGAGGTTAAAGTAAAAGTATTAGGCGTAGACATTGAAAATGAACGTATTTCATTATCAATTAAAGCTACTTTACCAAATGATGAAGCGGATGATCACAATCAAGAAAGTGATAAACAAACTACACAATCATACCTAGATAACTCATCAGATGAAGATGATAACCCAACGCTAGGTGATGTATTTGGCGATAAATTAAAAGACTTTAAATTTTAATACGACCATATATACCAATTTAAATCTTGTCCTAACCATTACATTAGGACAAGATTATTTTTTATGTAGTGATATATGATAGACAAACTACACATTTTGCGAAGTAACATTATATATTAAACCTATAGATTTAATATTTCTTTTGAATTAATTAAACCATGTGATAAAATTATAGAGATTAAAAAAGAGAGGAAGTTAGTTATGACTAAACCTATAGTAGCAATTGTAGGAAGGCCGAACGTTGGTAAATCTACAATTTTTAACAGAGTCGTCGGCGAACGTGTATCTATCGTTGAAGATACACCCGGTGTAACTCGAGACAGAATTTATTCATCAGGTGAATGGTTAACACATGATTTCAATATTATTGATACTGGTGGTATCGAAATTGGTGATGCACCATTCCAAACACAAATCAAAGCACAAGCAGAAATTGCAATAGACGAAGCAGACGTAATTATTTTTATGGTTAACGTTCGAGAAGGGTTAACACAAAGTGATGAAATGGTTGCTCAAATGCTTTATAAATCTAAAAAACCTGTCGTTCTCGCAGTAAACAAGGTCGATAATCCTGAAATGAGAATTGAAATTTATGATTTCTATTCACTTGGTTTTGGTGAACCATATCCTATTTCAGGGTCACATGGCTTAGGCTTGGGTGACTTATTAGATGAAGTTGTAAAACATTTTAAAGAAGAAGAAGAAGATCCTTATGATGATGATACGATTAGATTATCTATAATTGGTAGACCAAATGTTGGTAAATCAAGTCTAGTCAATGCTATTTTAGGCGAAGAACGTGTCATCGTTTCTAATGTTGCAGGTACTACACGTGATGCTGTCGATACTGAATATAGCTATGATGATCAAGACTATGTATTGATTGACACTGCTGGTATGCGTAAAAAAGGTAAAGTATATGAAAATACTGAAAAATATTCTGTATTACGTGCATTAAAAGCGATTGAACGATCAAACGTTATCTTAATAGTCATTGATGCTGAACAAGGTATTATCGAGCAAGATAAAAGAGTCGCAGGTTATGCTCATGAAGAAGGTAAAGCGATTGTTATCGTAGTTAACAAATGGGATACAGTCGATAAAGAAACAAATACAATGAAAGAATTTAAAGACGAAGTTCGTAAAGAATTTCAATTCTTAGATTATGCAGAAGTTGCATTTATTTCTGCAAAAGAAAAATTAAGATTAAAAACATTGTTCCCTTATATTAAAGAAGCAAGTGAAAACCATAAGAAACGTGTTCAAAGTTCAACACTAAACGAAGTTATAACAGATGCAATTTCGATGAATCCTACACCTACTGACAAAGGTCGTCGTTTAAATGTATTTTATGCGACCCAAGTCGCTATAGAACCACCAACATTTGTCGTATTTGTAAACGATGTAGAGTTAATGCATTTTTCTTATAAGCGTTACCTAGAGAACCAAATCAGATCTGCATTCGGTTTCGAAGGAACACCAGTGCATATTATACCAAGAAAACGAAATTAATAAGACCGGAGGGGATACCATGTCAAAAGTTACAGTATTTGGTACTGGAAGTTTTGGAACCGCACTTGCTAATGTTTTAGCTGAAAATGGACATCAAGTATTAATGTGGGGTAAAAATGAACAGACAATTAACGATATCAATGAACATCATAAAAATACTAAATATTTAAATGATGCTATTTTAGATTCATCTATAAATGCAACATTGGATATCAAACAAGCGACACAATTTGCTGATGTATATTTAATGGCGTTGCCAACAAAAGCAATGCGCGAAATTGCTAAAAAAATAGATAGTCTAATATCTACTAAAAAAACATTTATCCATGTTGCAAAAGGTATTGAAAATGAAACATTCAAACGCGTCTCTGAAATGTTAGAAGATTCTATATCACCTGAACACAATGCAGGCATCGGTGTATTGTCTGGTCCTAGTCATGCTGAAGAAGTAGTGATTAAGCAACCAACAACCGTAGCTGCTTCTTCAAAATCTTCAGAAGTTAGCTTATTAACACAAGATTTATTTATGAATGATTATTTACGCGTATATACTAACGATGATTTAGTCGGTGTTGAATTAGGCGGAGCTTTAAAAAACATTATCGCAGTGGCAAGTGGCGTAATAACTGGCATGGGCTTTGGTGATAATGCTAAAGCTGCTCTTATGACACGTGGTCTTGCTGAAATTAGTCGCCTAGGTGAAAAACTTGGCGCTGATCCGCTTACATTCTTAGGCTTAGGTGGTATTGGTGATTTGATTGTCACATGTACGTCTACACATTCTCGTAATTTCACTTTAGGTTATAAATTAGGAGAGGGTAAATCTCTAGAAACAGCTTTAGACGAAATGAATATGGTAGTAGAAGGTGTTTATACTACTCAATCGGTTCATCATTTAGCAAAAGCGCACAATGTTGAAATGCCAATCACAGAAGCTTTATATAGCGTTTTATTTGAAAATAGACCTGTTACGGAGAGTGTGAAAGATTTAATGGGTCGTGGGAAAAAGTCTGAATAACAAAGTATTTTTACACTTTTAATTAAAATTATAACATTTTGTCATCAAAATCCCATTATTTCAAGGTTTTTTGCGCATAAATCGTTGCAGTAGTTATTATCGTTGTGTTAAAGTCAAAGCATAATGATACAAAGTTATCATTATAGACCCTAGGGGAGGTGAATTCATAATGAACAAAACAGATTTAATCAATGCTGTAGCTGAACAAGCTGAGTTAACTAAAAAAGAAGCAGGTTTAGCTGTTGATGCAGTATTCGAATCAATTCAATCATCACTTTCTAAAGGTGAAAAAGTACAATTAATTGGATTCGGTAACTTTGAGGTACGCGAACGTGCTGCACGTAAAGGCCGTAACCCTCAAACTGGTAAAGAAATTGATATCCCTGCAAGCAAAGTTCCAGCATTCAAAGCTGGTAAAGCTTTAAAAGACGCAGTTAAATAATTCTTTACTTTACTTAAAGCCCTTTTAAAGGGGCTTTTTCTTTTTGTATTTTTTCTCAATATACATAACATAAAATTAAATCGTATACTCATACATTCATAATAGATAGCAAAACATTAATTTAGTAATCATTAATTTTCATATTCTTCTATAAACTGACATTAATTGGTATATTTAACATTAAATATCAATAACTTTAATTATCGTTGATTTTATTTTTCATTATATAATGTTAATATGTATATTGATAATAACGTGAGGTGTGAACATGGAAACGACATTAAGCATATTAGAAAAACAAATTAAAAACAGACTTAAAGGTGTAGACCATTATGAATCTATATATATTAATCAGGTATTAAGTCATTTACTTGATACATACGATATTCCTGAAGAAGCTAAATTAGCTTGCCTCACTATAGATACTGCAATGCGACATTTAGATGAAGTTTATGTAAAAAATACTTCGAAAAAATCAATCTTAATTGGAGATCTATTAAGTGCTCATTTTTATACATTATTAGCTGTTTTAAATAATCCTGATTATCAAAAGGACATTAGTTCAGCCATTGTCGAAGTAAATGAAATAAAATCATCCGTACACCAAGATACGCTAGACAAATCTTTAATTAGTTCTCAAATACTAAAAGTAGAGAACATTTTTTTAATTATTACATTGAACCATTATGCAACAAAATATGATCTTCAAATCATCAATGAAAAATTATTAAATAATATTATTGAAAATAAACCTTCTTATTTAAATAAATACACAGATTCAGAAGTCAAAAATTTTATCAGTAATATTTAAGTTAAGATATAAATTAAATTTAAAAGAGGTAATAAAAATGGCAGATAATAAAGTTAATAAGGAAAAAGTACATAACGTATTTCAAAATATTTCTGGAAAATATGATCGTTTAAATAATATCATTAGCTTTGAGCAGCACAAAACATGGAGAAAGCATGTAATGAAAGAAATGAAAGTTAAACCTGGTAGCAAAGCATTAGACGTTTGTTGTGGTACTGCTGATTGGACAATCTCATTAAGTAAAGCTGTCGGCCCAACTGGTGAAGTAACTGGTGTGGATTTTAGTGAGAATATGCTAGAAGTTGGAAAAACCAAAATACAAGATATGGAAAATATTAATTTAGTACATGGTGATGCTATGAATTTACCATTCGATGATAATGAATTTGATTATGTAACCATTGGATTTGGACTAAGAAATGTACCAGATTATTTAGCGACATTAAAAGAATTAAATCGCGTACTAAAACCAGGTGGTATGGTTGTCTGTTTAGAAACGAGTCAACCTACAACACCTGGATTTAAGCAATTGTATAAACTTTACTTCAAATTTATTATGCCTATTTTCGGTAAAATTTTCGCTAAATCAAAAGAAGAATATGAATGGCTTCAGCAATCTACATTTGATTTTCCTGACAAAGAGAAATTAAAAAGACTATTTTCACAAGCTGGCTTTAGTAATATAAAAGTACGTAGCTTTACAGGTGGCGTTGCAGCAATGCACCTTGGCTATAAATAAAATCGAATTAACCAAAGGTGATTAGCGTGTCAAAGTTAAACATGAATAACGAAATTAAAAAAATAGAAAAAAGAATTGAACAAACAATTATAAGTAAAGATCCTACACTTGAAGCTGCCGCTAAACATTTATTTACATCAGGTGGCAAAAGAATTAGACCAGCATTTGCCATTCTCAGTGGACAATTTGGTGAAACTGTCACTGAAGATGTTTATCGTGTTGCAGTCACATTAGAATTAATTCATATGGCTACGCTTGTTCATGATGATGTAATTGATAAGAGTGATAGACGTCGTGGTAGGTTAACAATTTCTAAAAAATGGGATCAAAGTACAGCCATTTTAACCGGCAATTTCTTACTTGCTTTAGGTTTAGAATATATTTCTTATATTGAAGATAGTCGTGTGCATGATGTTATTTCTCATTCTATAGTTGATGTATGTAAAGGAGAACTTTTTCAATTCCAAGATCAATTTAATAGTAATCAGACTATCACAAATTATTTGAGAAGAATAAATAGAAAAACAGCATTACTAATACAACTTTCTACTGAAGTTGGTGCAATTGCTGCTGGTGCTGATATAAAGACAATCCACAATCTTAAAATGATTGGTCATTATATTGGTATGAGTTTCCAAATTGTCGATGATATCTTGGACTTTACAAGCACAGAAAAACAATTAGGTAAACCAGTAGGAAGTGATTTAATGAATGGTCATCTCACGTTACCTGTGCTCTTAGAGATGAAAGTAAATCCTAGTTTCAAGTCACAAATCGTCGCTTTAAATCCAGATAGTAGTAAAGAAGCGTTTGAAACTTGTATTGCAGTCATTCGAGATTCAAATGTAATTCAAACAGCACAAGATATCAGTGATAAGTATTTAGATAAAGCATTGAGACTTATAGATGAACTTGATAATGATAATGCTAAACCATTATTCAAAAAGATTATTAAAAAAGTTGGCAAAAGAAATGTGTAAGTTATGTGAAAAACGTTGAAAGCGCTTTAATTACCTGTTAGTATAAGAATGTATCGGATAAATATATTTATTTTGATATATTTTATTGTGTATAACGAATTTTACACTTAAACAACAATACAGGGGGATTTACACAAGATGGAAAGAACTTTTCTAATGATTAAGCCGGACGCGGTACAACGTAATTTGATTGGAGAAATTATTTCTCGAATTGAACAAAAAGGTTTGAAGATTGTGGGGGGTAAATTAATGACAGTGCCACAATCACTTGCTGAAGAACATTATGCAGAACATAAGCGCAAACCTTTTTATAACAATCTGATTGAATTTATTACTTCTGCACCTGTTTTTGCAATGGTAGTAGAAGCAGAAGATGCTGTACATATTTCGCGCCACATAATAGGTAAGACAAATCCTTCTGAAGCAACACCTGGTACAATTAGAGGCGACTTAGGCTTAACAGTTGGAAGAAACATCATTCACGGTTCTGATTCAGTTGAATCAGCTAAAAAAGAAATTGCTTTATGGTTTAAACCTGAAGAAATAAGTGAATTTACTGAAACACGCGAAACTTGGTTATATGAATAAATAATATCTACATATACAATATAAAAAAAGTTCCTAAAAAATCGTACATCCGATATTTTTAGGAATTTTTTTGCTTCTTCAAATGAACAAATTACATATCCAATTACTTTATACAAATAATCAATGTGAAACTTCAATAAATTCATCCGATCTCCTTAATTTTATTTATAAACTAACTCAACAAGTGGTACACTAGTCCAAATAGAAATGATAGAATTTTCTTAAGATTTAAGATTTGTAAATTTTTCTATTAATTTGCTTAAATGAATATGATAAGATATAAAATATATAACAATTTAAAGTACTAAAGAACGGAGTGGGTAAATAATGAGATATTTAACTTCTGGGGAATCACATGGTCCACAGTTAACTGTAATAATTGAAGGTGTTCCATCAAATTTAGAAATCAATGTTGAAGATATAAATGAAGAAATGTTTAAGCGTCAAGGCGGCTATGGTAGAGGGCGCCGCATGCAAATTGAAAAAGATACGATAGAAATTGTTTCAGGTGTAAGAAATGGTTATACATTAGGTAGCCCGATAACACTAGTTGTTACTAATGATGATTTTACACATTGGAAAAATATAATGGGTGCTGATCCAATTAGTGAAGAAGAACAAGATAATATGAAACGAGTAATAACTAAACCACGCCCAGGTCATGCTGATTTAATAGGTGGAATGAAATACAACCACAGAGACCTCAGAAATGTATTAGAACGCTCTTCTGCACGAGAAACAGCAGCACGAGTAGCAGTAGGTGCAGTAGCAAAAATTTTACTTAAACAATTGGATATTAATTTCTATAGTCGCGTAGTTGAAATAGGTGGCGTTAAAGACGATGCAGAATATGATATTGATACAATTAAACAAAATATCGATAAAAATGATGTTCGAGTAATCGATGATCAAGTAGCACAACAAATGAGAGATAAAATCGATGATGCTAAAAAAGCCGGTGATACGATTGGAGGTATTGTACAAACTATCGTTGAAGGCGTGCCTGTAGGTATTGGTAGTTATGTACATTACGATAGAAAACTCGATGGTAGAATTGCACAAGGTGTAGTAAGTATCAATGCTTTTAAAGGTGTAAGTTTTGGTGAAGGGTTCAAGTGTGCAGAATTACCAGGTAGTGAAATACAAGATGAAATCTTGTACGATGAACAAGTTGGATACTTTAGAGGTTCAAATCATTTAGGTGGATTCGAGGGTGGTATGTCTAATGGTATGCCTATTGTTGTCAGTGGTGTAATGAAGCCTATCCCAACTTTATATAAGCCATTGAATTCTGTTGACATTAATACAAAAGAATCTTTTAAAGCCTCAATTGAGCGTTCTGATAGTTGTGCAGTACCAGCAGCAAGTGTAGTTATGGAAAACGTAGTTGCATTCGAATTAGCGAAAGCATTACTAGAAGAATTCCATTCAAATCATATCGAACAGTTGAAAGTACAAATAAATGAACAACGTAAAATTAATATTGAATATTAAACAATATTAAAATACTAATAGTAATCAGGTGAAATCATGATATTAGAAACAACTTATAGTTCGGATAATTATCCAATCATCGTTGAACACAATGCATTAGCACATTTGCATAAATATATACAAGACTATAAAGATGTTGTACTTATTGTTGATGCAACTGTCAATAAAGAATGGAGTATTGCATTAGACTTCATTACATCAGAATATGATGCCCATAAAGTAATCATTCCTTCTGGTGAATCTACCAAGTCATTAAGTTTTTATGCGGAAACAATTGAATCATTACTTAGCAGAAAATTAACAAGGGACACATGTTTAATTGCTGTTGGTGGTGGCGCAACAGGAGATTTCACTGGTTTCCTTGCTGCAACCTTACTAAGAGGTGTTGACTTTATTCAAGTGCCTACTACGATCCTTGCTCATGATTCAAGCGTTGGTGGTAAAGTAGGCATTAATTCAAAACATGGTAAAAATTTAATTGGTGCATTTTATCGCCCTAAAGCAGTTATTTACGATCTCGATTTCTTAGCAACATTACCATATTCTGAAATATTAAGCGGTTATGCCGAGGTTTATAAGCATGCTTTGCTAACTAATATAAAAGCGGTTAATGAAATTGAACAACAATATCATAATGCAAACACACTTGAAAATCTTGAAGAAATTGAATACTACTTATATAAAGGTATAGAAACAAAACTTAACATCATTATAAATGATGAAAAAGAATCCAATGTTCGTAAATATTTAAATTTAGGACATACCTTTGGACATGCCGTGGAATATGAATTTAAAATACCCCACGGACATGCCGTGATGATTGGTATTGTTTATCAATTTATCGTTGCAAATAATGTGCTAAATCAAGATTTTGATATTGCACATTTTGTGAAGTATTTACAAGCATTAAATTATCCACTAGATATTATCAAGCAATTTAAATTTGAATCACTCTATGATTTAATGTTAAAAGATAAGAAAAATGATCAGCAAGGCGTACAAATGGTACTCTTAGATGGCATTGGTAATCCAATCGTCAAACATGTAGATAGAACTATACTTCTACAATCTTTTGAATTATTTATAAAACATTTTGAATAAAAGGAGGAGGACTACATATGACAAATAGTAAAACAGTAAATATCACTGGTCCTTTAACTGGTGAAATTGAGGTTCCTGGCGATAAGTCTATGACACATAGAGCCATTATACTTGCTTCTCTAGCTAAAGGCACATCAACAATAAATAAACCGCTTCTTGGTGAAGATTGCCTACGTACGGTCGAAATCTTCAAATTATTAGGCGTTGAAATCATTGTGAGTGATGACAAGATTGTAATCACGTCTCCAGGTTATAAGCACTTCAAAACACCTCATCAAGTACTCTATACAGGAAATTCAGGTACAACAACACGTTTAGTAGCTGGCTTACTTTGTGGCTTGGGTATTGAAAGTGTATTATCAGGTGATGAATCTATTGGTAAAAGACCAATGGATCGTATAATGAAACCTTTAACTTCAATGAATGCCAACATTACTGCGATAGATGATAACTACACACCATTGATTATCAAACCAGCTGAAATTAAAGGCATTAATTATGAAATGGAAGTCGCTAGTGCACAAGTGAAAAGTGCGATACTCTTTGCTAGTTTATTTGCAAATGAAAAAACTACAATCAAAGAATTAGGTACGACACGAAATCATACTGAGACTATGTTCGAGCATTTTAATATACCTATTGATACTTCCGATCATTTTATTGAAATGCCTCAATCAGGTATATCTCACATACAACCTGCAGATTTCGATGTGCCTGGTGATATCTCTTCAGCTGCATACTTTATTGTTGCTGGCCTAATTACACCTGGTAGCGATATTACAGTTCATAATGTTGGCATTAACCCAACACGTTCAGGTATTATTGATATCGTGACTCAAATGGAAGGGAACATCACTCTTTTTAATCAAACGAAGGGTGCAGAGCCTACTGCGTCGATACGTGTTCAATTTTCACCAAATATGAAACCTTTACATATTGAAGGTGATTTGGTGCCGAGAGCAATCGATGAAATACCTATAATTGCACTTTTATGTACACAAGCAAATGGAACAAGTATTATTAAAGATGCAGAGGAATTAAAAGTTAAAGAAACGAACCGTATAGATACAACAGCAAATATGTTAAATCTATTAGGTTTTACATTACAACCAACAAATGATGGCATGATTATCCATCCTTCTGCCTTAGAACAAACGGCTACGGTTGATAGTTTTACTGACCATCGAATTGGCATGATGTTAGCTATCGCTTCACTTTTAACTTCTGAAACGTTAACGATTAACCAGTTTGATGCTGTAAATGTATCCTTCCCTGGTTTCATGGACAAGTTAAAACAATTAGAAAATGAGGGATAATAGTATGGAAGATATCTATAAGTTAATAGATGATATCAACTTACAAAAATTAGATAACTTAGATTCACGTGTGAATGAGGCTTTAAGTTCACCCAATGATGACGCCTTATTCGTTTTAGGTGAAACGTTATATAATTATGGACTCATGCCTCAAGGGTTAGAAGTCTTTAGAACCTTATACCATAAATATCCAGATGAAAGTGAACTATTAATTTACTTTATAGAAGGTTTAATGGCTGAGAATCAAACAGACGAAGCTTTAGAATATTTAAATGAGGTTGAATTATCAACTGAACGTTTAATGTTAGAAGCAGATTTATATCAACAGCTAAATATGTTAGAAGTTGCAATTGACAAGTTGTCGGAAGCAATTGAAATTGAACCTAATGACCCTATTATACATTTTGCATTAGCAGAATTATTATATTTTGACGGTCAATATTTACGTGCAACTACAGAATACGAAACAGTATTAGAGACTGGTGAATACGAAGTCAATACTATCAATCTGTTTGCACGTCTTGCAGATTGTAGTTTACAAAGTGGTAATTATAGTGATGCAATTAAGATGTTTGATGAAATGAACGAAGACGAAATGAATTCAGAAGATTACTTGAAAAAAGCAATTGCTTATGAGAAAAATGATTTAACACAAGAAGCGATTAAATTAGTAAATACATTACTGTCTAAAGATCCTGACTTCTTACAAGCATATTTCTACTTACAACAATTATATGAAAATGAGCATAATCATGCAGATGCAATTGAAATAGGAAAAGAAGGTTTAAGACTTAGTCAATTTTATAAAGAGCTTATGGTCTCAACTGGTAGCATTGAAATAGAACACGGTGATGCTAATGAAGGGGTACAACTGTTAATTCAAGCATTAGAAGTTGATAATGCATATCAAGAACCTTTACTAATATTGAGTGATCTATATAGAGCAGAAGAAGATTATGAAAGTCTAATCGGATTATTACAATATGTAGATGAAGAAGATTTAGATCCAGTATTTATGTGGCATTTAGCATATGCATTAGGACAAGAAGAACGCGATAAAGAAGCACAACACTTCTTTGAATTAGCATGGCCAACGTTACAAAGTCAGGCTGCATTTTTAAGTGATTATTATTACTATTTAGTAGAAATAGGGCATATTGAAAAGGCAAAATCAATATTAAATCAATTATTAGAATTGGAGCCAAGTAACGAAACTTGGCATGATGAGGCCGAAAGATTAGCATCTTATTAGTTAAGGTAGGTGAACTATTTGGCTGACACATTGCAACAAATGAAATCATCATTTATTGAGTATATTTTATTTCATTATCGCTTTAAATCCCGTATTAGTATTTGGGTGTTAAATTATTTAAAATCATCAACCGATACTTTACAGAGCGTACATTTTGTTGATGAAATCATTCCTAGCCATAATACATTGGAAATTTCGGTTGTTAATTCCAATAACATTGCTATTCGTTTAATTTTAAAAAACAAACAATTAATAAATAATGATGAAATATTTAATTACATTGCCAATCAAAACTTGGCGCTTGATATTAAATTACATTTTGAACATCCCTTTGACAGAGAATCACGTCTTGATGAATTATTAATTAGTCAATTACTCAATTCACCTTATTATGCCTTATATATGCATGATATTTATAGCATACCGTTATCAAAGCAAAATGAAATTTCCATCATTCAACATTTACAAGCAAATATCGATTTAAGTTTACAGTTACACGATCGTCCATTGTTTTATCAATTATCACAAATTTTAAATACCTTTGAATCTAGAAATGCAAATACAGGCACGAGGGATTAATACTATGAATATAACAACAATTTGGCAGTTATGTATTTATAATAAATTAATACTTATATTTTTATTAATTTGTAATGTGCTAGGTACAATATACGGCTATATTTGGTATGGTACACAATTATCAGTAACAAGTTGGCAATTTAAACCATTTGTCCCTGATAGTCCAACCGCTTCATTATTTTTATGTATTGTCATCATCGCATTTTTATTTGGTAAACAATTTCCTATTGTAGAAGCCCTCGCTTTCACTACATTAATTAAATATGGAATTTGGGCTGTCATTATGAATATTATTATGTTCATTCAATACGACCGTGTAACAGTTATAGGGTGTATGCTCATACTTTCTCATGGTATTATGGCAATTCAAGCATTGCTATTTTATCCTAGAATGCAGGTTACATTATTAGGATTTCTGATTAGTATGATCTGGTTATTTAATAACGATATAATCGATTATGTATTTATGCAATATCCTTTTTATGATTTTATTGCAAGACATATTGAAGGCGTGGCATATTTGGCATTTGCATTAAGTGTGATTCCACTAGTACTTTATTTATATTTAACTCGATTTACAAAGACTAAATTATTTGACCTTCCTTAACGTTCACAGTAAAATATAACTAAAGGAGTGAGGATTTTTGTCTTTTATCTATATGATAGTTTACTTTGTTATCTTAATGGTACTCCCTCTATGGGCTCAGCACAAAGTTAAATCAAATTATGAGAAATATTCACAAGTTAGATCAACAAGTGGCAAGACTGGACAAGAAGTTGCGCTAGAAATATTACATGCGAACGGCATTTATGATGTAGATGTTGTCGAAGGGAATGGATTCTTGACAGATCATTATGATCCTAGAAAGAAAGTTGTAGTATTATCACCAGCAAACTTTAGTCGTCCGTCTGTAGCGGGAACTGCGATTGCAGCACACGAAGTTGGTCATGCAATACAACATGCACAAGGCTATTTCTTCTTGAAATTTAGAACGTCACTTGTTCCTCTTGCTAATGTTGGTAGTTCAATAGGGTATCTAGCAGTTTTTGCTGGTATTATATTAACTACGTTACACAGTACTTTAGGTTCAACAGCATTATGGATTGGAATTGCGTTCATGTCATTTGCAGTACTCTTTTCAATCGTTACACTACCAGTCGAATTCAACGCAAGTAGTAGAGCGATGAAACAAATTCAAAGTTTGGATATTGTTAATGAAAAAGAATATAAGCATGCTAAAAAAGTTTTAACAGCAGCAGCAATGACATACGTTGCTTCAACTGCAGTAGCATTAGCAGAACTTGCACGTTTCATCCTAATTGCTCGTTCAAGCGAATAATAGATAGGCACCTTATTGTAGCTTATACAATAAGGTGTTTTTTTGTGTTTAAAAATACAGTATGAGAAAAGTACTTAGAGGTTAAACGATTTTCTATAATGATAAATTTTTACATAATTATTTATAAAGATGGTTATCCATATCAAACAATCTTGCCTATATTCAAGTAAATTGCAGGAATAATGCATGAAATATCATTTTAAGCTATACTATATTAGAAAACGTAAGATTGGGAGGTTTCCATTATGAAAACGATGAAAGATATGCAACACGAAGTAGATGACTATATCGGTCAGTTTAAAACTGGATATTTTTCACCTTTAGCAAATCTTGCACGCTTAACAGAAGAAGTAGGGGAATTAGCAAGAGAAATTAATCACTATTACGGAGAAAAACAAAAGAAAGATTCTGAAGCTGATAATACGATTAAGGCAGAGCTCGGAGATAACTTATTTGTATTACTATGTATAGCAAATTCATTAGGTATTGATATGACTGACAGCTTTGATGAAACAATGTCAAAATTTAATATAAGAGATAAAGATAGATTTGAACGTAAATAATTTCAAAAAATATATAAAGGGGTGTAGCACGCAATGAAAATAGGCATAACTTGTTATCCATCTATGGGCGGTTCTGGTATCATTGCTACAGAATTAGGTATAAAACTAGCAGAGCGTGGGCATGAGATACATTTTATAACATCTAATATCCCATTTAGAATACGTAAACCATTACCTAATATTACATTTCACCAAGTTGAAGTGAATCAGTACCCCGTATTTCAATATCCGCCTTATGATATAACATTAAGTACTAAAATTGCTGAAGTTATTAAAGAATATGATTTAGATTTATTACATATGCATTATGCAGTACCACATGCTGTTTGCGGAATTTTAGCCAAACACATGTCGCATAAAGATATAAAAATAATGACGACATTGCATGGTACTGATATTACTGTACTAGGGTATGATCATGCCTTAAAAAATGCTATTAAATTCGGCATCGAAGAAAGTGATATCGTTACAAGTGTTAGTAAATCTCTTGCTCAACAAACACAAGATATTATTGAAACAGATAAAGAAATTGTTCCAATTTACAACTTTGTAAGGGAAAAAGAGTTTCCTACAAAAACAGAGCAATTATCAGACAAAAGTAAACATTTAAAAGCGTGTTATGGAATTGCTGAAGATGAAAAAGTTTTAATACATGTATCCAATTTTAGAGCTGTTAAACGTATAGATACGATTATTGAAACATTTGCAAAAGTGAATAAAGATATACCTTCTAAATTGCTACTTTTAGGTGATGGTCCTGAATTGATGGATATGAAAAATATAGCAAAGTCACTTGGTGTAGAAAAGGATGTATTATTTTTAGGAAAGCAAGATTGGGTGAGCGAATTTTATCAAATTGCCGATCTTGTATTATTATTAAGTGAAAAGGAAAGTTTTGGTCTCACTTTACTTGAAGCTATGAAATCGGGTGTGGTTCCAATTGGGTCTAATGCTGGTGGTATTAAAGAAGTTATCAAACATGAAGAAACAGGTTATATCGTCGATATTGGCGATAGTAAACTAGCCAGTGAATATGCAAAACAACTACTTACAAATCATGAGTTGTATAAAAAAATGCAAGCCAATATGCTTGTGGATGTTGAACAACGATTTGCCTCAGATTTAATAGCGGACCAATATGAATATTATTACAAAAAAATGTTAGAGGGTAACAATGAATAAATTAATCTTCGAAACAGCACAGCCAATTCTAAATCATTTACTATCTCATAATTACCAAGCATATTTCGTTGGCGGATCAGTTAGAGATTATTTAATGGATAAAACAATTCATGATATAGATATAACGACGAGTGCAACACCTGATGAAATTGAAGCGATTTTTGATAAAACGATACCTATTGGTAGAGACCACGGTACAATTAATGTCGTTTATAATAATGAACAATATGAAATCACTACATTTAGAGCAGAGGGCGATTATGATGACCATCGTCGTCCAAATGAAGTTTTTTTTGTCAGAGATTTATATGAAGACGTACAGCGTCGCGATTTCACAATGAACGCAATTGCTATGGATCGTGACTACAAAGTACTAGATTATTTTGGTGGTCAAAATGACATTGAAAAGAAAATAATCAGAACTGTTGGAAATGCTACTGAAAGATTTAATGAAGATGCACTTCGTATTATTAGGGGGCTTAGATTCCAATCACAACTTGGCTTTGAAATAGAAACACAAACCTACTTAGGTATGCAACAACACATCGCGAGCATCTCACACCTTTCTATAGAACGTATCGTAGTAGAATTAAAAAAACTAATCTCTGGTCGTTACGTAGTACAAAGTTTTAATAATTTAAAAGAATTAAATGCTTTTGATTATATGCCATTCTTTAGAGCATTTGATTTTTCTAAATTTAACATAGAAAATGCCATTGATTTTTCATTGTTTATCGCATTGTTAAAAGTGCAACAACCTAATGTAGATTCTTCGCTTTCATTATTAAAAATAAGCAAACAAGAAAAGAAATATATTAATACATTGGAAAATTTGTTAAATATGATTCCTAAAATTTCAACTAAAAATGAGTTGAAATATTTTGTTTTTGATTATGGTAAAGATGACATTATAAAAGTATTAAATCACTTTGAATTAATAAAAAATAATCATATTATTAAACAATCTCCTATTATTATTAATTTAATCACAGTCAATGAAATTTTTGCTAATTTGCCAATTACATCTAGAAAGCAATTAGCAATAAATGGAAAGGATTTATTAACGACATTAAATCAAACAAGTGGTGCTTGGATTAAAACGTTAATGAGAGAGATTGAATGCGCAATTATCCGTGGTGATGTTGTGAATGAAAAGAACGAAATTTTAGAATGGGTGAAAACGCATGTCGAAATATAGTAAAGATGTTATACAAATTCTTTATCAGCAACAACCAGAATATATCTCAGGTCAATTTATAGCCGAACACTTAAACATTTCACGAACAGCTGTAAAAAAAATTATTGATCAATTAAAGGCTGAAGGTTGTGAAATCGAATCTATAAACCACAGAGGCCATCGTTTAATACATTTACCAGAAAAATGGTATAGTGGGATTGTAGAACCAATCATAAAAACGCAGAATGTATTCAACCACATAGAAGTGATTGAATCGACACCATCAACGCAAACATTAGCAAAGCAAAAACTTGTCGGCAATCGTGACACATACTTAATTTTGAGTGATGAACAAACAGAAGGTAAGGGGAGATTTAATCGACCTTGGGCCTCATCTAAAGGTAAAGGTTTATGGATGTCAATTGTCTTAAGACCAAATGTGCCATTTGACACCATTACAAAATTTAATTTATTTATGGCATTAGGTATCAAGGATGCAATACAATCCTTTTCTGATAAAGATGTAACTGTGAAATGGCCAAACGATATATATATCGAAGGTAAGAAAGTATGTGGATTTTTAACTGAGATGGTTGCCAATAGTGATGGTATAGAAGCGGTAATATGCGGTATTGGTATAAATATGAACCAAACAAAAGATGATTTTGTAGGTGATCTTGAAAGAAAAGCCACTAGTATTAAGATTAATGCTAAAAAAACGATTAATCGATACTATTTTTTACAAAATTTAGTAAAAAATATAGAATATCGTTATAAACAATTCATTGATGAACCATTTTCAACTATACGAGAAGAATATATTGAAGCCTCAAACATTTGGGGTAAACAATTAAAATTCACTGAAAATGGTAATCAATTTTTAGGTGAAGCAATAGATATAGATGACAATGGTATATTAATTGTAAAAGATACTGATAATCAGCAACATAAATTAATAAGTGCTGATATTGAATTTTGATGAAATTATAGATAAGAAAGGAGGAATACAGTTGAATACACCATGTTACGCAGTTGTAGATTTAGAAACAACAGGTAATCAATTAGACTATGATGAAATTATACAGATTGGCATTACATTTGTTCGAGAGAATAAAATTATTGGCACTTATCATTCATTAATAAAAACAGATTTAGATATTCCTCCTTTTATTCAGGCATTAACCTCAATCGAAGACAATATGCTAAATCAAGCTCCATATTTCCATGAAATTGCGGAAACGATTTATAAACAAATTGATGGTTGTATTTTTGTTGCACATAATGTGGCATTTGATTTAAATTTTATAAAAAAATCATTTAAAAACTGTAATATTAAATATAAACCTAAGAAAGTATTAGATACATTAGAATTATTTAAAGTTGCATTTCCAACAGATAAAAGCTATCAATTAAGTGAACTTGCTGAAGCACACGGTATTGCATTAGATAATGCACATAGAGCGGACGAAGATGCAGAAACTACTGCACAATTGATGATTTTGGCATTTGAAAAATTTGAAGCTTTACCACTAGACACGTTAAAACAGTTATATTATTTAAGTAAAAATTTGAAATATGATTTATATGACATCATTTTTGAAATGGTTCGTAACCACAATCAAGAAACATTTAATCAATCATATGAGCAATTTGAACAATTGATTTATAAAAAACAAACTGATTTTAAGGCCCCTAAAGTTAATTTTGATGGTACACTCAAAGATTTGTATATATTAGTTACAAACGAATTGGGTCTTACATACAGACCACAGCAATTATACCTTTCAGAGATAATATTAGAACAATTGATGCATAGTGAAAAAGCAATGATAGAAGCACCACTTGGAAGCGGTAAATCAATTGCGTATTTATTAGCAGCAATTATGTATAACATCGAAACAGGCAAACATGTGATGATATCAACAAATACGAAATTATTACAAAACCAGCTATTGATGAAAGATATCCCAACTCTAAAAAGTGCACTTAATTTCAAAATAAACGCGTCACTTATCAAAAGCAAACGTGATTATATTTCGTTAGGATTAATTAGCCAAATCTTAAAAGATGAATCGACTAATTACGAAGTGAATATTCTAAAAATGCAATTACTTATATGGATAACTGAAACAACGACGGGGGATATACAGGAGCTTGACTTAAAAGGCGGTCAAAAAATGTATTTTGAGCAAAAGCTTGAAACTTACGTTCCTGTTAAAAATGATATACATTACTTTAATTTCATTAAACGTAATGCAAAAAATATACAAATTGGTATAACGAATCACGCACATCTTATTAATGCAGCACATGATAATACGATTTATCAATTATTTGATGATTGTATAATTGATGAAGCACATAGATTACCTGATTATGCATTAAGTCAAGTTACCAATGAATTGAGTTATTCAGATATAAAATATCAACTCGGATTGATTGGTAAAACTGAAAACGAAAAATTATTGAAAGCAATTGATACATTAGAACAACAACGTATTTTAGAAAAACTAGATATTCCACCAATAGATGTTTTCGGCCTTAAAACAAACATCAATGAAATTCATGATTTAAATGAACAATTATTTAATACGATGTTCAATATAATAAAACAGACTGAAGTGCATGATGATGAAATTCATAAAGTTCATTTTGTATATCATTTTGATGTAGAACCTATCTTACGAGACTTACATGCCATCATTCATAAATTAAATATGACACTAGAATTTTTCAATGGTATGAGTCATAAGACAATTAAATCGGTAAGAAAGCAAATATTGTATATTAATGATCGATTTAAAAATATTGAACACAGTTTGAAAAATAACCACACTAGCTTTTTATCAATTAAAAATTTGAATCAAAAATCAACAATCAGATTGAATGTTAAGGACTACGAAGTGAAAGAAATATTAACAAAACAAGTATTAGATAAATTTAATTCACTTACTTTTATTTCTGGCACACTTACGTTTAATCATTCATTTGAAAGTTTTAAACAATGGTTTAAAAAAGAGGCAGATTTCAACACATATGAAATTGATTCATCAGTCTCAAAATCAAAACAAACTACAGTGTTTATTCCAAGTGATGTAGCCTCATATAATTATAAAAATATAAACGATTATGTCACTTCAATTGTAAACTATGTAATTGAATATACGTCTGTAATAGAATCCAAATGTTTAATCCTATTTACGAGTTACAAAATGATGCATATGGTACAGGAACTGTTAAATGAACTGCCGGAATTTGAAGATTACGTTATTCTTACACAACAACAAAATCAAAATTATAAAATCGTACAACAATTTAATAGCTTTGATAAATCTATTTTACTTGGCACAGGGACATTTTTCGAAGGCTTTGATTTTCAATCAAATGGAATTAAATGTGTCATGATAGCTAAATTACCTTTTATGAATCAAAATAACACAAAATATTGGTTGATGGATACTGAGTTCACCTCTACATTCAAAGACTATGTATTGCCAGATGCTGTGACCCGATTCCGTCAAGGTTTAGGTCGATTGATTCGAAATGAGCATGATAAAGGAATTATTGTTTCTTTTGACGATCGCTTAATTCGCAGTAATTACAAACAATTTTTTGAGCAGGCATTGGAAAATTATAGGCAAAATAAAGGCGATATTAAACAATTTTCAAGTTTATTGAAAAAAATCAAAAAAGATGAAGACACAAATCAATAAAAGTTAGCGCACTCAACTAGAACTAAGACACGTATTTTGTTAAAATATATAAGGATAAATAAAAGAAGATTATATATACATTAGGAGACTGGTTATGAAAACAACGATTAAACAAGCGAAACAATACCTTAACCAAGAAGTTACAATAGGTGCATGGTTAACAAATAAACGTTCAAGTGGGAAAATTGCATTCTTACAATTAAGAGATGGTACGGGCTTTATGCAAGGTGTTGTAGTAAAAGCTGATGTAGCAGAAGAGATTTTCAAACTAGCAAAAGAAGTAACACAAGAATCGTCATTATATGTTACAGGTATAATCACTGAAGATACACGTTCTGATTTAGGCTATGAAATGCAAGTTAAATCAATTGAAATTATTGCAGAAGCACATGATTATCCAATTACACCAAAAAATCACGGTACAGAATTTCTAATGGATCACCGTCATCTTTGGTTACGTTCTAAGAAACAACATGCTGTAATGCAAATTAGAAATGAGATTATACGTGCAACATATGAATTTTTTAATGATAATGGCTTTACAAAGATTGATCCACCAATTTTAACTGCAAGTGCTCCAGAAGGCACAAGCGAACTTTTCCATACGAAATATTTTGATCAAGATGCTTTCTTATCACAGAGTGGACAATTATATATGGAAGCTGCTGCAATGGCACACGGTCGTGTGTTCTCATTCGGTCCAACATTTAGAGCAGAAAAATCAAAAACACGTCGTCATTTAATTGAATTTTGGATGATTGAGCCTGAAATGGCTTTCTGTGATCATATTCAAAGTTTAGAAGTACAAGAACAATATGTTACACATGTAGTTAAATCTGTATTGAAAAATTGTAAATTAGAATTAAATGCATTAGAGCGCGACACTTCAAAACTTGAGAAAGTATCGACTCCTTTCCCTCGTATTACTTATGATGATGCTGTAGTGTTCTTAAAAGAACAAGGCTTTGAAGATATTGAGTGGGGCGAAGATTTCGGTGCACCTCATGAAACAGCGATTGCAAATCATTATGATTTACCAGTATTTATCACAAACTATCCAACTAAAATTAAACCGTTCTATATGCAACCAAACCCGGAAAATGAAGAAACTGTATTATGTGCAGACTTAATTGCTCCAGAGGGTTATGGTGAAATTATCGGTGGTTCTGAAAGAATAAATGATCTTGAATTATTAGAACAACGACTTAATGAATATGAATTAGATCCAGAGAGCTATAGCTACTACTTAGACTTACGTCGTTATGGCAGCGTACCTCATAGTGGATTTGGACTAGGTTTAGAAAGAACTGTTGCATGGTTATCTGGTGTTGAACATGTACGCGAAACTTCACCATTCCCACGTTTATTAAATCGCTTATATCCATAAAATAATGATGAATATATTTTCAAAATGCGTCCAGTCTACACAACTTTGACTGGGCGTTTTTATAACAATTCTAGATGATTGGAGTGATATATTTGAACATAGAACTACTGAAATCAAGACCTGTGATAATTAGAAATGAATTATTAGATCATTATAATGACCTTGGATTGAATGAAACAGAATTGGTCATTCTTATTAAATTATTACACAGTGCTGAAATTTCAAACAAACAACCATCTATTGAATCATTACAACAAGGTAGTTCATTAGACTCTCGAGAAATAACCGCTATAATACAACGGTTAATCCAATATGATTTGCTAGAGTTAAATGTAAGTAAAGATGAAGAAGGTAAATTCACGGAATATATGAATTTAGATAAATTTTATCAGAGACTTAGTGAAATTATCGAGCAGATGAAAGTGGAAGATGTCAAAGAAGATCAAGCATTAGCATTTGAAACTGTTTTCAAAAATATAGAACAAACATTTGGCAGGGCACTATCACCTTACGAAATTGAAACAATTAACCAATGGTTAGATGTCGATCACCATGAATTATCTGTTATTCAAGCTGCATTAGATGAAGCAACTAGCCAAAATAAACTTAGTTTTAAATATATTGATCGTATTTTATTAAATTGGAAAAAGAATAACGTCAAGACCATTGAAGATTCTAAAAAAATAAGCCGTCAATTTAATCAACCGAAAATGAAACATACCGTCCAAAACGTACCTAAATTTGACTGGTTAAATGGGGAGAATCCAAATGATAAGTAATAAAAAAGCATTAGAAATGATTGATGTCATATCAAATATGTTTCCAAATGCAGAGTGTGAACTCGTACATGATAATCCTTTTGAATTAACGATTGCTGTCTTATTATCTGCTCAAACTACAGATATATCAGTAAACAAATTAACTAATACTTTGTTTCAAAAATATAAGACGCCTGAAGATTATTTAAATGTTGAACTTTCAGAATTGGAAAATGATATAAAGACGATTGGTTTATACCGCAATAAAGCGAAAAACATTCAAAAGTTATGTCAATCATTATTAATTAAATATAATGGCAAGATACCTGAAACACATCAAGAGCTAGAAAGCTTAGCTGGCGTCGGCCGAAAAACGGCAAATGTTGTGATGAGTGTGGCATTTGGTGAACCTTCCTTAGCTGTAGATACACATGTTGAACGTGTTTCTAAAAGACTGGGTATTTGCCGCTGGAAAGATAATGTGCGCCAAGTAGAAGATAAGATTTGTAAAGTCGTACCACGTGAACGTTGGAATAAGACACATCACCAACTTATTTTCTTTGGTCGCTATCATTGTTTAGCAAGAAGTCCTAAATGTGATATCTGTCCATTATTAGAGGACTGTAGAGAAGGACAAAAACGTTATAAAGCAAGCTTAAAGGAAGCGTGAAATTAAATGATAGTTAAAGAAGATTTTAGTGAACTTGAAACTAATTTAGATAATTTTGCAAAACAAAAACAATTAAAAAATCCTGAAGCAATCGCGTGTTTAGATCAATATTTTGACTTATTAATCTCATATTTCAAACAAATTAATCAAATTGAAGTTATTAATTTTGATGCAATGCATTCTTATCCGGTTGTGCCTATGAATTTCCAAGAACGTTACACTTATATGCTTGAGCGTAAACATCATTTTATGGGGTACAGACAAATGAAGACACTAAAAACAGAATTAATTAAAATGAATGCTGCATATCAAATTAAACAAAAACGCTCTCAATCATAGTACTGAATATGCTATAAACTTAAATACGGCAATTATTGTCGTATTTTTTATATGTAAACACATGAACATGTTCATATTAAAAATCCCGATTTCCTAATGCAGGAAATCGGGATTTATTCATCTTATGATGATTTTTTTAAATCTAAGATAGCATTCAAGTTAAATAATTTTGTTAAAGCATTGCTACTAGATGAACTACTTGATGAGTTACTAGAAGAATTACTTGTTGATCCACTATTTGAAGAACTACTATCTGAACTACTACTTGATTCACTGCTACTAGAGCTAGATGATGAACTACTACCTTGGCCGTTTGGCTTTTGGCTTGTAGTATTATCGTCTTTATGTCCAGCTACAGATAAATCATCTTTATCGCTACCATTAACTGAATCAGGTTTTGTAAAGTCTTTACCATCTTTAGGTGAAATATTAGACATTACATCTTCTAATAGATATTGTGGGTATTCTTGTTCATCATGTCCGACGAATGAATTCACGCCACCTTGTTTAACTGATTTAAAGCCCATCCATACAGACATACTGTATTTCGGAGTGAAACCATTAATCCAAACATCTTTCGCAGCATCATCTGGTAATCCATATTGTTGATACGTTTGTTCACCATACGTACCTGTACCAGTTTTAGCAGCTAAGTTAACACCTGATACACCATGACCATATGCTGATCCATATGCTTCGAATGTACCTTTGAGTACTTCAGCTAACATATAAGCTGTGTAATCTTCCATTGCTTTGTGGCTACTATGTTCATATTTGATTGTTTCGCCATCTTGTTTAACGACTTTCTTAATTGAATGTGCGTTATTATATTCTCCGCCATTTGCAACAGATGCATAAGCAGAAGCTAGTTGTGTAGGAGAGAATTCAGACGCTGATCCACCAAGTACTTCAGATGGTCCAATATCACTTTGATAATCAAGTCCTACTTTTTTAGCAAATTTCTTAGGTGCATCATTGCCAGCATTTTCTCTAGTAGATTGCCATGCTTTTAGAGCTGGAATATTAAAACTTTCTCTTAATGCATCGTATAGTTTAACTGTTCCATGACTCTTAGTGTCATAGTTTTTAAATGTCACACCATCTACTTGATAAGATTCTTCATCCTGAATAGCGTGGTTAGTTGCCCATTGCATATTTTCAATAGCCGGACCATACGCTAAGAAAGGTTTTAGTGAAGAACCAGTAGGGTGGGCATCAGTAGCTTGGTTTCGATCCTGGATATCACGGTAATTTCTACCACCAGAAATCGCTACTAAACCACCAGTATCACTATCTACAATTGAAGAACCAACTTGTTGATCTTCATTCTTATAATAACTACCATTATCAACACGGTCTTGTAAAGTTTGTTGTACATTTTTATCCATGTTTGTATAAATCTTAATACCACTATTTAATACTGATGCTAAATCTTTATCTTTAAATTCTTTGTTGTTCATTAATTCTGATTTAACAAATGTTAAGTAAGAATCATATTCTTTGTTTGAATCATTTTCACTTACTTGTCTTTGTTCATTCGTACGTTTTACTAAGTTATCTTGAAGAGATGTTTTTTGTGCTTCTTCTTTTTGTTTCTTAGTAATTCTATGGTGGTATTCCATTAGATAAAGTACAGTATCTTTACGAGATTCCGCTTGTTTTGGATTATCATAAATATTATAAGTGTTTGGTACTTGAGGTAGTCCTGCTAAGTATGCTTCTTCCGCTAAATTTAAATCTTTTAGATCCTTGTTAAAATAATATTTAGCAGCTGCTTTCACACCGTAGACACCATCTGAATAATAAATCTTATTCAAGTACATTTGAAAAATTTCATCTTTACTGTACTCTTGTTCTAAACGATATGATAAGTATGCTTCCTGAGCTTTACGGGCAATCGATTTTTGGTCAGTTAAGAATGAACGTTTAACAACTTGTTGCGTTAAAGTCGAAGCACCTTGTGATCCAAAACCACCTGTAAAGTTCTTGGCTACAGCACCAAATAGACGTTTATAGTCTAATGCACCATGATCATAGAATCGATTATCTTCAGTAGCTAAAACAGCTTCACGCATTTTTTTAGGTACCTTATCTAAATCAACATGTTCTCTACGTTGTCCATTATCCAATGTTTTAACCAAATCACCGTTTTTATCATAAATCTTTGCCGGTATAGGATCCTGTAGTTTTGACTCAGTAAATGCAGGAGCTTTCCATGCATAATAAGCAAATAACAAAATACCAATTAAGGCTAATACGATAAAGGCAATTATGAGAAATCCGAAAATCTTGATAATCGTCCTCTTAATATTCCTATTCTTTTTTTGTTCGGACTCTCCATTACTATTAGATTGGGAAGTCCTTTTCTTCTCCGTCATACGCGGTCCTCACTTTCATCTAATATCAACTTATCAACTGCCTTGATGTAATTCAATCGTGGTTGATACTGATAAGGAATATAGTAACCATTTTTTCTTATTTCTTCAACCGTTATAGATTTTTTCACTTCATTCATATGTCTTTCCCAAAAAAATTTGAATTTAACATAAGAAAGTAAATAAACTTCATCAAGCGTTTTAAAACGAATTAATAAAAAAACAATTCCATTTTGCTTATAACATGCATCCATATGTACAACTTGATGCTCATGCATATTATTTAACGGGAATGATGTTTTATTTTTTGTTTCTTTTGCTTCAAAGTCTAGATAATGACCTTTATAAATGCCATTATAATCTGTGGTTGAAGGTGTCCTGAAATAAGCTTCATTTATTACGGCTTTACTTCTCATGGGATATTGAACATTTACTATTTGAATGGGGGTAGGCTTTTTATGTATGACAGCCATGCCATGATTTAAATAATAACTGTTCGACAGTTCTATATCCTTTTCCAAAGACATACCTCTGCCACCATAGTCTATATTACTTGATTTGTTTGAAAAAGCGCGTCCGACTTGAGGCTTATTTCTATTAAATGGCTTTCCATTTGGATAATTCATTTTTTTCACCACTCTAGTTTGGTTATGAAAAACCTTTTTCATTATAACTGACTTTGACTTATTTTTCCAAACTATACTATAAGAAAAGATGTAATTTTAAATACCAAAAATACATCAACTATATTTTAACGTGCTTCTATTAAATAAACAATAACTCATCTAAATGTCTTTGATTTTATAATTCAGTCATCATACTACTTAAAAAATGACGCATAGCAGCATTTATGGTAAATTTGATTTGTAGGAGGAAACCTCATGCAACAATTAATTACTCAACTTTTAAATAAAGTGCAATGCATGCACGACAAATACGAGTTAGTTAAGAAAAATGAGTCAGATTATGATTTCTATTCAGAAGTAATGCCTTTCACTAAAAATATTGATAAATTATTATCTGAACTGAAAACATATGAATCTCAAATACTTAAACTACAATATATGAATAAGCGGAAGTTTGATTTGCTTATTTCAAATGTCGAAGCTTTATCCGTTGAATGTCATTTCAAAAGGACGAGCAGAAAATTATTTACAGAAAAAATCAAAGCAGTGCAATATG
The DNA here is from genome assembly GCF_022346615.1 of Staphylococcus sp. ACRSN. GTDB lineage: Bacteria > Bacillota > Bacilli > Staphylococcales > Staphylococcaceae > Staphylococcus. The sequence continues at coordinate 35,198 of NZ_JAKRNS010000010.1, read as the reverse complement.
ATTTAGCCTACATTCAAGAAATGAGCAATGCTTATGATTAAAACAGTATATGTTACTGGCTACAAGTCTTTTGAACTCAATATTTTTAAAGACGATGCGCCTGAAATCAATTATTTAAAGAAGTTTATTGAACATAAATTAATTCAGTTGATTGAAGAAGGATTAGAGTGGGTATTAATACAAGGACAGATGGGTATAGAATTATGGACAGCTGAGGTAGTACTTGAATTAAAAACTACATTCCCGGAGTTAAAACTTGGTATCATAACTCCTTTTTATGGGCATAGTGATAGATGGAATGAACAAAACCAATTGAAATACAAAAATATTCTGCAACAATCTGATTTTGTTGATAGTGTTTTTCATTCCACATATGAAGGTCCGCATCAATTTAAGCAAACAGATCAGTTCATGTTAGATCATACTGATCTCACCCTGTTAATATATGATGAGGAACAAGAAGCAAGCCCAAAATTCTTTAAGCAGATGTTAGTTGATTTTATGGAAAAAACAAACTATACTTGTGACATTGTTACGTTCGATGAATTAACTGAATTCATCAACGATATACAGTGGTCTCAAGAACAAAGTTTTGAATGAGGTGGAAAATAATGTCAGATGTTTCATTAAAATTATCAGCAAAAGATATTTATGAAAAAGATTTTGAAAAAACTATGACGCGTGGATATAGAAGAGAAGAAGTAGATGCCTTCTTGGACGATATCATAGCAGATTATCAAAAAATGGCAGACTTAGATAATGAAGTCGTAAAACTTTCTGAAGAAAATAATAAACTAAAAAAAGAACTTGAAGAGTTGAGATTACGTGTAGCAACATCGAGACCACAAGAAAATAAGAACTTTTCTTCAAACAATGGTGCTACTAAAAGCACAAATAATAGCGGCAATAACGTAGATATTTTAAAAAGAATATCTAACTTAGAAAAAGCTGTATTCGGTAAATAATACACACTGTCTTTATACTCATTGCACATGAAGGTGAATATTGTATTACCTACATAAAAGTAACTTGGACAAAAATACTATTATCTAAAAAAGACAATTTCTATTGCGATAATTATAGAAATTGTCTTTTTTGCAACCAAATCGCATAATTACATACATATATAATCGAAAATAAAGTGAATGCAATATATGATATTTTCAGAAAATCAGTTGATTCACACATAAAATCAAATTATTTAGGCGTATATTTTATTTTTGTTTGTTTCGAAAGATAAATAATGATATACTCTTAAAGATGGTGTTTCGGGTAATCGCTATAGCGATATAGAGGAAAGTCCATGCTCACACAGTCTGAGATGACTGTAGTGTTCGTGCTTGACGAAACAATAAGTCAAGGCATTAATTTGACGGCAACGAAATAGCCTAAGTCTATTCGATATGGTTAAAATAGTTTGAAAGTGCCACAGTGACGTAGCTTTTATAGAAATATAAAAGGTGGAACGCGGTAAACCCCTCGAGTGAGCAATCCAAATTAGGTAGGAGCACTTTTTTAGCGGAATTCAACGTATAATTAAGGCATAACTTTATTTAAAAGTTATGTAGACAGATGGTTACCACCTGCGTACGAGTGTAACTAGTACACGTTAGCAGTACAAAGGTACAAAACATGGCTTATAGAAATATCATCACTAGACCCAAGCTCTCCCAAATCGGAGAGCTTTTTTAATTGCCTAAAGTATAATGTTCTATTTTAAGTATAGATATTTACAAAGTTCATAAACTTGCAGCATATCTATTTAAATAAACTTTTGATAAAATACATACATAATCATAATAAGCGAAGGAGACAAACTATGTATCAATTATTAGCCGTATGTCCGATGGGATTAGAAGCAGTTGTAGCTAAGGAAATCCAAGAACTTGGATATGAAACAACTGTTGAAAATGGCAGAATATATTTTGAAGGTGACGAAACTGCAATCGTTAAATGTAATTTGTGGTTAAGAACTGCTGACAGAATTAAAATTGTAGTAGGTCAGTTTAAAGCAACATCATTTGATGAATTATTTGAAAAAACAAAAGCATTGCCATGGGAAGCAATTATTGCACAAAATGGTAATTTCCCAGTTCAAGGTAGAAGTGTGAAATCAACACTATATAGTGTACCTGATTGTCAAGCAATCGTTAAAAAAGCAATCGTTGAACGACTAAAACGAGCATATCAAGAAAGAGGTTGGTTAAGTGAAACAGGTGCAAAATATCCTGTGGAAGTTGCTATCTTGAAAGACGAAGCATTACTTACAATTGATACGTCTGGCTCTGGTTTAAATAAACGTGGTTATCGTTTAGCACAAGGTGAAGCACCAATCAAAGAAACACTAGCAGCGAGCTTAATTCGCTTGGCTAACTGGACTGGTGAAACACCATTAATTGATCCTTTCTGCGGTTCAGGTACGATTGCGATTGAAGCAAGTTTAATTGCTCAAAATATCGCTCCTGGGTTCAATAGGGACTTTGTTTCTGAAACATGGGATATCATGCCTGATAATTTATTTAACGAAATGCGTGATGAGGCAGACCAACAAGCAAACTATGATAGAGAAATTGAGATTTACGCTTCTGATATTGACCCTGAAATGATTGAAATTGCAAAACGTAATGCTGAAGAAGTAGGTTTGTCTGATATTATTAAATTTAGTGTGAAAGACGTGAATAATTTAACGATTGATACTGAAGAACCTATAGCATTAATAGGGAATCCACCATATGGAGAACGAATCGGTGATCGTGATGAAGTTGAAGAAATGTATCGCTATATCGGAAAGTTGTTAAGCGAACATGAGAAATTATCAGCATATGTACTAACTAGTAATACAGAATTTGAACATTTAACAAATAAAAAAGCAACAAAACGAAGAAAACTGTTCAATGGTTATATTGAATGTACTTATTATCAATACTGGGGCAAACGATAAAGTATAAATAAAGTGTTTACCTCTCTATATAAAATGTCTAATATTTTTAAAATAAGTCAAAGGAGGTACACGAATTGAATAATGAATTTAAAAAGGGTATCATATTTGCTTTTGGTGCTTATATCTTATGGGGGATACTCCCAATATATTGGGAACTCATTCATGACATTGGTGCATTTGAGATATTAGCTTTCAGAATTATCTTTTCTATGGTATTTATGGTTCTCGTTGTTATTATAGCCAATAAAACAGGACCATTTATACGTGATGTACGTCAACTATTTGCACAACCAATACAACTAATTGCAATTATTGCTGCCGGTTACGTGATTACTATTAACTGGGGAACATTTATTTGGGCGGTTACCAATGGACATGTATTACAATCTAGTTTAGGTTATTACATTAATCCATTGGTTAGTATATTGCTGTCATTAATCTTTTTAAAAGAACGTTTCAATAAAGCGGAATGGGTCGCAATCGCATTAGCCGTTATAGGCGTCTTATATATGACAATTAAAATGGGCGTCTTCCCAGGCATATCTTTACTATTAGCTGGTTCATTCGGTATTTATGGTTTAATTAAAAAGGTTGTTCCTATTGATGCAATTAGTAGTATAACAATTGAATGTATTGTAACTGCACCTGCTGGATTAATATATATTTGGTATATCTGGCATCAAGGCAATTTAACTTTCGGTTATAATGCATCGTCATTTTGGTTATTATTATCAGGTATAGTAACAGCAGTCCCTCTAATACTGTTTTCAGCTGGTGCAAGAAGAATTCCACTTTCTTTAACAGGTTTCATACAGTATATTGGTCCTACGATTATGTTTGTATTAGGTGTATTCTTATTTAAAGAACCTTTTAACCTAGATCAACTTGTAACATTTATTTTCATCTGGATAGGCATTATTGTGTATAGTGTTTCACAATACTTCAAAATAAAAAAAGATAAAAATCCAGCTATAACTTAAACAGGATATAAAATCCTCAAATCTCTAGTATGTTTTTATATACATGTCGACAATGTATTGTGAAACTTCACTAGAGATTTTTTAGTTCTTTTAACAATTCGTGCAATAATAATCTATATTATAAAGATTTTCTTAAATTCATATTATGATTAAGTAAAATTTGAGTTTATTGTTAGTATAAACAGGTTAACTGTAGTATTGTGAGCATAAGCGAGGAAACGTTTAAATTTAACGTTAATAGTTATTCATACTTAAATTGAATAATACATCTATATATTAATGAATAATGATTTATAGGAGTGATTAAATGACAAGAGTATTAATATTAGGTGCTAATGGTGCAGTTTCTAAAGCAGCAATTAATTCCTTTTTAGAAAACACATCATATACCTTACGTTTATTTTTAAGAGATGCAAACAGATTACCTGATTATGCTTCTGATCGCATAAGGGTAAGAGAAGGAGACGCTACAAATCTAGACGATGTAAGTCGAGCAATGGATGACGTCGATATTGTATTGGCTAGTTTATCTGGTGAATTAGATAAAGAAGCAGAAACAATTGTTAAAGCAATGGAAGATAAATCGGTTAAACGCCTTATTTTTGTAACAGCCTTGGGTATATATGATGAGATACCAGGAGAATTTGGTGAATGGATAAAATCACAGATAGGCGATCAACTAAATATTTATAGAAAAGCTGCAGATATTATCGAGGCTTCTGATTTGGATTATACAATCTTCAGACCTGCTTGGTTAACTGAGAAAAATGAAATCGATTATGAAATTTCAACACGTGAAGAACCTTTCAAAGGAACTGAAGTATCAAGAAAGAGTGTTGCTGCAGTTGCAGTAAACATAGCTAAAAACCCTCAACTCTACTTAAGAGAGAATATAGGTATCAACAAACCAAATACTGAGAATCAAATACCAAGCATATAATTCGTTTTCTTTTACTAAATACAACAGTTAAAGGTGCAATTAAAAACCATCCTATAAATTGGATGGTTTTATTTATGTATAAAGCCGAGTTAAATCAGACAAGTAATGCTTTTATGAAATATATCATTTAAGTTGAAGCTTCCACTTTAACGAAGCTTTGAATTTATAAAAATATAATTTAGTTAACTTACTTTTGACTATTGCTTTTTTGTTATACAATAAGATTAATTACATATACGTAACAAAGGGGATAATATAATGTCTAACACTACGCAACTAGATATTTTATATAAATTAAAGAAAGAAGTTGAGAAATCAAATAATGAACGATTAGTACATATCATTAACCAAGTAATCAAAAAGGTCTACCTAGAACAATATACTGCTACGTTTGTCGGTCATTTTTCTGCTGGTAAATCTACATTGATAAACTTGTTATTTGAAGAGAGTATCTTACCTAGTTCACCAGTACCTACAACAAGTAATACTGCTATTGTCACTGTTACAGATGAAAATGGTATTATAGCTAATTTAAATAATAAACAATATACAAATTTAACTAATTATGATGAAGTTAAACAAATGAATCGTGAAAATTTTGATGTAGAATCCGTAGAAATTAAATATAACTCTAGTAAGTTTAATCACGGCTTTACATTGCAAGATACACCTGGAGTTGATTCTAATGTATCTACACATCAATCTAGTACAGAAGAATTTATGTATACAAGTAATGTCTTGTTCTATACTGTAGATTATAACCATGTACAATCTGCTTTGAATTTCCAATTTATGAAACGTCTCAATCAAGCAAACGTTCCAGTCGTGTTTGTAATCAATCAAATCGATAAACACAACGAAACAGAAATATCATTTGACACTTTTAAAAATCGTGTAGAAAAGTCTATCGAAGAATGGGAAATTGAACTTGATCGTATATTTTATGTTTCTAAATTTGAACATGAACATAATGAAATCAATGATTTATCTAGTTATCTTGTTGAAAAAGATAACAATAGGGAATCTATTGACTCGTATGTATCACGTATCGTGAAATTTATTACAGAAGAACAACTATCGTATATCCAGTACGAAATCAATAACTTGTTAGATAAATTAGACATTTATGAAGCGGATTTCGATCATGCCTATTTAAAATTCCAACAACATCGTGAAGTTAGCGAAGAAGCTAAATTACTAAATAACCCAGAACGCTTATTTGACTATTTAGAACAAAAGCGAAAAGATATATTAGAAAATGCATATGTCATGACACACGATACAAGAGAAACTATACGATATTACTTAGAAAGTCGTATAAAAGACTTTAAAGTTGGGGGCATTTTTAATAAGAAAAATAAAACACGTGCAGAACAACAACATAGACTTGATGCTCTAATTAATCAATTACAAGAAAAAGTTAATCAAGAAATTCGTCAACCTTTACGTAGCGACATGTCGTTTTTAACACGATTTATCAATTCGGCAGAAATTAACAATGAAATTTTAAACCAACATTATGAAATTCAACCAGAGCTCATTACTGATTTATATCAACAGCAAATAAGCATTAGTAATCAGTATGTCCTTACATTTTCAGATGATCTAATGAAATCAATTAAAAAATATATTGCAACTGCTTCTAATCCTTTATTCAAAAAGGCAATCCAACATGCTAAAGCAAATGACATCGGTATAGCGGAAGAAGATGACTATAACGATTATCAAAGGTTTATGGACTATAGAAATTTAAGAGAATCCCTACAAACAGAAAATTATATGCATTACTATATCCACATTGATGATTCATTAGATAAGTTAATAGACCGAACAAAAATCGAATATCGTCCAAACCATAATCAGCAATCTAAAAAAATAATAAAAGAAGAACATAAGCAGACTGTGTTAGCAGCTGAAGATTATACTGAACAAATTATTAGTGGTTTAAATACAATTAAAGATATACCACTTTTTGAACAGACGAAAAAAGATATTGCCGACACATTAACAAGGTTGGACAACAAGACAATTAAAATAGGCGTGTTTGGTACCTTCAGTGCTGGTAAAAGTAGTTTGATTAACGCATTGTTAGGCGATCAATATTTAGTGAGTTCTCCAAACCCAACGACTGCGGCAATGACAGAACTGTCTTATGGCAAAGAAAGTCAGATTACTTTAAAAGAACCTGAGCAATTATTAAATGAATTAAATCAGGTATTTGAAATAGAAAATTACTCATTTAAAAATATTTCAGATTTCATCAATCAAAATATTGAAAAATTAACTGCCAACATGGAAAAAAATAAATTGGCGTTTGTGAAAGCAATTAAAAAGCATTATTCAATGTACCAAAACTTAATTGAAAATGGATTAGTACACACAGTTGAATCAGATGCAATAAAAAAATGGAGTGCTGAAGACGAATATGCAACATTTGTTAATACAGTACATCTAAAGTTACCGTTAGATTGGTTAAAGGATAAAATCATTGTTGATTCACTTGGTTTACACTCAAATAATCAGAGACACACGAATGAAACTGAAAAGATATTAACGTCTTCTGATTTAATTATATATGTAAGTTATTTTAACCATTCATTTACAGATAATGACAAACGATTTATTGAACACATGAAAGATATGAATCAACTAAACGAAAATCAAGCATTTAAAATGGTTGTGAATGCAACTGATTTAGCTGAGACTGAAGAAGATTTAAATGCTGTGATTGAATATGTTGGCGATGCTTTAGAGCAAGTAAATATGAAATCTGATATTTTCCCAGTATCTAGTAGAACAGCACTTAAAACTGGAGATAAAGGTATTGATAAACTACGTCAAAGTATAGAGCATTTTGCAAAAGTAGAGTCAAAAAGTATTTTACAAAAGCAAATGTTAGGTCAGCTTGAGCATATATCTCGAGCATTTGAGGATATGATAGAAGAATTTGAACACAATCAATCTCAAATTGAATTGCGTAAAAAGCAATTAAATCAATTCAGTAATAATGAAATTCTTTCACATAATTTATTGCAACCAGCAGAACAGAGAACATCAAATGAAGTAGAAGATCAAATTTATCATTTAAGCCAAAGGCTAAAAATACAATTGCTAGATGAAGTGAAATCAGTTTATAATGGTCAAATGACTAAAAATAGTGATTTCAATACTGAGAAACGTTTATCTACTAAAACATACTTAGATCAAATACATCAAAGATTGTATTTAGAACAGTCACTATTAATAGAAAGAATTAAAAAATATTTTGTAGAACAATTACAAGATGAAATCGCACCATTAAAACAAAAAATGGAACAAGTACATGTTTTCTTCGAAGCTGATTTTAGTCATATTGACGCGTCCATAAATGATCCACTATTAACAATAGAATTAGAAAAAATGGTTAAGTCATTACCTAAGTCATTGACTAAGAAAAACATCTTACAACCTAAAACTCAAGGTGAAATCCAAGAAAAAATCAATAACTTAACTATGGAACACTTAAATCCAGGTATAGCAGATTTAAGAAAGGCACTTTTTGATATTGTTAAATCTATGCAAACACAAGTAGAAATACAATGTACTGAAATTGAAAAAGATATACACGAACAAATTAAATCGTTACTTGCTTTCGATTTAGATAATGCATTAATTGAACAGTTAAATGATGCAAATAAACAATTAAAAGAATTATTGAAAGTATAGAAAGGATTTAATCAATGACAAACAAAATTTTACTTATAGATGGAATGGCATTATTATTCCGTCATTTTTATGCAACGAGTTTACACAATCAATTCATGCGTACATCTAGTGGCATGCCTACAAATGGTGTTCAAGGCTTTATTAGACACGTTTTTACAGCCATAAATGAAATTAACCCAACACACGTAGCTGTGTGTTGGGATATGGGGAAATCCACATTTAGAAATGATATGTTTGAAGGATATAAACAAAATAGACCTGCACCACCAGAGGAATTGATACCTCAATTTGATTTTGTTAAACAAGTATCCAATCAATTTGGTTTCGTTAATATTGGAGTTCAAAATTATGAAGCTGATGATGTTATCGGAACATTAGCACGTGAATATTCTAACGAACATCAAATTCATGTTATAACAGGAGATAGAGATATATTACAATGTATCAACCCAAATGTAGAAATATGGCTTACAAAAAAAGGGTTTAATATTTACAATCGTTACACATTAGATCGCTTCCAATCTGAATATGGTTTGAATCCTGAACAATTAATCGATGTAAAAGCATTTATGGGCGATAGTGCGGATGGTTATCCAGGTGTTAAAGGTATTGGTGAAAAAACAGCAATCAAATTAATTCAGAGTCACGGGAATGTTGAATCTGTTATTGCAGCTTTAGACCAATTAACACCAGGACAACGTAATAAAATAGAAGCTGATATGGACAACTTAAAGCTTTCTAAGACGCTTGCAGAAATACACACTGAAGTTCCATTAAATGCAAATGAGTTATTACCCGAAATGAAATTTGCAACAGACATCACAAAAATTTTAAATATTTGCAATGAACATGAACTTTTTGTTTCAAGAAAGTATTTAACTACACATTTTAGTTAAAAATTAACAAAACAAATAATACCTATAGCAAGGGGACATACACTCCCATAGCTATAGGTATTATTTGTTTAAAATTAAGGTAAATTGGTTCTTCTATTATTTTTTATTTTTAGTTAATTGATATAACGCGGATTGTGCATGATGATTTGCTTCTTTATTTTGTGCTCTCGGTATCCATTTAACAAAAAACAAATCAAAATTACTTTCCATTTTTTTCACTTCATTTAAAAACGGTTTGAACTTTTCATTTCTAACATGACCTTTATTTATTGTATCTTCTATTAATTTTGAATCTGTATAAACCAAAGCAGTATTTAAATCTAGCATTGTTGCTTTTTCTAGAGCAAATTTTAAACCCATCCATTCTGCTGAATGATTATCCAATAAACCTAATTCACAAGTATAATGATAACGTGCTTCGTCTGTTATGATTACTACTGCACAAGTACTTTCACCTGGATTACCTGATGTAGCAGCATCAAAAAATATTTTTGCCATAAATTCACCTACACATTTTAATTATTTATATTTTAACAAAGTAATGCTAGTTATACTATTTTTTACAATCAAAATACTTGTTAAAACGATTTGAATTTCGTATTATTATCGACATACATAATAGTGTAGTGAAACACTCGGGATTATGGAGGGATTTTATGAAACAATTATTTATCATACACGGTTATCAAGCTGGGGTTCAAAGTCATTGGTTCCAATGGTTATCTGATAAAATGAAACCTTATGGTTACAATACTAATATTGTTTACTTACCTAATAGTAAAAACCCAAGTTTTGATGATTGGCAAAATGCATTAAAAGAGAATTTAACAGGAAATCTAAATCAAAATACCGTAATAGTAGCTCACAGTCTAGGCGTTATTACAACATTAAATTATTTATCTAAAATTAACAATATGCCACTTATTAAAGGTTTGTTCTTAATTTCAGGTTTTATAGACAAATTAGAAAATCTACCTGAGTTAGATGATTTTATAGAGCAATGTGAAATCAATCCTAATAAAATTCATTCACGACACATATACTCAATTGCTGCAATTCATGATCCAATAGTAAATATTACGGCTTCAAATCAAGTATCTCAATGTTTTGGCATTCGTACACATAGTATTAATCATGTTGGGCACTTTCTAGATAACGAAGGATATAAAACATTTAATGAATTGTTTGAACAAATTTTGAAAATTATATAGAAAACAAAAGAATGCCGACAAAATCATAAATTTTGCCGACATTTTCAAACGATAATAACAGTTATACAATTAATAACCTTCATCTAACTTTTGTATTTTTCCATTTCGATACATAGATTTTGCCCAATACCCAAACGGTACATTGAAAATCGTTGAAATTACTTTAAGAAGGTATGTAGTTATGAAAATTTCAAGTACCGCACCATTTGGCATTGAGCCAATAAATGCAATCGATACAAACAAAGCTGTATCAATAATATTACTAATAATTGTACTGCCATAGGCTCTAATTATAAATGTTCTATCAGAACTAAATACTTTTTTAATCAAAGAAAATATAAACACATCTAAATGTTGACCAATAATATATGCAATTACAGACCCAAGTGCAATCCTTGGAACCACATTAAATATTGTTTCTAGTGCATTTTGCGATGTATCAATTGATGAGGGTACAAATTTGAGTGACATTTGCATCACAATTATCATTACTAACGTTGAACTGAAGCCAATCCACACTGCACGTTTTGCTATTTTTCGACCGTAGATATCATTTAAAATATCTGTGGCTAAATAAATTGATGCAAACATAACATTCCCTAAAGTAGCAGAAATGCTAAATAAATCTACTGTTTTAAGCACTTGAATGTTAGCTATAATTGTCCCAATAGCAATCCAAGCAATTAAACCATGCTTCCCAAAAAGTCTATACATTAAAACTAATAATAAAAACGTAACTAAAAACGTTAAAACACCAAATATTTCATTAAACAATTTAAAATCCTCCTAAATTTTGATGATGCGGGTGTTTAGAAACCGCTTCTTAACAACTGATTTATTTTACCAAAAGATAATCAAATTGCAAAGCCCTTAAAATAAATATACTATTTGATATTTCTAACTTAGTACTTTATAAATTTTATATTAAACAATTATAGTTACAAGTGATATAATACGAACAAGTGACCTATACTTAATAAAGATTATCCTTAACTATATCTCTTTATTAATTTTATATAATAGGAGCGTGACAATTATTTTAACTTACTCGGAAAAAGAGGCAATTGATGCAATCGATAATTTAATAAACACTTATTGTAATCAATGCTTATTAAAAAATCATAAAAGAAAAACCGATGGTAAAACACAAGCGCATCATTTTTGTATAAATGAATGTTCTATTGGTAAGCAAATTAAACAATTGGGTAATGAATTACAATAAGGAGGCAATTATTTTGGATATAAAAACAATCGAACAAACACCAAGTCCAAACACAATTAAAGTCGTATTATATGAAGCAAGGGAAGGTAATCAATCTAACACATACAATATGGTTAAAGATGATCAACCTGAATTTATTAACGCATTATTAGAAATCGAAGAAGTGACATCTATTTTTTATGTTATGGACTTTTTAGCAATAAATAAAACTGACACTCAAGAATGGGAAGACGTTTTACCAAAGATTACTGAAACATTAGAAGAAATATAAAGAGGAGGCATCTAAATGGAAATTGTTCGTGTAGAGCCTACACCAAGCCCAAACACAATGAAAATTGTCTTAAATGAAAAGCGTCAAGACAATAAATCAAATACGTATACTTCTATTAAAGATGACCAACCTCAATTTATTAATGATATATTAGCAATTGAGGGTGTTAAATCAATTTTCCATGTCATGGATTTTTTAGCTGTAGACAAAAAACCAAAATTTGATTGGGAAGTTGTATTGCCTATTGTTACTGCAACATTAAAAGAAGACATTGCTGATGCAACTGAGGAAGTTCTACCTGATGAACATTTTGGTGAAGTCAAAGCCGAAGTATTGAAATTTAAAGGCATACCATATCAAATTAAGTTAACAACAAATACAGAAGAAAAAAGAAAACAACTTCCTGAAATTTTTGTAGATAGTATGTTGGCAGCACAAAAAGATAACGATAACATTGTATTTTTGAGAAAATGGGAAAATTTAGGTGTAAGGTATGGAGAACTAGATGAGATTATGGCAGAAGTTTTCGAAGAAATTACAGCCGTATATCCTGAATCACTATTAAACCAACTTGTTGAAGATGCATTGGCTACAGAAGTTGTAATTCCTGAAAAAACCTATCAACATGTGACTTTAGACACATATCAAACAGCCAGTGATTGGAAAGAGCGATTGAGAATGTTAAAATCATTTCCAACACCAACCATAGAAGATTTTCCATTATTAGGCAAAGCGCTAAACGAAGATAAAATTCCTTTACGTCGTGAAGCAGTGGTATTACTAGGGATGATTGAAGATGAATCCGTTTTACCATATTTATATAAAGGGCTCAATGATAAAAGTCCTGCAGTAAGACGTACAGCAGGAGATTGTCTGAGTGATTTAGGCTTCAAAAAAGCATTGCCGGAAATGGAAAAGGCATTAGATGATCCACAAAAAATTGTTCGTTGGCGTGCAGCTATGTTTATCTTTGATGAAGGCTCAGAAGAGCAATTACCTGCTTTAAAAACACATGCCAATGATCCTGCATATGAAGTGAAACTACAAATTGAAATGGCAATTTCACGTATAGAAAACGGAGACGAAGCATTGGGTTCTGTCTGGAAACAAATCGCTAATAGAAACAAAAATAATTAGATATTAGATATAGGAGATGTTTAAGATGAATGCATATGAAGCATATATGAATGAATTAGCTACACAAATGCGTACGGAGCTAACTGGTAGAGATTTTAAAAGTCTTGAGCAAGCTGAAGACGTAAAATCATTTATGGAAAATGTAGGAGAAGATGAAACAACCTTTGTTGTTATAAATTCTACATGTGGTTGTGCAGCAGGTTTAGCTAGACCAGCCGCAGTAACTGTTGTTGAACAAAATGACAAAAAACCTACACATAAAATAACTGTATTCGCAGGTCAAGATAAAGAAGCAACAGAAGAAATGAGAAACTACATTCAACAAGTTCCTTCAAGCCCATCTTATGCGTTATTTAAAGGAACTGAATTAAAACATTTTATTCCTCGAGAACACATTGAAGGTAGAGATATTCAAGATATTTGCATGGATATCAAAGACGCTTTTGATGATTACTGCTAAGTGAATAGCAAATTAATTAAATAAATAAATTCTAAAAATAGATATACTAAAAAAACAGTGTTCAATTCGAATTTTATAGAATAGGACACTGTTTTTTTATATAGCTGACTGCGAACGTGATAATTTCATAAAGTGTAAATATTGGGTTTGTTTTTATTGAATTCCCCCCTTTAAATTAAAGTGAATTTCAAATATGATTAACATAAATAATATAAAAAAGAAGGAGTGCATGATGATGCAAAATGCCTTTGATCAATCCTATCATGAACTATGTGAAGAAATTTTAGAAATTGGCAAACAAAAAGACGATCGTACGAACACTGGAACTATTTCAAAATTTGGCCATCAGTTACGTTTTGACCTTTCTAAAGGCTTTCCATTATTAACAACTAAAAAAGTATCTTTTAAACTAATCGCCACTGAACTATTGTGGTTTATTAAAGGTGATACTAACATCAAATACCTTTTACAATATAATAATAATATTTGGAATGAATGGGCCTTTGAAAATTATATAAATTCTAAAGACTATAACGGACCAGATATGAGTGATTTTGGACATCGTTCACAAACAGATTCTGAATTCAATCTACTTTATAAAGAAGAAATGAAAAAATTTAAAGAACAAATATTAACAGATGATACATTTTCAAAAAAATATGGTGATTTAGGTAATGTTTATGGTAAACAATGGAGAGATTGGCAAGATAAAAACGGAAATCACTTTGATCAATTAAAAACAGTTATTGAACAGATTAAACAAAACCCAAATTCAAGACGCCATATCGTTTCAGCTTGGAACCCTACAGAAATTGATTCTATGGCTTTACCACCTTGTCATACGATGTTCCAATTCTACGTACAAGATGGCAAGTTAAGTTGTCAGCTTTATCAAAGAAGTGCAGACATCTTTTTAGGCGTACCATTTAATATTGCTAGCTATAGTTTGTTAACACATTTGATAGCAAATGAATGTGGGTTAGAAGTAGGCGAATTTATTCATACCTTTGGAGATGCACATATTTATTCCAATCACATTGATGCCATTGAGACACAACTAGCACGAGAAAGTTTTTCAGCACCTCAATTAAAAATAAATTCAAATGCCTCTATCTTTGACATAAATTATGAGGATTTAGAAATTATTAATTATGAATCTCATCCTGCAATAAAAGCACCAATTGCAGTATAAAACCGCTTTTTATTTAATAAATAGAACACTTTACTATATAATAATTGAGAGTTCATACAAAATTGAATCATAGCTCAAACAAAGGGAGGAACATCATGACACTTTCTATTTTGGTGGCGCACGATCAACAGCGGGTAATTGGCATCGACAATAAATTACCTTGGCATTTACCAAATGACTTAAAGCATGTGAAATCTTTAACTACAAATAATACACTCGTTATGGGAAGGGGTACATTTGAATCAATAGGTAAACCACTTCCAAACAGACGCAATGTTGTGCTAACAAGAAATAAATCATTTCGACATGAAGGTGTAGATGTTATACATTCAATAGATGAAATATTTGAATTGACTGGTCATGTCTTCATATTTGGTGGACAATCACTTTTTGAAGCTTTTATAGATAAAGTTGACGATATGTATATTACAGTAATTGAAGATAAATATAACGGCGATACTTTTTTCCCACCTTATACATTCGAAGATTGGGAAGTAGAATCTGCTATCAAAGGCGAATTAGATGAAAAGAACACTATTCCTCATACATTTTTACATTTAATTCGGAAGCATCACTAACAGGAGGAAATATATGAGTAAAAAGAAAATTGTAACTGATTCAACGTCGGACCTTTCTCAAGCATACTTGACAGACAATGATATCAATGTCATACCTTTAAATTTAACTATCGATGGTGAATCCTTTGCAGATCAAATTGACATATCATCGGAAGCATTTATTGAAAGAATTGAAAATGATGCAGATGTTAAGACAAGTCAACCTGCAATCGGAAAATTCATTGATTTATATGACGAGCTTGGTGCTGACGGTTCTGAAATTATTAGTATTCACATGACTTCAGGCTTAAGTGGTACTTATCAAACTGCATTACAAGCGAGTCAAATGACTAATAGTAATGTGACGGTCATTGATTCAAAATCAATTTCCTATGGATTAGGTTATCAAGTCCAACATGTCGTTGATTGGAACAATGATGAATTAGCAACAGATGAGATTGTTAAAAATGTTAAAGAATTACAAAAAGATATCAAACTATACGTTGTAATTGGTCAATTAAATCAACTCATTAAAGGTGGTCGTATCAGTAAAACCAAAGGTTTGATTGGAAATATGATGAAAATCAAGCCAGTAGGTACATTAGTTGATGGTAAAATTGAATTGATCCATAATTCACGTACACAAAATGCAAGTGTCCAATATTTAAAAAAAGAAATAAGTCATTTTATTGGTGACAAAAAGATAAAATCTATTGGAATTGCACATGCTAATATTATTGAATTTGTGGATAAGATTAAAAAACACTTTACAGACGAATTTAATATAAGTCAGTACGACACAAACGTTACTACTCCAGTTATATCAACACATACTGGTCAAGGGGCAATTGGCTTGGTTGTACTTAGAACCTAAAATATTGTCATTATTTATGTTACCAATCTTTAATGTCTTAAATAATTATATAAACAATTTTATAGCAAAATCCTTAAAATAGTGGTAACTTTATGACAAAATAGTATTAGGAGGGTTTTTATGGCTTATGCAACTTTAGCAGGCGGTTGTTTTTGGTGTTTGGTTAAACCCTTCACTTCTTATCCAGGTATAGAGTCAGTTATTTCTGGGTATAGTGGTGGACATGTTGATAATCCGACATATGAGAGTGTAAGTACAAACCAAACAGGTCATGTTGAGGCAGTACAAATCACGTATGATTCAAATGTTACTACTTTCGAAAATATTCTCGATGTTTATTTCAAAACATTCGACCCTACAGATAATGGAGGTCAATTTTTTGATCGTGGAGAACATTATGAACCAGTTATTTTTTATCATGATGAACATCAAAAACAAGCAGCAGAAGCTAAGATACAACAATTGAATGAACAAGCAATCTTTGATAAACCTGTAATTACACCCATTAAACCTTATAAAAATTTCTATCCTGCAGAATCTTATCACCAAGATTATTACAAGAAAAATCCACTTCACTACGAGCAATATCAACGTGGCTCAGGTAGAAAATCCTTTATAGAAAGACATTGGGGGAAACAAAATGATTAAAAAGTCGAAAAATGATTTAACTGAAATGGAATACCTTGTTACACAAGAAAATGGAACTGAACCACCTTTTCAAAATGAATATTGGAATCATTTTGAAAAAGGTATTTATGTTGATAAAATTTCAGGCAAACCATTATTTACATCAGAAGAAAAATTCGAATCAGATTGTGGTTGGCCTAGTTTTTCTAAAGCACTAGATGATGATGAAGTGATCGAACTTGTTGATAAGTCATTTGGCATGGTTCGTACTGAAGTACGTTCAGAAGATGCAAACAGCCATCTTGGACATGTTTTTAATGATGGGCCTACTGAAACTGGCGGACTACGATACTGTATAAATTCAGCTGCAGTTCAGTTTATACCTTTCGATAAATTAAAAGAACTAGGTTACGGAGACTTAATACCACATTTTGAAAAATAAGGAGCGAACTAATTATGTTTAAAAAATTATTTGGTAAAAACAAAGAAGTAAATAAAGAAAGTGAGATTTTTGCACCAATCACAGGTGAATACGTGAAAATTGAAGATATTCCAGATCCAGTATTCGCTCAAAAAATGATGGGTGAAGGTTTTGGCATTAATCCTACTGAAGGGGAAGTTGTATCTCCAATAGAAGGAAAAATCGATAATGTATTTCCTACAAAACATGCAATAGGTCTTAAAGCAGAAAACGGACTAGAATTATTAGTTCATATTGGCTTAGATACAGTTCAATTAGACGGTGAAGGCTTTGAAATTTTAGTTGAGAGTGGTGATTCTGTAAGTATAGGAGACCCTATTTTACGTTTTGATTTAAACTACATTAAAGAAAATGCAAAATCTGTTATATCACCAATTATAATCACGAATTCTGATAATACGACTTCAGTTTCTATTGCTGATGTTAACTCAGTTACAAAAGGTGAAACAAAAATCGTTGATGTGACAATGAATTAATGAAAGATCATTCATTTTATCAATTTGTGTTAACTGTACGAGGTCGTAAAGATGAAAAAGGGAAATTAGCAGAGCAAATTTTCGATGATTTATCTTTTCCAAGACATGAAAAAGACTTTCATATATTATCTGATTACATAGAAACACAAAGTGATTTAACTGTTTCTATGTCTGTATTTGATGATTTATATGAAGAATATACAGAATGGCTAAAATTTTAAACCACTTAATATTTGTCGATATATATATAAGTATATTAAAATATTAATGTGTCATATAAGAGAGTTGGGATTAATCGAATATGGTTCAATCCTAGCTCTTTTTGTTTTATAAAGTTAATTAATATAAAATTTTTACATAAGTATTAGGAAGTGATGAAATGTCGGATAATAAAGAAGTAACAGAACAAGATGAACACACTGAGCAGCAAGGAAAAAGTATAAGTATCAAAAAAGGAAAACTGATTTTATTATTACTGACTACAATAATCGCAACAGCAATCATAACTGTATTTGCGACAATTGCAATTAGCCATTGGACTAGCGGATTAAATGGTGAACAACGCGCTGAAATGCAAAAGGTACAACAAGTATATAAAACATTAAATAACGAATATTATAAAAAAACAAATGCTTCTGAATTATCAGAATCAGCTATAGATGGTATGGTAAAAGACTTAGATGATCCTTATTCTGAATATATGACTAAAAAAGAAACGACTTCATTTAACGAGGATGTTTCTGGAGATTTTGTTGGTATAGGCGCTGAAATGCAAAAGAAAAATAATAAAATTGAAATTACTAGCCCAATGAAAAGTTCTCCAGCTGAAAAAGCAGGTATACGACCTAAAGATATTGTGACAAAAGTAAATGGTAAATCTGTAAAAGGTAAGCCATTAGAAGCAATAGTTAAGCAAGTACGAGGAAAACAAGGTACAAAAGTTACTTTAACAATTGAAAGAGCAAATCAACCACATGAAATTACAATAAAACGAGATAAAATTCATGTTAAGAGTGTAGAATACGAAAAGCACAATAACATTGGTGTCTTTACTATTAACAAATTTCAAAATAGCACTTCAGGTGAACTTAAATCCGCAATAATTAAAGCACATAAAGACGGCATAAGAAACATTGTTATTGATTTAAGAAATAATCCTGGTGGCCTATTAGACGAGGCAGTGAAGATGGCAAATATCTTCATCGATAAAGGAGATTCGGTCGTTCAATTACAAAAAGGCAATCATAAAGAAAAGATTACAGCTCCTAATGACGCACTAAAAGAAGCAAAAGACATGAATGTATCCATTTTAGTAAACAAAGGATCAGCTAGTGCTTCAGAGGTGTTTACAGGTGCAATGATGGATTACAATAAAGCTAAAGTATTTGGAACCAAAACATTTGGAAAAGGGATTGTGCAAACAACGCATGAATTTAAAGATGGTTCTCTATTAAAATTCACGAATATGAAATGGTTAACTCCAAAAGGCCATTATATTCATGGAAAAGGTATTAATCCAGATGTTAAAATTGCAGAACCTAAATATCAATCTCTAAATGTAATTCCAAATAAAAAAGTTTATAAACTCAATGATAAGGATAAAAATGTTAAGACAATGAAAATTGGCTTAACAGCATTGGGATTCAAAGTAGATAATAATACTGATAAATTCGATCAATCATTAGAATCTGCTATAAAATCATTCCAAAACAAAAATGATTTAACTGTCACTGGTGAATTCGATAAGAAAACTAATGAAAAGTTCACCCAAGAACTAGTGAATAAAGCAAACGGAGAAGATACTGTACTACAAAATTTATTGAAAAAGTTAAAATAAACTTGAGGGGTGTTTAGATGATTAGAGTTGCAACGCTGCAAGATTTAGATAGTATTCTAAAAATCGTAGCAGAAGCTAAAGACATCATGAAACAAGATAACAATAATCAATGGGATGAACATTATCCATTAGACATTCACTTTGAAGAGGATATTAATAAAGAAACGTTATATGTGTTAGAAGAAAATGATATGATTTATGCTTTTATAGTGGTCGACCAAAGTCAATCTGAGTGGTATGATAATTTAGAATGGCCAGTTGATAGAAGTGGCGCCTATGTGATTCATAGATTAGCGGCTTCATCAACTTATAAAGGAGCGGCTACAAAGTTATTTGATTTTGCAGTTAATATGGCATTAAACCATAATATACACATTATGATAACTGATACTTTCGCCTTAAACAAACGCGCTCAAGGCCTGTTTAATAAATTTGGCTTTACTAAAGTAGGAGAAGTTAAAATTAATTATCATCCTTATGATAAAGGAGAACCATTTTACGCATATTATAAAAATTTAGAAGAATAGAGGTTTTATTATGTCGAAAATCGCTTTTACAGGAGGCGGCACAGTTGGTCATGTTTCCGTAAACCTAAGCTTGATACCAACTGCAATTGAAGAAGGTCATGAGACATTTTACATTGGTTCAAAAAATGGCATTGAAAGAGAAATGATTGAATCACAACTTCCAGAAGTTAAATATCATGCAATTTCAAGTGGTAAGTTACGTAGGTATATTTCTCTTGAAAATATAAAAGATATTTTCAAAGTACTTAAAGGCGTTTTAGATGCTCGAAAAGTATTAAAAAAAGAAAAACCCGATCTATTATTTTCTAAGGGAGGATTTGTTTCTGTTCCTGTTGTTATAGCAGCTAAAAGTTTAAAAATCCCAACAATTATTCACGAATCAGACCTAACACCCGGTTTAGCAAATAAGATTTCTTTAAAATTCGCGAAAAAGATATATACTACCTTTGAAGATACACTACAATATTTACCTAAAGACAAAGCCGATTTTGTCGGTGCCACGGTAAGAGAAGATTTAAAAACAGGTGATAAAAATCGTGGTTATCAGCTCACACATTTTACAAATAATAAAAAAGTGTTACTCGTGATGGGTGGTAGCTTAGGTAGTAAGAAATTAAATGAAATAATTCGACAAAATTTAGATACATTACAAGAATCATATCAAGTCATACATTTGACTGGAAAAGGATTACTTGATCAATCGCTAAAAGATAAAGAAGGCTATACACAATTTGAATTTGTGAAAGATGATTTAACAGATTTATTAGCAATAACAGATACAGTAATTAGTAGAGCAGGCTCTAATGCGATTTATGAATTTTTAACGTTAAAAATTCCAATGTTATTAATTCCATTAGGATTAGATCAATCACGCGGCGATCAAATAGATAATGCTAAAAATTTCGAATCTAAAGGATTTGGCCGAACAATACCAGAGGATAAATTAACTGAAGAGGATTTAAAACAACAACTCTTTGAAATAGAACAAAATAGAGATAAAATCATTGAACAAATGGGTGTATACAAAGAAAGTTTTACACGTTATGATTTATTCCATAAAATACTTAAAGATGCTAAATAAGAGCTGGAGGTGTGTGCAATGAGTCGTTGGAAAAGAATTTCATTATTAATTATCTTTACATTAATCTTTGGCATCATTGCATTTTTTCACGAATCCAGATTAGGAAAATGGATCGATAGTGAAGTTTATGAATTTATTTATTCTTCTGAAAGTTTTATAAGTACGTCGATTTTTTTAGGGTTTACCAAAGTTGGAGAAGTTTGGGCGATGGTGACATTATCACTTATGCTAGTAGCGTATTTAATGCTTAAACGGCTAAATATTGAAGCATTATTTTTTGCAATTGCAATGAGTTTATCTAGTACTTTGAACCCATTACTAAAAAACATATTTGATAGAGAGCGACCAACATTACTTAGACTAATCGATATTTCAGGATTCAGTTTTCCTAGTGGTCATGCAATGGGATCGACAGCATTTTTTGGTAGTTCAATTTATATCGCAAACCGTGTCTTAAAAGGAAAATCAAAAGCATTTATGATAGGTCTATCCGCTTTATTTATTATTATGATTTCATCATCACGTGTATATTTAGGCGTACATTATCCAACTGATATAATAGCTGGGATAATTGGTGGTGCATTTTGTGTAGTACTTTCTACGTTAATCTTAAGACACAAACTACAAGTTTAAACAATTCAAAAAGCAGTTAGATGAAAATATCATCTAACTGCCTTTTTATGTGTCAAAATTTATTATAAAAGCCGATTTTACAAAGTAAAACCGGCTTTTATATTTCACGTCGTCTCGCAACGTTAGTCTTTTACGGGCATATAAAAGGGGATATTTATGAAAATGATTAACCCAACTAAGAACAAATATGTGTGGGGGGGAATGTCTTATGTTTGGAATTGATAATCATTTTCAATTACATTATACCTCACTGAGAATAATTGTCAATTAGAAATTGGAATTTTTTTAAATTATTCCTTTAATGCTTTCCATAACAATATTCACGTGATAAAAATGATTATAAATGATATTCATTCTCAATACAAATGATAAATGATCAAATTAACAATTTATCAACAAATAATGATAATGTCTTTCTACATTATTTATTTTCCTTTAATATATAAGAGAGGTGCAAAATATGACAAAAATATTAATTGTAGAAGACGAACAAAATCTTGCTCGTTTCATCGAACTTGAATTAGAACATGAAAATTATATAGTAGATATTGAAAATGATGGTAAATTAGGCCTAGACATGGCACTTACTAATACATATGATCTGATACTTCTAGACTTAATGTTACCAAATATAAATGGTCTAGAGATTTGTAGACAAATTAGACAGAGCCAGAGTACGCCTATAATTATTATCACAGCTAAAAGTGATACCTATGACAAAGTTGCTGGTTTAGATTATGGTGCCGATGATTATATTGTAAAACCTTTTGATATTGAAGAACTACTAGCACGTATAAGAGCAATGTTACGTAGACAACCTAAAAAGAATGTTATTGATATTAATGGACTCATTATAGATAAAGAAGCATTTAAAGTAACCGTAGATGGGGAAGCCCTAGATTTAACAAAAACAGAATATGATTTACTTTTTTTACTTGCTGAGAATCGTAATCACGTTATGCAAAGAGAGCAAATTATAACAGATGTATGGGGTTATAATAGCGAAGTCGAAACCAACGTTGTTGATGTATATATTAGGTATCTACGCAATAAATTAAAACCATTTAATAAAGACAAGTATATTGAGACAGTACGTGGTGTCGGGTATGTGATAAGACAATGAAGCAAAGAAAATTACGCACAAAATGGATGATCATCACAACTACGATTACATTCTTAACAATTTTCTTTTTCAGTATTATCATTATATTTTTCTTAAGTAGTTCACTTAGGCATAATGAATTAGATGAGGCTGAGAGAAGTTCTGAAGATATACAAAAACTATTTGATACTAAGCGATTATCTGAAATAACACCACTAGATTTAAATGCTGCATTAGGTAATTTTCAGAAAGTCATGCTTTTTAATGAAGATGGAAAAAAAATAATAGAAACCTCTAACACTCATTCAATTGATGTTTCTCCAAAATTGCAAAAAACAGATATTAATCATGTTGTTGCAAAAACAGAACATAATAACGAATATCTAGTCATTACAAGACATATCGATATGCCAAACTTTCAAGGCTATAGCATCATCGTTCATTCTTTAGAAGATTATAATGCCCTTGTAAGCTCATTATATTTTATTGCATTAATCTTCGGTGTTATAGCAACATTTATCACAGCAATTATTAGTTATTTCTTTTCATCACAAATTACAAAGCCACTCATATTAATGTCTAATAAGATGCAACAAATTCGTCGTGATGGTTTCCAAGAAAAAGTAGAACTGACTACAAATTATGAAGAAACGGATAACTTAATCGTTACTTTTAACGCTATGATGTACCAATTAGAGGAATCATTCAACCAACAAAGACAATTTGTTGAAGATGCCTCTCATGAGCTAAGAACGCCGTTACAAATTATTCAAGGACATTTAAACTTAATTCAACGATGGGGAAAAAAAGACGCTGCCATCTTAGAAGAATCTTTAGATATTTCATTAGAAGAAATGGAGCGTATTACAAAACTAGTCGAGGAATTACTTTTATTAACAAAGGATAATACAAATACTAAATTCAAAGAATTAGAAAATGTAGAAATCAACCATGAAATTGCATCGCGTATCAAATCACTCGAACAACTACATCATGATTATACATTTGAATTCGAACCTTACTCAAAACCATTAAATATAAAAATTGACCGTTATCAATTAGAACAAGTTTTAATTATCTTTATTGATAATGCAATGAAGTATGACCAAATCAATAAATATATTCATATTCAAACTAATTTAAAAAATAAACAAATATCTATTGAAATCACAGATCATGGTGTTGGTATACCAAAAGAAGACATTGAATTTATATTTGATCGATTTTATAGAGTAGATAAATCTCGTTCTCGAAAATTAGGTGGAAATGGACTAGGGCTTTCAATTGCGAAGAAAATAATAGAATTGAACAATGGTACAATACAAGTCGAAAGCGATATAGGGAAATACACCACTTTTAGGATAGTATTTTAATCCGTGCGTAGCCCGCAACTATTAATTGGCTAAAAATTATATGTTACACTATTAAATGAAAATAACAAAAAGCAGAGCCATTTTATATAAGGTTCTGCTTTTTTCACATTAGTGCCTTATTGGTACTTTAATTTGAATAAATTTAATGCTATTATTGTTGTGTAAGCGTTTCAACTATTTTGTGGAGGGTGTAAAATGAGCAACGAAAAACAGGTTACCGAGGCACCTGTGAATTTCGGGGCAAATCTTGGATATGTTTTGGATTTATACGATGTTTATCTGAACGATCCTACTTCAGTCCCTGAAGATTTGCAAGTCCTATTTAGTACAATTAAAAACGGTGAAGCAAACATCGAAACAAATGCATCAAATCAATCACAATCGGCTAAAGGTGATAGCACGATTAAACGTGTAATGCGCCTGATTGATAATATTCGTCAATATGGGCATTTATTGGCAAATATTTATCCAGTCAACAAGCCAGCAAGAGAACATGTTCCAAAATTAAGTATAGAAGATTTTAATTTAGATCGTGAAACGCTTGAATCTATCTCTGCTGGTATTGTTTCAGAGCATTTTAAAGATATTTATGATAATGCTTATGAAGCTATAGTACGCATGGAAAAGCGATACAAAGGACCAATCGCTTTTGAATATACACATATCAATAATAATAAAGAACGTGTATGGTTGAAGAGAAGAATTGAAACACCATATAAAGCTTTATTAAATGAAAATCAAAAAATCGAATTATTTAAAAAATTAGCACATGTTGAAGGATTCGAAAAATATTTACACAAAAACTTCGTTGGCGCAAAACGCTTTTCAATCGAGGGTGTAGATACACTTGTACCAATGCTTCAACAAACATTAAAACTTGCTAGCGACGAAGGCATTCAAAATATCCAAATTGGTATGGCACATCGAGGTAGATTAAATGTGTTAACACATGTACTTGAGAAGCCTTATGAAATGATGATTTCAGAATTCATGCATACCGATCCAATGAAATTTTTACCTAAAGATGGAAGCCTTCAATTAACTTCTGGATGGTCAGGAGACGTTAAATATCATTTAGGCGGTGTCAAGACAACACAATCTTATGGTATTGAACAGCGAATTTCCCTAGCAAATAACCCAAGCCATTTAGAAATTGTGTCACCAGTGGTATTAGGTAAAACAAGAGCAGCTCAAGATAACACATATAAATCTGGTACCGTTTCAACAGAGTTCAGAAAAGCAATGCCTATTATTATTCATGGTGATGCTGCTTACCCAGGTCAAGGAATCAACTTTGAAGCTATGAACTTAGGTAATTTAGACGGTTATTCTACAGGCGGTTCATTACACATCATTACAAATAACCGTATTGGTTTTACTACTGAGCCGAATGATGGACGCTCAACAACTTATTCATCGGATGTAGCTAAAGGCTATGACGTTCCAATTATGCATGTGAATGCTGATGATGTTGAAGCTACTATCGAAGCTATAGAAATTGCAATGGCGTTTAGAAAAGAATTCCATAAAGATGTTGTTATTGACCTTGTTGGTTATCGTCGTTACGGGCATAACGAAATGGATGAACCATCTATAACAAACCCACTACAATACCATGAAATTCGTAAACATGATCCTGTAGATGTACTTTACGGTAAGCAACTCGTTGATGAGGGTATTATCTCTGAAGATCAAATGAACCAAATCATAGACGGAGTACAAAAAACATTACGTGCTGCACATGATAAAATTGATAAAAACGATAAAATGGATAATCCAGACATGCAAAAACCTGAAAGTTTAGCTGAACCCATTCAGACGAAAAATGATGATGTAAGTTTAGAGAAACTTAAAGAAATCAACGATGCGATGCTCACTTATCCATCTGGATTTAATGTTTTGAAAAAACTTAGTAAAGTACTTGAAAAACGACAAGAACCATTTGAAAGCGAAGATGGTTTAGTAGATTGGGCACATGCAGAACAATTAGCATTTGCGACAATCACACAAAATGGCAATCCAATCCGCTTAACTGGACAAGATAGTGAGCGCGGAACTTTCAGCCACCGCCACGCTGTATTACACGATCCAGATACCGGTGAAGAATATGTACCATTACATCATGTACCTAATCAAAAAGCCACGTTTGAAGTACGAAACTCACCACTTTCAGAAGCTGCTGTAGTTGGCTTTGAGTATGGTTATAACGTACAAAACAAAGGGTGTATGACAATATGGGAAGCGCAATATGGTGACTTCTCAAATATGGCACAAATGATATTCGACAACTTCTTATTTAGTGCGAGAGCTAAATGGGGAGAACGTTCAGGTTTGACATTATTATTACCACATTCATTTGAAGGTCAAGGTCCCGAGCATTCATCTGCACGATTAGAAAGATTTTTACAACTTGCAGGTGAAAACAACGCAACGGTTGTTAATTTATCTAGTTCTAGTAATTACTACCATTTATTACGTGCTCAAGCAGCTAACTTAGATTCACAATCTATGAGACCATTAGTTGTTATGTCACCGAAGAGTTTATTACGTAATAAAACGGTTGCTGATCCAATACACAAATTTACAACTGGTAAATTTGAAGCCATTTTACCAGAATCACACGATAAAGATGCTGTAAAGAAAGTTATTTTAGCATCAGGTAAAATGTTTATCGATTTAAAAGAACACTTAGCTAAAAATCCAGATGAGTCTATTCTTTTAATAGCTGTAGAAAGACTTTATCCTTTCCCTGATTTGGAAATTAAAGCGTTATTGAATGAATTGCCAAATCTTGAGAATGTGGCTTGGGTTCAAGAAGAACCTAAAAACCAAGGCGCTTGGTCATTTGTTTATCCATATTTAAAAGAACTTACAACTGATAAATATGATTTGAGTTATCACGGTCGTATTCAACGTTCAGCACCAGCTGAAGGTGACGGTGAAATTCATAAACTCGTTCAAAATATGATACTAGAACAAAGTACAAAAATTAACTAGGGGGAAGTTAAGCATGCCAGAGGTAAAAGTTCCAGAATTAGCAGAATCAATCACAGAAGGTACCATTGCAGAATGGTTAAAACAAGTTGGGGATAGTGTAGAAAAAGGTGAAGCTATCGTCGAATTAGAAACAGACAAAGTAAATGTTGAAGTAGTTTCAGAAGAAGCTGGTGTCATCCAAGAACAATTAGCTAATGAAGGTGATACAGTTGAGGTAGGTCAAGCAATTGCAGTTGTCGGAGAAGCTAGTGGCAATGCGAATGGTGATTCTACTGATAACACACCAAAACAAGAAGAACCTAAAGAAGGTTCTACTGAAGAAAGTAAGCAAGCTCAATCATCAGCAACAGATGATAGTGCTACTTCTGCAGAAAAAGACTCACATCAACGCGTTAATGCGACACCATCAGCACGTAAATATGCTCGAGAAAAAGGTATAGATTTAACTGAGGTAGCACCGCAATCAAATGATGTCGTACGCAAATCGCATGTAGATCAAAGTCAATCTAATAGTCAACAAGCTACTCAATCTACTACCAAAGAAGAACCTAAAAAAGCTCAACCACAAAACCCATCTAAACCTGTAATTAGAGAAAAAATGTCTCGTCGTAAAAAAACAGCAGCTAAAAAATTATTAGAAGTTTCTAATAATACAGCTATGTTAACGACTTTTAATGAAATTGATATGACGAACGTCATGAATTTACGTAAGCGTAAAAAAGAACAGTTCATTAAAGATCACGATGGTACAAAATTAGGTTTCATGTCATTCTTCACTAAAGCTGCTGTTGCTGCATTGAAAAAATACCCTGAAGTAAATGCTGAAATTGATGGCGATGATATGATTACTAAACAATTTTATGATATTGGTGTAGCTGTTTCGACAGATGATGGATTACTTGTACCATTTGTTAGAGACTGCGATAAAAAGAATTTTGCTGAAATTGAAAATGAAATTGCAAACTTAGCTAAAAAAGCCCGTGATAAAAAATTAGGTTTAGATGATATGGTGAATGGTTCATTCACGATTACAAATGGTGGTATTTTTGGATCAATGATGTCAACACCAATCATTAATGGTAGCCAAGCTGCAATATTAGGTATGCATTCAATTATAACTCGTCCAATCGCAATAGATGCTGACACTATTGAAAATCGTCCAATGATGTACATCGCATTGAGTTACGACCACAGAATTATCGATGGTAAAGAAGCAGTAGGATTCTTAAAAACAATTAAAGATTTAATCGAAAATCCTGAAGATTTACTATTAGAATCTTAATCCATAACACAAAATAGTTTATAAACCCAAATACAACGGCGTTCAGCGTCGTTGTATTTTTATGTTTTTATGCATTTGGAAAAATCTTCCATAGCACTGTTATTAAAACTAGATAAGCATTAAAAAAAGTGTCTAAAATTATAGACACTGATTGTTGCCATTACTCGCTCTAGGGCAATGTTTTTCATTATCCTTTTATTATGCTGTACCTTCAATTTTATGTATAACTACTTAAATATCAGCTTTTACATTACTTAAAAATAACCCTTCAGACAGAATCTGATGGGTTATTTTAAAATTTCCTAATATAATTATAATACATATCAATATTCAATAGAAAAGTATAACAATCTATAATATAAGTCTCAAATCACAGTATGGTTAAATCCAACTAACCATTTAGTAGTGAACAATCATATTAAACCTACACTCGCTATTTGAATGATTTTCAAATAAATGAAAAACATTACCATTAAACTTAATTGAATCATATGCGTTAATTGTGTAGCATTCACCATCAACTTCTAATGTTAAATGACCATCATAAACTGTTATGTATACTGTACTGTTCGAGCCATAAGGAGTTCCCGATAAATGGCCATTTGATTCTAAACAAATCATATTTGTTTCAAACTTCTTCTGTATATCAAATGGAAAATATGGATAGATTATGTAACCATATTCAGAAGATTGTATCATTTCAATTCGTTCTACCGGAACTTTCTTAACATGATTGATTAGAATCTCTGATGTGAGTTCAGCAAATGATAACCTCAAACCTTGTGCGATTTTCCATAATGTAGTAAGGGAGGGAATTGATTCTTTTCTTTCAATCTGTCCTAACATCGCTTTACTTACACCGGTTAAAGATGCTAAATATTCTAAAGAATATCCATTTTGTTTACGGTAAAATTTTAAGTTTTCTGATACGACGTTGTTTATTTCATCCATATATACTTCACCTCAATATTCAAAAAAATGTATATAACAAGATGTTGAGTGCATATGTTATAACAACTTTTCATACATTATAACATATATGTCGTTAGGGGAGGGTTGAAATATTGTTTTAAAGCTACTTTCTTAAATTATTTTATAAATTTGATATATTTAAAAGGAACAAAAATCATTAAATATGCATTTAAATCCATTTGGATATCACGTTATCATTATGGTCTGCTGTGATTATTTAAATAGTTCCTAGGACTACAACCATAGGTCGTTTTAAATCTTCTATAAAAATTGGAGTAATCTGTAAAACCACATAAACTAGCAACTTGTTGTGGATTCTCACCATTTTCCAACAAATATTGAGCATGTTGCAACCTTTTTTGTAGTAAATATTTATATGGAGGATAACCTACTAATTTGGTAAACTGTTCTGTTATTTTATATCTGCTTACATAAAATTTATTTTCTAAATCTTCCAAAGAAATTGGTTTAGAAAAATTCATTTCCATATAATCTAATATTTGTCTAACTAATTCCGAACCGTAATATTGATGAGGATCCATCATTCGGTTATCTTCTGCAACTCTATTCAAAATTACAAAAAATTGAGTTAACAGAGCATTTTCATTTAAGGGTTTTCCAATATAATTATGATCTTGTTCTTTTAATAATCCTTGCCAGATGTAGTGCAACTCTCGTTTTTGTACCTCTGATAATTGTAATAGCCTTTTAAAATGGCTCGAAGTCATATCGAAACATTGTCCTAAATCAAAGCCTTCAGTTGATAATTCATTTAATATTTCACTGTTAAACCGTAACCCAATTCTTTCTGCATGGCCATCTAATTGTTCATTTAACTTATGAAATTCAAAAGGTTCAATAATTAATAGAGAGCCTACATCTAATTTATATGTGCAATCTCCAATTGTATATAGCATGTTGCCAGATAAAGAAAAAAATAATTCATAATGATCATGATAATGTAGTTCATTACCGAAATGTCCATCACTAATTTTATGCCACGCTACATACCTACCATGCTGATTTAAGGAAATTGTATCAAGTTTTAACATCATTTCATCTTTATGTGACATACAAAACCCTCCTCAAAAAACAAACTATTCCTATTTAATTACAATGTTCATAATTTTCTAACAATATATAATTATATTATAACAGTTTTATAGAAAGGATGAGCTTTATGACAAAACCACGTATAGGCGTTCAAATGATGATGCTTAGAGACAAAGTGAATGAAGAGGGCATCTACGCTGTTTTAAAGAAAGTTCACAATATAGGCTACAATAGCTTTGAAGTATCACAAATTGAAATGACTGCACATAATATTAATGAAATGCAAAGGGCAATTAAAGATTTAGGCATTGAAATTTCAGCATTGTCTTGTGGTGTAGAAGATATTTCAGAAACTGAAAATTTTCCTGGAGACACACTAGAAAATAATATTGATAAAATCATTACAGATTGTAAAGCTGTAAATTGTAATATTTTAAGGATAGGTATGTTACCTATAAATTATATGGGTTCTAAAGAAAAGGCTCTGAATTTTGCAAATAAGTGTGAGCGCTATGCCAAACAACTAAAAAATGAAGGAATTGATTTGTATTACCATGCACATAATTTAGAATTCGTTAAATATGATGGACATTATATGTTGGATTTAATGCGCGATAGTACTACACTTCTCGGCTTCGAATTAGATATTCATTGGATATGGAGAGCTGGTCTGGATCCTATCACAGTACTGAAAAACTATAAAAATCGTATTCGAGCAATTCATTTAAAAGATTATAGAATCGGTGAAATTGATATGAATCAATATCCAGGTGAAGGACACGAAAAAATTTATTTTATGTTACACATGATTACTCAATTTGCTGAACTTGGTGAAGGTAACTTACCGTTACCAGAGATTATTCAAGCTGGTTATGACAGTGGCAGTGAATATTTCTTCGTAGAACAAGATGCACTATACGGTAAGGATGCATATGATTGTTTAATTACAAGCCGTGATTATTTATTGGATATTGGCTACCGAGATTGGTTCTAAACTTTAAAATCGCGCTCAAAATTGTAAGCGCTAACAAATTAAAGGAGAGAGTTACTATGAATAATATAAAAATATCAGGCTTTTCGGATGAAATTGCTTCGGATTTTACTACACAGTTAAAAACAGTGAAACAATTAGGTATGAATTATATATCCTTACGAGCAATAGATGGGAAAAACATTAGTCAATTCACTGTAAATACTGTTAAAGAACAAGTTATACCTAAACTTCAACAATGGGAAATTGCAGTATCTTCTATTGGTTCACCAATAGGCAAGATTTACATCGATGATGAATCTGCATTTCAACAACAAATAACAATTTTAAATGAATTATGTGAAATTGCTAAAATACTTGACTGCAAATATATAAGGATTTTCAGTTTTTATATTCCAAAAGACGAGAATTTTGATAACTATAAAATACAAGTAGTGAACAAATTACGTCAGTTTGCTGAAATAGCAAAAGCTCATAATATTATTTTATTACACGAAAACGAGAAAGATATTTTTGGGGATATCGGACGTCGATGCAAGACAATTTTAGATGAAGTGAGCTCTCGTCATTTTAAAGCAATTTTTGATTTTGCTAATTTCGTTCAATGTGCAGAAAATCCTCAAGAGTGTTATGAACTACTAGCACCTTATGTAGAATATATTCATATTAAGGATGCAGTATATAAAGACAATGTCAATGTTATATGTGGTAATGGGGATGGTGAAATTCAAAGTATTTTAAAACAATTTTTCAAAAATGGTTATAGTGGCTTTTTAACTTTAGAGCCTCATTTAGTTGTCTTTGACTCTATTAAAGATTTAGAAATAGAACATTCAACAGAAACAATACAAAATGTTGCAGCTAAAGATGGAGCAGAGGGTTATCAAATTCAGTATGAAGCTTTATTGGCTATATTAAAACAATTAGAACAGGAGAATGTTTAATGAAAAAAGTTCGTTTAGGAATTATAGGATTTGGTGCCCAGGGTAGTACTTACGCAGAATTCATTAACAATGGAAAAGTTGAAAATATGACTATTGGCGCAATTTGTGATAATAATCTGGACAAAAAAGAACAAATTCAAAATTTGTATCCCGATGTTCCATTTTTCGAAAGTTATCAAGCTTTAATCAAAAGTGATAATGTTGATGCTATCGTTACAACTGTGCCGCATTATCTACATACCGAGATTGGTAAATATGCCTTATTACATGATGTTCATGCACTTTTAGAAAAACCAGGTGACATATATGCTGATAAGGTAAAAGAAATAAGTGAACTCGCTCAAATTAAATCTCACTTAACGTTTGGTATCTTTTTTAATCAGCGTACGAATCCTTTATATCAGAAAGTAAAAACACTTATTGATACTAATGAAATTGGCAATATTCGTCGTACCAACTGGATTATAACAACATGGTGGAGACCACAATCTTACTATGATCAAAGCGCCTGGCGAGCTACATGGTCGGAAGAAGGTGGTGGTGTATTAGTAAATCAAGCACCTCATCAAATCGATTTGTTGCAGTGGTTATGCGGTTTACCGAAAAAAGTTTTTTCAAATATACAATATGGTTACCAAAGAAATTTAAGTGTTGATGACGATGTCACAACGGTACTAGATTACGGTAATGGGGCAACAGGCGTATTTATTACCTGTACGCATGACATTATCGGAACGGATCGATTAGAAATAACTGGAGATAAAGGAAAGATTTTAGTTGAAGATAGTAAAAAATTAACAATTACACGATTAAATGAATCAGAAAAGACTATGAATAAAAATATGACTTGGAAAGAAGCCCAAGAAATATTCAAAGGAAAGTCATTCACTGATATTTATACACAAGAAGTCATAGAGTTTGAAAGTGTTTGGGGAGGACAACATATTAATGTACTTAATAATTTTGCAGCAAATATTATTGATGGTACACCCCTTATAGCACCAGGTAGTGATGGCATTAATGGTGTTAATTTAGTTAATGCATTTTACTTATCAAGTTGGTTAGGTAAAGAAGTAACACTTCCGGTTGACGGAGAAGAATTCGCAGAAGTACTTCAGCAAAAAATCTCAAAAGAAAAAAATTCAAAATAATTTTGTTTCAATACAAATCAATTGGAGTGAAAGCGATGTTAAATGTCGGTATTATCGGACTAGGTGATATTTCAAAAGTTCATATTCAAGCAATAAAACAAAATCCAAAAGCCCAACTTGTTGCAGTATGTGATAATAATCAAACCCTTATGAATAAAATTCCCGAAGCAAAATTTTATAATAGCTTATCAGAAATGTTGAATACTGAAAAACTGGATTGTGTCCATATTTGTTTGCCTCATCATTTACATTTACCAGCAACTAAAAAATGTGTCAATCAAGGCATTCATGTACTCCAAGAAAAACCATTAGCACTTAATGCAAAAGAGGGTTCAGAATTATTAACACTTGAGAAAAATAATCCAAATATTAAAATTGGCATTTGTTTTCAAAACAGATACAATGATACATTTCTAAAATTAAAAGAAATTGTAAATAGTGGTATTTATGGACCTGTTAAAGGTTTAAAAGGATTAGTAACATGGGCGCGTCCGCAGAAGTACTACACAGAAAAAACATGGCGTGGAGATTTGGCACATTCTGGTGGTGGAGTATTAATTAATCAATCTATACACACTTTAGACTTAATACAAGTTCTAGGCGGTAAAATTGAGTCGATTCGAGGTAGTGTCACACAACTTTTAGATTACAACATAGAGGTTGAGGATACCGCTTCAGCAAATATTTCATTTACTAATCAAGCGAAAGCACTCTTTTTTGCGACTAATGCGAGTTATACAAATAGTAGTGTCGAATTGCAAGTTATTTTTGAAAATGAAAAACTAACCATTAAAGATAATATACTTACACGTGTCAATGACGATGGTTATAAAGAAGTGATAATTGAAGACCACAAATTAGAAGGTACAAAATCTTATTATGGTCCAAGTCATGGTAAATTAATTGATCATTTTTATGAATGTATACTTAATAATACTAATGAATATATTCATGTTCGAGATGCGATTACTGCAAATATAATGATTGATGCAATATTTAAATCGTCTGACTCAAATAATACAGTTATTTTAAGTGAATAATTTCCTCATAATGGAATAAAATTTCTTTAAAAGGATACAAAGCAGACAAGTTCTTTGTGATATTTACACTTAGGATTTGTCTGCTTTATTTTTTCAAAACTCAAAATTCATATTGAAAGTTAATTAAACTTAGTTTGTTGTATTAATGAATTGTTGATAGTTTAATTTTGTAATTAGCTTTTTTAAATTCTTCAAATTATTGCTTTTCCTATTTAACTTCCATACAATTATTTTATGATAAATAT